>CAVTZP010000001.1:0-36429 GCA_963739245.1 uncultured delta proteobacterium
CTGAGATAAGAAAACGAGCCAGGATAATACTTACCAACCCGGATATGCTCCATGTCGGGGATACTGCCCAATCATCAGCCCTGGTCAAGGCTCCTACGCCACTTAGGTATGTGGTGGTGGATGAAGCCCATATCTACCGGGGCGTTTTTGGCTCCCATGTTGCTGTGTGCTGCGCCGCCTGCGCCGTCTGTGCCAGCTTCTATGGCTCGAACCCCCAGTTTATCTGCTGCTCGGCGACTATAGCCAATCCCGGTGAGCATGCCGAAAGGCTGACGGGTTTACCCTTTAAGGTGGTGGATAACGATGGCTCTCCTCACGGAGGGAAGGACTTTGTCTTCTGGAATCCCCCGATTATAGATGAGGCAAAGAGCGTCCGGCGCAGCGCTAACAGTGAGGCGCCAAGCCTGTTTACCGAGTTGGTGAATAGGACATCCGTACCCTGACCTTTGCCCGCACCCGCCGGCTGACCGAGCTTATTTATAACTACACCAGGCAGAGGCTGGCTGAGACCAGCTCCGCCCTGGCTAAGAGAATCAAGCCTTACCGGGCGGGCTATCTTCCCGAGGAGCGCCGCCAGATAGAGCGGGAGCTGTTTGGCGGCGAGCTTACCGGCGTGGTGGCTACCACGGCTTTAGAGCTGGGGATAGACATCGGTGACCTGGAGGCTACGGTGCTTACCGGCTATCCGGGGAGCATTGCCAGCACCTGGCAGCAGGCGGGCAGGAGCGGGCGGAGAAGGGGTAAATCGATAAGTTTTCTTATCGGGCTGGATAATCCCCTTGACCAGTATTTTATGCGTCACCCCGATTCATTTTTTGGTAAAAGCTTTGAGAATGCCCTGGTTAATCCGGCTAACCCCTATATTCTGAGAGCTCACCTCCTGTGTGCCGCCTGGGAGCTGCCCTTAAGCAGTGAGGAGGTCTTTGGCTCCGCCTTTGACCGGGAAAGGGTGGAGCTGGAGGGGGAGGGGCTGCTTAGGGAGCGCAGGGGCAAATGGTATCTTTCACCGGCAATTGCCTACCCGGCTCAGGGCATAAATATTCGCTCCACCTCTGGGGGAAACTTCGCCATTATTGATACCTCAACCGGCTCACTATTGGAAACCATTGAGGCTAGCGTCGCCCTTTTTCAAATCCATCCCGGTGCTATCTACCTCCATCAGGGGGAATCCTATTTAGTCAATGAGCTTGACCTGACTGGTCGCATTGCCTATGCCAAGCCTACCCCCGCCACTTACTACACTCAGGATAAGGAAATCACCGACCTTCATATTACCAAGGTAGCCCGTGATAAGACCTGCCGAAAGACCAGGGTATACCTGGGTGAGGTTGAGGTTACCACTACTGTAGTCGGTTTCATGAAGAAGTTGCAATTCACCGAGGAGGTAATCGGGGAGGAACCCCTTGACCTGCCACCGCAGGTTTTCCCTACCGTTGCCCTTTGGTTTGACCTGCCACCGCAGGTGGTGGCTCGGGTGGCTAGAGCGCAGCTGGACTTTGCTGGCGGGCTGCACGCTGCTGAGCATGCGGCTATTTCTATCCTTCCCCTGTTTGCCCTCTGCGACCGCAATGATATTGGCGGGGTATCCACCCCCCTCCACCCTGATACTGGTCGGGCGCAGATATTTATCTATGATGCCTACCCCGGTGGCATTGGCATTGCCGAGAAGGGCTTTGACCTGGTGGAGCAGTTATGGCAGACTACACTGAGGGCAATTAGCGAGTGTCCTTGCCAGGATGGCTGCCCCAGTTGTGTTCAGTCGCCAAAGTGTGGCAATAATAATAAGCCGCTGGATAAAAAAGCGGCGCAAATGTTGCTGGAAGGGCTGCTCTCTGGTTAAATAGTCATTTACCAGAGGTAGATAAAAACTATAGGGGGTGAGGTAGATAAAAGATATTAAGCAAGCTTTGAAGCCGAGCCGGGATAGCTGGTTTAAGCGGGCGATGCGCCTGTTTGAGCGCACCGCGGTGGATGAGGCGGTCTGGGCAGAGCTTGAGGAGCTGCTTATCTCGGCTGATGTTGGTGTTAGCACTACGGAAAAGCTCATTAAGGGAGTGAAGCAAAGGGCTGCCGAAGAGAAGCTCGATGGCTCATCGGTGCGCTCGGCACTTAAGGCAGAAATGGTTAGCATCCTGAAGATTGACGCCCAAGAAGTATCTGTTCCTCCATCCCTACCGAGGGTTATCTTAGCGGTTGGTGTTAATGGCGGCGGTAAGACTACCTCTATCGCCAAGCTTGCCTATAGGGCTAAAAAAGAGGGAAGGCGGGTTATACTGGCAGCGGCTGATACCTTTAGGGTGGCGGCTATTGACCAGCTTAAGAGCCTGGGGGCGCAGATTGGTGTTGACGTCATTGCCCATCAGCCCGGGGCTGATGCCGGGGCGGTGGTCTTTGATGCTTTGGAGGCAGCGCGCAGTCGAAACACTCAGGAGGTAATCATTGACACCGCCGGCAGGCTGCACACCAAGTTTAATCTGATGGAAGAGCTTAAAAAGATTAAGCGGGTGGCAGCCAAGGCTGACGCTACTGCCCCACATGAGGTGCTCCTGGTGCTTGATGCCACCACTGGTCAGAATGGCTTGACCCAAGCCAGGTATTTCACTGAGGCGGTAGGGGTAACCGGCATTTTTCTGTCCAAGCTGGATGGCACAGCTAAGGGGGGTATAGTGCTGGCTATCTGTGATGAGCTGAAAATACCAATCCAGTTCATCGGTACTGGCGATGGGCTGGAGGATATGGCGGCTTTTAATGCCGAGACCTTCGTTGAGGCGCTATGTTCCTGATTTTTGGAGGTAGATATTGATTACCATAAATATAAGTCCGATAGCCTTCTTGAATGTCAGGTGGTATGGCATTATGGTTGCCCTGGCGGTGGCGGTGGTAGTGTTTTGGATGGTGTGGCAGGTAAGACGGGGGGCTAAGCTTTCCTATGATACTATTTTTACCGCAGCGCTGGTGGCTATCCCATCGGGGGTGATAGTATCAAGGTTGCTCCATATTATTGATAGGTGGGATTTTTATAGTCAAAACCCGGGGCTGATTGTTGGTTTTTCCGGTCTGACCATATGGGGTGCCGTTCTGGGGGCTACCCTGGGTATCTGGATTTATAGTAAGTTCAGCAAGTTTAATTTCGGCTACTTTGGCGATTTAGTGGTACCAGCGGTTATACTGGCTCAGGCGGTGGGCAGGGTGGGCTGCCTACTGAATGGTTGTTGTTATGGCCTACCGACTTCCTTACCCTGGGGTATTGTCTATACTCACCCTGAGAGCTATGCCCCCCTGGGGGTAGCCGTTCACCCCACGCAGATTTATGAGATTATATATCTCTTGATAATTTTTGGGGTTATCTTCAAGTTAAGGGGGCGATTTAAGCCTGACGGCTCTCTATTTCTTATTTATCTTAGTCTATACTCACTATGGCGGATTGGCATTGACTTCCTGCGGGAGGGGACATCATTACTCTTTGGCTTACATCAGGCTCAGATAATAGGCATAATCGTATTACTTATTGCCATCCCCATACTGGCTTTAAGGACACGGTGGGTTAAGGTAAAGAGCTCTGCCGAATGATGGATATAATTTCTACTCTTCTACCGTAAGGCAGATTTTCCACTCGTTGTTTATCTTCACTAGGTCATAGGTGACGTGCCTGGCTCCGAGGGGGGTGCTGAGCTTTATTTTTATCTTAACCTTTCCTTCGGGGGTGATAGTAGGTAACGCCTCTTCTTCTACTCCTAGTGTAGCGTTGAAGGATTGCATCTGGCCTATCTCGCTGGTGATGCTTTCCTCCTTTACCAGTCGGTAAGGTTCCTCCAAGTAGGCCAAGACGCCTTCTACATCATAGTTGTTGAAAGCCTCCCAGTAGTCAAAGACGACCTGTCTAGCCGCATCCACGTCTTCTTGGGTGATGCTGGCTGGCGGTGGGTTATCAGCTGGTGGTGGGTTACCGGGTGGTGGTGTATCAGCGGGCTTAGTGCAGGCTGGAAAGACTGCCAGGACTAGAATTAGTAAGGAAGCGAGTATTAGTTTCATTGATGACCTCCGTTAGTTATAGATATGTGATACCTAGCGATTCTATGTATATTTTAACCACTGGCTAGCATTTGTCAAGTAGGAAGTTAAAAAACTACCTAGCCGGGGCGAAGTCCAGAAGATTGAGCCTTAGCCTCTCCTCCCCGTGCCAGCGGTCTATTTCCATGTTATAGACGATGTCAAGGTGGGGGGATACCTCAGCCAGAGCGCTACCCATTCTGAAGCCGACTCCATCCCATATAACGCCGCCCTGCCTTAGCTTAAGCCTGAGGTGTTCCCGGTTGCTGCCCATAGTCTGGCAATCAACCGTCTCCACCCTGCGGCTGAGGAAGGTAGGTGCCGGGTTGCCCCGACCAAAGGGGGCAAGCTGTTGAATGAGGTTGAAGGTATTCCCACTGAGTTCAGGGAGTTTGGCTTCAGCATCAATATCCAGTTGGGAGCGAAGGTCAACCCCGGCAAGATGAGTGGTGGCTAGTTCGGAGAGGTGCTGCTTGAGGCGAGCTAGGTTCTTGGTGGGCAGGGTAAAACCGGCAGCCTGGGAGTGGCCGCCAAACTGGGATAGTAGCTGGCGGCACTGGTTCAGGGCGAGGATAATATTGAACTCGGGGATGCTGCGGCAGCTTCCGCTGCTTGTAAACTCTCCGGTTCTAATGACAATAGACGGGCGGTAGAATTCCTCGGCGAGCCTGCCCGCGACCAGCCCGGCGATTCCGACCGGATAGTCCCTATCGCTGGCAATGAGCAAGGGCGTGATTCCCTCAGCCAGTACCTGCTTTCTAGCCTTGTCTAGCGTCTTGCTGGTCAGTTTCTGCCGTTCCTTATTCTTCTGCTCTAGCCAGATGGCTAGTCCTTGTGCCTCCTGTGGGGAGTCTGTCATCAACAGTTTGTAGCTGGTCATAGCATGGGCTAGTCTGCCGGCGGCATTCAGTCGCGGGGCAATAGTCCATGAGATACTATCGGTATCAAGGCTGCCAACGGTCAGCCCGGCCTGGGCTATAATCTCCCTGATGCCGAGGCGTGGGTTGGTGTTAATCAGCTTTAACCCCTCCTTGACCCAGTATCGGTTCTCCCCCCATAGTGGTGCCATATCAGCTATTGTCCCCACGGCAACCAGGTCTAGCATCTCATCCAGTTGCTCTTGTTTTCCGACACCTTCGAATAGAGCGTGAAGCAGCTTGGCGGCTACCCCAACGCCGGTCAGCTCGGGGAAGGGGTAGCTTGAGTCGGCGCGCTTGGGGTTAACGATGGCGACGGCGGGTGGGATTTCGGAGAGGGGGGTATGGTGGTCAGTGATAATTATGTCCAGTTTAAATCTTTTTGCCCGCTTCACCTCAGCTAGGGCGGTAATTCCGCAGTCAACAGTGATAACCAGGCTGATGCCTTTGTTGCGGAGATTTTCCAGGGCGGCGGTTTTAAGCCCGTAGCCCTCGGTCAGGCGATGTGGGATGTATGGGGTGACCCTGCCGCCAAGAGATGTTAGCCCCTTAACCAGCAGGGCAGTCCCGCTGATGCCATCGGCATCAAAGTCGCCGTAGATAGCAATGTTTTCCCCGGAAAGTAGAGCTCGGTAAATCCTGCTTACGGCCAGGGTCATGTCGGGGAGGAGGAATGGGTCGCCGGAAAGGCGTTTATCGGCGGTAATGAATAGCTCTAGCTGGGATGGCTCTCTGACACCACGATTGTAGAGGAGTTGGGCTAGTAACGGGGGGACCCCCGGCATATTTGCCAGATGACTGTCTGGAGCCAGCGGCAGGAGGTTCCAACGGTAGCGATTCAAGCTTATCCCTCGGAGTACTTTCGGAACACCAGAACCGAGTTATGACCGCCAAAGCCGAAGGAATTAGAGATGGCGGTGATGACCTTGGCTTGACGGGCAACATTGGGTACATAGTCTAAATCACACTCAGGGTCGGGGTGGGTGAGGTTTATCGTTGGCGGGATGACTGCATTCTGGATAACCATAATGGCTATTGCCGCCTCAACTGCCCCGGCACCCCCTATAAGATGCCCCAGCATTGACTTGGTTGAGCTTATCGGGATTTTATAGGCGTGAGCGCCGAATACCGTCTTTATTGCCTTGGTCTCCATCTTGTCATTTAACTGGGTAGATGTGCCGTGGGCGTTAATGTAGTCAACTTCGTTGGGCTTGACTCCGGCTTTATCCAGTGCCATCTGCATTGCCTTGGCCGCACCCTCCCCACTCTCAAGTGGCGCGGTAATGTGGTAGGCATCACCACTGGCTCCGTAGCCTATCATTTCCGCCAGTATTTTAGCCCCTCGCGATTGGGCAAAGGCGAGGCTTTCCAGAACTAGGATGCCGGCTCCCTCACCGATGACAAAGCCATTGCGTTCTGCATCAAAGGGGCGGGAGGCTAGTTGCGGCTCACTATTTCTGGTTGATATCGCCTTCATGGCATTGAAAGCGCTAACACCTACGGGGTTGATTATTGTCTCGCTGCCGCCGGTTATCATAACCTGGGCATCACCGCGTCTGATAATTTCACAGGCAACCCCTATGGCATCTGCGCCGCTGGAGCAGGCTGATGTCGTGCATAGATTTGGCCCCTTCACCCCCAGCACAATGGATACCTGGGCGGCAGCTATATTAGGCATCATCATGGGTATCAGGAAGGGGCTTACCCTGCCTACCCCCTTCTCCAGTAGTATTTTGGTCTGTTCAAATAGGGTAGTTAGACCGCCAATGCCACTGCCAATTACGATACCGATATTGTCTTGGTTTATTGCACTGATTTTAATTTCCGACTGCTCCACCGCCTGCAGGCTGGCGGCTATTGCCAGCTGAGCGAAGCGGTCCATGCGGCGGGCATCCTTGTGGCCCATATAATTGGCAGGTTCAAAGCCCTTTACCTCACCGGCAATCTTGGTCTCAAATAGCGCGGCGTCAAACAGGGTAATGTGGTCAATGCCGGACTTGCCAGCAATAAGACCTTGCCACATGGTGTTGACGTCCAGACCAAGCGGCGTCAGAGTACCGATGCCAGTGACCACTACTCTATTATTTACACTTGACATAACATTCAGCCAGGGTAAATTTTAGTTAGCTATTTTTACCATAATTTTAGATTATCTGCAAGGATGGCTTTTATTTGACCGGTGGAGAATATTAAAAATATAATACTCGGGTGCACCATGAATAGAAATTCGGAAATTCCAAGGGTCGCCTTAGACACCGTAGGCTGTAAGCTTAATCAAGCGGAGACCCAGCTCTTAGCTCGCCAGTTTGCCCAGACTGGGTATAGGCTGGTATCGGCGGATGATAAGGCTGACGTCTATATACTCAATACCTGCACGGTTACTCATGTTGCCGACCGCAGATGCCGTCAGCGGCTCAGGCTGGCTCATCGCCGGAACCCTGGCGCTGTGGTGGTGGCTATCGGCTGTTATGCCGAGCGAGCCTCTAAGGAGCTGGCTCGGATTGAAGGGGTTGACCTTGTCCTGGGTAACAGTGAAAAATCAAACCTGCCGTGGCTGCTGGAGGAGTCGGGGTGTCTGAGCCACCCCACCTATAGCAGGGGTGGTGCCGCTACAGCCGATTTCCGGACTCGCGCCTTTATTAAGGTTTATGATGGTTGTGATAGCTTTTGCTCCTATTGCGTTGTCCCCCTGGTGCGGGGAAGGGAGAAAAGCATTCCCATTGACCAGATTGTGGGCGAGGTCAAGCAAAGGGTGGCTGGCGGCTATAAAGAGGTGGTGCTAACCGGCACCAAGATTGGTTCATATAGCTATGAGGGGATTGGTCTAGGGAGGCTGCTTCAGTATATTCTGACCGAGACCGATGTCGAGAGATTGAGGCTCTCCTCGCTCCAGCCCAAGGAGATATCCCCCGAGCTTATCGGGCTGTGGCGTAATGAGAGACTGTGTCGGCATTTTCACCTCTCGCTGCAGAGCGGCAGCGATGGGGTGCTCGGTCGGATGAGACGAGGCTACACCTCCAGCGGCTATCAGCAGGCGGTAGCCTTAATCAGGGATATGGTGCCCGGGGTGGCTATCACCACTGATATTATTGTTGGCTTCCCCGGGGAGGCTGAGGCAGACTTTGAAGAGAGCTATGAGCTTTGCCGGCAGATGGAGTTTGCCCGGATCCACCTCTTCCCCTATTCGCCGCGCCACGGGACTCAGGCTGCCCGAATGCCAGACCAAGTAGGGGATAGGGTCAAGCGAGAACGGAGCCAGAGGATGCTGGCTTTAGCCAGAGAGAGCGCTCAAACCTTCAGGCAGAAATTCTTGGGTAAGACCATGACCGTGTTGTGGGAGAAGCGGTCTGATGGCATCTGGACTGGACTTACCGATAACTATATAAGGGTGTATGCTAGGAGCGATGAGGATTTAACCAATAAGCTCCTGCCGGTAAAGCTAATGGAAGCTAGAACCGATGGGGTGTGGGGGGTACATCCCTAGCACTACTGGTCTATGAATAGAGCAGAATTTGAGCAGCTCGTTTCAATGGCAGTTGGCGTTTTGCCTGATGAATTCACCGCTAAGCTGGAGAATATTGATATAGTGGTGCAAGATTGGCCTACTGTTGACCAATTACGTCGGGCAGGGCTGAGGCATGGTCAGATGCTGCTTGGTCTCTACGAGGGTGTACCTTTGACTAAACGAGGACAAGGCTATGGGCTGGTACCGCCAGATAAGATAACCATATTTCAGAAGCCAATTGAAGTGGAATGTCGCCAACGTGGCACCGAAATAACCGCAGAAATAGCCAGAGTAGTCAAGCATGAAATTGCCCATCATTTTGGTATTAGCGACGCACGATTGGATCAAATTGAAAAGGAATGAGACCGCTAGCCGTTCTTCATCTTACTGAACTTGCAGGAGAGGGAAGCCCATCTAGCCATTAGGTGGCGCGCCTAGAGGGATTCGAACCCACGACCCCCGGTTCCGAAGACCGATGCTCTATCCGCTGAGCTATAGGCGCATGTCATATTTTGAAGCTAAATTTGTCCTTTAGTAGTTACCATAACGGCGGTATCGCTATTTTAGCTAACGGAAAGCTAACCAAACTTTTCAACAGCCTCATTTTTAGCCTCATTATACCTGGTGCTAAAAGCCTCGTCAAAGTGAGCTGCCGCCGCTTGCTGAAGCCCTGGGGTAACATGCGAATAGGTATCGAGGGTAATTGTTACCGAACTATGGCCTAGCCTTTCCTGGACTATCTTGGGGTGTATGCCCTGTTTCAGCATAAGGCTGGCATGGGTATGGCGGGCGTCATGTAACCTGATAGGTTTCAGTCCAGTCCGGCGCACCAGCTTAATCCAGGCGTGGGTGACACTATTGGGCAGTAACGGCCTCCCATCAAGCTGGCAGAAGACCAGGCCATCATCGTTTAGCGGTATTCCCAGCATGGCCCGGTCTAGCTTCTGCTTTTCGTGGTGCTCTCCAAGCATAAGAATGGCTGAAGGTGGCAAGGCAACCGTGCGCCTTCCCTTAGCCGTCTTGGGTGACTTGAAGACAACCTTACCGCCCTTCAGGACATGCAGACTACGGCTTACGTAAATTTGACTCATTATGAAGTCCACATCTTGCCAGCGCAGGGCTAACAGTTCGGAACGTCTCATTCCCGTAAAGAGCGCAAGATAAAAAAGATGATGATAGGGCGTAGTTTTGGCAGCCTCAAGGAAGCGGGTTATCTCGTCCTCGTCCCATGTCTGCATCTCAGGACGTTGGACATGTGGCGGGCTGACAGCATCGGCTGCATTGCGGTTTAATAGTCCCCATTCTACCGCCGTTTGCAGGGCTTTATGTAAGGCGGTATGGTGGTGCCTTACCGTTTGGGCACTCAAGCCTCCAGAGCTGTCACACCGTCCGCCTGTTAGCTTCTCTGAATAATACCTTTGAAGGTACTCAGGCTTTAACTGCATGAGTGTCATATTGCCTCAGCGCGGGGATAAGGTGACGGCGTATGATATGCTCATAGCCTTCGGCTGTCCTGGGGGCAAGGTTGGGCCAGGCATAGTCTTTTAACCACCTCTCAAGATATTCTGCCAGGGTAGTCTTACCAGGCTTCATAAATGTGCCCGTATCGAGCTGGTGTAATAGTTCGGACAGCCTCTTTTCAGCCTCTTTTTTAGTGCCCTTGACAGATAACCATTGCTGCTTACGCCTACCTTGCGGGTCAATACCTAAGTTCAGGACGATGGTATAGCTACCCTTATACCTCTTGATTATTGAGCCTCTCATGGCGTGCCTCCTTTTGTTGTTATTCTGCGCTCAAACTGAGCTATGATTCTTTCGTAAGCACTTTTAACACCCTTCCATGTCTTGTATTTATCTTGACGGTGAAGGTCATTCCATTCCTTCATTATAGACTTCCAGAAGGCCACTGTTCCTTTTCGGCTTGGTATATCGCCTCTTCTTCTAATCATCTCATAAAGCTGCAAGTGCTTTGTCGTAGGGCGCTTTGACCGCTTTATCCCTAGTTCTCGCCTAATACCTCGATAAAGAGAGCGCAAGTCTTCAAACGTTAGTTCGCCCCGAATGGTCACTCTAGCAAAGCGATTTAGAAGGCTTATGCCAGATGGCAATGAGTGCGTTTCCCTAAGAATACCAAATGTAAAGGGGGGCAATACAGGCGAGGCGTCTGCGAGGATATACATTTTCACTGACTTCACTGTGAAACCGGTTACCTTAACTATTTCCAATATGTCATCCAGCAAAGCTGCATAGACTTTCCCCTGTTCATCTTGTTCTGGTGGCTCTCCTACTTCTAACGACTTAACATAGCGGTTAATTTCGTCGAGTTGCCGCCATTCCTCTTGTGTGGGGAGTTCAACAGGAATTCCCTGTTTACGCAACGATGCCCATGTCTCTATGCCTTCCTTCATTAGTGGATATTTCTTTAACATAGCCTGCCAACGGGCTTCCCATTCATCACGTCTCTTACGCCATTCATCCACCCTCTTGCTCCATTCATCCACCCTCTTGCCCCATTCATCACTTCTCCTAGCGGCCTTATCCCACCATATCTCGGCATCCTCAATACGACTAAAAGGAGCCGACTTTGAATGAAACAATGTTTGTCTTATATCCTCTATCCAAGGCTTTATCTGGTCAGCCAGAAGTTGCGCAGTTACAGAGGGTTCTATCTCCATAGTCGTAGTCTCTGGCCTAGCGGCGAGAATAGCCTTGACAAGTTTATTCACCTCAGACAGATTGTAGAAGTTATTGCTAAATACGAATTCTGAGAGTGGTTCAACCAAAGCGGAGTACTCTTCAGGGTCATGTCCCCTGAACGCTTCTAACCCCATAATCAATTCCTTGGTTGTTTGACGGTCAAGCATTGTCAATACTCTACGGTGTATATCTGTTCCCTGTTATTATATATAGTAGAAACGAAAAAGTCAAGAGAGATGTGTAATGTTCAAGAATTTAGTCAGAGAGCGAAGGCAGCAATTAGGGCTATCGCAAACCAGGTTGGCGTGTATGCTGGGTGTGGCTGGGAGCACGCTATCTGATTTGGAGTTGGGAAAACGGCAGGCTTGGCCCAAAATACGCAAGGCTCTATCTAGAGCATTAGGGCTAGCCGAAGGCGAGTTATTCCCCACAGAAGAAGCGTCTAAAAGGGGATGAGGCATGGTAACAGAAGGGGAACGACTAACTCTTTCTATCCCTGAAGCTGCTAAGGTTTTTGGAATAAGCCGGGGGCTTGCCTACGACCTGGCACGGCGGGATAAGCTGCCGGTGCCGATAATAAAATTGGGTAGGCGTATGGTTTTGAGCCGCAAAGCCGTTGAAGCTCTACTCTTTGGCAATGGTGAGGTGAGCCATGCAAATGACTGACTTCTTAGCCTTACTCAAGGGTGTTAAACCAGGGCATAACGGCGAGTATATGGCATTATGTCCTGGACACCACGACACCCAGCCTAGCCTCTCGATTAAAGAGGTTGACGGCAAGATTTTACTTCACTGTCATGCCGGGTGTGAGCTTGCCGATATTCTGCGACCGCTAAACCTTGAGGCTAAAGACCTATTCCTAGATAGCCATAAAACAAAGTCTACCCAGGACAGACGGCTTGTTGCCTCATTCTCTTATTGCGATATTGATGGCAAGGAATTGTACCAGATACGGCGTTATGAGCCAAAGGACTTCAATGCATGGCATAAAGAGGGCAGCGAGTATGCCCCAGGCATGGGCGGCGCTTCCGCTATTCTTTATAGATTGCCTGAGCTAGTCAAGGCAGTAGGAGCCGGAGAGACAATCTATTTACCAGAGGGGGAGCGCAAGGTTGACAGGTTATGGCAATTGGGACTGGCTGCTACAACTTCACCCTTTGGAGCTGGCCCTAAAAAGTGGCTATCAAGTTATAATCAGTGTTTAACCGGCGCAAAAGTTGTCATTCTAGCTGATAACGATAAACTAGGTAAAGAGTTTGCCGAAGTAAAGGCCGTAAGCCTATTTGGTATAGCTTCAAGTGTAAAGATATTACTACTGCCAGGACTGCCACCAAAGGGCGATATTGTTGATTGGCTAGACAACGGCGGCGACATTGAGCAGCTAACGCAACTAGCTCGCCAATGCCCGGACTATGAAATGAGCGATAACGGCGTCAAGTTGCGCTGTATGGCGGACGTCAAAGCTGAGGCTGTGTCATGGCTGTGGTATCCCTACATCCCCAAAGGCAAGGTGACCCTTCTTGAGGGTGACCCAGGCGTAGGGAAGTCATGGCTGGGACTGGCGATAGCTACGGCTGTATCACGGGGGGAAGGTCTGTTCGGGCAAGAACCGAGCGAACCTGCCAATGTCGTGATAGCTTCCGCAGAGGATGGCTTGGGGGATACTATCAGGCCCCGCCTTGACGCAATGGGCGCTGACGTATCCCGTATTTTTGCCATAGACGGTGCTCTCACGCTAGACGAGACCGGGTTTGCCACACTTAAGAGCTACCTTGAACAGAAGAGACCAGCACTATTGATAATTGACCCCTTGGTTGCTTACCTGGGAAGTACCATTGATATCCATAGGGCGAACGAGACCAGGGCGGTCATGTCACGATTGGCTAGGCTTGCGGAGAAGTATAGCGATGCCATACTTGCTGTTCGGCATTTGACCAAGAGTGGTATGTCTAAGGCAATATACCGGGGCTTAGGCTCGATAGACTTCACCGCTGCCTGCCGTTCCGTGCTACTAGCTGGTTGTGATGCTGAGAACCCGCAGAATAGGGGTATCGTGCACACTAAGAGCAATCTAGCACCGGAGGGCCCTGCTATCGGCTATGAGTTACGAGAGGGGGGCTTCCACTGGAAGGGTGAATCTACCTTGACCAAAGAGCAAATTCTAGCAGTTGACACCGGTGCCGGGACTTCGGAGTTAGACGAGGCTATCGCTTTCCTTAAAGACGAGCTGGCAGACGGGTCGTTACCTGCTAAAGATGTGTACCGTGATGCTGAGGGGGTAGGAATTTCTAAGCGGACACTGGACAGAGCCAAAGCCCAGCTTGGCGTGACTTCACGAAAGCAAGGCGAAAAGGGGAAGCGCGGCGGCGGGGTCTGGGTCTGGGAATTGCCAGACCATTTAGATTGCCAAGATATTCCCTCAAAAGGTGAAAGTCAAAGCTACGGGGATTTAGATTGCCAAGATTGCCATACACAGAAATTTGGCAAACTTAATCATTCTGAAGCTAAAAAAGAAGTTATGACGGAAGGGCTTGGCGGTGTTAATCCTAAAGATACCCCGGACTATCCTGCCGGCCCTTGCCGCTGCGGTTGTCCTGACTACTGGTTGCGTGAGGCAAGCCAGTGGGGGCCGGCGGAATGGGTTTGTTCACGGTGTCACCCTGACTCAGGGGGTGAGAAATGACAAACTACGCCAGGGGCAGCAAAGGGGCAAGTGAGAGAATACTACTCGGATGACCAGCAAGAGGCTTCAAAACAAGCCACAACAGGCGGTAGAGGCAGTTAAAGGACTGGTGATAGGTCAGAACTGGAAAGTTGGGGCTGATACCTTAAACATTATCCTTTACCAGCGTCAGGTCAACAAGAAAACCGGGAAAGAAAACTGGCGAGCGCATAGTTATTATGCCACTGTTGCTAATGCCCTGATGGAACTGGTCAATCAAGGTGTCAGGGATACCGGACTGGCAGACCTGAAGACGGTCTGTGACAAGATAGACCAGCTTCGCAGAGATATTTTCAAGGCGAATGAAGCTACGCCAAGTTGAAACCGAGAGGGATGCCTCCTATTTCAGGGAAAAATTTGGAAAATGGTCGGAATAAAAACGGGCTAAAATGTTAGCTTTTGTTAACAGGTATTCGCCTGATAAACAGGTAGAAAAGGCGACAATTCTCAAATGATTTATGACATACAGGGAAACAGGGACACGATGAAATGAGTAGAGGCGGCATACGGCACGGGCGGGCGCGCTTGCCGGTAGAGTCTTGCCATTCTTTGAGCGTGTGGGGTTACTTTCAATTCGCGCAAATGTGGGCAGAGCGTGATGCGCAAGATTCTTTTGAATGGGAGATAGGTGAGCAAAGCGCGGTGATTCGATTCACACGCGACAGGCGCGAGCACACGCAGGAGATAGCTTTGACGTTCACACCTTGCAGACTTGGCGGACGGCGCGCGTGGTTTTCCTGTCCATCTTGCGCACGGCGTGTGGGCAAGGTCTACCTACCTTGCTCGATGTACAACGGGCGAGGCCAGCGTGTAGCGAGGTTCCGGTGTAGGTTCTGCTATGGCTTGACATACGAGCAACGGCGCGAGCGCGACGGGTATTGGACTTTCCAACACCGCGCAGACAGAATCGAGGCGCGCTGGTTCGGTGAGATTAGCGACGATTGGATTAGCAAACGCAAGGGGCAACACTGGCGCACGTTCAATAGGTGGTTTGAAAAGCGCGAGGCACTCATAGAAAAGTCAGACCAAGCTTTTGTTGGGGCATTACTACGTGAGAGCCGAGATACAATAGAAAAGGTCTAACCCGTTTACAGAGTGGCATGCACCCGCCAGAAGATGGAAGGAGGACATTAAGCGATGCCAAAGACGCTGAGCGGGTATGAAAAAGAAACATTGTTATGAAAGATGAAAACCTATCTGGAACCTGAGGACGTACAATTGATGGAAGGAGCTGCCACTTGCCTCCGTGACAGGCTTCTTATCCAGCTTCTATTTCGCCTGGGTTGCCGGGTTTCGGAACTGCTGGCGATTAAGGTTAGCGATATAAACTTCACCGATGGTAAAATTACAGTTCTACACCTCAAGACGCGTATTCGGTTATTATGCCCCGGCTGTAAGGCAAGGTTAGCAAGGAGACACCAATTCTGTCCTGAGTGCGGAGCTGGAGTAAGGGATATTTCTAGGCGTGCTTATGAACATAGGCGAATACGAGTGCTCCCAGTTGATAAATGCACTTTAGACATGCTACGAGAGTATATTACCCCAAACGGGGTAATCCATGCTGAAGACCCTGCGCGGGTCTTCAATCTGAATCGACACCGAGCTTGGCAGATTGTGAGAAACTGTGCCAAAAGAGCCGGACTCCCGGATTTAGTGAATCCAGAAACAGGCAGGCTAAGAGGTGTCAGCCCTCACCGTCTAAGGGATGCCTTTAGCGTTCACGCAATGAAGCTTAACGACTCCGGTGACGCGCTGCGCCTGCTTCAGGAACATCTGGGCCACGCCAGTTTCAATACCACAGCGAAATACCGAAAGGTTGCTGGCGAAGAGCATCGCCGATGGTATGAGAGTTTATGGGCAGAAACCGCCTAACCACCGCAGAGGTAACGATCCAAACGGTCGTTATCCAACAATTGCCTCTTTTGTTATATGCGATAACCTAGCACGTTGAACAAAGCAAGCTATTGTCAAATGTTACGATAAAGTCATAAAAAAAGGGCAGGATGCCACTTGCCGGATTTTGGTCAGGGTTACCCTAGCCGGAGGGGGCGGAGGTTAATTAAGCTACTAGGCAGAAAAAGTTAAAAACATCCTGTAGCACCCTGATTTCCCCTGGCAGAGCCCGCCTTTACTTGTTTATTCTCTAGGTAATTTTTGCCCACTTAGAGCAATTATATTTTTCAAAATCTCTGAGGTTCCGGCGGCAATAGTCAGTCCTATGGACGATAGATATAGATGTTCGAACCACCCATCTAAAGGTGCCCGGCCATCCCTTTTGTCAAGCTGACCATACAATCCTAATAATTCTATGGCTAAACTAGCTCCACGCTTAAGCAACTCGGCACTATATAATCGTGACATAGCAGCAGCATGGGCCGTAGCCATCCCCTTATCGTGTAGCCAGGCTAGTCGATAGCAAATCAGACGTCCAATCTCCGCCCCTACCTTTAATTGAGCCAAAGTCTGTCTGCTGTTTCCCCACTGCCTCTGGGGGTTAGCGTTCATATACTTTACAATTCGTTCAATTAAGCTTTGTACCACGGCAACCGGACCAATCGCGATGCGCTCATAACTCAGCATCGTTTGCACCACTTTCCACCCCTCATTTTCTCCACCGACAAGGTTCTCTTTTGGCACCCTAGCGTTCTCAAAGAATATATCACCGAAGTCCGGCTCACCTTGCATGTTAATTATAGGCCTAACGGTAACGCCGGCTGTAGACAAATCAACCAAGAAAAAACTGAGACCCCGGTGTCTCTTTAACTGCGGATCTGTTCTGGCTAGTAGACAGCACCAGTCCGAATACTTGGCAAATGTGCTCCATGTCTTCTGCCCATTTATGATAAAGTGATTGCCGTCTTTTATCGCCCTCGTCTGGAGGGAGGCGAGGTCAGAGCCAGCATTGGGTTCAGTGAATTCTTCACACCAGAACTCCTCCCCCTTGGCAATCAACTCAAGATGTCTCTCTTTTTGTTCCTCAGTCCCATATTTAAATAGAGTGGGCGCCAGCATTTTCACTCCTACAGCGTTATAGCCTGGTGAGCCGCGACGTGCCATTTCCTCCAAAAAGATAAGGTAATCCACCAATGGCCAAGACTCACCACCATATTCCTTGGGCCAGAATAGAGATAGCCACCCCTTCTGGCCAAGCTTATGTGCAATATCTTTAAAGACTTGCTCACCATCTTCCCTAGGGGCAACTGTGTCATCTATCGCTGTCCCCGTGTAATCCTCCCAATCTGGCGGTAGCTCTTTATCTAGAAAGGAGCGGACTTGTTGCCGAAATCTTTCCTGCTCCTCAGTAATTAAAAAGTCCACTAGATTATTCCCACCTTTTTCAGTTTCTTTAGTTTGGAGGGCCCAAAGCCCATATATTTGAGGTAGATGTGCTCATTATCATAGCCCACCGGCCGGCATACCCATTTTGTCCTTATCGGCGTTTCCGTCATCTTGTGCTGCGCCTGAGCGATAATGAGCTCTCCATAAAGGGGGTCTTTAACTGGAGTAAAAATCCCCCTTTCTAACCAGTTGGCGTCTTTCATCGTCTCCCCAGGAGAACAAATCGGCGCCACCACTGGAGTAATGGGCGCCAAACGGCCCTTCTTGGCATACTCTATGGACATGTTTACCAATTCCTCATTGGTGTATTTGCGTGTCTCAGCAAAGACCAGCTGTGACCACTTCAATTGCTGTTCTTTTTCCGTAAAAACGGTCAGGTTTGTCCAATTAGCGGCGCCCCACTCATCCCATTTACCCACCATATCGGCAAACGCCTGCCACATCTCCAGCCTTAAGCCCCCCAAGAAAACGGCACCATCCTTAGTTGGTGCGAAGCAGTATATCCAGGCAGCCGTATCCAGGTTGCCAAAGCGCTCAGCAACAACGCCGGTTCCCTGATACCAAAGGGCAGCATAGTCATCAAAACGGGCATAAGCCTCAGCCGTGGCTACATCCAGTGCCTGTCCCTCCCCGCTTATCCCCCTCCAATGTAAAGCCGCCAGAATACCAACCGCCATAAATGTTGCGGGTTGGGCCCAAGCTATCCAAGGGCCAGCCTTGGTGGGAACTGCCCAGGGACATTCATCGTAGCTCTTACCCTCAGGCATAACCTCTCCTGTACCTGACTGTATCCCTGACCTGGCCTGAGCTATATTATCGTAGTCTGGCATCGGGCTCCGGCTCATCGGACCAAACTGCCCGTAGGCGGTTATAGAAGCAAATATCAGGCGGGGGTTAATCTCTCTCAATTGCTCGTAGCCGATACCCCAATCATCCATGACCCCGGGTTTATAGGTCTCTATAAGCACGTCAGCCTGGGCCACCAGGCTTTTGAGTATCTCCCTTCCCGCTGGCTTTCCCAGGTCTAGCGTGATGTGAAACTTGTTTCTGCCCTCAGTCAGATAATTAAGACCCTCACCCTTATACAGCGTTCCGTAAGGGGTGCAGCTTCTGAGGAAATCACCCTCGGGGGGTTCTATTCTCAAGACCTCAGCGCCAAACTCGGCCAGTAGCGAGGAGCAATAGCAGCCGGCGAAGCTCTTATAGCTCAAGTCCAGCACCGTTATATCATCCAGAGCTTCGGGCTTGGTATGCGCAATTCTGGGGTCATCCCTTTCCCTTATCCAATCTGCCAAGGGTTGTTCCTTCCCCATACCTTTACTCCTTTTGCTCAACATCTCTAGCAAGGATAAGGCCCGCTTTGCCATCCCAGTTATCGGGCGGTCGACGTCCCGGCAGATCTGCCCATTTACCCAGGGCACCACACTCATATAACTGCTTAATCTCGTCTTCGTTTTTGTCCAAATGGCGCGCCATTACATATTCATTGTCAAAGCCTACCGGCCTCACTGACCACTTGACCCTTGGCGGTGTCCTAGACATCATCACCGGGAATTCATAGTCTAGGTACTGGCCGAGGACGGGGTCATCAACCTCGGTGATAAAGCCCCGCTCCTGGAAGTGCCTGTCCTCAATCACGTCCTTGACGGTGTAGACGCGGGAAGTAGCGAAGCCGTGCTTTTCGGCTAATTCCTCAATCTCTTCGGAGGTCTTGGTTTTTGCCCAATCGGCAATGAACTTGAGAATCTTAGTGGCGTTTTCCTCCTGCAGCCGGACCAGGTGGTCTTTGAATCTGGGGTCATCGGCCAACTCTGGCTTGCCCATAGCGGCGCAAAGCCCCCTGAATTCCTCCGGAGCCGGTGCGGCTATGGCGACAAAAATGCCATCGGCACAGCGAAACGTGTCAGCTGGACATGTGGATACGTCCCTGTTCCCGGCGGGCATGGCTACCTTGCCCGTAATCTGCTGGTAAGGCCAGACCCAGGACATTGCCCGCATAATGTTTTCACTCTGCGACAGCTCAATATACTGTCCCTTGCCTGTCCTCTCCCGATGGTGGAGAGCAGCCAGTATTGCCACCTCACCCATCAAGCCGCCATAATCATCGCAGATATATATACGGCTCTTAAGGGGCGGCTGGCCGGGGAAGCTTGACATCCAGGCGTAGCCGGAAAACGCCTGAGAGGCACCGTCGTTGGAGGGCCTGTTTTCCTTGGCGTATTGCCCCCACTGGCCAAAGCCATTCTTGGCGATATAAATAATGCCCGGATTAACCTCCTTGATTTGCCGGTAGCCAACATTCCAGCCTTCCATCACTCCCGGTCTCAGGTTTTCTTCAATAATGTCAGACTTGGCCGCAAGTTCCAAAAACACTTTCTGCGCTTCAGTTTTATGCAAGTCCAGACCCAGCCAGTATTTATTGGTGTTAGTGTGAGTATATACTGGCCCGTACCCCCTAAATAAATAGCCAAAGGGAGTCATGTCACGACAGGTATCCCCCAAAGGTGGGACTTCACACTTAATGACTTCAGCACCCATAGCTGCGGCAAAACATGGCCCCGAAGGACCTAAAATGAGAGTGCACACCTCAAGTACCCTGATACCTTTTAATGGTAGAGGGTTGGAGCGTTTCTTTTCTTTATAATTCTTCCAGGTCTTTTCTGCCATGACAATCAATTAACATCCTTTCAATATGCCCTTGTCTTACTTGGCTTGAGATTCCTGCTTCAATGCTTCAACTATTCTCTTAACCTTTTTCTTATGTTCGTCTCTGCCTATAGTGTAGGAATGAGGAACCCATTTCATATCCTTTAGATTATTTATCATGCTGGGGAGCAAGTCATAAGGGATGGACATAAGTATCAGGCCCTCTGGGAATAGCCTCCTTGACTTCATGCCAAAGGCAAAACCGGTAACGGTAAAATTCAATTCGCCGCTTAAGTATGGGTAAAGGTATAGCCAGGCGCAGCCGATAACCGGTGTTCCCCTCGCCGACCACATCCTCCCGCTGCTATAGCTTAAGGATCTCAGTAAAATTTCGGCTTGACTCACATTAGCGGTAACAATTAATATGTCAGGCTCGAATGATAGTTTGTCCAGGGGAGCGAAGGCGACATAGTTAACGGTACCCTTCTGTAGTTTGGGGACTACATGATAGATCCTCTGGTTAGCGCGTACGTCCTTGAGGACTTCCAGCCGGGGCCCTACCTGCCCACTCTCAAAAATTGGCTCGTGCTCTATCATGCCCAGTATCAGCGGTCCGACACAGGTGAAGTTTTCTTTGGTGACGTAAAAAGCGTTTCCTTCCTGGGCTTCGGGGAGCATCTCACAAAAATCTAAAACCTTATCTAGCCTCTCCAGTCCATCCGGTTTATTGGGTAAGAACTTAACACCTACGGGCGGCCTCTCAAAGTTAAATTTTTTAAAAATGGACAAGTCCTGTTGTACAGAGCCCATCTTGGCCTCCTTTTTAACCTCTGTGGTTGCATGAAACAAGCTATTGCCCAATGTTAAGAAGAAACATATAATAATTAGAAAGGCAGGCTGCCACTTGCCCCGCTTAAGCCACTGCTACAGAGAGGGTGGGAGAAACTGACGAGGGTGAAAAGCCCCGAGTGGCACACCCTGGCAAGCCCGCCTTTGCCCGTTTATTCTCTAGGTAATTTTAGCCCACTTATAGCAATTACATTTTTCAGAATCTCCGAAGTTCCGGCTGCAATAGCCACTCCTATGGACGATAGATATAACTGTTCGAACCACTCATAAAGATAGTGGGGTCTTCTGGGGGCTCCAGGCCCTGGAGCCCCCAGAAGAGTAGTTATTTCTTGTAAATGTGGCGAAGTGGCCAGGTGCCTATTTTTACCACCTTACCATTCTGTGCCTGGTGAACAACTACCTCATCATAGCCCTCAACATCACCCGGACCATAGGTCAGTGGTGTAGCAGCTATGCCGGCGGTGTCAAGGTACTTAATATTGTAGAAGCCTTCCTTCAACACATCTTCCGACGTTAGCTGGTCAGCAGATTTGCCAGTATTTTCCAGGGCAAGCCTTAGCGCATCAACCTGGATCATGGCCTCAACAACGCCATGCGGGTACATGATGTGGGTAACCTTATTGTCGGGGCGATACTTGGTCTGTAGGTCGTTGCAGAACACCATCCCGAGGGAGGGGTCATCCCAGTCGGGGTAGCTACCAGCGACAACACAACCGTCCCCCTTCGTACCCATATCCCGAACGAACGTAGCGGCGTGGGCTGGGCAGGCAAAGCCGAAGGTTATCTTGTAGGCCAGCTTGGGTCCCATACCCAGCCTGTCCGCCTCCAACAGCGTCGGCTCGGAACCGGCGACAATCATGCCACCAAGGGCAAGGTCAACCTTGTTTTCCTTCAGCCACATAAGCTGGGTGGTTGGTGGTGCCGTAGGCACCTGAGGTACAATCTGGGTGCCAACCAGCTCATATCCAATCCCCGTGAGATAGGCATCCATCTCAGGTATCAAAACTCCCCTACCAAAGGTATCGTTGGTGAGGTAGGCAACCCTTGGTTTCGCCGTCCCCGTCCAGTTCTCCAGGAACCAGTCGGCGATGGCGGCGCACTCATCGGTATAAATAGGGTACGACAGGAAGATGGTTCTTGGCGGCGTCAGAAGATAGGGTCCGGAAGACATGCTAGTGGCACCGATGTTGTCCGCCTGCAGCTTGGTCATTAGTGCCTGTCCTATTACCGTCCCCGATATCCTGTTCATAAGGAGTCCCTGGCTCTTAAGCGTCTCATAGTTAGTCAGCGCCTTCTCTGGCTTGAGCTCATCGTCTAGGTACTTCACCTCCAGGGTTATATCCTCAGGGAACGTCTCATCTAGCCATGGCGCCAGCTTATGGGTCTCGTTTACATACTTGGCATAGTCCTGAAAGCCAGCCAGAACTGCGGCGCAATCCTCAGCGAAGGCACCGGTCAAGGCGAAGTCGCCACCGATATATAGCGTTTTCGTTGGTGCTTTCGTTCCGCAGGCAGCAAATGTTGGCAGTGCCACCAGCACAAGAATCATGGAAATTATAAACAACCACTTAATCTTAGTCATTTCTCCTCCTTTTTACTTTATGATTTGGTTTACCCCGCAAATCAGTCGTCCTCTTAAATGTAACCACCTCCTTTGATTTTATTTCTAATGTGAGAAAGGCCATAGCCGGTAATATGCCTTAACCATCTCCCAACGGTGGTGCAGCCCCCTGGGCTCAAAAATAAGGAATACGATAAGTACTAACCCGCGCATGATAAGGCTGAGTGAGGCGGCTGCCTGAGGAGCAACGATTGTCGATAGTATTGGACCGACAATGGTGACCAGCTCATCCAGCAGCTTGAGGGATACGGCGCCAAAGATAGCCCCGGCGGTGCTGCCCATACCACCGACAATCAGCATGCCCAGAAACCACACCGAATTAAAGAAGGGAAACTGGTCAACGGAGGCCCAGGCATAGTAGTGAACCTGCAGTGAGCCAGCCACACCGGCAAAAACACAGCCGATAAAGAATGCCAGTAGCTTATAAGACCACAGGTTAATCCCCATGACCTCAGCCGCCAGGTCATTATCTCTAATAGCGATGAAGGCTCTGCCGACCCTAGTCCTGGCTATGTTTTTGGCAAAGAGTGTCGCCAGACAGGCAATTATCGCAACCAGGTAGAAGTAGCTAGCTTTGGACTCTAACACAAAGCTGCCTATCGCAGGTCTGGGCACAGCCATACCATAAATACCACCGGTGACATTTTGTAGCTGGAGTATGAACCAGATAATAATAAAGTGGGCGGCTATTGTTGCCATAATCAGGTAGAAGCCCTTGATTCTTAGTGATGGTAAGCCGAACAAAATACCCACCAATCCCGCAGCCAGAGCAGCACAGGGCAGGGCTACCCAGAATGACAAGCCAAGCTTGGCACAGAGAATAGCAGAGGTATAGCCACCTACTGCCATAAACCCAGCATGACCTAGGGAGACTTGACCACAGTACCCGGTTAGAATATTTAGACCGTGAACCGCAATAACGGTGATACCCATTATGGTCATTATGGTCAGTATCCTATCACTGAAAAATAGCGGGCAGGTGAAAAGAAAGGCAAGGAAGGCAAGCAGTATTACCCACTGCGCCCTGGTGCGGAAGATAGCCATATCCTGGGCG
Organism: uncultured delta proteobacterium; assembly: GCA_963739245.1. Lineage (GTDB taxonomy): Bacteria > Chloroflexota > Dehalococcoidia > Dehalococcoidales > BS750m-G39 > CAVTZP01. Next base: position 23,401 of record CAVTZP010000001.1, read on the forward strand.
TAACTTTCCTGAAAGGTTCCGCTGGGTAAACCCATCTATTAAATCCTTTCTATCCTTCGCAGACCAAATAGACCGTAGGGTCTAAAGATTAGCACAATTATCATAATGAGAAACGGGAAGACATCAGCCAGCCCACCGCCGGCAGGTAAGAGTGGGTCAAGGTACCCGGCAGCTACGTTCTCTGCCACACCCAGTATTATTCCGGCAAAAATTGCTCCGCCAATTGAGTCCACCCCTCCCAGCAGCACCACAGCGAATGCTTTTAGTCCGACATTAGCTAGTGATACCGTAGCACCAGATACACCACCCAAAAGAATGCCGCTGATGACACCAGTAACACAGGCAATTATCCAGGAGAGGGCATAAACTGTAGTTACCCTGATACCAGCACTCTGCACCACCCGCTCATCCTCGGCGGTGGCTCTCATTGCCAGTCCACTTTTGGTGTAGCGGAAGAAAAGCATGAGTATGGCTACCACAACAACAGACACCATTACTCCAATTAACGTCGGTGGGGGTATGGATATCTCACCAATTTTTAGGGTTATCGTCGGCAGTACTCCGTGGTAAGTCACATAATTGCCACCCCAGATTAGGGTTGCCAGCCCTTCCAATACAACGGACAGGGCTATGGTCATCATGACTACGGCTAGTACTGGTTGGCCTACCAGGGGGCGTAGGGTAAAACGTTCTATTAACAAGCCCATTATAATAGCCACTGCTATTGCTGCCAGCAGACTGGCCCATACCGGCAGGTGGAACGTTACCAAGAAGGTAAAGCCCAGGTAACCGCCAATCATGACAAAGTGTCCCTGGGCAATGTTAAACACCTGGGAGCATTTAAGGATGATAACAAAACCTATAGCAATCAGGGCATAGACCATGCCGAGGGCAAAACCACTTACCACTAATTGGAGAAAGAAGTTCATTAGGCAGCTCCTTCCACAGGCTTGATGCTAATAGTGGTCTTTATTGTTCCCATTCGCCCATCCCGGTATCTGACCTGGGCTTCTATAGACACCTCAGTCTTGTCACTATAGATAGCTTTGATTAGCCCGCGGTAGCGCTCTTCCAGAAAGGTTCTTCTCAGCTTCATGTTTCTGGTTAACTCACCCTCATCGGGGTCAAATTCCTTATGCAGATTGACATATTTTTTCACCCTGACGGCGGGGGGTAAAGCTTGATTTATGCTATCTATCTCCCGCTTCACCAGCTGGTAAACCTCCGGATTCTGGGAAAGCTCGGTGAAGGTGGTATAAGCCAGTCTCCTTTCCCCCGCCCACCGACCTACGCTAGTGTAATCAATTATTATGATTGCCGAGGCATAGGCCCTGTCTGGTCCCGCGAGGACCCAGGCGTCCTTGATGTAAGGGCTGAACCTCAGCCAGCTCTCAATAGACTGGGGAGCCAGTTTATCGCCACAGGCCAGCTCAACCAGGTCATTCCTCCTATCCAGAAGGACAAGGTGCCCATCCTTGGTAATCAGGCCATTATCTCCGCTATAAAACCACCCGTCTTTAAGCATCTTGGCAGTCTTATCCGGGTCCTTATAGTAACCAACAAAGGTACCAGGCAGGCGATAAATAATTTCGCCGCTACCGGTTATTCTCACCTCTGTTTCCTTGCGAACGGGGCCTAAAGCCTCTAGACGGATGTCATCATTCTTAGTGCCGGCGAGAACTCCACCCTCTGTTGACCAGTATAAGCTTTTGAGAGGCAGATTTAGAGCGTGGTAGAACCTGAAGGCATTGGGGCAGAGCATAGCCCCGGTGGTGTAGCAGATTCTGGCATTTGTCAGACCAAGGCTATCTCTGACGGGTCTAAACAGGGCTAGGTCAGCCAAGGCATAGAGTATTTTCAACAGCAGGTTTGGCTTTTGCTTTCTATACTTTAAATCAGCCATCTTGTAGCCAACGGGCATTAGCAGACGAAAGGTAAACCTCTTGATGGCATCAGCACCTAGAATCCGTGCCTGAACCCTGCCTGCCTGGCTCTCCCACAGCCTGGCTCCGTAGAGTACTATGCTTGGCCCTATCTCCCTGATATCCTGCTGTTGGGTTTCTGGCGCTTCAGCGAAGTTAAGGATGCTAGCTGATAGGAGGTGGCAGCCAATCCCCGACCATTGCTCGGTCATCCAGGCTGGTGGCAGATAAGGGACAATATTATCATTCTCATACCAGGGGTCAAGGCGTAAAAGATAATCAGCGCCAGCCCTCATTGTCCTATAGGTGTGGACGGCTCCCTTGGGTACCGCTCCGGTGGTTCCTGAGGTGTAAACAAGAGCACAGACATCATCAGCTTTACCCGCTTCGATATTCTGCCCAAAGAGGCGGGGGTGTTCCTTTTCATATCTCTTCCCCAGCTCCAGCACCTCCCTGTACCCTATTAAGATAGGGTCATCGTAGGAGGCTACCCCCTTATAGTTCCAGTAAATAACCTTTTTGAGCTGGGGAAGCTTGTCCTTAATCAGGAGCAGCTTATCAACCTGCTCCTGGTCTTCAACCACAGCAAATCTAGCCTCGGAATTTTCAGCGATGTATTTTATCTCTGGGGGAAGCAGCTCTGAATACACCCCCACTGAAGCACCATGGTTAGCCTGAGCAGCCAGCTCAGCATAATACCACTCCGGGGCATTGTCCCCGATAATAAGCACCTTATCTCCAGACTCAAAGCCAAGGGACACTAAACCAAGTGCCAAGTATCTAACATTGAGATAGTAGTCCTTCCAGGTATAAGGCTGCCAGATACCATGGTGTTTATGGCGTATGGCTATCCCCTTATCGCCATACTTTTCATAGTTATATTTTAGTATCTTGGGCCAGGTATCACCCTTTTCTTTATAGACCTGCTCTATCTCAGTAGTCATTGCTCTTTCTTTTAAGTTACCCACCGCTTCCTTCGCCGGTAGTGCTTAAATTCACGATAGCTCTTTCTGGAACCCACCGCCGATAGCCCCATATAGAATTCCCGAACATCCTCATTATCCCTTAACCTCTCCGCCAGCCCGCTCAGAACCACCCTGCCATTCTCCATAACATAACCATAATCAGCGATATTAAGGGCAGCTCTAGCATTCTGCTCTACCAGGAGTATCGCCATCTTTCGTTCGGTATTGATTCTCTTGATAATTTCATAGATTTCCTGCACCAGTAGTGGTGCCAGACCGAGCGAAGGCTCATCTAAAAGCATAAGCTTGGGGCGGGCCATAAGCCCCCGCCCTATCACCAACATCTGTTGTTCACCCCCAGACAGATAGCCACTCATCTGGCGGCGGAGGTCTTTAATCTTAGGGAAGTAATCAAAGACCATTTCTACGTCTCTTTTGACCTGCCGGCGGTCTTTTCGACGATAAGCAAATACCAGCAAGTTCTCCTCAACACTAAGATGCTCAAGAACCCTCCGCCCCTCCATAATCTGGGTTATGCCCATGACAGCAATATCCTCGGCACTGAGCCTATCTATCCTCTTACCATCAAAATCAATGCTGCCATCGGTTACCTCTCCCTCTTCTGTCTTTAGCAGCCCTGAGATTGCCTTCAGGGTGGTAGTCTTGCCGGCGCCGTTAGCCCCGAGCAGAGCAACGATTTTGCCGTCGCCGACCTCTAGTGATACGCCTCGTAACACTTGAATAATATTCATATAAGTAACTTCAATATTGTTTACTTGTAGCATCTTGTTCTCTCAATGCCTATGTTGCCTCTCCTAGGTAGGCCTTGATAACTTTAGGGTTCCTTTTAATTTCGGCTGGGGTGCCTTCAGCAATTTTACGCCCGAAATCGAGGACGATAATCCTATCGGCGATGTCCATGACTACTCCCATATCATGTTCGACAAGAACCATACATCTAATTCCATCCCTCAGAACTGGTGTGTTGGGATAGGTGGCTCCTTGGCCTTCAAAGACATCAATTATGAACCTAGCAATATCCTCCTTTTCCTCTAGGTTCATCCCTGCCATGGGCTCATCAAGGAGCAGGACTTGCGGTTCCAGAGCTAGGGCTCTTCCCAGCTCGACCCTTTTTCGCAAACCGTAGGGCAGAACATGAACTACTTTCTTCCTAATTGGCTCTATTTCTAGGAAGTCAATAATCTCTTCTACCGTCTGGCGGTGCTTGATTTCCTCTTTATGTGCCCAGCCAAAGTATAGGGCACCGGTGATGAAGTTTTGCTTCATAAGGACGTGTCGGGCAGCCATGATGTTATCTTGAGTGCTTAGCCCAGTATAAAGCTCGATATTCTGAAAGGTTCTGGCAATGCCAAGTTTAGCTAGCTTATCCGGTCGCATTCGGGTGATTCTCTGCCCATCATAATATATCTCACCTTTTTGGGGTTTATAGAAGCCATTTATGCAGTTGAGGAGGGCAGTCTTGCCCGCCCCATTAGGTCCAATAATAGCCAGTATCTCGTTATCCCTGATATCTAGGCTCACGTCGGCAAGGGCTCTGACACCGCCAAAGCTAAGCGATAGGTTTTCAATCCGTAGCTTAACCTTCTTGTTGGCTTTCACCTATAATAGCCTCCGTACATCCTATAACCCGTGCATCTTGTCCTCCAATTCTTATGTTAATATACCCATCCACAAAATCAATACCCTAAATAGGGTATTTTTGACAACAAAAGCAAAAGGTGCTATAAATGTGGCAAATGGCTAGGCTAACCGGTAAAGATTACCGTGATATTTTAAATCTGGTCTATCTTGCCAACCGATGTGAAGACGTAGAAAGCTTCATTGGTACGTTGTTTCCCCCAATAATGCAGGCATTCAATACCGAATGTGCCACCTTTCAGCTTATTAAAGGGTATCCGCAGCACATAACGATAGTCGAGTCACGGTCTATCAGGTCAGATAACCGTAATCTTTATGAAGATAAGTATTACCCCGTCTTGTATAAAGACTCTTTCTATCAGCATTCTCCTCTATTAAAAGAAGCAATTTCTTCATCAAAAACTGTCTTAAAATTTGGAGAGTCTATTTCCTTAAGAGACTGGGAGAGGTCAGATTTCTATAATAATTTTATGCTGCCACAGCACCTATACTGGGAGTTATTCCTGACCTTGCGCTGGAAAAGTAATTTAGTGGGCATGATCACATTTTGGCGTTCCAAGAAACAGCCGGATTATGAGGATAGGGAAGTCCTAAAAGCAACGAGGCTTGCATCTCATCTTGGAATTGTTATGCACAATATTTGTTTAATTTCACAGATTGATACACGGGAAAGTCATTTCTTGTCGGCTGATGAGGCTGGTGCTGAGGGGCTTCTTTGGTTAGACCATAAATTTAGGCCTTCCTTCTTCAATACTAAGGCAAGAGATATCTGTCTGCAGTTATTAGGTAGAATACCACATGACGCCTCTGACCTTGAAAGGGGTGAGTTCCCCATACCATCCTATGTTATTAGAGACTGCTCCGACCTCCTTGATTTACTTAAAACAGAAGGGCCGGCTATTCTGTCGCCAAAAGAGAGGATAGTATCTACAGAAAGTGGCCAGAGCTTCCGAATCGAATGCTCGCTGATATGGAAAAACGATCAAATAAATTCTACGCCTAGCTTTATGGTTACCCTATCCGACCTCACTGACGAAAAGAAACTGGAGACTACCTTCCAAACAAGATTCCAGCTAAGTAGAAGAGAGCTGGATATTATTTGCTATCTAATTAGAGGGCTATCGGATAATGAAATTGGCGAAAAACTTTATATCAGCCGGCAGACGGTACATACACATACCAAGAACATCTACAAAAAACTAGGCGCTAAGAGCAGAATCGAGTTATACAGGAGAGTTATACAAAGCAGATATCCAGGAATATTCAATCACCAATTTGGCTGATGTTATTTGCTGGCCACCTATTCTACTCTCCTGCTCCCGCAATATAAGCTTTAAGTGCAAAACAACCCTTTCTTTTTGATACGCCACAGCCCCCAACAATCGCAATTTTACCCCAGAGCATATATAATGAGACAGCTAGAAAGGGATACTTTATGGCGAGAACAGCGGCAGAGGGTCAGGGACAGAGGTGGGAGCTTATGAAGGTGGCTGCGGGGGAGGCTGAGGCTGATTTAGCCATTGTTAATGGGGATATAATTAATGTTTATACGGGGGAGGTGGTGGGAGGGGCTTCAGTCCTTATTAAAGGTGACAAAATAGCCTACGTGGGCAAGGATATCGGTAAGGCTGTCGGCTCCACAACCAGGATCATTGACGCTGCCGGTAAGACACTGATACCCGGGCTTATCGATGGTCACACCCATATAGACTCCATCTTCTCCATAAGCGAGGTGTTAAGGTATGCCATCCAGGGGAGTACCACCACTATTATTACCGAGGCTTCCAACATTGCTTGCGCCCTGGGATATGAGGGGGTTATCCAATTTTTGAGGTCTATCAAAGGCCAACCGGTAAAAGTGTTTATTACCGCCCCTCCCATGGTCACTCTGAGCCCGGTGACTGAAGAACATGCCCTCAACGTTAAACAGCTGCGCAAACTGCTCAAGCGACGGGAGGTTATCGGCTTGGGCGAGCCTTACTGGGGTGGGGTGGTTAACGGTAACCGGAGAGTCCTCGAACTTATCACCGAGACCATAAACCTGGGTAAGAAGGTTGACGGGCATAGCTCTGGCGCCAGGGGGAACAAGCTGCAAGCCTATATTTCGTCTGGCGTCTCTTCCTGCCATGAGCCAATCAGCACCGAAGAGGTTAGGGAAAGGCTGAGATTGGGGCTGTTTGTGTTGATAAGGGAAGGGGAAATAAGAAGGGATCTGGAAGCCATTTCCCCGATAAAGGATGAAAATATTGCTCTCACCCGGCTGGCAATATCAACCGACGGTTTGGGACCTTGGCAACTTGTTAGCGATGGATATATGGAATCCGTGGTACAAAAAGCGATTAACCTCGGCTTCAGTCCTGTTCAGGCGATACAGATGGCGACGATAAACGTCGCCCAGCACTTCGCCCTAGATGACATTATCGGTGGCATCGCTCCGGGCAAGTATGCCGACATCATTATCATCCCTGACCTGGGGACTATCTGGGCGGAATATGTTATCAGTAACGGGCAGGTGGTTGCCCAGAATGGCCGGCCAGTTGTCCTGCCCAGGAAACACCGTTATCCCAAATCAATCCAAAATAGCATACATCTAGCCAAGGATTTTACCGCCGGCGACTTTACCATCCCAGTAAAAAGCAGCCGCCGTCAGGTAAAAGTCAGGCTGGTATACCAGGTCACCAATTTAGTCACCAGGGAAGAATTCGTTGATATGCCGGCGTCAGATGGTCAGCTCAAGCCTGATATTAGTAGAGATATACTAAAGGTAGCCGCTATTGAGAGGTCTTACGGGACAGGTAAGAGCTTCGTCGGCTTGATTAGAGGAATTGGACTTAAGCGGGGGGCGATTGCCACCAGTGCCGTCTGGGACTGTGGCGATATTATAGTAGTTGGTGCTGATGAGACCGATATGGCACAGGCGGTAAACAGGGTTAAAGAGTTAGCTGGGGGTATCGCGGTGTGTGCTGGCGGCAGAATATTGGCTGAAATAGCGCTTCCTGTGGCAGGAGGAATCTCTACCCAGCCTATGGAGACTATAGCCGATAAACTCCACCGTATCCAGCAGGCAGCCACCGACCTAGGCTGCAATCTCCTTGATATACGTATTACTCTGGCTGTTCTCTCCACCCCGGCTATACCCTTCCTCCGAATATGCGAACATGGCTTAGTAAATCTCAGGGATGATCGTTTTGTTGATTTGATAGTCGGGTAAGTAAGCTTATGGGCTGGGATGAAATCAAAAGTCCAGGAGGGTTAAGTAATCGTAGCTGATTTGGGGTCTCATAAGCCTTTGGTCGTGGGTTCAAATCCCTCCGCTGCCAGTTATTTTTGAGTGTGATTTTGCGACGTTTTTGACATAATAAAAACCAACCCCTTATCGACCTCGCTGAACATTGCTGAACATTTTGGACTTGCGTTATGAGGACGCGGGTGTTTCATTAATAAATAGTCTATTGTAAAATGACTATGGAGGTGAATATGAGACCACTTAGCTATAGCCAAATATCCACCTACCAGTCGTGCCCTCTTTCCTATAAACTCCAGTATATAGACGGTTTGAAGCCAAAGGCAAAGTGGTACTTCAGCTTCGGAGAGACTTTGCATACGTGCGCTGAGTACTTCTTCAAAGCTAAACTGCCAAGCTATCCTATGCTTGACCAGTTATTAGGCTTCTACGAGGAGAACTGGGTCTCGGAAGGCTGGGAATCTTTAGAAGAGGAAGCCAGACAAAAGGCATATGGAGAAAAGGTCCTAAGAGACTTCTGGAACATCCATAGCCGCAAGTTCAAGGTACCGCTGTCCACAGAGCGGGTCTTCATGGTTGATGTGCAAGGAGTTAAGCTAAGGGGATACATAGACCGAATAGACAAATTGGGCACAGGTGGAATTGCTGTTGTTGACTACAAGAGTAACCAAGAGCTCTTCACTAAGGATTACGTGGAAAATTCCCTTCAGTTAACGCTGTACCAACTTGCGTGTGAGCAGATGTGGGATATGCCTGTTGAGGCATTGACTCTGTATCACCTACGGTCCAATACGCCAGTGAGTTCTCCAGCCCGGAGCCGTGAACAACTGGTTGAAGCGTCACATCTTGTGACATCAGTGGCTGAGAATATCACTGCCGGTAGGTTTCAAGCCACAGAGAATCAGTACTGCCCCTGTGACTTCCCCGAATATTGCCCCTATTACAAGCAAAAATATGAAGAGCCTATCCCAGAGAGCGCAAAACCAGAGCGACTACGCAATGTTGTTATCGCGGATATAATCGAACGCTATGCCGCACTTCAAGATGAGCAGAAGCTAGTCGAAAAAGAGCTGAATGAGTTCAAGGATCTAATCATTCGTTATTGCGAGGCAGGGGGTGTCAACAGAGTTTTCGGGCCACAGCATTCAATCACATACAGGGTAGTCCAGAGGACTGGATATGATGAGGAAAAGGCCAAAGCTGTCTTGGAGCCAGCTGGATTATGGGATAGGGTGCTGAAGTTTGATGCGGCAAAGGTAGCAGCAATCCTGAAAAGTGATGATGTGCCAGCGGAGATTAAAGGGAAAATAAGCTCGCTAGCGGAGGTGGTGTCGAGTTATCCGAGACTCTGGCTAAAGGAGTTTAAGGAAGATAGAGAGGAGTAACAAATCGTCATTTTGTTATTTACCACTCCATCACCGGCTTACGCTCAAACCGTAGCTAAAAAATAGCTAACGGATAGCTAACGCACGCAGCGAAACGGGTTATCACCAGTTGATACTTTACGCACAAAACAGGTTTTTGCCAACTAACACAACCGTTCTAATTTACACACAAAACCACTGTTTGGGACACCTAACGCCAGTTCCGAAGACCGATGCTCTATCCGCTGAGCTATAGGCGCGCGCAAGCTATCTTCAATTATAAACTAGCGATAAGGGAATGGGCAACAGCTCATAGAGGGTTGTATTAGGGAGAATAATTGGGGTGAGTGGAGGGATTCGAACCCTCGTTCTCCAGGGCCACAACCTGGCGCCTTAAACCTCTCGGCTACACTCACCACGGCGGGAAGTATAGCTATTATAGCTAAAAGCCCCTTCCCTTTCAATGCTCACCTTGGGACAAGCCTGGCTACGGTGACCCCTTCACCCCCCTCTCCATATCCGCCGGGTCGGTATGATTGCACCAGTGGGTGTTGGGCAAGCTGCTCCCTCACTGCCTGGCGCAGGGTCCCTGTCCCTCTACCATGAACTATCCTCACCTGGCTTAGACCAGCCATAAAGGCGTCGTTCAGGTATCGGTCAAGCTTTATTAGAGCCTCATCCACAGTAAGTTGGCGAAGACGTACCTCGTTTGTTGGTGTGGCGCGGCGCTTAGTTTTACGCATGATAAATGCCCCTGACGATTTTAGCACGGCAGGCAGGGGTAAACAAATCTTTTTATATGGCTTATTTATTGCTTGCATTCCTCTGTGATAAACTAAGGTAAGGCTTTATTCTGGGTGTTTTGATGGAACGGGAAAAGAAAATCAAGTATAGAATAGCCAGTGGCCATACGGTGCGGCAGATGCGTCTTATTCTTGAGGAAACGCCTGGGCTGAGTGCTGAGCGGCTGGAAGGGGAAGGCTTCCGGTTCGGTGAGTGGCTTTACACTGAGGCATCGACGCCGTTTCTTCGCGGGCTCATCGCTTATATTGATGAAGCCGAGCTGAGGAAAGAGACGGGCTTCGGCTACTGATTCCTGCCACCAGTGGCTATATCTAAGCGCCGGCAAAGCCGGAGGGAAAGGCTTTGAAAGGAGCGAAAAAATGAAGGCAATGGTCCTGAAGGAAATTCGCCAGATTAAGGTTGAGGGAGGGGCGAAGCCTCTAGAATTAGTTGATTTGCCAGTTCCAAAGCCCAAAGCGAAGGATATTCTGATTAAGGTTTTAGCCTGCGGTGTTTGCCGAACTGAGCTTGACCAGATAGAGGGCAGGATTGCCCCGCCGAAATTACCGGTAATCCCGGGTCATCAGCCGGTGGGGATAGTTGAGGCTCTGGGGTCGGCGGTAACCAAATTTAAAATTGGCGACCAGGTTGGCACCACCTGGATATATTCTAGCTGCGGGCAATGTAAATTCTGCCGGAGGGGCGAGGAAAACCTGTGCGAGCAATTCAAAGGGACTGGCTGTGACGCTGACGGCGGCTATGCTGAGTATATGGTAATTTCCGAGGACTTTGCCCACAAAATTCCGCCAAGATTTACCGACTTGACCCGGGCGGCTCCCCTGATGTGCTCAGGGGTAGTTGGGTATCGCTCACTCAGGCTTACCGGGATGGAGGATGGCAAGACCTTGGGGCTTTATGGGTTTGGCGCGGCGCATCATCTGGTAATCCAGATGGTAAATTTTAAGTTTCCCAATTCAAAGAAGTTTGTTTTAAGCCGAAATCCGGTGGAGAGAGAACTAGCTATGAAGTTAGGCGCTGACTGGGTCGGTGAGATTGAAGACAAGACCCCCCAGAAGCTGGATTGTGCCATTGATACTACCCCTGCCTGGAAGCCCCTAGTCAAAGCCCTGGAGAATTTGGAGAGGGGGGGAAGACTGGTCATCAATCTGATTAGGAAAGAGGAGGGGGACAAAGAATTTCTCTTAAAGCTGGATTATCTGGAGCATCTCTGGTTGGAGAAGGAGATTAAAACGGTAGCCAATGTGACCAGAAAGGATGCGGAAGAGTTCCTGGCTTTGGCGGCCCAAATGCAGATTGCCCCCGAGATTCAGGAATTCAGACTGGAAGAGGCAAATGAAGCGCTGGTTGAGTTAAAAAGTGGCAAGATCCGGGGGGCTAAGGTCTTGAAGATGCCAGCCTGAAGCACAATATGGTTCCTTTACAGCTAGGGATTTTTGGTCTAAAATAGGTATGATTTTGGCGGGTGTAACTCAGTGGAAGAGTGCTTGCTTCCCAAGCAAGACGTCGAGGGTTCGAATCCCTTCACCCGCTCCATGAAGCTAACATAGCCACAGTCCTTGATATTGAAACTCACTGGTTCAAAGCAGGTAACCTCGAGGCTAGGAGGTATTAGATTAGTCGTAGGAAAGGGAACTGTGTGAAATAATTATGAACAGGGTATTGTTAGTTCCTATTTGTGCGTGGGCAGTGACACAGGCGATAAAGGTACTGATTGCGCTAATACGAAGGAAGCGAGTAGGTTTGCGTTATTTTGTTACTGGTGGCGGCATGCCTAGCGCGCATTCGGCGACAGTCAGTGCATTGGCCGCATCAGTAGCTATGGTCCAGGGTTTTGAGTCAGTAACCTTTGGCATTACAGTTATCCTGGCTCTAATCGTTATGTATGATGCCGCTGGTGTGCGGCGATCGGTGGGCAGACAATCTGTCGTTCTCAATCGTATTGTACAGGAAATTAGGTCTAGGCGTCCTGAAGCTGTGATAGAGCGTGAACTATGGGAGCTCATCGGACATACACCCTTTCAAGTCATTGTCGGAGCTGTATTAGGTATCTTAGTTGCTTGGCTCTGGTTTACCATAGCTGCTATGTAAATATTGTCCTTGCAGAACTAGGATTGGCTAGTAAAGTATAGCTACCGAAATTACGTAGAAAGAGGCAAAACTATGGCTCTTTTAGACTTGATAAAACACAGAAAAAGCGTTAGGGATTTCCTGGATAGGCCTGTTAAGCGAGAGAAGATAATGATGTGCCTTGAGGCAGCAAGGCTGGCTCCCTCGGAAAACAATTCACAGCCGTGGAGATTCATAGTAGTGGATGATAAACAGTTAAAGGATAAGCTGTGTGATGCTGCTTTCAGCGGTATATACTGGATAAATTCCTTTTGCAAAATGGCCCCGGTCATAGTCGTTGTAATATCCGAAAAGTCCAAGTTTTTAGCCAGAATTGGAGGGATGTTTCGAGGCACAAAATATTACCTCATAGATATTGGGATAGCTTGTGAGCATTTCGTACTCGAGGCTGAAGACTTAGGCCTTGGAACTTGCTGGATAGGCTGGTTTAATGAACGAGCGATGAAATCAATTTTAAACATCCCACAGAATAAAAAGATAGACATCCTGATAGCTTTGGGCTATTACGATAGGGAAAAGCTGGGGCCGGAACATGGCAGAGAGCCGATGGAAAAAACCGCATCCTTTAACTCCTATTGACTGGTGTGACCTTATCAGCGACGCAGGGTATTGACAGAGAAAGCCCAGCTACTTAAAGTTCATATTACGGGAGCAGAAAGAGGGGGATAGATGGCTGACAAATCAGACTTTGTCGTAATCTCTACGGTTCAGGGTGAGCTCGTTGCTAATGTTATAAAGTCACATTTAGAGAGCGAGGGAATTCCTGTTCTGCTGGAATATGAGAGTGCGGGAAGAGTCTACGGTTTAACTGTGGACGGTTTAGCACAAGTAAGGATACTGGTACCACAAGAACTCGTCGAGGAGGCGAGGCAGATAATCGAGCCCAGAGAGCCTGGTCAAGCTGAAGAATAGATGTCTATTTCTTTGTTCTAGGGGGTAGTTAC
>CAVTZP010000002.1:0-65691 GCA_963739245.1 uncultured delta proteobacterium
CATTTGAGGTTTGGTTGGAGTTGGTAAGCTTCTTGCCCCCTAGTCCATCCAGAGCCCTACCTCCATTAACTATCATCTGAGGCTGCACCTCAATGCATTTCGGGGAGAACGAGCTATCACGGAGTTCGGTTGGCATTTCACCCCTATCCACAGCTCATCCCACAGTTTTGAAACACTGACGGGTTCGGGCCTCCACTCCGATTTTATCGAAGCTTCACCCTGGCCATGGATAGCTCACCCCGCTTCGCGTCTGATCCATGCAACTCAATCGCCCTATTAAGACTCGCTTTCGCTATGGCTCCGCAACTAAAGTTGCTTAACCGGCCACATAGATCAACTCACCGGCTCATTCTTCAATAGGCACGCCATCAGAGCTTGCGCTCCTCTGACCGCTTGTCAGCACACGGTTTCAGGTTCTATTTCACTCCCCTCCCGGGGTTCTTTTCGCCTTTCCCTCACGGTACTTGTTCACTATCGGTCATCAAGGGTATTTAGCCTTGGAAGGTGGTCCTCCCAGCTTCCCACAGGATTTCCCGTGTCCCGTGGTACTCAAGTACAGACAAGGAGCCTTTCCCCTTCGCTTACTGGACTGTCACCATCTATGGTTGCTCTTTCCAGAGACCTTCAACTAGGGTCCGGTTTCTAACTCCTCGACCTATTCAGGGCTAGGTCCTGTCTGCCTTACAACCCCCTATAAACTTAGGCCCCAGAGCCACTTAGCTTACAGGGTTTGGGCTCTTCCCCTTTCGCTCGCCGCTACTAAGGGAATAACTATCTTTTCCTCGGGGTACTGAGATGTTTCACTTCCCCCACTTACCTCCTCCCAGCCTATTTGTTGAGCTGGGGGTGCTCAAGGTTAATCTTGAGCGGGTTGCCCCATTCGGGAATCCTCGGCTAGGCTTGCTAGACAGCTCACCGAGGCTTATCGCAGTCCTGCCACGCCCTTCTTCGGCCCTTGATGCCAAGGCATCCACCGTGCGCCTTATTCCGCTTGATCTACTTCAGATTTGATATTAGCCCTCAGTATTCAATTGTTAATGTACAAGACATAAAAAGGCGGCTTGGTGAAACTTCACCAAGCCGTTGCTTGGCTTACAATCACCAAGTTAACCGAATTATGTCTCCGCGTTCTTCATCGCTGGTAGTAGTATAGCCTACTTTTACCACTTTGTCAATAGTTTTTTTAGAATTGTTTATTAACCTCTACCCCCTTTATCCCCCTCTCAAAACTACTTCATAATCTATTTATTTAGGTTTGTTGACATCCAGCCGTGAGTGTGCTAATATTACACCCTAACGCTCAGTAGTTTCAGTTGAGGGCCGAGGGATTGGAAGTGAACTTTCAATCCCTAACCTTCAGCTTTAAATGGATGAGTTATAGCTCATCCATTTAAATTGTAGGGGCAAGGAGGAAGAGGTGCCTACAGTTAATCAGCTTATCCGTAAAGGACGCAAGCGGGTGTTCAAGAAGACCAAAACGCCAGCACTGCGCCTTAGCTACAATGCACTTAAGAATAGGCTGGTGCAGGGGAGAAGCTCCCCACAGAAGAGGGGGGTCTGCATCCAGGTTAAGACTACCACCCCAAAGAAGCCTAATTCGGCACTGCGCAAAATAGCTAGGGTGAGGTTGACCAGTGGTATAGAGGTAACCGCTTATATCCCCGGCGAGGGGCATGAGCTTCAGGAACACTCGGTGGTTCTGATTCGCGGCGGAAGGGTGAAGGATTTACCCGGTGTTCGCTACCACATTATCCGCGGCGCACTGGATGCCACCGGCGTGGTCAACCGTCGCCAGGGGCGCAGCAAGTACGGAAGCAAACGAACTGCCCAACCGGTTGAGGCTGCCCCAGTAGCTGAGGCAGCGCCACCGGCTGAGGCTACTGAGACATAAGAGATAGAGAAATGCCAAGACGAGTTCGGGTAATAACAAGACAGACACCCACTGATGCCAAATATGATAGCGAAATTGTCGCCAGGTTTATTAACCGGGTGATGATGCGGGGCAAGAAGAGCGTGGCGGAGAGGATAGTCTATGATGCCCTGGACATCATTGAGCAGCAGGGGGCAAAAGAGCCAGCCAGTGTTCTGGAACAGGCGGTGAGGAATGTCACCCCCCAGCTTGAGGTCAAGGCTCGCCGGGTTGGGGGCGCCACCTATCAGGTGCCAATAGAGGTTAGACCTGAGCGGGGGCGGTCTCTGGCTCTACGCTGGCTGATAGCTACAGCCCGAGCCAGGGCGGGCAAATCTATGGCAGCAAAGCTAGCGGCAGAACTTAGTGATGCCTCAAAAGGGCAAGGAACAACGGTAAAGAAGCGTGAGGATACTCACAAGATGGCTGAGGCTAATAGAGCCTTTGCCCACTACCGATGGTGAGGAGGGGAGTGTGCCCAGGAATTTCCCATTAAACCACATACGTAATATTGCTATTATTGCCCATATTGATGCCGGTAAGACCACCATTACCGAAAGAATCCTATACTGCACCGGTATAACCTATAAGATTGGTGAGGTGGATGATGGCACGGCAGTAATGGACTGGATGGCGGAGGAGAAGAGGCGCGGCATTACCATCACCGCTGCCGCTACCACCTGTTACTGGCAGGAGCACCGCATTAATATCATTGATACCCCGGGGCATGTTGATTTTACCGCCGAGGTGGAGCGAAGCCTTAGAGTGCTGGATGGTGGGGTGGTGGTCTTTGACGCCGTGTCTGGGGTTGAGGCTCAGTCAGAGACGGTATGGCGGCAGGCTGATAGATATGGTGTATCCAGGATCTGCTTCATCAATAAGATGGACCGAATTGGCGCCAACTTTGACCGCACCCTGTCTATGATTAAAGAGCAGCTACATGCCAATCCCCTGCCCGTGCAACTCCCCTTGGGCAGTGAAGAATCGTTTAACGGCATTATTGACCTTGTGGAGAACAAGGCATGGCATTTTGACGCCAACCCTGATTTACCACCGGTTGAGGTGCCTATTCCTGAATCAGAACGGGAAAGGTGTAATCAGTTTCGCCAGAGTCTGATTGAGAAATTGGCTGAGATTGATGACCAGATTCTGGAAGCTTATCTCGGGGGCAGCACTATTACCCCCGCTGAGTTAAAACAAGCGCTAACACGGGTAACCCGGGCGGCAAAAGGGGTACCTATTCTTTGCGGCAGCGCCCTGAAGAACAAGGGTATTCAGCCACTACTTGATGCTATCGTGAGCTATCTCCCTTCGCCGGCGGATATGCCACCGGTAAAGGCTATTGATACCAGGACAGGCGGCGAAGTCAGCCGCCCACCGAAAGACGATGCCCCCTTTTCCGCACTAGCGTTTAAGGCAGTCTCCGACCCCTTTGTCGGCAGACTGGTCTATTTCCGAGTTTATTCGGGCAGGGTAAAGGTGGGGGCGCAGGTGCTCAACTCAACCCGGGGCAAGAGGGAGCGCATTGGACGATTGCTACGGATGCACGCCAACCGTCGTGAGGAGATAACCGAGGCCGATACCGGAGACATCGCGGCCACCCTAGGTCTTAAGAATACCTTCACCGGCGATACCCTGTGCCATTATTCCCAGCCGGTGCTTCTGGAACCAATCCGCTTTCCTGAGCCGGTTATCGCGGTGGCCGTTGAGCCCACAAGCCGGGCTGACCAGGACAAGCTGGGAGAAGCCCTGAAGCGCCTGACCGAGGAAGACCCCACCTTCAAGGTAAACTACGACCGTGAGGCGGGGCAGACAATTATTTCCGGTATGGGCGAGCTTCACCTGGAGTACCTGGTAAGCAGACTGCTCAGTGAGTTTGGGGTCGGGGCAAAGGTGGGCAAGCCCAAGGTTGCCTATAAGGAGACTATTACCCAACCGGTGGCGGTGGAGGGGAGGTTTATTCGGCAAAGCGGGGGGCATGGGCAGTATGGCCATGTCTGGCTCCGGCTTGAGCCTATGGAGCGGGGCAGCGGCTTTCAATTTGTCGATGGGATTAGAGGCACGGCTATTCCCAAGCAGTATATTCCGGCAGTACAGATGGGCATTAAGGAGGCGATGGAGACCGGCGTAGTGGCCGGCTATCCGGTAGTTGATATCAGGGCAACCATCTATGATGGTAGCTACCACGAGGTTGACTCATCAGAAATGGCGTTCAAGATGGCAGCTTCAATGGCGCTACGAGGCGGGGTCATGAAAGCCAAACCTATCCTTCTTGAGCCGATTATGAAACTGGAAATAGTTGCACCAGAGCAGTTCCTTGGTGATATAATGGGTGACCTGAACTCAAGGCGGGGACATATTGAGTCTATCGGGACACGCCACGAGATGGTTGTTATTCGTGCCCTTGTCCCCTTAGCCGAGACCTTCGGCTACGCCACCAGTCTCAGGTCGCTAACCCAGGGTAGGGCAAGCCATACCCTGGAATTTTATCGCTATCAGGAGGTGCCAGCCGAGCTGGCTGACCAGATAACGGGTAAGGCTATGGTTAGATAGGTGAGGTTATGCCAAAGCAGAAAATTCGGATTAAGCTAAAGGGTTATGACCACAAGATTCTTGACCAGTCGGCAGAGCAGATTGTAGCTGCCGTAGAGCGGACGGGAGCGGTGGTTATTGGACCGGTGCCACTACCCACCCGCATTCAGCGGTTCAGCGTTATCCGCTCCCCGTTTATTGATAAGGACTCGCAGGAGCAGTTTGAGATTAGAACCCATAAGCGTCTAATTGATATTGTTGAGATGACGTCTAAGACGATAGACGCCTTGAGCAGCCTGAATCTACCAGCAGGGGTTGAAATAGACATTAAGTTATAAGGTCTAAGGATATGGTTGAAGGGATTATTGGCCGAAAGCTGGGCATGGGGCGGATATTCAGAGACAATGGCAAGGTTGAGGCAGTTACCGCCATTGAGGCTGGCCCATGCGTTGTGACCCAGGTTAAAACCAAGACTAAGGAGGGATATAACGCCGCCCAGCTCGGATTTGGTGAAACCAAGGGGACTCCCTCTCGGCAGGGGCAGTTTAAGTACCTGAGAGAATTCAGGGTAGCTGATACTGAAGCGATTAAAGTGGGAGACAAGATAGACGCCAGCCTGTTTAAGGAGGGCGACCTGGTTGATATTAGCGGGGTGTCAAAGGGTAAAGGCTTTGCCGGGGTGGTGAAACGTCATCACTTTGCCGGCGGACCAAAGACCCACGGGCAGTCTGACCGCCACCGTGCCCCCGGCTCTATCGGCCAAACTACCTCCCCGGGCAGGGTGCTCAAGGGGATGCGTATGGCAGGACATATGGGCAATAGTCGGGTGACGGCTCGCAATCTGGAGGTAAGTAAGGCTGACCCCAGCCGTAACCTGTTGCTGATTAAGGGGACTGTCCCTGGGGCAAGGAATGGACTACTCGTGATAAGGAAAGCAGGGGGAAGGAAGTAAGTGCAAGTCCCAGTTTATAGCCTTAGCGGCGAGGTGGTTAAACACATAGAAATAAGCGATAACGTCTTTGCCGTGCCCTTTAATGAGGCAGTGGTGCATCAAGCAGTGGTAAGGCAAAAGGCGAATGCCCGCCAGGGAACGGCCAGTACCAAAACTCGCGGTGAGGTCTCCGGCAGCGGTAAAAAGCTATATCGGCAGAAGCATACCGGAATGGCTCGGGCTGGTGGCAGAAGGTCACCAACACGCCGGGGTGGTGGCATCATCTTTGGTCCTAAGCCAAGGAGCTATCGCCAGGAAATGCCAAAGAAGATGCGCCGAGTGGCACTGAGGTGTGCCCTATCCGCCAAGGCAAGAGAGAAGGAGCTAACGGTCCTGGAAAAGCTGGAGCTTGAGCAGCCTAAGACCAGACAGATGGAGGCGATTCTGGCGGCGCTGGGGGTGGATTCCTCAGCCCTTATCGTTACCGGCAAGCCGGAGGGAAACGTAGTTAAGTCAGCGCGCAATATGGCCGGGGTTAAGACCCTGCCCGCCAGTATACTCAATGTGGTCGACATCCTCACCTACAAGAGATTATTGATGACCGAGGCAGCGGTGCGCAGGGCAGAGGAGCTATGGGGCCCCCAGAAATCGGAGATTTCTGGGGTAAAGCTATGGGGAGGTGGCAATGCATCTGTATGAGGTATTGCGCCGCCCGCTGGTAACGGAGAAGAATGCCGCCCTTCAGGCTCAAGGCAAATATGCCTTTGAGGTCGCGGAAGAGGCGAATAAAGAACAGGTTAAACAGGCGGTGGAAAAAGCATTTAATGTCACGGTAACACAGGTTAATGTGATGATAGTGTCGGGTAAGGGGCGGAGGATGCGGGGAAGATGGGTCATGAACCCACCGTGGAAAAAGGCTATTGTTTCCCTTAAGCCAGGGGACAAGATAGAAATAGTGGAGGGGGTCTAAGTGCCATTAAAGATATATCGCCCGACCTCCCCCGGTAGACGGGGTATGACCGGCGCTACCTTTGAGGAAATAACCAAAAGTAAGCCGGAAAAATCATTGCTTCTACCACTGAAGAAGAAGGCGGGGCGCAGTAATCAGGGGAAGATAACCGTTCGTCACCGCGGTGGTGGCGCCAAGCGGAGGCTACGCTTACTGGATTTTAAGCGTGATAAGCTTGGCATCCCGGGCCGGGTGGCTTCAATTGAATACGACCCCAACCGCTCCGCCCGTATTGCCCTGATTTACTACGCTGACGGGGAGAAGCGTTACATTCTGGCTCCCTCTGAACTTAATGTTGGCAATATTATAAAGTCAGGTAGTGATGCCGAGATAAAACCGGGTAATGCCTTACCACTAAAGCTAATGCCGACCGGCACGCTAATACACAATATTGAATTGGAGGTAGGGGGAGGCGGGCAATTGGTGCGAAGTGCTGGAGTCGCGGCTCAACTAATGGCGAAGGAGGGTGAACATGCCCTGGTCAGGTTACCCTCTGGCGAGTTGCGGCGTATCCGCAGCGATTGCATGGCGACTATCGGGCAGGTAGGGAATGTTGACCATCGGAGTATCAGCCTGGGCAAGGCAGGCCGTAAACGGTGGTTGGGCGTGCGCCCAACAGTAAGAGGCTCGGCGATGTCCCCGCGCGACCATCCTCATGGTGGCGGGGAAGGTAGATCCCCGATAGGCATGCCCGGACCGAAAACACCCTGGGGTAAGCCAGCCATGGGCTATAGGACTCGCAAGCCCAAGGCTTCAGATAGAATGATTATTAAGCGTAGAGGGAAGTAAAGGATGTCAAGGTCAACCAAGAAAGGCCCAGCCGTTGACAGCAAACTAATAAAGAAGGTTGAGGCACTGAGCCGCTCTGGCGAGAAGACAGTAATCAAGACCTGGTCACGCTGGTCTACCATCGTGCCGGAGATGGTGGGGTTTACCATCGGCGTCCATGATGGCCGGAGGCATGTACCCATCTATATCACCGAAAATATGGTCGGGCACAAGCTGGGCGAGTTCGCTGCCACCCGAACCTTCAGGGGGCATCAGACCAGGGGAGATAAAACTACCTAGGTAAGGAAATAAGGCGGAGATGGAAGTGAAGGCAGTAGCTAAAAATATCAGCATATCACCACGCAAGGTACGCCTGGTGATAGACCTGGTGCGGGGAAAGAGGATAGATGAGGCGTTAGCCTTACTTAAGTTTACCCCTACCCCCACGGCTAAGGCTGTCGCCAAGGTAGTGAAATCAGCAGCGGCTAATGCTGAGAACAATTTTCAGCTCTCCCCGGCTGATTTGAAGATTGTCAAAATCTTTGCTGATGAGGCGAGAACCCTAAAGCGGTATCGCCCCGGGACACGAGGGCGGGTAAACCCCATCCTTAAGCGTTCTAGCCATATAACAGTTATCGTTGCTGAGGAGGAGCAGTAAGTTGGGTCATAAGGTTCATCCTTTAGGCTTTAGAATCGGAGTCATACGTGATTGGCAAGCCAGATGGTATGCCGATAAGAACTACGCCGAATTTTTACACGAAGACCTGAAACTTCGCCAGGCTATTCAGTCCAAAAATGCTGAGGCCGGTATCTCTGAGGTGGAAATTGACCGCCAGGCAAATAAGGTAACGGTAACCATTCATACCGCCCGACCTGGTGTGGTCATCGGGCGGGGAGGACAGCGGGTTGATGAACTGAGGCTCCATCTTGAGAGCCTTATTGGGAAGAGGATTCAACTCAATATCCTTGAGGTTCAGCAGCCTGAACTTGATGCCTATCTGGTAGCCAGGGCGATAGCCGACCAGATTGAGCATCGCGTTGCCTTCCGCCGGGCAATGAAGCAAACAGTATTCCGCACCATGCAGGCCGGGGCTAAGGGGATAAGACTAAGCTGTGCCGGCAGACTTGGTGGTACTGAGATAGCTCGCCGCGAGATTGTACATCAGGGGCAAGTGCCACTACATACGCTGCGGGCTGATATCGATTATGGCTTTGCCGAGGCGCATACCACCCTGGGTCAGATTGGGGTGAAGGTCTGGATTTACCGGGGTGATATTCTGACCAAGCCAACCAAGCTGGAGGCTGAGGAGACTCCGGCTGAGCCATAGCTAGGGGAAAAGGATGATACAGCCGAAGCGGGTAAAATATCGCAAGAGTCACCGGGGGCGGCTTAAGGGTAAGGCCAACGCCGGGAATAAGGTTGAATTTGGCGATTTTGGCTTACAGGCATTGGAACCGGCCTGGATTACCAGCCGCCAGATTGAAGCGGGACGGCGCGCCATCACTCGTCACATCCGCCGTGGTGGCAATGTCTGGGTCCGTATCTTACCCGATAAGCCCGTGACCAAGAAGCCAGCGGAAACCCGCCAGGGCGGCGGCAAGGGTCCCCCAGACCACTGGGTGGCCGTGGTTAAGCCGGGAAGAATCATGTTTGAAATGGGGGGGGTTAGTGAGACAATAGCCAAAGAGGCAATGCGCCTGGCGGCGCATAAGCTGCCAATAAGCAGCAGATTTGTAACTCGGGAAATCGCCCTAGCCGCTGGCACCAAGTCAGAAACCGGGGGTTAAATAAGTGAAGGTTGAAGAGATTAGGGTTCTCACCACTGAAGAACTGGCTAAGCAACTGGAGGAGGCTCATCACGAGCTGTTTAACCTTCGCTTTCGGTTGGCAACCAAGCAACTGGTAAACCATCGTGAGATCCCCAGGGTTAAAAAGAAGATTGCCACACTCAAGACAATACTAAGGGAAAGAGAAGCGGGTATAAGGTAGTGTCTATGGAAACAAAGCGCAAGACTAGGCTTGGTCTTGTTGTAAGCAACAAGATGAATAAGACGGTGGTGGTGGCGGTGGAAACCCCCAAGCGCCACCCACTATACAAAAAGACCATCAAGAAGGTGGTCAAGTATAAAGCTCATGATGAGGGTAACGAGTGCAAGATGGGGGACAAGGTAAGAATTATAGAAACCCGCCCCCGGTCCCGAGATAAGCGGTGGCGGGTAGCTGAGATAATAGCCAAGGGAAAGGTGGTGGAGGTTCCACCTGAGGAAATAACATGATTCAATCCTATACCAGACTGAAAGCAGCCGATAACACTGGCGCCAAAGAGCTTATGTGTATTAACGTTTTGGGTGGTAGCGGCCGGAAATACGCCCGAATCGGTGATGTTATTGTGGCATCGGTGAAAAAGGCAACCCCCAGGGGAATGGTAAAGAAGGGGGAGGTGGTCAGGGCGGTTGTCATTCGCTGCGCCCGCCAGCATCGACGCCTTGATGGCTCTTATATCAGGTTTGATGAGAATGCCGCGGTGATTCTCAACGATAAGAATAACCCTAAAGGGACAAGAATATTTGGACCGGTAGCCAGGGAGCTGAGAGACAAGAATTTTGCCAAGATTATATCTCTGGCACCTGAGGTGGTATGAGGCAAGGATGAGGATCAGAAAGAACGATACCGTGCTCGTTATTGTCGGTAAGGACAAGGGGAAAAAGGGTAAGGTGCGCTTTGCTTACCCCAAGGATGAACGATTGCTGGTGGACGGCATCAACCTTATCAAGAAGCATAGCCGGGCGAGTGGGGCAGTCAGGCAGGCAGGCATAATTGAGCGTGAGGCGCCAATTCATGTGTCAAATGTTATGCTGCTGTGCAATAAGTGCAGCCATCCGGCTCGGGTTGGCTTCCGCTTCCTAGCTGATGGCAAAAAGGTTCGGATTTGTCGCGTCTGCGGTGAGGTGATTGACTAAATGGCAAATCTAAAGGAAAAATATATAAAAGAGGTTGTTCCCCGAATGAGGGAGCTCTTCGGCTACAAGAATGTAATGGAGGTGCCGCATCTAGAAAAGATTGCCCTTAACATCGGCTTGAGTGAGGCAATCCAGAATGCCAAGGCTCTGGAAGCGGCAGAGAGGGATTTGGCTACTATCTCAGCGCAACACCCGGTCATCACCCGGGCCAAGAAATCCATCGCCGCCTTCAGGCTGAGGGCGGGGATGCCTATCGGATTAAAGGTAACCCTGCGGGGAGAGCGCATGTACCACTTCTTTGAGCGGCTGGTTAATGTCACCCTGCCCCGGATGCGTGAGTTTCGCGGAGTTCCCCGCAACTCCTTTGACGGGCGGGGCAATTATACCCTGGGGATTAAGGAGCAGACCATCTTCCCCGAGATAGAGTACGATAAGATAGACAAGGTGCGGGGACTGGAGATATCAATTATGACCACGGCTAAGACCGACGAGGAAGGCAGACAACTGCTGGAATTATTAGGCGTGCCGTTTACCAAGGATTAAGAGGATAGTAATGGCTAAACTGTCGCAAATCTTAAAATCGCAACGCCCTCCCAAATACAAGGTGCAGCGGCGTAACCGCTGCTACCTGTGTGGTCGACCTAGAGCCTATATTCGCAAGTTTGGCTTGTGCCGGATTTGCTTCCGCAAGTTAGCTTTAGCCGGGCAAATCCCCGGCGTAACGAAAGCAAGCTGGTGAGGTAGATATGAGCGTCTCTGACCCAATAGCTGATATGCTAACCAGAATACGCAACGCCGTTGCCGTGAGGCATGATTTTGTGCTGGTGCCATCATCAAGGATGAAACTGGCGATTGCCAAAATCCTCAAAGAGGAGGGGTTCGTCACTGATTACGAGGTGCTCAGGGGTAAGCCACACCGGGTAATTAAGCTCCACCTCAAATATGATGATAAAAATCAGCCCATCATCTCCGGCTTGGAACGGGTTAGTAAGCCGGGGCTGAGGGTATATGTGGAGCGGAAGGAGATCCCCAGGGTCCATAGTGGTCTGGGGGTGGCTATCCTTTCCACGGCTAAGGGTGTAATGACCGGGCAGCAAGCCTGGCGCCACAGGACTGGTGGTGAACTTCTATGCTATGTATGGTAAAAGGTCACGGGGTGATATATGTCTAGGATAGGGCAGATGCCGATACCGGTGCCAGAGGGGGTAAAGGTGGGCTTTGAAAAGGACATGCTCACTGTAACCGGTCCTCGGGGGGAGCTTCGTCGCCGCTTCAACCCGGATATAGTTATTACCCTGGAGAATAATAACCTGATAGTATCGCGACCCAGTGATAGCAAGGTGCATCGCTCACTACATGGGCTGACGCGAAGCCTTTTAGCCAACATGGTGGAGGGGGTAACCAAAGGCTTTGACAAAAGCCTTGAGATAGTGGGGGTGGGCTATCGGGCGGAAAAGGTCGGGGATAAGCTAGTACTTCGTATCGGCTTTTCCCAGACGGTGGAGGTATCACCACTACCGGGGGTGTCCCTGAATGTGGAGGGAGCAACCCGCATCAAGGTGTCAGGTATTGATAAGGAGGTAGTGGGTGAGATGGCCGCCGAAATTCGGGCGATTCGTCCCCCTGATACTTACAAGGGCAAGGGGATTAGATATCTTGGAGAGCTAGTCCGTCTCAAGGCGGGCAAGGCCGGTAAGGCTATAGGTAAGAGGGAATAATGGCAAAACTTGAGCCAAGGTTAGCACGTAAGAGAAGACACAACCGGGTCAGAGCCAAGGTAATAGGCACGGAGCTAAGACCGCGGCTTTGCCTGTTTCGTAGCGTGAACCATATTTACGCTCAGGTGATTGATGATGCTAAAGGGTACACCCTCGCCTCCGCCTCAACCCTTGAGCCGGAGATTAAGGGCGAGGCTCAAGGCAAGGCAAAAACAGCTGAAGCCGAACTAGTTGGTTCATTGGTGGCTAAGCGGGCAATAACCAAAGGGATAAGCCAAGTGGTTTTTGACCGTGGTGGCTACAAATACCATGGCCGGGTTAAAGCCCTCGCCGAGGCAGCTCGGCAGGCAGGATTGAAATTTTAGGGAGTTTGAGGACAAGTGAAACCACCGATAAGCAAGATAGACGCTACGGAACTGACACTAAATGACAAGCTGATCTATATCAACCGGGTGACCAAGGTGGTGAAAGGCGGCAAACGCCTCAGCTTCAGCGCCCTGGTAGTAACCGGGGACGGCAATGGACACGTGGGCGTTGGAATGGGTAAGGCTAACACTGTCCCCGAGGCGATTAGCAAGGCTGGCGCCAGCGCCAAAAAGAGCCTGATTAAGATTCCCTTACTCGGGACGACCATCCCTCAGGAAATAAGGGTTAAATTCGGTGCCGCCAATGTCCTGTTAAAGCCGGCAGCACCAGGTACTGGCATTATTGCCGGTGGCAGCATTAGGGCCGTGACTGAGGCCGCCGGCATCAAGGACATCCTGACCAAGTCGCTGGGCAGTTCAAATCGGATTAACACGGCTAAGGCGACGATGATCGCCCTTAGCCGCCTCAAGGACTCAAAAGAGGAGTTAGCCCGACGCAAGCCAGCCCCTCAGGTTGAGGAGGGGGTAAGTGGTGACTAAATTGCGTATCACCTGGATCAAAAGTGGCATTGGCTATGCCAAGACCCAGAAAAGAACACTAAAGTCTCTGGGGTTTAATCGGCTAAACCAGAGTGTTATCCATGAGGACTCACCCTCAATCCGGGGTATGATTAACAAGGTGAGGCATCTGATTAAGGTGGAGGAAGAAGGCTGATGACGCTGGAAAAACTCTCCCCAGCCCTTGGCGCTAAAAAGAAAAGGAAGAGGGTAGGGCGGGGGAATGGTAGTGGACACGGCACCTACTCCGGGCGTGGTTGCAATGGGCAAAAATCTCGCACCGGTAATAAGATGCGCCCTGGCTTTGAAGGCGGACAGCTGCCTCTAATCAAGCGCCTGCCAGAAAAGCGGGGCTTCGTCAATATCTTCAGGACAGAATATAGCACGGTCAATATTGACCAGCTCGCCGTCTTTGAGCCAGGAAGCGAGGTAACGCCGGAGAAACTGCTAGATAGCGGGATAGTGAAATCTCTACGCCGCCCGATTAAGATTCTGGGGAATGGTGAAATTTCTCGTCCCCTGGTGATAAAGGCAAATAAGTTCTCGGCGGCAGCTAAAGCCAAGATAGAGGCCGCCGGGGGAAAAGCGGAGGAGGTTGGGCATGAGACCAAGGCCGACTAGACCACGGCTTCTGCAGGCAATGATTGACGCCTTCACCCTGCCCGATTTAAGGCGGAGGATTCTTATTACCTTTGGCATTCTGATAGTCTTCCGCTTTGTCGCTCATGTGCCTCTTCCCGGGGTAAACCTTCCCGCCCTGCAGGACCTGTTTCAGCGCAATGCCCTACTGGGCATGCTTGACATGTTCAGTGGCGGCGCCATGAGGCAGCTTAGCGTGGCCGCGATGGGGGTTTACCCCTATATAACGGCGTCAATTGTTATCCAGCTACTACTGCCTATCATCCCCCAACTGCAAGCCCTTTCTCAAGAAGGGGAGACGGGCAGGAACAAGATTAACCGCATTACCCACTGGCTGACTGTCCCCTTGGCCGGTCTTGAGGGCTATGGGCAGCTGGTCTACCTCCAGCGTGAAGGGGTCATCTCTTCTACTGCGGCACTGCCCATGGCAACCATGGTTATATCCCTAATTGCCGGCACTATGTTCTTGGTGTGGCTGGGGGAGCGTATTACTGAGTACGGCATCGGCAATGGCATATCAATACTAATCTTTGGTGGTATCGTGGCTGGCTATTGGCAAACGGCGGGCCAGGTTTTCATGGCGGCGGGACAAGGGCAGTGGATAGGTACCGTTGTTTATATTCTTATGGCCATAGCCACCATTGTCTTTATCGTCATCTTTACCGAGGCACACCGCCGCATCCCGGTCCAGTACTCGCGCAGCATCTTCCGCGGCGGTCGCATGTACCGGCAGTCCGGCTCAACCCATATCCCGCTGCGGGTAAACACCGCCGGGATGATACCCCTCATCTTCGCCATGTCAATCGTTGTCTTCCCTGGCGTCGTTGCCAGCTATTTTGCCAATCCGGCTACCGCCGATCCTAACATAGCTAATCATATTATGAATCTGTTTAACGCCAATGGCTTATTTTACTGGGTACTTTATTTTCTGCTGACAATTGGCTTTGCTTTCTTCTATACCATGATTATTTTTGAGCAGCAGGATTTGCCCAATACCCTACAGCGGCAGGGAGGGTTTATCCCCGGAATCAGACCCGGAGCCCATACCAAGGAATACCTTGACGGGGTGATAAGACGTCTTACCTGGGCAGGAGCCTTGTTTTTGGCGATAGTGGCGATAATGCCCTTCATTGCCCAGCGGATTACTACCGTTCAGGGGATACAGCTATCCAGCATGGGCCTACTTATTGTGGTCGGTGTTGTCCTGGATACCATGAAGCAGATGGAAGCACAACTGGTAATGCGCCGCTATGAGGGCTTCATCAAATAGGGAAAAAGATGTATATTATCTTTCTGGGTGCTCCAGGGGCAGGTAAGGGAACACAGGCAACTAATGTAGCCCGGGAGCTTGGGTTGGTTCATATCGCCACTGGCGACCTGTTCCGTCAGGCGCTGGGAAAGGGAACTAAATTAGGCATAAAGGCTAAGTCTTATATGGAAAGGGGGGAGCTAGTCCCTAACCAGATAACAATAGCCATGACTCTGGAGCGTTTGTCAGCCCCAGACAGCAAAAGCGGGGCAATCCTTGACGGTTTCCCCCGGAACCTAGAACAGGCTGAGGCACTAGATAAGGCCTTAGCCGAGCAGGACAGGACTGTGGATAAGGTGATATATATTAAGGTCTCGGAAGAGGAGCTAATTAGGCGCCTAAGTGGGCGCTGGATTTGCCGCCAGTGCCCAACCCCATACCATATCATCAGTGCCCCCCCAAAGGTGTGGGGTAAGTGTGACAAGTGCGGCGGTGAGCTATATCAACGCCCCGATGATACTGAGGAAAGCATCAAAAAGCGGCTTGAGGTCTACTTTGCTGAGACAACCCCGCTAATTGATTATTACACCCGGGCAAGTAAGTTAGTGGCAGTAGATGGGGAGGGGGATGTGGCTGAGGTGGCAAGGAGAATAACCACCACCGTTAAGGGAGCGTCCATAGCTAGATGGGCATAATTATTAAATCGGAGCGAGAGATTGCCACCATGCGCCAGGCAGGCAGGATTGTAGCTTCTGTTCTAAAGCTACTATGCCGGCAGGTGAGACTGGGAATGAAAACTAAAGAGTTAGACGTTATCGCGGCAAGAGAGGTGGAAAGGCTGGGGGCTAACCCCTCGTTTAAGGGATACCGGGGGTTCCCGGCTAACCTCTGCGTGTCAGTAAATGATGAGGTAGTGCACGGGATTCCCGGCGAGCGCATCTTACGCGATGGTGATATAGTATCCCTTGACGTGGGGGTGTCATTTATGGGTTTTCAGGGCGATGCTGCCGTTACTATCGGCGTGGGGAAAATCTCCCCGCTGGCTCAAGACCTTATCGCCACTACCGAAGGGGTACTAAAAGCCGGCATCGCTGCTGCCCGTGCCGGGGCAAGATTGGGGGATATTTCAGCTACCATGCAAAACCATGCCGAGTCAAAGGGCTATTCCGTGGTGCGTGATTATTCCGGTCATGGCATCGGGCGAGAGATGCATGAGGAGCCTCAGATACCTAACTTTGGGCTACGGGGGACGGGGCCGGTGCTAGAGAAAGGCATGACCCTTGCCCTTGAGCCTATGGTAAATGTGGGTGACTGGCGTATCCGGCCTGGCGATGACCACTGGACAGTGCTCACCGCCGATGGGAGCCTCTCCGCCCACTTTGAACATACCATCGCCCTTACTGACGGCGAAGCCGAGGTGCTTACGGCATGGGAAGGAGCTTATGCCTAAGAAGGAGGCTATTGAGGTTGAAGGGAAGGTAACCGAGCCATTGCCTAATGCCATGTTTCGTGTTGAGTTGGCTGACGGGCATAAGGTGCTGGCTCACATCTCGGGCAAAATAAGATTACACTATATCAGAATCCTACCCGGTGATAAGGTCTTGGTCGAGCTTTCTCCCTATGACCTGAGTCGGGGCAGGATTACTTATCGGTTTAAGTAGTACGGGGGCTAATTATGAAAGTAAAGGCTTCGGTTAAGGTTAGATGCGAAAAGTGCAAGGTGATAAAGCGGCGTGGGGTGGTTATGGTCATCTGTTCCAACCCGAAACATAAGCAGAGGCAGGGATAACTAGTAAGGAGGATTTAGATGGCGCGTATCGCCGGGATAGATATACCCAAAAATAAGCAAATTTTAATCTCATTACAGTATATCTACGGCATTGGTCCTACCTTGAGCCGGAAGATTCTAGAACAAGCCAGTGTTAATCCATCGACTGTAGTAAGCAAACTGGCTGAGGAGGAGGTCAATCGCATCCGGGAGGTTATTGACCGTGGGTATCATATTGAGGGTGAGCTACGGAAAGAGGTTGACCTCAACATTAAACGCCTTATTGAGATTGGCAGCTATCGGGGCACCAGGCATCGGCATGGTTTGCCGGTTAGGGGGCAGAGAACCAGAACCAATGCTCGCACCAAGCGTGGTCCCCGTAAGACAGTAGCCGGTAGAGGGCAGAGGCGAGGCACAACCAAGAAGTAAGGGGTTATAATTAAGCGGAGGTAAAATGCCAGAGAAGAAGAAAACCAGGACGAGAAAGCGGGAACGCAAGTCCATCCCCGCCGGCAGGGCCTATATCCAGGCTACCTTTAATAATATCATCGTGACCCTCACCGACCCTCAGGGTAATGTTATTGCCTGGGGAAGTTCAGGTACCGTCGGGTTTAAGGGTTCACGCAAGGGCACTCCCTATGCTGCTCAACTGGCAGCCCGCGATGCCGCCCGAAAAGGGATGGAGCATGGCTTACGCCAGATAGAGGTTTATGTTAAGGGAGCGGGCGGTGGACGGGAGGCGGCTATCCGTTCCCTCCAGGCTTCAGGGCTGACTATTACCAGCATTAGGGATATGACCCCAATCCCACATAATGGTTGTCGTCCGCGTAAGAGGAGGCGGGTGTAAACAGATGGCAAGGTATGCAGAAGCAGTTTGCCGACTATGTCGGCGTAGCGGTGATAAATTAATGCTCAAGGGGAGCCGGTGTTTCACCCCTAAATGTGCGCTGGAGCGGCGGGGGAAACCACCGGGGCACCAGCCCATACGGCGTCGGCGGCTCTCCGACCGCGGGGTACAACTTCGGGAGAAGCAGAAAGCCCGCTACAGTTATGGAATCCTAGAAAGACAGTTCCGGCGATTCTTCAGCCTGGCAGGGAGTCAGGCCGGCATCACCGGTGAAAACCTGCTGGTGCTGCTGGAGAGGCGGCTGGACAATCTCGCCTATCGCCTGGGCTTCGCTGACTCCCGCTCGCAAGCCCGCCAGCTCGTACAACATGGGCATATTCTGGTCAACGGGCAGAAGGTAGATATCCCCTCCTATCTGGTCAAGGAGGGTGACACCATTAGTTGGAGGGAAGCCAGTACCAAGAGCAGTTATTATGAGCAAATGGTCCAAGGTTTGGAAGCTAAGGTTATTCCAGGCTGGTTGAGCTTGGACAAGGAGAAGGGCGTTGGCCAGGTTATATCCCTGCCCACTCCGTCTGACATTGAGGCTAAATTTGAGTGGCAGAGCATAGTTGAGTACTACTCGCGATAAGTTGAGGAGGTGGCACCTTGTCCCATCTAGCCGTAGCTAAGATTGAGTGTATTGAAAGTAAGGATAACTTTGGACGCTTCAGGGTTGAGCCGCTGGAAAAGGGCTTTGGCATTACCCTGGGCAACACCCTGCGGCGAGTTTTCCTTGGCTACCTTCCCGGCGCGGCAGTGGCTCGGGTTAAGATTGAGGGAATTCAGCATGAATTCTCCACTATACCGGGGGTAAAGGAAGACGTCACCGAATTTCTACTCAACGTTAAGGCGCTGAGGTTAAAACCCCTTTCCGATCAACCGGGTAAGCTGATACTGAAGGTGGAGGGGGAGGGGCGAGCTTGTGCCGCTGATATTGAGCCATCAACCGACTTTGAAATTGCCAACCCTGAGCTTTATCTGGCCACCTTAGATTCGGCTAAGGCCAAACTTTATGTTGAGTTTGATATTGAACTGGGTGAAGGTTATCGCGAGGCTGAGCCCAGTGATAACCTGCCGATAGGGGTGATTCCAGTAGATGCCATCTTTACCCCAATACGCAAGATTAATTTTACCGTTGAGCCAACCCATATCAGCCGGGAGACAAGCCATGAGCGGCTGGAGCTGGAGGTATGGACCGATGGCACCATCTCACCGGTAGAAGCCATCAGCCAGGGGGCCAGGATTTTAACCGAGCAGCTAACTCCATTTATTGATTATGCCAAGGTTTCCCGCATTGAGGCAGAAAAGCAGCTTGTTCGCGCCTCCATCCCTGATGAAAAATATAATATGCTGGTGGAGCAACTAGAGCTGTCGGTGCGCACCATGAATTGCCTGAGGCGGGGTGGCATCACCACCGTAGGCGAACTAATAAACAAGGGGGATAAGGACCTGCTCTCACTACATAATTTCGGGCAGAAGTCGATGCAAGAGGTAAAGGAGCGGCTCAAGGCACTGGACTTATCCCTTGCTCCTCTCAGTGAGGGAGAGAGCCAGACGGAGGAGCAAGCGACATGAGGCACAATGTAGCCGGGAGAAAACTGGGGCGGACCTCGGCTCACCGCAAGGCGCTGTATCGCAACCTGGTGACCGACCTGCTAAAGCATGAGAAGATTACCACCACCGAAGCCAAGGCTAAGGAAATACGCAGCCTGGCGGAGCAGATGATTACACTGGGTAAGAATGGAGAGCTCCGCTTCCGTCGCCAGGCACTATCATTTATTCTGGATGAGAAAGTAACGGAGAAGGTATTTACTGAGCTTGCTCCAAGGTATGCTGAGCGCCACGGCGGCTATACCCGCATCATCAAGTTAAGACCAAGACTGGGCGATGGGGCACCTATAGTTAAAATTGAGCTGGTATGAAGATGACCAAGATTGTATTGGTTATAGAGTATAATGGCACACACTACCATGGCTTCCAGTGGCAGGCTGGCTTACCCTCCGTTCAGAGGGAGGTGGAGAAAGCCATAAAGAGCCTTAGTGGGGAGAGACGCCGGGTGATTGCGGCCAGCCGAACCGACGCTGGAGTTCACGCTGAGGGGCAGGTAGTCAGCTTCAGAACCGAGTCCTCCCTTCCCACCCAAACATTTATTAATGGCCTAAACTACTATCTACCCCGGGATATCGCAGTAAAGGCAGCATATAGAGTGGATGATTCAGTTAATGTCAGGCGTGATGCCATTAGCCGGGAATATAGCTACTACATATTAAATAGCCCCACCCGCTCTCCAATGAGACAGGGCTTTTCTTACTTTGTTACCAGCCCTCTGGATATTGAAGCGGCCAATCGGGCAGCTCAGGCTCTCATTGGCGAGCATGACTTCGCCCCATTTGTCAGCGGCAACGGGACGAGGATAAGGAGCACGGTGAAGCACGTGTTCAAAGCCAATTTGGAAAGAAACGGGGAATTGGTTATTTTCAATATGGTGGCTAACTCCTTCCTGCCTCATCAGGTTCGTAATACGGTTGGTACCCTAATCAGGGTTGCCTTGGGCAAGATGAGCGTTGATGAATTTAACAGCATAATTGAGACGAAAAAGCCAGGGATGGTTGGACCGACTGCCCCCGCCTGTGGGCTATGTCTTACCCGGATAAATTACACCAATCACTTCAGGAGGAATAATGAAAACCTATAGCCCCAAAGCCTCCGAGATTAAGCGTCAGTGGCATGTGATTGATGCCTCGGACAAGATTCTGGGCAAAGTCGCTACCCAGGCGGCTAGTTTGCTCATGGGCAAGCATAAGCCAATATTCAGTCGCCATCTGGATACCGGCGATTTTGTTGTCATTACCAACGCCGAAAAGGTTCAGGTTACTGGCAATAAGACTAAACAGAAGCTATACTATAGACATTCAGGATATCCCGGGGGACTTAAGAGCATCAGCCTGGATAAACTATTACAGACTGACCCTACCCGGGTGATTGAATACGCCGTCAAGGGGATGTTGCCCAAAAATCGTCTCCGGGCGGGCATGATGAAACGGCTCAGGGTCTATGCCGGTGAGGCTCACCCTCACCTAGCTCAGACCGAGACTAGTGCAAAGGGGGCTGAGAATTAGGTGGTTCAAACGGAAAAGCAAAACTATTCTAAAGGCACAGGTAGACGTAAGACGTCAGTAGCTCAGGTAAAGCTGATGGCGGGGACGGGCGAGATTATCGTCAATGGCACCCCCTATCAGGAACTATTCCCCTACCTTGAGCACCGCCGAATAATACTGGAGCCGCTTTTAGTCACGGAAAACCTGGGCAAGTATAATGCCGTGATTAAGGTAAATGGGGGTGGCATATCAGGGCAGAGTGGTGCCATCTCTCACGGTATTGCCCGAGCCCTGGTAGCGGCTGATGAGAGCCTTAAGCCGACGCTGCGCCAGCACGGCCTGCTGACCAGGGACTCGCGGGCCAAAGAGAGAAAGAAAGTCGGGCTCAAGCGGGCGCGCAAGGCACCTCAATACACCAAGCGATAGCTCTCCAGGCTAGTTCAGATAGACTGGTGGCAGAGACTATCACCTTTTGCTCCCCTTTTTTATTCTCTTGACGCCTCATTATGAAGCAGATATAATCCCGTTGTATCTATGCCGAAGTGGCGGAATGGCAGACGCGCTACGTTCAGGGCGTAGTGTCCGAAAGGATGTGGGAGTTCAAATCTCCCCTTCGGCACATTCTTGGGCGCTTGTAGCTCAACTGGATAGAGCGCAGCCCTGCGGAGGCTGAGGTTGTGGGTTCGAGACCCGCCAAGCGCACTACTTGGGCGGTTAGCTCAGTTGGTTAGAGCACCTGCTTTACACGCAGGGGGTCAGAGGTTCAAGTCCTCTACCGCCCACCATAGTGTACGGTAGATAGAACTTTTTCTTTTCAGCGGATAAAGATTCTCCTCTCTCTGGCTGTTTCATCACCGTAGTCAGTCTGGAATTGGATAGCGAACTGGCTGAAAACACCCACTTGTCCCAAGACGCCGCGTTAGCTCTCCGGCGTCATGGACTATTCGGTCTATAAGCTCTTTTACCGTAGGGATGTCTCTGATCAGGCCCACAGATTGGCCGCAATGGACCAGCCCTTTCTCTATGTCTCCCGTTTCAAAGACCTCTTTCTCTCCCCGCCCTGATAGGAAAGGTCTTAACTCCTCCAACTTGGCTCCCTGCCGTTCCATATCGGCTACTTTCTGGGCGATGCTATTCCTGAGCACCCGCGCTGTGTTTCGCAAGGTTCGTTGCAAGAGCATGGTATCTCTTTCAGAACATTGGATGAGCCACTCCTTAACCTTCGGATGGAGCGCACACTCTTTGGTACCCATGAAGCGAGTGCCCATCAGCACTGCCTCAGCACCCAGCGCAAGTGCGGCTACTAAACCTCGCCCATCCCCAAAGCCCCCGGCAGCAATAACAGGAATGCTCACCGCATCACGAGTAAGGGGAATAAGGATAAGAGAAGTCACATCCTCCTCACCGGGGTGCCCACCGCATTCGTAGCCATCAATAATAACCGCGTCGCATCCAATCATTTCTGCTGTTCGGGCAAAACGGACGGCAGTGCATTTGTGCAGAACCTTAACCTTTGCTTCCCTTAAGCGCTGCATATAGGGTTTGGGGCTCCTCCCCGCAGTCTCCACAACCCTGACCCCTTCCGCAATAATAACATCGAAGAACTCTTCCACATTAATCGGCCGAATAGTCGGGAGCAAAGGGATGTTGACACCAAAGGGCTTGCTGGTGAGGCCTTTAGTTTTCCGGATTTCGCTAGCCAGCTCGCCAGCGGTGGGAAAGGTAATGGAACTGAGGATACCCAGCCCGCCAGCATTAGAGACAGCCGCGACCAGCTCGGCCCGGGCCAGCCAAAGCATTCCTCCCTGGAGAACGGGATATTCTATCCCCAGCGTCTGTGTAACCCGTGTCTCAAACATGGTCCCTCTTTTTTCTTGCCAATTTGATAACCTATCTTAATGACCAATTATAATCGGTGCCAAACTCGGGCACAACCATTTGAACAAAGCGTTGGGCAGTGGCGAGTGCCGGATTAACTTGACAAAGAACCGAGACGGCGGCTATCATTTTAACACCATCGCTCTGTCCGAAAACGACTGAAGCACCACATTATTTTTTGCAGGTTGAGGAGGTCAAATGATTGCGGATTTCGAATATTTTGCTCCCAAAACAGTTAAGGAAGCCCTTTCCCTACTTTCACAGTATAAGGATGCCAAAATAATTGCCGGCGGGCAATCGCTGCTGGTGGTCTTAAAGCAACGGCTGCTTGCCCTGGAATATTTGATTGATATCAAAGGCATATCGGCTCTAGACTATATTAACTACGAAGACGGCAGAGATTTGAGAATCGGAGCATTGACCGTACATCGAGCCATAGAGAAATCACCAGCGATTCAAAAGTATTTCCAGGTGCTCAGCGAGATGGAGAGAAACGTGGCCACAGTACAGACCCGAAACTGGGGCACAATTGGTGGCAACCTTTGCCATGGCGACCCCGCTGGCGACCCGGCCCCAGTTTTCATTGTGTTAAATGCCAAATTGAAGTTAGCCAGCTTGGGTGGGGAGAGAATCATTGACATGGAGGAGTTTTCCAAAGACTATCTTGAGGTGGCCCTTGAACCAGGTGAGATGCTTACTGAGATTCAGGTGCCGACTCCGTCACCTCACACTGGTACTGCCCATGACAAGCTAATGGTGATGAAAGGAGACATGGGAATTGTCGGGGCAGCGGTGTCAATCACTTTGAGTGGAAGGGATGGCGTTTGCAAGGATGTCCGAATAGCGCTCAGCAACACTGCTTCTGTACCTTTGAGGGTTAAAGAAGCAGAAAAGGTACTAATAGGAAAAACAATCAATGACAGCTTGCTTATTGAGGCTGCCGAGGTAGCCTCGACAGAGGCTAGCCCTCCTGTTGACGTCCATGGTTCGGCAGAATACAGACAGGAGATGGTGAAGGTCTTTGTCAGGCGGGTAGCAGGAATAGCTCTGGAAAGAGCCAAAGCGGCATAGTTGTCTGAGGAGGGTAGATATGAAAGACGAACTGAAGGAATTAAAGTTAACCGTTAACGGCAAGCCTTATGAGTTCAGGGTGAAACCAAGGACCTTACTTGTTGACCTGCTGAGGCAGGAGCTGAAGCTGACGGGCACCAAGATAGGTTGCCTTGAGAGTGCTTGCGGTGCCTGCACCGTTAATATTGACGGCAAGGCGGTCAGGTCGTGTTCCGTACTGGCGTTGCAGACCAATGGTCGCAAAGTTACCACCATCGAAGGTTTGGCTGACGGGGATAAGCTGCACCCTATTCAGCAGGCGATGATCGACCATGGCGCTATAGAGTGCGGATTCTGCACCCCGGGGATGGTGATGTCAGCGAAGGCGTTACTGGATGAGAACCCCAAGCCAACCCGTGAGGAGGTAAGAGAAGCGATACAGGGTAATCTGTGTGCTGATGAAGGCTATGTGAAATATATCGAGGCTATAGAAATAGCTGCGGAAAAGATACGAGGAGGTCAGTAGAATGGGTGAGACTTTTGGGGAATATTCGATAATAGGAAAACCGATACCCCGAGTGGAGGCTAAGTTAAAGGTTACTGGTCAGGCAAAGTATGCCGCTGATTATGAATTAGCCGATATGCTGTGGGGTCAGATTAAGAGAAGCCCTTATCCTCACGCCAGGATACTAAATATTGACACCAGCAAGGCTGAGAGGTTACCCGGCGTAAAAGCGGTGACTACCGGCAAGGACTTTGGCGGTTTCAAGTGGGGCTGGAGCGGGCCGACTCGCGATGAAGAGCCCCTGGCAGTAAAAAAGGTACGCTACCTATATGAAGGGGTAGCGGCAGTGGCCGCTATTGATGAGGATATAGCTAATGAGGCCTGCGACCTCATTGAGGTTGAGTGGGAGCCACTCCCCGGCGTCTTTGATGTCTTTGAGGCAATGCAGGAAGGAGCACCCCTGGTTCATGAGAACCGCCCGGGGAACATTTGCGTTGAGTATCATTGGGCCTTTGGTGACATGGACAAGGCTTTTGCTGAGTCTTACCTAGTTCGGGAAGATACCTTCCAGACCCCACGCATGGCCAAAGGATATCTAGAATCACCGGCAGTGGTTGCCTACTGGCCCGATTCTAATCATGTCGTCTATATCGGGGCAAAAGGAAGCCCATATTTTCCATACCGGATTCTATCCCGGTGCTTTAATTTGCCGCTCAGCAATGTTCGGATAATAACACCCTTTATCGGCTCCGACTTTGGTGGCACTAAGAATGATATGACGCCAGCTGATTACTCGGCAGTCATGCTCGCCAAGAAGACCGGCCGACCGGTGAAGATTGTGACCAGCCAGTTTGATGTCCTCACTACCGACCTGCGGCGTCACCCGATGTGGCTCACGGTAAAGACGGGGGTTACCAAGGACGGCATACTAAAGGCTACATATCTCAAGGCTGTTGCCGACGGGGGAGCCTATACCCGAATGAGCCCGCTCACGATGATGCTTACCGGCTGTCTTACGACCCTACCCTATAAGCTGCCAAATTACAAATATGATTGCTACAACTATTTTACCAATAACCCGAGTTCGGCCGCCATGAGAGGACATGGACTATACCACAGCCGGTTTGCCGCTGATGTTCAGCTAGACATGATAGCCGAAGAGCTTGGGCTAGACCCGGTGGAGATAAGGCTAAAGAATGCCATTGAAAACCCTGAGCCGGGTAAGGTATATGAGACAATCAACGAGGTACATATGGCGACCTGCGGGGTAAAGGAATGCATTGAAAAGGTTGCCGAGGCGGTAGACTGGGAAAAAAGAAGAAAGACGAAAAAAG
Source organism: uncultured delta proteobacterium (assembly GCA_963739245.1). Taxonomy (GTDB): domain Bacteria; phylum Chloroflexota; class Dehalococcoidia; order Dehalococcoidales; family BS750m-G39; genus CAVTZP01. Next base: position 25,162 of record CAVTZP010000002.1, read on the forward strand.
AAGATGGTTATAAGGCCTATGGTATTGGCTTTGCCGCGGCAACATATAACAGCGGGACAAAGCTGAGTGCACATAACGCTTGTGCCGCTATCATAAGGGTATGCGAGGACGGAAGTGTCAATTATCTGACCGGCGCCACTGACGTCGGGCAGGGGTCAGACACAATAATGTGCGCTATTGCCGCCGAGGTGCTCGGTATAAAACTAGAGGACATAGACCTGAAGAGGGTAGATACAGCATTTACCCCGGTTGACCCGGGAAGCTACGGCAGCCGGGTTACTGTGCTTGCCGGTCAGGCGGCAATAAATGCCGCCCTAGATGCCAAACGGCAGCTCCTCGAGGTTGCAGCACAGCAGTTTGGCGTAAAACCGGAAGATGTTGAGATTAAGAACAAGCAGGCCTTTGTCAAGTCAAATCCTGATAGGAATATGCCCTGGGAGAGGTTAGTGAGAACCGCCTGCTACGATACGCCGGGTAAGGTCATCATCGGCCGCGGCTATTCAACCCAGGGAATATCGCTATTAGGCCTGGCCGATTTCAGTAAGGGTGTCGGTGACATTGGAACCAATTATAGCTTTACCGCCCAGGCCGTCGAGGTGGAGGTAGATGTGGAGACAGGCGTGGTAAAATGCACCGATAATAGCGTGATCGCCCACGACTGCGGCTTCCCACTAAATACTCAGGCGGTAGAAACTCAAGTCCAGGGTGGGTCATACCACCAGGGGGTTTCTGCTGCCTTGTATGAGGAATTCAAGATGGACAAAGGGCAAACCCTTAACCCCAATCTTGTCGACTACCAGCGACCTCGCGCCAATGAAGCACCGATGACACAGGTGATACACGTGGTAACCAATGACCCCTATGGCCCATTTGGGGCTAAAGAGGCCAGCGAGGGGAGTTGTTGTTCGGCACCACCGGCGGTGATTAATGCCATTTATAATGCTACCGGGGTCTGGATTAATAACCTCCCCGCCCAACCGGAGAAGGTCTTCTGGGCGCTAAAAGCCAAAAAAGAGGAAAAGAAGGAGAAGAAAAGGGGAAAATAGCCCCAGTGGTAATCTCGCCTTTTTATTGCTTGAGTGCCGTTGGTGAGCAAACGGGGCAATTCTCGTTTTTCTTGATGTCATAAATCTGGAACTTGATATCATCACCGTTAAAGAGCAGCAGTTTTCCGGCTAGTGCCGGGCGGCGACCAATAAGCAGTTTGATAGCTTCCAGAGCTTGCAGGTTGGCTATAATTGCCGGCGTCACTCCGAGAACGCCGAGCCCGCTGGTACCTTCAGGGCAAAGACATGCCAGGCATGGTGTTTGTCCGGGGATGATGGTGGTAATCATGCCCCTCAGGCGTGAGACACCAGCATAAATGTAGGGAATCTTTAGCTTAACACACGCCGCATTCACTATGAGCCGGGTGGTTACATTATCTGTGCCGTCAAGTACTACCTGGGCTCCATTGATGACACCAAGGACGTTGTCTTCTGTTATCTTGGTAAAGACGGGGGTGATTTGGACTAGGGGATTTAGTTTGGATAGCTTTCTTTGAGCGACTATTACCTTCTTCTCTCCGATGTCCTCTTCCCAGTAGAGAATCTGCCGATTCAAATCAGACAGTTCAACAATATCAAAATCAACGATGGTAATGTGTCCGACCCCAGCCGCCGTCAGGTAGGTTCCCGAGGCACAGCCTAGCCCGCCTACACCAACTATAGTAGCATGGGCGTTTTTTAACTTGTTTTGCCCTTCTTCACCAAAATCTGGGATTATCAGTTGCCGATTATATCTAACAAGTTCCTTTTGCTCAAGCATTTTTTCTCCGCCGATGCCTAGCCATCCCAGCGCCACAGCATCTTGACCTTCACTTCGTCGCCGTCTCTTAGCATTGTATCAAGACCAGCCGGCAATGATAAATAATTTTTACCGTTAACAAAGACGTCGTAGTCAAAGTCAAGTTGATTAGTTTCTTGGACGACGGGGTCAAAATCGACATTAGCCTGCTTATATCGATGTGACAGCTCGGCGAGCAGTGCTTTCAGGGTGTTACCTGCCACCTCTATTTCAATAACCCCCCTTTCCCTAGCCTCAGGCCAGGGTGCATAAAGCCAGGGCATAATAATGGTGAGCAGACCCTCTCGGGTTACTTCCTTAGCAGGATTAATTATGATTATCAATTCCGAGAAACCGGGCATTACCGCCGCTTTCACACCCACCTCCGGTACAGTTCATTCGCCAAGCGTCTGGCTTCTCCCCCACCAAGGCTGTGTCCCATAATTGGTGGAGATTCTTCGACCATATCATATATCCTATGGTAATGAGCGTCAATTACTTTAGACATTGGCGCATGCTCCGATGGGGCGATACAACTAGGGACGGCTTGACAGTAAGACCGCAACGAACTACGATTAATATTTAGTAACAAATGGGACCGGCTTGAACATCAAGTCGGTCATTCTAAAAAACCGAGGTGATATGCAAAGTAAGCCGTGGCGAAGACTATGGCACCTGGTTGGTGGCTCACTCTTCCCTGTCCTGGCTCTATTTATCTCTACTCCGGCACTACTTATCAGTCTCGGAGCAACGGCTGCTCTCTCTGTTGCCTTTGAGATAACCAGATTTACCTCTCATAGCTTAAACCAGTGGACGGTGACACACCTTAGGGTGATTCTGAAGCAGCAGGAGAGGTTTCACCTAACTGGAACCACCTATCTTCTCCTTTCTTCCTTTGCCGTCTTTGTCTTATTTGACAAATATGTGGCTATCACCTCTCTTCTCTTCGTGGCTATCGGTGACCTTATGGCTACGATAATCGGGGGGAAGTTTGGCCGACGAAGAATATTTGATAAAAGCCTGGAGGGAAGCCTCGCCTGTCTGGCATCCTGCCTCTTAATCGGATTGGGGATGAGCCGGGTTAGCCCGGCCTTAGTTCTGCCAGCAGCTATTGCCGGGGCTATCTCAGCCACGCTAGTTGAGCTATTGCCTATCCCTATTGATGATAACCTTACTATCCCCCTCTTTAGTGCCGGTATTATGACACTCACTGCGTTTTATCTTGGTAGGGTTTAGATAGCATAGGGGAGGAAATCACCAGCATGACACAATAGCAAAAGTGCAGGCTGCCTCCAGGGTGGAGGAAATAACCACCCTCAAGACAGCCTGCTTACTATTACCGCTAAACTCCTAAATTCAATAACTACTTTGGCCACGCCGGCTTGGGGTATTCAAAGTCTGCGGTAAGCTTGGTGGCAGACCATGGACCTCCGCCGACGACTTCATATAGACCATTCTGCCACTGGCCAACCTCCCCTTGATGGGTTTCCTTGGCCAGAAGCCCGCCGCCGCCACCGATTGTCGTGTAATAGGTATCTCCCAGAAGCGTAGTGAAATGCCCGGTAGCGTATATATCCCTTATCGCCTTCTGGTCAAGGGCCCCGGCCTTCTCTATAGCCTGCTTCCAGAAATCCAATGCCCCATAAAAGAGGTCTGACCCCCACCCATTCCAGACATCCTCAGGCGCGTTGCCGTAGAGTTTTACAAATAATGTCTCCATCTCGGGAGACTGTTTCCGGTTCCAGGTAGCCCAAGCACATACCCCCTCCACCGCCGGGCCAAACGCGGTATGGAAGAAACCGTAGTTGCCTCCAGGTCCCAATATAAAAGCCTTGGGGTTGTAGCCAAGGGCTATCGACGTACCGGTAACCGGCATAATCTGGTCGGGATAGGCAAAGCAGCAGAAGGCATCGGCACCAGACGCCTGAGCATCCAGTATCACGGGGGCAAAGTCCTTAAGGCCGGGGGGAAGGCTCACGTTGCCCAGGACCTTAATCCCCACCCTGGCAAATTCGTTACCGGCAACACCGGCGTACTCAATGCCATGGAGGTCGGCAATATAGGTCACATATGCCGTCTTGGCGCCGGCTTTGGCAAGCATGTCAGCCCAAACCGGAACCTCGTACCAGTCGGAAAAACTCAGGTTGATGAACACATAGGGCAGGCTGGGGAGCATGTCCTTCATCGTGGTAGCACCACCCTCAAAGGTCGGCAGTACATACCCCAACTTATTGGCGATAGGGGCCTGAGCAAAAAGCATGGCGGTGCTATTAGAAGACCATATAGAGTCAACCTTGTCCTCAACGATGAGCTTCTCCGTTAGCCTCACCGCCGTGCCCACGTCAGATTTATCATCATAGATGAGTGTCTCTACGGGCAATTTCTTGCCGTACTCGGTCACAAATATCCCGCCGGCGGCATTGACCTCGGGAACAAATGCCTTATAGATTGGCCCGAATCCCGAAACCTCAATCGCAGTCAGTGGGCCGGAGAGGGACCTTGCCATGCCAACAACGATTTTATCCTTGACTGGCGCTTTTGGGGCACAGGCAGAGCACAAAGGCAATACTACCAGTGCTACCAACACTATGGCTATCAAACTAAAAAATACCTTTTTGTTCACTTGTTTCTCCTTTCTAAAGATTCTTACCGTTATATTAGACTTCTTATCATATAATCTCACATATCTCGGCCCTCCTCTTCATTATGATATCAGCTCTAGTAGCTTAGTAGACTATGAGGTGAGTTAAAGACTAAGGCATTACCTCCCCTTTGTCAAGCAACCTGAAGCAATATTTTGATGTTATCCTCCTTACTGGTAACCAGCTTTTCAAACCCCATCTCTACCGCATCCTTAAGCGGCACTTTTGCCGTAATTAAGCGGCGGGGGTCAATTCTTTTATCCGCTAGCAAAGCGATAGCCATCTTCCCCTCGTGGACATAAATGGGGCTACCGACAATAGTTTTCTGATTAAACATCACGCTCTGAAAGTGAATCGAGCTCGGCTTTTCAAAGACCCCCACAATCACGATGGTCCCACCTTTTCGAGCTAGGTCTATAGCTAGCTGGGGGGTAGCCGGGTGGCCAACACACTCAAAGGATATGTCCACACCTAATCCATCGGTCAGACTGGCAACCTGCTTCACCGGCTCACCATCGTCAGGGTTGATAAACGCCGTAGCTCCCATAGCCAAGGCAATCTCCCCTCTACGCTTAATCTTATCCGCAACATAAACTTCGGCTGCCCCGGCCGCCCTGGCGGCCAATAGAACGCAAAGACCGATAGTACCCGAGCCGACAATTGCCACCCTATCCCCGGGACGGACATTACCCTGGCGAACAGCGTGAATGGCTACTGCCAAAGGCTCTACCAGAGCCCCAACTTCATCGGACACCGAATCGGGAAGCTTATAAACGGCGTAACTGGGAATGACCACATACTCAGCCATACAGCCATCCACGGTCAGACCGGTGAAACCCGCCTTCAGGCAAATATTATACATGGCTCTTTTACAAAAAAAACATTCGCCGCAGAACCAATAACCGACTCCGGTTACCCGCTCGCCAACCTTAAAGTCTGTCACCCCTTTACCCACCTCGGCGACTCTGCCCGCAAACTCATGCCCTAAAGTCAGCGGCACCTTGTCGACAGCAATCATGCCCGGACCAGATTCATATTCCTTCAAGTCGCTACCGCAGATACCAGCCAGGTTAACTTTCACCTTTACCTGCCCCGGCCCCGGAGACGGTTCAGGTACATCTTCATAGCGAAGGTCTTTTCTACCATACCACCTTAAGGCTTTCATATCTCACCCTCCTATTTACAGGCTAGTATTGCTCGTTTAACCAGCGTCTTGGCTATCTGAATCTTGTACCGGTTGTTTATCACTGGACAGGTGTCGGTGACTACCGCATTAGCCGCACCTTCGGCAGTTGAATCGTTAATCGATTTACCTCTTATGTACTCCTCTGCCCTGGTTGCCCGGTAGGGGTTGTTATACACCGCGTTCAGGCATATCCTGGCTTTCTTAACTACCCCCTTCTCACTTTCTATGGCGGCGGCACAGTTAACTACCGGGAAGTCTATCGACTTCCTGAGGGCAAACTTAATGAACTTGGACCTCGTGCTAGCACCAGGTATCGGAACTTCAATTTCCAGAACTATCTCATCGTCATCCAGGACTGTCGCCTTATCGCCGGCCACAGTGAAAAACCTTTCTGCCTCAATAACCCGTTTTGTGGTCTTGATTTTAGCCCCCAAAGCTATCAAAGCCGGGGCCATGTCTGATGAGCTAACGGCCACACAGCCGCAATTGAAACATCTATTGGCTTCGGTCTCGACGGCACTCAAGCCCAGACTGCTAACCTCCTCAATATCTATGCTCTTAATTCTCTTTGCTACCGGGAGTTCCGGGGTTTTAACCCGGCTTGTTTTCTTAAGGTATGAACTGTTGAACTTCTCCGGAAGCTTAACCGCCTCGCTGTCTTTATATCGGGTTCCCGTGCCTCCAAGATATTGGTCTATGGAGCTTGCCGCTCTCCTCCCACTAGCTATGGCGGCAACAACTGTTGATGGGCCGGTGACGAAATCCCCACCGGCAAAGACATTCTTGCCCAAGGAATGCGTAGCGGTATCCACCTTCAGCCGTCCGTTTTTGTCCAAGAACTCGGCAGGGATAGTTGAGGTGTCTGGTTCTTCCCCGATTGCCTTTATTACCGCATCAAACTCAGTGGTAAATTCCGAGCCTTCTACCGGCACGGGCTGAGGTCTTCCCGTCTCGTCTAAAGGCCCCAGCCGCATTCTGGTGCACTTAAGGACTATCTGGCTACCCTTCTTCGACGCTTCCACGGGCAGGGTAAGGAACTGGATTCTAATGCCTTCCTCCTCTGCCCTGTTAACCTCCTCCTTTACCGCGGGCATCTCCGCCTTGCTGCGCCGATAGATAATCACCGGTTCCGCTCCTAGCCTCAGCAGCGTTCTGGCAACATCTATGGCGGCGTTGCCACCGCCTATCACTGCGATTTTCTTTCCCGGCAGTTCTCTAACCCCAAGATTCGAATTTCTCAGGAACTCCAAGCCAGATATCATCAATTTCTCGCCCTTTACCCCTGATAGCCTTTCTTTCCCGGCTCCGCAGGCCATGAAGACAGCATCAAAGCGTTTCATAAGCTCTTCCACTTTGATATCCTCACCGACATTAGCCTTAAGCTTGAATTGGATTCCGGTGCCCTCAAGGGCTTTGACCTGCCGCCGGACAATGTCCTTAGGCAGCCGGTACGGCGGTATACCATAGGTGAGCAGCCCGCCCGCTTCTTGCATCTGGTCAAAGACAGTTACGCCGTAGCCAAGCCTCCTGAGGTAATATGCCGCCGAAAGCCCGGCCGGCCCAGAACCGACGATAGCCACGCTCTTTTTGACCTCACTTTGCGGAGATTTAAATATCTCGTCCATATTCTCCAGGACATAATCACCAATGAACCTCTCGGCGCCCTTAATGGATATTGGTTCGTCAAAATTACCCCGATTGCACTCGCCCTCGCAGAAATGGGGGCAGACCCTCCCCGTTATTGCCGGGATGGGGTTGAAATCAAGCAGTATTCTGGCGGCGCCAGCCAGGTCGCCGTCCCTGATTTTACTCAGGTAGGAGGGTATATCCACGCTAGCCGGGCAATCAGTGGCGCAAGGCGTGCCATTTACCCTGGTGCCGCCGAATATGGAATGGTATCTCCCATCCCCGGTTAAAGCGTAGCACACCCTGCCCCCCTTCCTCAGGCAGTAGAACCTATTATCAGGAACCCAGTAGTACCAGCACCGGTTACTCTGACAGATGTTACCGCCGATAGTACCCATCTCCCTGATATGTGGCGAGGCGGTGCTACGAGCGGCCTCAGCCAATATGGCGCACTTTTCTTTTACCGTCTTGTCCCGGGCGATGTCCTCGAGCCGAGTCAGGGCGCCAAGCCTTAATATTTTGCCTTCTTCCCTGATATAATCCAGGCCGGAAATGGTCTTGATATTGACTAGGACATCCGGGTATTCCGGCAATATCTCATCCTTCATCTGGCCCAACAGGTCAGTACCACCGGCGATGACCCTCGCCTTTTCCCCGTAGTCCTTGAGGACTGAGGTTGCCTCTTCTATTGAACCGGCGTTTATATGTTTGAATCTCTTCATGCTACGCCTTTCCCACCGCCTTAAGAACTTTGTCCGGTGTAACCGGGAAGCCATCGACCCATTTGCCGATAGCATTGTGGACAGCGGGGCTAATAAGCGCCGGTACCACGGTGGCAACGTCCTCACCGATACCAACGAGCCCATAGGGACCATAACCCATCCCGGTTTCGACGAGGATAGTATCTATATGTCCAATGTCAAGCATTGTCGGGACTTTGTAATTTAGAAGATTGCCGTTAAGCATGACACCCGTCACTGGGTCATGGACAACCTCCTCGCTTCGCCCCCTGCCCACCCCCATATAAGCTCCACCGTATTGCTGCCCTTCGCAACCCTCCCAGTTTATTACCTTGCCAACATCATTGACGGTAACTACCCGCACCACATCAACCTCACCAGTCTCAGTATCCACCTCGACTTCCATGAAATGTGCCTGCCGGCAGAAGCGGAGACGTGCCCCGGAGTAAGCCCCAACTTGCATTTGCCAAGCATATTCAAAGAGAGGCCAAGTAAAAGGATGCCTGACACCCTTCTCACCGGAGGGCACTGGCTCACCGCGAGGCGAGCCAATCGGGCCCATAGCACCAGAGGAACCAACAAATTCTGCCAGCGTCCTTCTATTTGACGGATTTGCCTTCTCGTAGATTACGCTCTCTTTGATGTCCAATTCTTCAGGTTTCTTTCCCGGGAAGGCAGGGGGAGCACTACCTAGTTGCGTCGCCCCCCTGGGACTGGTAGCGGCTTCAAGAATCTTTCGTTTCAGAAGTCGGGCCGCATTTCTGATGGCAAAGCCATTAACCGACATATTAGTCGACGAATCGGGGGCCATAGTGAAGAAACCAGCATCAATTTGCGGTCGGTAATAAACATCTTCAAGGCGCATCCCCAGTTCATCAGCGGCAATCTGGCAATAAGCGGTCTCAGCATTAATTCCAACATCGGCGCGACAGCCCAGGATAGTAGCCGTGCCGTCGTTACGCTCAATGCGTATCGCCATTTCACTCGACCCGGCTGAATCCTCCCACTCATGTGTCCAGGTAAAGCCAAGCCCATGCATCTTGCCGTTGGGAAGCCTCTTTGTTCCCGGGGCATGCCACTTCTTATCCCAACCTATGGCTGCCTTCCCCTTCTCTATGCACTCCTTCAGGCTATCTCTAACCTTGAATCCCATCTCCGCCTTACGACTATTTAGCCATGTCATGTCGTGGCCATCAGCGCCGTCGTTTTTAAGTGCCACCTCTACCGGATCAAGCCCGAGCGCATCGGCGACATGATTAAATACCAGGGTAAGACTATGGCAATTTGAGTTTTGTTCGCAACGCGTTGGCACGGTTAGCCCTTTATTTATCCTCACTACCTCTGTCTTACCATATATGTTGTGAATCTTAGTGTTGTCATGAAAATGTCTGACAAAACCAAAAAACGGCAAAAGTTGGTTGGCAACCACCGATCTCCCCTTTACTGCGGTGATTGTCCCATCCAGTTTAGCCCCTACCTTAAAATAATATACCCCCTCATCCATCTCCCCACCATAGAAGTCTTCCCGCCGATTAAATATCCACTTAACTGGTCGGCCCGTTCTCTTAGCCAGGACGGCAGCACAATAGTGCCCCCCCATATTCCAGGGCATCTGACTCCACCCACCAAAACTTGCCCCTTGATAAGGACAGTGGATCTGAATCTTATTCATGGGTATGCCACCAAACCAGGAAGCTATGACACGCTTGCATATATGTGGACGCTGTTGCTTAAGCCAGACCTCCGGGCAGTCTCCATTCCATCGGAACACACCGCAAGGACGCTCTGGCCCAATCCAGGTATTAAGGCCCTGCCGGAAGTTGAATTCAATTATCTTATCCGCCTCGGCAAAACCTTTCTCCACATCGCCGTGCTCCTCCACATCTAAAACCTGGGGGTAAAGATTGCCATTAGGGTATGACTCAGGGTCGGCTAAAGGAGCACCTGGCTGCAACGCCTCCTCCACATCTAGGACAAAGGGGCGTTCTTTCCATGCCACATCTATCAACTTCAGCGCCTGCTCAGCTATTTCCTCGCTATCAGCAGCGACAATAGCACCAACCTCCTCCCCCTGGAAGTGAGCTATCTTAGGCAGAACCGGCTCGGTTGATGGTTCATGCCCACCCAGGTCCGCCACCGGTGGTAGCTCCGGGTCGTCATACCTCAGTATAGCCCTTACCCCGGGCAACACCTCGGCCTTGCTGGTGTCCATGCTCTTTATCTCGGCATGAGGGTAAGGAGAGGTAAGGAATCTGGCGTACAGCATCCCCGGCAGCTTCACATCCATGGTATATTTCGCCATTCCCGTCGCCTTCTCATAGCCATCTAAACGGCGGACACCGCGTTTCCCTATGCTGTTGTATTTCTCCAGGGGATACTTATCCGCCCTTAGATTATCAAACAGCTCTTGTATCTTTGACATCTCATCGCTACCCATACTCTCTACCTCCGGGGCAAATTACTGGCCACTTCCAGCACAGCTAGGGTGTGTCGGGGATATGTGCCGCACCGACACAGATTGCCAACAAGGGCCTCCTCCACCTCTTCTTTTGTTGGATTGGGATTCTTGTCCAACAAAGCCTTCACCGTAACGATAAAACCCGGCGTACAGTAACCACACTGCATAGAGCTATGCTTGACATAGGCTTCGATAAGGGGATGGTTGGCTCTGGCAATCCCCTCTATAGTCTCTATGGTTTTGCCATCACACTCTATAGCCAGTGTCATACAGGAGAGGATTGGCCTCCCGTCCAGAATCACAGCACAAGCACCACAGGCTCCCTCATTGCAAAGCTCTTTAGTTCCGGTCAACCCAAGCTCATTATGAAGCACGTACTGCAGGGTCCAGTTCGACTTGACCCTCACTTCATATAAATCCCCGTTCACCGCAAATTTTATTTCTTCCTCGGCTATTGGAACTTTCTTGGCTGGTGGCGACATACCCAAATATTCTCCTTTCTGGCGTCTAGATATATACTAGATATATAATGGTATTTCGGTGTATTATAGCACAGGCGGACAAGGAGAAAAGACCTGACAAGAGAATATCTGAGGGAGTTATAGTTATGAGTTCGGAAAAGTACTGGAATCCAATTCTGGAAACACTACCCCGTGAGAAACTTCAGCAATTGCAGCTAAAGAAGTTTCAGGAAATATTCAAGTGGGCTTATGAGCACTCCAAGTTCTATCATAAACTATATAGCGAAGCCGGCATAGAACCTGGCGACATCAGGACGTTTGATGATATACCAAAGGTGCCCAAGATAGAAAAGGCCATGATGAGAGGCATTCAGGGCAAGGACCCCTTTCCCTACGGGGACATCCTGTGCGTGCCCTTAGAGCAGGTAACGGAATACCGCCAGACCAGCGGCACGACGGGACAGCCGGTATATCAGGCTGATACGTGGCAGGACTGGGAGGGCGGCGTTGAAGCCTATTGCTATGCATTATACGCCCAGGGATATCGCGATAGCGACCGCGTGTTCGTACCCTTTGGCTACAACATATTTATCGCCTTCTGGGTATATCATTATGCGGCGGAGAAACTGGGCTGTGAGGTAATCCCCGGCGGGGTCTTAAATACCGAGGCGCGAATATTAAAGATGCAGGAGCTAAGAGCCACGGGGATGGGAGCCACGCCAACCTACGTGCTCGGTATGGCCGAGACCGCCAGAAAAATGGGTATAAACCCGCCCAAGGATTTATTTATCCGGAAAATCACCGTCGCCGGAGAGCCGGGAGGCAGTGTTCCGGCAACCAGGAAAAGAATGGAGGATGCCTGGGGAGCCAAGGTCTACGACCAGGCAGGCAGCACGGAAATGGGCCACTGGGGCTGGGAATGCCAGTATCAATGCGGGCTGCATGTCAATGAGGCTTTCTACCTTATGGAGATAGAAGATGTTGATACCGGTGAAATTATCACCGAGCCCGGCAGGAGGGGCAAGATGGTTGTCACTACCTTTCACCGTCTGGCTCAGCCATGCATCAGGTTCGATGCTAAGGATATAGTTGAGTGGAGCCCGATAGACAGGTGCGAATGTGGCCGAACCTTCCACCTTCTTCGGGGTGGTGTTACGGGACGGGCGGATGACATTACCAAGGTGAAAGGGGTGCTCTTGGCTCCGGCTTCCATTGAGGAGGTGGTCAGAAGCATCCCCGAGCTCGGCAACGAGTATGAGGTGACGGTAATTAAAAAGGGCGATATAGACGATATTACATTAAAAGTTGAGTTAATGCCGGGGCAAGAGGGTAATGTTGACGCCATCAGGCCTAAGCTGGTTGACCAACTCCGGCTAAAGACCAATTTAGGGTATAACCTGGAGTTTCTTCAGCATGGCGCTTTACCCAGGTATGATACTAAGGCAAAAAGGTTTAAGGACCTGAGACATTAAGGAGTAATAAGTTGGTTAAAGAATATAAAATAGGGGATATGGCGGAAAAGATACAGTTACTAAAACAGACCGCCACCGAGCTAAAGCGTATCTCCGGGGGAATTCAGGCAGTAGACCGGAATGTTGACCGTATCCAGGCAAATATCAAGATGCTGGAGATAAGCATCAGTGACGTTGTCGGTCTCCTTTAAGAGGAGATTGACGGCTATAGCCCCCCTTGCTCTTTATAGCGCTTAACCAATTTAGCATAAATTTGAGGGGCTTCTTTTATCCAGAATGATTGTTTTGCTGAAACCCGCCCTTTGATTTTCCCCGGAACGCCGACAACGAGTGAGTTGTCGGGAATCTTCATCCCCTCGCTGACCAGGCAGCCAGCCCCAATGATACAAAAGTTGCCAATCTCAACCTCATGGAGGATGGTGGCGTTCATGCCGATGAGAACATTATTCCCGATTTTACGGCAGTTAATCACTGCCCCATGACCGAGGTGCACATCATTCCCGATGGTGACATCCTTTATATCAGAGTGGGGTGAACCGGAATGAATAACGCAGTTATCCTCTATAGCGGTATTTTTGCCAATTGTTATCTTGCCAAAGTCACCACGAATTACCGCTCCCGGCCAGACACTGGAGTTTTCCCCGATTTCAACATCACCGATAATATGTGCCGCCTCGCTGACCAGGGCTGATTTGGCTATCTTGGGCGTCTTACCCTCAAAGGCTTTAATCAATTAAAATCTCCTTTACTCGGTAATATTTTTAACTTATACTCCTTGAAGGATGTTGTGTCAAATAGGAGGGTATTGATGTCTGAGGTGATAGCCAGGGTAATATCCCAAAAGGGGACTTGTGCTGGTGGGCACAAGGTCGGCGATGAGTTTATCATCGGGGAAAAGGCTCCACCCAACCTGTGTGCTTGGGCGTTTCACTCCCTGTTTCCCTTCGTTGCCGTGCTGCAACTTGGCGGCTCATTCCCCTGGGAGGAGGACCCAAACAAGGCTGCTGTTGCCTGCCCTGACCCGGCAAATCCGGTGGTGTTTGAATTAAGGTGCACCCGGCCTTAGTCAGAGGGCACTCTCCGGCCCATTCGGAGCCGGTTACAATCCAGGGCAAAAAGGTCTATAATAGCCACGAATTAAGTACTGGCTTGTTTAAAGGAGCATAGGTGGCAGAACTCTTGTCCAATACTATCAAAATGCTCAAGCCTCTGGATAAGGGGGCAATGGACAGCGCCCGCGCCAGGCAAGACACCCTGACCAAGCCGCAGGGCAGTCTGGGCCGGCTGGAGGAGCTGTCCATCAAGCTGGCGGGCATTCAGGGTAAACCTATCCCCCAAATCAGACATAAGGTCATTTTTACCCTGGCTGGCGACCATGGGGTTGTGGCGGAAGGGGTAAGTGCCTACCCACAGGAGGTTACCGCCCAAATGATTTATAACTTTTTGAGGGGCGGGGCGGGGATAAATGTGCTGGCTCGCCAGGTTGGGGCAAGGGTTGTCGTCGTTGACATGGGGGTGGCAGCTAAGCTTGAGCCGCACCCCCAGCTTATATCCAGGAAGATTGCCCCCGGCACCCGGGATATGTTTTTACGCCCAGCGATGACTCAAGAGCAGGCAGTGAGGGCAATAGAGGCCGGGATTGAGTTGGTGGGAGGTGAGGTGACCAAGGGTCTTGATATCGTTGGCACCGGTGATATGGGCATCGGCAATACCACTGCCAGCAGCGCTATCTGCGCGGTGATGACGGGGAAATCGGTAGCCGAGGTGGTGGGCAGGGGCACGGGGATAGACGATAGGCAGCTCAAGCACAAGGTGGATGTGATAAGCCAGGCCCTAGCCGTGAACCGCCCCGACCCTAAAAAGCCCTTAGATGTGCTGGCCAAGGTGGGAGGCTTTGAGATTGGCGGGCTGGTGGGGGTGATGCTGGCCGCGGCTGCTTACCGCATACCGATAGTTTTAGACGGCTTTATCTCCGGGGCCGCCGCCCTTATCGCAGTGGCGATGGCACCTAAACTTAAGGATTTTCTTATCGCTGCCCATGTCTCGGCAGAACCCGGGCATAAGGTGGTGCTCAGGCACCTGAGGCTTAAGCCGCTGCTTAATCTGGGTATGCGCTTGGGTGAAGGCAGCGGTGCTGTCCTGGGAATATTTCTGGCTGAGGCCGCCGCCAGGATTCTGGCTGAGATGTCAACCTTCGCTGAAGCCGGAGTATCAGAAAAGGAGAAATAATTGGGGTTCTTGGCGGCGCTAAGATTTTTAACCATTATACCCTTGCCCGGGCGGCGCGAGATTAGCCCCGAGGAAGTGGGACGCTCCATTGTTTACTTCCCCTTGGTCGGGGTTATCATTGGACTCATTCTGGCTGGCTTGAACTGGCTACTCGGTCTTGGCCTGCCTTCAGCATTAGTTAATGTACTGCTGGTCGTTTCCCTGGTAGTAATCAGCGGCGGTCTGCACCTTGACGGTTTCGTTGATACCTGCGACGGCATGGTTGGACACAAGACAGTGGCGCAGAGATTGCGGGTGATGAAAGATAGCCGTGCTGGTGCCTTTGGCATAATCGGCGTCTCCTGCCTCTTGCTGGTGAAATATGTCTCACTAAATAGTGTGCCGGCTTGCTGGCTGATGCCAACCCTGGTGCTTATGGCGGTGGTAAGTCGCTGGGCAATGGTCTACGCTGTCTTTGCCTATCCCTATGCCAAACCATCAGGGCTGGGAAGGGTATTTAAGCAGGGGACAAATCGGACAAGGTTTATCGTAGCAACAGTGGTTGCTTTAGTGGTGGCAGTGATTCTGGCACAACTCGCTGGTTTGGTTATAATGTTTAGTACCTGGGTTATAGTCATGGCTACGGCTTTCTATCTCAAGGGCAGGTTTGGCGGGCTCACCGGTGACACCTATGGGGCAATAAATGAGATAGCTGAGGTCTCAGTCCTTATTCTGGTTTGTCTGCTGGCTCACTTCCAGTGGCCAGGTGGAAATATCTTTTGGGGATAAGGGGGAGTGAAAGCACTAACCATTCTGATAATTGGCGGTGCCGGTAGTGGCAAAAGCCATTTTGCCGAGGAGCTTGCCCTGAAGCTGGGTGGGGCAGTCCTCTTTGTAGCGACGGCAGTGGCTGGCGATGAGGAGATGCGTCAGCGCATTGACCAGCATCGGAGAAAAAGACCACCAGCCTGGAGTACCCTCGAGGTCACCACCTTGGTGGGTAAAAGGATTCTGGAGAAGCTCGGCAGTGCTCAGGTAGTGATTGTTGATTGCGTCACGCTTCTGGCTAACAATATCTTCAGCCAATATAGCGACCAGACTGGTGAGCCGATTGACGTTCCCCTTATCAAGAAAAGGCTTACCGCGGAAATAGACGAGCTAATTGAGTGCACGGCGCAGGTTGATGCCAGCTTCATTATTGTTACCAATGAGGTTGGGCTGGGCGTGGTGCCACCGAGTCGGCTGGGCCGGTTATACCGTGATTTGCTGGCTGGAGCCAACCAGATGCTGGCACAGGCGGCTGATGAGGTCTACCTGATGGTTGCCGGCCTACCGATACCAATAAAACCAGCCAAGAAGTAGCTCTAATCTGTTCTCATCTATATTCAGCAAATTGCGAACGAGACCCTCTATTGCTATAATATCTCTGATTATGGGGCCGTAGTTCAGTTGGGAGAACGCCTGATTTGCATTCAGGAGGTAAGGGGTTCGAATCCCCTCGGCTCCACCAAAAGGGTAAGAGATTTATCGGTACTTTTATAAGCGGGCTAGACTCGCGGCTTTACAACCTATATAATGGCCTTAGAGCAAGAAAATGAGACTTGCCAATCTTCGTGAGGGGTGTTGCCTTAGACGGGCGGCTAAATACAGTGTTCTCCTTGTGCTTGCCTTTTTCCTCGTTGTCTCCGCCGTTTTATTCCTCTTACCCAGCCCCGTTTTGGCGGCACCTACCATCTTTCCTTCAGTCTTGCCATCGGGTCAGGTTGGCACCCCTTATTCTACAGTTCTGCTCGCGGCGCCAATCACTCCTCCTGCTGCCTGGGCGGTAACTGGTGGCATTCTGCCACCGGGGCTAGCCTTGGACGCGCCTACGGGGACTATCTCGGGTACGCCGACTACGGCGGGGACGTACAACTTTATCGTGCAGGTCACCGATGCCACCGGACCCTCACCCCAGCAGGGCTTTTCCATCGTTATTGCCGCCACGCCCATAACCTTCACCACCACCTCTCTCCCCCAGGCAAAGGAGGGTGCCGCTTATTCGGCAACCATCACCGTTAGCGGAGGTGTATCCCCCTATACCTACAGCCTCTCTGGCGGGACGCTACCCGCGGGGTTAGCCCTGACTTCTACTAATGGCATTATCTCTGGTACCCCTGCTAAAGGTACTGCCGGCAACTATGTCTTCACCATAGGGGTGACCGATAGCTCCTCGCCACGCCTCTCTGCCAGCCAGTCCTTCACCCTCACTGTCACCAAAGGCTTTTTTGACACCGTGGTAACTATTACCTCCAGCCTAGCCGCCGGGGAGACTAACGTCTATGTTGATGGCGCACTGGTAGCCGCACTAGGCGGTGGTCAGACAACCCGTCTCAACTTCGCCGCGGGCACAAGGCCGGTGATAACTGTTGACACCATAGTCTCTGACCCGAGCCGGACTGATGTCAGGTTCAAGCCTAATATACAAAAAATAACCGTCAGCGAAACCGCCCCTGATGCTACCTTCACCTTCTTCCCGGAGTATTTTATTAGCCTTGCCACTGACCCACCCCAGATTGCCTCACTATCTGACTCCGACTGGTATAAGGGAGGCGCGGCGCTGAGAACCGCAGCTCAGGCTCAGATAGACAAGGGGGCAGACACCCAATACCGCTTTTCCTACTGGCTTTTACCCACTGGCGAAAAGCTCCAGGGCGTGGACCTAAACTGGATGGTTTCAGAGGGAGGAAAGGTCACTGCCACCTATGACACCTACTATCTGTTGACAGTAACCTCCCCTCAGGGAAAGGTCGATGGCAACGGGTGGTATAAGTTAGGAGCCGCAGCTAAATGGAGCGTCAGCCCTCCTGAGGTAACCATGTCCGGCATTCTCGGTTTCTTCCAGGGCAAGCTAAAACCGGAAAACGCCAGTGACACCGAGGTCATGGATGCCCCAAAGACAATAGCCGTAGACTGGAAACCAGACTATACCATGCCCGCTATATTTATTTCCCTGTCGCTCATTGCCATCTTAGCTGTCATCTTCGGGGTCCGTCGTCTGTTGTATCCCCCGGCGCCCAAGCCAGTTCCGGCACCGACGCCGCCAACAATATTAGTCTTAGAGGGAGGGCAGAAACGTGGCCTGGACACAACCAAGGAGCAGCTCGTGGAACAATTTCGCCAACTCCTAGAGAAATATGAAAGCGAGGTCAAGACCTCTATAAAATCTGAAGAGTTGCCTGAGGCAAAGCTTGTTCCTGAGTCGCAAAGACTGCCTTCGCCCAAAGAGGAGGCTTCAGCCTGCGGCTATACGGCAAAAAAGCTCCTCAGAACCGTAGTTGGTAAGTGGCTCAAGAAAGAAGAAAGAATTGTACCACCCTCCAAGAAAAAAGGCGTGGAAAAGGGCGTTACCACCATCACCCTCTGGGCACGGGATATTTACAACGAGTGGGAGATCTTTACCTGCTCTCTAGCGCCGGGACATAGTGGAAAACACAAAGGTACCTCAAGCGTAGCCTATAGCCTTCAAGATACCGTAACCGAAGAGAGAACCTACACTACCAAACAAAGGATTGTACCACCCAGACCCCACTTCACTGACCAGTTGCCCAGGGTTGATGTCGTTCCAAGTCAAGTAATAACCCCTGACTCAACCGAGACCTTTGAGGAGGTCATCGCCCCAGACGAATGACCTTCAGCCCAGTATCGCCCACCATAACTGTCTATTTGCCGAGGGCAGCCTCTTCCTTCTTCCTTATCGGGCGCCCGCCATGACCGTGCTTAACCTTCTTAAACGCCTCTTTGTACCGTCTTCTTTGCTCTGCCTTTTCTTGCTTTCGTCCCATCGTTAGCCTCCAGATTGCAATTGTCTCAAACCTGTGCTATAAAAAAGAGAGAATAAACCATTTAGTATACACCAAAACCAATGGTATATACTATTATTTGAAGTTGTCAATAGGCTTTTATGAAACGGTTAGTATTACTAATAATCATTGGACTTTGCCTCCAGCTCAGCTTCTGTAGCTCAGTGCAAGCAGCGCCGGAGGAACCACTTCAGGCCAAGGAGCTAAATTTTGTTTTCCTTCACGGTGCTGGGGGCAATTCCTGTTCTTTCCAGCTTCTGGCTGATTCTATCACAGCGCAACTGCCAACATATACCCTTGACTATGAACAAGCCAACCCCGGGACTAAGATTCAGGTTGATTCATTACTAAGATGCTACCCCGGCGATGTGGATATTAAGACCTGGGCGGAAAACATTGCCAACGGCATCAATGAGCATTTCCAGAATAAGAAGAACCTGGTCTTAATTGGGCACAGCATGGGAGGCAAAGCCGCCCTTTATGCCGTAGTCCAGAATATCGGCAATCTAGCTGACAAGGTAATAATGGTGGTAACCATCAATAGCCCGATTAAGAGCATGCAAAATTATTATATTGCCGGTGGCGTAACAGCGTTGGATTATTATCGCGCCCGATGGCTACTTTCCGGCTGGGGGGTTGCTGACTCTGTGGTCCACTATGATAGCTCCCGAGATGGGAGGTTGGTAGCTGAGACTAAGCACTGGTTAGCTTTCGTATCGGGTGAGTCAGCCCCGCTTAGCCCGCAGTTTGATGTTGGTGGGGTTGACGCTCTACCCAGAGACATGGATGACAGCATCATACCGATTTCGGCTCAATACTCTGAGGGGGCTGATGTAGTCTACTATGGAGAGTATTCTCATAACGACTTTGGCACCCGAAGCGAGGTAACCGACTTCATGGCGGAGCAAATCCTCCGCTATATCTTTGGCGGGAGCATAGAATGCTCTGTTTTTGCCAGAGGCGGCAGCTTTGAGCATAAGGCTGGTTGGCTACCGGGGACAGATTCCTGGGATGAAGTTGCCGGTGAAGTTCTTGCCGCTAGCGGTAGCATACAGCACTGGAACGAGTCCTATACCACGTGGCAGGAGTGGAATGATGTGGTTGGGAAGAACCTTCCCCAGGCCCAGCGGAGTAGTTACCAGATCAGTCAAGTGAGCCATTTCCCATCTCTAGCCAGCGTTAAGGAAGCGCGCTGGTTTCTTCCTGATAACCCTAATAGTTGCCTGCTCTACATACGCACCAGGGCCGCCCCGAGAAGTCATGTTCAGGTGAACTGGAGCACCTATCAATGTGGGTTACTGCCCCCCGGGGTTAAGCGTGACCATTATGTGGTTGAAATAACCACCGGCACGCCGCTGACCAACATTAAGCAGGTATCATGGTTAAATGATGACCCCACCGACATCAGGTTAAGAATATACTCGGAAGCAGCAGGCCCCTTCCGCTGGTTCAAAGCTAACTGGAGGACCTACTTTAAAGAAAGCCGACAAAGGAAAGTCATTGATGAAATTCCGGCACAGGCGCTGTCGGAAACCACCCCACTAGGTCTACGGGAAAACAAGTGCTGCAATTAGGTTAGGCTTTATTACTTCTCAAGCTCAGCCCGGGTCTTTGCCAAACGCGTTAGACTATCCCGCGCCACAATGCCAATCACCCTATGCCGTTCCAACACTGGCATATAGTCAATTTGCCACTCATTCATTTGCTCAAGCAGGCTTGCTGCCGGTTGTTTCGCCTGAGCCGTCCTAAGCTCACTGGCCGGCGTCATAATTTCACCTATGGTGGTTGAGTCCCAGCGGTCTTTGGGTACCCGCTTGATATTACGCATGTCCACAATCCCCTGCAATCTAACCTCATCAGCAACAATGAAATAACGCTGCCCGGTAGCCAGCATGTAACCGCGGACCAACTGACCAAGGCTGAGCCCCCGGCTGATAAGCGGGCAATCTCCAGCCACTACATCCCGAGCCATAGTACCACGAAGAACCCTATGCATTATCATGGGGCGACGACTCTGCACGGCTGCGGTATATAAAACCCATCCGATAAATGCCAGCGCCACCCCGTTAAACCATTGATGTGCCAAGGCCAGTAACAGAATGCCACCAGCAATAAAGAGTA
The DNA here is from genome assembly GCA_963739245.1 of uncultured delta proteobacterium. Lineage (GTDB taxonomy): Bacteria > Chloroflexota > Dehalococcoidia > Dehalococcoidales > BS750m-G39 > CAVTZP01. Next base: position 45,742 of record CAVTZP010000002.1, read on the forward strand.
AGCCAAGCCCCTGTCCCGCCCGGCTAACAATACCTGTTGCCCGGTCATAATCACCGGTCACCTTCCATAGCAGTGCCAGCAAAAGCCTGCCCCCATCAAGGGGAAAAGCCGGGATAAAGTGGAAGAAAGACAGCATAAGATACATAAAGGCTGACCACAGGATGAGCCCATTAATCAGAACGTTGCCGGTGTGCGCTAGCGCCGCATGAACCCCGTAAAATATTCCGGCTATTATCAGGTTACATAGAAGTCCCGCCAGAGCCAACAACGACTCAAGAATCGGGGAGGTCTCCTCTCTGGCTACGTGAGACACCCCACCGAAGATAAATAGAGTAATCCTCCTCACCGGGATACCTCTATCGAGCGCCAAAAGATTGAGGATAACTTCACGCATACTCACCGCGGCAAAAAAGAGCAAGCCGGCGACAATCCCAAAGACTATCCTTTCCCAAAAGGGATAAGCCTCGGGGAACTGGGTCACCATCATGGCAGTTATAAAGATAAAGGCGATAATCCAACTACTATGTAGTCGTAGGGAAAGCCTAAAAAACCGACCCAAACTAGGTAAACCCCTCATCCTCTCCTCCAAAAATATAGCTAGTAATGGCATTTTGAGCATGTAGCCTATTTTTGTCAAGCCATGCTTGAAAGCGTTTCATGAAGGGTGTAATATATTTGAGCCTGAAACATGCCCCTGTAGCTCAGATGGATAGAGCAGCGGTTTCCTAAACCGCGTGCCCGGGTTCGAGTCCCGGCAGGGGTAGGAGTTAATTTTTGCCTAAATTTATGGTAATATAATTTATGAGAGGTAGGAGTGTAGCTCAGTTGGTAGAGCAGCGGTCTCCAAAACCGCAGGTCGCGGGTTCGAATCCTGCCACTCCTGCCAGTATTATGAAGTGAGGAGGTAACAGACGCCAATGTGTTGTATCAAAAAGCCAAAGGTCAAAAAGGCCATCACCCCAAAGAAAAAGACCATTGTCACGAAGAAAAAGACGCAAAAGAGTAGGTAAAAGATGAGGGTGTTTATTGGTCTTATCCTGATTGCGGTAGGTGTTTTTGCCTTACTGGTCAAGCTTGATGTGCTCAGTGGCTCACTCTGGAGCTATGTTTGGCCGAGCATTATTATTGCCCTGGGGCTGTCTTTCCTTTGGGGCCGACGCTCCGGTCGCAGCTGGCACCGCTGGTGCTGCCACGGTGAAGAAAAGGAGAAAAAACACTGAAGCTATGCCGAGGTGGCGGAAGCTGGTAGACGCGCCATCTTGAGGGGGTGGTGAGCGTAAGCTCGTCGGAGTTCAAATCTCCGCCTCGGCACCAAGAAATAGACTCCCACGAAAATCAAGGGTTTTCGTGGGTGATAGGCGGAAGTAGTTCAGCGGTAGAACGCCTCCTTGCCAAGGAGGAGGTCGCGAGTTCGAATCTCGTCTTCCGCTCCAAAAATGGTTGAGAGGCGACGTAGCCAAGTGGTTAAGGCGGGGGTCTGCAAAACCCCTATTCACCGGTTCGAATCCGGTCGTCGCCTCCAATTTATGCCTGCCAGAGTAAAATCAAGCTGACAATTTTTCCGCCAAATCACCAGCCACAGGGACCTTGTATCGCTGATTGTGATAGGCTTTAACCATCAGCACTATCCACAGAATAAAACCAAGAACGCCGATTATAGAACCAAAGAACCAACCAACAAACGGTATGTGGCTAAGCATAACGCTGATAAGATGGAGAGCGCCAAAGACGATAATTGACTGGATGGCATGAAAACGAACAAACTTATTCTTTTGCTCCAGGAGGAGAAAGATAACACCACTTATCCACCCGGCAACATAACATAGTAATCCGGCAACATTTGGCTCAAGGTCTACCGTTGAGACCGTCTTGGCTTTTTGTCTTTCCCTCTTCAGTCTCTCCTCTGCCTCAATCCGCGTCTTCTCCTCCTCATAGATTCTTCTCCTCTCCTTCGGTGACAACTTCATTTAAATAATCCCCCTTTCCCGGTTAGCCTGCCTTATTTTATCACTTTTGACAAGCCCCCTGCTCTTTAGCACCCCATCCCCCTTTATCCCCCTTCCCTTAATAAGGGAAGGGGGAATGGGCAGGAATTATTGAGAAAAATATCTGGGGTGAAACAACCATAAAACATGAATGACATTATGCTTAGAAATTGCACATTAGGTAACATTCACTCAGATTGTGCAGTTCTACCAATTAGATGAACTGCGCAGTGACGCTATACATGCCATCAAACGACTGGTGATACATGCTTAATTAGCTTGAAATCGAATGTTTTGTTGCTCAAGGTGGGTTAGGAGTGCTTCAGCTCAAAGATTTCTCTCGTTAGATTTATTGTTTCGATTTTCATGTTGCTCCTACCTCCATAAGGTATATTCTACTGAATGCGTTTGGATAAAGCCAATATTGGGAGTTTGACAAGACAGTAGGTAAATGATAATATTAATATAGCGTAAAATTAACGCAATACTAAATGTGAGATATACTGAATGATACCAATTATTTCTTTTATTGGCAGTTCCGGTTCAGGTAAGACTACTTTGCTTGAAAAAGTGGTTACCGAGCTTAAAAAACGCGGCATCAGGGTTGCCGTCATTAAACATTCGCATTATGGCGACCTTGGCTTCGACAAAAACGGTAAGGATAGTCAACGTTATACAACAGCCGGGGCTGAGGTAGTCATTGTTAGTAGTCCGCAGGAAATAGTCTTCATGAAAAAGACAGATCATGATCTATCACCCGATGAGATTACACGCCTTATTGATCCCGATATTGACCTTGTTCTCACCGAAGGTTTTAAAAGTGCTGGTACTTTTAAAATTGAAGTACACCGAAAGGTACTGGAATCAGAGTTGCTGGCAAAGCCAGAGCAGCTTCTGGCGGTGATAACTGATGAACCGCTCGATATTCAGGTTCCCCAATTTGATGTAATGAAAAATAATACCGTCGAAATCGCTGATTTAATCGAAAAATGGCTGTCAGGTCAGCCCAAAAGAGACATTGAACTTGTAATCAATAAAGAATTCGTTGAATTAATAAAGAAAAGCAAGGCACTAAAATTGTGAGAAGACTAACAGACCATAATAAACAATTAAAAAGAATGTATTCTACTAAAGATGGAAGATTGCAGGGAGAAGCTGGTTGGGCGAAACTTGCTTTCTTCTGGTTCATCTTATTTCTATCATACAAGTGCACAAGAAGGTGTAGCTATTGTTATGCTTTTAATCAAGTTGGTGATGATAATAAGATGGAAATGGATGAGAATACATTTTCAAGGTTATTAGAGTGGATCCCAGAAGTCTGGAAAGTTAATAACGTTAAAGTGAACGCCATTAGCTTTCTTGGTGGGGAACCATTATTGAGAACGGATAGAATTAAGAAAATTATGGATTCTGTCTATAAAAATACTGACGGCATGCAGGGAGATGTTTATACAAATGGTGATTTAATAGATTCTGTAAATTGGGATGACCTTGAAGATATCCAATGGATGGTAACAAATATTACAGATATTAGTATTGAAGAACTATCGAGAAGAATGAAGATAATCAGCGAAAGGTCAAATGTTAAAGGTCAAACAATAACAGCTACCTTGGACGATTATAACTTAGAGAGAGTTCTTGATATAACAAGATTCGGAATAGAAAATGGATATCGCTTGAGATACTATAGGAATTTATACCGAGGATTGGATACTGAATATAAGAAAATATTATTGAAGAAATATCACGAAGTATGTGATTTATTGGAAAATTATATTATTAAGGGATACGATGTCCAGACTACTTTCTTGTTTGATACTTTAATTCCTTCCTGGAATCTTGAATCTTCTCCATATCTTTGCGGGAAAAGTATTGCCACAGTATATCCCGATGGAACGGTTGGGCCATGTCTTAGAAACCAATCATTTAAAACCGGAACAATATTTGACGCAAATCCTTTAAGTAAAATTCAATGTGACACATTTCTTTATGATTTTAGAAAACCAGACATCCCGGATGAATGTAGGGAGTGTGAATCTAAAACCGCCTGCCAGGGAGGATGCCCGTTTGATAAGTTGTTGTTGACCGGTACTACATCAGGAAAATCTGTTGTATGTGATATACACAAAGAAATTATTCCAAGATTAAGATATTTAGATAAATTAAAAAACGATATGAAAAACCCAGTACATAGAGGTGATAAAAATGAGATACGCAGAGACAGGATACAACCTAGAAATTGACCTATCCCGAGGAACCATTGAGAGGGTAGCAACTGACCCGAAATTAACCGAACTTCACCTTGGCGGGTTAGGTACCAGCGTCAAGATGCACTGGGATAGGGTTCCCCCTGAAACTAAACCATTTGATGCCGAGAATCTGCTAATATTCAGCGCCGGTCTTTTATGCGGCACACCAGCTTTCAGCTGCAATCGTACCGTTGTTACCTTCGTTTCTCCTCAGTCGGAGTTATTAGCATATCCAATGATGGGGGGATTCTGGGCACCAGAACTGAAATTTGCCGGTTATGACAAAGTGGTCATTCAGGGCAAGTCCCCCAAGTGGGTTTATTTGTGGATAAACGATGACAAGGTAGAAATCCGTGATGCCTCTCATTTAAAGGGCAAAGGCGCTCTTGAAACTGTAGAGCTTATTCGACAGGAGCTGAATGAGCCGAAAGCCCAGGTGGCAGCTATTGGCCTGGCCGGTGAAAATCGGGTCTTCACGGCTTCCATCGAGCAGGGCAGGTCCAGCGCCAGCCGACTCGGAGGAGGCGCCGTTATGGGGGACAAAAAATTAAAGGCGATAGCTGTTCGTGGAACAAAAGACGTCAATCTTGCCCGAGGGGCTGAATTCATGGAGCATATGAATGCTGTGCTGGAATATATAAAGTTCCGAAATGCAAATCCCATTCCAAACGTAATGACCATTTTATCCGGGATTGGGTCGCCACAGGAGATGAAAAACACTGATGAGAAGTGGCACACTGAAAGTTTCATGTGGGGAAATGCCCGTGTTCGGAGAAGAGACTTCTGGACCAAGGAACACGAAGAGGAATGGACGACGACTCAATTAAGTGCGATAAAGCGGCTAATAAGTTGCTATAACTGTCCGCAGCAATGCGGAGCATTAATTTCCTACAAGGATGTTCCAAATTACATGGCGAAATGCTTCGGGAAACTTACCTATTCAATGGCGGCCCAGGTAGACAGGCTGGATTTTAACTTTAGAATCCTTCAGCGTGCTACGGAGTATGGAGTGGACTCATTCTCAACCCCGCAAATTTTGGCCTTCGGTGTCGAGCTCTATGAAGCCGGCATTCTAACTGACCAGGACATGCCAGGATTTCCGTCCGATAACGAGGGGAGATTTTTCTGGTTGCTTGACCGGGTTGCCCGGCGGGAAGGAATTGGAGATATTCTGGCCGACGGCACTTATTGGGCGGCCAAAAAGATTGGCAAGGGCGCAGAAGTATTTGCTCATAATATCATCAAGAAACACGAGCAGCTTCCTCTCAAGCTGGGAACGCTGGATCCCCTTTATTTCCTTATGTATTCTACCAACGAGAAGATAAGCATTACCCAAATTGAAGGGAATTGGCCCCAGGCGGCTTTCCCGACGAGGGAGGAGAGAGAAGAGTTTGTAAAGGATTGGCCCCAGCTTCCTGATGAAAAGTTTAAGCAATATTTACTGGACTGGGAACCACGGGGAGATCACGGGATACCATATTTCCCAACTCCTGAAATGTGCTGCGAAATTGTGGATTGGATGGAGACGCTGCACAACATTGATGACGCCATCGGATTGTGCGCCGGTATGGGATCATTTTGCTTAAAGCCTCCCTATCATATACACAATTACCCGAAAATAATCTCGGCGGCGACTGGGATGGATATAGATGAAGCCGGACTAAAGAAAATAGTCAGGAGGAGCCGTAATTTACACAGAGCATTTAATGTAAAAAGAGGCATGAGGAGAGCTGATGAGAAGCCGCCTGAAGACCATTGGAAAAAAAGATATCCCGAGCTCGAAGAAAAACTCCTAGATACGTATTACAAATTCAAGGGATGGAATAATGACGGTATTCCTACTAAAGAAACTTTACGGGAATTAGATTTGGGTTATGTTGCGGAAGACTTAGAACAGAGAGGGATACTAAAAAACGGCCAATCCGACCACCCCGACCATAAATAGGAGAAGCAGGCTCTAGACAACCTGAACCGGGCGGGCTCCCCGAAAAGCCATGGTTCAGCAAGCATCGAAGGCTTCGATTATGAGGATTTCTTCTTCAGGAAAATCTGGACGCTTGTAATCTCTTTTACCCCCTTGAGAGATGAGGCGATAGCGGTAACGATATTGCTAATAATCTCTCTGGGGAAGATACTCAGGGATATAGGGGCGTTGTTTACACAAAGTATGACGCGTTCACTTTGTGGTTTGATAAAACCTTGCTCCAAAAGGTCGGCTAAGCCTTTAATATCATCAAGGGGGAACTGCCTGGTCTTGGTTTCCACAGGTTCGTCGGTGACTATGGCGCAAAGCTTCTTAACAGAAGCAAAGGGTGGGCCGGCTTCCTTGCGGTGAACCTCTATTTCGGGCGCATCGCCCTCTTTGAAGCCTTCACTCAGGATGATGTCATAATCCTCGCCAAGGAAGCGGGCTATCTCCTCAAGGCTAGTATCTGGGGCAATAGGTTTGATTAACATAATCTTATCTGAGCCACTAATAATGGTAGCCTCGCTTCCAGCCTGGATGTGGCGCCAGCTATCCTTACCCGGCTCGCCAAGGGTCAGGTTTTGGCGGGTGTGCTTAATGGTAGCCACCCGATAGCCCCTTGATTTTAGCTCCTGAACCAGCTTCTCAATAAGGGTCGTTTTTCCTGATTTTGTTTTACCTATAATTGAAACGATGGGAGGCATTGTTTATCGCTTTCGTGTTGAGTTAACGGTATGAAACCAGGGAGTTATGATAACACACTGCCAATATGCTGTCAAAGAATTGGATACCTCTAGCCTTTTGGTATACATTTCGGTTATAATTATAGGCAACGTTTTCGGTTAAATTCGGAACCCAACCATTGAAAATCGGCATTCGATATTTGATGCCTAGAATTTAGATTCATCTGGATTAAGGGGGAATAAATAATGCAGGGTACAGTCTACTTTTATTTGCTGTTCTGGGGAGTATTTATCGTGTCCTTGGGAGTATTCATGTATCGTACCAGACAGCTATGGCAATATATGTTCCTGGGACAGAAAGAAAGCACGGCGGGCAGGCTAAGGCAGATCGTTAATACTCTAGTCTATGTTTTCAGTCAACTTTGTCAGCTCAAAAACTTCCGCTCTAAAGACCGGGCACCTTTAGGTCATGCCTTGCTGGTATGGGGTTTCTTTGTTTCCGTACTCTTTTATTTCTTCTTTATTATACTCTCGGAAGGTCTTGGTCTAGTTGGTTTACAGGATACACAGTTCTATTTCTATTTCACCTGGATAATGGACTTCATGGCTGCCTTCATCTTCATCGGCGCGGCGTGGGCTCTCATCAGGCGGTATATCATCAGACCGGCCCGCCTTAAAGGAGAGCAGACCTGGGAGGCATTTATCATCCTCCTTTCTGTATTGGCCCATCCCGTCACCCATGTTTTTGAAGTCGGAACGAAGATTGCCCTGGGGGATGCGCCCGCGGGGCTGGGACACACCTTATTGCCACCGATTAGCGCCTGGATCAGTAACTTGTTTGTGGGAAATCCTGGCCTGGATGGATGGCATATCGGTTTCTTCTGGGCACACTGGCTCACTGTGGTCCTGGTGTTGATCCTCATTCCTTATACAAGATACATACATATTATAGCCTCCGTCTTCAATGGAATTCTGCGTAACCCCCAGCGTATGGGTACGTTGAAATCAATTGACCTTGAAAACGCAGAGTCTTTCGGGGCAGCAAAAATCGATAGTCTTAGCTGGAAGCAAAACCTGGACTTATATTCCTGCGTGGTCTGCGGCAATTGCCAGGAGTTGTGCCCGGCTTACGCCACCGGCAAACCACTTAACCCCAAGAAGGTGATTCAAGACCTGAAAAAACAACTCTTAAAGGTTGGGCCGGTAATATTAAAAGCGAGGGCAAAAGGTGGAGAGGTACCGGCAGACATTAATGTCACTCTGGCAGGGAATATCGTTACCGAAGATGAGATATGGGCATGCACCACCTGTGGCGCCTGCGATAATGTTTGTCCGGTCTGGGTAGACCACATCGATAAGCTGGTAGACCTCAGGCGTAACCTCATTCTCGAACAATCTGCTATGCCAGATACCGCTAAGGTAGCCCTTGAAAGTATTGAGAAACGGGGTCATCCCTGGCGCGGGACTACTATGACCCGTACCGATTGGACACAGGGACTTAATATCAAGACTATGTCTGAAAATGCCAATGTGGACATTCTCTTCTGGGTCGGTTGTACGGAAGCCCTGGAAGATAGGAGTCTCAGGATATCTCAAGCGTTCGCCAGGGTAATGCAGCAAGCAGGAATTAATTTTGGTATTCTCGGTACAGAAGAAAGTTGCTGCGGCGACCCGGCGCGCCGCTTAGGCAATGAATACCTCTTCCAGATGCAGGCACAGAAAAATATCGAGGTCTTAAAGGGTTATAACGTTAAGAAGATAGTTGCCGCCTGCCCGCACTGTTATAACACCCTGAAGAATGAGTATCCCCAGTTCGGCGGCAACTTCGAGGTCATTCACCATACCGAATTCATTGGTAACCTTATTAAAGAAGGTAAGCTACAAATTAATAAAGGTGGCTACGGGAAAATCACCTATCACGATTCCTGCTACTTAGGACGGCATAACGAGATTTACCAGCCTCCCCGGCAAGTACTGAAATCTCTACCTGACATCAAGCTGGTCGAAATGGAGAATAATAAAAAACGTGGCTTTTGCTGCGGGGGTGGCGGCGGCCAGATGTGGATGGAAGAGCGCATTGGTACCCGTATATCCGAAAACCGGATGGACCAGATAATTGCCACCAGAGCTGACATGGTAGCCACCGCCTGTCCTTACTGCCTACAGATGTTCGATGATGCCATCAAAGCCAAACAGGTTGAGGAAAAGCTGAAGGTAAAGGATATCGCCGAGATTATTGCCGAATCAGCTCAGACGAAGAGAAAATGTGCCTTCCTCTGACTCAGCTTCGAAAGAAGGTGAGGAAGACTTTAGAGCTTCAATAAGGACGTAGGCGGCTTGCAGTGCCTCTGTAGGGCAAAGCGGAAAACATTCTTTGCAGTTCCAGCATTCCTTGGAGGCTATCTCCGGAATGAAACTTATCTCTCGCCTTGTTCCTCTGTCGACAAAGCCGATAGCGTTCTTCTTCTTGACCTCAGCACAGTATCTAACACATAGACCACAAAGAATGCAAAATGAGTGCTCTTTTTCAAAATGGGCTTTATTTGCTCCATACTCTTGAGCCAAATCCTGCAATACCCCGGCTTCTGGAGCATGAGCTAGCACCAGCTCCAAAAGCATTTTGCGAATTTTATCTACCTTCTCCGACCTGGTTCTTACCACCAAATTTTCTTCAACGGGGTAAAGACAGGCAGCAACGAGATTTGTCCTACCGCGAGTCTCTACTTCTACTGTGCAAATTCGGCAGGCCCCATAAGGTTCTAATTTCTCGTGGTGGCAAAGTGTAGGAATAGATATCCCCGCACTTTGGGCTGCCTCCAAAATGGTCATCCCTTCCCTGGCTTTAACTTCTCTTCCATCAATCTGTAAAATGATTTCACTCATCTTTCTTTACTCTCTCTGGCTATAACCCTTGCTTCTTCAGGTATGGGAGACGGAACAGGCTCGCCAGAAATCTTCTTCACCGCACCAAAACGAGGGGGGCAAACTTCAAAACAAGTTCCGCACTTTGTGCATTTCTCCTGGTCGATTACATGGATCTGTTTCTTGTCACCTACAATCGCCCCGGCAGGGCATTGCCTAAGGCAAATCATACAGGCCTGGCACTTCTTTGGGTCGATATAGTACGAGATTAGCTCCTTGCAGAAATAAGCTGGGCACCTCTTCTCCTTGATGTGTGCCTCATACTCGTCCCTGAAGTAGCGTATCGTGCTTAGAACCGGGTTAGGGGCAGACCTGCCTAAAGCGCAAAGCGAGGCATCTCTTGTTACCTCGGCTAGCTCCTCCAAAAGCTCGATGTCGCCCTCTCTTCCCTTTCCTTTGGTGATATTAGATAGAATCTTAAGCATCTGCCTGATGCCTTCACGGCAGGGGACACATTTGCCACACGATTCATCACTGAGGAAGTTAAGGAAGTACCTGGCGACATCAACCATACAGGTATCTTCATCCATTACAATCATCCCACCTGAACCCATCATTGAGCCAACCTTGGTGAGTTCATCGAAATCAACTTTCATATCCAGCTGTTCCGCGGGGATGCATCCTCCGGATGGACCCCCGGTCTGCACTGCTTTGAACTTCTTACCTGTGGGGATGCCACCACCTATATTAAAAATAATCTCTCTTAAAGTAGTGCCCATGGGTACTTCAACTAAGCCAGTATTATTGACTTTGCCCACGAGGGAGAACACCTTTGTGCCTTTGCTTCCTGCGGTGCCGAGACCGGCAAACCAATCAACGCCCTTGTTGATTATCTGAGGGACAAAAGCCCATGTCTCAACATTATTCAAGTTGCTGGGTCTATCCCAAATGCCCTTAATGGCGGTGTGGATATACTTCGGTCTGGGCTCTCCTACCCTGCCTTCTATTGCCGTCATCAGAGCACTCGATTCACCAGAGACGAAAGCACCGGCTCCTTGGTGTACTTTAACAGTGAAATCAAAGCCTGAGCCAAGGATATTTTTGCCCAGGAGACCATACTCCTCAGCCTGCTTGATAGCGATGGTCACATTCTCTACTGCTAAGGGGTATTCCTGTCGAACGTAAATATAGCCCTCGTGAGAACCAATGGCATAGGCTCCGATGATCAACCCCTCAAGAACCATGTGAGGGTTCCCCTCAAGTTCAGCTCTATTCATATAAGCTCCGGGGTCTCCCTCGTCGGCATTGACGATCACATACTTTATCTCACCGGGGGCATTGCGACATTCCTCCCACTTTCTCCCTGCGGGAAATCCACCGCCTCCCCTCCCTCTCAGGTTAGATTTTTTCACTTCCTCCAATACTTGCTCGGGGGTCATCTGGGAAAGAACTTTGGCCAAGGCAGAATAACCACCGAGCGCCAGATAGTCATCGATGTTCTTAGGGTCAATTCTTCCGTTGGAACCCAAAACAAGCCGCTCCTGGTTCTTGTAGAAGGGAATTTCAGATTCATGAATTATCTTTTCATTGGTGTTGGGGTCGGTATAGAGTAAACGCTCTATGACCTTCTTCTCCTTTATGGTCTGGGAGACAATTTCGGGAACATCCTTAGGCTCTATCTGTAAGTAACATATTTCCTCAGGGTGAATAACTATGATAGGGCCCCTCTCACAAAAACCATGGCAACCAGTCCTTCTAAAGTCTACCTCGGCGCTTAATCCTTGTTTTTTAATCTCCTCTTCAATACTCGCCGCAATTTCGCCGCTACCGGAAGCGTGGCAAGCAGTTCCGGAACAGAGTGTAATACAAGGCTTATTCGGGTCTCTTTTGGACAGGATTCCCTTCCTGAGTTCTTCCAATTCAGCGGGTGATTTTATCCGCGCCATAATTTTCCCCTAATCATAGTTTTTTAACACGTCTCCTGTCTTGGCTGGTACCATCTTACCGTGATACTTCCCATCAACTTCCATCACCGGTCCTAAAGCACAGCAGCCGAGACAGTTAACAGTCTCCAGGCTAAACTTTAAATCCGAGTCCGTTTCGCCAGGTCTAATTCCAATCAGGTCTTGAACCGTGTCAAGGACTCGCGGCGCACCACGAACATGACAGGCAGTACCCATACAAATATGAATTTCATGACGTCCTTTAGGAACTAAACTAAAGGCTTTATAAAATGTAGCTATATGCTGTATCCGGCTTAAAGGCACTTGTAATTTCTTACTGACCTTCTCTAATACTTCCTTGGGAAGCCAGCGATTTTCGCTCTGAATCTCCAGTAATATTTGAATTAGCGAATCGGCTTTGCCCTGATGTTTATCAATAATCTGCTCGATTTTACCCTCATCCATAGCTGCTGTCCTAACCCTCTTCTTTCACTTTAAGCGGGAACAAAACGCTTCTGGCTTTCGTCAAACCTGATTAATCCTTGCCTTGCTGAACTATTAAGGTGTCTTGATACTTCAGACGGATTTAAGCCTAAAATCTCAGAAATTTCTCCAGTGGAAAGGGGCCTTTCTCGCAGGAGTAACATAATTTGGCTTATTGCCAATTTATCTACAATTAATTCATGAAATAACCTATCTAACTCCTCACTGGTGAAAAATTTCTTATATTCTTCGTCTGTAGCAAAATGCACTCTCAGCCTCTCCCTTTCCACCAGCTTAATGTAGGGGACTAAATTTTTAACTGCTTCAAGTTTTAACTTTAATCCCTTTTCATCTATTCCTTCGCCTTTTCCCAGAGGTCCTAATTCCTTCAGCTTCTTGGTAAAGTCAGTAATAACTTCGGCGAAACGGATTCCTTCAGAGGCAGATACCCATTCCAGCCTTAGCCTTTCGGGGTTCACCCCTATCTGTCCCAGTAATTTTTTAGTTAGATGCATCATGCTTAATGCATCGTAATTTCCCTCCGTGATGTAATGGCATTCGCCAAGCCAACAACCGCCGATAAACACCCCGTCTGTTCCGTTTGAGAAAGCCCGGAGTATAAATGCCGGGTCAACTCTACCGGAGCACATCACCCTTATCACCCTTATATTAGTGGGGTATTGATACCGGGAAACTCCGGCAAGGTCTGCCCCTGCGTAGCAACACCAATTACATAAAAACCCTAACATCCTTGGTTCAAAATCGTAGCTCGCAACCATGTCTTAGCTCACTCCTAAGGTAATCCCTCTTTGTTCATACAAGGGCTTGAACCTTCGCCAGGTCTGGAACCGCCGCGTCAATTTGGCGAAAGATCTCTTCATCAGTAAAGTGCTTCAGAGAAATAGCCCCTGTCGGACACTTCGAATTACAGAGACCGTCTCCCTTACAGAGGACAGGAATAACCCTGGCCTTTTTGCCTTGTGGTGTATCATAAAACTCTATAGCACCATACTTACAAACCGAAATACAAGCCCCACACGCTATACACTTACTCTCATTTACCTCGCAAATAGCACCAGAGGCGGTGACTGAATCCTTGGAAAGAATGGTTGCCGCCCGGCCGGCAGCTCCGTAAGCCTGGCTAATCGCTTCCGATATATGCTTGGGGTAGTGAGCCATCCCGCACAGGAAAACGCCATCGGCAGCAAAATCAACCGGCCGTAATTTTACATGGGCTTCCTGGAAGAAACCATCCGGGTTCAAAGGTACCTTGAATAACCGGGATATTTCAGTATTCGTTGCCGAAGGAATAACGGCGGCAGCTAAAGCGAGTAAATCGGCATCTATAGCAATTTTCTTACCTAAAATCGGATCGGTCACGGTAACCCTTAGAATACGCTGACCACCCTCTTCGATAGCTTCCACCTCGGGTTTATCATCCGGCTCATAGCGGATGAACTTCACTTCCCGCTCCGCCGCTTCCCGGTAATAATCCTCTTTAAACCCATAAGTTCTCATATCCCGATAGATAATGTAGATATCCATCTCGGGGTTTTTCTCTTTTAGTTTCAAGGCGTTCTTTATAGAATGACTGCAACATACCCGGCTGCAATAATTTCTGTCTTTTTGTCGGCAACCTACACATTGAATCATCACCAGGCTCTTGGCGTTAACCACCCTCGGTTCCCCTTTGGCGATTTGCTCCTCTAACTCCACCAGGGTCAATACCCTGTCATCTTTCCCATAAAGGTACTCGGTAGGTTTATATTCTTCAGCACCGGTAGCGATGACGGCTATTCCATGGTGTATCTCCCTGACCCTTCCTCCAGACGTTACCTTGGTTATGAAATTCCCCACATAACCGGAAGCCTCGGTGATGGTAGAATCAGTAGATACTTGTGAATTAAGGGGTGCTGGTAAACCTTGCGGATAATATCACTCAGATATGCTTGAACATCCATCCCTTCCAGGGTGTAATGAATTCTTCGAGCCATTGGGATGCTGGTTAACTCGGCGTATGACTTCGGCCAGGTATGTTTGTACATCCATGCCTTCCAGGGTGTAATGAAGCTCTTCGCGCCATTCCCCCCAACTCTGTATCCTTTTCCACCAGGTAAACCTCAAATCCCTGGTTGGCTAAGCTCAGAGCACTGGTCATCCCGGCCACGCCTCCGCCGACTACTAACGCCCTTTTGTCGACCGGCAGGTCAAATTCCTGTAAAGGCTGTAAAAGAGCGGCTCGGGCTACCGACATCCGGACTATATCCTTTGCCTTTTGGGTGGCAGCTTCCTTTTCTCGAGAGTGGACCCAGGAGCAATGTTCCCTTATATTGGCAAATTCAAAGTAATATTGATTAATTCCCCCCTCGCGAAGCGTATCCCGGAATAACGGCTCATGTGTCCTGGGGGTACAGGCGGCGACAACCACGCGATTGAGTCCCTTTTCTTTGATTGCGTCTGCTATCCGTTGGGCAGCATCAGTAGAACACGAAAAGAGGTCTTCTTGAGCGTGGACAACATTGTCTAGGGTCAAAGCATATTCAACTACCGAAGGAACATCCACCACTCTTCCGATATTAGCTCCACAATGACAGACAAAGACCCCCACCCTTGGTTCCTCACCTCGAGACATCCCTTTCCGGTGGATATACCCTTTCTCTGGCCAGCTTCCCTCGCCGGTGGGCAAGGAGTTGACTGCAAAGGGCATCAGCCCCGCTGGCGGTCATAACCGACTCGGGGATATCTATAGGACCCTGGAAGGCTCCGCTGACAAAAATTCCCGGGCGGGAGGTCTCAATAGGAGTAGCAGGATTGGTTTTGCAGAATCTGGTGAGCGTTAAGTTCGATGCCGAACTTATCAGCCAATTCTTCCACATCATCAGGAGGGTTCAACCCGACGGATAATACCACCAGGTCGAATTCCTCTTCCTTTACTCCGTCATCGGTAGTAGAGTATTTTATGGTTACATTCTTGCTTTCTGGCAGCTCTTTCCCTATTGATACGTAGCTTCTTATAAATCGAACGCCGGGAAGGTTCTCCGTTCTTTGATAGAATCGCTCGAAGTCCTTGCCAAATGACCGAATATCATTATGGAATATAGTAGCCTCAATCTCACTGTCATGGTCTTTTGCCAGAATCACCTGCTTCTGGGTGTAGGTGCAGCATACGGCTGAACAATAGCTGTTGCCGCCCGGGATAACCTGTCTGGAACCGACGCACTGAATCCAGGCTATCTTCTTCGGATGCTTCCCGTCAGAAGGGCGCCTTATCTCACCTTCGTAAGGCCCGGTGGAACATAATATCCGTTCAAAGTCAAGGCTGGTTACTACATTCCTGAACTTTCCGTAGCCATAGTCGCCCCTCAGCTTGGGGTCAAATGTCTCATAGCCCGGAGACAGAATTATCGCCCCTACCTCTACTTCTACCTTCTCCTCCTTTTGATGAAGGTCTATAGCGTTATTCTTGCAGACTCCTACGCAAATGTTACATTTTCCGTCTTTAAGGAAAAGGCAGGTTTCAGGGTCTATATAAGTGACAAGCGGAACTGCTTGAGAAAAGTATATATGGCTGCATTTACTAAAAGATAAGTTTTGATTATATTTATTGGGGACCTTAACCGGGCAGTACTCAGTACAGGTAGTACAACCCCGGCATTTGTCATCTGATAATGTATCTGGGCTTTTTAATCAGGGTTACCTTGAAGTCTCCTGCTTCCCCTTCTACCCTGTCAACTTCAGTATAGGTCAGGATTTCTATATTGGGATGCCGGCTGCATTCAATAAACTTGGGAGATTCAATGCACATGGAGCAGTCATTGGTGGGGAAGGTCTTATCAAGCTGGGCCATCTTGCCGCCGATAGCCGGTGATTTGTCAACCAAGTAAACCTTAAAACCCATATCGGCCAGATCAAGGGAGGCTTGGATACCGCTGATCCCTCCACCGACAACCATAACATCGCCAATATTACTTTCTGCGGGACTATTAACTAATTGTCCTTCAACTGGTTCTTTTTCCACTTTTCTCCGTCCTTATCAGGATTCTTCGCTTCCCTAAATCACTTCCTGGATAATTTCTGTGATGTCTTTAATCTCTATGACTTCACTATTCTCCAGGGTTAACCTGCTATCCTCAAAATTGATGATGCAATATGGGCAGGAAGTAACCAGCACCTCAGCCCCGACCTCAATAGCTTGTTCTAATCTGAGGTCGGAGAATCTTTCACCCTTTGGAGTGTCCATCCAAATCCTGCCTCCTCCCCCTCCGCAACAGAGACTATCTTCCCGCGAATCAGCCATCTCAATCAGTTCTAAACCAGGTACCTTCTTTAAGACCTCTCGGGGTTCGTCATATATGCCATTATGCCGACCCAGGTAACATGGGTCATGATAAGTAACTTTCTTCCCATACTCCTTGGTGAGCTCAAGCCTTCCCTCATTAATAAGCTCGAATAAATATTGGGAGATATGAACCACCTCAAAGTTGACCTTAAATTCGGGATACTCGTTTTTGAAGGTGTGGTAGCAATGAGGGGAAGAAACAAGGATTTTCTTCACCCCATTATCGATAAAAGTTTTGATGTTTTCCCTGGCTAAGCGTTTGAATAATTCCTCATCGCCCGCCTTGCGGATGCTTTCTCCACAGCAATTCTCCTTGGGACCCAGTATCCCAAAATCTACCCCTGCCCTGTTAAGGATATTGGCTGTGGCAGTAGCTACCTTTTTTAATCTTGGGTCATAGCTGAGGTAGCAGCCGGGGAAATATAAAATTTCCGTCCCCTCGGTGAACGTTTTTACAGACAGACCTTCTGCCCAATCTGCCCTCTTTGCTCGTTCTTCACCCAAGGGGTTACCTTCAGCACCGAGGCTTGCACTTACGGTGTGGATTGGAGCCGGAGAAATCCCTGCTTCCGAGGCAATCCTGCGGAAGGATAGCACTAACGTCTATCGTTCCTACTCCCCTGGGGCACCGCTGAGGGCATCTTCCGCAGGTAGTACAACGCCATATATCTTCACCTTCTATCTCAGGCAAACCGAACGTAGCCTGTCGGACTATGTTGCGCATACTGAAGTTTCTAACCCTGTTCCACGGACAAACAGTATCACACAATCCGCATTGATAGCAGAATTTGAAGGCTTCTCCACCAGCCTCTTTTATGGCATCTATTGCCTCTTTGAAGGGGGCTACAATCTCCACTATCTTTTAATCCTCTTCTTTCGCCTTAATGTTTTAGCCCTTTGCTAATCGGGTAACGGTATCCATTACCTTCTTCACTCCATGTTTTTTTACTAATGATTCTAATCCTATCTCCATCTCCTCCCGCTTCTCTTCTTCTTCCCCTTCCTCTTCCCTTTCTTCGTAAGTCAGGGCATCATTTAAGCACCACTGAACACACATCGGCTCTTGTAGTGGCGGTTCTTCTTCACACATATCACATTTTAGAGGGAGATCGGAATCAGGGTCTTTGAAAAGCTTCCGGGATGGGCAGGAAGCCCGGCAGAAGCCACACTCGTCATATTCCTTTCCGTCAATCGTATAAATGTCTCTGCCATTACATTCGGCTTCAGTATACTCACCGGCAATTACCGGAACATAAATATCTTTTAGTGGCTCAAAAAGCACCCGAATCCGAGACCTCTCCGGATTAGTGCTGCTATATTTTGGCGCAGCGTGAAAGGCGGAGCAGATTACCTCACATGCCCGGCAACCATTGCATTTATCAACATCGATCTTGATTACTTTAACTTTTTTCATTTCTTTATAAATCCCTCTTTGTTCTAAGTCTTCGCTAACGTAATCCAAACCTAATTCGTGCAAGGTCTCTTTAGTAGGAATACCTTCATTATTCCATCCCTTAAATTTATAATACTCGTCAAGCAGCTTAGCTTCAAACTCAGGGAATCTCTTCTTCCAATGGTCCTCAGGAGGCTGCTCGTCCTTTCTCCTTAAGCCTCTTCTTACATTAATGGCTCTAATTAAAGTTCGGTTCCTTTTAGCTATTTTCCATAGTCCAGCTTCATCAATATCCATCCCGGTCGCAAATGAGATTAAACGTCGGTAAATTGTGTATATGATACGGAGGCTTCAGGGGAAATGATGACAAACCGGCGCAGATCCCGGTGGCGTCATCAATGTAATGCATCGTCTCTTGCCATTCAACAAGTTCACAAGTTGCTTGAATAGATGGGTAATATGGAAATGAGGTGCCTGGTTCCCCCCAGTTCAAGATAAATTCCTTAAACTTTTCCTTAGGAACCTGGACCCAATCCTTTACAAACTCTTCTCTCTCCTCTCTGGTAGCAAAAGGCGCCTGGGGTAACTGCCCTTCAATTTGGGTAATGTTGATTTTCTCACCTGTGGACCACATGAGAAATAAATAGGGTTCAGCATCCCTAGTTTGATAGGGATCTGCTCATGTTTCTTAATAGTATTATGGTCGTAGGCCTCAGCCCCCTTGCCAATCTGACGGGCCGCCCAATAAACACCATTGGCCAAAACATCTCCAATCCCTTCTCGCCGAACAATTTTGTCAAGCAACCAGAAGAATCTCTCCTCGTTATCGGACGGAAATCCTGGCAGGTCCTGGTCAGTCAAAATGCCAGCTTCATAAAGCTCAAGGGCGAAGGCCATAACTTGCGGGGTTGTGTATCCGTCCACTCCATACTCCTGAGCAAGACCAGCGATTTTAAAACCAAAATCCAGGTCTGACATGGCCGCCATTGTATAAGTAAGTTTCGAGTAGCATTTCATCATGTATCTTTGAAGTTTCGGGTGGGTAATTATTCCCCCGCATTTCATCGGACAGTTATAGCAACTTATTAGCCGCTCCACCGCTTTGTCCTGAGTCTCCTTCCACTTCTCTTCGATTTCCTTGTTCCAAAAATCCTTTCTCCTGATGCGGGCATTTCCCCAGGCGAAACTGGCGGTGTGCCACTCCTCATCATGTATTGCCATCTCTTGGGGTGACCCAAGCCCGGCTAAAATGGGCGGTACCCCCTTAATTGGATTTTCTGCTCGGTCTTGTATATATTTCAGCACTTCGTTGCAAAGCTCCATAAATTCAGCCGGTCGGGCAATATTGATGTCCTTTGTTCCACGAACAGCTATCGCCTTTAACCTTTTGTCTCCCATAACGGCGCCTATTCCGCCTCGGCTGGCACTGGACCTGCCCTGCTCGATGGAAGCAAAATAGACCCTATTTTCACCGGCCAGGCCAATAGTAGCCACCTGGGCTTTCGGCTCCTTCAACTCCTGTCGAATAAGTTCTGCAGTTTCAAGAGAGCCTTTACCCTGCAAATGAGAGGCATCACGTATTTCTACTTTGTCATTGTTTATCCACAAATAAACCAGCTTGGGGGACTTACCACGAATGATTACTTTGTCATAACCGGCATGCTTCAATTCTGGTGCCCAAAATCCCCCCATCATTGAATATGCCATTAACAAAGTCTGAGGAGAAAAGGTAGAAACAATGGTACGATTAGCACCAGGAGCAGGTGTGCCAGCTAAAAGACCAGCGCTAAATATTAGTAGATTATCAGGAGAAAAGGGTTCAACTTCAGGGGGAACCCTATCCCATAATATCTTGGCGTTAGTACCTAGACCCCCCAGGTGAAGTTCAGTTAATCTTGGGTCAGTTCCTTCCTTCTCAATGCTTCCTCGGGATAGATCAATTTCTAAATTAACCCCTGTCTCTGCGTACCTCATTTTTTTACCCCCTTGGGTTTCGTATGTCAGCGCGCCTCGTAGTTCTCGGACACTGAGTCGAAGTATTCATTGG
>CAVTZP010000003.1:0-415103 GCA_963739245.1 uncultured delta proteobacterium
AATCCCCATGTCCCCGGCCACCAGCCCAGAGGCTTCCAGCCGGTTAGCTGAGAAATTATCTGGAGACCGAGGACAACAGTGCCACCAACGACGCAGCTTATTATGGCACCGAGTGCCGTTGCCCGCTTCCAGAAAAAGGCGCCGAAGATAGTTGGCACCGCCATCAAAAGACCGGCTGAAGCCGCTGCGGAAAGGGGGGCAATCATAAACTGAAACACATTCCCCGGTTTTTCCGCCGCCCACCAGGCAAAAACGAAGGCAAGGATGGTCATAATCGGGATAACCCACTGCCCCACCCTGAGCTCCCTCTTCTCTGAAATCCTGGGGTTGATTAGACCCTTGTGGATATCACGAGCCCACACCGAGGCCAGGGTCAACACAACTGAGTTAATCGTGGTAATGGCGGCCGCCGTGATACCAATCATGACGATTATGGCGACACCTATAGGTATTATCGGCAGGGACAGGAGGGCGGGTGTCGCCAGGTCTGGTTTCTCCAGTCCCGGCACCAGCAGGGTGGCACTCAACCCCCATAATACCGATATCATCGTATAGATGAAGCCGAAGATAAGAAAACCGCCCAGCATCTGCTTCATCGCCGTGACCGATTTGGGGATGAAAAGCCTTTGACTTACCTGAGGGTTGGAGATTAAGAAGAAGAGCCAGGGGAGGGCAAGACCGATAAACATGTTAAGGCTAAACGCTCCTTTGGCACTAGGCACGGTCAGTAGCCCCGGCGTCGCTGCCTCCAGCTTGCTGAAGAAGGCTCCGAACCCACCCAGTGCCGTGACCACAACCCCAAGAGCAATGGCAGAAACCACAATCATGATTAACGCCTGGAAGGTGTCAGTCCAGGCATCAGAGCGCATACCGGCAATGTTCGCCCAGGCAATGGTACAAAAGACAGCAATTATAATTCCGGCTACTACCGGGATTGCCCCCTGGCTAATCCCGTTCATCAAATAGCCAACGCCCATCAACTGGACGGCTGAGTAAGGAATCAGAAAGACGAGGGCTAATATGGCAGCGGTCGCCCCAACCCATTTGCTCTGGTAGCGGTCGCTCAAAAGCTCCATAGGTGTGATATAGCCGTACTTCTTCCCCGCCAGCCAATAGCGGGGTAGGAAGAAGACCATCATAAACATCCCGCAGAGATAGGTTAACTCAAAGCCTAAAGCACCGACTCCGCTCAAATAGGTTAAACCGGCGAGCCCAACCATCATAAAGGCACTGTAGGTGGTAGCACTGTAGGCCCCAGCGGAAACAAAGCCACCAACCCTGCGGTTGGCCAGGAAAAACTCGCTCATCCCCGCCCCCAACCGCCGCCGGGCCATTACCGCGATAACTAACCCCATAGCGATATAGATGGCAATGCCAAACCATACCCAGAAGGTAACGCTCATCGCTTCACCTCTTTCCATCTCAGGAAGATGATGAAGGCACTAATAATCGCCGCCGCCACCCATATCGTCCAGAAGAGGAAGGCACCGCTCATCTTCTCCACATGGTTGAGGACAAACCAGGGAATGGCAATATCCAGCGCCAGCAGGAACCCGAACCAGGTCCACGCCCATCCCGTCTTACTCATCTTGCACCTCCACTGTTGCGCTCTCCTTTACTTGATAATATTTTTAACTTATACTCCTTTGCAGGATGCCATGTCAAGGAGGGTAGGATGTCTGAGGTGAGAGCCAGGGTGATATCCCAGAAGGGGACTTGCGCCGGCGGGCATAAGCTCGGCGATGAGTTTGTCATCGGGGAAAAAGCCCCGCCAAAGTTGTGTTCCTGGGCTTTTTACTCCCTGTTTCCTTTTGCCAGTGTGCTGCAGTTTGGCGGCTCATTCCCCTGGGAGGATGACCCGGACAAGACCACTGTCGCCTGTCCTGACGCGACAAATCCGGTGGTGTTTGAATTAAGGCGCACCTAACCTTAGTCTGAGGGCATACCGATGAGCTGGAGCAGGCTCTCTTCTATCTCTGCCGTGCTCTGGAAAGCACCGACCATCACCTCTTGAATTATGCCCCCGCTATCAATAAAAAAGGTGGCAGGAATAGCCTCGATACCATACTGCGCGGCAATCGCCCCGTCGCCGTCAAGCAGCACCGGAAGGGAAAGCCCCTGGCTTTGCATAAACTCCTCTACATCAGAAGAACTCTCGCCGATATTGATTGCCAGCAGTACCAGCCCCCTTATCTGCCATTTCTCATAGATTTGCTGCAGGTAAGGCATCTCCCCACGGCAGGGGCCACACCAGGTTGCCCAGAAGTTGATTAAGACCGGACTGCCCTGAAGGTCGCTGAGGGAGATGGGTTGCTCATCAAGACTGGTAAACTGAAAGTCAGGCGCCGGCTTGCCCAGCAGGGGATTTTGGCCGCCGCAGCCAGCGAGCAAAACCACCAGGCTCAATATTATGGCTAATAACTTTAACATTCTAATCATAACTATTTAAAACCCCCCCAGTTTATTCGTCAGGACAAGTATGCCGACGGCGATGAGGAGCAAGCCGCCAACAATAGAGCTCCAGGTGGAGTAACGATGAATGCCTCTTAGCAGCGGCCTAGCCCAGTCAAAGGCAAGCCCGATAGCAAGAAAAGGAAGGCTGAGCCCGAGGGAAAAGACACCCAGCAGAGAGGCGCCCTGCCACGCGGTCATTGAGCTCAGGGCAAGTAAGAGGGTGCCACCGACAAGACCGGCAATGCACGGGCTCCAGCCGAGAGAGAAAATGACGCCGATAACGAAAGAGCGCAAATAGCCGGTGGTGGCACCCAGAGAGGGCGTCAGCCGCTTTTCATAATTCAGCCAGGGGAACTTGAGAGAAGCCAGCATGAATAGCCCGAAGGCGATGAGCAGGCCGCCGGCGATTTTAAGGGTGAGAAGATGGGAGCGGAGGGCAAAGCCGATTAAGCCGACACCGGCCCCCAGGATAATGAAGACCAGACTAAGGCCAACAACAAAGCTGAGAGAATGGAGGAATATCGGGAGCCGCCCCCGCCTCGCCTGCGGCTCAAGTACCTGCGGTCCGCAGACGCTAGCCAGGTATACCGGCACCAGTGGCAGGACGCAGGGGGAGAGGAAAGCCAGTAACCCGGCACCGAAGGCGACTAAGAGTGACGATTGTTCCACGTTCTAAGTAATCTAACCAATTTCGCCCAAAATATCAAGCCAGCCTATTCTAGCAGGTTACAATCCAGGGCAAAAAGGTCTATAATAGCCCGCAGTAGTTATGTCAGAGCTCTTGTCCAATACGATTAGTATGATAAAGCCCCTGGACAAGGGGGCAATGGACAGCGCCCGTTCCCGGCAGGACGTCTTAACCAAGCCGCAGGGCAGTCTGGGACGGCTGGAGGAATTATCTATTAAGCTGGCGGGCATTCAGGGTAGAGCCATACCCCAAATCAGGCATAAGGTCATCTTCACCATGGCGGGCGACCATGGGGTGGTGGCGGAGGGGGTGGGTAACTGGCCCCAGGAGGTTACCGCCCAGATGGTCTCTAACTTCCTCAGCGGTGGGGCGGGGATAAACGTGCTCGCTCGCCACGCCGGGGTAAAGGTTGTCGTCGTTGACATGGGGGTAGCCACCAAGCTTGAGCCCCACCCCCAGCTTGTATCCCGGAAGATTGCCCCCGGCACCCAGGATATGTTCTTACGCCCGGCGATGACCCCGGAGCAGGCGGTGAGGGCGGTGGAGACCGGGATTGAGCTGGTGGGGAGCGAGCTGGCTAAGGGTCTTGATATCGTTGGCACCGGCGATATGGGCATCGGCAATACCACCTCAAGCAGCGCCATCTTTGCCGCTATGACCGGGGAAGCGGTGGCTGAGGTGACGGGCCGGGGCACGGGCATATCCGATGAGCAGCTGGCGCATAAAATAGAGGTGGTAAAAAGGGCGCTGGCGGTGAACCGCCCCGACCCCAAGCAGCCTTTAGACGTGCTGGCGAAGGTGGGCGGTTTTGAGATTGGCGGGCTGGCGGGAGTAATGCTGGCCGCCGCCGCTTACCGTATACCGATAGTTTTAGACGGCTTTATCTCCGGCGCCGCCGCCCTGATTGCCGTGGCGCTGGCACCGAGACTTAAGGACTTTCTTATCGCGGCCCATGTTTCGGCGGAAGCGGGGCATAAGGTTCTGCTCCGCCATCTAAGGCTTAAGCCGCTGCTTGACCTGGGCATGCGCCTGGGTGAAGGCACCGGTGCCGTCCTCGGAATATTTCTGGCGGAGGCCGCCGCCAGGACTCTGGCGGAGATGTCAACCTTCGCCGAAGCCGGGGTATCGGAAAGGGAGAAACAATAATGAGAGTCCTGGCAGCGTTCCGTTTTTTAACCATTATCCCCCTGCCCGGGGGCAAGGTTAGCCCCAGGGAAGTCGGCGGCTCAATTGCTTACTTCCCTCTGGTCGGGGCTATTATCGGGCTTATTCTGCTTGGCTTGAACTGGCTGCTTGGCCTCCTCCTGCCTCCGGCATTAGTTAATATACTGCTGCTCGTTTTCCTGGTAATAATCAGCGGCGGTCTGCACCTTGACGGCTTCGTTGATACCTGTGACGGCATGGTCGGGCATAAGACGGTAGCCCAGAGGTGGCGGGTGATGAAGGATAGCCGGGCTGGCGCCTTTGGTATCATCGGCGTCTGCTGTCTCCTGCTGGTGAAATATGTCGCACTGAATAGTGTGCCCGCGGGCTGGCTGAGCCCAACCCTCTTGCTTATGCCGGTGTTAAGCCGCTGGGCGATGGTCTACGCTGTTTTTGCCTACCCCTACGCCAAAGCATCGGGGCTGGGAAGGGTGTTTAAGCAGGAGGCGAGCTCGAACGGATTTCTGGTGGCGACGGTCATCGCCCTGGCAATAGCCGTGATGCCGTCACAGCTCTTCGGCCTGTTTATAATGTTGGGCGTCTGGATTATAGTCATGGCTCTGGCTTTCTATTTCAAGGGCAGGTTTGGCGGGCTCACCGGTGACAGCTACGGGGCGATAAACGAGATAGCCGAGGTCCTGGTCCTCATCCTGGTCTGTCTGCTGGCCCACACCGCCTGGCTCGGGTTAAAGTATCCCCAAGGGGAGTTTAAGAGGGGCGAAGCCCCTCTTCAGAAAAAATCCTCCCCCTCTCCTTGTCAAGGAGAGGGGGATACAGGGGGTGAGGTTAATAATTATTTTGCTGATTGGCGGTGCCGGTAGCGGCAAGAGCCATTTTGCCCAGGAGCTTGCCCTCAAGCTGGGGGGACCGGTGCTCTTTGTGGCTACCGCCGTCGCCGGCGATGAGGAGATGCGCCAGCGCATTGACAAACATCAAAAGAAAAGACCGCCCGCCTGGAGCACCCTTGAGGTCACCACCGGCGTGGGTAAAAAGATTCGTGAAAAAATCGGCGGGGCGGGGGTGGTGATTGTTGATTGCATCACCCTCCTGGCGAACAACATCTTTAGCCAGTATGGCGACCAGGCTGGCGAGCCGACTAGTGTCCCCCTCATTGAGAAAAGGCTTAATGCGGAGATAGACGAGCTGATTGAGTGCACAAAGAAACTTGATGCCAGCTTTATTATCGTTACCAACGAGGTTGGACTTGGTCTGGTGCCGCCGAATCGGCTGGGCAGGTTATACCGCGACCTGCTGGCTAAGGCCAATCAGCGGCTGGCAGAGGCGGCGGATGAGGTCTACCTGATGGTCGCCGGCTTGGCGGTGCCGATAAAGTCAGCCAAGAAGTAGCCCTCACTTGTTCATAGCGGCAGGCCCAGCCATTCAAAGACGCCGAGCATCCTTAGCCCCATATAGAGCATTAAGGCAGCAAAGAAATACCCCAGTTGTCTGGCGGGGAGCTTATGGGCGGTTACCGTGCCCAGCTGCGCCATGCCAACACTGGTAATTGCCAGCAGGAACCATGTCGGCAGGTTGATATAGCCTATGGAGTAGGGGGGCAGGCCGGGAGCGCCGAGACCATTTACTATATAGCCGATAATACCACCGGTGCTGGTAAATATCATTGCCGCTAAGGATGTAGCGATGGCGGTATGCATCCGGAACCTGAGTGCCAGCACCATCACCGGAATCATCAATATGGCGCCACCAATGCCAAAGACGCCACTTATAAAGCCGATGGGGATAGCCCAGGCCGCCCATAGCCAGGGATTATCCCTCGGTTTCTCCTCAACCTGAGGTAATTTGGCAGTGAGCATACTGATGGCGCTGGCAAGGATAATGGCGCCGAAGGCTATTCTCAGTCCCTCCCCGGGCAGGTGGGCAGCCAGACTAGCCCCGCCAAAGGCGCAGAACAGGCTGCAGCCGCCAATGACAATGGCTGCTTTCCACCACACCGCCCCCCTTTTACTATGACTCCAGGCGCCGCTGGCGGCGGTGGGTAAGACAACCAGCAGACTGGTGCCAAACGCCAGTTTAATCGCTATCTCGGCGGGGATGCCCATCTCGGTGAATACCAGGTACTGCACCGGGGTCATAATAAAGGCGCCGCCAAGACCAAGAAAACCGCTGGCAAAGCCGGCAACGAGACCGGTTGCCAGAAGGATAATGATATGAGCTATGGTCACGGCCTAAGCCTTACGTCCTGGCTGTTTCTGCATCGCTTCTACCCCCAATTTTACCATATCGGCTATATTCGACAAATTGCGGAGGGGACTCCCTTGTTGCTATAATAGCTATGACTTGGGGCCGTAGTTCAGTTGGGAGAACGCCTGATTTGCATTCAGGAGGTAAGGGGTTCGAATCCCCTCGGCTCCACCAGTGAGGCTAGAGAAGAATATAATTAGACCGCCTGATTGTCTGGAAGGGGCGGGTCCGCAAAATGAAATATGGTTGTGTCTATCCTCCTTAAAGCACCCTCCAGTCATTGGCGTAGACATTCAAACTGCGGGAACCTTTCCCGCTGCTAATTAGAGTTATCCCCAGGTTGTTCGCTATCCTCACCCCAATGTTAGTCGGCACGGCAATAGTAATTATTATAGGTATATCTCTTTTGACCATTTTGTGTAGTATCTCTGAGGAGACTCTGCCGGAGGTTATCATAATTCGGTCATTGGTAGTTATGTTCTCAATCAGGCACTTCCCAAAGACTTTGTCAATAGCGTTATGTCTACCGATATCATCACTAAAAACCAGAATGCTTTTATTATCGCAGAGGGCAGCGCTGTGGACCCCGTGTGTGACGCCGTGTAGTTCAGAGTAATGTTGAAATTGGTCCACCAACATGAAGACTTCATCGGCCTTCACTTTCATCGGTGACTCTACTTTCTGGCTGGCAGCAGCGGCCGGGCTGTAAAAAGAGACCCCCCGGCTACCTCCGGATGATATGACCCCCCTGAACAACATATCCCGGCCTAAGGATTTGTCTTCAGTGGTTTTTACCCTGACTACTCCCCTCTCCGCATCAACGAGGAGCTCCTTAATCTCGTCTCTGCTCTTGAGCAACCCCTCAGAAGCCAGGAAGCCCACCGCCAGGCAATCCATGTCCTTTGGAGAACAAAGCATCGTTACCAGCTCCTGGCCATTCAGGATGATGGTAACCGGAAACTCTCGGGCGACTACCGCCTCGATGTTGCTTCTGCCTGCCGGAGTAATTCGCGATATGGTAAATTTCTCTACTTCACTTTCCATCTTTATTTACCTCCCTTCCCCCATCAGCAGCATCTTATTATCTTAGACGATTTTAGCATGGTAGATAAGGGTAAACAAATCTTATTTAGGTATAGTCGCTCTTGGGGAAGGGCTTCTATTATGAGGATTTCTTCTTCAGGAAAATCTGGACGCTTGTAATCTCTTTTACCCCCTTAAGAGATGAGGCGATAGCGGTAACGATATTGCTAATAATCTCTCTGGGGAAGAGACTCAGGAATACAGGGGCGTTGTTTACATAAAGTATGAGGCGTTCACTTTGCGGCTTGATAAAACCTTGCTCCAAAAGGTCGGCTAAGCCTTTAATATCATCGAGGGGGAACTGCCTGGTCTTGGTCTTTACCGGTTCGTCGGTGACTATGGCGAAGCGCTTCTTAACGGTAGCAAAGGGTGGGCCGACTTCCTTGCGGTGAACCTCTATTTTGGGCGCATCGCCCTGTTTAAAACCTTCAGCCAGGATGATGTCATAATCCTCGCCAAGGGAGCGGGCTATCTCCTCAAGGCTAATATCCGGGGCAATAGGCTTGATTAAGATAATCTTATCTGAGCCACTAATCATGGTAGCCTCGCTCCCCGCCTGGATGTGGCGCCAGCTATCCTTACCCGGCTCGTCAAGGGTCAGGTTTTGGCGGGCGTGCTTAATGGTAGCTACCCGATAGCCCCTTGATTTTAGCTCCTGAACCAGCTTCTCAATAAGGGTCGTTTTTCCTGACTTTGATTTACCTATAATCGAAACGATGGGAGGCATTGTTTATCGCTTTCGTGTTGAGTTAACAGTGTGCGACCAGGTAGTTATGATAACACACTGCCGATAGGCTGTCAAAGAATTTGCTTTAGCCCTTGCCTCTAGCCTTTTGGTATGTATTTCGGTTATAATTATAGGCAACGTTTTCGTTCGGAACCCAACCATTGGAAATCGGCATTCGATATTCGATGCCTATAATTTAGATTCATCTGGATTAGGGAGGAATAAATAATGCAGGGTACGGTCTACTTTTATTTGCTGTTCTGGGGAGTATTTATCGTGTCATTGGGACTATTCATGTATCGTATCAGACAGCTATGGCAATATATGTTCCTGGGACAGAAAGAAAGCACCGCGGGCTGGCTAAGACAGGTCGTTAATACTCTAGTCTATGTTTTCAGTCAACTTTGTCAGCTCAAAAACTTCCGGTCTAAAGACCGTGCACCTTTAGGTCATGCCTTGCTGGTATGGGGTTTCTTTGTTTCCGTACTCTTTTATTTCTTCTTTATTATACTCTCGGAAGGTTTGGGTCTAGCTGGTTTACAGGATACGCAGTTCTATTTCTATTTCGCCTGGATAATGGACTTCATGGCTGCCTTCATCTTCATCGGTGCGGCGTGGGCTCTCATCAGGCGGTATATCATCAGACCGGACCGCCTTAAAGGAGAGCAGACCTGGGAAGCATTTATCATCCTCCTTTCTGTATTGACCCATCCCGTCACCCATGTTTTTGAAATCGGAACGAAAATTGCCCTGGGGAGTCCGCCAGCGGGGCTGGGACACACTTTATTGCCGCCGATTAGCGCCTGGCTCAGTAACTTGTTTGTGGGAAATCCTGGCCTGGAGGGATGGCATACCGGTTTCTTCTGGGCGCACTGGCTCACTGTGGTCCTGGTGTTGATCCTTATTCCTTATACAAGATACATACATATTATAGCCTCCATCTTCAATGGAATTCTGCGTAATCCCCGGCGTATGGGTACGTTGAAATCAATCGACCTTGAAAACACAGAGTCTTTCGGGGCAGCAAAAATCAATAGTCTTAGCTGGAAGCAAAACCTGGACTTATATTCCTGCGTGGTCTGCGGCAATTGCCAGGAGTTGTGCCCGGCTTACGCCACCGGCAAACCACTTAACCCCAAGAAAGTGATTCAAGACCTGAAAAAACAACTCTTAAAGGTCGGGCCGGTAATATTAAAAGCGAAGGCAAAAGGTGGAGAGGTACCCCCGGACATTAATGTCACTCTGGCAGGGAATATCGTTACCGAAGATGAGATATGGGCATGTACCACCTGTGGCGCCTGCGATAATGTTTGTCCGGTCTGGGTAGACCACATCGATAAGCTGGTAGACCTCAGGCGTAACCTCGTTCTCGAACAATCGGCTATGCCGGATACCGTTAAGATGGCCCTTGAAGGTATTGAGAAACGGGGTCATCCCTGGCGCGGGACTACTATGACCCGTACCGATTGGACACAGGGACTTAATATCAAGACTATGTCGGAAAATGCCAATGTGGACATTCTCTTCTGGGTCGGTTGTACGGAAGCCCTGGAAGATAGGAGTACCCGGATATCTCGAGCGTTCGCTAAGGTAATGCAGCAAGCAGGAATTAATTTTGGTATTCTCGGTACCGAAGAAAGTTGCTGCGGCGACCCGGCGCGCCGGTTAGGCAATGAATACCTCTTCCAGATGCAGGCACAGCGAAATATCGGGGTCTTAAAGGGTTACAACGTTAAGAAGATAGTTGCCGCCTGCCCGCACTGTTATAACACCCTTAAGAATGAGTATCCCCAGTTCGGCGGCAACTTCGAGGTCATCCACCATACCGAATTCATTGCTAACCTTATTAAAGAAGGTAAGCTACAAATTAATAAAGGTGGCTACGGAGTAGTCACCTATCACGATTCCTGCTACTTAGGGCGGCATAACGAGATTTACCAGCCTCCCCGGCAAGTACTGAAATCTCTACCGGACATCAAGCTGGTCGAAATGGAGAATAATAAAAAACGTGGCTTTTGCTGCGGGGGTGGTGGCGGCGGCATGTGGATGGAAGAGCGCATTGGTACCCGTATATCCGAAAACCGGATGGACCAGATAATTGCCACCAGGGCTGACATGGTAGCCACTGCCTGTCCTTACTGCCTACAGATGTTCGATGATGCCATCAAAGCCAAACAGGTTGAGGAAAAGCTGAAGGTAAAGGATATCGCCGAGATTATTGCAGAATCAGCTCAAATCCCCTGACTCGGGTCCGAAAGAAGGCGAGGAAGACGTTAGGGCTTCAGTAAGGACGTAGGCGGCTTGCAGTGCCTCTGTAGGGCAAAGCGGAAAACATTCTTTGCAGTTCCAGCATTCCTTGGAGGCTATCTCCGGAATGAAACTTATCTCTCGCCTTGTTCCTCTGTCGACAAAGCCGATAGCGTTCTTCTTCTTGACCTCAGCACAGTATCTTACACACAGACCACAAAGAATGCAAAATGAGGCCTCTTTTTCAAAACGGGCTTTGTTTGCCCCGTATTCTTGAGCCAAATCCTGCAATGCCCCCGCATCTGGAGCATGGGCCAGCAACAGCTCCAAAATCATTTTGCGAGTTTTATCTACCTTCTCAGACCTGGTTCTTACTACCAAATTTTGTTCTACCGGGTAAAGGCAGGCGGCAACGAGATTTGTCCTACCGCGAGTTTCTACTTCTACTGTGCAAATTCGGCAAGCCCCATAAGGTTCTAATTTCTCGTGGTGACAAAGTGTAGGAATAAATATCCCCACACTTTGTGCTGCCTCCAAAATGGTCATCCCTTCCCTTGCTTTAACTTCTTTCCCATCAATCTGTAAAATGATTTCACTCATTTTTCTTTACTCTCTCTGGCTATAATTCTTGCTTCTTCAGGTATAGGAGACGGAACAGGCTCGCCAGAAATCTTCTTCACCGCACCAAAGCGAGGGGGGCAAACTTCAAAGCAAGTTCCGCACTTTGTGCATTTCTCTTGGTCAATTACATGGATCTGTTTCTTGCCGCCTGCAATCGCCCCTACAGGGCATTGCCTGAGGCAAATCATACAGGCCT
Source organism: uncultured delta proteobacterium (assembly GCA_963739245.1). Taxonomy (GTDB): domain Bacteria; phylum Chloroflexota; class Dehalococcoidia; order Dehalococcoidales; family BS750m-G39; genus CAVTZP01. Next base: position 11,422 of record CAVTZP010000003.1, read on the forward strand.
GGCACTTATCCGGGTCAATATGGTACGAGATTAGACTCTTGCAGGAATAAGCCGGGCACCTCTTCTCCTTGATGTGTGCCTCATACTCATCTCTGAAGTAGCGTATCGTGCTTAGAACCGGGTTAGGGGCAGACCTGCCTAAAGCACAAAGTGAGGCATTTCTGGTTACCTCGGCTAGCTCCTCCAAAAGCTCGATGTCGCCCTCTCTTCCCTTTCCTCTGGTGATATTGGATAGAATCTTAAGCATCTGCCTGATGCCTTCACGGCATGGGACACATTTGCCGCACGATTCATCAGTGAGGAAGTCCAGAAAGTACCTGGCGACATCAACCATACAGGTATCTTCATCCATTACAATCATCCCACCCGAACCCATCATCGAGCCCGCCTTGGTGAGTTCATCGAAATCAACTTTCACATCTAAGAGTTCCGCCGGGATACACCCTCCGGATGGACCTCCGGTCTGCACTGCTTTGAAGCTCTTACCTCCGGGGATGCCACCGCCTACCTTATATATAATATCTCTCAGGGTTATGCCCATGGGTACTTCCACAAGGCCGGTATTGTTTATCTTACCTACCACGGAGAAAATCTTCGTGCCCTTGCTCCCTTCAGTTCCAAATTGGGCAAACCAGCTCAGCGCCTTTATTGATAATAAGTGGCACATTAGCCCATGTCTCAACATTATTCAAATCGCTGGGTCTATCCCAAACGCCCTTGACGGCGGTGTGGATATACTTCGGTCTGGGCTCTCCTACCCTGCCTTCTAATGCCGTCATCAGAGCACTCGATTCACCAGAGACAAAAGCGCCGGCTCCTCGGTGTACTTTAACAGTGAAATCAAAGCCTGAGCCAAGGATATTTCTCCCAAGAAAACCATACTCCTCAGCCTGCTTGATAGCGATGGTCACATTCTCTACGGCTAAGGGGTATTCCTGTCGAACGTAAATATAGCCCTCGTGGGCGCCGATGGCATAGGCTCCGATGGTCAACCCCTCAAGGACTGAATGAGGATTCCCCTCAAGAAGGCTCCTATCCTTATAAGCTCCGGGGTCACCCTCGTCGGCGTTGACGATCACGTACTTTATCTCACCGGGGGCATTGCGACATTCCTCCCACTTTCTCCCTGCGGGAAAGCCACCGCCTCCCCTCCCTCTCAGGTTAGCTTTTTTGACTTCCTCCAATACTTGCTCGGAGGTCATCCGGGAAAGAGCTTTGGCTAAGGCAGAATAACCACCGAGCGCCAGATAGTCATCGATGTTCTTAGGGTCAATGTTTCCGTTGGAACCGAAAACAAGCCGCTCCTGGTTCTTGTAGAAAGGGATTTCAGATTCATGAATGATCTTTTCATTGGTGCTGGGGTCGGTATAGAGTAAACGCTCTATGACCTTCTTCTCCTTTATAGTCTGGGAGACAATTTCAGGAACATCCTTAGGCTCTATTTGTAAGTAACATATTTCCTCAGGGTGAATAACTATAATAGGGCCCCTCTCACAAAAACCATGGCAGCCAGTCTTCCTGATGTCTACCTCAGCACTTAATCCTTGTTTTTTAATCTCCTCTTCAATACTCGCCGCAACTTCTTCACTACCAGAAGCATGGCAAGCAGATCCAGAACAGAGTGTAATACAAGGTTTATTCGGGTCTCTTTTCGACAGGATGCCCTTCCTGAGTTCTTCCAATTCAGCGGGTGATTTTATCCGCGCCATAATTTTCCCCTAATCATAGTTTTTTAACACGTCTCCTATCTTGGCTGGTACCATCTTACCGTGATACTTTCCATCAACTTCCATCACCGGTCCTAAAGCACAGCAGCCGAGACAGTTAACCGTCTCCAGGCTAAACTTTAAATCCAAGTCCGTTTCGCCAGGTTTAATTCCAATCAGGTCTTGAACCGTGTCGAGGACTCGCGGCGCACCACGAACATGACAGGCAGTACCCATACAAATATGAATTTCATGACGTCCTTTAGGAACTAAACTAAAGGCTTTATAAAAGGTAGCTATATGCTGTATCCGGCTTAAAGGCACTTGTAATTTCTTGCTGACCTTCTCTAATGCTTCCTTAGGAAGCCAACGATTTTCGCTCTGAATCTCCAGTAATATTTGAATTAGCGAATCGGCTTTGCCCTGATGTTTATCAATAATCTGGTCGATTTTACCCTTATCCATAGCTGCTGTCCTAACCTTCTTCTTTCACTTTAAGCGGGAGCAAAACGCTTCTGGCTTTCGTCAAACCTGACTAATCCTTGCCTTGCTGAACTATTAAGGTGTCTTGATACTTCAGACGGGTTTAAGCCTAAAATCTCAGAGATTTCTCCAGTTGAAAGGGGCCTTTCTCGCAGGAGTAACAAAATTTGGCTTATTGCCAGTTTATCTACAATTAATTCATGGAATAACCTATCTGCCTCTTCACTGGTGAAAAATTCCTTATATTCTTCGTCTGTAGCAAAATGTACTCTCAGCCTCTCCCTTTCCACCAGCTTAATGTAGGGGACTAAATTTTTAGCTGCTTCAAGTTTTAACTTTAATCCATTTTCATCTATTCCTTCGCCTATTCCAAGAGGTCCTAATTCCTTCAGCTTCTTGGTAAAGTCAGTAATAACTTCGGCGAAACGGATTCCTTCAGAGGCAGATACCCATTCAAGCCTTAGCCTTTCGGGGTTCACCCCTATCTGTCCCAGTAATTTTTTAGATAGATGCATCATGCTTACTGCATCGTAATTTCCTTCCGTGATATAATGGCATTCGCCAAGCCAACAACCGCCGATAAACACCCCGTCTGTTCCGTTTGAAAAAGCCCGGAGTATAAATGCCGGGTCAACTCTACCGGAGCACATTACCCTTATCACCCTTATATTAGTGGGGTATTGATACCGGGAAACTCCGGCAAGGTCTGCCCCTGCGTAGCAACACCAATTACATAAAAATCCTAAGATCCTTGGTTCAAAATCGTACTTCGCAGCCATGTCTTAGCTCACTCCTGAGGCAGTAATCCCTGCTTTGTTCATTCTACAAGGGCTTCACCTTCGCAAGGTCTGGAACCGCCGCGTCAATTTGGCGAAAGATCTCTTCATCGGTAAAGTGCTTCAGAGAAATAGCCCCTGTCGGACACTTCGAATTACAGAGACCGTCTCCCTTACAGAGGACAGGAATAACCCTGGCTTTTTTGCCTTGTGGTGTATCATAAAACTCTATAGCACCATACTTACAAACCGAAATACAAGCCCCACACGCTATGCACTTACTCTCATTTACCTCGCAAATAGCACCAGAGGCTGTGACTGAATCCTTTGAAAGAATGGTTGCCGCCCGGCCGGCAGCTCCGTAAGCCTGGCTAATCGCTTCCGATATATGCTTGGGGTAGTGAGCCATCCCGCACAGGAAAACGCCATCTGCGGCAAAATCAACAGGCCGTAATTTTACATGGGCTTCCTGGAAGAAACCATCCGGGCTCAAAGGTACCTTGAATAACCGGGATATTTCAGTATTCGTTGCCGAAGGAATAACGGCGGCAGCTAAAGCGAGTAAATCGGCATCTATAGCAATTTTCTTACCTAAAATCGGATCGGTCACGGTAACCCTTAGAATACGCTGACCACCCTCTTGGACAGCTTCCACCTCGGGTTTATCATCCGGCTCATAGCGGATGAACTTCACTTCCCGGTCCGCCGCTTCCCGGTAATAATCCTCTTTAAACCCATAAGTTCTCATATCCCGATAGATAATGTAGATATCCATCTCGGGGTTTTTCTCTTTTAGTTTCAGGGCGTTCTTTATAGAATGACTGCAACATACCCGGCTGCAATAATTCCTGTCTTTTTGTCTGCAACCTACACATTGAATCATCACCAGGCTCTTGGCGTTAACCACCCCCGGTTCCCCTTTGGCGATTTGCTCCTCTAACTCCACCAGGGTCAATACCCTGTCATCTTTCCCATAAAGGTACTCGGTAGGTTTATATTCTTCAGCACCGGTAGCGATGACGGCTATTCCATGGTGTATCTCCCTGACCCTTCCTCCAGACGTTACCTTGGTTATGAAATTCCCCACATAACCGGAAGCCTCGGTGATGGTAGAATCAGTATACTTGTGAATTAAGGGATGCTGGTTAACTCTGCGTATGACTTCGGCCAGGTATGTTTGTACATCCATGCCTTCCAGGGTGTAATGAAGCTTTCGAGCCATTCCCCCCAGGTCTGTATCCTTTTCCACCAGGTAAACCTCAAATCCCTGGTTGGCTAAGCTCAGAGCACTGGTCATCCCGGCCACGCCTCCTCCGACGACTAACGCCCTTTTGTCGACCGGCAGCTCAAATTCCTGTAAAGGCTGTAAAAGGGCGGCTCGGGCTACCGACATCCGGACTATATCCTTTGCCTTCTGGGTGGCGGCTTCCTTTTCTCGAGAGTGGACCCAGGAGCAATGTTCCCTTATATTAGCAAATTCAAAGTAATATTGATTAATTCCCCCCTCGCGAAGCGTGTCCCGGAATAACGGCTCATGTGTCCTGGGGGTACAGGCGGCAACAACCACGCGATTGAGTCCCTTTTCTTTGATTGCGTCTGCTATCCGTTGGGCAGCATCAGTAGAACACGAAAAGAGGTCTTCTTGAGCGTGGACAACATTGTCTAAGGTCAAAGCATATTCAACTACCGAAGGAACATCCACCACTCTTCCGATATTAGCTCCACAATGACAGACAAAGACCCCCACCCTGGGTTCCTCACCTCGGACATCCCTTTCCGGTGGATATACCCTTTCTCTGGCCAGCTTCCCTCGCCGGTGGGCAAGGAGTTGACCGCAAAGGGCATCAGCCCCGCTGGCGCCCATAACCGACTCGGGGATATCTATAGGACCCTGGAAGGCTCCGCTGACAAAAATTCCCGGGCGGGAGGTCTCAATAGGAGTAGCAGGATTGGTTTTGCAGAACTGGTGAGCGTTAAGTTCGATGCCGAACTTACTCGCCAATTCTTGCACATCGTCAGGAGGGTTCAACCCGACGGATAATACCACCAGGTCAAACTCCTCTTCCTTTACTCCGTCATCGGTAGTAGAGTATTTTATGGTTACATTCTTGCTTTCTGGCAGCTCTTTCCCTATAGATACGTAGCTCCTGATGAATCGAACCCCGGGAAGGTTCTCCGTTCTTTGGTAGAATCGTTCGAAGTCCTTGCCAAATGACCGAATATCATTATGGAATATAACAGCCTCAAGCTCACTGTCATGGTCTTTTGCCAGAATCACCTGCTTCTGGGTGTAGGCGCAGCATACGGCTGAGCAATAGCTGTTACCGCCCGTGATAACCTGTCTGGAACCGACGCACTGAATCCAGGCTACCTTCTTCGGATGCTTTCCGTCAGAAGGGCGCCTTATCTCACCTTCGTAAGGCCCGGTGGAACATAATATCCGTTCAAAGTCAAGACTGGTTACTACATTCCTGAACTTTCCGTAGCCATAGTCGCCCCTCAGCTTGGGGTCAAATGCCTCGTAGCCCGGAGACAGAATTATCGCCCCTACCTCTACTTCTACCTTCTCCTCCTTTTGATAAAGGTCTATAGCGTCATTCTTACAGACTCCGACGCATATGCTACATTTTCCGTCTTTAAGGAAAAGGCAGGTTTCAGGGTCTATATAAGTGACCAGCGGGACTGCTTGAGAAAAGTATATATGGCTGCATTTACTAAAAGATAAGCTTTGATTAAATCTATTGGGGACCTTAACCGGGCAGTACTCAGTACAGGTAGTACAACCCCGGCATTTGTCATCTGTAATGTATCTTGGTTTTTTAATCAGGGTTACCTTGAAGTCTCCCGCTTCCCCTTCTATCCTGTCAACTTCAGTGTAGGTCAGGATTTCTATATTGGGGTGTCTGCTGCATTCAATGAATTTAGGAGATTCAATGCACATGGAGCAGTCATTGGTGGGGAAGGTCTTATCAAGCTGGGCCATCTTGCCGCCGATAGCCGGTGATTTGTCGACCAAGTATACCTTGAAACCCGTACCAGCTAGATCAAGAGATGCTTGGATACCGCTAATCCCGCCACCAACCACCATAACATCGCCAATATTACTTTCTGCGGGACTATTAGCTAATTGTCCTTCAACTGGTTCTTTTTCCATTTTTTTCTCTGTCCTTATCAGGATTCTTCGCTTCTCTAAATCACCTCTTGGATAATTTCTGTGATGTCTTTAATCTCTATGACTTCACTATCCTCCAGGGTTAACCTGCTATCCTCAAAATTGATGATGCAATATGGGCAGGAAGTAACCAGCACATCAGCCCCGACCTTCATAGCTTGTTCTATCCTCAGGTTGGAGAATCTTTCACCTTTTGGTCTGTCCATCCAAATCCCGCCTCCTCCCCCTCCGCAACAGAGACTATCTTCCCGCGCATCAGCCATCTCAATCAGTTCTAAACCAGGTACCTTCTTTAAGACCTCTCGGGGTTCGTCATATATACCATTGTGCCGACCTAGGTAACATGGGTCATGATAGGTAATTTTCTTCCCATACTCCTTGGTGAGCTCAAGCCTTCCCTCATTAATAAGCTCGAATATATATTGTGAGATATGAACCACCTCAAAGTTGGCCTTAAATTCGGGATACTCATTTTTGAAGGTGTGGTAGCAATGAGGGGAAGAAACAAGGATTTTCTTGACCCCATTATCGATAAAAGTTTTGATGTTTTCCCTGGCTAAGCGTTTGAATAATGCCTCATCGCCCGCCTTACGGATGCTTTCTCCACAGCAATTCTCCTTGGGACCCAGTATCCCAAAATCTACCCCTGCCCTATTAAGGATATTGGCGGTGGCAGCAGCTACCTTTTTTAATCTTGGGTCATAGCTGAGGTAACATCCGGGGAAATATAAAATTCCCATCCCCTCGGTGAACGTTTTTACCGACAGACCTTTTGCCCAATCTGCCCTCTTTGCTCGCTCTTCACCCAAGGGGTTACCCTCAGCACCGAGGCTTACACTTACGGTGTGGATTGGAGCCGGAGAAATCCCTGCTTCCGAGGCAATCCTGCGGAAGGATACACTAACGTCTACCGTTCCTACTCCCCTGGGGCACCGCTGAGGGCATCTTCCACAGGTAGTGCAACGCCATATATCTTCACCTTCTATCTCAGGCAAACCGAACGCCGCCTGTCGGACTATTTTGCGCATACTGAAGTTTCTAACCCTATTCCACGGACAGACAGTATCACACAATCCGCATTGATAGCATAATTTGAAGGCTTCTCCACCAGCCTCTTTTATGGCATCTATCGCCTCTTTGAAGGGGGCTACAATCTCCACTATCTTTTTTAATCCTCTTCTTTCGCCTTAATGTTTTAGCCCTTTGTTAATCGGGTAACGGTATCCATTACCTTCTTCGCTCCATGTTTCTTTACCAGTGATTCTAATCCTATCTCCATCTCCTCCCGCTTCTCTTCTTCTTCCCCTTCCTCTTCCCTTTCTTCGTAAGTCAGGGCATCATTTATGCACCACTGAACGCACATTGGCTCTTGTAGTGGCGGTTCTTCTTCACACACATCACATTTTAGAGGGAGATCGGAATCAGGGTCTTTGAAAAGCTTCCTGGATGGGCAGGAAGCCCGGCAGAAGCCACACTCGCCATATTGCTTTCCGTCAATCGTATAAACGTCTCTGCCATTACATTCGGCTTCAGTATACTCACCGGCCATTACCGGAACATAAATGTCTTTTGTTGGCTCAAAAAGCACTCGGATCCGAGACCTCTCCGGATTATTGCTGCTATATTTTGGCGCAGCGTGAAAGGCGGAGCAGATTGCCTCACATGCCCGGCAACCATTGCACTTATTAACGTCGATCTTTATTACCTTAACTTTTTTCATTTTTAAAGATCCCCCCTAGTTCCAGGCCTTTTACTCCCTTGCGCCTCAGTAGTTCTTGAATACCGAGTCAAAGTATTTATTAGCCTTAGCAGCAAGCAGGTCATGATATTCGCGGAACAAGGCTGCCGCCTTGGGTCGAAGCCAGTCCTCAGGCAAAAGCTCCGCCGGCAGGTCCGGGTCAAAGAAGGGCAGCTTGCGATATTCATGAATTAAGTTAAATCTCTCCACAAAACATTCACTGGGCTCAACATTTTCACCAGCTTGAAGGCGCTTAAGGTGATATTCCAGCTTAGGACGATATTTAGCTATGAAGTCAACATACCTCTTGTGTATTCTACCCAAATCCCAACACCAGGAAACTATCCTCTTGGGATCGGTGGGACCTTGATATTTGGCGTGAAAAATCTGAACGCAATCCTTGATTTGAAGCCTTTCCGTTAACTCTTCCACCTCTTTGTTCTGGTCATACGGTGAAATCCAGGTTGCCTCGCTTACCGGTCCGTATCCCAGCCAACCAAGCTCAGTGCGCAGCCTGTCCCTGGCACCACGCTTTCGCTCCGGTATAGAGTAGGTAACAATATTCCAGTCGCCGTCCCAGTCGGTGTTCTTTCGGTAGAAGATGCGCTGGGCGCCTTTGGTTAGCAGGTTATGGCCGTTTTTTGTCAGCGAGTAGTAACTCTTGCGGCCGGCATGTCTTACCTTCAGCAGCCCGGCACGGCGCATCCTGGACACTGACGACCTTACCGCCTGCGGGGATAGACCGAAACTGCTGAGTACCGTTATTAGGCTGCCAATGCCGATTTCTCCTTCACGGTTGAGCAGATAATCACCGTAGAGGGTAAGCATTGCTGCTCTAGGATGAACCATCAGTATATCTCATATTTAGTATTGCGTTAATTTTACGCTATATTAATATTATCATTTACCTACTGCCTTGTCAAACTCCCAATATTGGCTTTATCCAAACGCATTCAGTAGAATATACCTTGTGCAGGGGACAACTTAAGCGGGGCGTCTAAGAGGGGCGTTAGCCCCTCTTTTCTATTCTTTCCCCTCTCCTTTGAAGGAGAGGGGGATACAGGGGGTGAGGCGCAGAAATATGAACGAGGGCAATGGCTTGAACCTCCCTACCAAAAGCAGTAAAATGGCTTCAGTTAGTGCCGGGGTGGCGGAATTGGCAGACGCAGCGGACTTAAAATCCGCCGGAGCAATCCTTGTGGGTTCGAGTCCCACCCCCGGCACCAAATAGAGAATAAATATACCCTAGTTAATAGTCAATATTAAATATGCCCTGGCTAATAGTAGTATTTGGTTATCTTCTCGGCTCCATCCCCACCGCCCATATTGCTGGTCGTATCTTGAAGAGGGGTGACATTCGGCGCATTGGGGATGGGAATATGGGTGCCGCCAATGCCTTTCGCCAGCTCGGGGCTAAGGTGGGGGTAGCGGTAGGTATTATTGATGCCGCCAAGGGGGCACTGGCGGTTGTCATCGCTCAGCTAGCCAATATTCCTCTCCCCGCCGTGCTGGCTACTGGAGTCGCCGCAGTAATCGGTCACAACTGGCCGGCCTTTCTTCACTTCAGAGGAGGGCGGGGGGAGGCAACTACTATTGGTGTGCTGCTCGCCGTATTAACTCTACCAATGCTAATAATCGCTGGACCGGCAATAGCCGCCCACTTTGCCCTCCGGGATACAACTAAAGCCGCACCCTTTATCTTTGTCCCGCTGCCACTGGTTTGCTGGTGGCTGGGAGCCTCTGGGGTACTCATCACTTACAGTATCGGCTTGCCCTGTCTGGTGGGCTTTACCCATTTCCTCAGGACAAGGTGGATGGTTAACACCTCAGGGACGAGAAGGGCTTAGCCGCTTTCTTTCTATTACTGACCTCACACCCCGCTCAATATCCTTAGCAGTAAGACCATACCGCTCAAAAAGTTCCGCCGGCTTGCCTGACTTGGCGTAGGTATCCTTAATTGCGACAAACTCCATCGGCACCGGCTGGTGCCGAGCAACCACCCGAGCCACAGCACTGCCCAGGCCACCATGCTCAAGGTGCTCCTCAGCAGTAACGATAGCCCCAGTCTCAGCCGCAGCCTGAGTTATCGCCGCCTCATCGATAGGCTTAAGTGTGGGCATATTTAGCACCCGGCAGTCTATACCTTCCTGCCTGAGGCTCTCGGCAGCTTCCAGCGCCGCTTTGACCATCAAGCCGATAGCAATTATCGTGGCGTCCCCACCCCGCCTCATGGTTACCGCCTTGCCCAGACTAAATTGATAGCCCCGCTCATAGACCAGCGGCAGCTTGGGACGGCACAGCCTGATGTAGAATGGTCCATAGTGAGCCGCTGCTGCCCTCACCGCCTGGGCGGTCTCAATAGCGTCCGCCGGAACGATAACGGTAAAGCCGGGCAGAGAGCCCATTAGAGCCAGGTCTTCAACAGACTGCTGCGAGACGCCATCCTCACCAACACTGATGCCACCATGGGTAGCTACCAGCTTAACATTGAGTTTAGGCTGAGCGATACACAGACGAATCTGGTCAAAGCAACGCCCGGGGGCAAAGGCAGCAAAGGTGCTGGCAAAGGGTATTTTGCCTGAAGCCGCCAGCCCGCCGGCAATACCAACCATATTCTGCTCGGCAATACCACAATTAAAGTAACGCTCCCGGAATTTTTGGGCAAAGAGTCCAGTCATAGTGGAATGAGAGAGGTCGGCATCAAGGACCACAATGTCCGGGTTCTCTCCACCCAGCTCAAGTAGGGTCTTGCCATAGGTCTCTCTCAGGGAAACCTCTTCCGCCATTTTTACTCCAGCTCCTTAAGGGCGAGCTTTACTTCCTCGGCGTTGGGGGCTTTGCCGTGAAAATCGTTATTACTCTCCATAAAGCTGACCCCCTTGCCCTTTATCGTATGGGCAATGATGACCGTTGGTTGCCCTTTAATCTTCTTTGCCTGGTCAAAGGCTTGGATAAGCTGGGGAATATTATGGCCGTCAACCTCAATAACCTGCCAGCCGAAGGCCCGCCACTTTGCCGGGAAGGGGTCAAGGTTCATCACATCACGGTTCCAGCCATCTAGTTGCTGCCCATTGTTGTCAACTATCGCCACCAGGTTATCCACCTTGAAGTGGGTAGCCGCCATAGCCGCTTCCCACACCTGCCCCTCATCACACTCCCCATCCCCCAGTAGAACATATACCCGGTAGTCTTTAGAATTAATCCGTCCCGCCAGAGCCACGCCAATGGCAAAAGATAAGCCCTGTCCCAGAGCCCCGGCTGACATCTCCACCCCGGGGGTAAGTGTTCTATCAGTATGACCCTGAAGGCGACTATCCATCTGCCGCAGCGTAAGCAGCTCATCTACGGGGAGGTAGCCGCACTCAGCCAGGGTAGCATAGAGGACGGGAGCAGCATGCCCCTTGCTCAGGATGAACCTGTCCCTATCCGGCCAATGAGGGTCTAGTGGCTTATGTCTCAGCACCTTGAAATAAAGGGCAGTTAAAATCTCCACTGCGGAAAGGGAGCCACCAGGGTGACCGCTACCCGCTTTCCCTATCATAGTAATGATGTGGCGACGTAGCCTTTTGGCCATAGCCTCCATCTCCGCTACCGACGCTTTTGATGAAAAAATCTCGGCTTTAATATTTTTAGCCGAGGCTTTAGGATTGCTTTTCTCTGACAGCGCCATTATTACCCCTTACTGTTCTTTAATTATACTACACTCATAGACCTAGGTCTATATATTAAACTTGGATTTTTCTGTTAACCCCATCTAACCCCATCCCCCTGTATCCCCCTTCCCCTTTGGGGAAGGGGGAAGTAGTTTTAAGAGGGGGGGGCGAAGCCCCCCTCTTTTCTATTCCTCCCCCTCTCCTTTTAGGAGAGGGGGATACAAGGGGTGAGGTTAATAAACAATCTCTTTAAACCTAGTTTGATTTTTATCTCCATCTCTGCTTTAATTAGTGCCGTAGGAGAGATAAAATGGAAGGTTTAACACTAGAGGCGAGTAAAAGGGATGTATTGGGCAAGAAGACAAGATTTTTGCGCCGCCAGGGAATCACCCCGGCTCACCTCTTCGGGCATGGCCTTGAGTCACTAGCCCTGCAGTGTGATACAGCTAAGCTTCAGCGGCTCATTGCCCGGGCAGGAAGAACCAGGCTTATCGCCCTCGGCATTAAAGGGGATACAGAGCCAAGAAGCATATTCATCAAGGAAATTCAGAGGGATGCATGCACCGGGGAACTGCTTCACGTTGACCTCTATCAGGTGAGAAAAACGGAGAGGGTAAGGGTTGATGTTCCTATTGTTCTGGTTGGCGAAGCACCGGCAATGAAAGGAAAGGGGCACACCCTGACTCACGGCCTGACCAGCCTGAGTATTGAGTGCCTCCCCGACAAGCTTCCTCCCCAGATAGAGGTTGACCTGAGCCCACTTGCAGAAGTGGGGCAGGCAATCTATGTCAGAGACATCCCCCTTAGCCCCGACATTACCGTCAATAATGACCCCGACCAGATGGTGGTTAGGGTCACCGAGATACGTATAGAAGTAGAGAAGGTAGAGGAAGTGGTAGCTGCCGAAGCGGTAGCCGCCGAGGCTGAGGCTGAAGGCGCTCCGGAAGAGGGGGCTGAGGAAAAGCCAGAGGAGCCAGCCGCTGATTAAGAACAAGCAGATATTTATATCCGGATAACTCAAAAACTGAGTCCGGTAGCTCGTCCACTCACGGCTTGAAGCTAGCTAAGGGCTTTGCTATAATCTGGCGATGATTATTGACTTCCACACCCACGTATTCCCGCCCCGAGATAAAGAAAGACCGCGACAAGTATATTGAGCGTGACCCGTGCTTTGCCATCCTCTACTCAGACCCTGACGCCAAAATCGCTACCGCTGATGAGCTTATCGCCAGTATGGATGAAGCCGGGGTTGATGTCTCGGTCATCGCCAATATCGGCTGGACTACCCATGAGCTGTGCGTGGAAACTAACGACTACATCTTAGAGTCAATATCCCGCTACCCCCAGAGGCTTATTGGCTTCGGTGCTGTCCAGCCGCAGTCACCTGAGGGCGCGGTGGCTGAAATTGAGCGCTGCGCTAAGGCAGGGATAAAGGGGATTGGCGAGATGAGACCGGATATCCAGCTCTTTGACCTCACCGATGAGTTCATAATGGCACCCTTTGCTGAGGCACTGATAAAGCATAAGCTAATCCTGCTCACCCACGCCTCCGAACCCGTAGGCCATAACTATCCGGGGAAGGGGGGTATCACCCCGGAGATACTCTACCCATTTATTACCGCCTTCCCCGATTTAACCATAGTCTGTGCCCACTGGGGAGGTGGCCTGCCCTTCTACGGCTTGATGCCCGAGGTCAAGAAGGCGATGGCTAACGTCTTTTTTGACACCGCCGCCTCACCCTTTCTCTATACCCCCCAGGTATATAATCAGGTTATCCAGCTCGTCGGCGCCGATAGGATTGTCTTCGGCAGCGACTATCCTCTGCTGGCACAGGGGCGGTTAATTGACGAGATTAAAGCCCTCGACCTGCCGGAAGAAATAGAGAACCTCATCCTGTCCGGTAATGCCCGGAGGCTTCTCGGCATTAAAGGCAAATAGCCATGGAGCAGGTACGCTGTTTTATTGCCGTTGAGCTGCCCGAGGAGATAAGAGCCGGGCTTTCCCGGCTTCAGACAAAACTGAAATCAGGCAACCAGTTTTCCGTAAAGTGGGTCGACCCCTATAGCGTTCACCTGACATTAAAGTTCCTGGGCAATGTTAATGCCGATATGACTAGCCAGATAACCGAAGCCATGGGGGAGGCGGCGCAGGGGGTATCCCCCTTTCACCTTGAGATTAAGGGTTTAGGAGTTTTCCCCAATCCGAGGCGGGTACAGGTTATCTGGGTGGGGATAAGCGGGGAGGTGGATAAGCTACTCCAGCTCCAGAAGGGCATCGAGTCCAATCTGGCGAGACTGGGTTTTGCCCCTGAGGCGAGGGCATTCACCCCCCACCTCACCCTGGCGCGAGTTCGTGACCAAGCATCACCCGATGAGCGGCAGAGGCTCGGGCAGCTTATCGCCAGCACCAAATTTGAGGCGGGCTATACCTTCCCGGTAAATGCTGTCAGCCTGATGCGAAGTCAACTAACCAGGGAGGGGGCTATTTATAGCCAGCTCAGCTCCGTTGAACTTAGGTAAGCCCTTGTCAACAACTGCGACATAGTGTATACTGCGACAGACTTAATTTCGGTTGGGAGGTGGACTTAATGGAACAATCTAATTTCCCCAAATGCCAGAAATGCAATTCTGGCGACCTGGTGCCCCTTTCTGACTTTGGCAGCCAAGGGGCAGACATTCACTACAAGGCATGGGTTTGCACCAATCCTGATTGTGGGTTCAACCTGAAAATCAGGAACGGCGATATTTATATCAACGAACCCATAATCAGCGGGGCTTCACGCTCCCGCTAAAAGTTAAGCGGTTCACTCCGAAGCTCTAAATTACGGGGTTAAATGTGCTTCCTCAGTTAAAAAAACTTAAGGGGATAGCACTTGACCTTCTATTTCCACGCTGGTGTGTTGGCTGCGGAAGGGAAGGAGATTTTCTCTGTCCATCCTGCTGCCAGTCGTTACCCAGAATTGTATCTCCCCTTTGCCCCAGGTGCGGCCGACCCCAGTCCAGCACCACACTTTGTTCCAGTTGCGCTGGCTGGTTGGCAGAGATAGACGGCATCCGCTCCCCGTTCCGCTTTGATGGGGTAATACGCCAGGCAATTCACGAGCTGAAGTATAGAAACCTTAGAGCCATCGCTGGGCTCTTTGCCCAGTGCCTCAATGACTATCTCATCACCAACCCGGTGCCGGGAGAGGTGGTGGTGCCGGTGCCACTACACCCGAAACGCTTAAGGGAGCGCGGCTACAACCAGTCCCACCTGCTGGCTCAAGAGCTGGTTAAGCTCACCAAATTGCCCCTCGTAGATAACTGCCTTATCCGAGCACGTCATTCCCCACCCCAGGCGAGGACAGCCACCGTTGATGAGCGGCGCAGCAACGTCGCCGATGCCTTCTCCTGCCGTGACCAGAGGCTGAAGGGCAAGCCGGTTCTACTCATAGATGACGTCTCCACCTCCGGGGCTACCCTTGACGGCTGTGCCCGGGCGCTGAAGCAAGCCGGAGCCATCTCGGTTTGGGGGCTGGTGCTGGCTCGGGAGATCTGATATAATACAATCAATGCGAAAGGGTCTATTCCTATATCTGGCTCTAGCCTGCTTTGTGGCTCTCATCGGCATATTCTTTGTTGATGGTTATATGGGTGTCTACGACACCGTTTATGTAACCGCCGGAGAGCAGCAACAGGTAGTAGAGCCTGATTACTGGCTGCATCGCTATCCCACCCCATCCGGAGAAACCCAAATAACTTATTACATATCAGCACAGTGGGGACAGAAGGTATTCTTCCGCTATGAGATTGATAACCGCCTCTTCTCTGCTTACTCCACTCTTATTCAGGCATCAGTGTGGAAGGAGAACGAAAAGGTCCTTGACCTGTTCTCGGAAACAAAATCCATAAAGCCGTTTGGCAAAGTGAGTGTGGAGTGGACACTATCAACCGAGGAGTTAGAACAGCCGGTAGCTGGTCCCTCTAACCAATATACGGTAAAAATTAGCTATGGCGGGGTGGAGAGAAACATAGTGGTGGACTTTTATTATTCTCAGCAGATGGAGCCAGTATACCCTAAAGGAGTGGTGCCACCTCCCACGCCAGAATGATAATGGTATTGAAAAGATGAGGACTTATATTTTATATGGCTTCGGCGTCTTGCTCTGTATCTCGGGAATATCCTATCTAGCGGCAGAGTATGTGAAATACCTTTCCGATCCAGGGAAGCTGGCCTGCCTCATGCTGATAGTGGGCATGCTTGGCTTCCTGGGGAAATACTTTGATGAAATAGGCTGGTGAAAAGATGCTAATCGCTATAGCCGTACTTCTAACGCTGGCTCTTATCGGCTGGCTAATCTACCGGGCAGCCCGGAGAAAACCTATTCCAGCCCACCTGGTGATGTACTGGCTTTCTGCCCTTTCTGGCATATTCACCCTTGCCTTTTTCCTTACTATGGACATGCCAAGGATAGCCAAGATATTAGTCTGCATTGTCCTGGGTGCCGTCTTAATATTCCTGGCAGCTTACTCACAGCGGCGAAGGCAGCCAGCTAAATCTCGACCCTCCTCCCGTAGTCACTGATTTGAGCGAATACCACCCACCATGGCCAGGGAGCTAAAATATACCATTTCCAATACTGATAGGGGTTGGATAGGAATATTGGGCTCAAGCCGGGGACTGCTGCGTACCACCTTGCCCCAGCGCTCAGCTCAAGAAGTGCGCCAGCTATTGGGTGATAGGGTAAACTATGCCATCCCGGCTCCCCGCTTATTTGAGGACTTGGTGGAGCGTCTCAGGTCTTACCTCAGGGGGCATAAGATAACCTTTCCTGATGAGCTTGACCTTTCCCCGGCTACCGCCTTCCAGCGCCAGGTATGGGAGATAACCAGACTCATCCCTTACGGCGAGACCAGGAGCTATAGCTGGGTTGCAGAGCAGCTTGGCAAAGTCAGGGCAGGGCGAGCAGTGGGGAGAGCTCTAGCCAGAAATCCTCTACCCATTATCATCCCCTGCCACCGGGTAGTAAGAAAAGATGGCAAGCTCGGTGGCTACAGCGGTGGAACGGAGATAAAAAATTATCTTCTTCAGCTAGAAGCCTCAGATAATATTAGATAAGGCTATTTACCTAATATGAATGGTAAATACCTTCGTTAAATCCTGCGGGGTTGACTCTTCCCACACTCGCTTGTAGACCAGGGTTATAATGGTTCTCGCACTCTTCAGCGCCTTAAACCGGAAATACTCAACGCCACCGGCACCAACCAGACCCTTCTTTGCCTCTTCTTTATATTTACTCTTGCCACCCACAAGCTCCAGCATCGTCCCATCGTAGCTTGCCTGCCAGCTATAGCCGGTGGTGGGATTAGAGCCAAGGGCAATAACAAATTCCTGGTTAACGCTGATGTCTATTGTCTGCCCGGGGTCATCATAGCTTTTAACCCCAATGCAGCCCGTCACCAGACAGATAGCTAACACTACCACCAAGACCAAAAACCTTTTCACTGAATCCTCCTGGTATGATTTTAAGACCTACGCCCAACAGCAGCCTTAACCCGGGACAGCGGCAACTCAACAAAGAATGTAGCCCCATTCCTCGGTTTACTTCTGGCGTATATCCGGCCACCATGCTCGGTTACAACACCATGACAGGTACTGAGCCCCAAGCCAGTCCCACCCTTTTCCGCTCTAGTGGTGAAAAACGGGTCAAAGACCTTGTCCAGTTGCTCGGGAGGAATCCCGGGGCCATTATCGGCAAACGAAATCCTCACATAGTCTTTTATCTCCCGGGTCTTGATAATGAGCTTCCCCTCACCGTGTGCCTCATTCATCGTCTGCTCAGCATTCAGGACGATGTTCAAAAAGACCTCCTGAATCTGATGGAAATCGACCATTATCTCGGGGAGGTTAGGGGCGAGGTCAGTCACAACCTCAATGTTGCCTGTTTGTAGTTCGTAAGCCCTCAATTCCAGAGTCTTTTGCACAATATCATTGATGTTTGAATGTTCCTTCTTTGGCTCACGGCGGCGGGCAAAGGTAAGGAGATTTTGCACCACTTTGGCTGCCCGCTGAGCTTCACTATAGATTATTTCCAAATCACGGCGGACTTCCTCATCGCTGCTTTTTCTCAACAGTCGCTGAGAAAAACCCAATACGCCAGTAAGGGGATTATTTATCTCGTGGGCAACCCCGGCGGCCAGCTCACCGACAGAAGCTAGTCTTCGGGAAAGATAAAGCTCTTGCTGCAGTTGCTTCTCCTTCTCCTCTGCCTGCTTGCGCTCGGTGACGTCTCTGACAATGGTGATGTGGCCAACCCCCTTGCCCGAAGCATCCCTTAACACACTGGTGCTTAACTCGCCGGGAAACTCAGTGCCATCTGCCTTAAGCAGGGTGTATTCCACGTCTCTAATTGTCCCCTGTTTTAGAGCCTTACGCATGTTGGTGGCTATCCTCTCGTGGTCGCGGGGAGCAACCAGTTCCAAGGCGTTTCTCCCCAGAAGCTTGTCCCTGGAACCAAAGCCATGTATCTCCACTGCTGTTTGGTTTACTTCGGTAATGATACCGCTCAAATCAACAACTGATATCCCATCGGTGACAGATTCAAACATCTTCCGCAACTGTTCCTTACTCTCCCTCAGTGCCTCCTCAGCCTGCTTGCGCTCGGTAATGTCCAAAAGCTGAGCTACCGTCTTTACTTTTCCCGCCTAATCCTTGATCACAGCGGAGCTGATTTCCACACGCCTCTTCTGACCGCCTTTGCGGACAATGTTGAACTCATAGCGGGGAGGGACTTCCTCCCCCCTCTGCCTTCGGATGTATCGATCGGCGACGAGTTGTTTGCTCTCCTCGTCGAGAAATTTGCGGAAATCCTGCCCAATGAGCCCCTTACGAGAATACCCTGACATTTGACGTAGCTGGGGATTCACATAGACGAACCGATAGGCGTCATCTAAAATCATTATCCCGGCCTGAGAATTTTCCACGATGGAACGGAACCGCTCCTCAGACTCTCGCAGCGCCTCCTCCACCTGCTTACGCTCGGTAATACTCCTGGTGAGCTCAAGACAGGAAACAATCCCTCCCCCGGCGTCTCTAATGGGATTAGCCGTATTCTCCCAGAAGGTAACCTCCCCCGAAGGCGTTACCCGCTGCCTCTCCGCGGTATGTGACTTACCGTCCCTGAACGCCTTCTCTATAGGACACCCTTTACACACCTCTTTTTTACCTTCATAGGCTCGGTAGCATTTCTTCCCCACGTAGTTGCCACCAGCAGCTATCCTTGACGGCTCATTCTGATAAATAATGTTATAGTCTTTATCTTGTATGCTGAGACCACTTTCCATGGCGTCTACTACTGATTGCAGCTTATTCTTCTCGGATTGAAGCGCCTCCTCCATCTGTTTGCGCTCGGTGATGTCCCGGCACACGCAGAAGACCAGCTTCTGACCCGCGCACACGGCCCCGTTGGTGCTGATTTCAACGTCATAGACCGTACCATCCTTGCGACGATGGTACGTCTGGAAGTGGTCGCCGGCGGCGTCAACACTCTGGATCATCCCCAGCAGTTGCTCGCGTGTCCACTGAGTATCCCAATCCCACGCATGGAGCTGAGCGACCTCCTTAGGGGAGTATCCGAGCATCTCGGCAAATCGCTGGTTCGCCTCATATACCTTGCCTTTCTCATCAAGTACAACGATGCCGTCTCTGGACTGATCGACTAGGATACGCCGCCGGGTCGCTTCATCAGCCAGCGCTTCCTCCGCCTGCTTGCGCTCGGTAATATTCCTGGTGATCTCAAGACAGGAAACAATGTCTCCCTTGGCGTCTCTAACGGGACCAGCTGTAACCTCCCAGAAGATAACCTCCCCTGAAGGCGCTACCACCCTTCTCTCCGCGGTGTGTGACTTACCATCCCTGAATGCCTTTTCCATAAGGCACCCTTCGCACACCTCTTTTTTACCTTCATAGGCCCGATAGCATTTCTCCCCCAGGTTGTCGCCAAAGATTCTCTTCACTGGCTCATTCTGATAAATAATGTTATAGTCTTTATCTTGTATGGTGAGACCATCTTCCATGGCACCTATTAGCGATTGCAGCTTATTCTTCTCGGCTTGAAGCGTCTCCTCCGCCTGCTTGCGCTCGGTAATATTCCTGCTGATCTCAAGACAGGAAACAATCCTTCCCCCGCGTCTCGAATGGGACTAGCCGTATTCTCCCCGAAGGTAACCTCCCCTGAAGGCGATACCACCCTCCTCTCCGAGGCGTGTGATTTACCATCCCTGAAAGCCTTCTCCGCAGGGCACCCTTCGCAAACCTCTTCTCTACCCTCATAGACTCGGTAGCATTTCTCCCCCGGGTGGTCACCAAAGATTCTCTTCAGTGGCTCATTCTGATAAATAATGTTATAGTCTTTATCCTGTATGGTGAGACCATCTTCCATGGCACCTATTAGTGATTGCAGCTTGTTCTTCTCGGCTTGAAGCGCCTCCTCGGCCTTTTTGCGCTTGGTGATATCCCGGCACACGCAGAAGATTAGTTTCTGGCCAGCGATTACGGCCCCGTTGGTGCTGATTTCAACATCGCTGACCGTACCGTCCTTGCGGCGGTGGCGGGTCTCGAAATGGTCGCCGGCGGCGTCAACAGTCCGGATCATCTCTAGTATTTGCTCGCGTGACGACAGGGCGTCCCAGTCCCACACATGGAGTTTGCTGACCTCTCTGGGAGTATATCCCAGCATCTCGGCAAATCGCTGGTTCGCCTCATATACCTTGCCATTCTGGTCAAGGATAACGATCCCATCTCTGGACTGATCGACTAGGATACGCCGCCGGGTTGCTTCATCAGCCAGCGTCTCCTCCGCCTGCTTACGCTCGGTGATTTCCCCCAGAAGTTTTTCATTAACCGTTTTCAGTTCGGCAGTGCGCTCTTCCACCAGCTCCTTAAGGTGGGCATGGTATTCCTTCAGTGCTTGCACCGCCCGGTTACGCTGGGTACGTTCGTGGACAAGTTCCAAAGCGGTTGAAATATGCAGAGCCAGATTTTCCACTGAGTGGATAAGGTATTCACATAAATCAGAGCAAGACACAGCCAAGACACCGATGACCTTTCCCTGCCGATGCAATGGCGTCAGGATACTGAATTTTTTCTCGTAGCCCATAATCTTTGATATTAGATAGGCTAGCGGCCGGGGAAGAAATTCGCTTATTATATCGCTAACGCTGGCCTGGACGGTCTTCCCCTCTCTTACCACCTGACGGTAGATGCTTGACTGATTCAGACTAACCTTGTAGCCTTTTGCCTGCAGCCCTGACGCCCTCTCTAATACCCTCAACCTGGAGGAGGCTACTGAGGTTTCAGCGAGCCTGAGGCTTGCCCCGTCATCGGTCAATAACAGAATGCCTGCCGTGTACTGGCTCGATTTGGCAAACTCATCCTTCACCACCTGGTAGATTTTAGCTTCGTTCAGTACACGATGGAGCTTTGCCGAGACACCATCGGTGAAGCGGATAATATCAAGCAGGTCACATAGCAGTTTGTCCTCATATTCAGCAATTTTCATCTTTGTTCTCATGCTTACCCCCTTCCTCCCACTAAAACTACCGGTTAACCGATGTCAAGTTTAAGCGGTAATAACTCTAAGAAAGTTGTTGACAGCGTCAACAATGTCAGACTCACCGAAAGGCTTATTCATAACCCCAAAGGGACCATAGGCTAAAGCCCGCCCCATCATCTCACTATCGGGATAGCCGGTTATGATAATTACTGGCAATTTGGGCTTGATGGCCTTTATCTGGTGAAAAAGCTCAGCCCCATCCATACCCGGCATTTTAAGGTCGAGAAAAACCAAATCAAAATCCTGCTGTTTCACCAGCTCCAATCCCTTAACCGCAGTCTCAGCACCTGTCACCCGGTGCCCTAAATCCACTAAGATTGTCTTAAACAGTGACCTAATCACCCCCTCATCATCAACAACAAGGATATTTGCCTTTACCGAGACCGAGTTCTTTTGAAGCCACCTATCAATTGAAGCCTGGGAAAATCTCCACTGGTTACCAACCTTGGTTGCCGGGATTTTGCCTCGCACGAGCAACCGATATATGGTCTTCTTGGTTACCCGCAAATAATCAGCCACTTCACTAACTGTCATTAGCCTTGCCATATTGCCATTGCCTTCCTCTCCTCATTCCTGAAACTCTTAGATTTATAAGCCAGAGACTATATTGCTAACCTGGGTATTATTGAGTAGTATTTAGTATAATTGACACCTAATGTCTGCAATAGTCTATCACAATTTAAACCAGGAGTCAAGGTAAGTTATCCTCACTTTACCTAACAATGCGGGAATGTAAAACCTATCGTGCGCCAGCATAGTTAGCGGGGTTTTAAAAAGTTGGTGCCTGACAGTCTAGTCTCATATCGCCTTCGTTTCGCCTCGGCAGTCCCTGAGGTTCTCAAGTTTAAAAAGTCCGTTTCATATTCCTCAATCAGTCCCTGGCTGGCGAAGCTATAGTACCGGTCATTGCCGATGATGATGTGGTCCAGCACCCTAATCCGCATAATATTACCGGCAAAGACCAAATCCCTGGTTATCTCTTTATCATATTTACTGGGCTCGGGGTCGCCCGAGGGGTGGTTGTGGACAAAAATGAGGGAGACAGCATCGTGCTTGATGGCGGCTTTCATGACTTCCCGGGGATAGATAGAGCTAGAGTTAACCGTCCCCTCAAAGAGGTCAGCAATGTCAATAATCTGGTTCTGGCTATTTAAGTAGATGACCTTGAATAACTCCATCTTGAGGTGCCGCATTGAGTGATAGAGATAGTCAAAAATCTCCCGGCCGGTTTTATATACTGGCTTATCAATAACCTTCTGCCGGAGAAACTCGGCAGCTACTTCACGAACCAGCTTAATGCCGAAGGCACTATGAGGGCCAATGCCCTTTATCTGCTGTAGCTCTTCGGGAGAGGCCGATAGTGCCTCTCTCAGAGTTTTGAATTTCTTGATAACCTCTTTTGCCTGCAGCTTACAGTCCCGGCGGGGTGAGCCCAGTGTCAGTAGCAACTCAATAATCTCATAGTCATGAAAACCACTAAGCCCTGACCTGAGGAACTTTTCCCTTAGCCTTTTTCGGTGGCCTGGTGAGGCATCCTTCTTTATCATTTGCCTATTCCTCCAGTTGCAGGCTGGCCAGGATTTCCTTAGCTTGTTTGAGGTGGTCAGGGGCGACCATAATCCGGCAGGGGAAGGTCGAGACCCCCAGAAATGAGACGGCATCCTGGGGATTAATCATCGCCGGAATGCCCTGTTGAAGGAGGATATCCTGCCACATCTCAGCGGTCAGCTGGTCAGGGGCAGTGGTCAAGACTACCCATTTCTTGGCTTTAGCCATTGGTCTCCACCCTTAGCCCTCCTTCTCCCACCAGCTCTAGCAGGCGCTGGTGGAGCTCGGGGCAGTAATCAATATAGATATTAGCCAGCTTGAGGTTAAACACCTTTTGTTCATTGGTAACACAAAGGTTCACCTCATCATCCCCGGGGAAGACCCTCAACGCCTCAATCAGTTTATGAAGATAGGCAGTATCAGTTTCCTCGTCGGAGGTCTGGCTGATGCTTATCACCAGCCGTCGACTTTTGACCGGGGGTGGGGTCGCCTCAGCTAACACTGGTTCCTTACTCTGGGCTGCCTCTGGCTGGTAGCGGCGCACCGACTCGCAGCTTAGCTGCACCTGGTCATCCCTCAGCCTCACCTTGCCCTCGACCAGCAGTATATTGCCTTCCTGCCACAGGTCCCTGGTAGTGGCATAGACCTTGGGCCAGACCATTACCTCCACCCTGCCGTCAAGGTCTTCCAGGACAATGCTGGCAAAGGGGCGACGGTCTTTGGTGAATGATTGATGAACCGAGGCGACCATTCCCGCAACGATAACGGCCTGCCCCGCCAGCTCAGCATCAATATGACCACATAGGGTGGTATTCTCTGAAGCCACCTTGTCGGCAAAGGCAGTGAAGGGATGCTCCGAGAGGTATACCCCGGTCAGCTCCCGCTCCCAGGCTAGCTTATCTTTAATCGGGATTTCGGCCGGCTCCAGGTCGAGGCTGGGCATGGGGGTGGGCATAGTCTTGCCCCAGAGGTCAAACATGGTCGATTGCCCAGTCTCCCGTAGGTGCTGCTCCCGCTGGGCGAGAGCCATGATACGGGTGATATTATTTAGTAGAGTGCCGCGGTCGCCAAGGCAGTCCAGGGCTCCAGCCTTAATCAGGCTTTCCCATACCCTCCGGTTAATATTGCGCATATCAGCCCGCCGGCTGAGGTCTTCAATTGACTTGAACTCACCACCCCTCTCCCGCTCGGTAACCAGGGGCTCTACTGCCCCCGCCCCCACATTCTTAATGGCGGCTAGCCCGAAGCGGATGGCGGGAGCACCATCCCCATCACCCTCTATGGAAAAGCTAGTCTGGCTCCGGTTTATATCAGGGGGCAGGACGCTGATGCCAAGGCGCCGACACTCAGCAACCGCAGTAGCCACCTTCTCCAGCTGGTCGGCATTGGTAATCAGGAAAGCGGTGATATACTCCGCCGGGTAGTTTGCCTTGAGATAGGCGGTCTGGTAGGCAATAAGGGCATAGCTGAAGCTGTGAGCCTTGTTGAAGGCGTAGCCGGCGAAGGGCTCAATGAGGGCAAAGACCTCCTCGGCGACCTCGCCGGTATACCCCATCTTTTTAGCGCCGGCAATAAAATTACGCTTCTCCTCCTTCATCACCGCAGGAATCTTCTTGCCCATCGCCTTGCGGAAGATATCAGCCTGCCCCAGGCTATAGCCAGCAAAAGCCTGGACAATAAACAGCACCTGGTCCTGATAGACAATTACCCCGTAGGTCTCCTCAAGGATGCCGGCCAGTGCCGGGTGGGGGTAGCGAATGGGCTCAAGGCCATGCTTGGCTTTGATGAAGGTGGGAATATGCTCCATAGGGCCGGGGCGATAGAGGGCAATCATGGCGGCGATATCGCTGAAGGTGGTTGGCTTAAGCTCCTTGATATAACGGCGCATGCCCGCCCCCTCTAACTGAAAGACGCCGGTGGTTTCTCCTGAAGACAGCAGGGCGAAGGTCCTGGCGTCATCCGTGGGGATACGGTGCAGGTCAATGTCTTGCCCACGGCTCTGGCCAATAATCTCCTTTGCCTTGCCCAGAATCGTCAGATTAGCCAGACCGAGAAAGTCCATCTTGAGCAGCCCAATCTGGGCAATGTCCTCCATGGGGAACTGGGTCATAACCGTAGCCTCATCGTCAGCCCGGCTTATCCGCTGGAGCGGGACATATCTGGTGAGCGGCTCTTTAGAGATAACGACACCGGCGGCGTGGGTGCTGGCGTGGCGGGAAATACCTTCTAGCCTTCGGGCGGAATCAACCAGATTGCTAACGATTTTATCCTCCTCGTAGATAGCGCGCAGTTCGCTGTTCTCCTCCATAGCCCGGTCCAGGGTCATGCCCGGTCGAAACGGGACCAGCCGGGCAACGCGGTCAACATCGCTATAGCTCATGCCCAGAGCCCGCCCCACATCCCGGAGCGCCGCCTTCGCCCCTAATGTGCCAAAGGTTATAATTTGGGCCACATGGTCTTTGCCGTACCTATTCGTTACATAGGCAATAACCTGATCACGGCGGGCGTCCTCAAAATCTAAATCTATATCCGGCATCTCCTTGCGCTCAAGGTTAAGGAAGCGCTCAAAGACCAGCTTATTCTCAATGGGGTCAACCTCGGTGATACCCAGGCAGCGCAGGACAATGCTGGCCGCAGCACTCCCCCTAACCCCGCATAGAATGTTTTGCTTTTTGGCAAAGGAGATGATGTCCCAGACAACAAGGAAGTAATTGGCAAACTGGGTCTTTTTTATCACCTCCAGCTCATAGTCAAGCCGCTCTCTTATCTCCGGGGTAGGGTTGGGGTAGTATCGGGGGAGATCATGATGACAGAGGTCAGCCAGGAACTGGTCGGCGGTCTTACCTTCGGGCAGGTCAATCTCAGGGAGATGAAGACGACCAAACTCAAGCTTGAGGTTGCACATATCGGCAATACGCTCGGTATTCTCCAGTGCCTGAGGAATATCCTTATAAAGCTCCGCCATCTCCGCGGGACTCTTAAGGTAATAAAAATCGCCCGCCATCTTCATTCTCTTGTCATCATGGATCGAGGAGTTGGTGCCAATACACATAAGAAGGTCATGAGATGGGGCATCCTCCTGATTAATATAGTGGACATCGTTGGTGGCGACCAGGGGTATATCCAGCTCCTCAGCCATAGATATAAGAGCCGGGTTTAATTGCTCCAGCTCAGGAATGGGATGGCGCTGTATCTCCAGGTAGAAATCGCCGAAGGTCTGCTTATACCACAAGGCAACCTGTTTTGCCTCCTCAAGGCGCCAGCCAAGAACAAGCCGGGGAACCTCACCGGCAAGGCAGCTACTGAGAGCAATAAGACCATCGTGGTACTGCTCAAGAAGCTCCTTATCCACCCTCGGCCTGTAGTAAAAGCCCTCAAGGTGTGCCTTGGTGGTGAGCTGGATTAGATTGTGGTAACCGGTCTGATTTTTAGCCAGCAGAACAAGGTGGTGGTGATTTTTATCAGCGGCATTGCGGCTGAGGCGGCTGTTCGGGGCGACATAAACCTCACAGCCGATAATGGGCTTTATCCCTGCCGCTATGGCTTCCAGATAGAACTTGATGGCGCCATACATAACGCCGTGGTCGGTTATCGCCAGGCTGCCCATACCAAGCTCTTTGGCTCGCCGCATAAGCTGGGGGATGCGGCACATGCCGTCAAGGAGGCTATACTCGGTATGGATATGGAGATGGTTGAACATGGCTTAATTATAGCACAGGGTTTAGTTTTTTAGGGTATCGCTTTAAGACGTAATGGTTCAGAAATTAAACACCAGAATTATTTTAACTACTTGGCAACCTATCCCCCTAACCCCCTTCCCTTACAAGGGAAGGGGGAAATAAATAAGAGAGGGGCTTCGCCCCTCTCAAAATCTCTCCCCATTCTACGCAAAGCCAAACCTCCAGACCGTTTATGGCTTGGCTTTTTTGTTTGAAATTGTGACTATTCTTCTTAATTACGCTTACTTTTCGAGGCCTATTGTTAGCAGTGCTTTTATTGCCGCAATAAGGGCTACTGGCGCCATCAGAGCAGCAAAGTTCACGACCATGCTGGTAACTAATTGACCTACGCCCAGAACTGCAACGGGAGCTAAGGCAGCTGCCATTACCAACAGGGCTATGGTAGCAAGAAGCAAGGTGCTAACTTCTTTGGCACCAACAGCATAGATAACGCCGATTATGAGACCGAGGATTGCCAAGACCATGGCAATAATGGCATGCGCCGGAAGTACTACACCTGCAACAACAGCTAATACTAAGCCAATGCAAAAGAGGATAAAACTGGTCATTCCCAAATTTTTCTTCGTGGTTTTGTTCATGAGCTAACGACCTCCTTTTTTGTTTTGTTACCTCGCATATCTATGCTGTACTTATTATAGCATAGTGTTCTAGGCTGTCAAGGGCATCGTACGGTGTTATTTAGGTCTCAAAGAATATCCCCCTTTGAAGGGGAAACCCCAACTTAAGCGGGTGTCTAAGAGGGGCGTTAGCCCCGAATACATTATAGGGAGTTTTAGAGGGACAAAGTCCCTCTTTTTAATTTATCCCCCTCTCCTTTGAAGGAGAGGGGGACTAAGGGGGCGAGGTTACCATATGAAATTCGGGTTCCCTGAAAATGGGGTGAGGTGGATAAAGCTATTATTTTAAGCTCTGAAAGTGTAGAATCTTAACGGGTGAAAATGAGGACTTTGGGTATTTTAGCTAAATGGCTATTCATGCTCTGTCTGCCCATCTTACTACTCACCGCCAGCCTGGGCTGGGCAACTAATAGCCTCTGGCTCTATAAATATGGCTTTGAAAAATATAATGTCAGCCAGACTACCGGCCTGGCCAGCTCGGAGTTGGACAAGGCAGCCCGAGGGCTGATTGGCTATTTCAACTCCGAGGAGGAATATATCAGCCTTAGCGTAATAAAAGACGGCAAGCCGTTTGCATTATTTAACCAGCGCGAGGCAACTCACCTTAAGGATGTCAAGGGACTAATCCAGCTGGATTACTGGGTGTTGCTGGGGACACTGGCTTATGCTCTGGCTTACGGCGGGGTCTGCCTCTTCTGGCGCAAGAGAAGATACTGGCGGCATCTGGCATGGGGTTTGGTTGGTGGGGGTGGCATCACCTTGGGCCTGATGCTGGCTCTGGGGCTGGGGACACTCCTTGGCTTTGAACAACTCTTCTGGCAGTTCCATCTTATAAGTTTCAGCAATGAGTTCTGGCTGCTTGACCCGACCCGGGACTACCTGATAATGCTCTTCCCCGAAGGCTTTTTCTATGATGCCGCCCTATTCTGTGCTGGCATAACCGCCGGGCTGGCAATAATTCTGGGTGTGGTGGCTGGGGGTTATCTGCGGTTTACTAGAAGAGCTAAGTGGTCAAGCCTCCCACACCACTCTGCCATCAATAATGGTCATCTCCACCCGAATATCCTTAATTTGCTCCGGGGGCGATTTCAAGGGGTCAGCGCTCAATACCACCATATCCGCCAGCTTACCCGGCATGATTGAGCCTTTTATATCCTCCTCAAAAGAGGCGCAGGCGGCATTTATGGTATACATCGCCAGCGCCTGTTGAGCCGAGATGCGCTCCTCAGGCGATAGCTCCTGCCCTGACTCCGCCCGCCTGGTGACGGCGGCATAAATCCCAACCAGCGGATTATCCGGAACCACCGGCGAATCCGAGCTACCGGCGACAACCAGACCACCATCAAAAAAGGACTTAATACGGTACAGCCACCTTAGCTGGGTAGGGGGGATAGTGGCTAGGTATCTCTCACCACTATAGTAGACAAAGGGGGGCTGGGTAACCACCATCGCCTTAAGCCGGCTTAGTCGCTCAAGCAACGGCGGTGGGCACTCGGAGCAATGCTCCAGGCGGTGGCGCCGCCCAGTAATGGGTAGCTGGCGGTTGATATATTCCAGGATAGAGATGGCGGCCTCCACCGTGCTCGGCTCAACACAATGGATGGCAAGCTGAAACCCGGCCTGGTGGGCAGCAAATGCCGGCTGGTTTAACTCAGGCAGCTTGGTGGCTTCACTCAGCATGAGCTTTACCCCTCCCAGGCGCAAATAACTATCGCCGGAACCAAAACCTAGACCCGCCTGTTGAAATTGGCTCAGGGCGTCAAGCCCAAACATCATAGACACGCGGCTCTTAAGCCTACCGTTCTCGGTAAACTTCTTGAGGGTCTGCCACCGAGCCAAATCGTTGGTTGCTGAAGCCTCCTGCAGCGAGGTTATGCCCATAGAGAGATAATGCTCATTGGTTGAGGCTACGGCCTCGGCTAGCTCCTCCTCGGAGAGCGGGGGCGTTACCCTCTCCCTGATATAGCCCACCATCTCAAAGAGAAGACCGCTCGGCTCACCAGTCTCAAGCTCCCGCTCAATCAGAGCGCCGGGCGGTTCCGGGGTCTGGCTGGTAATACCCGCCAGGGAGAGCGCCATGCTGTTGAGGATACAGGCGTGCAGGGAGCGGTGAACTAGGACTACGGGATGATGGGGCGCTGCCTCATCTAAATCCCGGCGGTTGGGGTGCCGTTTCTCGGCAAGATAGAACTCATTGTAACCGCTACCGCTGAGCCAGTCGCCGGGGGGAAGGCTCTGGGCTCGACGACGGATAGCTGTCTTTATGTCAACAATAGAGCTAACCGATGACGGACTAAGGTCAAGGTCACGCAACCTTCTCATAAAGGAGAAGATATGGCAGTGAGCATCGTTAAACCCGGGCACAACCGTCCTGCCTTGGCAATCAATTACTCTGGTCCTCGCCCCCCTAACCGACTCCAAAGCCTCGTTGCCGGCAGCAACCAAAATCCTATTACCCTTGATAGCTACCAGCTCAGCAGTGGGACAAGCCGGGTCCATGGTTATTACATTGGCATTATTGAGGATAAGGTCGGCTGGCATATTAAATCTTTTGCCCAGATAGCTATAGAGTAGTATACTACTGATAATCTAGGGCAACAACCGAGGCGATATGAACTCAGAACAGTTAGCCAAAAAATTAGTTTTGTGGATACAAGACAAGGTAGTAGCTGCCGGGTGTAAGGGGGTGGTGCTGGGGTTAAGCGGGGGGGTGGATTCCTCAGTATTGGCAGTGCTCTCTCATCGCGCCTTTCCTAAAAACACGCTGGCAGTGCTCATGTCCTGCTACAGTAACAAGGAGGATATGGCGCATGCCCGCATGGTGAGCAGATAAGTTTTCCATCCCCACCACGACGGTGGTTCTTGATAGTGTTTTTGATGCCCTGCTCAAGGTATTGCCCGATGATAAGGTAGACCCCCATATCAGCCGTCTGGCTCAAGCCAACATCAAAGCCAGGCTAAGAATGCTCACCCTCTACTACTTTGCCAATCGGCTCAAGTATATGGTGGCTGGGTCGGGCAATCGGGATGAGCTCTCCGTGGGCTACTTTACTAAGTACGGGGATGGTGGGGTGGATATTCAACCCCTGGGCAACCTACTCAAAGGGCAATTAAGAGAGCTAGCCAAGTTTTTGGGTATCCCTGAGCCAATTATAAATAAGCCCCCCTCCGCCGGTTTATGGGAGGGGCAGACCGACGAAGAGGAGCTTGGGCTCAGCTATGACGAACTTGACCTTTATTTGGCTTCTGGTGAAGTCTCAGTGGTACTTAAGAAAAGGATTGAGGCCATGATTGCCGCCAGCGAACACAAGCGCCAGCCCCCGCCGGTGGCTAGTTTTTGATTAAGGGGAAAGTAGTTTTAAGAGGGGGCTTCGCCCCCCTCTTTTTTATTCTTCCCCCTCTTCTTTGAAGGAGAGGGGGTTAGGGGGTGAGGTTAATAAACAGTCTATTTTCTCTTGTTTTAGCAGGGTAGTTATGTTATGATGCAATTAAGACGAATATGACCACGGAGAAGGGAAAGGCACTGGAGCTAGCTATCAGCCAGATTGAGAAGCGCTTCGGCAAAGGCTCAGTGATGAAGCTGGGTGAGGCAGCCCTGTCAGCAGTGGAGGCCATTCCTAGCGGCTCACTGGCGTTAGACCTAGCCTTAGGTATCGGTGGTATCCCCAGGGGAAGGGTTACCGAGATATTTGGTCCCGAGGCGTCAGGGAAAACCACCCTCGCCCAACATATAATTGCGGAAGCACAAAAAAAGGGGGGGGTGGCTGCCTATATTGACGCCGAACATGCCCTAGACCCTACCTATGCTGCCCATTGCGGGGTCAATGTTGATGAACTGCTCATCTCTCAACCTGATACCGGAGAGCAAGCTCTGGAGATTACCGAGGCACTGGTCAGGAGTGGGGCGGTTGACGTTATCGCCATTGACAGTGTCGCGGCATTGGTACCTCAGGCTGAGATTGAGGGGGAGATGGGGGATGCTCATGTCGGCTTACAGGCACGGTTAATGTCTCAAGCATTGAGAAAGCTAGCCGCCGCTATCGGTAAGTCAGGCACAGCCGTAGTATTCATCAACCAGCTAAGAGAAAAGGTTGGGATTGTATTCGGTAATCCTGAGGTGACACCAGGGGGCAGAGCCCTGAAATTCTATAGCTCGGTAAGGATTGACCTGAGGCGGGTAGAGAGCATAAGTCAGGGTGATCACATAATCGGCAACGTTGTCCGGGCCAAGGTGGTCAAGAATAAGGTTGCCCCTCCCTTCAAAACTGCCCAGTTTGACATTATGTTTGACCACGGGATAAGCAAAGAGGGTAACCTCATTGACCTTGGTGTAGAGCTGGGGGTAATAAAGAAGACCGGTGCCTTTTTCTCCTATGGTGATATTCGTCTGGGGCAGGGTAGGGAGAATGCTAAACAGTACCTGAGCCAAAATCCTGAGCTTGCCCAGGAGATTGAGCAGCGGGTTAGAGCCTCAGCCATCACCACCAGTAGTCACTAATCTTGTACTTGTTTAAAAATTAAATGGCAATTGAATAAGGCTGGGGCTTAAGCTCCAGCCTTATGTCTTTGAAGGGGGGAGGATGAAAAAGGTCACTGCCATCCGCGCCGGGAGAAGACAGGGGAAGCGGGTAAATGTCTTCTTAGACGGCAGGTTTGCCTTCAGCCTGGAGACTGAGGTAGCAGTAAAACAGGGCTTAGGGGTGGGACAGGAGCTATCTGAAGGCGACGTTGAGGCACTGACTAGGTCTGACCTATTTCAGCGCTGCCTTAATGCTGCCCTTCGCTACCTTGACTACCGGCCGCGGAGCGAAATTGAGCTAAGGGAGCGGCTAAGAAGACGTGGCTTTAATGGTGATAATGTGGAGGCAGTGGTAGCCAGGTTGAGGGAGCGAGGGCTGGTGGATGATTTGGCTTTTGCTCAATTCTGGAAGGATAACCGCCAGTCATTTCGCCCCCGCAGTCGGTGGCTAACCGCCTTAGAGCTAAGGCAAAAGGGAGTGCCTGATGACATCATAAACCAGGTAGTGGCTGATGTTGACGATGAAGATAGCGCCTATCGGGCAGCCCAGAGCCGGGCTCACCATTTGCCCAGCTCTGACTACCAGGGCTTTCATCATCGGCTGAGCGAATATCTCAAGCGGCGGGGTTTTGGCTATAGGGTGATAACTCATACTGTGGAAAGGTTGTGGCAGGAACAGGGGTAGTATTAGCTATCTATCATCTATTCTCTCAAGGGGGGGAAAGCAAAAAATAAAGGGGGAGAGAAATGGGAATAGTAGCAACTTTAGGCGTTTTCTTCGGCTTCATCATAGGGGTGGTATTCGGCGGCATGGCTACCTTCCTCTTCAGGAGGATGATGCTAAACCGTCAGCTCCGCATTGCCCAGAGGAAAGTAGCCAAAATAACCAGTGAAGTTGAGGCTGGGTCCAAGAATGCAATTAATGAGGCAAAACGGGAAGCCGAGAAAATCAAGGTAGCCGCTGAGGTCGACAATCGAGAACGGCGCGCCGAACTACAGCGCCAGGAAAACCGCCTGGCACAAAAGACAGAGACTTTGGAGCGGAAGCAGGAGGGTTTGGAGCAACGGGAGCGCAATCTCGTGACTAAGGAAAAGGAGTCGGATTCCGTTCGCAGTCAACTTGAGGAGACTAAGAGCCGGCAGCTAAAGCAGCTAGAATTGATTTCAGGCATGTCCACCGCCGAGGCAAAACAAGCCCTGCTTGATAACCTGGAGACTGAGATTAGGAATGAAACCTCAAGACGCCTTCGGGAGTGGGAAGCCAAACTAAAAGAGGAAGCCGCTAAGAAAGCCCAAGAGATTCTGTCGCAGGTAATACAGCGTAGTGCCTCCGAGGTGGTATCGGAAACAACGGTGGCGACTGTCCCCCTCCCCAGTGACGAGATGAAGGGAAGGCTTATCGGGAGGGAGGGACGTAATATAAGAGCCCTGGAGCAGGCTACCGGGGTTGACCTTATCGTTGATGATACCCCGGAAGCGGTGACCATATCCTCTTTTGACGCGGTGCGGCGAGAGATAGCCCGCCTGGCTTTAACCAAGCTTATCCTTGATGGTCGCATCCACCCCGCCCGCATTGAAGAGGTAGTCGCCAAGACTAAGGAGGAGGTGGAGCAAACTATCTATAGCACTGCAGAGCAGTCGGCTTACCAAACCGGGGTGCACGGGCTGCGCCCTGAGCTACTTAAGCTGCTGGGGCGGCTTAAGTACCGCACCAGCTATGGACAGAATGTGTTAGCCCACTCCATTGAAGTTGCCTACCTCGCGGGCATGATTGCCGGGGAACTGGGGGCTAATGTTACCATCGCCAAGAGAGCCGGGCTGCTTCATGACATTGGCAAAGCGGTAGACAGGGAGGTGGAAGGCTCTCATGCCGCCATCGGAGCTGACCTGGTTAAGCAATGGGATAAATCCCCTGAGGTTGTCCAGGGCATCGCTGAGCACCACCTTGAGACTGAGACTACCGGCATCTGGGGCTTTATTGTGGCGGCGGCTGATGCCATTAGTAGTGCCAGACCGGGGGCAAGGCGTGAGTCTCTGGAACATTACCTGAAGCGGCTGAAGGCACTGGAGGATATAGCCAATGGCTTCAAGGGAGTGGAAAAGTCCTATGCCATTCAAGCCGGCCGTGAGATTCGCATCCTGGTTAAGCCGGAGGAGATTGATGACCTTGGGGCAATGAGGCTCGCCCGGGACATCGTTAAGAAGATAGAGGAGGGTCTGGAGTATCCAGGGCAAATAAAGGTTACCGTACTCAGGGAGACAAGAGCCACAGATTATGCAAAGTAGGAAAGATAGTGCTGATACTAGCAATAGGTGACCTCGTGGGCAGACCTGGTAGGAGGGCGATAAGCCAGCTTTTACCAGGTCTGCGTCAGCAATATGGTTTAGACCTGGTTATTGCCAACGCTGAGAATGCCGCCGGCGGCGTGGGGCTAACCTTAGCCACCGCCAAGGAGCTACTCAATAGCGGCGTTGACGTATTGACCTCAGGTAACCACATATGGGCGCAGAAGGAAATCATCCCCTACCTTGATAGTGATATGCCCATCATTCGCCCCTTAAATTACCCCCCGGGGGTGCCGGGTAAAGGGTATTTAGTCACTAGGGGGGTGGCAGTAGTTAACCTGATTGGCCGAACCTTTATCGGCGATTTTGATTGCCCATTTCGGGCTATGGACCAACTCTTGGCCAAGCTTGAGCCGCTAATTATCATTGTTGATTTCCACGCTGAGGCAACATCAGAAAAGGTGGCAATGGGAAGGTATCTGGACGGGAGGGTCAGCGCTGTGCTCGGCACCCATACCCATGTCGGGACTATTGATGCCCAGTTACTGCCTCATGGCACTGCCTATGTCACCGATATCGGCATGAGCGGTCCCATAGACTCGGTTATCGGTGATGACGCCGAGGCGGTAATTCAGCGCTTCTTGACCCAGATGCCCCATCGTTTAGGGGTGGGTAAGGGTAAAACTGCCCTTAACGCTATATTGCTTAAGGTGGCTGATGACACGGGCCGGGCAATAAGCATTGAACGAATCTACCGGGAGGTGCAATAGTAATGAGCCGGGCAGACCTACATATCCACTCCATCGCCTCTGACGGTAAGCTCACCCCGGCAGATATTGTCCGGGAGGCAGCGGGGCGGGGGTTAAGCTTTATCGCCCTGACCGACCATGACAGTATAGACGGGATTGTCTCCGCCCAGGCCGCCGCTTGTGCCTTTACCGGGCTAAAGGTTATACCCGGCGTTGAAATCAGCACCGATATCCCTCATAATGAGATTCATATCCTCGGCTACTTCATAGATTATACCGACCCTGAGTTTAACGCCGCCCTGCAGAAGTTTAAAAACTCCCGACTTCAGCGAGGACAAAAGATGGTGGCGAAACTGAAGAGGCTGGGTATCAATATTGACTGGCAGCGGGTTATGGAGATAGCCAGCGGTAGCTCTATCGGCCGTCCCCATATTGCCCAAGCCATGCTAGAAAAGGGTTATATTACCTCATTTAAGCAGGCATTTACCGAATATCTGGGCCACGACCGCCCGGCCTATGTTGCGCGGGAAAAGATGACCCCCACCGAGGCAGTGGCGCTAATAATTAAAGCTAAAGGGCTGCCAGTGCTCGCCCACCCGTTGACCCTCACTGACCCGGAGGCGATGACTATGGAGCTAAAGGCAGGCGGGCTGGTCGGGATTGAAGCCTACTATAACGGCTATACCTCAGAGGAAGTCGATAGACTGGTAACAATTGCCGATAGACACGGGCTTATTGCCACCGGTGGTAGTGACTACCACGGTCTTGACCCCACCGAGACTGCCATTGGTGGCACTGATTTGCCAATGGCTGCCGTGGAGCGACTGATAGCCCTGGCGAAACAGAGAAACCCCAAACTCAGGTTATGAAGGGAGCTTATGGCGATTAATTTTGTCCTATTACTATTAGGCAGCTATCTCCTCGGTTCAGTTCCCGCGGCTTATTTGGCCGCCAGGTGGTCGCGGGGAATAGACATCAGGCGATACGGCAGCGGTAATGTCGGCGCGACAAATGTATTAGCCACTGTTTCTAAGCGGTGGGCTATCCCCGTAATCGTTTTTGACCTGGTCAAAGGAATGGTAGTTATCTATATTGCCAAATTGATAGGCTTGGAAGTTTACCAGCAAGTCATGGTCGGCATAGCGGTTATCGTCGGGCATAACTGGCCAGTTTTTCTCCGCTTCAGTGGCGGCAGAGGTGTTTTGACTACCGTGGGCGTGCTTCTTTTCTTAGCACCGTGGCTGACGCTGATATTACTAGCTGTTGCCTTCCTTTTTACTCCCTTCCGACAGCTATCTCTGGGGACACTAGTGGCCGCGGCAGCTTATGCCCCTGTGTAGCTGGTTCCTTAGTCAGCCCTTTGGCATTAAAGAGCCCCTATCAATATCTCTAGGTTTCTTGGCTATATTCCTGCTAGTGGTCATAAGGCGACTAACCGCGCCCAAGACCTCGGTTACTGCCTCGGTGCCTCCCCACCAGCTCCTGCTTAACCGACTGCTCTTTGACCGTGACATAAGGGATAGGGAAGCCTGGTTACATCGGCAGCCTCTCAAGCAAAGAGGGAAATAAGGGGAGGGTTAACCCTAACAAACTGGGTCTAGATAGGAGATATTATGTCGCCGGTTAGCCTAAGTTACGGGGGAATCTCTTCAGCCTAGGCTTGTCCGTATTTCTCGCGGAGAAGCCTCCGCAGGACCTTGCCGGTAGAGGTCTTGGGCAGTTCCTCTTTAACAAAGATTACCGAGGTCGGGCGCTTATAGCCGGCCAGCCGGGAATGGCAGAAGTTAAAAACCTCCTCCTCGGTGGCAGTTTCCCTCGGCTTAAGCCTGACTATAGCCCGGACCTGCTGCCCCCATTCCGGGTCCTTGACCCCAATCACCGCCGCCTCTTCAACCTTGGGGTGGGAGTAAAGGACGCTCTCCACTTCATCAGGGCCGATGTTCTCGCCGCCTCTGACAATAACATCGTCGCCCCGGCCGGTAAGATAGATATAGCCCTCTTCATCCTTATAACCCATATCGCCGGTGCGATACCAGCCGTCGGCGGTAAAAGCTTCCTTCGTCTTCGCCTCATCCTTCCAGTAGCCCTTCATCACCCTGGGGCCGCGGACGACAATCTCGCCAAGCTTACCCGGCGGCAACGGCTGACCCGCCTCATTCCGAACCTGAATCTCCACATCGCCTACCGGCAGGCCGATGGAGGAGGCAAGCCTCCTTAACTTCTTTTCCCTCTCCGCCTCACTCTCCTTACCGGTGATTACCTGGTCTTCCGCTCTAAGCGCAGCTATGGTGGAAGAGGTCTCGGTACCACCAAAGGCATTAATCAGGGCTCTACCGGGGAAGCGCTCTATAGTTTTCTTCAGCACCTCATAAGGACAGGCAGCGGCACCATAGGTTACCACCCGCACGCGGGAAAGGTCATATTTATCAAAGTCCGGGCTGTCAACAATTCGCTTGAGCATGGTGGGTACTAACATCACCCGGGTGGCCTTCTCCCCCTGCACCATCTCAAACCACTCCTTCTCCTCAAACTGCCGCATCAAGGCGATAGTCCTGCCCCCGTAGATGCTAGCCATCAATGCCTGCATTCCGGCCACATGGTAGAGGGGCATGCACAGCAAATTTGTCTCGGCGGGTGCCTCAATACTGGGGGGCTCAACACTGGTCAGGACGTAGGTGCTATAGGAATTGCTATCCTGGGGGACTCCCTTGGGGAAGCCGGTGGTCCCGGCGGTAAACATGAGGATGACGGTATCTTCATCACTACCTGAGCAAAGGTCTTTTCCTCTGGCGAGCCTGCGGCGATAAGCTCATCATAGCTCAGCATCCCCCTGTACTCGCCACCAATGACAATGAAATGCTTCACCGAGGTGAGTTTAGGTTTAACGCTTTTCACCATATCAGCATAGCGGCTGCCGACAAAAAGAATTTTAGGCTCAGCCTTATTTACCAGGTAGATTAGCTCCTCCTCCCTTATTCTAAAGTTCAGAGGGACGAAGATACCACCTAACTTCACCGTAGCAAAGCAAGCCTCTACATACTCATTGCAGTTAACCTCAATGATGGCGGCTCGCTCCCCCTTTTTTAACCCAAGTCGGCTTAGAGAATCAGCCAGGCGGTTTACCCTCTCCTTGAGCTGGGCATAGCTAAATCGTTTGCCTTCAAAAGCGATAGCCGTTCTCTCCGGAACCAGCATCGCCGATAGGTCAAGAAACTCCGTTATAACCATTCTCTATCTCCGTCAAATACCAGCTTTTTCTTTCACCTTGTCTACTATTTTGGACATTGCTTCCCCCGCCCTAGCCCTGATGAGGACGCTAGCCTCCCCGTCCATCGGGGTAGAGCTGAGGTTGATGATGACCAGTTTGGCTCCGGCTTGATGGGCATAGATAGGCATATAGGCCGCCGGGTAGACAATTAGGGTCGAGCCAATGACAATAAACAGGTCAGAGTTAAGCGAGCGGCGGCTCGCTTCCTCAAGCACGTCTTGTGGTAAAGCTTCGCCAAAGAAGACGGCGTTGGGCTTGAGTAGTCCGTGACAATCCTCGCAGTCGGGGATTTCCTCGCCCTTGTCCAGCCTGACTTTAATCTGCTCAAAAGGATATTGCCGACCACAGCTTAAGCAAACTGCCTGCTGCATATTACCATGGAGCTCAAAGACCATTTCTGCGGGCACCCCCGCCTTCTGGTGAAGGTTATCCACATTCTGGGTGATGACACAATCAAGCCTGCCCAGTTGATGAAGCTCGGCAATAGCGTAGTGGGCGAGGTTTGGCTCAGCCAGGGTAGTTAGATGCCCCTCCCCGAGCATCTGCCACTGCTTTCTCCTCGCCTCAGGGTCGGCGACGAACTTCTGATAGGTGAAGTCATCGGGGTCAAACCGGCTCCAGATTCCACCGGGACTGCGAAAGTCGGGAATCCCCGATTCAGTGCTAATGCCAGCGCCAGTGAAGACCACAATCTTTTTGGCGCCGATAATCAGACTAGCCACCCTATCAGCCAGGGTATCCAAGCTCGGTTCCGTCAATAATTTCCTCCTATCTCAGCATAATGAGGCGACTAGTCTCGCCTCAAGCTCCAGCCCCTGTCCCAAATTAAGGTCAAGCCCCCTAATAATAGCCTGCTTAGCATAGCTTACCGCCATGGGGTCAAATTGGGCAATCTTCCCGGCCAGCCTCTCAGCTTCTGCCAGCAACTCACTTCGGGGTACCACCCGGTTAACCAGTTTAAGGTGATATGCCTCCTCAGCCTTAATCCACCGCCCCGATAGCAGTATCTCCAACGCCTTAGCCATGCCGACTACTCGGGGTAGGGTCTGGCTGCCGCCAGCGGCTGGGATTATGCCTAACCCCGGCTCAGGCAAACCGAATTGGGCATCCTCTGACGCCAGCCTGATATCACAGCACAGGGCTATCTCTATCCCCGAACCCAAAACATAGCCGTGAACGGCGGCAATCAGCGGCTTGGTAATGCCCAAGAAAAGCCCCCAGACATCCCGCTCCCAGCGCGCCTGCCGGGCAATTATGGGGGAGGGGGCGGCTAAAAATTCAGTAAGGTCAGCGCCAGCACAGAACGCCCTCTCCCCGGCACCCCGAAATATGCCGACCCTAACCTCAGGGTCATCCTTGAACGCGCCTAGCACCTGGTAAAGCTCATCCCTCATCCTGAGGTTATAGGCGTTCAAGGCATGAGGTCGGTTGAGGGTAACATAGGCTAAACTATTCTTCTTTTCGTAGATAATGGTCTCAAAATTGCTCATTTGAATTATTTATTGCCCCTTGAACTTGGGGGGTCTCTTCTTCAGGAAGGCAGTGACGCCTTCTGTCCGGTCAGCCGTGGTATGAACTAAGAAGTAAAGGTCAGCCTCAAGGCGAAGCCCCTGCTCCTGAGTTAAGTCCAGCCCTTTATTTATCGCCTCCTTAATAAACCTCAGGGCAATGGGGGCTTTAGCCGCGATGGTTCGGGCTAAATCCTCAGTTTCGGCGGCTAGATTTGCCCCCTTAACCACCTTACTGACCAGCCCAATCCTAAGCGCCTCCTCAGCAGTTATAATTTCAGCGGTAAGGATTAACTCCAGGGCTTTGCCCCGACCCACGATACGCGGCAGCCTTTGTGTGCCACCATCAAAAGGGATAAGCCCCTGAGCTACCTGGGGGAAGCCAAATTTCGCCTTATCTGAAGCCAGCCTGATATCGCAGCTCAAGGCTAGCTCCAGCCCCTGCCCCAGGGCATCCCCATTTATGGCAGCAATAACCGGCTTCTCAACGGCGGCTATAGCACGGGCAGGAGTATAGCCAATGCTTAATTTCTCTGGCTCAAGCCCGCTGCCACTACAGAAGGCTTTATTTCCGGCTCCAGTAATAGTAACCACATAAATATCATCATCCTGATTTACCTTGAGGCAAATATCCTCCAGCTCCTTAGCTAGCTTGAGGTTGATGCTGTTACCAGCCTCAGGACGGTTAAGGGTTATATCGCCGATGTGGTCTTTTTTGGTGTAGATAACTGTAGAATGTGGCATAGGCTCGGTTCCCCAGCCACCCATCTTAACTGACTTGGCTTTTAGCGTCAAGAAGAGATTGTTTTTCAACCTCACCCCCCTTTGTCCCCCCTCCCGGGAGAAATTTCTAAATCCTAATATCTAAACTCTAAACAGGCACGAATTATATCATTTAGTATTTCGGATTTCGTGCTTTGAGTTTCTAATGAAGGGGGTCAGGGGGATAGGTCACCATATAAAGCTAAAGTGGGTTCCCTGAAAAATCAAAGATTTTTTAGGGTGCTGAGGGGGATAGGTTTCTAGAAAATTGGCAGAGGTCATTGAGGCAGCACTGGGGGCAGAGGGGACGGGGGCGGCAGACCTTTTTACCCAGGCAGACCAGGAGGGCGTGGTATTCATTAAATAATTCGGCGTCGGGTGGCAGATGGCTCATAAAAAGGGTCTGATAGGCGACATAGCTATTTTTATCTGAAGCCAAGCCAATACGGCTGATAATGCGGCGGGTGTAAGCATCAATAACGAAGATTGGCTTATTGGCGGCATAAAGTATTATTGAATCGGCCGTCTCCTGCCCGATGCCCTGGACGGAGAGGAGCTGCTGGCGCAGGTCATCAATATTGCTGGCAAATAACCTATCAAGGTCGTCATCATAGTGATTACCCAGCCAGTAGGCAAAGGACTTGAGCTTTCGCGCCTTGGCATTATAGTAACCGCAGGGGTGGACCAGGGTAGCAATCCTGGAGATGGGCAGGTCTTGCAGCGCCTGCGGAGACAGTGCCTTAGCTGAGCGGAGATTGGCGATAGCCTTTTCCACATTGCCCCAGGCGGCGGACTGGGTGAGTATGGCACCGACTATCACCTCAAATGGCTCCTGTGCCGGCCACCAGTGCTGGGAACCATAGTGAGCTAAAAGTCGGCGATAAATATTGAGTAATGCCTGACCTATTGCTTGGCTATCCATAAAGGCACTTTAGCATCGTCGGCTGAATCATACCCCGGAAGATAGGGCTTTATATCAATTACCGGTGTGCCATCAATGGCATCAAGCCCTTTAACCTTCAATACATTGGCTTGGCGCTCAAGGAGTCTAACTGTAGCCTGCCCCACGGGATTGGGGCGACTTGGTGAGCGCGTAGCAAAACGACCGACAAGTGGCAGTTCTGACTTGCCCATAGGATGAACCTTAAGTGGGAGTTGCTTACCGGCCGGAAGCTGGTGCATCCAGTAGAGCACTATGATATGGGAGAACTCGTCAAGATTGTCCAGGGCTTCAGTCAAATTGCTATTAACTATGATTTCGGAAACGATTTCTCCCCAGCCATGCCGCATTGGTTGCTTGATTTTATTTCTAACCACGCCGATAGGCTTCAAGGTCATGATATCCAATGTATAGCTATTCCAGAGGGGCAAGGGTTAGGAGCTTTTTGGCAATCTTGGGATACTGGGCGATAAAGAGCAGTTCATCTTCAACCAGGGGCTTTTGTGCCTCGACGTTGGCATATCTTACCAGCTCCAGAATCTCGTTTACCTCTTCCTTATTTTTGAAAGATATCGGCACCTTCATCTTACTCATAACATGGCTAAAGCCAGATACCCCACCATACTCTCCGGTACAAATCTCTCTTCCCGTTTCCACCTGCTCCGGCTCACCCCGCCCCAGCTCCTCAAAGCCGTATAGCTCGTAGTTTTCCGGGTCCTTCAGTACGCCGTCAGCATGGATACCCGAGGCATGAGCAAAGGCATTTTCGCCAACACCCGGCTGATTTTTTGGAATCTCCACCTTAAAAGCATAGCTGGCAAACTTGGCTATATTATATGCCTTTGATAAACGAATTGAACCAGCCAGCTGGTATTTCTCAGCAAACTTCTTTGACTTAGTCGCGGCCAAAATGGTAGCTACCAGGTCAGCGTTCCCCGCCCTCTCACCAACACCGTTGATGGTGGTATTGATATAAGCATCCTGCCCGCCATCTATAGCTCCCTTGGCTCCAGCGATAGAATTGGCCACCGCCATCCCCAGGTCACCATGACAGTGAATCTCAATAGGTAGGCCAATATTTTTTGCCAGCACCTTGCTCGCCTCATAGATAGTGAAGGGGTTATCATAACCAAGGGTATCACAGTATCTAAATCTATCCGCCCCATGCTCTTTGGCGGCAAGCCCGAACTTGACCAGGAAATCCTGGTCTGTCCTTGAGGCATCCTCAGCATTAACACCAATGCTCTCGGCACCGCGTTCCCGAGCAGCGTCAACGGCCTCAACCATCTCTTTTATTATGTCATCCCTGGTTTTTCTCCCCTGGAACTTGCCCTGAATCATCTGGTCTGACGTAGATATGGAAAGGTTCAGGTGGCGGATTTTCGGTACCAGCTTAAACGCCATCTCAACATCGCTGGCGATGGCTCTTATCCACCCCCCCAGCCGAATAGGTTTGAGCACTCCCATCTCCGCCAGCTCCAGGTTAGCCTCCAGATAATAGGATTCATGCCGGGTGGTGGGGAAGCCAAACTCGGATTGAAACACCCCCATCTCATTGAGGTAGATATTTATCATCGTCTTTTCCAGCTTGGACAGACCAAGCTTGGCGGTCTGTACCCCGTCCCGATTGGTTACGTCAAGAAGATAAATCTTGGGCATAAATCTACTCCTGTGAAATTTAATAATAGCATATATTCCTTATCTCTAGCAACCTATCCCCCTTTAATTACCCCACGAAATCAGGATTTCGCGGGGACCCCTTTAGCTTTATGGGGTGACCTATCCCCCTGACCCCCTTCCCTTGCAAGGGAAGGGGGAGTGTGGTGAGGTTGTCATAAGGAATTCGGCTTATATTCAGCCGAGCCTATTTTATGTTACAATATGTTTACGAACATGAACCCGATGCGAAGACTGCTCTGGGGTATATGTGCTCTTGTTGCTATCATAGCCATCGGGGTGACCGGTTATATGGTCATCGAGGGGTGGCCATTTCTTGATGCCCTCTATATGACCGTAACCACCATAACCACCGTAGGCTTTGCTGAGGTTCACCCGCTCAGTCTTGCGGGGAAAATCTTCACCATCTTCCTGATTATCGGCGGTGTTGGCGGGGCACTGTATATCTTAATGGCAACGGTGCAGTACATACTTGAGGGACAATTAGGCATCACCATGGGGAGGCGAAGAATGAAAGCTAAGATTGCCAAGCTGAAGGGACATTTTATCCTCTGCGGCTATGGGAGGGTGGGGCAGGAGATAGCTCGCACCTTTAGCGAGGAAAGGGTGCCCTTTGTCGTCATTGAAAATAATGAGGAGCGCGTGGCTAAGGTGGAGAATGATGGCTACCTCTGTCTGTTTGCCGATGCCACCAGCGATGAGGTGCTAAAGGAGGCCGGCATTGAGCGGGCTAATGTACTGGTAGCGGCGCTTGGGAGCGATGCCGATAACACCTATATCACCCTCTCGGCTCGGGGGCTGCAGCCGGACTTATTTATTGAAGCCCGCGGTAGTAGCGGGGAGGCCGAGGTCAAGCTAAAGAGGGCTGGTGCCGACCGCGTCATATCTCCCCATATCATTGGCGGTCACCGCATGG
Organism: uncultured delta proteobacterium; assembly: GCA_963739245.1. Lineage (GTDB taxonomy): Bacteria > Chloroflexota > Dehalococcoidia > Dehalococcoidales > BS750m-G39 > CAVTZP01. Next base: position 55,072 of record CAVTZP010000003.1, read on the forward strand.
CGATGCTAGCCCTGCGCCCGGCAGTGGTTGACTTTATTGATACCGTAACCTATCGCCCCGGTCGGGAGTTACAGCTGGAAAATGTGGATATAGCCAGTAGCTCTCCCCTGGTCGGCCTGACCATGAGGGAGGTTCGAGGCCAGGTTGGAATCACTGTCCTGGCAATGAGGAAGAAAAGTGGTAAACTTCTGGCTAACCCACCGGAGGAAGAAGTTATTGAGGATGACGATCGGCTGATTGTCATCGGCACCAAGAAGCGGCTGGCGGCTCTGGAAAGTATCTTTGAGGGAAAGAAAAAATGAAAGTAGGCATTATTAATGTTACTGGCTATACCGGCGTTGAGCTGGCAAGATTGCTTTCTCAGCACCCCAAGGTAAAGCTCACCTCGGTTACCGGGCGGAGTGCTGCCGGGCAGAAACTAGGCGCCGTCTTCCCCCACCTGGCTGGTCTAGACCTGACTATTGACGCCGAGCTGGGGGATGTGGAACTGGTCTTCTCCGCCATGCCACACAAGGAAAGCGCCAAAGAGGTCATACCATTGCTGGAGCGGGGTATCAAGGTAGTGGATATTAGCGCCGATTTCAGACTAAAAGAAGCCTCAGAATACCAGAGCTGGTACGGTTTCACTCACCCCGCTCCCAAGCTACTGGGAAAAGCGGTTTATGGTCTGACCGAGCTATACCGAGCCCAAATTGCCTCAGCGCAACTGGTAGCTAACCCCGGCTGCTACCCCACCGCCGCTATCCTGGCTTTAGCCCCGGCGGTAAAGGCAGGACTGGTTGAGCTAGATATTATTATTGATAGCAAATCGGGCGTATCCGGGGCGGGCAGAACCCTAAGCCTGCCAACGCACTTCACCGAAGCTAATGAAGACGTCACTGCCTATGCCCTGAAGGGACACCGCCACCTGCCGGAGATTACCCAGGAGCTAAAAGAGCTTTCCGGGGGAAGGTCGCTCTCGGTTACCTTTGTCCCCCACCTCGTGCCCATGACCAGGGGGATACTTACCACCGGCTATGCCCCTCTAGTTTCGGGCAAAACGGGAGAAAAACAGCTAAAGGAGCTCTACCGGGACTTCTACAAAGACGAGCCCTTCGTCCGGGTAGTTGACTCCCCACCCCACACCAAGCATACCCTGGGCAGTAATTTCTGCCTGGTTTACCCCACCATTGACCAGAGGGCGGGGAGGCTGGTAGTTATCAGCTGTATTGATAACCTCATCAAGGGGGGAAGCGGGCAAGCCGTCCAGAATATGAACCTCATGCTCGGCCTGCCGGAGACAACCGGTTTAGAGGCGCTGGCGATTTACCCCTAAAACAAAAACCCCCCTCCTCCCTGAGATAGAGAAGAGGGGGATTCTATTTGTCTGTCAGCTAATTATACGACTATAAACAGGGGACACATCACCAGGGTAATGGTGGCGAGGAGCTTGACCAGGACATGGAGTGAAGGCCCCGCGGTATCCTTGAGCGGGTCGCCAAGGGTATCGCCAACCACCGCCGCCTGATGGGCAAATGACTTCTTGCCCAGGACGTTACCCTGTTCATCCTTGAGTTGGCCGTCCTCAATATACTTCTTGGCGTTATCCCAGGCGCCACCGCCGTTATTCATAAATGACGCCATCATAATGCCGGTGATGGTGCCCACCATCAGCACAGCGGCAACGACCATAGCGGCATCATAGCCGGGGATGAAGCGGAAGACGACGCCGATGACCACCGGCGCCAGAACCACCAGTAGACCCGGTTTTATCATTTCCCTCAGTCCGGCACGGGTGGTGATATCCACCGCCTTGCCATAGTCCGGCTGGTGCGGATGCTTCGGGTCCCTGGGGTTGAGGATTTCCGGGTCAGCGCGGAACTGGCGGCGGACTTCCTCAATAATCTTGGAGGCGGTCTTGCCAACAGCCTTAATTGCCCAGGCGCTGAAGAGATAAACAATCATGCAGGCGAGCAGGGCGCCGACGAAGACCTCAATACGAGCAATGTTGACGATATTATACTGGCCGCTTTCGCCAAACTTGAGGAAAGAAACCCTATCCAGATAAGCCTGGAAGAGGAGGAAGGCGGCAAGCCCGGCCGAGACCATAGCGTAGCCCTTGGTCAGGGCTTTAGTCGTGTTGCCCACGGCATCCAGACGGTCAGTCACCTTGCGAACTGCCGGTCCGGCACCAGCCATCTCGTTGATGCCGTTGGCATTATCAGTAATAGGACCGAAGGTGTCCATAGACAGTACATAGGGGCAGGTCATCAGCATGCCCATCGTCGCCACCGCCGTGCCGAAGGCGCCGGCACCATGGACGCCGCTCATATCGCCCATCCAGAAGGAGAGGAGGAGAGCGATACCGATGATAAGCGCCGTGGGGAGGGTAGTCGAAAAACCGACCGACATACCCATGATAATGTTGGTGGCGGGGCCAGTCTTGGAGGCTTCGGCAATCTCACGCACCGGCTTGTAGCGCCACTCGGTATAGTACTGGGTTATAAAGACGATGACGATGCTGGCAATGATGCCGATACATCCGGCGCCGAAGAGCCACCAGTTATGCAGCATATAGTAAACCGTGATGGCCAGACCGACCACTGATAAAGCGATAGACACGAAGTAGCCGCGGTTAAGGGCGCTCATGGCATTCTCGTTCTCTTTAGCCCGCACGCAGAGGAGACCAATCATGCTGGCGAGCATGCCGAAACCACGGACGCAGAGCGGGAACAGTATCCAGGCGATGTTCTTGGTAGCGACATAAGCGGCAATACCAAGTATCATGGCGCCGATGTTCTCCGCAGCCGTGGATTCAAATAGGTCAGCGCCACGGCCAGCGCAGTCGCCGACATTGTCGCCAACGAGGTCAGCAATGACGGCGGGGTTGCGCGGGTCATCTTCCGGAATACCGGACTCAACCTTACCGACAAGGTCAGCGCCAACATCAGCGGCCTTGGTATAGATACCGCCGCCGAGCTGGGCAAAGAGGGCAACGAAGCTGGCACCGAAGCCAAAACCGACGATAAGATGGGGCGAGATCTCCGGCGTGCTCGCGCCACCATAGGCGAAGAAGATAACGGTAACACCGATGAGGGATAGCGCCGTGATAAGAAAACCGGAGACGGCGCCGCCGCGAAGTGCCACATTGACCGCCTCAGTAAGGCTCTTCTGGGCAGCGGCGGCACAGCGGACATTTGCTCTTACCGCAATGTACATGCCGATGAAACCGGCAAGCCCGGAGCAGAAAGCCCCAACAAGGAAAGCGACCGCAGTGCGCCAGCCGATGGCAAGCGCACTCATGCCTTTTACTTCAGTACCGCCCAAAACACCCACCAGAACACCAATGATGATAGCAATCGCTACTGAAAAGATAGCGATGGTGCTATACTGACGCTTCAAGAAAGCCCAAGCACCTCGAAAGATGATATCTCCTATCTCTTTCATCTTGGGCGTGCCCATGGGACGCCTAAGCACGTTCCGGGCAAGTAGTATGGCAAAGATGACGGCAATTACCCCCGCCGTCGGCACAACCCAAAAAATTCCTGGCATATTCCCCCCCTTTAGTAAATAATCGCCAAGATTATACCACAGCAATTCGGTAAGAACAAAGACATTGCCTCTTCAGTTTGGCTCTGTTATGCTTGACTAGAGAGACCGTGAGCAGTAACCACTTCCGCCGTACAGATTACATCAAGATTAGCATCTTCGGCTTTGCCATAGCGGCTCTCTGGGGCAGCCTACATACCATTATTCTGCCGCTGCGACTACTGGACTTTGTTGCCGAGTCAGAAAAGAACACCTACCTCGGGCTACTTACCTTTACTGGCTTAATTGTGGCAATGATAGTCCAGCCGATAGTCGGCGCCATCAGCGACCGCTCCAGTTTCAGCTGGGGGCGGCGCCGACCCTACATCCTGCTCGGCACAATACTGGCAATGCTCTTACTACCTGGAATCGGCGCCGCTGGCAGCTACCTGGCTATTTTCGCCATCTATTGTCTATTGCAGATTAGCGGTAATATAGCCCACAGTCCGTATCAGGCATTTATTCCCGACCTTGTGCCGGAGACAAAGAGGGGGCTAGCCTCAGGGGTAAAGAGTCTACTGGAAATATTGGGCGGGGTCGCCCTCCTATATCCGGTAGCCCTGTTTATGGACCGCTACTCCACCGGCGAGGGGGGCTTCTGGCTATGGCTGGCTCTGGCGGCACTGGCTTTTGTCCTGCTGGTGGCGATGGCTATAACCGTGTTAACCGTTAGGGAGCAACCCGGACGTGGCACTCAACTGCCGTTACTATCCACCCTGAGCCGAAGCTTCAAGATTGATGTCAGGGCAAACCGCGACCTTATCTGGTTTCTTTTCTCCCGCCTCCTCTTCTTTATCGCCTTCATCGCCCTGCAGACCTTTGCCTTATACTTCCTACGGGACGTTGCTGGCGTAGCCAGTCCGGCGGCAGCTGCGGCAAGATTCTCAATAGTGGCGGTTGCTGGCATGCTAGCTTCAGTCTACCCTGCCGGGCGCATCTCGGATAGAGTGGGGCGCCGACCCATTGTCATCTCTTCCGGGCTCATTGGTGCTCTGGGCGCTGGCCTGTTATTCTTCTTTCCCACGAGCTACCAAGTGATAATGTTCAGCGGTGGGCTTCTAGGAATCTCATTCGGCGCTTTTATGAGCACCAACTGGGCTTTAGCTACCGATTTGGTGGCTAAGGGCGAAGAGGCAAGATACCTCGGCCTGATTAATCTGGCTACTGCCGGCGGTAGCGCCCTAGCCCGCCTCATCGGACCAATAATTGACTCGGTTAATGCCTATAGCCCGGGGCGGGGCTACTCAGCCATGCTTGCTATTTGCTTTATCTGCTTTATCACTGGTTCACTGCTGCTGATTAAAATTAAGGGCAAATCAACCAAAGTAGGGTAGCACCATATGCCATCCCAGGGCAGCCAACACGATAAAAACTACATATAATATGGTCCGGCCCAACCAGCAGACAAGAACAAACTTCCATAAGGGGAAGCGAAGGGCGCCGGCAGCCAGACCAACAAGGTCAAAGAATAGAGGCACCAGGGCAAAAATAAAGATAGCTAAAACCCCCCATTTCTTCACCCATCCAACCAACCGCCAATAGAGCTTATTATTTTCAATAATGCCACGCCCGCTGTAGCCAGCCATATAACCCGTCAGCTCACCAATAGCTGCCCCAACGCCACCAACCACCCCGACCATAACCAGACCAGCTAAGCCAACATCCAGGTAGAAGAAGATGCCCAAGCCAGTAAGTATGGGAAGGACGATGCCGGGTAAGAGAATAGAGGCATTTCCAATCAGGCTAATCAGAAAGGCACCAAAATAGCCGTAACCTTTCAGTCTGGCAATTAGCTCCGGATTACGCCCAAAGAAAAAGAGAGCCACACTAATAGCCAAGACAAGGATTAAGGCCAGAAGGGGGATAAGCCTCTTCTTCAGCCAGGCTTTCTGGTTGCCCGTTAGCTTGTTCACCATGTAATATTGTAACACACGGGAGGCTAAGTTTGTCCCCGATGTTGTCGGCTAAGCCGGTCTTTGCTATACTTTAAAGGCGCGCCCCCATCGTCTAGTGGCCTAGGACACCGGCCTTTCAAGCCGGTAACAGGGATTCGAATTCCCTTGGGGGCATTCAAATCCGCCCTCCGGAGGGGGAGATGCCAAGGAGCGCTTATATGATGGGGAATCGGGTGTAGAATAAACCTGACTGAGGTTGGCAAATGTTCCCTCGAAAAGTAGAAAAGCCGTGGGGATATGAATTGATCTATGCCGAGACTGAAAAATATGCCGGTAAGATTCTGTTTGTTGCCAAGGGGCATCAACTTAGCTTGCAGTACCATAAGGTCAAGGATGAGACTATACACATATATAGAGGAATAGCCGAACTAGAGGTTCGCCGTGCCGGGGGCAAAAGCCAAGTTATAAGGATGTCAGCAGGTAAATCACATAGGATTAGCCCCGGCTGTACGCATCGCGTTACCGCGCTCGAGGACTGCGAGATTCTGGAGGTATCAACACCGGAGTTAGGCGATGTTATAAGGCTGGAAGATAAGTATGGCAGAGTATAGTTGTATAAAATGAAAGGTTTTATCTTAGCCGCCGGAGAAGGGACAAGATTACATCCCGTGACCCTGGGAACTCCAAAACCACTGTTGCTGATCCGTGAAACTCCGATACTTACTTATTTAGTTAACCTCTATCTAAAATACGGCGTAAATGATATTAGAATTAATATACAGAAAAAACATTGCGAAGATTTTTACAAATGGAAAGCAAATTATTTCCCTGACGAAAGAATTGAGTTTTTAATTGAGGAGAAGCCAACTGGTACTTTTACTCCTCTGGTTAAAGTAGATAAAGAATGGTTTTCTGAGCCAATCCTTGTCTCGAATGGAGACGAATTAAAGAGTTTGAATCTTAGAGAGATGATTAATTGGCATTTACAAAAAGGAGAGATAGCTACTGTAGGATTAGTAAAAGTAAAAACTCCTGAAATCTATGGAGTCGCAAGAATGGAAGGAGATAAAATAATTGAGTTTGTCGAGAAACCGGAAATCTTTATTTCCTTTTATATCAATTCAGGTCTTTATGTATTAAATCCTGAGATAAGGAATTATTTTCCAAAAACTAAATTTGCCATGGTTGAGACAGACCTCTTTCCTCAATTAGCTAAAGAAAAGAAACTTCTTGGTTATAAAATTAAAGGGAAGTGGCAAGATGTTGGGACTTTTGAAAAATGGGAACTAGCTATTAGAAATTGGAGACTCTAAAAAATGAAAGAGACAATTCTTATAACCGGAGGTTGCGGATTTATTGGAACAAATGCGGCCAATTATTACTTGAAAAATGGATACCGAGTTATCGCTTTTGATAATTTATCACGAATAGGCGCGAAGCAAAATTTAGATTGGCTCCGAGAACAAAAAGGGGATTTTATTTTCATTAAAGGAGACATAAGAGAAAGCAAAAAAGTATTAGAAATTTTCAAGAATTATGAACCAAATTTAGTTTTGCATTTAGCCGCCCAAGTAACAATGGTTACTTCGGTAACAAATCCTAGAGAAGATTTTGAGATAAATGCTTTAGGGACTTTTAATATTTTAGAAGCAATGAGAGAAGTAAGAAGTGAGGCCGCCGCACTCTATAGTTCAACTAATAAGGTAATGGGTGAGTTGCTTTATATTCCTGTTGTTGAAAAGGAAAAAAGATACATCTACAAAAATATTAAAGGAATAAATGAGAAATTCCCTCTTGATTTTCATGGGCCGTATGGTTGTTCTAAAGGTTGCGGAGATCAATATTTCATTGATTATTCGAGGATTTTTGGTTTAAATACAGTTGTTTTTCGTCAGTCAGGGATTTATGGGCCCCATCAATTCGGCATTGAGGAACAGGGCTGGATTGCCTGGTTTTGTAATGCTTTATTGCTCGATAAACCGGTTACGATTTTTGGTAATGGAAAACAAGTTAGAGATGTTTTATATATTGATGATTTAATTAAAGCCTATGATTTATCTCTAAAAAATATTAAAAAAACCCGGGGGAACGCTTATAACATTGGCGGGGGAGCAGATTTTTCTCTTTCTATTTGGGAATTGTTTGAAATCCTAGAGAGATTAGTCGGCAAAAAATTTAATTATAAATCCGGTCCTTGGAGGCCAGGCGATCAAAAGATTTATATATCAGATATTTCCTTAGCTAAAAAGGATTTTAATTGGAAATCGACAATTTCTCCCCAAAGAGGGATAGAAAAACTTTATAGTTGGATATATCAGAATAAAGATTTTATTGAAAAAGCCGGTGTTTTTAAATAATGTTGATATAATTACCAGAAAATGCCATAATGATACTCACTTGGGGGCGCTATTTATTGCTTCTGAGGTGTTGCCATGTTAAAAATAAAATGCCCTAAATGCGGAACTGAGAGCACTATGGTGCTGAGCCAGCTAAACTTCGAGGGTCCATACCGTTGCTGGAAATGCAAGGAGACCTTTACCCTCAAGATAGAAGGCAAGGAGATCAAGTCCCTTGAACCCCTCAGCCTGGATGAATTTGAAAGAAAAAGACAGCAAATAGAAACGCAGCGAGATAAAAAGTGAAAATCCCCTAAAGGCTAGCGTTGACTTAGAATTTGCCTTTTAACTTTTCATAGGTCTCGGCTAAGGCTTCAGGTATTACCCTGACATCAGATAGTACCGGCATAAAGTTGGTATCCCCCTGCCAGCGTGGCACGATATGAGTATGAAAATGCCCCTCTAGCCCAGCCCCAGCCACCTTCCCCATATTTATACCAATATTAAACCCGGCAGGATTGAATACCCCTCTTAAAACCTTCAGGCTTCGGCTAACTATTTCAAAATGCTCATGAAGCTCCTCTTTGGTTAGCCCCTCCAAGGTAGCGACATGGCGGTAGGGGGTTATCATCAGGTGACCCGGGTTATAGGGATAGCTATTCAAAATAACGAAGTTCTTTTTACCCCGGTACAGGATATAGCTCTGAGCATCGCTATCCTGCCCGGGCTTCTCGCAGAGAAAGCATCCCTCCACCTTCTCCATCTGGATATACTTTATCCGCCACGGTGCCCAAATTTGCTTCATTTTATTCTCCTTAGCGCTAATCAGTGCTATTTTAGTCGGCTAAAGCTCAGCCGTCAAAGGGAGACATCATAAACCCCATCCCCCTGACCCCCTTCCCCTTGAGGGGAAGGGGGAAGTAGTTTTAAGAGGGGGGCTTCGCCCCCCCTCTTTTATCTCCTCCCCCTCTCCAAGAATGGAGAGGGGGATAAAGGGGGTGAGGTCACCATATAAAGCTAAAGCGGGTTCCCAGGAAAATCAAAGATTTTTCTGGGTGCTTAAAGGGGGTGAGGTTGATAAACAATCTATAAAGCAATTGTAAAAATTAAAGCCATAGTCTATAGTTAGATATCATAAAGTTAGACCTGACAAAGATGGAGAGCATAGGTTGACCTATCCTGATAATATTCTTCATCAGGTTATTAAACCGGCTCGCTATACCGGCGGCGAGTGGAATAGCATCGTAAAGGACTGGGACAAAACCAATATCAAGTTTGCCCTCTGCTACCCCGATTTATACGAAATAGGCATGTCCAATATGGCTCTGCCCATCCTCTGTGACCTGCTCAATCGCCAGCCGGATGTCCTCGCCGAAAGGGTCTATGCCCCGTGGATAGATATGGAAGCCGCCATGCGAGCGGCAGGTATTCCCCTGCTCAGCCTTGAATCCAAACACCCATTAAAAGACTTTGACATTATCGGTTTCTCCCTGGACTATGAGCTTACCTACACCAATGTTTTGAACCTCCTTGACCTGGCACAAATACCAGTCCTGGCTTCAGAAAGAGGTGATTCCCATCCCGTAGTAATCGCCGGTGGCAGTTGCGCACTAAACCCTGAGCCCATGTCTGACTTTATTGACTTCTTTGTTACCGGGGATGGGGAAGAGGTAGTGCTTGAGCTTCTTAATTGCCTCCGGGACTGGAAGATAAATGGAGCCTCCAAAAAAGAGCTGCTGCGCCAGGTGGCTAACATCCCCGGCATCTATGTGCCCAGCCTTTATCGGGTGGAATACCAGGCTGACGGGGTGGTTAAAAGCATTACCCCCACCGTGGCTGAGGCTAAACCGGTTATCCAGCGACGGATAGTAGCCAAGCTCCCTCCGCCGGTCACCAGACCGGTGGTGCCCTACATTGAGGTTGTACATGACCGGGGGGCGGTGGAGATTCAGCGGGGTTGCGCTCGCGGCTGCCGCTTCTGCCAGGCAGGGATTATATACCGCCCGCTGCGCCTGCGCCCTCAGGAAGAGATTATAGGGGCGGTGGGGGAGCTTATTGCTAACTGTGGCTATAATGATATTTCCCTGGTCTCACTAAGCACCAGTGACTATCCCCAAATTGAGGAATTGGTGGCCAGCCTTGTCCGTAACTATAATAACATCACCCTATCACTCCCCAGCCTCCGCATTGATAGCTGTTCCATAAGATTGATGGACTCCCTCCCCCGCAGAAAGACAGGGCTTACCTTCGCCCCGGAGGCAGGAAGCGAAAGGCTGCGCCGACTCATCAACAAGGGTGCTTCTGAGGATGAAATCGTGGAAACCGCGGCCGCTGCCTTCGCCCGAGGCTGGACTGGTCTTAAGCTTTATTTCATGCTCGGCTTACCCACCGAGACCACTGATGATGTTGAGGAGATTGTCCAGCTGGTAGATAAAATCCGCTCGGCGGGAAAGAGAACGGGTAGAACGCCCAGGGTAAGGATTAGCCTGTCAACCTTTGTCCCCAAGCCCCACACCCCGTTTCAATGGGTAGCCCAGGAAAGCGAACCCCGGCTAAATGACCGGCACGAACTGCTCAAGCTTGGGCTACGCCGAAAGGGGAGCTCAATCTCCTGGCAGGACCCAAAGGTAAGCCAGCTTGAGGCGGTATTATCGCGGGGGGACAGAAGATTGGGTAAGGTCATCTACGGCGCCTGGAAGCTGGGTTCGACCTTCGACGCCTGGCATGAAGGCTTTGACTATCAAAAATGGCTTCGCGCCTTTGATGAGGCCGGGCTTGAAGCTGACTTTTATGCCCGGCGGGAGCGCCCTGTAGACGAGCACTTGCCCTGGGCTCATATTGATGTTGGGGTAACCCCAGCCTTCCTCAAACGAGAATACCAGCGGGCGATAAAAGGCAAGGAAACCCCAGACTGCCGCTCCGAGTCATGTAATGCCTGCGGGCTGGAGCGCTGGCATGAGGACTGCCAGCAAAAAATCAAGGGGCACCCCCCTACTTAGTCTCCTTCTCAAAGCACGCGATAGCCACCACCCTATCACCCGGCTCAAGCTCCTGCAGCTTCACCCCCTGAGTGCTCCTGCCCAGAATAGTAATGCCCTGTCTCGGGTCTTTCTCTTTCACCGGGGTCTGAATGACAATACCCTCAGCCGATATAATCATTACCTGCTGGGATAGGGAAACGATGGTGGCGGCGGCAACATTACCCGTTTTCTCAGTAAGCCTAAACGTCCTGACCCCCCCACCAGCCCGATGCTGCCGGGGATAGTCAGCGACTGGGGTTAGCTTACCAAAGCCGCCGGTGGTAACGGCTAATACATAGGCTTTGGGGCGGACAATATCCATACTAACCACCTGGTCACCAGAGCTGAGACGGATGCCACGCACCCCGCCACCGGTTCTGGAGACAGCCCTCAACTCAGATACGGCAAACCTGATTGCCCCCCCTTGCTCAGTGACCAGAAGGACATCGTCATGGTCAGTGGCTAAACAGGCAGCCACCAGCTCATCCGCCGGCTCCAGGTCCGTGGCAATAAGCCCACTACTTCGCACCGAGGCAAAACTATCCACCGGTGTCTTTTTTATCTCCCCGTAGCGGGTAGCCATTAGTAAATAGGCGCCGGGGGTGAAATCAGCCAGCACTACCATAGCGGTAACCTTCTCATCACCAGCAATAGAGAAAAGGTTAACCACCGCCATCCCCTTAGCCACGCGGGAGCTATCAGCCTGGATCTCATGGCACTTAAGATGGAAGACCCGGCCCCGATTGGTGAAGAAAAGCAGGTTATCATGGGTATCGGCCACCGCCAGAAGCCTTACTGCATCTGTCTCCCTGGTTACCATCCCAATGATACCCTTGCCCCCGCGGTGCTGTGAACTATAGCTGCGAGCGACTACCCGTTTAACAAACCCGCGGTTGCTGAGGGTAACCACGACGTCTTGATGCGGGATAAGGTCTTCCTCACGAAACTCAGTTATCTCCTCCCCGCTTATCTCGGTTCGCCGTGGGTCAGCATACTGGGAGTTTAACTCGTTCACCTCCTCCTTTATCAGGAGAAGTATTCTCCTCGGGTTAGCCAGAAGGTCTTCCAGATAGGCAATTGTCTTTACTACCTCAGCGTATTCGTCAAGTATCTTTTGCCGCTCCAGATTAGCCAGCCGACGCAATTGCATATCAAGAATCGCCTGCGCCTGAGCCTGGGATAAGCCAAAGCCAGTCATAAGCTCACTGCGGGCAATCTCAGCCGTTTGTGATTTTTTGATGGTAGCAATCACCTTATCGATATTGGCTAGGGCGATTTTAAGCCCCTCCAGAATATGAGCCCTCGCCTTAGCCACCCCAAGGTCAAACCGGGAGCGCCGGGTGATAACCTCGTGGCGGAAGTCAATATAATACTGAAGCGCCTCCTTAAGACTGATTACCCGGGGCTGACCGTCAACCAGAGCCAGCATATTAATGAAGAAGGCTGACTGCATTGCGGTGTGCTTATAAAGGTTATTCAGCACCTGCCTCGGTTCCGCCTCCCGCTTCAGCTCAATGACAACACGCATACCCTGGCGGTCTGACTCGTCACGCAGCCCGCTGATGCCCTCAACCTTCCGGTCCTTGACCAGGTTGGCAATCCTCTCCACCAGGGCCGCCTTATTCGTCTGATACGGAAGCTCAGTGATAACTATCTGCTGCCGCCCAGCCCCCGCCATGTCACCGAGGTGAGCCCTAGCCCTGACTACCACCCTCCCATGCCCGGTGGCATAGGTATTCTTAATCTCCTCCCCGCCGAGGATGATGCCGGCGGTGGGGAAATCAGGTCCTTTAATAAACTGGGTAAGCTCATCAACGGTAGCATCGGGATTATCAATGAGGTAAGAGATGGCGTCACACACCTCCCCGAGATTATGAGGGGGAATACTGGTCGCCATCCCCACGGCAATACCAGAGCTACCATTAACCAGCAGATTGGGTAAGCGGCTGGGTAAGACCAGAGGCTCCTTAAGGCTATTATCAAAGTTGGGCATGAAGTTAACGGTCTCTTTATCAATATCAACCAGCATCTCCTCAGCAATCTTGGTCAGGCGCGCCTCGGTATAGCGCATCGCTGCCGGGGGGTCATCATCAATGCTGCCAAAATTGCCCTGTCCATCAACCAGGACATATCGCATCGAGAAGTCCTGTGCCATACGCACCATGGCTTCATAAATCGGGGCATCGCCATGAGGATGATACTTGCCCATAACCTCGCCGACGATACGGGCGCTCTTCTTGTGGGGGCTGGCATGAATTAGCCCCAGCCCAGCCATAGCATAGAGAATGCGCCGCTGCACCGGCTTTAAGCCGTCCCGCACATCGGGCAGGGCACGGGAAACGATGACGCTCATGGCATAATCAAGGTAAGAGCTGCTCATCTCATCTTCAATATTTACCGGTTTGGTCCTGCCTAAAACCATACTGATTGAAACCTCCTACTCCTCGTTAGCAATCTCCCCCTCAATCTCAGGAAATTCCTCCCCTGCTGCCTCTAGGTGCTCCAGTTCACGCCGGAGCACCTTATCGCTAAGATAAGGATGAAGACCTTCGCCCCCCTTGGGCGGGAAGGAAAGCTGCCCGGCCTGAGAGGGGTCCTGATATACCTCCCGGATAATGACGGTCACCCTGTCCTCGGCCGAGCTGACAATGGCGCCAGTATACTGGTTACCCCCCCCCATTAGCTTGATAAGCCGCTGAGCGTGCCTGGGCTCCACCACCCCTAAATACTCACCGCGGCTATTCTCCACCGCTAAACTGGAATCATTTACCTTTAAATATACCTTATCACCAGCCACAATCTTGGCTAGCACCTCTCGCGGTGCCAGGCGATGGAGGTTAACTACACCCGCCTTCCCTGTCTCCTCAATAAAATGCTGGGGCTCAGCCTTATCCGAATCAGCCTGCGGGCTAGCCACCGCCTCACCTAAATAGGACAAACGGCGAAGATTCTTCTGGGCAATGACATTATACGGGTCAAGCGCCAAAGCCTTGGTGTAGGCTTCCTTGGCCAGTGAGTACTCGCCGAGCTCAATATAGGCTTTCCCCAGGCGATTATAGGCATCAACATCGTTGGGGAAGCTTTCTATTATCTCCTGGTTAGCCGCCACCGCCTCCCGCCACCGCCCCTGCATCGCCAGGGCTATGGCATTCTTGCTGCGCTGGCGTCTTATCCTTACCTGTTCCTCTTCCTGATACGCCATCCTCGCCTCCGCTCCAGGCCATCCTTACCTTTCTAACTCAAAGGCACGGTGTAAAGCCTGAACTGCATCCTTGACCCTGGCTTCATCAATAATACAGGTTATCCTTATCTCCGAGGTAGTAATAAGCTGAATGTTAATCCCCTTCTCACTGAGAGCGCCGAACATTCTGGCGGCATAGCCCGGGGTATTCTGCATGCCGGTGCCAATAATGCTGATCTTGCCCAATTTGGCGTCGCTGGCACAATCCCGGGCGCCAATTGACTTGGCTATAGGCTTGACCACCTCCATTGCCTTACGTAGCTGGCTTTTAGCCACGGTAAAGGTTAAATCGGTAATATTATTGATGCTGGCATTCTGAACAATGGTATCAATGCTGATGTTCGCCTTGGCTAATGACTCAAAGATAGCGGCGGCAATGCCGGGGCGGTCGGGAACACCGACCACGGTTATCTTAGCCACATCAAGGTCATGAGCAATACCCCTCACCTTATTTCTTACTTCCATAGATACCCCTCCATGAATTAGCGTACCTGGATTATCAGTAAAGCTGGAGGCAACCAGGATGGGAACACTAAACAGCTCCCCGAGCTCAACCGCCCGCGGGTGCATCACCTTAGCCCCGTAGGTTGCTAGCTCCAGCATTTCTTCATAGCCAATCTCCGGTAGCTTCTGGGCTTCAGGGACAATCCTCGGGTCAGCAGTATATACCCCCTCAACATCGGTATATATCTGGCAGACCTTCGCCCCGAGGCTGACCGCTAAAGCCACGGCCGTCGTATCGGAACCACCACGCCCCAGGGTAGTTACGTCCATTTCATCGGTAATCCCCTGAAAGCCGGCAACAATGACAATATTCCCCTTCTCCAGCTCCCTGGTTATCCTCTCCGGGTCAACCCTCTGGATTCGGGCCCGGCTGTAGGTTGAGTCAGTCCTTATCCCCGCCTGAGCGCCGGAAAGGCTAATCGCCTCATAGCCCATAGCCTTAAGCGCCATTGCCAGCAGGGTGCAGGAAATAATCTCGCCGGTAGAGAGTAGCATATCAAGCTCCCGCTCATCAGGGCGGCTGGTTATCTGGTAGGCAAGCTTGATTAGCTCATCAGTGGTATCCCCCATCGCCGAGACGACGACTACCAGCTGATTGCCCTTATCTTTGGTCTGGGCAACCCGCCGGGCGACGTTCTTTATTTTCTTGGCATTCCCCACCGACGAGCCGCCGTATTTTTGCACGATTAGAGCCATATCTACTCCCCTATCAACCTCCTCATAATATTATACCCATTCTCAATAAAAAAACCTACACTTTTTGCCTCAGCCTCGGTAAATCTTTTTGCCCCGTTAGCCTTAAATCCTTCCCCCCACAGCAGAAATGGAACCGGGTCGCCGGTGTGGGTCTGGGTCTTAATCGGGGTGGGGTGGTCAGGGAGAATTAGTAACCGCAAGTCATCTGGTTGCCAAGAGCGCAAACGACTTATAACCTCACTGTCCACCCTCTCAATCGCCTCTACTTTATCATCAATAGCACCGGCGTGGGCGGCTTCATCCGACGCCTCAATATGAATAACGACCAGGTCACACTGTCCAAGTGCCTTAAGAGCGCCATCCGCTTGAGCCGCATAGTCATTGTCCAGACCATCGCTCACCCCGGGTATCTCCAGTACCCCCATCCCCAGCATTCTAGCTAAGCCGCGGAGGAGGTCAACCCCGGAGGTGAGGGCAGCACTGAGGCCGTAGACCGGCTTAAATTCGGGCATATCGGGCGCTTTACCACTACCCCAGAAGAGCCAGATTGATGTCGCCGGGATATCACCGCGAGCGGCCCGTTTGACGTTAATTGGGTGGTCTTTCAGCACCGCCTCCGAGCGTTGCATCAGGTCGCGCAGAATGTCGCTTCCCTTACCCCGGGGAAGAAAATCCTTAACCGGCTTATTGGGGATATCGTGGGGCGGGGTGCAGATAGCCGAAAGCGCTTCCTCTCTGCCGGTAAGCTTACAGATATGGCGGTAGCTGACGCCGGGGTAAAAATGAATCTGGTCATTACCCAGGCTTTCGTTTAGAGCAGCGATAAGCGGTTTTGCCTCTCCGGTGCTGATATGACCGGCGCTATAGTCCCACATCCGGCCGTCACGAATCGCCACCAGATTGCAGCGAAAAACAACCTCCCCTTCGCTCACGAGTATGCCCAAACTTTTGGCTTCAATACCCGCACGACCTTTATAATAAATTTTCGGGTCATAGCCCAGCACCGACAGGCAGGCGCAGGCGCTGGACGGTTCCATCCCCACCGGCACCGTGCGCACCAGCCCAAGGATACCCTCCTTTGCCATGGCGTCAAGGTTTTGGGTACGGGCAAGCTCAAGGCAGGTCTTGCCACCACGCTGGGGCAGCGGTAAGCCTGAGGCACCGTCAATTATTACGATGGCATATTTCATTTTTATTAAACCCCATCCCCTTTATCCCCTTCCCCTTATTAAGGGGAAGGGGAAAGTTTTCTAAAGAGGGGCCACGTCCCTCTAAAACTCTCTATAGGATATTCAGAGGCTTCGCCTCTTTTTAACTCTTGCTTCAGAAGTTAAATCAGGCTATAATAAATGTTCACGGGGCGTAGCGCAGTCTGGTTTAGCGCGCAGCGTTCGGGACGCTGAGGTCGGTGGTTCAAATCCACTCGCCCCGATTTTTTTGGGTCTTTTTGCAACTCATTATATCATAATAAAGTAATAAGGAGGACTTTGCGTGAGAGAAAATGAGTCGGCTAATCCTGGCGCTCTGGGACTGGGGGCGTTCGCCCTGACCACATTCCTGCTAAGCCTGATAAATGCCGGCATTATTGCCTCGGGAAGTATCGGGGTGGTTTTGCCAATGGCATTTTTCTACGGGGGGCTGGCTCAAGTACTGGCCGGAATGTGGGAATTTAAGAGCAACAATATATTCGGCGCCACCTGTTTTACTTCCTTCGGGGCGTTCTGGATGGGGCTGGCACTGATGAAAGTCCTGGAGACAGCGGGCATAATAGCGGCTGTCCCGCCGGCCGGGCTAGCCGCCTTCCTGGTTGCCTGGGGGCTGTTCACCCTCTATGCCACTGTAGCGGCGACCAAGGCGTCGAGGGCACTTCTAGCCCTTTTTATCCCGCTAACTATCACCTTCTTTTTGCTTGCCGCCGGCGAGTTTTATATTTACTTCAAGCTTGCCGGGGGATACTTAGGAATTATCGTCGCCTTAATTGCCTGGTACACTTCGGCGGCTATTCTGATAAACGAGATGTTCGGCAGAAAAGTTCTACCTCTTTAACATCGGGAGGCGAATAAGACTATATAAAAAATCGGGGCGCCGTGGTTCAAATCCACTCGCCCCAGTAAGCCTATTCTGCTTTTTTCTTCGCTTCCTCCCAGAGGGCGTTCTGCTCGTTAAAGGATAAATCGCCAAGATTCACCCCGCGTTTACGGCAGACCTCCTCCATATAGGCAAAGCGCTGATAAAAGCGCTGGTTTGCTTCTCTTAGCGCCACCTCGGTGTCTATCCCCTGCCGGCGGGCAACATTAACCAGGGTAAATAACAAATCGCCAAACTCTTCGGCTCTCTCCTCATCGCTCTCCGCCTGCCTGAATTCCCTGACCTCCTCCACCAGCTTGTCAATAACGCCCTCAACATCCTCCCAGTCAAAGCCAAGCTGAGCCACCCGGCGCTGGACCTCCTGGCTGTAGCCCAGAGCCGGCATCTGCTTGGGCACGCTCTCCAGGATGGAGGTGTCAACCTCTCTCTCTTCCCCCTTCAGCACCTCCCAGTTATGCGCTACCTCCTCGGCGTCTTTCACCCTATCTTTGCCAAAGATATGGGGATGGCGATGGATTAGCTTGGTATTGATGTTACGGACTACATCCCCAAGCTCAAATTCCCCGGCTTCAGCGGCAATCTGAGCATGGAGCATAATCTGCATCAGAAGGTCGCCCAGCTCGTCACAAAGCTTCCCTGAGTCCCCCTCGTCCAGGGCGGCCAGCACCTCGTAGCACTCCTCAAGCAGGTTTTCCCGGAGAGAGGCATGGGTCTGCTTCCTGTCCCAGGGACAGCCGTCAGGCGCTCGCAACCTGGCAATAATAGCTACCAGAGTAGAAAACTGGCTCAATTTCTTCGGTGTAGACAAAAAGCCTCCTTTTTAACTCGATGGCAGGAGCGCCCCGATGAACTCTCTCTGCCCTCTCAAAAACTCAGCCGCCGACATGACTCGCTTCCCCTCAAGCTGGACCCTCAAGATGCCCAAAACCCCCTCCCCGGTACTAATGCCAAAAGCCGCCGTTGACCCTAAGGGCAGCACCACCACCTCCCCAACCTTAAAGGCTTTTTCCCCAGTCAAAGGCACCGCCTCAATAATATCCAGCTTCTTCCCCCGCCATCGGGTATAACACCCCGGCCAGGGGTAAAAAGCCCGCACCCTCCGCCATATATCCACCGCCGGCAAATGCCAGTCAATCTCACCCTCCTCCTTGGTTATTGAGCCAGAATAGGTAGCCTCAGCCTCATTCTGGGGTCGGGGGGTTAGCTCGCCCCGTAAGTGATGACATAAAGCCTCAACGAGCAACCTCGCCCCGACCACAGAGAGCTTGGTGGTAAGCGAGCCAGTGGTATCCGCCGCCGAAATAGGAATCTGTGCCCTGGCTAATATCGGACCGCTATCCAGACCTTCCTCCATCAACATAATGCTGACGCCGGTAAACTCATCGCCAGCCAGTATCGCCGACGCTACCGGTGAGGCACCCCGGAATCGGGGCAGCAGGGAAGGGTGGACATTAATGCCGCCGAAATGGGGGATAGCCAAAACCGAGCGGGGCAGAATTTGACCAAAGGCGGCAACAACAATAACATCGGGGCGAAACTGGGCGAGTTGCTCCACCACCCCCGCCTCCTTAAAACTTGGTGGTTGCACCACCGCAAGCCCCCGAGCTTGCGCTGCCACCTTCGCCAGCGGAGCAACTAAGCCACGCCCCCTCCCCGCTGGTCTATCTGGTTGGGTATAAACACCAACCACATGGTAGTGATTAAGAATAAGCTGCTCAAGAGGGGGAACAGCAAACTCAGGACTGCCCATGAAAACAACTCGCATTTTGGGTACCTCCCAGTGCTAAATTTTACCATTAAAAATTTTTGTCAACAAGCTATCATCTCATATCTATCACTATGATATTGAACAAAAAAGTAAGCCCCACTGACTTGGCAAGGGAAAAGGGGGGTGAACAATCAATACCAAAAAGTTTGCCACGAAAGAATTAGGTCGTGCTATTCTATTAGTATCCCTCTACTTTCCCTCTGTCAAGCCTCCACTTGACCTTGCTTTAAAATTATTTATCTCGGGGAGGAATCTTGAAGGAAGCCGGCTCAGCTCACGAACTCTGGGAAACTGCCCTGGGCGAATTGCAAATCCAGGTAACCAAAACAAACTACCGCACCTGGCTGGAAAAAACTGAAGGCTTAAGTTTTCAGGGTAACCAGTTCGTTGTCGGCGTGCCTAATGCCTTCATTGCTGAATACCTAGACCACAACCAGCGCTCTTTAATTGAAAAGACGCTCATCGGTCTTACCCATCCTGACATTAAGGTCATCTTCCGTATAAGCCCGGGTAAAATTGCTCCCACCCCCCAAGTAACCCGCCCCAGCGGCAATTCAAAATATACCTTTGATTCCTTCATCGTAAGTAACTGCAATCGTTTAGCCTATGCTGCGGCGCTAAGCGTCGCCGAAAACCCGGGAAAAAGTTATAACCCTCTATTTATTTTTGGTGGGGTTGGGCTGGGTAAAACTCACCTGCTGCACGCCATTTACAATATGGCTCAGGCAAACAATATCAACGCCCTTTTTGTTAGTGCCGAGCAGTTCACCAACGACTTTATAAATGCCATCAGGGCGCAAAGCACTGAGGAATTCCGCATCAAGTATAGAAGTGTTGATATGTTGTTGGTGGATGACATCCACTTTATCAGTGGCAAGGAGCAGACCGAGGAAAGCTTCTTCCACACCTTCAACGAACTGCATAACGCTAACCGACAGATTGTTGTTACCAGCAACTGCCCACCCAAGTCTATACCCCTCCTCGGCGACCGGTTATGCTCCCGCTTTGAGTGGGGGCTAATTGCCGATGTTAAAACGCCAGACTTTGACACCCGCCTGGCTATCCTCAAAGCCAAGGCTGAGCAGAATGGGGAAACTGTTGCCCTGGAGGTACTGGAGTTTATCGCTCAGCGGATTCAACACAATGTAAGGGAGTTAGAGGGCTGTCTGAACCGAGCTGTTGCTTATGCCAGGCTGCTTGGGGTCTTACTTACCCCTGAGCTAGTGGCGGAGGCAGTTGAGGATATCGCCAGCAAGGATGGGAAAAACGCCCTGATCACCCCTAATCTGGTGCTGGAAACAGTAGCCAGTAGCTTCCAGCTAACCCTCTCCGATTTAAAAAGCAGAAAAAGAGACCGGCAAACCGCCCTCGCCCGACAGGTAGCGATGTACCTGCTGAAAGAGGCAACCAGCTGCTCTCTGGCTCAGATCGGGCTGGAGCTGGGAAATCGGGACCACTCCACTGTCATTCACGCCTGTCAAAAAATAGCCAGCGAGATTGATAACAACCCTTATTTAAAGCGCAAAGTCGCCGAGATTCAACAGGGAGTACTCCTCAAACAAAAACCCCACACTTATTAGTGGCAGTTCCCACCGTCTATAAACAAACCGCCTTAGCTAAAAATTTACCAGTTGTGGATAACCACCCGCCTTCTGTTCGCAAGTCGAAATAAACTAGCTTTGACTTAACCCTGTTTCCCCCGTTGCTGGTCACCTACTAGCTAATCATATTATAATTAATTATACTGAATATATACCCATGTAAAGAATATAATATTAAGAACCCTTATTAATTGTTGATATGTTTGATAAAGTGGGAATAGTAGTAAAGGCAGGTGGTGGTGGTAATGGGACAGTGAGCTTCCGGCGGGAGAAGTTTGTTCCCTTTGGCGGTCCCGATGGAGGGGATGGTGGCGATGGTGGCGATGTGATAGTTCGAGCCGAGCCAGCGGTCACCAGCCTGAAGGTGCTGGCGAGAAAAAGATACTACCGGGCCGCGGATGGCAGGAACGGGGGGAATAAAAAGAGGCACGGCCGGAAGGGGGAAGACCTGCTCTTGACGGTGCCGGTGGGAACCGTGGTCTCACACAAGTCGCAGATCGGGGATAGTGCCGCTATCGCCGACCTTGACCAGCCCGGTGAGGAGGTGGTGGTGGCTAAAGGGGGGAAGGGTGGCTTTGGCAACACCCACTTTGCTTCCTCCACCAACCAGGCCCCGCAGGTTGCCCAGGAGGGGGAGGAGGGCGAGGAGAATTCCATAATACTGGAGCTAAAGCTCATCGCCGATGTCGGTCTTATTGGCTATCCTAACGTCGGCAAGTCCTCGTTGCTGGCAGCGGTCTCGGCGGCTAAACCCAAGATAGCCGGTTACCCCTTCACCACCCTTGAGCCCGTTCTGGGGGTGGTTGAGGCTGGCGAAAGAAGCTTTGTCCTGGCGGAAATCCCCGGGCTAATAGATGGCGCCCACCTGGGGCGGGGTCTGGGGCACGATTTCCTGCGCCATATTATACGCACCAGGATGCTTATCCACCTGGTAGACGGCGGCTCGCCGTCTCCGGTTGAGGATATGATAAGGGTGAATAACGAGCTTAGTTTATTTGACTCGGCTCTGGCGCAAAAGCCGCAGCTGGCGGCGGTAAACAAGATTGATTTGCCCGAGGTCAGGGCGCGCTTAGCTGAGATAAGGGATGGCTTTAGTGTTGTTGGCACTAAGGTCTTCTTTGTTTCCGCGGCTACCGGCGAGGGTATCCCTGAGCTTATGGCGGAAACGATGAGGTTACTCAAGTCAGCGGCTAAGCCTGAGGCGGGTAAGATAAAGAAGGTTTTCCATCCCCAGCCAAGGCATTAGAATGGGAGTAGAATGAAAATTGGGGTAATGGGGGGAACATTTGACCCCATTCATATCGGGCACCTCAAGGTGGCTGAGGAGGTAACCGCCAGGTTAAATCTCAGCGAGATTATATTTATGCCCGCCGGCCAGCCCTGGCTAAAGGCAGACAGTCCCGTTTCGCCGGCGGAGCACCGGGTGGAGATGGTGCGTCTTGCCCTTGCCGGTAAACCAAACTTCAAGCTATCGACTATGGAAATAGACCGGCCCGGTCCAACCTATACCGTTGACACCATCGATGAGCTCAAGCGCCAGCTTGGCTCAGAGGGATGAGCTATTCTTCATCTTGGGCTGGGATAATTTAACTCAGCTCCTGCAGTGGCATGACCCATCACGGCTGATAAAACTGTGTCGCCTGGTGGCTGTCCCCAGGGTAGACTATCCCTCTCCTGACCTTGAGTCTCTTGACGCCGTTATCCCCGGCCTTTCTCAAAGGGTTATTCTGCTTGATTCGCCACGGATAGATATTAATGCCTCAGAAATCAGGCGGTGGGTGGGGCAGGGTCTGTCCATTCACCACCTCGTCCCCGAGCCGGTAGAGAGGTATATCAGGCAATATAAACTATATTTAAAGCAATAGGGAGGTGCATTGTGAAAGCAATCGGTATTGTTGGTAGCCCGAGAAAAAATGGAAATACAGAAATTCTAACTGAACACACCCTGAAGGCTATAGCCGAAGAAGGGTTGGACACAGAATTAATAAGGCTTGCCGGCTTGGACATCCGAGCCTGTAATGCCTGTGGGGTTTGCCGGGAGGAAGAGCGGTGTCCTATTGATGATGACCTGTTCTCGCTATATACTAGGGTGAAGGAAGCTGACGCTATTATATTGGCCTCGCCGGTGTACTATGGCTCAGCCACTGCCTTATTAAAAGCGTTCATGGAAAGAGCCGGCCATATCAGCGGCCGGAGGCGGGTGTTTGCCGGAAAGGTGGGTGGTCCCTTGGTTGTCGCCCGCCGAGCCGGTCAGAATTTTACCTTCGCTCAGATTATGTATTGGTTTCACATCCTGGGATTCTTTATGCCTAGCTCAACATACTGGAATATTGCCTTTGGCATGGAAAAGGGGGATGTTAAGGAGGACGAAGAAGGGCTGGCCACCGCCTGGAACTTCGGTAAAAACATCGCCTTTTTAGTGAAGAAGCTGAAGGGTTAGGTCTGCCCATTCACCACCTTGTCCCCGAGCCGGTAGAGAGGTATATAAAAGAGCACCGGCTGTATACCGTTAGGTAGATAGTGGTTGGTAGGGCTGTTTCTACACTCTGGCTTGACAAACGGTAATACATAGTCTATCCTGTACCGCATGCCGAGAGAGATTACTATAATGGTATATTCTGTTGATGAAGCTTGTAATTTACTAGCTGATCGTACTGGTTGGCCCAAAAAGTATTCTCGTGCGGAGCTATACAGGTTGATGAAGAGGTATCTTCCAGGCTTAGAGAAGGCCGGGGATCGTTATTTTCTTACTGAGGTAGACCTTCATAGAATTGAAGTGGGGCTAGATATTAGGAAGAGGCGCAAACTGTATTGACAAACGATAATAGATGACTTATGATTAAATTAGATGAAGTCACTAAGTCTTAGGCATTGGGAGGGGCTTGGCAGGAATTCATTCACTATGTTAAGATGTCAAGCGATAGTTATCTCTACATATTAGGACAAATGTGCTATAATCTAAACATAGGAGGTGAAATAAGAAGTTTTGGTTAGATAGTAGCTTAGGTATAAACAAGAAACGGAGGGTGCCCATGGAGAAGTTAGAGGAGATGGAGGGTAGTGCGGAGGAAGAGTTTACTACTTTTGAAGACATATTTGCTCTTGCCCTAGCTAATTCCAAGCACGACCATTTCAAAGCTGACTCGAATGAGTGGCACAAGGTACTTTACCAAGTGTACAAGGAGTATGGGGAAAAGATGCCACAATTGGGAGTTATATTCTTCAAGGAACGACCACCCCTGCCGCCTCAAAGCAGAGAATTTTATCAACTCATTACCACGCTATCCATGTCTGGACTGATAACTCTTCCCAACCCTAGTTATGAGTTCATTGTAATGGAAAGTAAGCAAAAAGAGCGTGCTCGGAAACTGGAAGGGAAACGGCTGGGTAAGTACGAGGACTATATTAGAGGGATTACTAAACTGCTAGACGAACGGCTGGCAGTCCAGGTGTAGTTGTCTGTGGATAGTGAGGAGGCGTTTGACCGGCTAAAGAAAGAGGTGGATGAATGGGTAGCCTCTATTATACCAGATGACTACCCACGAGCGCCGCTGCCGGGCAAGGATGAAACGAAAGTAATCCGAGAAGCAGTCCTGGGTTATCAAGTTCTACAGCCCCATGAGTATATAATCTTGGACTCCCCACCTGTACAAAGACTTCGCTATATTCATCAGAATGCACTTGCCTATCTGGTGTATCCCACCGCTAACCACACACGCTTTGACCATAGCTTGGGTTGCGCTAAGGTAGCGCAACTTCTTGGTGAAAAGGTTATACCTGGCCAGAAACAGCGTATCGCGGAACTGAGGCTAGCCGCATTACTTCATGATGTTGGGCATACATTTTTTTCCCATCTCTCCGAGTCCATAATGCAATCGCGCTTTAACGATATATACACCGCAGTAAAACGAGTCCCGCAATTTGGAGGGCACGAGCTAGGCCTATCTCAAATAGTCTCTTATCTTATTGTAAAAAGCGAACGGTATGCCGCTTTTCTGGACAGAGTAGTCCATCACTACACTGACTACAGCACAGTCAGCTTAAACAATGTCGCTCAACTTATAATAGGAACTCCTGCTGATGAACTGGCTTTTATGGGCGATATTATAACCGGGCCCTTCGACGCCGATAAACTGGACTATCTAGTTAGAGATTGCAATTTCTGCGGCATCCGGGCGGATGTGGATGTAGAACGTGTGCTGGTTTCTGTGGCTCTTCTTGATAGGGACAGGTTTCCGCCATCTAATCCCGAATGGAGGAAATGCTATCTGGTCATGAAGAGTGCGGGTGAAAGCATACTGGAACAGGTTACTTTCAACAGGATGCTGCTATACCCGGCTATATATCATCACCAAAAAGTCCGTGCTCTTGAGTGTATGATTAAAGCCATTTTTGAAATAATCTGGGAGGATCCTGACAAGATAACAGATGACCGCCTCAAATTTCAAAACATCCGTGATTTTTATAGGCTGACAGATTTAGAGTTTCTTGCGCTAGCACAAAATGAGCCCCGACTGAAACCTGCCATTGAAAAGCTAATGAAGCGGGACCTATTCAAACGTTGCCTGGTCATCTCCCGTCCCTACTTAACGTCACTAGGGAACTTTATGGATCTGTACAAGAAAAACTCTGAGGATTACCCTAAGGAATTGCGGAAGATACGGGAGATTATCTGGGCAGAATTGCCCAAGGAGAAACGTGGTAGCATACACGACCTTTGGGTAGACATTCCCAAAGTGCCCACCTCTATAGCAGAAGATCCAGACTATGCCTGGATAGATATTGGTACCGAAGAAATGAAGGTACTCTCTGAATTCTTCCCTTATCCTGAATGGGTGACTTCCTACGAGATAAACAAGTGGAAAGGGCATGTTTTTTCCCTATCTGACCTTGACACTAGGCATGCGGTTAACGACGCAGCCAAAAGGGTATTCAAGGAGAAACCTTACTATCTAGAGTTTGATGAGCGTGCTACCGACGAATGCAAGATATAGCCTGGTGTTAAATATCCAGGTTCTTGACACTCCTGGCGTGAGCCTGGATGAAGGCTTTGCGGGGTGGGACTTCATCCCCCATCAGGATGTGAAATATGCGGTCAGCCCTGGCGGCATCCTCTACGTTTACTTCAAGCAGGGTGCGGCTGGTGGGGTTCATGGTCGTCTCCCAGAGTTGCTCCGCGCTCATCTCTCCCAGACCTTTATAGCGCTGGATTTCCGTCTTCTTGCTTTCTTTTAGCTTGGCCATTACCTCTTCCTTTTCCGGCTCCGAGTAAACCCATTGCTCAAGCTTGCCCGACTTAATCCGGAAAAGGGGTGGCTGGGCAATATAGAGGTGCTGGTTATTGATTAGCTCCGCCATGTGCCGGAAGAAGAAGGTAAGGAGAAGGGTGCGGATATGAGAGCCATCGACATCAGCGTCGGTCATGAGGATGACCCGGTGGTAGCGGAGCCTGGCCAGGTCAAATTCAGTGTCTATGCCTGTCCCCAGGGCGGTGATGATGACGCGGATTTCTTCGTGGGACAGCATCTTATCTGGTGATGCCTTTTCCACATTGAGGATTTTGCCGCGAAGGGGCAGGATAGCCTGGAAGCGTCGGTTCCTTCCCTGCTTGGCTGAGCCGCCGGCGGAGTCTCCCTCAACAATGAATAATTCACACAGGGAGGGCTCTCTCTCTGAGCAGTCAGCCAGTTTCCCGGGTAGGGTGCCGGTATCAAGACTTCCCCGTTTGACGATCAAATCTCTAGCCTTGCGGGCGGCCTCTCTGCCCTTGGCGGCAAGGAGGCACTTGTCAATGATTTTTTTGGCGTCATCAGGGTGCTCCTCGAGATAGAGAGCCAGACCATCGCCCACCGCACTCTCCACGGCGCTCTTTACATCGGGGTTGCCCAGCTTGGCTTTGGTCTGTCCTTCAAACTGGGGCTCGGCGAGCTTGACGCTAATTACGGCGGTGAGGCCCTCCCTGATATCCTCCCCGATGAGGTTGGGCTCATCCTCTTTTAGCAGCTTGTTTTTACGGGCATAGTCATTAAAAACTCGGGTTAATGCTGAGCGGAAGCCAGTAAGGTGGGTGCCGCCGTCTATGGTGTTAACGCAGTTGGCAAAGCTGAAGGTGGACTCGGTAAAACCATCATTATATTGAAGGGCAGCCTCCACCATCGTGCCGTTCATCGTGTTGGAGATATAGATAGGACGGTGGTGGCGAACCACCCGGTTTCGGTTAAGATGGCGGACGAACCCGGAAATACCACCCTCAAAGTAGAACGTTTTCTCGTTGTCCCTCCTTTCGTCCCTGATGCATATTTGCAGCCCCCGGTTGAGATAGGCTAGCTCTCGCAGATGCTCACTTATGGTATTAAAATCATATTCCGCGTCACCAAATATTTCCTTATCGGGGAGGAAGGTGATAATGGTGCCGGTATCGCTAGCCTTCCCAATCACCGCCACCGCCCCCTGGGATATGCCTTTCCTATATTCCTGCTGGTAGAGTTTGTCATCACGCTTGACATTAACCCTGAGCCATGAGGAGAGGGCGTTGACCGCTGAGGCACCAACCCCGTGTAACCCCCCCGATACCATATAGGTATGACCACCAAATTTTGCCCCGGCGTGGAGTGTGGTCATTACCGTTTCCAGGGCTGACATGTTGGTGTCGGGGTGAATGTCTACCGGAATGCCCCGCCCATTATCCTCAACGGTAACGGAGTTATCCTGACGGAGGGTAACCCAGATTTTGTCACAGCAGCCAGCCATAGCCTCATCAATGCTGTTGTAGGTGATTTCATATACCAGATGGTGTAATCCTCGCTGGTCGGTGCTGCCAATGTACATACCGGGGCGGCGGCGTACTGCCTCCCGCCCCTCCAGAACCTGGATATCCTCGGCCGTATATTCATTATTTGCTGGCTTAGCTGGGGGCATATCCTGTGTCATAGGCGTGCTTCACTCCTTAGCTAGCGTAGAGACAAAGAAAGTGCAGTAGACGGTGTAGTGGGGATACTAATGCCAAAGTAGCTTCTGGCTACAGAGCAGGTAATTTCGAATGATAACCAGTGAGCCATTAATACTATTATAGCATAATTTAGCTATGAGGTGAAGCTAGAGCCTGCAGGCGTCCCACCAGTTCATTTGCCGGCATAGTCTTCTGCTCGGCGCTGGTCATATCCCGCAGTATTACCGTGCCCGTCTTTAATTCCTGCTCGCCGATAATCACTGCGTAGCGAGCGCCGAGGCTATTTGCCTGCCTCAGCTGCGCCTTCAGACTCTTATCGCCCAGAGCCTCGATTACCCCAATCCCCGCCTGCCTCAGCGTAGACGCTAGTTTTATCGCCCCTTCCCTGGCTTCATCGCCAAGATAGGCAATAAATACCTGGGGCTTGGGCAGGGGCGGGACGGAAATATCTTGCTTCTTTAGATTCAGTATTATCCGCTCAATACCAGCGGCAAAGCCAATGGCCGGGGTGGGTTTGCCCCCCAGCTCCTCAATCAGGTTATCGTATCTTCCGCCACCGACAATGGTGCTCTGGGCACCCCCACCCTCGGGCTGGATTTCAAACACCGTCCTGGTGTAGTAGTCCAGCCCCCGGACCAGGTGGTGATTTACGGCGTAAGGAAGGTTAAGCAGCTCCAGGTATCTCTTTAGCTGGCGGAAGTGCTCATCGCATTCCGGGCAAAGGTAATCCAGCGTTTTAGGTGCAGAGTTGGCTATTTGCTGACACGACGGCTTTTTGCAATCAAGCAGGCGGAGCGGATTTCTCCCGAGCCTGGTCTGGCATTCGGGGCAGAGGTCATGGGCGTAACTCGTATAGTGAGCCTTTAGTGCGGCGATGTATTTTGGGCGGCATTTTGGGCAGCCGATGCTATTTAGCTGCAGGGACAATGAGCGTAACTTTACCGAGGAAAGGAATTGCCAGGCCATATCAATAATCTCGGCGTCAAGGGCGGGGTCATCATCGCCGATAGCCTCATAGCCAAACTGATAGTGCTGGCGGTATCTTCCCGCCTGCGGCCTTTCATATCTGAAGATAGAAGCAATATAATAAAGCTTTACCGGCTGGGGGAGGTTATATAGCCCGTGCTCCAGATAGGCTCGGCATACCGGCGCCGTGCCCTCCGGCCTCAGGGTTAACTGGTCACCCCCTCGGTCTTCAAAGGTGTACATCTCCTTGGTGACAATGTCAGTGTCCTCCCCGACACTGCGGGCAAAAAGCCTGGTGTCCTCAAAGACCGGGGCGTCAAGGCGCTCATAGCCGTAGAGCCTAGCGATTTCAGCGACCTTCTGCTCTATATAGCGCCAGTAGGCTTGCTCTTCAGGTAGAATGTCTGAGGTCCCCCGCGGTGCCTGATACAACATGGCTTTTCTCTAAGCTAGAATACAGTATTAGTGTGGGCTTTGTAAAGGGATATTTTGTGGTAACCTATCCCCTTGCCCCTTCCCTTATTTATTCTGTTAAGGGAAGGGGGGTTAGGTAAGGGAGGGGGCGAAGCCCCCTCCCTAAAATCTCTCCCTTTTGATAATGAGCCTAGTTTAAAAGGGTGTTTAAGAGGGGCGTTAGCCCCTCTTCTAAGAAAATACTTCCCCCTTCCCCTTGAGGGGAGAGGGGGATAAAGGGGGATGGGGTTAATAAAGATTATTTTTGCACCAGCAGTCCGCTTACGTTATACTTGAGAGGTGAGTTTTAGCCAGCTAAAAGAGAAGGCTCAGCAGTATCTTCCGCCGGAGAAAATAGCTATAGTTGAAGATGCCTATAATTTTGCGGTAAAGGCTCATCAGGGTCAGGTGCGCAAGTCGGGAGAGCCCTTCTTGGAGCACCCCTTGCAGACCGCCTTAACCCTGGCTGAGCTCCAGCTTGATGCCACCACTCTGGCGGCAGCCATGCTTCACGATGTTCCTGAGAACTGTGGCATACCTGTTTCCGAGCTTGAAGCCAAGTTTGGTCCTGAGGTCGCCAAGCTGGTCGATGGCGCCACTAAGTTGAGCAAGATCTCCTACACTCCAAGTGTGGCGGCTAGCGGAGCGCAGGCAGAGAACCTGAGGAAGATGCTGGTGGCTATGGCTGAGGACCTTCGGGTGGTGTTTATCAAGCTGGCTGACCGGCTGCATAATATGCGCACCCTGGATGCTCTATCGCCGGAAGCACAGCACAGCATTGCCCAGGAGACTTTAGAGATATACGCCCCCTTAGCTCATCGCCTCGGCATCTGGGAGCTAAAGTGGCAGCTTGAGGACTTGTCTTTCCGCTACTTGGAGCCCCAAAAATATCGCCACATTGTTAGCCTGGTTGCTGCCCGCCGGGCTCAGCGGGAGAGCTTTATCGCTCAGGTGATTCAAATTCTGCAAGGGGAGTTTGAGCGGGCTAACCTCAGGGCTGAGATATCCGGTAGACCCAAGCATATCTACAGCATATACCAGAAAATGGAGAGGTATTCCGCCCAGGACAAACACTTTGATGATATCCACGACCTCCTCGCCCTTCGGGTGTTGGTTAGCACTGTGCCTGATTGCTATCATGTTTTAGGCATTATCCATAGTTTGTGGCACCCCTTGGCCGGGGAGTTTAATGATTTTATTGCCAGTCCCAAGCCGAATGGCTACCACTCCTTGCACACCACGGTAATGTGTCTGGGGACAATTCCTCTTGAGGTTCAGATTCGCACCCGTGACATGCATTATATTGCTGAATATGGCTTAGCCGCTCACTGGCGCTATAAGGAAGGGGGAAAGAAGGATATACACTTTGAGGAGAGGATAGCCTGGCTACGCCAGTTGATTGACTGGCACCGCGAGCTCAGCGGGGCGGAAGAATTCCTGGAATCAGTTAAAACCGATATCTTCATTGACCAGGTCTTTGTTTATACCCCTAAGGGGGAGATAAAGGACCTGCCCAAGGGTTCTACCCCCCTTGATTTTGCTTATCGGGTTCATACTGAGCTGGGGCACCGCTGTATCGGCGCCAAGGTTAACGGCAAGCTGGTGCCACTCAATTATCAGCTAAGTAACGGCGATGTCGTTGAGATTGTAGTCTCTAAGGCGGCTAAAGCCCCGAGCCGAGACTGGCTGAACCCACACCTTGGCTATATCAAGACATCTCACGCCCGGGAGAAGATACAGCAATGGTTCCGGCGGCAGGAACGGGGGGAGAATATTGAGCGAGGCCGGGAGCTTCTGGAAAAGGAGATGAGGCATCTGGGGATAAAACCCAGCGAGCGGGAAGAGCTAGTTGGGTTGTTCAAATACGATAACCTTGATGACTTTCTGGCCGCAATTGGCTATGGCGGCATTTCCTCCCATCAGATTGCGATGAAGCTCTCCGCCCAGCAGCCTCAAGCCAAGGCGGTAACCACTCAGCTCAAGCCACCGGAGT
This sequence comes from uncultured delta proteobacterium, assembly GCA_963739245.1. Classification (GTDB taxonomy): domain Bacteria; phylum Chloroflexota; class Dehalococcoidia; order Dehalococcoidales; family BS750m-G39; genus CAVTZP01. The sequence goes on from CAVTZP010000003.1 coordinate 86,149, forward strand.
CAGCTATCCGGGTGCTGGGGATGGGGGATTTGGTTACCCATTTAGCCCGCTGCTGCCACCCGCTGCCCGGGGATAAGATTATCGGCTATACAACTCGCAGTCGGGGGGTGACTATTCACCGTCAGGATTGCTACAATGTGATTCATGAGGATGAGAAGGAGAGGCTGGTTGGGGTGGGGTGGGAGCCAACTGATTCCCTATATCCGGTTAGTATCAAGGTTGAAGCCTGGGACAGGGTGGGGCTTATCCGCGATATTACCACCCTTGTTGCTGAGGAGAAGGTTAATATTGCCGGGGTGAGTTCTGCCCATCATGATAGCCATATTGTTTCTGAATTTTTTACTTTAGAAACGACAGGCTTAGTCCAGCTCAGTCGGCTGTTGAAGAAGATTGAGGGGGTCAAAGGGGTTATAAGTATATCCCGAGTCGGGGATGAGGCAACAATAAAATCAAAATCCTAAGGAGGTAGATCTTGGCAGGTGTTAAATCAGCTCAAAAGCAGGTGGGAGCAGCGGAAAGAAAGAAACTCAGGAATAAGTCTATTCGTAGCCGGTGCAAGACCAGGGTAACTAAGGCGGAGAGACTTATCTTTGTGGGTGAGCTTGAGGCGGCTCGGGGGGCAGTGGGGGCTGCCATCAGTTCTCTAGATAAGGCAGCGGAAAAGGGGGTTATCCCTCCTAATAATGCCGCCCGCCGCAAATCCCGATTGCTGAAGAAGTTAAACGCCGCCCAAGCCCCCAAAACTTGACCTGGGACGGTGAGGGAGTTTATGCTAGGGGCGCCATGATTTTAGCTCAGTTTCAGACTGTAGGTCGTGACCTGTTTACCAAGGGGCTTGTTTCCTCCCATAGCGGGAATCTGAGTATCAGGATGGGAGAGCGTATCATTATTACCCGCCGCAACAGCGGGCTTGGCTATATAGAGGAGCATGATTTGGTCGAGACTGGGATAAACAAGAATGACCGCCATACGCCGCGGGCGTCAATAGAACTAGCTGTCCATCGGGCTATTTATCGGGAAACCCCAGCGTTAGCCATTGTTCATGCTCACCCCCCTCATGCTGTTGCCCTGTCACTGAATGAGACTGAGATTTTGCCCATATGTACCGAGGGTCTGTCAACACTAGGGCGGGTTCCGGTCTTGGGTTGGCATATGGACGTAAAGCCGGGTGGTCTGGCTGATATAATCGCCCAGGCATTAAAGCAACACCGGATTATCATGGTTCATGGTCATGGCAGCTTTGCCATTGGCCAACTGCTTGAGGAAGCACATAACTACACTACTACCCTGGAGGAAAACTGCCAGGTCATTTGCTTGCTGAAGTCATTGCAATTGCGGACGGCTAATAAGTAATTTACCGCTTGTAGACCGGTGTGCACCAGTCAAGGTATTTGGGGTTATTGCCTCGTATTATCTCAAAGTAGAGCTTTTGTAATCTCTTGGTTATTTCACCAATCTCGCCGCTACCTATCTGGCGGTGGTCTATCTCGGCTACCGGGGTTATATGGGCGGCAGTGCCGGTGAGGAAGCATTCCTCAGCAGTATAAAGCTCGCTGCGGTCAACCGGTCTCTCTATTGTCTCTAGGCCCAGCTCGTTCTGCGCCAGTTTTATCACCGTATCCCGCGTAATACCGAGCAGGATATTACTATAGCCGGCTGGGGTGACCAGTTTGCCGTCTAAAACCAGGAAGATGTTCTCCCCGCTCCCCTCCGAGACATGACCGTCCGGGGTGAGCATAATCGCCTCGTCAAAGCCATTCTCAATGGCTTCCGATTTGGCCAGGGCATTATTGGCGTAAAGCCCGGTAATCTTGGCGTTCGGCGGGATGACATTATCATCAGGACGCCGCCATGAGGAAATGCCACACCGAGCTTTGTCCACGTCAAGATACGGTCCCCACGGGATAACAAAGCAAAGGAAATCATCCTCTACATCATGGAGGCGCACGCCCAGCCGCTCCGCGCTCTTGTAAGCCAGGGGGCGGACATATACATCCTCTTCAAACCGGCACATCTCCACCAGCTTAACCGTTATCTGGCATAGCTCGTCTACGGTATAGGGCAACTTAATCTTTAAGACGCGGCAGCCGTTAAGCAGCCGCTCATAATGCTCTCTGAGGCGGAAGAGGTAAATCTGCTTCTGCTTGCTGTTCCAGTTGCCCCTGATGCCCTCAAAGATGGCCGTGCCGTAGTGAAGGGCGGTGGTCATAACCCCGAGCTTGGCTTCAGCTAGAGGCATAAACTGCTTGTGAAAATAGGCATAAGACGGCATCTGAAAATCTCCTTTTTAGATAGGGTCTATTATAGCTGTTGCTGGGATAGAAAACAAGTAGGTTTACCGCGATAGGCTCGGCGTCTGGAGCTTATAGCCTTCCCCGGTTTCGGGGAAGAGGTCTTTTAGTTTTAGGGTTCTACCCGTCTGGATGGCGGTAAAGCCATATTTCCTGCGGATGCGGTCAATAGCCCTATTTAGCTGCTCCTGCCTTCGGGCGGAAAGGTCAAGCATATCCAGCTGTTTGACTCCCTCAACCAGGCTTGATACCCCAATGCCAATAAGGCGAACGGCTCGCTTTTCCCCGGATAGCGCCTTGTTTAACAGCTTTACCCCGGTGTCAAAGATAGTCTGGTCGCTATCAAATGCCTGAGTGAGGGTCTGGCGGCGGGTGATGGTGGTGAAATCGGCATATCTGAGCTTCAGAGTTATAGCTTTAGCCCGTTCGCCTTGCTCGCGCAAATCAGCCCCCACCCTTTCCCCGAGATAGCGCAGGGTTGCCTTAAGGAAGGGGCGGTCTCTGGTGTCTTTAGCGAAGGTAGTCTCCCGGCTGATTTGCTTGGCTGGGGCAGGGGGTTCCACCTCCCTATCGTCAATGCCGCTAGCCAGGCGTTGCAAAACCTCACCAGACGCGCCAAAATGGCTTTTGACGACAGCTAGCGGCATAAGTGATAGCTGGAGCTGGGCTATAGTAGTAATGCCCAAAGCATTTAGTTTTTGCTCTGTTTTTTTGCCTATCCCCGGCAGTCTGGCTATAGGTAATGGCGCCAGGAAGGAGCGCTCCTGCCCTATAGCTACCTCAAGCAGTCCGTCGGGCTTGGAGAGCTCGGAGGCGACCTTGGCTACCGCCTTGCCGCTGGCGATGCCCACTGAAGCACAAAGCCCCAGCTCATCCTTAATCCGCTGCTTGAGCTTTACCGCCATCTGGTGAACCGAGCCGTAGATAGACTCAAAGCCGGTGGCATCCAGATATGCCTCATCAAGACCGAGCGGCTCAAGAAAGGGGGAAAAGTCAGCCAGGATGGTCATAAAGCTTTGTGATGCCTGGCGGTACTTGGGGAAGCTACCCTCGATGAATATAGCCTGCGGGCAAAGGCGGCTGGCGGTGGAGAGGGGCATGCCGGCGTGCAGTCCAAAAGCCCGGGCTTCGTATGAGGCGGAGGCAACCACCCCTCGCCCTTTGGGATTCCCGCCAACTACCACCGGCTTACCCTTAAGCTTTGGGTTTTCTCGCTGTTCTACGGAGACAAAGAAGGCGTCAAGGTCAATATGAATAATCCGGCGTGCCATTACTCGCCTCGGGAAACAAAGGCTTTCACCCGGCGCTCAAAGACACGGCGCTCAAGTAGCACCCGGCGCTGGCACTTGAGGCATTTAATCCCAATATCAGCCCCCAGCCTGACCACCTCCCACTCGTCGCTGCCGCAGGGGTGTTTCTTCTTAAGGCGAACCGTATCGCCCAGCTTTATCTCCATGACCATTTTAAGCACCCGCTGTTTTTGCCTCAAGGAGCCGGAGTAGGGCGATATTTGTTAATCTGTCCTCGCAGTGAAGAGGCAGCCTGCTGTGCCGCCTGGGCGAAGTCCTTTCCACTTGAGGCGTATATAATCTGCCGTGACGAGCTTATAATCGCCTTCCTCCCGTGGGCATCAACCCCATAGCGAACTGCCGAAGCCAGGTCTCCCCCTTGGGCACCGATGCCCGGTATCAGAAGCAGCATATCGGGGTGACTGTGCCGTATCAGTTTTAGTTCCTCAGGGTAGGTGGCGCCAACCACCAGCCCGATATTACCAGGTTTGTTCCATTGAGCGGCTCTGAGGGCTACTATCTCAAATAGGGGGAATTGCCCATGCTCGGTCTGAAGGCGCAGGTTCTGGAAATCAACCGCACCGGGGTTTGATGTTCGGCACAGGATGAAAACCCCCCGGTCCCAGTACTCAATAAAGGGCTCGATTGAGTCAAAGCCGAGGTAGGGACTCAGGGTAGTGGCATCAAAGTTAAAGATATCAAAAATAGCCCTGGCATAGGCTTTGGCGGTGTTGCCGATATCACCCCGCTTGGCATCGCCAATCACTGGGATATTCTCCGGCACGTATTTAATAGTGCGCTTCATGGCATCCAGTCCGTCAAATCCCAGAGCCTCGTAGAAGGCAAGATTAAGTTTGTAGGCGCATACCAGGTCAGAGGTGGCATCAATAATTGCCTTATTGAATTTAAAAACCCCGGCCTTACCTGGCATCAGCTCTGGGTCGGGGTCAAGCCCGATGCAGAGCAGGCTGTTATTTCTTTCTGTCGCCTCTGATAGCTTTTCCGGGAAGTTCACCCCACACCCCCCAAGGCTGATAATATCAGCCCCTGTGAGCTAGGTCAAGTGGTTGTACTCGTTCTTCTGCACCTCACCCCCTTAATCCCCCTCTCCTTGAGAAGGAGAGGGGGAGATAAAAGAGGGGGGCTGGGTCAAGGGGTTTTGCCTTAGCCGAGCTATTTGTGTAAAATATACGGGAAAAAACTTTTGAGGTCTGGTAATGCCTATCTATGAATATAAGTGTAATTCTTGCCATTTCCGTTTTGAGCGCCGGCAGAGGTTTGACGCCAAGCCGGTAGCGGTATGTCCTAAATGCCAGGGAAAGGCTCACCGTATTATTCACTCTGTTCCCGTCATCTTTAAGGGGAGCGGCTTTTATACTACCGATAGTCGTAAGGGCGGTGGTGAAGCCGGTAAGAAGGCAGGAGAAGGAAAGAAAGGGTGAAGGCGCTACTGCAGCGGGTTTCTGCGGCCTCAGTGAGTGTGGCCGGGGAGGTAGTGGGCCGGATAGGTCGGGGGGCGGTGGTTTTGGTTGGCGTTGCCAGTGGTGACAGCGAAAGGGACGCCCGATATCTGGCGCAGAGGACGGTTAACCTGCGCATTTTTTCTGACCAAGCCGGTAAGTTTAACCTCTCGGCTCTGGATATTGGGGGTGAGCTACTGATAGTGAGCCAGTTCACACTTCTGGCTGATACCAGAAAGGGGCGCCGCCCCAGTTTTACCGACGCCGCCCCGCCGGCTCAAGCGGAACAATTATTTGAGCTTTTTGTTGACGAGGTTAAAGCCAGCGGGTTAAAGGTGGAAACCGGGCGCTTTCAACAGCATATGCAGGTTGAAATCCATAACGATGGTCCGGTAACAATAATGCTGGATAGCCGGGAGAAGTTTTAGGAAAATAATTGCAACTACAAGGGCTTGCAATAAGATTTTTGATTTGATATAATAGGCGCCAGTCAAATGAACCATTCCGGAGAGATAGTAAGAAGGTTAAGCGAGCACGGCTATCGGCTGACACCCCAGCGGCTAATGATTATATCGGCTATTGAGAATAGCGATGGTCATATCAGCGCTGAGGAAATCTATGCCCAGGTGGTGGCTAAATACCCCCATGTTAACATCTCAACCGTCTACCGCACCCTGGAACTGCTCAAGCAACTCGGGCTGGTAACCGAGACTGACTTTGGCGAGGGTCGGGTTAGATATCACCCGGCAGGGAAGGGACATCACCATCACCTGGTTTGCACCGAGTGTGGCACGGTTATTGACCTTGATGAGTCGCTGCTATCCTCCCTGGAGAGTACGTTGCTCCGCGAATATAAATTTGGCGCTGACCTGAAGCACCTGGCTATTTTTGGTCGTTGCGCCAGGTGTAGTTAATTTTTTTTAATTAGCTATTGCATATAATTGCAATTAACTTAAGAGGAGGTTAAACAACAATGTGCTACACTGTACCACTGGCCGCAGCTATCATTACCACAATCCGAGGGCGTCAGAAGAAAGCCCCAAAGCTCGGGTGGCTTAATTTGATGCTTTATGGGGGTGTGCTGTTCGGGGTAATCGACCACATTTGGAACGGCGAGCTATTCCTTATTTCGGCTAGCATAGTTAAAGACATAGCTTTAGGCTTTGTCATTACGGCGGCCATATTTGCCGGCTGGGGCATAATCCTGCTCTTATCCAAGGTGCGTCCTGGTTTTGCTCGCTATCTGGCTCTACCTAAGATTTAAGTCGGGTCAGGCAATAAGATAAAGTTTCAGACCGCCGGAGTCTCATTTTCTCCATCCTGGTGTTATTACAGAATGGGGGGAATGTGGATGTGATAGGTTGCTAGGCTTTTATCTCTCTCGCCTTACCGCGATACTGCCTTTAGCCACCCTCATTGTCGCCCCTGACTCTACCTTTATGACGATGGAGTCCTCGCCGGTGCTTTCAATCACCCCGTAGATGCCGCCGGCGGTGATTACATTATCCCCCTTCTTCAGTGCCTCCATCATTTGCCGTTGTTCCTTCTGTCTCTTGCGCTGGGGACGAATCATAAGGAAATAGAACATGGCAAAAATCAGCACCAGAAAGATAATCAGCATCCAGCTGGAGCTACCCCCTCCTTCGCTAGACGTCTGTGCGGGATAGCAACCACCTAACAATACGGGAAGGGTGATAAGCACCCCGGCTATTAACGCCAAATTTAGCTTTTTATTATGGTTCATTCTCCTCTCCTTACTTTGCCCTGCAGTGACCAGGGGCTTGTTTTTTCAATCCTGACGTTCTTCAGTTGTCCCAGGCAATTACTATGGTCACTGAAGAATACTAGTTTACCACTTCTGGTCCGACCATACAACCTCCCCTTTTTCTCCCCCTCAACCAGGACTTCAGCCGTCTTGCCCAAGAGCTGAGCATTAATCTCGGCGGCGATGCCCTCTTGTAAGCGCTCAATCTCGTTTAATCGCCCCCTTTTCTCTTCGGCGGGGATATTATCCTCAAATTCCCTGGCGGCAATAGTCCCTGGTCTTGGTGAGTAAACAGCGACATGGACGGTATCAAACCTTAGCTCAGAGAGTAAGTCCAGGGTCTGCTGGAACTGCGGCTCTGTCTCTGAAGGGAAGCCAACGATAACGTCAGTGCTCAGGGCTACCCCCGCTATTTTACTCTTTATCTCGGTGATAAGCTGGCGGTATTGCTCTATGGTGTAGCCCCGCCTCATCGCCTTCAGGATTTCATTGCTGCCCGACTGAACGGGGAGGCTGAGCTGCTCGCAGACCTTGTCCAGACCGGCTACTGCCTCAATCAGCTTGGGGCTCATGTCCCGGGGGTGGTTGGTCAGGAAGCGGAGCCGCAGCAGGCCGTCAATAGCATTTAGTTCGTAGAGCAAGTCAGCCAGGTCGGGCTGTTCGGGCAGATCATGCCCGTATGAGTCCACGTTTTGCCCGAGCAGGGTAATTTCTCTGGCGCCACGGTTTACCAGCTCCCTGACCTCAGCGGTGATTTCTTCAGCCGGCCGGCTCCGGTTTCTTCCCCGGCGGTAGGGGACAATGCAGTATGAGCAGAAGTTATCACAGCCCTGGATGATGGAAACATAGGTGCTGGGCGTAGGGCGAGGGGGTAATACTTGCTCCCACTCCGGCTTTTCCAGCCACTGGGGGTAGTCTCCGGGCTTGAAGAAGTAATCAACCTGGGGGAAACGCTCCTTAAGTTGGGCCAGATGAGCGTTAACCAGACAGCCGGTAACGGCTATGGTTAGGTCCGGGCGCGACTTCTTTAATGGTCTAAGGTTATGGAGCTTATTAATCACGCGGTCCTCGGCGCCCTGGCGGACGACACAGCTATTAAGCACGATTAAATCAGCCTCGTCGGCGGCAGCCGGCTGGTAGCCCAGTTGCTCAAAATAGCTGCCGAGCCTTTCCGATTCCGCCTTATTCATCTGACAGCCTATAGTCCAGATATGATATTTAAGCATGGTCTTTGCTCTACTAAAACAATGCCCCCCAACGAGGGGCATACTACTCTGGCGGAGGGGGAGGGATTCGAACCCTCGACCCCGGTCATCCCAGGGCAAGCGCTTAGCAGGCGCCCGCACTAGACCACTATGCGACCCCTCCGCAATAGTCAATTGTATCACAACACTTTTTTTTGCTCAAACCTCAATTGAGAGCTATTCTGTGGTGTGCTATTATGGGATGGCATAGATGGAGATTAGTGTTTTAATTGATGAAGGGCTTAAGGGAAAGCTTGAGGTAAGCTGGTTACGGGGCATCGCCGAGCAAGTCCTCGCTGCTCAGGGCGTTGGCACCAATGCTGAGCTTGGTCTGGTTATTGCCACCGGGGAAATGGTTAAGCAGCTAAATCGGGACTATCTGGGAAGGGATGAGCCGACAGATGTGCTTGCCTTTTCCGCCCGGGAGGAGGTTGGGGGAGACCTCCCCCCCTTTGTTCCACCCCCTGACGGTGTTCTCCATCTGGGGGAGGTGATTATCTCCTACCCTCAGGCAGTAATACAGGCGGAGGAATACAAGCATCCGGTAAAAAAGGAGATAGCAGTTCTTATCATCCATGGCGTGCTTCACCTGCTGGGATATGAACATGATACGGCGGAGCTGGAGCTCAAGATGAGAGCCAGAGAGGCAGAGATTCTAAATCATATTGAGGAGAGGCTGAATTGAGAGTACTTGGTATCGCTGGTAGCCCGCGGCGGGGAGGCAACACCGACCTTTTGCTGGCTGAGGTTTTAAGGGGTGCTGCCAGCCGTGGGGCTGAGGTCAAGACTATTATCATTAGTCAGCTTAACATCGCCCCCTGCCAGCACTGTGATGCCTGTCTGGAGACGGGCCGGTGCAAGGTTAAGGATGATATGCAGATGATTTATGATGAGCTGGAGCGGGCAGACCGAATAGTTCTGGCTTCGCCGGTTCATTTTATGGGGGTAACCGCTCAGGCCAAGGCGATGATTGACCGCTGCCAGGCACTGTGGGTGAGGAAGTATCGGCTAAAGCTGCCGCCGTTAGGCAGTGTGCGAGAAAGAAAAGGTTTATTTATCTCCGTTGGTGGCATGAAGCTGGCTAATCTATTTGAGCCGGCGCTGGCTACAGTAAAGAGCCTGTTCAAAGTCCTTGACGTCACCTATGCCGGGGAATTGCTTTTCCCCGGGGTGGATGAGAAGGGGGCAATAACCCAAAATCCCGATGCCCTCAAGCAAGCCTTTCTTGCCGGGCAGAGGCTGGTGGAATAAACCTCTTTTGAGTAATCTGACTCTATTGGATCTGGAAACTATTGATTACGGTATCAAAGCCCCCCTTGACTTTGTCGAAGGACGCCGGAGCCACGGCGAAAGCGATATCGTATGCCATGCCATCTTTCTCAAGCGACACCAGCCTCAATCGCACATCCTGATTTCCGGCTTTCGTGTTAAAGACAGTCTCATAGGCAGGTACCCCAGCCACAGTAAGGGGGTTTCCTGAGATGGGTTCACCTACCATCATGGAAATTGCCATGTTGTCATGGTAGGTTTCTAGCGTGAAACCAGTAGGCAGATTCTCCTTGATAACTTGGACAACCGTACTTGTTTTTATCTCGCTGAAGTATGCAATACGGGCGGGGTCATCGGACGTCAGGGTCTTCCAGGTGCTGGGATAATCAAAAGAGACTCCACCGGCGGCAAAGTGGTTTGTTGTCGGGGCTTGCGTCGCTCCGCCAGCACAGCCAATTATTAAGGTAGCCCCAAGTATCAGGACTCCCAAGCAAGCCAGCGCTCTTAGTCTTTTCACCTTCATTCTTGCTAACCTCCCTTTCCAATTTTTCTACCCTGAGAATACTCTTTACTTGTGACCTTGTCAATCCGCCACGATGCCCTCAAGCAAGCCTTTCTTGCCGGGCAGAGGCTGGTGGAATAAACTTCGTCTGAGTAATCTGACTCTATTGGACCTGGAAACTGTTAATTGCCATATTGAAACTGGTTTGGGCATCATCAAATGTTGCCACCGGTGCACTGCAGATTATGACATATATATTGCCATTTTTCTCTAGGATTACAATCCTCATCTGGGAATCATCTGTTTTGAAAACTGAATCGTAAGCTGGTACTCCAGCCACAGTTGGGAGTGTTTCCGATATCGTTTGCGTGGGGTTAAAACTATTAACTGTTTGGTCATTAAATTGTTCTAACGTGTAACCGGACGGCAGAGTCTCTTTTAAGACAACGACGAATACTCCTGCCGAGGGGGACACAAGAGCGGCAATAGCATTCGGATTACTTGAATTTCCAGACCCCCACGTCTTAGGGTAGTCAAATGAAATCCCGTTTTCGGCAAAGTGTTTTGTTGTCGGCGTTTCCGCCCCTCCGCCACCACAGCCGATTATTAAGGTAGCCCCAAGTATCAGGACTCCCAAGCAAGCCAGCGCTCTTAGTCTTTTCACCTTCATTTTTTGCCAGCCTCCTTACACCTGTTATGCGTGAGAATACTCTTTCTTTTGTGACCCTGTCAATCCGCCACCAGTGTTTAGTTCAGCGCCGTGCCACACCAACAAGCTCAGCTATATCCTTTACCCCCTCTTTTTTCATAAACTGCTCTATTCCCTCCAGGATGTCAAGGGGGGCGCGGGGGTTAGCAAAGCTGGCGGTGCCGACTTGAATAGCGCTGGCTCCCGCCATGATGAACTCCAAGGCGTCGCTGGCGGTAGCGATGCCGCCGCCGCCGATAACGGGCACGTCTACAACCCCAGCCACGGTATATACCATATACAAGGCTATTGGTTTTATCGCCGGTCCGGATAGCCCTCCGGTTACACTGCCAAGTAATGGCCTACGCCGGCTAGTGTCAATAGCCATGCCCTTTAAGGTATTGATTAGAGAGATGGCATCGGCACCGGCTTTAGTTACTGCCTTAGCCACCTCAGCAATGTCAGCGGTGTTTGGGGTTAGCTTGACCACCACCGGGAGAGAGGTGGCGGCTTTAACCATGGCGGTTACCTCGGCGGCTGTTTCCGGCTTGGCGCCAAACTCAGCACCGCCGGCTTTAATATTGGGACAGCCGATGTTTACCTCAAGAGCGCTGATTCCAGCCACCCCGTCAAGCTCTCTAGCCACCTGGGCGTAATCATCAACGGTTTCCCCGACGATATTGACGATGACGGGCACGCGCCAGGTTGCCCAGACTGGCGCCTTCTCCTTGATTACGGCTTTAACGCCGATATTCTGCAGCCCTATTGAGTTGAGCACACCACAGGGTGTTTCCGCCAGCCGCGGCTGTGGATTTCCCTCTCTTGGCTTGGGGGTAGTTCCCTTGCACACGATAGCCCCCAGCCTTTGAATATCGAAGAGATGGCTATACTCGGTGCCATAGCCGAAGGTGCCCGAGGCAGTCATCACCGGGTTAGCCAGTAATAAGCCGGGTTTATTTTTCGGTGCCAGTTGAACCGAAAGATTCATATATTGCTCCCTCTATAACAATAGTGAGATTATCACTGGCTGTCAATACTTTAGGGGGGCATTGACCAAATAAAACAAATAGGATACACTAAATATATGGAATACATTGCTACCTCGCCAACAATCACTGGCGCGGGCAGGCTGTGGATACCATTCGCCAGTTGCGTGTGATGCTGGATTGACCTCTTTGCGCCATCGTCGTCTTAATAATTACTGGTATAGATGCTTACCTACTAGCACAGGTAGGCGGAGGGGAGGGAAAGATGACCATAGGCTTCAATCTACTTCGCTCTCGTCTTGAGAATGAGCGGAAGCGGTTGATGGAGGAGCTGGAGCAACTGAAATCTACCGTTCGCCCGGCTGATGAAAGGCGGGAGGGTAGCCCTTTTGGCAAGAGGGAGGAGGAGGCTACTGAGAGCTTTGAGCTAGAGAAGCGGCTAACCTTGGAGAAGCGTATTAGGGAGCAGTTAGCCGAGGTGGAGCACGCTTTGCGCAAGTTTGAAGACGGAACCTATGGTTTGTGTGATAATTGTGGTCAGACTATAGACCCTGCCCGGCTGGAAGCACTTCCTCAGGCTAATCTATGCTTAAGCTGTAAGACGCTTCAGACAAAGAATGCGAAGGGCAAGTAGTCTCCAAGGCAGGCGCGGAATGTGGTCTTTTTTCCTTACCGCGTTAGGGGTGGTGGTTGCCGACCAGCTGAGCAAGCTCGGGATAAGGTCAAGTCTTCTAGAAGGGCAATCGCTATTTGAGGCGGGATTCTTTAGGATAGTCCGTATTCCCCCTAACACCGGCGCCGCCTTTGGCTTGTTTCAAGGCCAATCATTTGTCTTAACCGTGTTGTCTATCGTCGGCGCTGGTCTTCTTCTGGCCTATATCTTTGTTATTCGCCCCCGGTTCTCACCCTTAGATAGCCTGCTTACCAGAACAACCTTGGGCTTAATTCTCGGCGGGATAATAGGTAATCTGATTGACCGCTTGTGGTTTGGCGGTGTTACCGATTTTATCAGCATCGGCTGGTGGCCGGCGTTCAATATTGCTGATTCGGCGATGGTTGTTGGTGTGATTCTCTTTGCTTACTCAATGCTCCGCTTAGCCAAAGCCAAAAAGCACTGATTTATTAGCCCGATGATGGATAAGGTATATAATTTCATCGCTGATAAGCCCGGTGTTCGTCTGGACAGGTATGTCTGCGATAAGCTTGCCGAGCTGTCTCGGACTCGCATTCAAAGGCTTATCGCCGACGGCTATATCACGGTCAATGACCAGGTGGCTAAGGCAGGGCTTAAGCTTAATGCCGGCGACAGGCTAAAGGTTATTATTCCCCCCGCCCCGCCCAGCCCGCTAACCCCTGAGGCGATTCCGTTAAATATCATTTATGAGGATGACGACCTTCTGGTGATAGACAAGCCGGCGGGCCTGACCGTCCATCCCGCGCCGGGGCACCCGGCTCATACCCTGGTTAATGCCATTCTGGCCCGCTTTCCTCGCCTGGCGGCTCTTAGTGACTCACTGCGCCCGGGGATTGTGCATCGGCTGGACAAGGATACCTCGGGGGTGATGGTGGTGGCGAAGAGTAGTTTGGCTCAAGTCAAACTGGCGGAGCAGTTTAAGGCTCATTCGGTGGTCAAAGCCTATCTGGCGCTGGTTAAGGGGCACCTGACCCCGCAGAACGGCATTATTGAAGCACCTATCGGGCGCGACCCCCGCAACCGAAAGCGGATGGCGGTAGTGGCCAGGGGCAGGGAAGCCCGCACCGAATATCAGGTAGTTAAATACATCGGCGACTATACCCTGCTTGAGGTCAGACCGGAGACCGGCCGCACTCACCAGATAAGGGTTCATCTTTCGGCTATCGGCTATCCGGTGGTAGGGGACAAAGTGTATGGGGTGAAGTCCTCGTATTTATCGCGGCAGTTTCTGCATGCCTCCCGCCTCGGCTTTAACCTCCCCTCCACCGGCAAATATGTGGAGTTTAAGTCCGAGCTGCCCTCTGATTTAGCGCAGGCGCTTAAAGATATAGCCTAAGTTTTTTGGTGACCCATCCCCCTGCCCCCTTCCCTTGGGTATTTATGAAGGGAAGGGGGTTTTAGTAAGGGAGGGGGCTTCGCCCCCTCCCTTTTTCTTTCTTCCCCCTAGAATGTTAGCAAGGGGGGTGGTAGAATGGGGGTAAGGTATATTAAGAAGTGAGGCATATAAGTTGAGCAGTCACTTGGTTGAAATATTTGAGGATGCAGCGCTTATAAGCAAAATTAAAAGGCGCTTGCCCCGACTTTTTAGAATTGCTGAGTTAGAGTGCTCAAGGGCTGGAAAGATAGGCATGCAAGTAGGCTCTGTTCGTGAAAACATTATAGTCTCCTTGCTTATCTACAAATTTGGCGAGAGCAATGTACAGACAGACATTCCAATCACCGAGCCTGAAGTAGATGTTAAGCTATTTGGGCAGCCCGTTTCTGTAAAAACGATTACTGGCAAAGGGTTCGGTGGAGTTAAATTAGTATGGACAGTTGATGCCCAAAACGCAAAGGAATTTCAGGAAAGTTATTATCCTTCAAGCGATATTCTATTCGTACAGATTGTTTGGGATGGCAAGGGTGGGCTTTATTTCATACCAGTGGAAGCTCAGCGCCATTTGCTTGAGAAGATGGGCAGTGAAAGATATATCAAACTGCCCAAGCCTGGCACTAACCCTCGCGGTGCTGAGATTACGAAAGAAGCTCTACTGTCCTTAATACAAAGCAAGGAAGCTAAAGTTATTGAAATAGACTGGCACAAGCCAGAGATAGACTATCATCCTTATCAGAGATGGGTAGACTACTGGAGGGAGGAATGAGGGAGCAGAGGCACACAAACAAGCCCCTTTGGTTCGCCAGGACGAATAAATCATGATTCTACCTCTTTCTATGCCAGTAGGCTTTATGAGAGTCTACCTACGGAGAAAATCTCTGAGTATATAGAAGCGCCTATCCCAGCGGAGTTTCTGGATAAAGTATTCTGCAGGTCAAGTGAAAACATGCTGGAACTCCCTGATAATAGCGTTCATCTGATGGTTACCTCACCACCTTATAATGTGGGCAAAGACTATGATGAAAACCTGACCCTGAAACAATATCGTGAGCTTCTGAAAAGAGTATGGAAAGAAGTCTATAGAGTCCTTGTCCCGGGGGGAAGAGCCTGTATCAATATCGCCAATCTCGGAAGAAAGCCGTATATCCCCCTTCACGCTTTTATTATTGCTGACATGCTGGATTTGGGCTTTCTTATGAGAGGAGAGGTTATCTGGAATAAGGCGTCAAGTTCAAGCCCTTCCACAGCTTGGGGAAGCTGGCTGAGTGCAGCTAATCCGACTTTAAGGGATATTCATGAGTATATTCTGATTTTTTCCAAGGGCATGTTCAGCAGAAGAAACGTCTGTAAACGGCAGAGCACCATATCACAGGAGGAGTTTTTGGAGTTCACCAAAAGTGTTTGGACCTTCTCTGCTGAGTCAGCACGCAAGATAGGTCACCCGGCACCGTTCCCAGTAGAGCTGCCTTACAGGTTGCTCCAACTTTATACATTTGAGGAAGAAGTAATTTTAGACCCATTTATGGGAAGTGGGCAGGCTGCTATCGCAGCCATAAAGACAAACCGTCATTATGTGGGATACGATATAAGTGAGGAATACGTAAGATTAGCCGAAAGGCGAATCAAAGACTTTTTGCTGGAATTCAAGTCTCCGAAATTATTTGAGTCTTAAGGAAGATGACCACCCCAGTCAGAGTGCGTTTTGCCCCCAGCCCCACCGGCTACCCCCATGTCGGTAATATCCGCACCGCCATGTTTAACTGGCTCTTTGCCCGGCACAGCGGTGGCAGGTTTATCGTCCGCATTGAGGATACCGATGTCACCCGCAAGGTCAAGGGGGCAGTGAAGGCTATCCTTGATTCCCTGAACTGGCTGGGGCTGGACTGGGACGAGGGGCCGGAGGTGGGTGGTGACTATGGGCCCTATTTTCAGTCGCAGCGCCTGGAGCTTTATAAGGAGGCTGCCGAGCGTCTCGTTAAGCAGGGGGACGCTTACTATTGTTACTGCTCCACCCAGCGTCTTGAAGCGATGCGGGCGGAGCAGGTTGAGCGTAAGCAGCCGCCGGGCTACGACCGCCACTGCCGCAATTTGAGCCCGGAGGAGCGGGCAAAAAAGGAAGCCGAGGGCATCACGCCGGTGGTGCGTTTTAAGACCCCGCTTGAAGGGCAGACCCGATTTAACGACCTCATCTATGGCGATGTCGTCTTTGAGCATAATACCATTGACGACTTTGTCCTGCTTAAATCAGACGGCTACCCGACATATCACCTGGCTAATGTCGTTGATGACCACGCCATGAAAATCAGCCATGTCATCAGGGCGGAGGAGTGGATATCAAGCACGCCCCGGCACCTGCTCCTGTATCGGGCGCTTGGCTTTGAGCCGCCGCAGTTTGTTCACCACCCGATGATAATGGGGCCTGACCGCGCCAAGCTGAGCAAGCGGCACGGGGCGGTGTCCCTACTTGAGTATCGGGAGCAGGGTTATTTGCCGGAGACCATGTTTAACTTTCTGGCACTGATTGGCTGGTCTCTTGACGATAAGACCGAGCTAATGTCCCGGCAGGAGCTAATAGATAACTTTTCACTGGAGCGCATCGGCAAGACCGGAGCCATCTTCAACCGGGAAAAGCTGGACTGGATGAACGGGGTCTATATCCGCAAGATGAGCGCCGACGAGTTCTTTGAGGCGGCTCAGCCTTTCTTGATGATGGACGAAGCCGTGGGCAAGGCGTTAATATCAGATGAGGAATATGTGAAGGCGGCTCTATCCCTTGTCCAGGAGCGGGCCCGAACCCTGGTTGAGGTTGCCGACCTGGCTCAGTTTTTCTTCGTTGAGGAGCTTGACTACGAGTCCGGCCGGCTTATCGGCGAGAAAATGAATCGCGAATCAGCCGTTGGGGCGTTAAAGGCGGCGCAGCAGAGGCTAAGCCCGCTAGCGGCGTTCGACGCCGACTCCCTGGAAGGGGTGCTCCGCCCCCTGGCTGCGGAGCTGGGGCTGAAGACCGGCCAGCTCTTCGGCGTGCTGAGGGTAGCTGTTACCGGGCGGACCGCCGCCCCACCCCTCTTTCAGACGATGGCGGTCTTGGGTAAGGAACGCTGTTTGAGGCGGATTGAAGCGGCACTTCAGAGGCTATGAAGAGGCAAGGTGCCTTATCTGGCTACCGTGTCCTTGATTTGACCGATGAGCGGGGCATACTCTGTCCCCGCCTTCTGGCCGATATGGGGGCAGAGGTTATCCGGGTAGAAAAGCCCGGTTCACCAGAAAGCCCTTTTTACTGGGAAAAACTGGGCAAGCGGGCGATAACCCTTGATATAGAAGCCAAGCCGGGGCAGGAGCTATTCAGGCGGCTGGTTAAGACGGCTGATGCCCTGGTGGAGAGCTTTCCGCCGGGATATCTTGAGGGGCTGGGTCTGGGCTACCACGAGCTTGGTCGGATTAACCCCCGGCTGGTTATGGCTTCCGTCACCGATTTCGGGCAGAGCGGGCCGTATCGTGATTATCGGTCGTGCGACTTGGTGGCTAATGCTCTGGGTGGTCAGATATGTGTCTGTGGCGAACCCCAGTCGCCGCTCAAGCCCTTTGGCGACCAGAGCTACTATCTTGCCTCTATCTTTGCCGCTATTGGCGTTCTGCTGGCATTATGGAATCGGCATTCTTCGGGCAAAGGTCAGCATATTGACATTTCGCTAGAGGAGTGTGTGGCATCTGCCCTTGACCATGTCCTGGTGCGCTATTTTTATCAGGGGGTAGTGGCTAAGCGCCGGGGCGGTCTTTACTGGAACGGCGCCTTCGGCATCTTCCCCGGCCGCGATGGCTATATTCTGCTCTCTTTGTTTCACCAGTGGGAGACACTGGTGGAGTGGCTTGCCTCTGAGGGGATGGCGGAAGACTTAATCGACGAGAAATGGCTTGAGAGAGATTATCGGCTCAAGCATCTTGACCATGTTATTGAGGTCCTGGAGCGGTGGACGAGAAGCCATGCTGTCGCCGAGCTGGTGGAGAAGGGGCAGTTGATGCGCTTCCCCTGGGCGGAGGTCGCCTCAATATCGGGGCTTATGGCGAGCCCGCAGCTTGAGGCGCGTAATTTCTGGGTTGAGGTGGAGCATCCCCAGACAGGCAAGAAATATAAATTCCCCGGCGCGCCAGCTAAGCTGAGTCGCTCTCCATTACGGGTGGGGAGCCGTGCGCCCCGGGCTGGCGAGCACAATAAAGAGGTTTATCAAAAGTTGGGGCTATCGGAAAAGGAGATTAAGGATTTAATTAAGGACGGTGTTATTTAGTCATGAGGGGTGTGGAGCCAGGATATATTGCTCTCTACCGGTCGGGGGAGCTGGAGCGCCGTGCTCAGGCGCTTGAGGCACGGCTAAGCTCCTGCGATATCTGTCCGCGAGAGTGCGGGGTCAATCGCCTGGAGGGGGAAAGGGGGTTTTGCCACTCGGCCCGCCGGCCGATTGTCTCTTCGGTCTGCGCTCACCATGGCGAGGAGCCGGTGCTTTCCGGCAGCCGGGGGTCGGGCACGATATTTTTTGGCAACTGCAATATGCGCTGTGTCTATTGCCAGAATTACCAGATAAGCCAGGATTATAAGGCTCAAAAGCGCAATGAGATTGAGACTCGTATTCTGGCCGAGCGTCTGCTCTTTCTGCAGGACGAGCTGGGGTGCCATAACATCAATCTTGTTTCCCCCTCGCACTTTGTGCCGCAGATAGTCCGCGCCGTGCTGGAGGCAGTGCCCCTGGGGCTTCGGTTGCCGCTGGTCTATAACTCCAGCGGCTATGATTCTGTCGCCACTTTGCGGGAGCTTGACGGCATGATAAACATTTACCTGCCTGATTTGAGATATGCCGCCAATAAATGGGGCCGGAGGTTTTCCAAGGCTCCGGATTATGTGGAACGGGCTCGTGCCGCTATCAAGGAGATGTACCGGCAGGTTGGGAACCTGATAGTGGATGAGGAGGGTATTGCCCAGAAGGGGTTGATTGTGCGCCACCTGATACTGCCCAACGGAATTGCTGGCAGCAAGGGCTCGCTTGCCTGGCTGGTCAGAGAGGTTTCCCCTCGGGTTACGGTGAGCATAATGGCTCAGTACTTTCCCGTGCACCTTGCCCCGCGGATTCCTCTTCTTTCCCGGACAATCTCATCAGAGGAATATAATGAAGTTATGGAGCTGGTAGAAAAGCTGGGGATAGAAAACGGCTGGATGCAGGGGATGGATGCCTCACAAAATTACCGGCCTGATTTCTCCCGTGATGGCCATCCCTTCCCGGCAAGGGAGGATGTTAAGAGGTGAGACTCTGTGCTTACCCCTTCCTTTTTCGCTTGGTAAAGCTAAAGCGAATCTTTTTGCCGTTAAGCTTGTCCTTCTTATTTACGTTTTCAATAAATGTCTTAAGGTCGGGAAGGGGTTTAGCCGGCTTGTTTGCCACAGTGGTAACCTTTTTACTCTTAGTCATAGGTGTTTATTGTAGCACAAATTCGGGCGTAAAGCCAAATATAGGGGTATTTAACTGGGTAACCTATCCCCTTACCCCTTCCCTTGGGTATTTATGAAGGGAAGGGGGTTAGGTAAGGGAGGGGGCTTCGCCCCCTCCCTAAATTCCCCTCCCTCTCCCCTTAGGAAGGGGAGAGGGATAAAGGGTGAGGGGTTATAATAGATAATAGTGGAGGTGAAATATGGATGGCTGTTTGAATGTTTGTTTGAATGTTCTGTATCAATCCCAAATCTTTCTTACATCGACTGCCTTGATTGTAGTCATCTTGGCATTGTGGGCACAACTAACGGCACGGGGGCAAGATAAAGTAGAGTTTACTGTAGAGCTGGGGTTTGCTTGGATATATCTGGCTATTTTCTTTGCTTTACTTGCATTTGGTTTACATGTTTTAGAATTCAAGAGATGTGCCATTGGATTTTTTGGGCTATCCTTTCTTATGGCTATAGTCCATGTTTTATTCTCTGCTTTGCGCACAATACTGTGGATATGTATGCATAGACCTGTAGAGGGACCTCTTGTTCAAGAGGAATCCCTTCCGGTCAGGTGGAGCTGTCAGAAGTGGTGGCTGTTTGGGACAATGGTGGGTGCTATGGTTGGCTTAGGTTTAATTTCCTTCTCCTTAGTCGGTGTTCAGTCTTGTTGTTTTTTGCGACTTGTAATAGGACTAATAGGACTAAAGCTGGTATCGGCAGCAGTGGGTGTGGTTATTTTTTTATTCGTGCGGGAACATAATAAGAAGACCAAGAAGGGACGGAAGAAAGAGAAGAAACGGAGAAAATGCTGCCTGTGTACTTGGGTTAGGAATATGTGTACTTGCGTTCGGAGTAAATGGTGCAAAAAGAAAAATGACTAACCAACCCGTCCTACAAAATGTAAGAATCCTTGACTTTAGCTGGGTGCTGGCGGGACCTTATGCCACCAGGATACTGGCTGATTTTGGCGCTGAGGTGATTAAAATCCAGCCGTTTCTGCCTGAGGCGGAGGATAAGTTCAGCCGCAGCTACTATAACGCCTGGAACCGCAATAAGCTGGGTATTACCCTGAACCTCAATAAGCCGGAGGGGATAGCTCTGGCGAAAAGGCTGGTTGGTGTAAGTGACGCCGTGGTGGAGAATTTTACCCCGCGGGTAATGACTAACTGGGGGCTTGACTATGCAAGCCTCAAGAAGATAAAGCCCGACATTGTTATGCTCAGCCTGTCAACGATGGGAAACAGCGGGCCGTGGCGGGACTATACCGGCTTCGGCCCGACCATTCAAGCCTTCTCCGGCATAACCTACCTCACTGCATTTCCCGGCAAGCCGCCGCTGGGTTTAGGTACTGCTTACGCCGACCATGTCGCTGGTCTGTTCGCCTGCTTCGCCCTGCTCGGGGCTCTGGAATACCGGCAAAAGACCGGGGAGGGGCAGTATATTGATGTTTCTCAGGTGGAGGCGATGGCAAGCTTATTAGGCGGTGCTGTTTTAGACTATCAGCTTGGGGGTAAGGAGGTGGAGGCGGTGGGCAATAGCTCAACTGGGGCGGCGCCTCACGGCGTCTATCGCTGCAAAGGTGACGACCGCTGGTGTGCCCTTGCCGTTTTCACCGATGAGGAGTGGCCGGGATTCAAGCGGGCGTTGGGCAACCCGCCGTGGGCTGAGGATAAAAAGCTAGCTAGTTTAAGTGGCCGTCTGAAGGATAAAGCCAAGCTGGACCGGCTGATTGAAGATTGGACTAGCGAGCACACGGCTGAGGAGGTAATGGCTTTACTCCAGGGGCAGGGGGTAGCCGCCGGGGTGGTGCAGGATGCCAGCGACTTGGCTAAAGACCCCCAGCTAAAACAGCGGGGCTTCTTTATTGAGCTGGGCAAGACCATGTCTGACGCCGTGCCGATAAGGATGTCTCGTACCCCGGCTAGATATAGTCGGGCGGCTCCGGAGCGGGGTCAGGACAATGACTATGTTTATGGCGAGCTGCTGGGGATGAGCCGGCGGGAACTGGCTAATCTGAAGAAGCAGGGGATAATTTGAGTAACACGGGTATTGACAGTTACTGTTGGGGGGAGTAAATTTTGTTTAGCTAATCGAAAAATAAGGGGGTGAAGAATGGCACAGCAAAGCATTTATCCGGTTTCCGTCAGGGGTGAGCTTACCCAGCCGCCGGCTCGTGGTTGGTGGCTCATCAAGTGGTTATTGGCGATTCCCCATTACATTATCCTGGCTTTTTTAGGGATAGCCTTTGTCGTGGTTGCTATCATCGCCTTTTTTGCCATTCTCTTTACCGCCAAGTATCCGCGCGGTTTATTCGACTTTAATTTAGGGGTTCTGCGCTGGTCATGGCGGGTGGGCTTTTACAGCTATCAGGCTCTGGGCACTGACAAATATCCGCCCTTCACTCTAAAATCGGTCGACTATCCGGCTGATTTAGAAATACCTTACCCAAAAAAGCTATCACGAGGGCTGGTGCTGGTAAAGTGGTGGCTCCTGGCTATTCCCCACTACATTGTCATTGATTTCCTCCAGGCAGGATATGGATGGGGTGGTGCTGGTCTGACGTTCTATCTAGCCATCTTTGCCGCCATAGCCTTGCTATTTACCGGTAAATACCCCAATGATATTTTCAAACTTGTTGTGGGTATTAACCGCTGGAGCTATAGGGTAGCTGCCTACGCCTCACTGATGACCGACAAGTACCCGCCGTTCCGCTTGTGGGATTAAAGTTCGGGCTGGCATTTGGGGCAGAAGTAGCTGCCCCGATTTCGGATGGGGATGCGCTCAAGTGGCGTACCGCAGACAGGACAGAGCCTACCACTCTGGTAATGAGCAACTCTGAACTCAAAGTGGGCCGTGCCTATTTGTCCCTCGGGGCGAAAGTAGTTTTCCACGCTGGCCCCCTTGTTCTTGATGGCGGAGCGTAAAGTTTGCTGAATAGCACGATAAAGACGCTCTATCTCCTCTTGGGACAGGCTTTTCCCTAGCCTGAGGGGGTGAATTCTGGCTGAAAATAAGGCTTCGTCGGCATACATATTGCCGATGCCGGCAACAACACTCTGGTCGCAGAGCAGGGCCTTTATTGGGGCACGGTGCTGGCTCAAGCGCTGGGCCAGAACTTTGGGGGTAAAATCAGCCTCCAGTGGTTCGGGCCCAAGCTTACTGGTGATAGTATTCTTATCCCCTACCAGCCACATCGCCCCGAACTTGCGCGGGTCGCGAAAATAAAGCTCGGTTCCACCGTCCAGGTGGAGTATGGCTCGGGTGAACCTTTCCGGCGGCTTCACCAGGAGAGAGCCGCTCATCTTCAGGTGAATAATTAACGCCTCGCCGCTACTTAAGCCGAAGATTAGGTACTTTCCCCGCCGCTCTATGCCGATTATTTTCTGTCCGATGATGCGTGAGCAAAATTCCGCCACCGAAGGCTGGCGCACTATCTTCTCATCAAATAGGGTAACGCTAGTGATGCGGCGACTGATTATATAAGGTGCTAGCTCGTTCTTTATCGTTTCGACTTCAGGGAGTTCTGGCATCTCGGCTTATTCCATCTCGCCCCAGTTTTTGCCAATCTTAATGTCCACCTTTAGCGGAACGCTGAGCTTCAGGGCGGTGGACATTATTTCGGGGGCAAGCTGGCGCATCTCCTCAAGCTCAGCCTCGGGCACCTCAAAGATAAGCTCGTCATGCACCTGGAGCAGCATCTTGCTCTTGAGTCGGCGTTTCTCTATCTCCCGGTCGAGATTAATCATCGCCACCTTTATGATATCGGCGGATGTACCCTGGACTGGCATGTTTATTGCCATTCTTTCGGCGGCTTCCCGCACCTGCCGGTTAGAGGAGTTGATTTCGGGGATAGAGCGCCTTCTGCCGAGGATGGTTTGAACAAAGCCTAATTTCCGTGCCTGTTCCTTGGTCGATTCAAGGTACTTTTTCACCCCGGGGTATTTTTCAAAGTAGGCGGCGATAAACTGTGCCGCTTCTTCCCGTGATAGCCCGGTTGCCTGCTCCAGCCCGTAGTCACTCATGCCATAGATAACGCCGAAGTTGACTGTTTTGGCTACGCGGCGCATATCTGGGGTTACCTCTGTTGGTTCAGCACAAAAGACCTGGGCGGCGGTAGCGGCATGAATGTCTTCATCATGGTGGAAGGCATCCAAGAGGCTATTGTCCTGGGAGAGGTGAGCCAGGGCGCGGAGGTCAATCTGGGAGTAGTCGGCGGCCAATAGGTATGACCCCGGCGGGGCAATAAACGCCTCCCTGACCTCTTTCGCTAGCTCGCCGCGGATGGGGATATTTTGTAAATTGGGTTCGCTGGACGATAGCCGTCCGGTAGCCGTGCGCGTCTGATTAAAGCTGGTGTGCACCCGCTTAGTCTTGGGGTTAACCAGACTGGGCAGGGCATCAATATAGGTTGACTTGAGCTTGCTTAACTGGCGGTATTCAAGGATGAATTCTATTATCGGGTGGGTGCCGCGGAGTTCCTCCAGCACTGATGCCCCGGTAGAATAGCCGCCTTTAGTTTTGCGCTGGGGTAATAGCCTCAGCTCGTCAAAGAGGACAGTGCTCAGTTGCTGGGGCGAGTTTATATTGAACTGGTGACCAACACTGTTATATATCTCAGCCTCCAGCTTTAGTAGCTGCTCGCCGAGGCGGTGTGACATCTGCCTCAATAGCTCAATATCCAGAGCGACCCCGTTCCTCTCCATGCGAACCAGCACTGGCATCAGGGGCAGCTCAACCTCGGCGAAGAGTTGCCACAGCTCCTGCTGGTGAAGCTCTGGCTCCAGCATTGCCTTCAGTCGTCCGGTCATGTCAGCATCAGCACAGGCGTAGTCGGCGGCACGGGTAATTTCTACCTGCGACATGGGAATCTGCTTCGCCCCCGAGCCGATGAGGTCGCTAATCGGTGTCATCTCAATCGCCAGCTTGCTGAAGGCGAGGGCTTTCAGGCCCAGCGATTTCTCCCCCAGCAAATAGGCAGCGAGCATGCTGTCAAAGGTCAAATTTTTTACCGCTATTCCATATTCCGCCAGCACGGTGGTGTCATACTTGCCGTTGTGCGTGAGCTTGGCGAGGGCGTTATCTTCCAGGGGTGGCTTGAGCCGATCTATAACCATTTCCAGTGGCAGTTGCTCTACCTGCCCCAGGCCGATATGGCCCACCGGGATATAGTAGGCTTCGCCCGGAGCCGGCGATAGTGATATACCGACAAGCTGGGCTGACATCGGGTCCAGGCTGGTGGTTTCTATGTCAAGGGCAAATGATTTGGCTGCTGACAGGCGGTTTACGAGCTCATCAAGGGCGGGGGTGGTATTTACCGTGTGGTAGTCTCCTTGAGGCGGCCTGGTTTCAACCTCGGCGAGCTTTTCTGCTTCTATCTGGGGCAGTCTGGGCAGCAGGCTGGCAAACTCAAGCTCGCGGAGAAGCTCGGTTACCCGCTGGCGGTCATACTGGCTAACCTGACACTCATCAAGGTTCAGGGTAACTGGTGTCTGGGTAACGATGGTCGCCAGCTCCTTGCTTTGACGGGCAATAGCTTCATTCTCCCGCAATATGGTCTGGAGCTTGGCTGGGGCTACCTCGTCGATATGCTCGTAGATTTGCTCTATGGAGCTAAATTGCTGGAGGAGCTTGACCGCTGTCTTCTCACCGATGCCGGGGACACCACGGATATTGTCTGAAGGGTCGCCCTTTAATGCCTTAAAATCGGCGATCTGTTCCGGCTTCAGGCTATACTTTTGAATTACCGCCGCTTCATCATAGAGCATGGTGTCAGAAAAACTTCCCCTTGGTTTGGGGTAAAGCACCCTTACCCGGGGCGATACCAGTTGCATGGTATCGGCGTCACCGCTAACGATGACGGTATCAATGTCCTGCTGGCTGGCTTGGTGGCTTAGGGTGCCCAAGACGTCGTCTGCCTCATAGCCCTCAAGCTCAAAGATAGGGATGCGGAAGGCTTCAACTAGCTCTCTTACCCTTCCTAGCTGGTTGATTAATTCGTCGGGGGTGGGTGGTCGGTGTGCCTTGTACTCATGAAACAGCTGGTGCCTGAAGGTGGGAGCCTTCATATCAAAGGCGATGGCGTAGTGGGTGGGTTTCAGCTCATTTATTACCTTGAGCAGCATTAGGGCAAAGCCGTAAACCGCGCTCACCATCTCACCGGTCTTGCTCACGGTGAGTGGCGGCAGGGCATGAAAGGCGCGGTGAATCAGGGCGTTGCCGTCAAAAAGAACCAGAAGCGGCTTTTTCACGAGTATATTATAGCAGGGTGGGGGTAAAAAGCCGACTTTAGCAACTTGGAGATTTCAGAAATCGCTGGGCTGGGCTTTGGTTAGAGGTCTCAGATAGGAGGTATTGTTATGCCCGGTCAGAATGAATTGTTTATTTTTGTAAGTAAAGGTTGTAATTCCACAGGTATCCTGCCTTATGTTCCAGAAATGAGAGTTGTCCAGCCCCAATAGAGCACATATTAAAACCTTGTTCACCACCCGATGGGATACTAAGACTGCAGTCCCCTTATGCTTGGCTACCACCTTATTGGCCACATTTAAGGCTCTCTCCCTGACATCAGTTAGGCTTTCACCCTCCGGCATCTTTACCAGGTGGGGATTTTTGACCCATTGAGCATAGAGCTGTTTATATCTATGTTTAACCTCTTTATGGGGCAAGCCCTGCCATTTTCCATAATCAAAATCTATAAGACCGGGAGCAATTTCTACCTTAAGTTTATGATGGCTGGCAATGATTTCGGCTGTGTTTAAGGCTCGCTTAAGTGGGCTTGAGTAAATGGCTTCTATCCTTACGTCACTAAGGTATTCAGCCAGCAGTTCTGCCTGTCTTATTCCTGTTTGATTAAGCTCGACATCAATCCTGCCTCTGAATACCTCTTGCACATTCCACTCTGTTTCCCCATGTCTTACCAAGATAATTTCTGTCATTTTGCGATTATTCTTCTATCTTCTCAACCTCAATGGTGCATTCGGTTACCAGGGCGGCAAAAGCGCCCAGGGCCGCCAGAACCGGGGCTACCATAATTCCGATTGCCGCCGCTGGAGCGCCAATTGATAGTGGAATCTCAAGCACGGTTCGTCCTTCATGTATTACCCGCACCCTTCTGATATTTCCTTCATGTATCAGTTGCTTTATCTTCTCAACCAGCTCATCTCCTGATATGGTAAACTTTTCGCTCTTGGGCATGTCCGCCTCCTTTATCCCTCTACGGGCATATTAGGTTGGTTACCGTTTTGTGTCAAGCCTCCTGTTGAATAAGAGATTATTTATTAACCTCACCCACTGTGTCCCCCTCTCCTTGAAAAGGAGAGGGGGGAGAAAGAAGAAAGAGGGGGGCTTCGCCCCCCTCTTAAAACTACCTCCCCCTTCCCATCATTAAGGGAAGGGGGATAAAGGGGGATGGGTTCTAATCTCTGTTGAATAATTGGCTTTTCATGCTATACTGTAGGGCATGAAAGGGAAGGACCTACTCTCAATAGCTGACCTTAGCGGCGATGACATTCGCCGGCTCATATCAGATGCCATTGATATGAAAGCCCAGGGTTGGCTATCCATGCTCAGCGGGAAGACGCTGGCGCTCATGTTTGAGAAGCCATCGCTTCGGACTCGGGTTAGCTTTGAGGTGGCTATGCGCCAGTTAGGCGGCGAGACCATTTATCTCTCCCCGGCTGAGGTTGGTCTGGGGCAGCGGGAGGCGGTTTCCGATGTTGCCCGGGTGCTCAGCCGCTATGTCGATGCCATTGCCGCCCGCACCTTCTCCCACCAGACCTTGGAGGTTCTGGCCAGTTATTCCAGCGTGCCAGTGATAAATGCCCTCTCCGATTGGGAGCACCCCTGCCAGGCTCTGGCTGACCTTTTGACTATCTATGAGAAGAAGGGGGAGCTTCAGGGGTTGACCTTAGCCTTCGTTGGCGATGGTAACAATGTGGCTCGAAGCCTTATGCTGGCGGCTTCGCTTACCGGGATGAATTTCAGGATTGCTTCCCCGCCTGGCTATACTGTTCAGGACAAGGTGTTGCAGCCGGCTAAAGGCAATGCTACTAGCCGTGGTGGTGAGATACTTTGCACTGACGACCCGCGCCTGGCGGTAAGTGGGGCTGATATTGTTTATACCGATGTCTGGGCAAGTATGGGGCAGGAGGCTGAGGCTGAGGTGCGGCGCAAGGTATTTGCTGGCTACCAGGTGAATAGCGAGCTATTGTCCTTAGCCAGGGAAGAGGCTATATTTATGCATCCCTTACCGGCCCATCATGGCGAGGAGGTGGCTGAGGGGGTCTTAGACAGTCCCAGGTCAGTGGTCTTTGACCAGGCGGAGAACAGGCTGCATCTTCAAAAAGCGCTGCTGGCAGAGATGCTGGGTGGTCTGGAGATACCGATGACCGGCTATCGTTAGGGCTGAGGTATCTACCTCACCCCCTAACCCCCTCTCCTTCAAAGGAGAGGGGGAAGAATAAAGAAAGAGAGGGGTTAGCACCCCTCTGAAACACCCCAAAAAGAAGAGAGTTAAAGAGAGGTGAAGCTTCTCTTTGATAGCTAAATTCCCCTTCCCCGTTAAGGGGAGAGGGATAAAGTGGGTTCCCAGGAAAATCGAAGATTTTTCTGGGTGCTTAAAGGGTGAGGGGTTGGATAGAAATGAGCAAACCGATTGTGGCTATTATTGGCCGACCTAATGTGGGTAAGTCTACCCTGTTAAATCGGTTGGCGGGCAAGCGGATAGCAATCGTTGCCGATCTGCCCGGGACAACCCGCGACCGCATATTTGCTGATGTTTCCTGGCAGGGGGCCCAGTTTACCCTGGTTGATACCGGCGGTCTGGAGGTGAGACCCCAGTCTAAGATTGGGCGAGAAGTAAAGGCTCAGATTGAGATGGCTATCACCGAGGCAGACCTTATTATTTTCTTGGTTGACACCGGGGATGGAGTGGTTCCCTCTGACCTTGAGGTTGCTGAGACGCTTCGTAGTTCAAGCAAGCCAATATTGTTGGTGGCTAATAAGGCGGATAACCCCAGGCTTGAGGGTGAGGCGGTAGAATTTTATCAGCTGGGGCTTGGTGAGCCACTGGCGATTTCAGCCTATCATGGTCGGGGCACGGCGGAACTGCTGGATAGGATTGCCTCTCTGCTGCCGACCCCCAAGGTTATTGAGCACAAGGCGGAGATTATGAAGCTGGCTATTATTGGCCGACCCAATGTGGGTAAGTCAACGCTCCTAAATGCCCTTTTGGGCGAGGAGCGGGCAATCGTTGATGAGGCACCGGGGACTACCCATGATGCGCTAAATACACTACTTGACTTTAATGGTCAAAATGTGATACTTATTGATACCGCCGGAATTAGGCGGCGGGGTCGGTGGGGGGTGGGGGTAGAGCGGTACAGCGTAATCCGCGCTATCCGTGCTATTGATGAGGCTGATATAGCCCTGCTTGTGCTTGACGCCACTGAGTTACTTACCTCTCAGGATAAGCACATCGCCGGTTATATTCAGGAGGCGGCTAAAGGAGTAGTATTGGTAGTTAATAAGTGTGACCTGGCTCAGAGCCAGAGTGTAGCTGAATATAATAGATATATCCGGAAGGAGCTCAAATTTATGCCCTATGCGCCGGCACTTTATATTTCGGCTAAGTTTGGGCAGGGGGTGGACAAGGTAATACCTCAGGCGTTTGGGGTATATCAGGAGAGGCTCAAGCGTCCATCGGCAGCTTTGATTGATGATGTGGTTAAGGCGGTAGCCTCTCATAATCTGCCGAGAAAGGGCACCAAGCAGCTGAAGATTTTTTCTGCCACCCAAACCGAGGTTAATCCTCCAACCTTTGTCTTTTTTGTCAACGATGCTAAGCTGATGCACTTCTCCTACCGGCGCTACGTGGAGAACAAGCTGCGTCAGGCATTTGGCTTTAGCGGCACTCCGCTTCGTTTAGTATTTAAGACCAGGGGGTGAAGCATGATGATTGCTAGATTTGTCGCGGCAATAATAGCTGGCTATCTTTTAGGCTCTATCCCCGTTGGTTTGTGGTTAACTAGACGATACGCCAAGGTGGATGTCACAAAGTATGGTAGCGGCAAGACAGGAGCAACCAACGTCCTCCGAACCGCCGGTCGCAAGACAGCAGCTATGGTGGCTATCTTTGATATATTAAAGGGAATGCTGGCGGTGGTATTTGCCGGGTTGATAGTCGGCAAGGGCTACTTAGCGGTGAATGGCATTGGCTTAGGCTCGCTGGTGGCTGAGGTTCTGGCAGCGTTAGCCGCTATAGTTGGGCATAATTGGTCAGTGTTCCTCAAGTTTCATGGTGGTGGTAGGGGGGTGGCTACATTCTTCGGTGGCTTAATCGCCTTGTGCCCACCAGCAGCAATATTTGGTGGCGAGATTATAATTATTGGCGCCGGCTTGACCAGATATGTATCGTTGGGCTCCATTGCCGGAGCCGTTGGTAGTTATGCCGTGTTGGTTCCACTCACCATTATGAATGGCTTCCCTATAGTGTGCCTGTTTTATGCTCTAGCCGGGACAATAATCATTTTTATTATGCACCGGGGTAACATTGCCCGATTGATAGCGGGCAAGGAGCGCAAGCTCGGTGAGAAGGCGGAGAAAAAGGGTGCGTCCTCCTCTGACCGCAGTGAGGGTATAGGATAAGGTATGCCCAAGTTTGCCATTATTGGTACCACTACTTGGGGGCTAACCCTGGGGGTGGTGCTAGCAAATAGAAAGGTGGAGGTTGGGCTGTGGGCGCGAACGGAACAAGAGGCGGCGGAACTGGGTAATGCCAAACATCATTCCGAGGCGCTTTCCAATGTTGCCTTCCCCCCTCATCTGTCAGTCACCAGCTCATTAACTGAAGCCCTAGCCGGAGCCAAGGCAGTAATCCTGGCGGTGCCATCCCAGAGTATGCGGCAGAACATAAAAGCAATCGCCGAGTATTTGGATGGTTCAATGTTGATAGTTAGTGCCGCTAAAGGCCTGGAGCTTGGCAGTAACAAGCGGTTGTCCGAGGTAATTGCTGATGAGATAAACCCTGATTTTTGGTCTAATATCTGTGTTCTTTCCGGACCTAATTTGGCGCAGGAGATTCTCCAAGACCTGCCGGCGGTGGCGGTGGTGGCGGCTGAGGATGAGGCTGTAGCCAGAAAGGCTCAGCGGCTACTAAATACCCCCAGCATTTGTCTATATACCAATACCGATGTCATCGGTGTGGAGCTGGGGGGGGCATTAAAGAATATTATCGCCCTCGGTGCGGGCATAGCCGATGGGCTGGGCTATGGTGATAATGCCAGGGCAGCTTTAATCACCCGCGGTCTCACCGAGATAACGGCGCTGGGTGTTGCCCTGGGGGCAAATCCACTGACCTTTTCCGGCTTGACTGGCCTGGGTGACCTAATCGCTACCTGCTCCAGCCCGTTAAGCCGTAATCATTATGTGGGGGTGGAGTTAACTAAGGGGCGCTCACTAGATAAGATAGTCCGCTCAATGAGCGGTGTGGCTGAGGGGTTGAGCACTGTTATCGCCGCCTATAGCCTCGCCCAGCAACTTGGGGTGGAGATGTCAATTACCGAGAAGATTTATCGGGTGCTTTATGAGGGGCTTAGCCCTCGTCAGGCTGCCCTGGAGCTGATGGAAACCCAGGCCGGGCACGAGCTGGAGGGGCGAAGGTGGCAGTTGTTCTCTCTGTTTAAGCGCTGAGCGCTGAGGTGCCAGTTACCGACCGCGGCGGGAAAATTCCCGCCATTTTTTTGGCTCGGGCATATTGACTGGACCTAAGCTATCACCGAGCTCCTGAAGCAGTTGGCGCTGCTTTGCCGTTAGTGAATCAGGGGTGATGACGAAGAGCGTGACCACCTGGTCGCCACACCCGTCTCTGTGGAGACGGGGAACCCCTTGCCTTTTCAGCCGGAATACCTGCCCGGTTTGGCTGCCCGGCGGAATCTTGAGCTTGGCTTTGCCGCTCAGGGTAGGCACCTCTACCTCAGTGCCCAGGGCAGCTTGAACAACGTTGATTGGCAGCTCGTAGAGGATATCATTGTTGTATCGGCTGAAGAATTCATGCTCCTTGACTGACAGGGTGACGTAAAGGTCGCCCAGGGAGCCGCCCCTTGTCCCGGCTTCCCCCTCGCCGCTGAGGCGTATATGCGTGCCATTGTCAACCCCGGCCGGGATATTAACCATAATGTTACGCTTGTACCTCTCTCTGCCGGTGCCCCGGCACTGGGGGCAGGGGTCGGTAATAATTCTGCCCTCACCGTGGCATTGACTGCAGGTGGTGGTGTGAGCGAAACGGCCGAACAGGCTCTGGTGTACGCGGCGCACCTGCCCAGTGCCATTGCAGCTGGGGCATCTCTTGGGCTGAATACCTGGCTTGGAGCCAACGCCCTGGCACAGTGAGCAGTTTTCGGTGCGTAATATGGTTACCTCCTTTTCACAACCCAGGGCCGCTTCCTCAAAGGAGGTGGCAACGTTACAGTAAAGGTCAGCGCCACGCTCTGGTCCCTGGCGGGTGGCAGTGGCGCCACCAAAGAAGGCGTCAAATATATCCCCGAAGCCGCCAAAGTCAAAGCCGTCAGAGCCTTGTCCCCAAAGCCCCTCGGCAACACCATGCCCAAAGCGGTCATAGGCAGCACGCTTATCCGGGTCAGAGAGGACTTCATAGGCTTCGTTTACCTCTTTGAATTTTCCCCCTGTCTCATCATCCTGGTTGTGGTCAGGGTGATATTTAAAGGCAAGCTTACGAAACGCCCGCTTTATTTCCTCAGCGCTGGCATTTCTGTCTATACCGAGAACTTCGTAGTAGTCGCGCTTTGATGGCATATAAAGTTTTTACCTCATCCCCTTAATCCCCCTCTCCTTCTCAAGGAGAGGGGGAAGAGGGTTTAGAGAGGGGGCAAAGCCCCCTCTCTTACCTTAAACTCCCCTGAAGAATAGTCTCAGGACAGCTAGCGGTGCACCAGCGCTAATTATAATTGGCAAGGTGTTTGTTATTAGCTGGTCGCTAACGGTTGTACCCGTAATCATGTTGCCGATTAGGGGGTTCGCTATGCTGTGGAGGATTGCTCCACCCACTACCACAGCACCAAGTTTCTTAATATCCACTCTTTCTCACCCCCTTTTTTGTCAGACCGACTGAAGCGGGCATCCCCATGCCCTAGACCTCTTTAAACTCGCCCTCCACGGTGCCTTCTTCGCCGCCCTTGCCTGGGGGTGTCTCACCACCAGGGGGTGGTGGCGGCTGTTGCTGATAGACGGCAGCGCCCAACTTTTGCATGGCGTCAGATAGCTCCTGCGTTGCCCGGCGGATGGCGTTGAAATCGGTGCCCTGTAATGCCGAGCGTACTGCTTGAACCTTGCCCTCTACCTCTTGGTTCAAGTCTGAGGGTATCTTGTCCTTGTGGTCGCGCAGGGTCTTTTCCGCAGTATAAGCAATGGTGTCAGCCGCATTGCGGGTTTCTGCTTCCTCACGGCGTTTGGAATCCTCAGCGGCGTAGGTCTCGCCTTCCCGCCGCATCTTTTCCACCTCTCCCTTGGACAGTCCGCTGGAGGCAGTGATGGTGATTTTCTGCTCCCGGCCGGTGCCCTTGTCTTGGGCCCTAACACTGAGGATGCCGTTGGCATCAATATCAAAGGTGACCTCAATCTGGGGCAGTCCTCTTGGTGCCGGCAGGATGCCATCAAGCATAAACCGTCCCAGCGTCCGGTTGTCGGTAGCCATCGGTCTTTCCCCCTGCAGGACATGAATCTCAACACTGGGCTGGTTATCGGCGGCAGTGCTGAAAATCTGGCTCTTAGCGGTGGGAATGGTGGTATTGCGCGTGATAAGTGGGGTAGCCACCCCACCCAGGGTCTCAATACCGAGGGTGAGCGGGGTAACATCAAGCAATAGAACCTCCTTGACTTCCCCCTTGAGCACCCCCGCCTGAATAGCTGCCCCTACGGCGACTACCTCGTCGGGGTTCACCCCCTTATGGGGTTCTCTGCCGAAGAATTGTTTTACCTTTTCCTGAACCAGTGGCATTCTGGTCTGCCCACCAACTAGAATTACCTCGTCAATTTGAGCTGAAGTCTTCCCGGCGTCAGATAGTGCCTGGCGGCAGGGTTCTAGTGTTTTCTCTACTAGGTCCATTACCAGTTGCTCAAGCTTGGAACGGGTGAGGGTGATAGTCAGGTGCTTGGGGCCGCTGGCATCAGCGGTGATAAAGGGAAGGTTTATCTCAGTCTGGGTGACGGTGGATAGTTCAATCTTTGCCTTCTCTGCCGCCTCCTTGATTCGCTGTAAAGCCATCCTGTCCTGCCTGAGGTCTATCCCCTGGTCTCGTTTGAACTCATCGCCCAGCCAGTCCATAATCTTCTGGTCAAGGTCATCACCACCAAGGTGGGTATCACCGCTGGTTGACTTGACCTGGAAGGTGCCTTCACCAATCTCAAGTATTGATATATCAAAGGTGCCGCCGCCAAGGTCATAGACGGCGATGGTCTCTTCTTTCTTCTTATCCAGTCCATAGGCCAGCGAGGCCGCCGTTGGCTCATTGATTATTCTCAGCACAGTAAGCCCGGCGATGGCGCCGGCATCTTTCGTCGCCTGGCGCTGGGCATCATTGAAGTAGGCAGGAACGGTGATTACCGCCTCAGTTACCTTCTCGCCGAGGTAAGCCTCGGCGTCTGCCTTCAGTTTTTGCAGAATCATTGCCGATATTTCAGGCGGACTATACTCTTTTCCCCCCATCGCCACCCGCACCTCATTATTAGGTCCCTTGGTTACCTTATAGGTCTTGCGGTGGGCGTCCTCCTCTACTGGCAGCTCCCGCCCCACCGGCTCCCCCCAGTTACGCCCCATAAAGCGTTTAATGCTGTAGATAGTGTTCTCCGGGTTAATGATAGCCTGGCGCCTGGCTATCTGCCCGACTAGGCGTTCCCCGCTCTTACTTATCGCTACTACTGAGGGGAAAAGGGTACCACCCTCAGCCGAAGGGATAACTACCGGTTCCCCTCCCTGCATTACCGCCACCTCACTAAAGGTTGTCCCTAAATCAATTCCTACCGCTCTTCCCATAGTTTATTCCTCCTTCTCTTCTTCTCCGTTGCCCACCACTACCCGGGATGGGCGAATAACCCGGTCGCGGAACTTGTAGCCCTTTCGCAGCTCGGCAACAACTATCCCCTCTTTCCCTTTCCCCGGCATCGCTGCTTCATGCAAGTTTGGGTCAAATGGTTCCCCTACCGCCTCAATTGGGGACAGTCCCTGTGCCTCTAAGATTCCCCGCAGCTTGCGCTCAATAAGCCTGATACCTTCCACCCAGCTAAGGTTAGCTAGGTCATCCGGGATAGAAGCTAGTGCTCGCTCCCAATCATCCAGAATTGGCAGAAGGCTAAGTACAAGTATGGAGTTGGCAAACTGGCTAATTTCCTCCCTTTCCTGCTCAGCCCGCCGCTTGTAGTTAATGAAGTCTGCCTGGGCTCTCTTCCAGCCCGCCAAATTGGCTTCAGCCCTTACCTTCTCCTCGGCTAAAGCCTGCTTTAATGCCTCTATATCCTCAACCTCAGCGGTCTCCGTTTTTTCTTCTTCGTTTAAGCCTTCTTCTGGCTCTTTTTCCGTCATAATTTTAACCCTTTTAGTTTTTGTTAACCTCACCCCCTGTATCCCCCTCTCCTTTCAAAAGGAGAGGGGGAAGAGGTTTTAGAGAGGGAGATTTACCCCCTCTCTTACTCTACTCCCCCTTCCCTTACTAAGGGAAGGGGGTTAGGGGGATAGGTTATTAAACCATATGAATTAGTCATCAGGCTGTTTTTTCTCCATATAGCTCGGCTACCAATTGGGTCAGCACTGAGGAGAGATAGCTTACGGCGGAGATGGTTCGGGCATAGGGCATGCGGGTGGGACCAACCACGCCGATAATACCAACGGCTTCTTCCGGCAGCCCGTATTGGCTGATTACCACACTGCAATTTTGAATGGCCTCTGCCTTGTTCTCCTTGCCTATGATTACCTGCACCCCCTGGTTGCTCATATCCTCTGGGGTGATTACCCCGAGTAGCCTGCGGCGTTCAACCAATTCCATTAGGGTTAGCACCTGCTGAGCCGGGCGAAATTCTGGCTGGTTGAGGACAAAGTGCAGTCCATCAAGGTAGGCTTTCTCATATTCCAGCTCGTCTTCAATTTGCATTATCTTGAGCAGGCAATCATGTAGCCTCTGTTCGGCGGGGGGAAGCTCTATCTTCTTGGCTAAAATCTGTGTCCGGGTCAGGTCAGAATAGGTAGCATTTAGTTTATTAGCCATGGTAGTTAATTCTGATTGAGATACCGTCTGGTCAAAGGTTATTAGCTGTTGCCTTATCCTGGCGCCGTGAAGGACAACGATAACCAGTGCCAGTGGGTCTTGCAGGGCTACGGCTTCCAGATGCTTAAATTGGCAATTTGCCGGCTTGGGCATCGCCACTAAAGCTACATTTTGGACTAGCTGAGCGGTGAGTGTTGCCGCCAGGCTCAGCCACTCCTCTAGTTCCCCCTCCACCTGGTGGAACAGGTGCCTTATTAGAAGCTGCTGGGCTGAGGGGAGTCTAATATCACCTAGAGTCTCCACATAGTAGCGGTAGCCCTTGTCTGAGGGTATGCTCCCGGCGGAAGGGTGGGGACGGGTAATATAGCCCTCTTCCTCTAGGTGTGCCATCTCATTGCGGATGGTGGCTGAGCTTACCGCTAGCTCATAGTTGTCAATTAGGCTCTGCGATGGCACCGGCACTGCCCGAGCAATATATTGTGTCACTATAGACTTGAGTATTGCCTCACTCCTATAGGATAGCACCCTTACCTCCTTAAGTTAGCAGTCTAATGTTAAGACTGCTAATCTTTATTTAACTTACCATCTTTAGCCTCTCTTGTCAAGAGAGGTGAGGTTACCATATGAAATTCGGGTTCCCTGAAAAATCTGTGATTTTTCAGGGTGCAAAGGGGGTGAGGTTGATGGGAAGGCGTTAGCTATGCTATATTTAGACAATATGGATATTACCTGGCTAGGTCATTCTTGCTTCAGGCTCAAGGGCAGTCACGCCACAGTTATCACCGACCCTTATTCCGCGGGCTTGGGTTACTCACTGGGCAAACCTACTGCCCGTATTGTAACCATAAGTCATGAGCACCCCGGTCACTGCTATTCTGACGGCGTTGGTGGTCAGCCGAAGGTGGTTAGTCGGCCGGGTGAGTATGAAATCAATGACGTCCTGCTTATCGGGATAGCCACCTTTCACGATGGGGAGGGGGGTAAAAAGAGGGGTAAAAATACCGTCTACCTTATGGAGATAGATGAGATAGCAGTATGTCACCTTGGTGACCTGGGGCATGTGCTTAATAATTCGCAGATTGAGGCTATAGGCAATGTGGATGTGTTACTGCTTCCGGTGGGTGGGGTGTCCACGATAAATGCCCCTATGGCGGCTGAGGTGGTGAGGCAGCTTGAGCCTAAAGTGGTAATTCCGATGCATTACAAAACCCCGGCGTTAAATCGGGAGCTGGAGCCGGTGGATAGATTCCTTAAGGAGATAGGGGCAAAACAGGTCACTTCCCAGCCTAAACTCTCCGTCACCAAGTCAAACCTTCCCCTCACTTCGCAGGTCTTCCTCTTAGATTATCTTCACTAAATCCCCTAGAGCCTTGATACCTTTATTACCAGTATTATCATGGTGATTAGCATTGTCATCATGATTAGGAGGAAGACAAGGACAAGGATGCCGCCTAGCGGCATTAGCCACTGGGTCCAGTTGGTGATGGCGGAAAAGGGTGATTGGGATGACTCTGGTGGTGGGGTTAACTGTTGGTCTGGCTCGGTAGTAAAGGCACTGACCGCACTCCACGGACTATAGGTATCAGAGGTGACCGCCCTCACCTTCCAGTAGTAGGTAGTATTATAGTTTAGTCCTATGCTGGCCTGCCAGGCAGTGTTGGGTAAGGCGTAAGTGTCAGTCTTTAAGATGGTGGGATTCCCAAAAGCAGGGTCGGTGGATACGACTAGCTCATAGCCATCGGCGCCAGCTATGGCGCTCCACTGAAATACTGGTTTTATCGGCACACCGCTGGCGGCAGCTTGAGGGCTATCTAGCTCCGGGGCATAGGCCTCGGTGCCAAAGCTGGTAGTAAATGACCATTTATCTGACCACGGGCTTAATACCGGCTCGGTGGCTCTCACCCGCCAGTAATAGGTGGTAGACGGGTCAAGGGCGGGCAATTGGGCTGAACTGGCTCTGGTATCCCCCTCAAAGTTACCGGGGACGTTTGAGAAGTCATCATCATAATTAATTTGCCACTTATATTCGGTGGCACCCTCCAGTGTCTCCCAGTCAAGGGTGGCATTCTTAATAGTGTAGTTAATAATTGTGCCTACCGCCGGTGCCGCATCGGGCGGTGAGGTAAGGGTAATCGGCTGGGCTAGGCTATCGGTATAGGTAACCAGCTTGGTATATGCGGTATCAACCGACCACAGCTGGTTATTACATAGCCATAGTCCGATTAGTTTAGCCCCATCGTCAAGCCCTTTGGTTACGGTTTCAAAGGTTGGTCCCAGGGGATATGTTGGGTCAAGGCAGCGCTCCGTTCCACCGTTAGCCTTGAAGTTGGTGGCATATAGTGTTCCATCGGCTGAGGTCACCAGTTGGCCAATCATGCCCGCGGCTGGCTTATCTATGTTTTCCCAGGCGTCACTCTTGCCAACGATAAAGCGGTAAATCCCCTCACCTGAGGTATCGCTGGCAGCGTAGACGGTGTTATTACTGCTGTAATCCGGGTCAAAGGCAACGCTTATCTTGCCGCTCAGGGGTTTTGATGTAGCGTCCGGCGGCAGCGGCTCAAGTGATAAGCCATTGTCTTCAGACCAGAATGCCCAGCCATCGCTATTTCCGACCATGATAGTCTTATCATTACCATAGTCAGGTGATAGGGCTATGGAGTTTAATGACTGGCTACCAGCTATTGCCCCCTCAGAGTAGCTCAAGCCGCTATTGGTGCTGTGGTAGACAAGACCGGTGTTGGTGCCGGCATCGAAGCTGCCAATAAACAGGGTGGTATTATCAGCCACCACCCAGGTGTTAATCAGGAAGGGGATAGAGCGGCGGCCAAAGGTTTGGCCGTCATCTGTTGACTTCCATATTGCTGGATTGCCGTTACTGGTGCCAGCGATGAATACCACCTGGTTATCGCTACCGTATTGGGGGGGAAGCGCAACCCGGTCAATCCAATCCACATCGGCTAAGGCGCTCGTATAGACCCTTTCCCATGTTTTTCCGCCATCGAGGCTGCGCCACAGGCTGTCTTCTCCGCCAGAGGTGAGCATAAACAGGGTTTCATCCTCGCTATAGGCAGGGGATGGAGCTAAGTCAACAAAATTACTAAGCGCGGTATCAATCAGGCTTAGCTGGTTCCAGGTAATGCCGCCGTCGGTGGTATATGACAAGGCGCTTTCAGTGCCGCTGGTGGCAGCGTATACTATACGGCTATCAGCAAAATTTGCCGCCATGACGACATAAGTCTTGGATTGCCCGGTTGGTGGTTTGGTGCTTCGCTGCCAGTTTCTGCCGCCGTCGCTGCTGAAATAAGCCTCGGCACTAGCCGCCGCCCCGGCGATGAGATTAGCCTTTTGAGTATCTCCGCTGACTGCCAGCCCGGTGACATCAACATTGCTCAGGTTGTAAGCGGCGCCGATATTAAGGTCGGTAACTGCCGAGTTTTCCACCCTATAAACGTCACCCTTGTTCAACCCGCTATCAATAGCGACAAAATAGCTGGCAATTATGCTGGGGTCGTAACGCTCAGGGAAGGCAATGCTGGCTGATACCGGCACAAGGTTGTTGATTTTAACATTAGCTGTAGTTGCTCCCCAGCCGGCGCCACCAAAATTAGTGGTAATAAAGGTATTGGTTTCATCGCTGACCACAGCTATTATTTGGCGGTCAGCCGGGTAATTTGGCGAGAAGGTTACAGCGTACGTGTCATAGTTGCCCAGGCTGGTGTCTGTCCAGGTGAAGAGGTCTGCTTCATCCAGAAGGTAGATGCCGCCGTACTCGCCGTTATCGGTGTCTTTAGTACCGACGACGATAATGTTGCTGTTTAGCCGGCTGACATCTAAGGAGGTGATTTTTATATTGTTAGCCCCCGCCCCGCCCGGCGTTGGCAGGGCGGCGAATTTACTGACGCCGTCAACTGACTTATAGACCTGAGACGGGGTGGCGTAGTAAACAACATTATCCGGGGCGGTGGCGATATCAACTATGGCATCCTTCACCTTGCCGATGGCTGACCAGCTGTAGCCTTGGTCTTTGGACTGATACAGGGTATAGGTCAGTCCTTCGCCGTAGGCATAAAGGGTGCCGTCGCTCGCCATGGTCAGGTGCTGGACATCTGCCCCTGAAGCCAGCACCCAGCCCCCCGCCTTGCCCTGGGTGGGGACATTGACCTTAGTCCATTTCACGGTATCCGGGTTGGCAAAGACCGGGGAGGTCAAGATGGGCAGTCCTAGTAGCAGCAGTCCCAGAGTCAAAGCTACCACCTTTGCCATTTTTGCCATGTGGCAAAATTCTACCCCTGCTCTGGCTTGAAGTCAATAGGTCTCTGAAGGGAAAAAGAGGAGCCCCCCGCTTAGCGGGGGGCTCCAAGGTATCGACTTGGGTGTTACCCTTTACTCTTTAGGTTGTTCTCCGGGTGGTGAAGATAAGGGCAATCACTACAATCACCAGGATTGCGCCGATAATGACTACTGCCCAAATCCAAGCTGGGCTTATCTCTTGTACTGGAGTCACAATCGGTTCGGGCATCGTGGTGAAGGTGCCGAAAGCCTGTGGGCCAGTGGAAGGTGCTGTTACCTTGACTGCCCAGAAGTAGTCCTTGCCGTAATCCAGCGTAATCGGACCATAAGCCGGTGAGTTTACGGTCTCAGAAACTACAACCTGAGTCAAAGCGGAGTCAGTAGCCAGTATGAAGGAGTAAGCGGTAGCCTTAGGCTGTGGTGTCCAGCTAAAGGCAACCCCTGGGTTAACATTGTCAGCCCCAGGCTGAGGACCGAGCAGGGTAGGACCGATATTCGGTGCCTGTACTGGTACTCCGGCCTCAATAGAGAACTCCATTATATTGACGTCAGCAGGTGCAAACGGGCTACTGATGGCATCAGCAGTAACCTGCTCCGTGGCGTAAACACGGACGTAGTAGGTACCACCGACCAACTGTCCCTGAGCCACGGTCCACGATGGGGCTAAAGCGAAGGGTGGAACATACGCGGTGGCGAGGAATCCAGGAACAGCACTCGCAGGAGCGGCGAGGGCTAGCTGACTGCATCCCGGGTCAGTGTAGATTGCCGCAGCGTAGCCAAAGGCGTTGGAAGGCTCATTCCAGCTTATGACGAAGGCAGTATTGTAGCCGCTAGACGGGTCATTGGCGACAGAAGCCGGTACCGTCACGTCTACCTTTGCCTTAGCCATGCTATCGTCGTAAGCCAGCAGTGTGCCTACGGTGTTAACGGCATACAGCCAGACATCGGAGTCAACGCCCGCTACCCTCAGTGAGCTAGGCACCTGACCGAAGTTAGCAGCAGCCAGGGTGGCTACCGGTATGCTCATGGTCTGGAAGAGCAGCCCGGCAACGTTGGGTATGGTGGGATAGAGGCTTCGGTTAACACCGCTACCCGGGCCTGCGGTATTCCAGGCGCCATAGAGCGTGCCACAGTACATGGCAAGACCGGTCGTGTTGCCGGCGATGGCATTGATTTGCTCCCAGGAAGAGCTGGTGCCGAAGATGTAGCGGGAGATGCCCTCGGTTGCGGTAAAGCTGCCGGCATAGATGGTGCTGTTGGTGGCATAGTCTTTATCAGCCACAACCTGCATCGCGCCGGTAGCATTGAAGTTCAGGAGGGGTATCCAGCTGGCATTGGCGTTGAGTGACAGGGCAATACCGCCGGTCGCACCGCCGACCACAACGGTACCAGCTACTGGCGTATATGGGTAGCTGGGCGCCATGGCGATGGTGTTAAGATTTTGACCGAGGGGCGGGGTTACTGGTAATCCCCAGTTCCAGCCACCACTGGTGCTCTTCCACACCGTGGCGGCGGCGCCGCCAATCATGTACAGGACATCCTTGCTCTCAACGGCGATATCCTGCACCCCGGTCGCCGAGGCTGCGGTCATGTTAGCCCATATCTGCCCGTTGTCAGTGGACCTTAGGATGCGGGTACCAAATGGTGGGCCTACCAAGTCGCGATCAGCCCAGTAGAAGGCATCGTTGTCCGGGCTGATGCGGATAATGTCGCTAGCACCGGTGAATTGGGCCGCAATTTGCAAAGCAACCCGATCCCAGGCGCCAACGGCTGGTGTTGGTCCGGGGCAGCGCCACAGGCTGTGGTCAGGTACGGCATCTCGAGTGGACAAGAACAGGAATTTGCCATCAGGTGACGGCATGACATCCCCGAGGGTGGTGAGGGCGGTGTTAATCCAGGATATGCCGTTGAAGCTCAAGCCGCCGTCCGCTGATTTGGAGAATGCAGCCTCTCCAGCAGCATCAGTGCAGCCAGCATAGACGACCTTGCTGGCGGCAAAGTCGGGAGACACTGCCACTCTAGTGTTGTTACCTGCGGCTGCTGTATTCACCGTCGGTGGTTTGAAGCTGAACCCCCAAGTGGGTGCTCCAGCCGTCGGGTTAGCGGTGAACCATATCGTGTTGGAAGCGTAAGCACCAGCGAACAGGGTGCCCGCAGCAACCGTGCCCGAGTAAGACAGGCTCTGGATTTGGACGGTAGGTAGAATATCCAGTTTCCTCGGGGCGTTGAAGTCAACGCGGAAGACATCATCGGCTACGCCAGCAAGGGTCTGCGATGTCCAGCCAACGAAAGACCGGAAGCCGACCGGGCTGGTGGCATCAAAGTCAAACGGCAATACTACCGATGACGAGATAATCTCGGCACTGAGAGCACCACCGCCAGCACTCTCGGCTGGGGAGTCGTAGGTGAGGGTGTCCATGTTTACCGGCGTTGGTGCAATCGTGACCGGGCCGGCTATCGGGCTGGCGTTTATGGCAATCAGCCATGTGTCGCCAGCTGTGCCTAGCTCGGGATTGGAGGCGCCAACGTTGTCAGAGCCGACGGCAACGATGGCCCACTGGCCGAACCAGTTGGCCGCCATCGTCAGTGAGGTAAAGTCATAGATAGTAAGGCCGGCACCGCCGGATTCATTAACCCAGGCGTTAGAGACGCCTATCATCCAGACATCACCAAAGGTGCCAGCGGCGGGGTCGAGGGTGCATACTGCGTATTCCCTGTTGAGCAGGGCGGTGGCGTCGGCTGGGCCGACGGCTACGCCAGTAATGACCTCAGTCGCTAGTGTGCCGACAAAAGCCAGGTTTGCCCAGGTGGCGCCGCCGTTAGTTGATATGTAGAGTGTATCAGGAGCGGTACTTTGGTCAACTACAGCTACCACCTCGGGGTTATCCGGCGCGACGGCAACCAGGTCCGCGCTAGCGCCAGCGTATGAGCCTAGCACGGTGAAGGTGCGCCCGCCATTGTCCGACCTGGCTACTCGGTTAATACCAGCGGTGGTATCCACCAGATAGATGGTCTTGCCATTTGAAGCAACGACAAAATCGGTGATATTACCACCGGCAACTAGCACAGAGCCAGCCGGCGTGGGTAGGGGCATGGCGTTCCACTGGTTGGGAAGAAAGGCTTGTGCCTCTGCCTTCTGTGAGGGCATTAAGGCAAAGCCCAAACTGAAGACCAGCATAACTGCCAGGCCTACTCCTAGTATTTTAGCTATTTTTGTTTTCATCGACTTTTTGTTATCCTCCTTCAAGGATTATGTCCCCACAAAAAACTAAGAGCACAAAACACACCCTAAAAAAATTAAGAGCACAAAAATACCCTCTTTGTGGAGACCAGGTTATTTTGGGTTTCAGCTAGATTTTATTTCGCTCCCCCTTTCGGGTCCTGTCCATAACATCACCTCCTTTACCAAGTATGTGCACCTTATCGATGCTACTATCCACTATAATCACAATTTTCTTATTTGTCAAGTCCCGTTCCTATCTATCAACCTCTCCCCTTTTTCGGGGAGAAATTTCTAAATCCTAATATCTAAACTCTAAACAGGCACGAATTATGTCATTTAGTATTTCGGATTTCGTGCTTAGTGCTTTCCTCACTAGGTTTCCTTGGTCAGGTTAGCCAGGAACTCGGCATTGGTCTTGGTTTTGCGCAGGCGGTCAATGACGCGATCGGTGGTCTCGGTGAAGTTAGTGGTGTCATTGGCAATCATGGAGACCATGCGCCGCAGCAGCCAGACCTGCTTTACCGTCTCCTCGCCCAGAAGTAGCTCCTCGCGCCT
Source organism: uncultured delta proteobacterium (assembly GCA_963739245.1). Lineage (GTDB taxonomy): Bacteria > Chloroflexota > Dehalococcoidia > Dehalococcoidales > BS750m-G39 > CAVTZP01. The sequence goes on from CAVTZP010000003.1 coordinate 129,518, forward strand.
GGTGCCGCTGCGCTGGATATCCATTGCCGGGAAGATTCGCCGCTCGGCAAGTCGGCGGTCAAGGTGGAGCTCCATATTCCCTGTCCCCTTGAACTCCTCGTAGATAACCTCATCCATACGGCTGCCGGTATCAATAAGGCAGGTAGCGATGATGGTCAGGCTGCCGCCCTCGGCGGTATTGCGGGCCGCGCCGAAGAAGTGCTTGGCGGGGTAGATGGCGGCGGGGTCAATGCCGCCGGAAAGGGTGCGGCCGCTGGGTGGCACCGCCAGGTTATAGGAGCGGGTGAGGCGGGTAATGCCGTCAAGGAGGATGACCACATCCTTGCCCGTCTCCACCAGTCGCTTGGCTCTCTCCAGCGCCAGCTCAGCGACGCGGGTGTGGTTCTCCACCGGCTCGTCAAAGGTGGCGGATATCACCTCACCCTTGGTCGAGCGCTTCATATCGGTAACCTCCTCCGGTCGCTCGCCGATGAGGCAGACCATAAGCATGATATCGTTATAGTTAGTGGTGATGGCGTTGGCGATGGATTTTAGGAGGATGGTTTTGCCGGCTTTAGGCGGTGATACAATCAAGCCCCTTTGCCCCCGCCCGATGGGGGCAATGAGGTTGATAAGCCGGGTGGAAAGCTCCTCGGGGTTAATCTCAAGGTTAATTAGTTTATCGGGGAAGGTGGGGGTGAGTGAGCCGAAGGTGGGGCGGCTCTTGGCAAGCTCCGGGTCGGTGCCGTTGACGGCCTCAACCCTGACCAGTCCGTAGTATTTTTCACCCTCCTTGGGTGGTCTGCCCTGACCGGCGACGGTATCGCCGTTGCGCAGACCGAAGCGGCGGATTTGGGACTGGGAAACATAGACATCAGCCGAGCTGGGCAGGAGGCTATCCTGCCTCAGGAATCCGTAGCCCTCCGAGGTAATCTCCAGGATGCCGCCGCAGAAGACATAGCCCTGTTGCTCGGCGTATGCCTGGAGCAGACGCATGATGAGCTCCTGCTTCTTGAGGTTGGTATAGCTGGTGACGCCCATCTCCTTGGCTAGCTCAAGCAGCTCCTCCCGACTTTTAGTTTCAAGTTCGCTAATGTTCATGGTGAAACCTCTATGATTTATTTTTCTCGCTTTGAGACGGCTTGCCAGTCGCTAAGGAAGCGAGCCACGCCGGCATCAGTTAGCGGGTGTTGTATCATCTGCATCAGGACGCTATAGGGAACGGTGGCAATATGAGCCCCGGCCTTGGCTGCCGCCACGCAGTGCTCGGGATGACGAATGCTGGCGGCAATCACCTCGGCGGGAAATTTATAATGGGCAAAGACATCAACTATATCCTTGACTAGTTCCATGCCGTTGTGCCCGGCGTCATCCAGCCGGCCGACAAATGGGCTGACATAAGCGGCACCAGCCAGCGCTCCGAGGAGGGCCTGATTTAATGAGAAGCACAGGGTGAAGTTTACTTTTATATTCTGCTTGGCCAGGGCTGAGGTTACCTCAAGACCTTCGCTCGTCGCCGGTATCTTGATTACAACGTTGGTCGCCCATTTTGCCATTTGCCTTGCCTGCTCAATCATTGGCTTGACCCCTTGAACCAGCACCTCAACCGAGACCGGTCCGGGGATAATAGTGCAGATCTCCTTGACCGTGGCCTCATAATCAGCCGTTCTTTCTTTAGACACCAGGGTGGGGTTGGTGGTAATCCCGCTGATGATTCCCAGCCTGGCGGCTTGCCTGATTTGGTCAATATTGGCGGTATCCAGAAAGATTCTCAATTTACACCTCTGAAGGGGAAAGGGGCAGCGGTGGCTGAGCCCCTTCCCGTAATATATCCTTAGCCACCCCGATAAAGTCGCGGAAAAGGGGATTGGGGCGGCCGGGGCGGGAGGTAAATTCAGGGTGAAACTGGCTGGCTACCAGCCACGGGTGGTCAGCCAGTTCGCAGACCTCAACCAATCTGCCGTCGGGGGATAGCCCGCTGAACACCATCCCTGCCTTCTCCAGCTGTTTGCGGTATTTATTATTAAATTCATAACGATGCCTATGGCGCTCGTAGACCAGGCTCTGCCCGTAGGCAGTAGCGGCACGGCTGCCGTCAACTAGTTGGCATGGGTAGTTGCCCAGGCGCATGGTGCCACCCTTGGCTTCTTTATCCCTCTGGTCGGGGAGGAGGTCAATGACGGGATAGGGGGTATTGGCATTAAACTCGGTGGAGTTGGGCTCGGTTGAGCCAAAGGCATATCGGGCAAACTCAATGACCATGACCTGCATCCCCAGGCACAGCCCGAGGTAGGGGATTTTATTCTCGCGGGCGTAGGTTGCTGCCTTTATCATGCCCTCTATCCCTCTAATGCCGAAGCCGCCAGGGACGATAATACCCTGGGCTGAGCGCAATACAGAATAGTCCCCGTCGGTTTCCAGAGACTCTGATGGGACCCAGCGAAGGGCAATATCTTTGCCATGATATAGGGCGGCGTGCTGTAGCGCCTCCCTGACGGAGAAGTAGGCATCCTTTAGTTCAACATATTTTCCCACCAGGGCGATATTAACTGGCTCACGGGGGGTTTTAATAAGATTGACCAGTTCCTGCCACTGCCTCAGGTCTGACTGGTGAGCACCGAGTCCGAGCTTGTCTATGATTAATTGTCCCAATCCTTCCGCCTCCAGGACGAGCGGTACCTCGTAAATCGTAGATACCGTGGGCATGGGGATGACTGCCCTTCGTTCCACATCACAGAACAGTGATATTTTATTTCTTACCTCTTGCGAGATGGGGTAATCGCTCCGGCAGACGATAATATCGGGCTGAATACCGATACGGCGCAGCTCATTAACGCTGTGCTGGGTTGGTTTGGTCTTTACCTCCTGAGTGGAATTGAGGTGGGGGAGGAGGGTAACATGGACATAGAGCACATTATCCCGTCCCACATCGTTGCGCATCTGTCTGATAGCCTCCAGGAAGGGCTGTCCCTCAATATCGCCTACGGTGCCGCCGACCTCGATAATAACCACCTCGGCCTTTGATTTCTCCGCCAATTGCTTGAAGCGGTCCTTTATCTCGGTGGTGACATGAGGTACCACCTGTATCGTTCCTCCCAGGAAGTCGCCCCGCCTCTCCTTGGCGATAACGGCGCTATAGATTTGACCTGAGGTAACGCTTGATTCGGCAGTGAGGTTAATATCAATGAAGCGCTCGTAGTTGCCCAAATCAAGGTCAGTCTCAGCACCATCCTGGGTGACAAACACCTCACCATGCTGATAGGGGGACATTGTCCCTGGGTCGACATTGAGGTAAGGGTCTAACTTTTGCACTGACACGGCAATCTGGCGGCTCTTTAAGATAGTACCGATGGAAGCGACAGTGATACCCTTTCCAACTGAGCTAACTACACCACCGGTAACAAAGATATACTTTGACATCTGGGGAAACCAAACCTAGGAATCTAATCCGAAAGCAACATTGGATAAAGCGGCAGGTTTTTATATATTATAATCGGCTAAGTAGTAGTTGTCAAGTTTGTATTGGCCAGAGGGGTGGTGCTATTATTATAGCTATGGAGCAAAGGCTGAGGGAAGCCCTTTCCCGAAGACGGAAGCGGCGCATTACTGATGCTAACCTCGTCACCTCAGCGGTGCTAGTGCCTATCTATTATAAGGAAGGGCAGTATTACATCCTATTTACCAAGCGGACAGAAAGGGTGAAGGAGCATAAGGGGCAGATATCCTTTCCCGGGGGAGCCCGCCACAAGAGGGATAGGACGCTGCTTGATACCGCCTTGCGTGAATGTACTGAGGAAATAGGCTTAGCCCCTGGTGAGGTTAAGGTATTAGGGGAGCTGGATGACACCACCACCGAGACCTCCAATTATGTTATCTCCCCCTTTGTTGCCCTTATCCCTTATCCCTATCAGTTCAAGGTTGATGGGGGGGAGGTTGAGGAGATAATTGAAGCCCCTATTTCGGCGCTTCTGGATAAGGACTTACGTCAGCAGACCAGGGTTATAGGTGGTCAGGCGGTTACCTCATACTTCTATCACTATCAGGGGAGGGTAATCTGGGGGGCAACTGCCGAGATACTCAACCAGTTCCTTGGTATTTTTAGCCGAGTGATGGCGGGCTAAAAGCCCACTCTGGTAACCCCATCCTCCTGTATCCGCCTTCCCTGTATTGCATCCCCTCCCCGCTTTAAAACATGTGTTTTTCTTCCCACCCACCCGCCCATTGAGGCTTTGCTCTTTAGCCCCCGCTTTATTGGAGGGGGACTGTATTCCCTTCTCTTGTTTTAAGTGGGGTGTCTAAGAGGGGCTGACGCCCCTCTTTCTTCTCCTTCCCCTCTCCAAGATTGGAGAGGGGGATAAAGGGGGTGAGGTTGATAAACCGCTAGATATGGGACTTGATTGTGATAGTATATAAAGGATAAAATATTAATGGCAGAGTTATAAGTAGATTTGAGGTAGGTTTATGAGGCAGGAGAGATTTACGGAACAGGCGCAGGAGGCACTGGCTTTATCTCAGGAGCTGCTACAGCGCTATCGCCATAGCCAGTGGGATGTGGAGCATATCCTGCTGGCACTGCTCCAGCAGGAGGCGGGGTTAGTCAGTGACATCCTGCGTGGGCTTGGTGTTGATGTTGATAAAGTGAGGCAGCAGGTGGAAGCGGTGCTGGAGAAGTTCCCTAAGGCGGCCTATGAGACGGGACAGGTTTATGCCACCCCCCGCATTGCCAGCCTGCTAAAAAGGGCCGGGGATGAGGCCGACCGGCTAAAGGATGAGTTTATCGGCACGGAACACCTGCTTATTGCCATAGCTGGGGAGGAAAGGGGGGAGGCGGCTGGAATCCTTAAACGCTTCGGGGTTGACCAAGAGAAGGTATTTCAAGCCCTGCAAAAGCTTCGTGGCGGGCATCGGGTTACCGATGCCAGGGCGGAGAGCAAGTATCGCTCCCTGCAGAAATACGGCCGTGACTTCACCGAGATGGCTCGTCAGGGGAAACTGGACCCGGTTATCGGCCGGGATGAAGAGATTAAGCGGGTAATGCAGATACTCACCAGGCGCACCAAGAATAACCCGGTGATTGTTGGCGATGCCGGCGTCGGCAAGACGGCTATTGCCGAGGGATTGGCACAGAAGATTGTGGCTGATGACGTTCCCGATTCGCTCAAGGGGAAGAAGGTCATCGCCCTGGATATGGGGGCGCTGGTTGCCGGGAGCAAGTTCCGCGGCGAGTTTGAGGAACGGCTTAAAGCGGTGATGGATGAGGTGCGCCAGGCAAAGGGAGAAGTAATACTGTTTATTGATGAAATCCATACCGTGGTTGGGGCTGGGGCGGCGGAGGGGGCAATTGATGCCAGCAACATGCTCAAGCCGGCCCTGGCTCACGGTGAGCTGCAGTGTATCGGGGCTACCACCCTTGATGAATACCGCAGGTTCATTGAGAAGGATAAGGCGCTGGAGAGGCGCTTCCAGCCGGTGTTTGTCACTGAGCCGAGCGTTGAGGCAACGATTGAGATGCTCAAGGGGCTCCGCCCCAGGTATGAGGCGCATCATAAGATTAAGATAAGCGATGAGGCTCTGGAGGCAGCGGCCAAGTTTAGCCACCGCTATATTTCAGATAGGCATCTTCCCGATAAGGCTATTGACCTTATTGATGAGGCCGCCTCAAAGCGGCGCATTGATACTGAGAGCGCACCGCCCGAGGTCAAGTCCCTAAAGCAGCGGATAGACCAGCTGACCAATGACGAGGAGGCAGCATCGCAGCGGCAGGATTATGAGCGAGTTGCTCAACTCAAGAGTGAGCGGTTGCGTCTTGAAGAGGATTATAACCGGGCGAAGAGTGAATGGCTGAAGCGGGAGAAGATTGATGAGGTGGTTGACGAGGAGGACATTGCCCAGCTCGTTTCCAAGTGGACCGGCATCCCGGTGTCCCAGATGTTAGAGGGCGAGGCGGAGAAGCTACTTCATATGGAGGAGCGGCTTCACGAGAGGCTGGTAAATCAGGAGGAAGCGGTTACCGCCGTTAGTGAGGCAATAAGACGCAGCCGGGCCGGGCTTAAAGACCCGCGCCGACCGATTGGCAGCTTTATCTTCTTAGGTCCCACCGGCGTGGGTAAGACCGAGCTGGCTAAGACCCTGGCCAAGTTCCTGTTTGATGATGAGAATGCTATGGTGAGACTGGATATGTCGGAGTATCAGCAGGAGCACACCGTATCGCGGCTTATTGGCGCCCCGCCGGGGTATATTGGCTATGAAGAAGGGGGGCAGCTTACCGAGGCGGTGAGGCGGCGCCCCTATCGGGTGGTTCTGCTGGATGAGATTGAGAAGGCGCACCCTCAGGTATTTAGCAGCCTCTTACAGATACTTGATGATGGGCGCTTGACCGACGGTCACGGCCGCACCGTGGATTTCAAGAATATAGTAGTCATTATGACCTCTAACGTCGGCGGTGAGCTTATCCGGCGGGATATGGGCATTGGCTTCGCCGCCAAGAAAGAGGAAGGCAAGACCCAGAAGCAGGCGTATGAGGCGATGAAGGAGAAGGTGCTGGCGGAGATGAAGAAGACCTTCCGCCCCGAGTTCATTAATCGGATAGACGAGATAATAGTCTTCCATCAGCTAACTGAGGAGCAGCTGGAGAGCATTGTTGAACTGATGGTGAAGGACCTTAAAGGGCGTCTGGCGGAGCGTAAGCTGAACATGGAGCTGACGGAAGCGGCGAAATCGTGGCTGGTCAAGCAGGGCTATGACCCGGTATATGGCGCCCGACCGTTAAGACGAGCCGTGGAGCGCTATGTTGAAAATCCTTTGTCCGCCAAGATATTGCAGGGCGAATTTGCTGATGGTGATACCGTCCTGGTTGATGTGGGGGAGGAGGGCTTGACCTTTAGCCTGAAGAAGGGAGCCAGAGCTGCTGCCTAGGCTTGCGTTCCCCGCCAATTTTTGCTAAATTAGATGGTATCTTTATGGGGCTGTAGTTCAGTTGGGAGAACGTTTGACTGGCAGTCAAAAGGTAGGGGGTTCGAATCCCCCCAGCTCCACTGAGCCTATGCCAAGTCTGCCTTATATTGAGAAGGTTGGCGAGCGGGGCGACCTCCAGATATGGATTGTGGATGGTAGCTACATCCGCAGCCACCTTGATGAAGAGTTCACCAATTATGGACAGCACTATCGCTATCCTTATATTCCCGAAAATGAATTGTGGCTTGACCACGAGGCGGCGCAGGATGAACAGCAGTTTTTTATTGACCACCTCTTGGTCGAGCATCGTCTCATGGCGAAGGGCGTGAGCTACGAAAAGGCACTAGCCGAAGCTGACCGAAAGGAACGTAAAGAACGCCGACATGCTGGAGATTTAAGCCGCCTTACCAGCCATGGTCACACGCCGCCAGAAGTCAGCCAGGTGCATAAGCTACTATGGAAGAAACTTGAAAATGGCTTGAGCGTTTGGATTGTTAGTGGGCGCATAGTACGCAGTGTTTTCGACATTGACTTTACTGAAGGTGGACATGATCACGTGTATGAATTTGTGCCGGAAAACGAGGTATGGATTGACGATGATATTGAGGAAGAGGAGCGAGGTTATGTGCTTTTGCACGAACTGCATGAGCGCAATCGGATGGCTAGCGGCTGGCCCTACAGTAAAGCCCACGCCGAAGCTAGCCACCTTGAATACCGCTGTCGGCATCATCCCGACGAACTGCATAGTGTCTTAGCCGCCGAAGGCTGGGCGTGATAGTAGGTTTGGATGGCGAGTAGTAGCTCAAACAAGAGTAAATATGTTGCTGCTGGCATACTAGCGGCAACGATAGTCGTAAGTGTTGTCGGCTCTCTTTTACTCATTTGGCACTGGGAATGGATAGAAGGGCTTTCGAGTCAAGGTTATCTGGGGCTTTTCATTTTATCCTTATTCGCTGGCTCGCCGCTACCGATACCGACTCCAAGCATGATACTAACTTTTACTCTCGGCGGTCTGTTGAATCCAGCAGCAGTGGGGATAGTCTCTGGCTTGGGCAATGGCATCGGCAACGCACTTATTTATTGGGCTGGTCGTGGTGGGCACCAATTCTTTCGAAGTCTCGTCGTTTCCGACCAATGGGGTGAAAACTCCTCCTCACGAATAGGTTGGTTTTTAAGGAAGATGAGAATACATCGATTGTTAGCCCTCGGAAGTCGAGGGGCAATGGCAGCTGTTTTCTTATTGTCTATCTATCCCAATCCGGTTCTCACGCCTATGATTCTCGGTATGGGAGCAGCGCGCTTCCACTTCACGAAATTCTTTTTTGTCTGCTGTGCCGGTAAGATAGTCCAGAGTATGCTCCTTGCCTATCTGGGTTATTTCGGATTGGGTTCTCTGTTGCGTTTTCTTGGTGTATTCACTATGCCCTAGGGCACAGTCTTGCTGTTTGTGCCCTTCTATGGTTATATAGCATGGCAGAGTTAAAACTAAAAAGGAGGTTAAGATGAGCTCAATCCAACAGGACTTATCCGTATTTAACAAATTTAATTTTGACCGGCCGCCGGTAGGCGTTAAGTTCTTATTCGGGAAACCGGATGGAATCAAGAAGCTGGACAAGACTTTAGCCTTATGTGAGATGCTCAGGGAAGCCCAGGGAAGCGCCCCCTTTTACGCCACGAAGGATGATTTTGAGTGCGTCGGACCGCTAATATTGGGCATGGCGGAGTCCGAGCCGATTTTTGAGAGCGGGCAATTAGGACCCAGATTGGAACTCTTTAAGGAGCCACGAGCCAACAATAGAATCTATTACTACATTCCCAGAATGATTAGGGGTACCGTTAACTACATCGCTTTCTCGCCGTTAGACAAACTGTCATTCACCCCGGATGTATTAATTGTTACGGCTAAGCCGAGCCAGGCAGAGCTTATACTTAGAGCCATGACCTATACCACCGGGAAAATGTGGACGGCTAAGGGAACATCGGTGATAGGGTGCGCCTGGCTATTTGTTTATCCCTACCTGAGCGGGGAATTGAACTTTACCGTCAGCGGTCTTGGCGTGGGCATGAAGGCAAGACAGGTATTACCCGAAGGTCTGATACTTATATCCATCCCCTGGGACTTGCTCCCCACTCTGGTAGAAAATTTGCGGGATATGAAGTGGGTTCCTATAGAGCATACTCGGAGTAGAGACGAAAATAGCAAAGAATTTAAGAAATTGGCTGAGACATTGGCGAAAGAATTTCAAGCCAAGTAAGACAGGGGCGTTAGGGTAGAGGTATTTTTAAGAGGGGGCAAAGCCCCCTCTTTTTTATCCCCTCCCCGTTTTTAACATATCTTTTTCTTCCCACCCGCCCGCCCGCCCTAATAGGCTCTGCCTCTGAAACTCTCTTCCCACCCGCCCATTGGGTCTTCGTTCTCCCCTTTAATTATTAGGAGATTGCGCCGCAGGTATAATCTTGTTACAATTACCCTCAGTAGAATGACGGCTAAATATAACCCCCAAGAGATAGAAAAGAAGTGGCAGCAACGCTGGGCCGAGGATAAACTATATGAGGTTACTGAAGACGGCTCCCGGCCCAAGTGGTATGCCCTGACCATGTTCCCCTATACCTCAGGTGACCTCCACGTGGGGCACTGGTATGCCATGGCGCCGTCTGATGTCCACGCCCGATTCAAGCGGATGCAGGGCTATAATGTGCTTCATCCCATGGGCTTTGACGCCTTTGGGCTTCCCGCGGAGAATGCGGCTATCAGGCGGGGCATCCACCCCTTTGTCTGGACGATGCAGAATATAGACAATATGCGTCGTCAGCTCAAGAGCATCGGTGCCATCTATGACTGGAGCCGGGAGGTAATTACCTGCCTCCCCGAGTACTATAAGTGGACGCAATGGTTCTTCCTGAAGCTGTATGAGAATGGTCTGGCTTATCGGGGGAAGGCGCCGGTTAACTGGTGTCCCCACTGCCAGACAGTGCTGGCAAACGAACAGGTGGTAGACGGTTTATGTGAGCGCTGCGGGGCGGCGGTCACCCGGCGAGATTTGGAGCAGTGGTTCTTCGCTATCACCAAGTACGCCGATGAGCTTATGCAGCATAATGGCATTGACTGGCCGGAGCGCATAAAGCTTATGCAGCGCAACTGGGTTGGCAAAAGCCAGGGTACGGAGATTTCCTTCGGGCTTGACCATCCTGGCGCCAGTGAAAAGGAGATTCGGGTGTTTACCACCCGCCCCGATACTATCTTTGGCGTTAGCTTTATGGTTCTGGCCCCGGAGCACCCTCTGGTGACTAAGCTGACCTCGCCCGAGAAAAAAGCCGAGGTTGAGGCTTATATTGCCAAGTCAAGGCGCCAGACTGAAATAGAACGGCTATCTTCAGAAAGGGAAAAGGACGGGGTATTTATCGGCGCCTATGTCGTAAACCGGCTTAACGGTGAAAAGGTGCCCATCTGGATTGCCGACTATGTGCTTTTAGGCTACGGCACCGGCGCGGTCATGGCGGTGCCCGCCCATGATGAGCGCGACTTTGCCTTTGCCAAGAGGTATAACCTGCCCATCAGGGTGGTGATTACCCCGCCGGACGGGCAGGGTGAAGAGCTTAACGAGGCTTATATTGAACCGGGCACGATGGTGAATTCGGGGCAGTTTAACGGACTCCCCAGCGAGCAGGGTATTGAGAAAGTCTCTGATTTTCTGGAAAAGAAGGGTTTAGGCGGGCGAACGGTAAGCTACAAGCTCCGCGACTGGCTTATCTCCCGCCAGCGCTACTGGGGGGCACCGATTCCTATGGTTTACTGCCCGAAGTGCGGCGTTGTCCCCGTCCCCGAGAAAGACCTGCCGGTGCTTTTGCCCGAGGACGCTGAGTTTAAGCCAACGGGTGAATCCCCGTTGAGATACTGCGAGCAGTTTGTCAATACCACCTGTCCCCGGTGCTCAGGCCCCGCCAAGCGTGAGACCGACACCATGGACACCTTTATGTGCTCCTCCTGGTATTTCCTGCGCTATGCCAGCCCTCATTATGAGAAGGCCCCCTTTGATGCTGAGCGGCTAAAATATTGGCTGCCGGTAGACCTGTATACCGGTGGTGCCGAGCATGCCGTTATGCACCTGTTTTATGCCCGCTTCTTCATCAAGGCGCTGCGGGATATGGGGCTGGTTGGTTTTGGCGAGCCATTTACCCGGCTGTTCAATCAGGGGATTATTATTGCCGAAAAACAGAAGATGAGCAAATCCAAGGGTAACGTGGTCACCCCTGACGGCTATGTCTCTGAGCTTGGTGCCGATGCCGTGCGCGCCTATCTTATGTTTATCGGACCCTGGGAGCAGGGTGGGGAGTGGAATGACTCCGGCATTAGCGGCATGAGCCGGTGGCTTAACCGGGTGTGGAACCTGGTGACGGAGGGATATAGCCAGGGTGGCGAAGCGGGCCCTGTGGATAAAGAACAAGCGCAGCGGGCATTGTCTCGTCTGACTCACCAGACCATCAGGAAGGTCACCGAGGATATGGAAAGGCTCCGTTTTAATACCATGCTTGCGGCGCTTATGGAGTTCACCAACTATCTGACCAGGGTCAGAGAGGAAGGGACGGTTAGTGTCTCCGCCTGGCAGGAGGCTTCAGATACATTGCTCTTGCTCCTAGCTCCAGCTTGTCCCCATATAACTGAGGAGCTGTGGCAGCATATGGGTCATAGCTATAGCATCCATAACCAGAGCTGGCCCAGATGGGACAAGGAGCTGGCTCGGGATGAGGAGATTACCCTTGTGGTTCAGGTCAATGGCAAACTGCGCGACCGAATTACGGTGCCGGCGTCTATCACCGAGGCTGAAGCCAAAGAAAAGGCGCTGGGCAGCCAGCGAGTAAAGGTTCACCTGAAGGACAAAGAGATTGTTAAGACGATATATGTGCCGGGGAGATTGGTAAATCTGGTGGTGAGGTAAAAAAATACTATGAAAATAGCATTTATCGGTGGCGGCAATATGGGGGAGGCAATGGTGTCAGCAGTTTTAGACAAAAGGCTGGCTAAGCCAGGGGCTATTATTGTTGGTGATATTGCTGAGGCTCGACGTAAGCATCTTGAAAAGAAGTACGGAATAACCGCAACCAGCAGTAATCAAGAGGCGGTGGAAAAGGCTGATGTTGTCGTTCTGGCCGTTAAGCCGCAGAATCTGGTTGAGGTAATGTCTGAGCTGAAAGGTTGTCTTAAGCCGTCTCAGCTTGTTTTATCAATTATCGCCGGGGCGAGAACAAAAACCTTGAGTCGTAGACTGAAGCATGGTTGTATCGTTCGGGCGATGCCCAATACCCCGGCCCAGATTGGGGAGGGGATAAGCGTCTGGACAGCCACCGCTGAAGTGACCAAAAAACAAAGGGCGTGGGTTAGCTCTATCCTTGGGGCTATGGGCAGGGAGGTTTATGTTGATGGTGAGAACTATATTGATATGGCGACGGCGGTAAGCGGTAGCGGACCGGCCTATTTCTTCCTTATGGTTGAGGCGCTGGTTGATGCTGCCGTAGGGATCGGTCTTCCCCGGGATATGGCTTTAGCGCTGGTGCTGCAGACCATGCTCGGCTCGGGTCACCTTATTCAGAGGTCAGGTAAAGAGCCAGCCGAGTTACGCCGGATGGTTACCTCCCCCGGTGGCACCACCGCTGAGGCTCTAATTCAGTTAGAAAAGGGGAAATTCACCGAGCTACTTAAGCGGGCAGTAAAGGCTGCCTATGATAAAGCCAAGAGATTAGGGGGTTAGGTGAGATAATAATAAGTTTTGGAGGAAGCCAATGAGAAAGAAGATTAAAGCTGGTCTAATTCTAGCTCTGGTTTGCTTACTTCTGGCCAGCCTTAGCGCCTGTGCTGGTCAAGCGGAGGAAACTCAGCGCCAGCTAGTTAAGGTGAGCCGGAGCGATTTAGTGGTAACGGTCAGTGCTGATGGCAATCTTTCTTTTGTTGAGGATAGAAAGTTAGTCTTTGGCATTGGTGGCACTATAGCTGAGGTAAATGTGGAAGAGGGTAACTGGGTAAGCCAGGGGGAGGTGCTGGCAAAGCTAGATACCATCTCTTTGGAACTAGCTGCCAAGTCAGCCGAAGCCGACCGAGGAATAGCTGACGCTGGCTATAAAAAGCTGACCTATCCCTATACCTATTCTACTTTTGCCTTTGATGTCCCCGATGCACTGGCCGCCGTTATTGATGCCAAACGGGAGTTAAACAAGGCGGTGGAAGCGCTGGTGATAGGATTAAGCTTTGACCAATACTGGCAGATATGGCAAGAGCTGAAACAAGCCCAGGACAAATTGACCATGGCTGAGCAGAGGCTGGCTCGGGGGCATGGGGAGGATGTATTTGTCTCAGGAGCTCTTAATGTAGCCGACTTCTGGACGTTAAGGACGGCCCAGCTGGGGGTGGAAAAAGCCCAAGTGGCTTTGGATATAGCCAACGATAACTTGAAGAAGGCGGTGATAGTTGCTCCCTTTGACGGTGTCGTCGCCGCGGTGAATATTAAAGAAGGGGATAGTCTATCCTCTTTAGATTATGCCACTAGAACCATCATGGAGTTAGTTGACCCGGGGAGTATGGAACTTAGTGCTGAGGTTGATGAGATAGATGTACCAAGTGTGAAGGTAGGGCAAAGAGCTATTATCAGTGTCGATGCCCTGCCTGATGTTAAGCTGGAGGGCAAGGTTATCTCTATTTCCCCGCTGGCGACTGAGGAATCGGGGCTGATGTTATACAAGATTAAGGTTAGCTTTGATGTGACAGAAGGTTCCGGGCTCAGGGGGGGAATGAGTGCCACCGCCGACATTGTCACTAATGAACGGAGCGGCGTTTTGCTGGTGCCCAGCCGGGCTATCGGGCAGGATAGCCAGGGTAAGCCAGTGGTTAAGCTCATGGTCAATGGTAAGGTTAAGGAGAGGGCGGTAGTTATCGGTGTTAGTGATAGCTATCAGACTGAGATTGTATCCGGGCTTAATGAGGGTGATACGGTGGTAATAGAGAAAAAAGCTTCCTCCAAGTGAAGCGGAGGGTTTATACCTGGTGAGTAAGTCTTACCGAGTTAGAGACATGATTAAACTGGAAAACATCAGCAAGGTTTACCGGATGGGTGAGGTTGAGGTCTACGCCCTTAAGGGGGTGTCTCTGACCATTAACCAGGGGGAAATGGTGTCTATTATTGGCGCGTCAGGCTCGGGCAAGTCCACCCTGCTTCATATCCTTGGCTGCCTGGATAGACCGACGTCAGGTCGGTACCTCCTTGACGGGGTTGATGTCAGCCAGCTTAGCGATGACAAACTGGCGGAGATGAGGAATAAAAAGTTTGGTTTTGTCTTTCAGGATTTTAATCTTTTGTCCCGTGCCACTGCCCTGGCCAATGTTGAGCTTCCCCTTATCTATGGGGGTGGTGGTGATAAGCACCAGCGAGCTACGGAAGCCCTGGAGCGGGTGAAACTGGGACAAAGGGCTCAGCATAAACCAACTGAGCTATCCGGCGGTGAACAGCAGCGGGTAGCTATAGCTCGAGCCCTGGTGAATAACCCGGCTCTCATTTTAGCCGATGAGCCTACCGGCAACCTTGATAGCGTTTCCACCGCTGAGATTATCTCTATTTTCCGCCAGCTCAATCGGGATGGTATTACGGTGATTATTGTTACCCATGAGGCGGATATCGCCGCTCAAACTCAGCATGTCATTCGCCTGCATGATGGGGAGATTGTCAGCCAGTGAAGCTTTTTGAATCGCTAACTATTGCTATAAGGTCGCTGATGGCCAACAAGTTGCGTTCGGCGCTGACCATGCTTGGCATTGTCATTGGGGTTGGGGCGGTAATCACCCTGATGTCGGTGGGGAGTGGAGCCCAGGCCGGCATTACCTCCACCTTTGAGAAAATGGGCACCAACGTACTCTATGTAATGTCCACCTCGTCTGAGGAGGGGGGGATGATGGCGATACAATACGGGAATATGACGCCGACTCTTACCCTGAATGATGCCAAGGCTTTGGAGCGTATCCCTTCGGTGGTGGCGATAGCCCCGGTGAATGAGAACTATGTTGAAGTAACTGCTGGCGGCGAAAGAAAGACGGCTATCATCCACGGGGCTACCCCTGAGTATCAGCAGGTATACAATTACTCCATAGCCTCGGGGGAGTTTTTTTCTTCCGGAAATGTAGCCTCCCGGAGTAACGTGGTGGTATTGGGGAGCGGAGTGGCTAGTGACCTATTCGGTACCGATGACCCGGTGGGGCAGGCGGTTAAAATCAAGGGGAAGAGGTTTACCGTTATCGGTGTCTTGGAGCCTAAGGGTGGGGCGATTATGGGGGTTAGCCTGGATGATGTGGTGGTGACACCAATAACCACCTTTCAGACCAGGTTGTTTACCCAGCAAACCGCCCGGGGTGAAAATGCCGTTCAGCAAATTGCTCTTACCGTGGCCAGTACTGATGCGGTAGACGAGGTAAAAGGGGAGATTGAAACTATCCTGAGGAGACAGCACCGGCTATCGGCGGATGACAAGAACGATTTTGCTATTATCAGCATGGAGCAGATGCTGGGCATGTTGCAGCAGGTAACCGGCATATTTACCATAGTTCTGGGGGCTATTGCCAGTATCTCACTGCTGGTCGGTGGCATTGGCATTATGAATATTATGCTGGTTTCAGTAACGGAGCGAACCAGAGAGATTGGCGTTCGTAAGGCGGTTGGGGCAAAGCGGAGGGATATTCTGTTTCAGTTTCTTTTAGAGTCGGCTACTTTGAGTCTGCTTGGTGGTGGCATCGGCATAATTGGCGGCTGGCTTTTATCATTATTAATTTCACTCGTTAACATTGGTGGTATAACCATTCATTCTACGGTCTCACTAGGCATTGTGATTCTGGCCGTCTCTGTCTCCGTCCTGATTGGTGTGGCCTCGGGCATATACCCGGCGATGAGGGCCGCCAGGCTAAATCCTATTGACGCCCTGCGCTATGGGTAAAGGAGGTTTATAGTATGAATTGGCTTGACATCGTTATCCTGGTGGCTGTAGCTCTGGCGGCTGTGGTTGGCATGAGAATCGGGATTATTAGAGCTGGTTTATCCCTTCTCGGGTTAGTATTTGGCGTAATCCTGGCCGGGCACTACTATATCCCCCTCTCTCAATGGTTCGACGCTGTTTTACAGCCTAGCGTGGCCAAGGTTGTTGCCTTTGTCATCATACTAATAGCGGTAATGGTGGCGGCGGCGGTGCTGGCTATGTTTTTGAAGCGTGCCACCTTAGCGGTGAAGCTGGGCTGGGCCGATCATCTGGGTGGTGCCGTCCTTGGTTTAGTGGTGGGGGCGATATTTTGTGGTGCCCTTTTAGCCATATGGGTCAAGTTTGTCGGCTTGGCGGGAGCTATCACCGAATCAACCATGGCGCCAATATTATTAGACCGCTTGCCTATGGTGCTGGCGCTGCTTCCCAATGACTTTGACGTGGTGCGCTCTTTCTTTCAGTGAGGGATTTTGCCCTGAAACTTCTTTCTCAGAGCTGAGGCCACGTGTTTGGGGACAAGGTCATCAATAGCGCCGCCCAGACTGGCTGCCTCCTTAAGCAAACTGGAGCTGAGAAACTGGTATTCCACTCTTGACATCAGGCAAACAAACTCCAGTTCCGGATACAGCTTTTTGGTCATCATTGCCATGTCAAATTCCCGTTCAAAGTCGGCACTCATTCTTAGCCCTCGCACCATAGCCACTGCCTTTACCCTCTTGGCGAAATCAATGGTCAGCCCCCGGAAGGACTCCACCTCAACATTGGGCAGGTCGGCTATCGCTTTTCTTATTAGTTCCACCCTTTCTTCAGTGGTGAATAAAAGGGGCTTATTTGGGGTCTCGTAGACACCAATGATGACCTTATCAAAAATCTTGGCGGCTCTGATGGCAAGGTCAAGATGCCCGTTGGTTATTGGGTCGAAGCTGCCCGGATAGATAGCAATTCTCAAGTTCTGTCCTCCTTTTTGTATAGTGTAATGCAGCTATCACCGTGGCGGCGCTCTTTTATCGCCTGGAGTGTGGCATAATTTGAATCCAGCGGGAGATGGGGGGAGTGCGTCACCACTATGATTGTCTGGGGTCCGACTAATTTGGAGGTGGCTAGTTGCTCCACCAAGCTGCCTATAGACGAATCTGAATAGGGCGGGTCTATCAGTATAATGCTATACTCATTCTCAAGAAAGGAAAGCGCTTTTGCCACGCGGCAACAATAAACGTGAGACTGGGCGGCAAGCCTTGTCTTCTCCAGGTTTTCCCTGATTATAGTGCAACATCGTGGCTCATGTTCAACAAAGTCAACCCAACCGGCGCCGCGAGACAGTGCCTCAATACCCAGGGCTCCGCTACCGGAGAACAGGTCGAGCACTCGTGACCAATCGCTGGTGGTAGTTTCCAGGATGGAGAAGATTGCCCCCCGGACCAGGTCTGTCGCCGGGCGGGTAGCGGTCCTTTTTGGTGCTTTAAGTTGGTGTCCTTTCGCCCTGCCCGCAATCACTCGCATCGGTTCTCCTCCCCTGTGATGATAGCCAGTTTTAGCCAGTGTTGTCAATAGAAAAACTAATGTCTGGGGTCTTGCCCTGAGAAAGTCTATTGTGATATACTGTTAGCCGCTATTGTGTAAGTGGGAGGAAGATATTGCTGGCAGAGTACGGCTATATCGGCTTGCTTCTGGTAGTTGCCATCTTCTTTGCCGTTACCACTCTTCTTCTCCCCTTTTCTCTTAGTCTCCCGGCGCGCCTTGAGTTATATTTTCGCCGGCTCCGCCAGTATCTTCTTTCCCACTACCCCATTCTTCTTAGATTTCTCCCCCTTTTTCTCTGCCCAGATTTATGCAGATTGTTCCCTACAACCCCAATCCGGTCAAAAGCTCCACCTTTGAATGCGGTATGGAGACTATAGGCAAGGCGTGGGTTCAGTTTAATTTCCGCTATTATTTTTACGCCCTGGTGTTTATTGCCCTTGATGTTCTGGTTGTTTTCCTCTACCCTTGGGCGGTTGAGTTGAGAGGGCTGGGGTTTTCCGGCTTCATTGGGGTGGTTATTTTCATTTTCATCATCGTTATTGGTTATATCTACGCCTGGAGGAAGGGGGTCTTGGAATGGAAATAGGCGAGGTTTATTCCAGCAGGCGGCTTGATGAGGCTGAGGGTGAGCAAATAGAGGCACTTAAGGCGCGTAGCCAGCAGCCAATCCCCGACCCCGATGAGTGGCTGGGGCAGGAACTGAGGCGCAATATCATGGTGACCTCGGTAGATGCCCTGCTCAATTGGGCGCGGCGCTCCTCACTGTGGCCGGTGTTTTGTTTTCCGGCCTGCTGTGCCTTTGAATTTATGACTACTGCTGCCTCACGTTTTGATATCTCTCGTTTTGGTATGGAAATCATCCGTGCCTCACCCCGCCAGGGTGACCTGATGATTACCGCCGGGACATTGACCTGGAAGATGGCACCCCAGGTGAGGCGAATCTATGACCAGATGGCAGAGCCGAAGTGGGTGATAGCCATGGGGGCGTGTGCTATCAGCGGGGGCATTTTTACCTCATCTTATAGTGTGGTTCCGGGGTATAACCGTATAATTCCGGTTGATGTCTATGTGCCTGGTTGTCCGCCTCGCCCCGAAGCCCTGCTTTACGGCATAAGGATGTTACAACAAAAGATAGCTAAAATGAGCCTTATCAGCGAAGGTGAATAGAGGATGACAGTAGCTCTTTCCGGCCAAGAAATAGCTCATCAGATAGAGAAAAAGTTTCCCAAGAGTATTGTCGAATCCAGCCAGCAAAGCTTGGTGGTGGACAGGGAGTTCCTGTTGCCGCTAGCCACTTATCTCAAGACCACACCCGGGCTTGATTTTGATTACCTCACCGCTATTACTGCGGTTGACTACTATGACTACTTTGAGGTTATCTATCAGCTAACCTCGCTAAAGCATAATCATAGCCTGGTGGTGAAGACTCGCTGTTACACTCGGGATAATCCCACTATCCCATCAGTGCTCAGCCTGTGGCAGGGGGCTGATTTTCAGGAGCGAGAGATTTACGACCTTATGGGGATTAGTTTTGACGGTCATCCCAATCTGAAGCGCATTGTCCTTTGGGAAGGGTTTGATGGGCATCCATTGCGTAAGGATTATTTATAATGGTGCTTAAGACTGAGCCTTTTGTCGTCAATATCGGTCCGGCCCACCCCAGCACACACGGGGTATTCCGGATGAGGGCGACCCTTGATGGGGAGGTCGTTGTTGAACTGGAGCCGGTCTTTGGCTATCTCCATCGTGGGATTGAGAAGCTGGCTGAGGAGCGAACCTACACCGGCGCCATCCCGTTGACCGACAGGCTGGATTATCTGGCATCAATGAGCAATAACCTCGCTTATTGTCTTGCTGTGGAGAAGCTTGCCGGGATTTCTGTCCCGGAGCGGGCGGAATACATTCGGGTGATTATGGCTGAGTTGCAGCGGATTGCCAGCCATTTAGTAGCCGTGGGTGCTTTCTTAAACGATTGCGGTGCCTTCATGACCCCCGTCGTCTATATGCTCCGGGAAAGGGAAAAGATTCTGGACCTGTTTGAGATGGTCAGCGGTCAGCGGCTGACCTATAACTATATGCGGGTGGGTGGCGTCAGCCAGGATGTCCCGGAAGAGTTTCTACCCGCTCTGGATAAATTCGTTAAGGTAATGCCCGGTTGGATTGATGAGTATGACCAGCTGCTCAAGGAGAATGAGATACTGCTGGCTCGTGCCAAAGGCGTCGGTATTCTGCCCAAAGAATTAGCCATCAATATCTCGGCTAGCGGGCCGGTGCTTCGGGCGAGCGGGGTGAAGTGGGACATTCGCCGAGCAGACCCCTATTCTATCTATGACCGCTTTAAGTTTGATATACCGACTGGCAACGCCGGTGATTGCTATGACCGATACCGGGTGAGAATTGAGGAGATGAGCCAGAGCGTGCGTATCTTAAAGCAGGCTATGGAGCAGTTTCCTTCGGGGGAGGTGCGGAGTGAGGTACCCCATCTAATCCGCCCCCCGCTGGGCGAAGCCTATGGGCATATTGAAGCCCCCAGGGGTGAGCTTGGCTTTTATCTGGTGTCAGATAATTCTATCGCCCCCTACCGCTTCCATGTCAGGGCACCGAGCCTAATCAACCTGACGGCTCTGCGGGATATGATTATCGGATGGAAGGTGGCTGACGCCGTAATCATCTTTGGCAGTATTGATATTTGTATGGCTGAGGTGGATAGATAATGGCAATGCCAGTATTACCGGCTGATTGGCCCGGCGGCTTCTGGGCTCACTGGGGGGTATTTGTCGTCATTATCTTCGTCTTTGTCCTGGCGATGGTCATGGGGTTTATCTGGTTTGAGCGCAGGGCAATGGCAATTATGCAGGCGCGGCTTGGACCTAACCGGACTGGACCCTTCGGTTTTCTTCAGCCGGTGGCTGATGCGATTAAGGTATTGCTCAAGGAAGATATTATCCCGGCTAAGGGTGATAAAGTGGTTCACTGGCTGGCGCCGGTGGTCGCTTTTATCCCGGTATTGATGATTTTTGCCGTGGTGCCGTTCCAGGGTGGGGCAATCCTGGCTGACCTCAATATCGGCATCCTTTATGTGGTGGCAGTTAGCTCGGTGACGGCGCTGGGGATATTTATGGCGGGGTGGGCTTCCAATAACAAGTACTCTCTCCTTGGCGCCATGCGCCAGGTAGCTTCAGTGGTGAGCTATGAGATACCAGTAGTGCTATCCATTATTGGTGTGGTACTGCTCGCCGGCTCGTTATCTCTGCAGCAGATAGTACTGGCTCAGGATATCCCCTTTATCCTGTTGCAGCCGCTGGGCTTTTTGCTCTTCTTCATTGGCGCCTGTGCCGAGATTAACCGTGCCCCGTTTGACCTGATGGAGGCTGACTCCGAGATTGTTGCCGGCTTTCATACTGAATACTCGGGAATGAAGTTCGCCCTGTTTTATCTGGTGGAATACGGTGAGGCACTGGCCATTTCTGCCATTGTCACCACCCTCTTTCTCGGTGGCTGGAGAGGACCGCTGTTGCCGCCCTGGCTCTGGTTTTTGGTCAAGGTTGTTTTGGTATTCTTCGTTATTGTCTGGGTAAGAACCACCGTACCCCGGGTTAGGATTGACCAGTTAATGGCGCTGGCGTGGAAATTCCTTTTCCCCTTAGCCTTGTTAAATCTGCTTATCACCGCCGTAGAGATATTAGCCTGGCCAGCAGCTTCCCCCTGGGTGCTGGTTGGGGTTAACATTGGTGTCATGATAGTCCTGGTGATTTTGTGGTCCAGACTCTTTAAGTTAGGCTGGGGTAGAGTTGAAGTTTGAGCGTTACGGAATAGGCATCGCCAAAGGTTTATCAGTAACTTTACGGCACCTGCTTCGGCGTCCGGTAACCACCCAGTACCCTGAGCAGAGGCTGGTTACCTCACGGCGGATTCGGGGTAATGAGCTTATCTGGAGCCGGGATAGGTGCACCGGCTGTGGCACCTGTGCCAAGGCCTGCCACATTGGTGCCATCAAGATTATAACTAAGACCAACATGGTGGCTAATAAATATGAAGTCGAGACGTACCAGGTCGATACTGGTTACTGCATTCACTGTGGCTTATGTGTTGAGGCTTGCCCTTTCGATGCCTTGTATATGGGTTATGCCTATGAACGAGCCAAGTATCGGCGTAACGACTTGGTGCAAGATAAAGAAATGATGATGGAGACACCAGACAGAGAAGTCAGCGGCTATTTCCATCCTGAACGTGCCGCGAAATTACCGCGGCAGACTCTGCTTCTTGACAGAACAAAGGGGAGACGGTGATGGGAATTAGTATTGCCTTCTGGATATTGGCAGTAGTCGGGGTAATAGCCGCTTTAGCCGTGGTCTTGCTTCGTGACGTCTTCCGGGCCGCCCTGTCCCTGGTTTTATGCTTCCTGACGGTGGCGGGAATCTATATTACCCTCAGTGCTGACTTTCTGGCGGCGGTGCAGGTTCTGGTCTATGTTGGCGCCATATCGGTATTGATTATCCTGGCTATCATGCTGACGAGGGAGGTTCAGCAGGGCAGTCCGTCAAATAGACTGCAAATCCCGGCTTTCATTGTCGCCATATTATTCTTGGGGGGAGTAGCCTTCGCCATGCTTAATACTCCATGGCCGGTGTCTTCAGTCCCACCCCTGGAGCCGACCACCCCGGCCCTGGCCAGGCTGCTTTTCGGCGAGGGCGGCTTTATCCTGCCGGTGGAGATTGCCCCCATTCTTTTACTGGCGGCTATCCTGGGGGCTATCGTCTTGGTGAGGGAGAAGTAAATTATGGCTATAGGTTTAGAACATTACCTTATATTATCAGCGGTTCTGTTCTCTATCGGGCTTTATGGCGCCCTGGCCAAGCGCAATGCCATAGTTATCCTGATGTCTATTGAGCTTATGCTTAATGCGGTGAACATTGCTATGGTTGCCTTCTCCCGGTATATTGTGCCCCTGCTGCTGACGGGGCAGGTGTTTGCTATTTTCATTATGGTGGTGGCAGCCGCCGAAGCCGCCGTTGGCTTGGCGATAATAATTGCTATCTATCGTTACCGGGAGACTATAGACGCCACCAAGATTAATTTAATGAAGTGGTAAAGGAGGCGAGAGAATTATGGAGGGCGGAAAGCATCACGGGTCTGTATACGGCGGGTTGGCCGGAGTAATCTGGTTCGGAGGCTGGCTGTTTACCATTGGTTAAGCCAGTCTGGTATGGTGGAAGATTATTCTGGGCATCGTGGTCTGGCCACTATATTTAGGCATAACCTTAAGGTAAAATCGGGCATTTTAAAACGCGGTCAGGAAACTTAAGATGTGGATAGAGGTTAAACAGGCAAATAGCCTGGCGATGGCTGAGATGTGGAAGGAGCTGTTTGAGGGTGAGGGGATACCGGCTCGTATCATGCCGGCTTCCGGCTTGCCCACAGGTCAGGAACTAACAACATACCGTGTCCTTGTTCCTAAGGATAAAGAGCATGTTATACAAGAGGTAATGAGGAAGCTGTGATGCCGTATCAATTGGTCTGGCTTATTTTTCTGCTGCCGATCTTCTCTTTTGTCATAATATCGCTATTTCTTAGGCCTTTCTTTAACCATAAGCCTAAGCTCGGTGGCTATGTCACTATTGCCTCTTTAATAGGTTCCTTGGCTCTCTCCGTCTGGGCGTTAATAGAGGTTATGGCTGCCCCGGGTCACCAGTTACCGGTGCCCGATATTAACTGGGTGGTTATTGAGGGTGGGATTACCGTTCACCTCGGGCTAATGGTTGATTCGCTGGCGGTGGTGATGCTGGTTGTGGTCACGCTGGTCAGCCTGATGGTGCAGATTTACTCCCAGGGATATATGCGCGGCGACCCCGGTTATCACCGCTATTTTGCCTTTATGTCGCTGTTTACCGGCTCAATGCTGGCCCTGGTTCTGGCGGACAATCTCCTCTTTATGTATGTCTTCTGGGAGATGGTGGGCTTATGCTCTTATCTGCTTATCGGCTTCTGGTTCCATCGTCCGGCGGCGGCAAATGCCGCCAAGAAGGCGTTTATTGTTACCCGCATCGGCGATTTTGGCTTTCTGGCGGCTATCCTGCTTCTTTTCTTCAATACCGGAACCTTTGATATTGCCCAGCTTCACTCGCTGGCGATAACTGGGGTGCTAGCGGGCACCACCCTTACCTGGGCAGCTATTGGCATCTTTGCCGGCGCTGTGGGCAAGTCAGCCCAGTTCCCGCTGCATACCTGGCTGCCCGATGCTATGGAGGGCCCGACCCCGGTCAGTGCCCTCATCCATGCCGCCACTATGGTGGCGGCCGGCGTCTTTCTCGTCGCCCGTTGCTATCCCCTCTTTGAGCACTCAACTCAGGCGCTGACCACAGTGGCTGTTATCGGCGGCTTTACCGCTATCTTCGCTGCCAGTATTGGTCTGGTGATGACCGATATCAAGCGGGTTCTGGCTTATTCCACTATCAGCCAGCTGGGTTATATGATGCTCGGGCTGGGGGTTGGGGGGGTGGCCATTGGTATCTTCCACCTGTTTAATCACGCCTTCTTTAAGGCGCTATTATTCCTTGGTGCCGGCAGTGTCAATCATGCCACCGGGACATTTGATATGCGAGGGATGGGGGGACTGCGCCGGTTTATGCCCTGGACCTATGCCACCTTTGTTATCGCCGCACTGAGCCTTGCCGGCATCTGGCCTCTTTCCGGATTCTGGAGCAAGGACGAGATTCTGGCGGCCTCTCTGCAAAACCAGCCGATATTGTTCTATCTGGCGATGATAACGGTATTTATGACCGCCTTCTATATGTTCCGGGTGGTTTTTTTGACCTTCGGCGGCGAGTATCGTGGCGGTGGCGCCGAGGCGCATGGCAAGCCTCACGAGTCGCCATCGGTTATGGTTATGCCCATGGTAGTCCTGGCGGTGCTTTCCGTAGTTTCCGGTCTGTGGAATGTTACCGGCGCCTTCGGCAAGTTTATGGGTCATGGCGAGACCCATAGCTTTGTTGCGGGATTCTTCGGTATTCTGGCTCACCCCTTGCCCTGGCTGTCGCTGATGCTGGCTGGCCTGGGCATTTTACTTGCCTACGCTATATATAGCGCGAAGTGGCTATCGGCGGAGCGTATCGGTAGCATGTTCAAGCCGTTTTATATCCTGTTCTCCCGAAAGTACTGGTTTGATGAGCTTTATGAGGGGGTCATTGTGAAGAACTTTTTGGTTCGTGGGCTGTTTGCCGGATTTCAACTCTTTGACACCTATGGTGTTGATGGGGCGGTAAACGGGGTGGCCAGTGGGGCGATAGCCACCGGTAAAGTCATACGCCGGGCGCATACCGGCCAACTGCAGCTATACGGACTATTTATTGGCATCGGCATTCTGGCGATTATTCTCTGTTTGTATTTTTGGGGGTGAGAGTAAATGGGCTTTAATTTTTTATCAACCATAATCTTTCTCCCCGTGGTCGGGGCGATATTGATTGCCTTTCTGCCTGGTCTATCGGGGCGGGCGATTAAGTGGCTTGCGGCCGTCTTTACTTTTGTTTCGCTGGCTCTATCTATTTATGTCTTTACCATCTTTGACCGCTCGCTGGGGGCGGCGGGGGTAATCCAGTTTGAGGAAAAGTTTTCCTGGATTCCAGCGGTTAACGCTTATTATCACCTGGGCGTGGATGGTTTGAGCCTGCCCCTGGTGATATTGATGACCCTTCTTGGTTTCCTGGTGGTTCTTATCTCGTGGAAGATTGACCTGAGACCGAGGGAGTACTTCGCCTGGCTATTGCTTCTGGAAACGAGCATTCTGGGGGTATTTTGCTCCCTTGACCTTTTGCTGTTCTTCCTCTTCTGGGAGATAGAGGTTATCCCGATGTATTTCCTCATCTCCATCTGGGGGACGGGGAGAAAAGAATACTCGGCGATAAAGTATGTGGTATATACCCTGTTCGGCAGCGCCATGATGCTGGCCGGCATTCTTAGCCTGTATTTTACTACTGGCAGCCTCAACATGGTGGAGATAGCCCAGGGTGGGCTGGCGATGATGCAGTCGATTATGCCCGCCGCCGCTATCTTTCTTCTCTTGCTTATCGGCTTTGCCGTCAAGCTACCGGTTTTTCCCCTGCACACCTGGCTACCCGATGCCCATACCGATGCCCCCACCGCAGTGAGCGTGGTGCTGGCTGGGGCGCTGCTTAAGATGGGCGGCTACGGGATGCTCAGGCTCTGCGTTAGTATGTTCCCCGCCGTTGTCCATAAATATGCCTTCATTCTGGTAATACTGGCGGTGGTTAGTGTTCTCTACGGGGCGGCGGTAACCTTAAGACAGACCGACCTGAAGCGGTTGATTGCATATAGTAGCATCAGCCATATGGGTTATGTGCTTTTGGGCATCTTTGCTTTGGGTCAGGTGAGTCTGGTTGGGGCTAGCCTGCAGATGTTCAGCCACGGCATTATCACCGGGCTTTTGTTTGCCATGGCCGGGCTGGTGATGCACAATGCCGGGGAGCGAGACCTGCGGAAGCTTGGCGGTCTGGCAAGGCAGATGCCGATAATTGCCATTATCTTCTCGGTGGCAGGGGTGGCTGCTCTGGGGCTGCCGACCACCAGTGGCTTTGCCGCCGAGTTCCTGGTCTTTGTCGGCAGCTTTTCCAGCAATGTTGTTTCTGGGATTCAGGTTTACACCATCCTTGGTGTTCTTGGTATCGTTATCACCGCTGGCTATATTTTGTGGATGCTCCAGCGCGTGTTTTATGGTCAGGTGCTGGAGCGGTTCAACAAAGCTCATGATGCCGATATCCTGGAGCGGGTATATATATTTACCTTTGTCGCCGTGATTATGCTGGTCGGTATCTACCCGGCAATCCTGACCAACGTTATTCAGACCGGCGTTATGCCCATAGTGAGGTTATTAGGTGGGTAAGGTATGTTGAATTTAGGGCTACTGGCGCCTGAACTGACTCTGGCTGCCTTTGCCATATTGGTCATCCTGCTTGACCTTTTCATCCCGCGCAAGGGGTGGCTGGTGGTGGTCAGTATAGCCGGCATTATGGTTGCCGCCGGTTTCACCATCGCTATGTGGGGAAGCCACTCACAGGCTATCTTCAGCAATATGCTGGCAGTGGATAACTTTGCCCTGTTCTTTAAGTTGTTATTTTTAGCCATTGCCGCTCTGGTTATTCTCGCCTCGGTGGATTATGTGTCCAAGTTTTCTCGCTTTCAGGGAGAATACTACGCCCTGGTGCTTCTGTCTGCCCTGGGCATGATGCTGATGGCCGCCACCGCTGAGTTAATATCTATCTATATTGCCTTGGAGCTGGCGAGCATATCCTTATATGCCCTGGTTGGCTTTCTCAAGGACCCAAAGTCAACCGAATCCTCACTCAAGTATCTATTGCTTGGGGCGGTAGCCTCGGCGGTGCTGCTCTTCGGTATGGCGCTGGTCTTTGGCTTTACCGGTAAGACGCAGCTTGGGGAGATTGCTCAGGCTATCCAGTCACTTTCGCTGTCTGGTGTTTTAGCCAGTCCTGGGCTTATCCTGGGTATGGTGCTGATGGTCGCTGGTTTTGGCTTTAAGATTGCGGCTGTCCCCTTCCATATGTGGGTGCCCGATGTCTATGAGGGGGCGCCAACACCAATCACCGCCTACCTATCTGTAGCCAGTAAGGCGGCTGGTTTTGCCGTTATTCTCAGGGTATTTTACTCCGCCTTCGGGCTGCCGTCATGGCTGAGCCTGGACTGGGGGTTAATCTTCGCCGTGCTGGCGGCGATTGGCATGACCGTGGGCAATATAATCGCTATTCCCCAGAATAATATCAAGAGAATGTTAGGTTACTCCAGCATCGCTCAGGCGGGCTACCTTATGGTGGGGCTAGCCACGGTGGGATTTTCTCCAGCAGCAGACGTTGTGGGAAGAAGCGGGCTTCTTTTCTTCCTTGCCAGCTACGCCCTGACCAACCTGGGTGCCTTTATTGCCATTATTGCTATCTCCAACAAGCTTGATAGTGACCTGATTCAGGACTATTCGGGGATGAGCCGGCGGGCGCCGCTATTGGCTTTAGCTCTGACATTATGTCTAATTTCCCTGATTGGTATGCCGCCGGCGGCTGGGTTTATGGCTAAGTTCTATATCTTCAGCGGGGCGGTGAAGCACGGCTTGCTGTGGCTGGTGGTTATTGCCGTAATCAACAGCGTGATATCCGCCTACTACTATCTGAGGGTGGTGAAGGCGATGTGGCTTGGCGAGCCCGCCTCCAAGGGAAGGATACCCTCTTCTGTAGCCCTCAGATTGGCTCTGGCTATCTCCTGCCTCGGCGTCCTGATGCTGGGCATTATCCCCGGCTATGTCATGAAGCTCGCTGAGCTTGCCGCTAAGATGTTCGTTTTTTAGCTGGGGTTATTTATCAACCTCACCCCCTAGGGCAAGAGGCACTTATGATACAAAACCTAGACTAAGGGAAAGGAGAAGGCAATGACTGTAGAAGAAGCCATTCAAGTCTTAGAGCGCAATACCTTTAAGGGAGTAACGCCAGCGGACGTAAAGCTTAATAACGCCATCAAGTTAGGTATTGAAGCCCTGAAGTTCCTCGAAGAAGAGAGGCGCAAAGTTCCTTATCACTTCCATGGTCTGTTACCAGGAGAGACAGGAATGTAAGTTGAGGAGGAACAACGGCATTAGAAGACTTAAGATGGGAAATACAATAGATGATAAACGCACATGTCCCATAAAGTAAGGCAATGAGCACTGAAAAGTTTTGAAGGATAGCCCAAAGACCGAATAATAGTTGGTATTCTCCTCTCTTAATAAAAGACCGCCATTCCCAATATTTAGATGACAGCCAATGTAAGAATTTCTGCATATTTTTATTCCCCTTATCTTTCGTGTAAGGAGATTATATACCCCTGCCCCGGCTTTTGAGGCAAAGCCCTTATTAAGGGAAGGGGGTCAGGGGGATGGGTTGCTCAACGACCTCCTGCGTGGTATGATTATTTATTAAAAGGAGGCGAAAATGTCAATGTATTGGGGTATGTCAGCTTTTGCCGGTTTAATGTGGCTAATACCGCTATTAGTGGCGTGGGAGATGGCGTGGAAGGGGGTTGCCCTGTGGCGGGCAGGCAGAAATGCCCACCTGGTCTGGTTTATATTTCTGTTCATATTCAATACCCTGGGCATACTGCCAATAATCTACATCTTTGCTTTCAGTGAAAAGAAAAAGAAGAGGTGAGTGGTGGACCGAACCAGGGGCTTTGTCAACCTGAATAGATTTAAATCGGGCAGGGCAATTAAAAAGCTCGGCAAGACGACACATAATAGGGGTGGGAAGAGGGTCAAGAAATGAATGGAAGACTCCGCATCCTGTATATCTTGCTGGGTGTTGGCATCGTTACCCTTGGTGTTGGCTTAATTCTCCTCTTTACCTACGTAGGCTAAAAATGATGAAGAAGCTAATCTGGTCAGTATTCGGGATATTGGTGCTGGATTTTATGGTTCTCTTGGTGAATTCTACCATCCCAGCCGCTGCACAATGGTCTAACAATTATATGTTTCTCCCTATTTTAGTTTTTGCCTTGTTCCTCTTGCTCGGGATAGCACTGCTAGTTTTGACTTTAATAGGAAAGGTTGGTGGGTTGCTAAAAAAGTTCTTGCTATTGACGGCGTGCGCCCCTATTGCCATTCCTGTCGGTTTCGTGGTGCTTGACGCAGCTCCGCCACTGATTGCTAATATTATTTTTTGGGCCATAATGACAGCTTTTCTCGTGGGGGCGGTAGGTAGTATCATCCTCGGCGTCAAGAAGTCTCCCTCTCGCCGGCGGTAGCTATTATGGCGATAAAAAAGATTGGTATTCTTTATCACCCGATGATTAAAGCCGCCCATCCCCTGGCCGGGAAATTACAGGATTTTCTAACTGCCAGGGGTGTATCGGTCTGGCTATGCTCGGCGTGGGAGGGGGAGCAAGCCAGGAGTCAGGCAAGTGGCACCGATTTAATCCTGACTATCGGCGGCGATGGCACTATTCTTCGGGCGGCTCAGGTGGCGGTTCCCGGACAAATCCCTATCACCGGGATAAACCTGGGCCGGCTGGGCTTTATGACCGAGCTCAGCGCCGATGAAGCCGAGAAAGAGCTGCCCGCCCTGCTTGAGGGAGGGGGCTGGGTTGATGAGCGGGCGATGCTTGAGGCGGAGCTTCAACTTGGTAAGTCGGAGTCACCCCGCACCTTCTATGCCCTGAACGATGTGGTGGTGGCGAGGGGGGCAGTAGCCCGCGTCGTCTATGTGGAAGCCAGCATTGACGGCGAGCCGCTGACCGCTTATAAGGGCGACGGCGTTATTGTGGCTACGGCTACGGGCAGCACCGGCTATTCACTGGCCGCCGGTGGCCCCATCCTCCATCCCCGGGCTAAGGAGTTTTTGCTGTTGCCAATCGTGCCTCACCTCAGTCCCGCTTACCCCATGGTGTTACCGGCGACCGTGGTGGTCAGGCTGCATCTTACTACCACCCATGAGGCAACACTGAGTATTGATGGTCATATAAGCCTGCCCTTAACTAACGGCGCAGTTATAACCGTAAAGCATAGCTCTAAAATCGGTCGGTTTTTGAGAGTTCATCCCCAAGCCGGTTTCTATAGCACTCTGGAGCAAAAGCTGAAAGGAAAGCAATAGATTGAAGGTAGAAAAAGCTAAAATCAGCGATGTCCCTCAGATACACCAGTTGATTAACCACTTTGCGGAAAAGGACGAGATGCTGCCCCGCCCCTTGAGTGAGTTATATGAGAACATCAGGGATTGTTTTGTCATCAGGCAAGGCGAGCAGGTGATTGGCTGCGTATCACTGCATGTTGTGTGGTCCGACCTGGCTGAGGTAAAGTCGCTGGCGGTAGCCAAGGGTAGCCAGGAGCAGGGCATTGGCGCCAAATTAGTTGAGGCTTGCCTTAAGGAGGCTGAGGAGCTTGGTATTACCACCATCTTCTGTCTGACTTACAAGCCAGCCTTTTTTGAGCAGTTTGGCTTTTCCCAGGTTGATAAGATGAAGCTGCCGAGAAAGGTCTGGACTGAGTGCTACCGTTGTCCTAAATTCCCTGACTGTGACGAGGTAGCCCTTATCTATCACCTGAAGCCGTCGGCTTGAAATCACGGGGGGCTTAAATTGGCTGAGGAAAAGACGCTATCCAGTCAACTAATCTATGATGGGCGAGCAGTAAGTCTGCGGGTTGATACCGTGAGAATGCCTAGCGGGCGGGAGACGACGAGGGAGATTGTGGAGCATAGCGATTGTGTGGCTATTATCGCCATTGACGATGAGGATAATGTTCTGCTGGTCGAGCAATTTCGCAAGGCGGTGGAGAAGAAGCTGCTGGAAATACCAGCTGGCGGCATTGAGCCTGGCGAGGAGCCGGCAGATTGTGTCCGCCGCGAGCTGCGTGAGGAGACGGGCTTTCTCCCCCAGAGGGTGGAGCGGCTGGGTGGCTTCTATTCCGCCCCTGGTTACTCTACCGAATATCTACACCTTTATCTGGCTACCGAGCTTGTTTCCAGCCCGCTTCAGGCTGAGGATAGTGAGAGCATCAGGCTTGTCCGGGTGCGGCTAAGTGAGGTTCCCGGTCTTATTGCCTCAGGTGAGATTTGTGATGCCAAGAGCATTGCCGGGCTGCTTGTCTTCTTAGAATATCAGAAATCAGCCAAGCTGGTCTGAGAGCCTTCGCCCGCCGAGGAGGTGGAGGTGGAGGTGGGGCACAAATTGTTCCCCCTCCTCCCCGCAGTTTATCGCCAGCCGATAGCCCTCT
Organism: uncultured delta proteobacterium; assembly: GCA_963739245.1. Classification (GTDB taxonomy): domain Bacteria; phylum Chloroflexota; class Dehalococcoidia; order Dehalococcoidales; family BS750m-G39; genus CAVTZP01. The sequence goes on from CAVTZP010000003.1 coordinate 160,734, forward strand.
GTCAGCGATGCCCTCCCCTTTTGCCAGTTGGTTGGCAATAGCTACCATATGGGTGATGACGGGCAATTCGTTTTCTGTTAGCTGGTCTAGGGAGGGGATATGCCTTCTGGGGATAATAATCAGGTGTAGCGGCGCTTGCGGCTTAATATCGCGGAAGGCAATTATCTCTTCATCCTGATAGACCGTATCACTGGGAATCTTGCCGGATACAATCTGACAGAAGATGCAGTCCATTATTTTTCCCCTTCCCCTCTTAAGATATCCCTTTTAGTTCTGATATTTACTCCTGCTCAAAGAGGTCTCCCCCGTAGATGTCGTTGGCGACGATAGCCGGGAAGTCCTCGACATCAAGCCGCAGGACAGCCTCAGGCGCCCAAGTCCTCATAGGCGGTGACCTCGACCTGTTTAATGGATTTAGATAGCAGAGCGCCAGCGCCACCAATAGTGGCGAAATAAACGGCTTTATACTTCTTAAGAGCCTCTTTTACTTCCGGGGAGCGGCTTCCCTTGCCAATCATGGCTCTAATGCCGGCGGCGAGAAGGCGGGGGGTATATATGTCCATACGGCGGCTGGTGGTGGGACCGGCGGCGCCGATGACCTGTCCCGGTCGGGCTGGGGATGGTCCCATGTAGTATAGCGTTTGCCCCTTCTGGTCGAAGGGTAGTTTCTCTCCCCTATCCAGGGCTTGGATGAACCGGTGGTGGGCCGCATCCCTGGCGACGTAGACAACCCCGGAAATCAGGACTTGGGTGCCTGCGGTCAGCTTTTCTATGGTTTCAGCGCCGATTGGTGATGTGATATTTATTTCCCTCACCCCTTAGCCCCCCTGTTCGATTGTCTTATTTCCCACCCAGCCCGCCCTACAGGGGCTTCGCCCCTCTTGGACTTCCCGTTATAGTATTACTTCTTTGTGGCGGGCATTATAGCACTGGAGGTTGACGGCCACCGGTAGGCTGCCAATATGGGCGGGCATAACCTCGGCGTGGACGGCCAGGGCGGTGGTTGTGCCGCCAAAGCCCATCGGCCCGATACCTAAAGCATTTACCCGGGCCAAAATCTCTTTCTCTAGCTCAGCAATCTCTAAGTTCGGGTTTGGCTCGGCTATTTTTCTCAGTAACGCCTTCTTCGCCAGTAGCATTGCCTTTTCCGCGGTGCCGCCAATGCCAAGCCCAATGATTAGCGGAGGGCAGGCATTACCTCCCGCCTCCTCAACGGTCTTTGCTACCAGGTCAATAATACCGTTTTGCCCCTCGTTTGGTTTTAGCATCGCCAGTTTACTCATATTCTCGGCGCCCGCTCCCTTGGGCATGACGATAATCTTCAGCCGCTCGCCGGGAACGATTTCGATATGAACGACGGGAGGGGTATTGTCCTTGGTGTTTATCCGGGTGGAGAAGGGTTTATTAACCATTGATTTTCTGAGGTAGCCCTGAGTGTAGCCCCGCCGCACCCCCTCTTCTACGGCGGCATTCAGGTCGCCGTTAATGTGGACTTCCTGGCCTATCTCTAGAAAGACCACGGCTATGCCGCAGTCCTGGCACAGGGGTATTTGTTCTTTTTTAGCAATCCGGGCGTTTTCGATGAGCTGGCTTAAGACCTCTTTTCCCAGCGGGGACTGCTCGGTCTTTAGGGCGTGCTTGAGGGCGGCTAAGACGTCCTCCCCCAGTTCAAAGTTTGCCTCCTGGCAGAGCTGGGCTGCCGCTTGAGTGATGGCGCTGGCTTTAATCTCTCTCAACCCTATCCCCTTTATCCCCTTCCCCTTATCAAGGGGAAGGGGAATTGGTTATATAAGAGGGGCTTCGCCCCTCTTTGACTCTCCTCTTCAATAATTATGCTTTAACCCTTTGGGAAAGCCACTTCATTAATATCCCTCCAATAATGCAAGCTAGCCCTGGCAATAAAACCATAATCCAAATATGATAAGTTATTGCATACTCTGGGTAGTACTCCGCACGGCTTCTTACTTCCATTTGATACAACCCAGGTATTGAAGCTAAAATATAGGCAACACCCATAACTAGGGCAACTACCCACCAATAATGCCGCCTAGAAAGAAAACCGCCTATTAACAACAGCATTACTCCAAGGGCACCAATCCAACTGGAAAAGACCAGACCCATACCTATCATACCTACATTCGGCCCAGCACAGGAAAATATCAATGGTAACGATACTCCTATTATCCCAAAACCTATCCAACCAATAACATTAAGAGAAATCTTTATTGTAACCACCCTCCGTTAGTTTAACTTCATAGTTTTTATCAGCTCTTGGACTGCCTCGGCGGAATTATTTAGGGCTTGTTTTTCTTCCGGGGTCAGCTCTAGCTCTTTTATCTGCTCAATGCCCTTTTTGCCCAGCTTTGCCGGGACGCTGATGACGGTGTCCTTAATCCCGTATTCCCCATTTAAGTAAGCGGCGCAGAGCAGGGTCTCCTTCTTATCTAAGATTATTACCTCCGCTATGCGGGCAACGGCGGCTGATGGGGTATAGAAGGCGCTCCCCGTTTTGAGTAGAGCGACAATCTCATCCCCACCCATTATAGTTCGTCCCACCAGCTTATCAATGGTCTCTTTGGGCAGGAGTTCTGTTATTGGTTTGCCCTTAACCGTGGTCAGCCGGGGGATAACAAGCATATTCTTGCCGTGTTCCCCCAGGATACAGGCGGAGACGCTTGCTGGCGATATTTTAAGCTCGGCGGCAATAAAACTGCTGAAGCGGGCGCCGTCCAGGACGCCGGATAAGCCGACGACCCTATTTCGGGGAAGGTTGCTGGTCTTGATTGCCAGATAGGTCATGGCGTCTACCGGGTTGACCACCATAATGATAATACAGTTTGGGGAGTAGCTCACCACGCTGCGGGTAACCTCAGCCACGATTTTCATATTAGCCTGCACTAGCTCATCGCGGGTCATGCCCGGTTTTCGGCTGAAGCCTGAGGTGATAATGACTAAATCCGAACCGGCGGTTTCCTCGTAGCGATTAGTCCCGCTAATGCTGGTATCAAAGTTGACGATGGGCGCTGATTGGGAGATATCAAGTGCCTTACCCTGGGCCAGGCCGGGGACGATGTCCACCAGGACGATATCGGCGTAGCCCCTCTCGGCAATCCGCTGGGCGCAGGAGGCGCCGACATTTCCGGCGCCGATAATGCTAATCTTGGCCGGCATTTTTAGCTCCCCAGTTTTTTAATTATCGCCTCGGCGACCTGTGAGGTGCCGACGACCTGGGCATTGGGTATATTGGGCTTCATATCGTAGGTGACGCTTTTGCCTTCGGCGATGACCGCAGCGACCGCCTTTTCCAGCCGTTCCGCCGCCTTTGTTTCGCCGAGGTGTCGCAGCATCATCACCCCGGAGAGTATCATTGCCATCGGGTTGATCTTGTTTAGCCCTTTATATTTAGGGGCACTGCCGTGGGTCGGCTCAAAGACAGCGATGTCATCGCCCAGATTAGCCCCCGGCGTTACCCCCAGCCCGCCCACCAGCCCGGCGCATAGCTCGGAGATGATGTCGCCGTAAAGATTGGGCAGGACCAGCACGTCAAATGGCTGCGGTCTCCGCACCAGTTGCATGCACAGGTTGTCGATAATTATTTCATCAAATTTAATATCGGGGTAGTCTTGAGCCACCTCTCTGGCCATAGCCAGAAACAAGCCGTCGGAGAACTTCATGATATTGGCTTTGTGCCCGGCGGTTACCCTTTTTCTTTGCTGAGCCCGGGCATACTCAAAGGCGAATTTGACAATCCGCCGGCTGGCGGGCTCGGAAATAATTTTCAGGCTGATGCCAGAGTCCTTGTTGATTTTATCTCCCGTTGCCCTGGCGATTAACCGCTGCAACTTTAATATTTCGGGGGTTCCTTTCTCAAACTCAATACCACTGTAGAGGTCCTCGGTATTTTCTCTTACCACGACAATATCTACATCCTTAAACCGGGAGAGGACGCCGGGGTAGGTCTTGCACGGGCGGAGGCAGACATAGAGGTCTAGCTCCTTGCGCAGGGCAACATTAACGCTTCTGAAACCGGTACCCACCGGCGTGGTGACCGGTCCCTTGAGGGCGACCTTGTTTTTCCTGATTGACTCGAGGGTAGCCTCAGGAAGGACAGCGCCAAACTTCTCCTGGGCACTAGCCCCGGCATAGGCTATTTCCCAGTTGAGGGCGACGCCGGTTGCCTCCAGAACCTGTTTCGCGGCTTCGGCGACCTCCGGTCCAACGCCATCCCCGGGGATAAGGGTAATATTATGTGCCATATGTTTATCCTTAGAGGGACTTCTCCCTCTAAAACTCCCTATATATTATAACCTAAAGTCGCCATATTTTTTAATATAGGGGATGAGCCCGCCTTCATCAAGGATAGCCAGCATTATCTCCGGGATTTTGCCGAAGGTGAGACGGTTACCGTTAGTTACGTCCCTTATGGTGCCTGCCTTCAGGTCTACCTCCAGCTCATCGCTATCGTTAATCTTATCGGTATTACATATTAACACTGGAAGGCCGAGATTGATAGCGTTTCGGAAAAATATCCGGGCTACCGATTTAGCCAGGATGGCACTTACCCCCGCCATCTTGATAACCAGCGGCGCATGCTCACGGCTTGAGCCGAGGCCAAAGTTACTGCCAGCAACGATAAAGTCCCCTGTTTTTACCCTGGAGATAAAGTTAGGGTCAGCGTCCTCCAGGACATGCTTTGCCAGCTCCGGCAGGTTGCTTCTGAGGTGGGCATAGCGGCCGGGTATGATATGGTCGGTGGTGATGTTATCGCCCAGTTTTAAGGCTATTCCCTTAAGCATCTACATCACTTCCCTGGGGTCGGTGATTTCACCGGTCAGGGCGGTAGCCGCCGCCGTCGCCGGGCTTGCCAGATAGATAAAGGCTTCCGGACTGCCCATCCGACCCCTGAAATTTCGGTTAGCTGTGGAGAGACAGGCTTCCCCGCTCGCCAGCACCCCCTGATGGAGACCGAGGCAAGCCCCGCACCCCGGCGGTAGGACAATAGCCCCGGCTTCAACCAGGGTCTGGATATATCCTTCCCTTATTGCCTCAAGCAGAACCGGTTGCGATGCCGGCGCAACTATAAGTCTGGTTTCGGGGTGGCGTTTTTCCCCTTTCAATATTCTAGCCACTATAGCTAAATCCTCAAGACGTCCGTTGGTGCAGGTGCCGATGAATACCTGCTGGATTTTAGTCCCTTTAAGCTCTCTTGCCGGGGCGACATTATCGACGCTGTGGGGTTTGGCGACTAGTGGCTCAAGGGCCGCTAAATCAATATTGATAGTCCTTTCATAGACGGCATCGTTGTCAGCGAAAAGGGGTTGGTAGTCATCGCCCCTTCCCTGCGCGCTTAGATAATCCCTGGTGATTCTATCTGCGGGAAAGAGCCCGACCTTTGCCCCCGTCTCCACGGACATGTTGGCTATGGTAAGCCGCCCGGACAGGCTGATATTCTCTAGGCCGTCACCGCCAAACTCCAGCGCCTTATAGGTAGCGCCGTCAGCGCCGATTTTCCCGATGAGGTGAAGGATGAGGTCTTTGGCCATAACACCGGGGGTAAACTTCCCTGAGACCGCTATCTTAATGCTCTCTGGCACCCGGAACCAGGTCTTACCCAGACCGAAGGCAATAGCCACATCCGAGGAGCCCATGCCGGTGGCGAAGGCACCCAGAGCGCCGGCGGTTACGGTATGGGAGTCAGCCCCGACGATTACATCACCGGGCTTAGCCAGGGATTCAGCCACAATCTGGTGGCAAACACCACCGCCAACGTCATAGATAAGGCAACCGCTCTTTACGGCAAACTGGCGCAGTAGCCTGTGGTCGTTTGACATCTCCTGATTGGGGCTGGGAGCAGCGTGGTCAAGGAACAAAGCGGTCTTTTTGGGGTTAGCCAGGCGTTTAAAGTCGCAGGCGTTAAATTGCCTTACCGTCAGGGGTCCGGTAGTATCCTGGGCAAAAGCGAGGTCTATCTGGGCAATAACAATATCCCCTGACCGGGCGTCACTCCCTGACTTTTGGCTTAATATCTTCTCGGCTAATGTCTTACCCACGCAAGCCCTGCTTGATAGCTAGCCGATTATAGCCAGAACATCATCTCTGGCTACCTTATCGCCGCTGGTGAAGTTTATCGCTTTAACCCGTCCGCCAACCGGGGTAGTTATAGCGTTAGCCATTTTCATCGCTTCCAGGATAAGTATCACATCGTCAGCCTTGACCTCATCGCCCACCTTTACCTCATAGCGTATTATTATCCCCGGCATTGGGGCGACAATGGCGGTCTCTTCAGCCTTGGCGGCTGCCGGTGCTGCTTTCTCTTTTACTTCTTCAATTGGTCTGGCTGGTTGCTGGCTGGCTGGTGGTGGTGCTGCCGTCGGTGCCAGTGGTGTCTCAGCTGCCTCCACGCCGACACTATAAACCTCACTGCCGATATGGACCTTAAACGTTCTGACACCGGGCTTTCCCAGCGTTGTCGTTGTGCCTTTCTCTGCCGGCTTACCGGCTTTTAGCTTGGCAATAAGCTCGTCTTCGCGCTTTACATCGTCCAGGGTCTTTGGCTTTACCTCTGGGGGTGGTGTCTCCAGACCGTACTTCCACCTCAGGAAGCGTATGCCGGTGGTGGGGTAGAGGGCATAGATGAGCACGTCCCCGATATCCTTGGCAATACCCTTGGTCGCCTCTCTTGCCTTTTTTAGCTCAGGCTCCAGGATGTCGGCGGCGCGGCTGGTGATAGGCTTCTCCCCCCGTGCGTAGCCTTTGAGCACTATCTTCTGAATTTCATGGTCAATGGGGGCGGGGGGCTTGCCATATAGCCCGTAGCAATAGTCTTTTACCTGGTCTGATATCATCTTATATCTACCGAAGAGGACATTCTGCACGGCTTGCACGCCGACAATCTGGCTGGTGGGGGTGACCAGAGGTGGGTAGCCGAGCTCCTTTCTTACCCGTGGCAGTTCGGCGTAGACCTCTTCAAGTTTATCCAGGGCATTAGCCTCCCTTAGCTGGGCGACTAGGGTGGTGGTCATACCACCGGGAATCTGGTGCATCAGCACCGCAGTATCAATGACCGCCATTCTGGTGGTGTCCAAAAAGTCCCGATACTTCGGGGCTATAGATTCAAAATATTCCCCCAATTTAAAGAGATGAGCCAGATCAAGCCCGGTGTCTCTGGGCGTTCCCTGAAGGGCAACAACAATAGGCTCAAGCGGTGGCAGGGAGGAACGCATGGCGAAGGGGGCGAGGGCAGTATCAATAATATCTACCCCGGCCTCAATCGCCTTGAGGCAGCTCATGAGCCCCATGCCACTGGTATGATGGGTGTGTAGCTGCACCGGAATATTCAGCACCTTCTTTAGCGCCTTAGTCAGGTTATAGGCATCGTCGGGGGCAATAAGACCAGCCATGTCCTTTATGCACAGGCTATCCGCCCCCATCTCCTGAAGGATGAGCGCCTTTTTGACATAATAATCAATATTATATATTGGTCCCCCCAGCTTGGGCTCGGTAAGGGAGTAGCATAGTGTAAGCTGGGCGTGCTTACCACATTCCTTGATTGCCTTGAGGCTGGTCTCAAAATTGCGCTCGTCGTTAACGGCGTCAAATACCCTGAAGATGTCAATGCCTACCTCAGCGGCGTGATAGACGAAGGCAGTGACCACATCGTCGGCGTAGTTGCGGTAGCCCACCAGGTTCTGTCCGCGCAAAAGCATCTGTAGGGGGGTATCGGGCATCAGCCGTTTAAGAATGCGGGGTCTCTCCCACGGGTCTTCGTTAAGGAATCTGGTGGGGACATCAAAGGTGGCACCCCCCCACACCTCCATGGAATAGAACCCGGCTTTATTCATCTCCTCGGCAATGGCTTCCATGTCCTCGGTGCGCATTCGCGTCGCCAGCGAGGATTGGTGTCCATCACGGAAGGTAACATCGGTGATTTTTAATCGGTTCTCTGTCGTCTCCATCTTCGGTTTCCTTCTAGTTGTCATTATTTACTCCCTTCTTTGGGAGCTGGTTGAGACGGCTCCATCTGAAGATAGGCGATGATGGCACTAATAATAACAGCGGTTAACTTCCTTTTATCCTCCATTTTCCCCCTGCCGCTTTATAGTGGAATATTCCCGTGTTTTTTCTGGAGACGGGGGCTATCAGTGGGTCTCCCCAGAATCTCCAGCGCCCTAATCAGCTTAGGCCGGGTGAGCCTCGGGTCGATGACATCATCAATATAGCCCCTCGCGGCGGCGATGTAAGGGTTGTCAAACTTTGCTTTATATTCCCTGACCAGTTTCTGCCGGGTTTTCTTGGGGTCCTCTGATTTGGCGATAACCTGTTTGAAGAGAACGTCCACTGCCCCCTCCGCTCCCATGACGGCAATCTCGGCGGTGGGCCAGGCAAAGTTAATATCGCCGCGCAGGTGCTTGGAGCTCATCACGATATAGGCGCCACCGTAGGCCTTGCGGGTGATGACCGTAACCTTGGGCACAGTGGATTCGGCATAGGCGTAGATAAACTTGGCACCGTGCCTAATGATGCCACCGTGCTCCTGCTTGGGGCCGGGCATAAAGCCCGGGACATCAACCAGGCTGACCAGAGGGATGTTGAAGGCATCGCAGAAGCGGACAAATCTAGCCCCCTTAACCGAGGCATCAATATCAATAATTCCCGCCATATAAGCCGGCTGCTGGGCGACAATCCCCACCGGCTGGCCATTTAGCCGGCCAAAACCGACAATTAGGTTGGGGGCAAAGTGACGGTGTGCTTCCATGAAGTCGCCATTATCTAACACGCTGGTGATTATCTGCTTCATGTCATAAGCCTTATTAAGCTCGGCAGGGATGATGTTGAGCAGGTTTTCATCGGTTCGATTTGGGTCGTCGTTTGGCGCTATGCGGGGAGGGTTGTCCCGGAAGCTCTGGGGGAGAAAATCAAGTAGCCGGCGCACCATCTGAAGGCACTCCTTCTCACTCTCGGTGACAAAGTGAGCCACGCCGCTCTTCTCGGCGTGAGGCTTAGTTCCTCCCAGCTCTTCATGAGTTATGTCGACACTGATAACCGCCTTAATTACATCGGGACCGGTGATGTACATCTGGCTTATTCCCTTGACCATGAAGACGAAATCGGTGATTGCTGGTGAGTAGACTGCCCCTCCCGCCGAGGGTCCGAGTACTATTGATATTTGGGGGATAACCCCTGAGCACAGCGTGTTGCGTAGCAGTATGTCACCAACACCACCGAGGCTCACGACCCCTTCTTGAATGCGGGCTCCACCTGAGTCCCATATGGCAATTATCGGCGCTCCCTTTTTAACCGCCAGGTCCATAACCTTGCAAGTCTTTTGCGCTGATACCTCAGATATTGTCCCACCAAACACGGTGAAGTCCTGAGAGGAGATAAAGACCAGCCTGCCGTCAATCTTGCCTGAGCCGGTAACCACGGCATCACCCAGGTATTGTTGCTCGTCAAGACCAAAGTCGGTAGTCCGATGAACGATTAACGAGTCTAGCTCTTCAAAGCTGCCCGGGTCGAGGAGGAGGTCAATCCTCTCTCTGGCGGTCAGCTTACCCTTAGCGTGCTGCTGCTGGATGCGTTTTTCCCCGCCCCCAGCCCGTGCCTTCTTTTCCAGCTCGGCCAATTCGGCCAGTTTATCCTGCATTGACATCTGGGTTTTACCTTTAAAATAGGTTAGAAGTATACGGTTAATATTATCATAATGCTTATCACAGAGGCAAGTCTAAGTAGTGAGCGTTTATCACCCTCACCCCCTTAAAACTACTTCCCCCTTCCCTTAATAAGGGAAGGGGGTAAGGGGGATAGGTTGTTAGATAATCTAGTAACGCTGGCGAAAGGGTGCTACAATATCACCGGGGTTTACGCTGTGGAAAACAAATTAGCTCCGACTCGCTGCGGGGATTTGGAGTTCAGGTGGGGGGAGCGAACCTATGTTATGGGAATCCTGAATATCACCCCGGACTCCTTCTCCGGGGACGGGGTGGGTGATGATATTGACGCTGCTGTAGCTCGGGCAAGGCTTTTGGTTGATGAGGGGGCAGATATTATTGATGTCGGGGGTGAGTCCACCCGTCCCGGCTGTCAGCCGGTGTCGGCTGATGAGGAAATCAGACGGGTAGTTCCAGTTATAGAGAGGCTGGCCTCAGAAATATCCATCCCCATCAGCATCGATACCTACAAATCAGAAGTAGCCCGGCGGGCGCTCGAAGCTGGTGCCAGGATGCTGAATGACCAGTGGGGCTTGAAACAAGACCCTCGTCTCGCCGAGCTGGCGGCGGAGTGGGGCGTTCCCTTGATTTTAATGAGCAATCAGCGGGACAAGGGTGGCTATGACGCCAGAATCCAGCGTGATACTGCCGACTATGATGACCCCATGTTTGAGGTAATATCATCGCTCAAGACGAGCATAGAGTTAGCCACAGACCTGGGTGTATCCCAGAAAAACATTATTATTGACCCCGGCATTGGTTTCGGCAAAACATGGCAGCAGGACATGGAGATAATTCGACGCCTGGGAGAGCTGAGAGAGTTGGGAAGGCCCATTTTGGTCGGGCCATCCCGAAAGTCCTTCATTGGCCGAGGTGCTGGACCTGCCGGTTAATGACCGTCTGGAAGGTACCGCCGCGACGGTGGCTATTGCCATTGTCTATGGTGCTGATATGGTGCGGGTTCATGATGTTCGGCAGATAGTGCGGGTATGTCGTATGAGTGATATTATTATACGGAGGCGGCAAGGTGTGGATTGAATCGGTAATAGCATATCTTGGTCTTGGCTCGAATCTGGGGGAGCGGCGGGATAATCTGGAAAGGGCGCTAACGTTTCTATCGCAGAGATTGCGCTTGGAAAAGGTTTCCTCCATCTATGATTCTGAGCCGGTAGGCGATATCAATCAGCCTCGTTTTCTCAATCTGGCCTGCCAGATGAGCACCACCCTGCCCCCGGGGGGGCTTCTGGCTCTGGCCAAGGGCATTGAAGCTAAGATGGGCCGGACCGGCGGCTCTGGTGCCCCCCGCATTATAGATATCGATATCCTGTTTTATGGCAACCAGGTGATTAAAACCCCGGAGCTGGTTATTCCCCACCCCAGACTGAACGAGAGGGCATTTGTTCTGGTTCCTTTGGTTGAGATTGCCCCAGAGTTAGTGCATCCGGTAAACGGTAAAACAGTCAAAGAGTTGCTGGCGGCGCAAAAAGAGGTTCAGGGCGTATTTAAGTGGAAGGGCGATTAGGGTGTTTGAGATATCTGTGGAGCAACATTTTGATGCCGCTCATTTCTTGAGGGGCTATCGGGGCAAGTGCGAGGCGGTGCACGGGCATCGCTTTGGGGTGGTGGTGAGGATAAAAGCCCCCGAGCTTAATGACATCGGCATCGCCTACGATTTCGTTGAGCTAAAGCAGCACCTGGCCGATATTCTGTCCCGCTTTGACCATACCTGCCTTAATGATGTGCCCCCGTTTGATAAGCTCAATCCGTCTTCAGAGAATATCGCGGCTGACCATCTATAAAGAGCTCAAGCCGAAATTGGCCGGGGTATCAATTGCTGCCGTTGAGGTGTGGGAGTCCCCCGAGACGGGGGTGGTCTATAGGGCGGACTAAATAAAAAGGAGGAATGCTCTATGCCACCAACGTATTTTTTCCGGAACCAAGATAACTGCGCGTTACACGACGACTGTTTAAGCGAACATATATGTATTTGCTATAATCCTGGTGTCATTCCGGCGGTGAGGTGCCCACACAACAATGCTCCAGTTGGGATGTATAACTGTGAGCACGAGGATTTCTGTGACGGCATGGGTAATAATTGCCAAGGGTGTGTTAATAACAGCGCTCCTGAAGAAACGCCGCCAGCGCCACCTCCTGAAGAAGCGCCGCCAGCGCCACCTCCTGAAGAAGTGCCAGCCGTTCCAGGGAATGGGCAACCCACAATAATTAGCGGCTTGTATTTTTTTCATACGATGCTGGATACCTGCAGGTTAACCCGCCATTGTTTGAAAGATCACGGGCGGGGGTGCAGTGTTGTTGCTTCCCCACCCGCCCCCCCAGTCTTATGCCCACATAGCCTCAATATGGATGTAGAGGGGGAGGGAGTATATAGGTGTGCGTTCAATCGCCTGTGTGAATACAATGGCGGGAATTGCGAGGAATGTGAGTATAACTGCGCGGGTGAAGAAGCGCCAGCCGATGAAGTGCCAACCGTTCCAGTTCCAGAGAGTGGGCAACCCGTAACACTTAGCGGCCCTCATTATTTTCAGGAAATAGATAGCTGCCGGTTAAACCGGGACTGTAAGGTTCGCCTTCGTATCTGCTATCAAGCTGGCGAGCCGCCATCAGTATGCAAACACAACACTGGTCTATTTGGTGGTTTTGTGGCTGTCTGTGAGTGTGATGAACCGTTGTGTAACTGGATTTGCAGCAAATGTAAGTATAGCAGCGCGGCTGAATAAGCCCCTTTTTGGGGGCTTTTTAGCTTCGAAATTTGGTAGCAGTGGCTGGATTTGAACTGGGGGGAAGCTGTTAGTTATTGACCGGTGCCTGAATTTATACGCACCCGGTTGGCTTTGGCACCCCGGCCCACTTACATGCCGATTGTGCCGGTCCCTCCGGAAAAAGCTCGTAGAGTCGGCTCAGGTTGAAACCTGTTTCCTTGATAAGCCTTCTTATCATCGGGCAAATACCGTTTTGGAGGTAATAACCCCTCAGGTAATTAACCGCCTTCCAGTGGTCTTCGGTTACTTCGTTTACCCCTTCTTTTGCCGCATAAGCCTTGGCAACATCCTCAGTCCATCTTGCCGTTTCCTGCATAAAGCCGTTCTCGTCAACCTCGTACATATTGCCGGCGAGTTCCATTTGTGCCATAAAAATTAAACTCCTCTTAGACAGTTATTATTTTTAATGCCACTATTCTGTGGTTCTAAAGTGCTGGAGGCAGTAATATAGTATACACTACTCTCCCCAGGTAATGAAAGGCTTTTTAATAATAGCCATGGCGTTGACAATTAGCTCGGCCAGACCGCCGCAAAAGATGCCGGACTTTTCTTTTGCCCCGTAGTAGTCCAGGATATCACGGAATTGCAGCTTGCAGTTCAGGCACGGCGCGCATATGTACTTCTTCACCTCGGGGCCGGGCTGGTCAGCGAAGGCTTCAAGAATCTGCTTGAATTTCATCCTGCCGGCAACGTTCACCTTCCAGCTTGTGAAGTTGACATCGGACATCACGCTTAAGCCGCCGCCACCGCCGCAACAGTAGTTGTCCACGCCGTGAGGCGTCATCTCGCGGAACTGGGGGCAGAGATAGCGGAGGATTCGGCGCTGGGGCTCAACTATGCCCAGGTTTCTCACTATATTGCAGGGGTCGTGAAGGGTCACCGGGAAATCGTTCTTCGTGGGGTCGAACTTAATCTTACCGCTGAAGACGATGTCCTCCAGGAAGGTCATCACGCTCTCCCGTGGTATGTTCAGGTCTCCGGTAAGTATCCTGTCGGCTACGGTCATAAATGCCTTGTGCTGATGCCCGCACTCTCCCATGACTATCTTTTTTACCTTGAGCTTTCGGGCAATCCGGGCGTGCCTGGTAGCAATCTTGGCCAGCTGGATATCGTCATAGAAAACGCCGTAGTTGACGCCGTCGTATCCCCCTACTTCAGACGAGAGCGTCCAGTTGATGCCGGCGGCATTGCATAAAATGGTAAAGGCGATGACGCTCTCCGGGAAGGAGATAATGTCGCCGGCGCTGTGAATTAACAGAATGTCAGCGCCTTTTTTGTCCCACGGCGTTTCTATCTTAAGACCGGTAGCCTCGCTAAAATCCTCGTCCAGAAACTGAAAGTTGTCCCTGGCAACGTTTGGTCTTAGGCCGGTGGGGGAGCCGACCTCAAGCTGGAGCACCGTGCCCTTCTCGTGGAGCTCCTTCGGCGCCCAGCCCAGCTCCTGGCTGAAGAGCTTGCGTATTTCGCGGGTGATAAGGGCGTTATCAACACCCATGGGACAGGACTGGGCGCAGCGCCGGCAGAGATTACAGCGGTAGCTCAGTTCGTACAGCCGGCTTATCGTGGCCCAGTTGAGCTCAATATCCCCCTTATTGAGCTTTGCCCGTAGCTTCCCGCCGGGCTTGGCATATTTGTTAACCAGGCGCCGGAAGATTTCCGAGCGATAGGTGGGACGATAGAGGTCATTCTTGCCGCTGGCAAGGTAAATCGGACAGGCATCATTGCATGTCTGACACCGGGCGCAGTAATCCAGGGAAAGAAGCAGAGGCTGCAGAAACGTCCAGTTGCTCTCTTTGCTCAGGAGCTTTTTCAGTCCCGAGAGAAACTGCTCAATGTAACTTTTCTCTTCTTTTTTGGTCTTCGGCTTGGGCAGAGCGGCGTAGGAAACAAAGCCGTCAAGGTTGCAGACCAGTCTTTCCCTCTGGTCTTCGGTAAGCCCCTTGAACCCCGGCAGTTCCTCTACCTTGTCGTAGGGGGGTGGTAATGGCACGAGCTCATCAAGATTAATCTCGGTGAGCTGGGTGTCTCCATCTTTGGCAATATCGGTTAATTTAAGCTTCTTCGTCATCGCTCTTTTTCTCTGACGCTATTTCCGCCCATGTTTTGCCCCGAGGGATATGGGGGGCTGACCAACTCACCGGTTTATTGAGCCATTCTTTGAGCTTTCCCTCGAACTTACTTCCTCTCACATTTGGTTTGTCGTCCCACCGTACCCAGAAGTAGGCAAAAAACTTGGTGATGTAATGCAGGGAGCGGGTGAATGGCAGGTAGATTAAAAACAGGGCGAAAAGTATGATATGAGTGGTCGTTGCGTAATCAACAGGTGTCGGGTTCAGGGTAATCAGCCCTTTCCAGAATTCCCTGTATCCCGAGAGGGTTGGGTCCACAAAAAGCCAGGCATATAAGCCACTTCCAAAAACCGCCAGGGTAAATAGGTAATTAAAGTAATTTTGAGGCGTGGCAAAAGCTCTTAAATCTTTGTCGCACAGTCTTTTGATGAGCAGACCAACACTCCCGAAAGAACCGCTGACAAAGCTAACGACCCCCGTTATTAGAATCAAAAAATAGAGTATTCCCCCCAGGCTGAGAGCTGATTCAGCAGATACTGGAACACCGGCAACCAGGGCTAAGGCACCAAAGAAACACAGTATGTGAAAAGTGATAATCAGGATGAAGCCGATGTGCCAGGGTAACAAGACGAGCCAGTACCATCGGTTGCGTTGAAAGTATTCCCCCATGCAGAAGTACTCCTTTAAGAGGAAAAGGGTGCCCTTCAGCACCGTCTTGCGACGTTGCTTCGTCCATTGCTCCAAATCCTCATAATAAGAAGCGCCATATTGGCTTTTCGCTTCGTGAGCTACTGGATACAGTTCCCATCTCAGGTGCACCGGCATTCTGGCAATCTTAACCAGCTTCACGGAATACATCGCGACAATGAATATATAGGCAAAATAGGTCAAAATGGTTAATAAAACACTCATCCGCGCCTCCGCGTCTGTAAAAGGGAGGTAAAACGTGAAATGGCTACGGCGTCATTTCATGCTATCGATAATAAACCCCGCGGCAAGCCTGGCACCTATCCCCGTCGCTAGTCCACACTTCTCAAACCCCTTCTCCTTGGTGAAGGTCACCATAGCCTGTTCGCTTTCCCCGGGATTTATTCTATGTCCCAGTATCACCGTTTCTATGATGTCAGCGCAATACAAATGACCTATTTGGCCTTCGAAGAAGGCCATGAATTTCTGGGCAATCTTGATAACATCATCCGTCGCTTTATAATCCAGTCGGTCATCAGTGCCAAAATAGAGCCCAAAGGTAATCAGACTGCCGGTTATGCCCCCACATATCTCGCCGGTCCCGCCGATGCCAGGAAAGGGGGTCAAGGCCTTAATAATCTCCATATTGCCCAGACCGAATTCTTCCATCAGGGCAAGCGCTGTCCCCTGGGCACAATCCTTGAGAATAAAGTTATATTCTTCAGCCCGCTGTTGAACGTGGTCGAGGATTTGTTCCTTGTTGGCCAACATCTCTTTCGGGTCAAGTTTCTTCTTAGGAATCCCCTCCCGAGACAGCTTTCTGATTCTAGCCTCAAGGGCGGGAACATCCCAGGCTCTTGCTGCCAGTTCGTCTACCCTTTTCTTTAAGAGCCGCATAATCTGGCATTATGTGGTTACCTCCTTTTCACCTATCTCTAAAAGACTAAGTATAGCATGATTCGGACTTGTTTTGAATAGTTAAGGATAAAGTGCTATTCGGGAACGGCGAAATCAGATACGAAATTTGGTAGCGGGGGCTGGATTCAGAAGGGGCGAAGGGCGGGATGGTGAGAGCTAACTATTTTATAGTATACTTCGGGCAGACTATTGATTGGGGGTAAAAAATATGCGGTTAGAGAACAAAGTAGCCATCATTACCGGAAGTGCCCGAGGTATGGGCAGAGTATTTGCCCTGCGTTTTGCTAAAGAAGGAGCCAGATTAACCATCTGCGATGTCCTTGACTGTACACCGGTCGCCGAAGAGATAAAAGCTATCGGTGGGGAAGTGCTCGTTCTAAAAACTGATGTTACCAGTGAAAAAAATACCGCCGAGATGGTAAAAAAGACTGTGGACCGTTTTGGCAAGATAGACATTCTCGTCAACAATGCTGCCCTTATTGGCGGTAAGGGTTTCATGAAACCACCGGAACAGCTAGTAGCCGAAGACTGGGATAAGATTCTGGCAGTGAACGTTAAAGGTGTATTCCTTTGCTGTAAAGCCGTTATTCCCTACATGAAAAAGCAGGGTAATGGTAAGATTATTAATATTGCTTCAACCACCGCTTTCATTGGCTTACCCCTCTTCCTCCACTATAGCACCACCAAGGGCGGTATTGTTACTATGACCCGTGGCCTGGCAAGAGAACTAGGCGAGTTCAACATCAACGTAAATGCGGTGGCACCTGGTCTGGTCATGACCGAAGCAATGCAGACAATATTTTCTGAAGAGGATGAAAAACGAGTGCTGGGGATGCAGCTTATCAAGAAAAGCATACGACCAGAAGACGTAGCCGCGGCAGTGCTCTTTCTTGCCTCTGATGAAGCCAACATGATTACCGGGCAAACACTGGGGGTTAACGCTGGCGAATACCTGCATTAAAGGAAGGCACCGGTTAAATGAGCAAGCGGAGTTAGTATGATAACTGAAGGATTATTGGCCCTGTTCGCCGAAACGGAGATCTTTATCTTTGTCTTTATGGAGATTATAACTAAGATAAAAACATTTCAGCGAGTAGCAATAAAAAAGGCTAGTTGGCGTGATACGCTTATCTTCATCTTGATATTTGGGGGGTTTTCTATATTTGGTACCTATGTTGGCATAAGATTACCTGACGGTGCCATAATGAATATCAGGGACCTTGGCCCAATGATTGCCGGGTTAGTCGGCGGGCCGCTAGCTGGCTTAGGGGCAGGACTGATTGGAGGAGTACACCGCTATTTTCTCGGGGGATTTACTAGCATCCCTTGTGGGCTGGCGACTATTCTTGCCGGTTTGATAGGTGGTGCTGTATTCCGCCTCAACAAGGGGAAGCTTATCAACGTCTTTCAAGGTATGGGGTTAGCGGTATTTATTGAATGTGTCCACGCTGGATTGGCCCTACTCTTAGCCCGGCCTTTCAGTGAAGCCCTTGTAGTTGTGAAAACGGCTATCCCGGCGATGATGGTGGCTAATTCTCTGGGCATGGCTATCAGCATTATAATCATAAATAATAGTCTGGAGCTCCAAAAGAGCCGTTTAAAATGATTATTAGCAAATTATTAGAAAAATAGAAATGCCCCTGTTTTTCGGTTGCCTATCAGGGGCATTTTAGCTTCAAAAATTGGTAGCGGGGGCTGGATTCGAACCAGCGACCTTTGGGTTATGAGCCCAACGAGCTTCCTCTGCTCCACCCCGCGCCGACTTTTCAGTATAACGGGGGGGGGATAGTATGTCAAGGCGTTTTAATTAGTTCGCCGGCCTGGATTAGCTGCCGCTGAAGCCCGTAGCAAAGAATTTGGTTACTTTCTGAGCTACCTCCTCCTCAAACCCGGCCCAAAAATGGTCAGCCCCGGATATAATCTGGCATTGCTTGGGTTCGGGGATATCCTTAACCTGTTGCCAGAACTGTGTTTGTGGGATGACGAAATCATTTTCACCGGCGATGAGAAATTTTGGCCTGGCGTATCCCTTTAACTGTTCCCAGCCGGAGTCTGATAGCGCTGGTGACACCAGTGCCAGTAGCTTGACCCGCTCATCTTGAACGGCAACAGGAACGATGACACTGGTACCAAAGGAGTAGCCGGCTAAGCCTATTTTTTTCTGGTCAATATTGGCTGTGGATGAAACGAGGGCTAATGCCGCCTTAACGTCTTCTTGCTCGGCGATGCCTCCGCCGAATTCGCCGCCACTTTTACCTACTCCTCGGAAATTAAATCTGAGGGCGGCGATTGACTGCTGGGCTAGCGCCTGGCAGATAGCAAAGACAACATTACTTGACATACTCCCGCCATAAAGAGGGTGAGGGTGGCAGACGATAACTACCGGGAATGAGCCTGTACCCTCGGGGAAATGCCACACCCCCTCCAGTGAAATATCGGCGCCGGGGAAGGTAATATGAACTCGACTCAATCCTTCTCCTTCTTCTTTCTTTTTGGCTTCTCTATTTTCTCTTGGGGCCACCAGGCTTGAAGCCGCATGGCAACCTGCTCCTCGTATCCCTGGTCGCTGGGGGTGTAATAGCGTTTACCTTGAAGGGAATCGGGGAGGTGCTGCTGCCGGACGAAGTGCCTTGAGTAGTCGTGGGGGTACTTATACCCATTGCCATAGCCCATTTTTTTCATTAGCGCGGTCACTGGATTGCGAAGGTGTAGCGGCACCGGCTCGTCAGGTTTTTGTTTAACCTCTTCCTGGACCTTGGAGTAAGCCTCATACAGGGAGTTGCTTTTAGGGGCGGTTGCCAGGTAGACTGCGGCCTCGGCCAGGGCCAGATTGCCCTCGGGCATGCCGATGAAGTGGACGGCTTGCTGTGCCGCCATAGCTACGACCAGTGCCTGGGGGTCGGCCATGCCGATATCCTCCGAGGCGAAGCGAACCAGCCGGCGGGCAATATAGAGGGGGTCTTCCCCCGCCTCCAGCATTCGCCCCAGCCAGTAAAGGGAGGCATCCGGGTCTGAGCCTCGCATTGACTTGTGCAGGGCGGAGATGAGGTCGTAGTGTTGCTCTCCCGCCTTATCATAACGGAGCGCCTTATGCTGGATAGCGTCCTCGATGGTTGCTAGCGAGATGCGGCGCTTTCCGTCAGCGTCAGGCAGTGTCGTGCGGGCGGCTATCTCCAGGGTATTGAGGGCAACCCGGGCGTCCCGGTTTGACATCATGATGAGGTGAATCAGGGCGTCCTCGTCAAGCTCGGCATTTAGTTTGCCCAGGCCGTTGAGTTCGTCCTTTATCGCCCGGTTGATTATGGCCTGCATTTCGTCCTCGGCGAGTGGGTTGAGGGTGAGGACTTGGCACCGGGAGAGGAGGGGGGAGATGACCTCAAACGATGGGTTTTCCGTGGTGGCTCCGATAAGGGTAATGGTTCCGTCTTCAACATAGGGTAGAACGGCGTCCTGCTGAGCCTTATTGAAGCGGTGAATCTCGTCGATAAAAATGATAGTTCTCTCCTGGTATAGTTTATAGCGCTCTTTTGCTTCTTCAATGAGCCGCCGCAGGTCAGCCACGCTGGCGCTGACGGCGCTTATCGCGCTGAAGCGGGTTTGAGTAGCCCTGGCGATGACATAAGCGAGGGTAGTCTTGCCGCAGCCGGGCGGACCCCACAGGATAAGGGATGGTATCCGCTTGGATTCAATAGCCTTTCTTAATACCCGTCCCTCTCCCACGAGGTGCTCCTGCCCGACAAACTGGTGCAGGGCCGCCGGTCTCATCCTGGTTGCCAGTGGCGCCTCTTTTCTCTTCTGTTGGTCAGACTGGTAGTCAAATAAATCTGTTGACATCCTCACCCCCTTAATATTTTACAACCTACCCCCTGTGTCCCCCTCCCTTACTAAGGGAGGGGGAATTATTTGGTAAGAGGGGCTTCGCCCCTCTAAAACTGCCTCACTATAGGTAATGTAATCAGACATCAGGATTATATATCCCTTCTTCCTCTAAGCTGTCTTCTAGACTCCTAATGCCTTTACTAAATTCACTATACAGTTCTATTGGGATAGATACCCCTTTCTTGGTTGGAACCGTCTCTTGTCCCCTCGGACCGGCGAATGTCCTAATATCGACCAGTTGGCGACCCTGGAATTCCCTGGCACTTATTTGTATCTCTTCAAAGGAGTTCTTTCTAAATTTACTAATGAGTTTATCCATATTACTACTCGCCTAGAGACAGTTTAGCAATAGCGGCGACCTCCTTTAGAGCATTGTTTAGATCTTTCATTTTTTCTATTTTGGTACTATTCCCTGCTTCTAACTCCTTTATCTCAGATAGCGGGATATTGCGCAGTTGTCTTATGGCCTCATCAATACTGAAATATAGGTCTGAACTCCTAGACGGGTCATCCTTGTTCAGCACAGTTTCCGCATCCTGTATATTCTTACCCTTTTTCCTAAGAACCTCTAATGCCTTCGGATTGTCAAGTATATCAGGCAATATTCTTACATCTCTTGAGTCAGGGAATTTGTCTTCAGCAACCCAACTTCTGAATTCTTTCATAAACCCAGGATCTTTTTCCGCTCGTTCTCTTAGTGAGGTTTTCTTCATGAATTCGTCAAAATGAGTGAAACGCCTGATCCCGTTGGGGTCATTATTCTCGCTTAGGTATTTCCTAGTCTCTTCATATGCTGCTATGTTCTGTGTAATTTTTGACCTTGACATACGTAGGTGAGATGCTAGAAAGTCATATGTCTTGTTATACTCCTTGGCCATTTTCCACACATGTTCAGCTTTTTCATACGCTTGCCATTCTATTTTCGCGGCAATATGCATTTCACCCACCAAAGTAATAATTTGCTCATCTGTTGCATTAGGCGGTAGGATCCTCACGTATAAATTAGCAAAACGCTCATCTCCAGAAAATTTCTTATGTAGTTCCCGCGTTACAACAGTTCGAGAATTGCCCTCTACCACAACACCATCATTCCTCACAAAAGGATCTTCCAGTAACCCGCCGTTCTGGAGGACACTTTGATACAGGTCTTTTACAGCATCCATAGACCACAGTAAGTCGTGAATTTCTTGATCCGTATACCCCTTCCCTTCTTTTCTAAGAAGGTTAAGTTGATAACTTATCCGCTGGTTGTCCGGGTCAAGTTTTAACCATTCAATGGGCACCCTTTTTCGTTCAACTGTAAAATCTTGATTACCTAGCCTCACGGTTATTTTTTGCTTTTCATCATTCCTTTCGTTAGCCATTGTCTTTCCTCCTTAGATATAGTACTATTAATATTAGCACAAAATATCGGTACTGTCAAGTTATATAGAGTACTAATAAATACCACTAGTGGCTTCAGTTGTGGTGGAGACCTAATCTTTCGGGCGATATATTTTAGGTACATAACATCCTCAAGATAGGAGTATATCATAGTTCTTGAGGACTGTCAAGTACTACTTGAGACTAATCCGCCCTATAGCTCACCCCCTTACTTATACCTCTTCACTTCAAATCTGTACATCTTTACCGCCTCGTTAGGGGCGATGCCTGCCTTCTGGCGGCAGATGTCAATCTGCTCCTCAACCGTGTCTACCCCCTCAAGGTCAGGCAGGAGTACCCCCTTCCGCCACCCCGCCTCAACGATAACCCCGTACCGCCTGGGGTCTAGCTGGTCTTGGCTCTTTACCGGCTCGGGCTTGGTCAGGACGTCCACGCTATAGTCAAGGTCTTTAAGCTCATCAGGGGTGATGGGGTCAAAGCGGGGGTCTCCGGTCGCCGAGCTGATGGCATTGAGAATAATCTCCTCAGCCACGTTAGCCATTCGCGGCTCAAGGGTGCCGATACAGCCCCTCAGTTCGCCGAGCTTGTGGATGGAGACAAAGACCCCGGCCCTCTCCTTCATCTTGAGGATGAGCCTTTGCGGCCTGAAGACTTTCCTCTCCTTAATATACATCTCCACTGTTTTCTTGGCTAATCTTACCAGCGGATGCACCTTATCCCCCCTTTATTATTATGCCGGCATAGCCCACCACGCTGGAGTAATCGCCGGTGGTATCCCCGCTGGTCTGATATTTGACCAGTTCCGCCTTCGTTGCCCCCAGTTCCTTGGCGGCGGCAATAAGGCTCACCGCCGGGCCGTAGCCGCACATGGTGATATTGAATTTATCAACCCGTTTTACCAGCTCGTTCTCATCTAAGGCCAGCACGGCTTCTATGGCTTGAGTGTCCTTCTTCTGCGCCGAGGCTTGCGACTCATAGTGGGTCATGTCGCTTGAGGCGATAATTACCACCTTCCGGCCCGATTCTTTAACCGCCTTGGCGAGCGCCTTGCCGATTTCCTTATAAATGGCACCGCCGGCATAGGCGAGAATAATAGGGACGAGCTTAAAGTCCGCCTTAAAGTATTGCAGGAAGGGCAATTGAACCTCAATGGAGTGCTCGTAGAGATGGGCCGCCTTATCCTCTTGCAGGTATCTGGAGTTGGCTAGAATCTGCTTTCCCAGCGCCGAGTCAATCTCCACCTCGCCTAAGGGTGTTTCCCAGCTGCCTTCAGTCATGATGCTGAATGGCTTGCCATTTCCGGTGTGGTTTGGCCCCATGATGATAAAGGTGTCCTTAAATCTGGTTCTGGATATAGTTGCCCCCGCCACTGCTCCGGAATAGATATAGCCGGCATGGGGGGAAATCAGCCCGATTACCTCTTGCTTTTCTGCCTTCTCATCCACCATCCCCTTAATCATCCGCTTAAGCTCTGAGGCTGACGCCGGATAGAATTGCCCGGCGACCACCGGATGTCTAATCACCTTTACCTCCCGTTCTAAAGTTAAGCTCCGCCCCGCAGAACTTGCATTTTGAACCGTCAAGACCGATTACTCTAGTCTGGTAGCCGAACCTCTGCACCACAAGTTTGCCGCAGGAATAGCAGGTAGTGGATTCGCTCTTATGCCCGGGGATATTACCGGCATAGACAAACTTAAGCCCGGCTTTTCTCCCGATGTCATAGGCGTGCTCTATGGTGGATATGGGGGTTGGGGGCAGGTGCATCATATAGTGTTGGGGGTGAAACCTGGTCACATGCCACGGCGTTAGCTCGCCCAGCTCCTCCCTTATCCAGCGGGCAATACCCTCAAGCTGCTCGTCATCATCATTCATGGTTGGTATGATGTTGGTGACAACCTCAACATGCATATGCCACTTATCCTTAGCCCGCTTGGCAACCTCAAGTATCCCCCGCCACCGCTTTATCTTAGCCAGGTCACGGTATAAGGCGTCGGTGAAGCCCTTAATATCAACCCGCCAGGCATCAAGATAGGGTCCGATGGTATCCAGGGCTTCCGGGGTGAGAAAGCCGTTGGTCACATAGACGGTATAAAGGTTATTCTTCTTCGCCAGCTTGGCGGAGTCAAGGGTATATTCAAACCAGATACTGGGCTCATTATATGTCCAGGCAATGCCCTCACAATGAGAGTTTTTCGCCAGTTCCACGGCTTTACTTGGGCTGGATTTCCTGGGAGTTAAGCCAAGGCTCATCACCCACCGGGCAGGAGATTTCCCAGTTCTGGCAGTCCTGGCAGTGGAAGTTGCACCCCCACCCACCTATGGAGAAAGCTAGGGTAGCGGGGAAGAAGTGGAATAGGGGTTTCTTTTCAATAGGGTCAACGGCCACTGACGACGCCTTGGCGTAGTTCATGTTGTAGAGGACGCCGTCTTTGTTGCGATACACACGGCAGACGCCGAACTTGCCCGGCGCTATATTGCAGCGCCACTGGCAGGTAGCGCACCTTACCCGGGAGTTGGGCAGCTTCTCATAGAGCATTGCTTCATGCATGATGCTCCTTTATCTAATTATATCACTCATTAGTTATCATATCACCCTTCACCCTCACCCCCTCATTAGAAACTCAAAGCACGAAATCCGAAATACTAAACAACGCAATTCGTGCCTGTTTAGAGTTTAGATATTAGGATTTAGAAATTTCTCCCGTGAGGGGGAAGATAATAAAAAAAGAGGGGCTTTCGCCCCTCTTAAACGCCCTTGAGTTATTCCGGTGATAATTACGTAAATTATTCTATTCTTTCTTCTCCTCAGCACTATCTTGAGATTCAGGTAAAGTTAATATTGGTTCACCTTCTAGTCTTAGAAATTCCAAGTTCTTTGAAGCTGCTAGTATTACCTGAATATGTTCTGCATCCTTAGAAGCCTGTTCACCTTTCCCTGCAGCTTGTTCTTTCTCAGAAAGTGGTTGGACTCTAACTTCTACACTGTACCCTTTATCGATTCGTTTCGCGATTTTATTTAACGAAAAACGAAGTTCTGTGGTTAGTTCATTACGCCTTGCTTTATCCTTATTATCGTAATATTTATCTAATAATTCCGGTATTAATTTTTCTATCTCTTCTTTCATCATGTTATTTGCATGATTCAAAACACCTTTAAGCTCTTTGTTAGGAACACCTTGATTCTTCAATTCCCCATGAAGTTTTCTTATCTCTAATATCTGCTTATATAACGCCACTACTCGCTCAACCGCCACTGCTATACCAGCAACAACTACTGGATGCATTCCCAGAAAGACATTTAAGTCGCTAGAAGAGATGGAACGTATTTCAAAACCGGGTCGGGTTCCAGTGGTTAATTCAGAAAAAGAACCGAATATTTCATTTAATTCGCCAAGGTCATTAGCAAATTCACTCAGTCTATTGTTGATGGCCAAACGAGGTACAAGGATGCCAACCTCGCATTGGCCGGGTTCTAATTCCTCTGCACCAATTTCTAGCTGTTTGAAGGAAGCAACTATTTGCTCAAGAGATGTTTTGCGAGTGGCTAATTGCTCATGAAGTGATTGAAGTTCTTCAAGCGCAACAGATGGGGTTATTTGATTACGTTCGAATATTTTTTGTATTTGGTTACGAAGATTGTTCCCTAAAAGCTCATGAATGCCTAGCTCTTTCAGCGCTTGCTTCCAAGTTGGGCTGAAATCGTTACTAGGTGCATTTTCAAGAGAGGCATAAAGAGTTTTCAAGTGTTCACTAACTTGCTGCTGAAATGCTGGTTCCTGTGGCCGGTTTATCTGATTCTGGAGAGCTTTAACTAGTTGTTGTAAGGTGCTTTCAGTGTTTGTACTGTTAATATCAGCAAGAACAGCAATGGCAATAGCGTGTAGTCGTTCAGTGTTCATAAGTACTCCCCATCCCTGAGACAATTATAGTCTTTCTTAGCAGCTAAAACAATACCGAAAATTGTGTTTTTTGACTATTGGCTTTAGGGTTTCGGGAGTTAAAGAGAGGCGAAGCCTCTCTTATAAACTAATTCCCCCTCCCTTATCAAAGGGAGGGGGATAAAGGGGGTGGGTTGATAAAGAATCCCTTGACTGTCTGTTTACCAGAAGATAGACTTGGTGGGATGAAGGTCATCGGTCTTACCGGCGGCATTGGTAGCGGCAAGAGCACTGTTTCCGGCTTTCTGGCGGAGCTTGGGGCAATGGTTATTGATGTGGATAGGGTGTGGCATGAGGCACTCAAGCCTGATACCGAGATATGGCGGGGGGTGGTGGCTGCCTTTGGCAACGGGATTGTTGCCCCAAACGGCGAGATTGACCGCAAGAAGCTGGGGGAAATAGTCTTTGGCAGTGCTGAGGCTCTAGCCCGGCTGAATAATATAATGCGCCCCTGGATGCATGAAACGGTGAAGGCTCAGCTTGAAGAGTACCGGCGGCAGGGGATAAGGGTGGTGGTGATGGAAGTACCCCTCCTGGTTGAGGTGCCTCTCTCCATGAGAGCCGGCGAGCCTTCACTATCAGATGAAATGGATGAGGTCTGGGTTACTGTAGCCCCTGAGTCCACGGTGCTCAAACGCCTGAGGGAAAAGAGCGGCATGTCGGAAGAGCAAGCGCTGGCTCGCATCCGTTCCCAGCTAACTTCGGAGGAGCGAATAAAACATGCCGATGTGGTTATAGATACCGATTGCAGCCTTAAGGAGCTAAAAGAGAAGGTAAAAGCGCTATGGCAGAGGCTGGCGCTTGACACCTAGCTATAGCAATTGTTACAATAACCTGTTTGAGGAGGATAAGATTTACGCTATCATTGAAACCGGGGGTAAGCAATATAAGGTAAACCCCGGGCAGACAATAGATGTAGAACGCCTGGGTGTGGCTGAGGGTAGCACCGTTGAGCTGGATAGAGTATTGCTTATCGGTGACGGTGAGCGGGTAATCGTCGGTACGCCCACTGTTGATGGAGCCAAGGTGGTTGCCACCTCGCAGGGGGAGGGCAAGGGTAAGAAGGTTATCGTCTTTAGGTATAAGTCAAAGGTTCGTTACCGCAAGAAGACCGGGCATCGTCAGCTTTATACCAGGCTGGTTATAGATAAAATAGTTGAGTCGGGAGCGGCGGAAGTTAAGCCGAAGAAGGTTCAGCGGCGCAAGAAAGAGGTGACGGCAAATGGCGCATAAAAAGGGAGGCGGCAGCACTCGTTGTGGCCGCGATAGCCAGTCAAAGCGGCTCGGCGTTAAAAGATATGACGGCCAGCAGGTGAGTGCCGGGACGATTCTGGTTCGGCAGCGGGGCACCCGCATTCACCCCGGTAGTAACGTCGGTGTGGGCAGGGATTATACCCTCTTTGCCTTAATTGACGGCGAGGTTAAGTTTGAGCCTACCACCAACAACAGGAGGAAGGTTAGCGTTTACGCTAGCTAAATGTTATGAAGCCTAAGATTCATCCTGAGTATTACCCCGATGCCAAGGTAGTCTGTGCCTGTGGCAATACCTTTACCGTCGGCTCAACCAGTAAGATGCTGAAGATTGAGCTTTGCAGTAAGTGTCATCCCTTTTTCACTGGGGAGCAGAGGGTGGTAGATACCATGGGGCGGGTGGAACGGTTTAAGCGGCGCTATAAGAAGGTGGAAGGTTAAATAGACAGGGTTGAGGGGGCAGGAGCGGGTCGCACCGCTCCTTTTTTGTTGTGACCGAGAGATTTTATTACGGTGGGCAGGCGGTTGTTGAAGGGGTGATGATGCGGGGGCGGAAGGCTATGGTAACCGCAGTGCGTCGCCCCGGCGGTGAGCTGGCTATCTATAGCCAGCCGCTGGCCGGTATCTATTCCGGCAGGATGAGGCGAACCCCGCTAGTACGGGGTATTATTGTTTTGATTGAGGCGCTGGTTCTGGGTATCAAGAGCTTGCTCTACTCGGCTAACATCTCTCTAGAGGAGGAAGGGGAGGAGATTTCGGGGTGGCTGGTCTGGCTTCTGGTAGCTGTTTCCATAGCTTTTGCCGTCATTGTGTTCTTTCTGATGCCCCTTTTCCTTACCCGCTTGCTTACCTCCTATATTACTTCTTCCCTGGTATTTAACCTGATTGAGGGCTTTCTGCGGGTGGCTATCTTCATCGCTTATCTTAAGCTAATAAGCCTTATACCTGACATCAACAAGGTATTTGCCTATCACGGTGCTGAGCACAAGGCGGTAAATGCCTACGAAGATGGTGCTCCGCTGGAGATAGAAGTGGCTAGAAAGTACAGTACCGCTCATGTTCGGTGTGGCACCAGCTTTCTCTTTGTCGTCTTGATTATCGCCATCATCGTCTTTGCCCTTGTTGGTTTGCCATCCTTATGGCTGATGGTTTTGTCGCGAATCTTGCTCATGCCGGTTATTGCTGCCCTCGGCTATGAGGCCATCTATTTTGGTAACAAGCATATTGATAATTCTATAGTCAGGGCGATTCTCACCCCAGGGCTGTGGCTACAGTCGCTGACGACAAGGGAGCCTGATGACTCTCAGCTGGAGGTTGCCCTGGCGGCGCTAAAGAGGGTGGTGGAGCTTGAGCAGGCTGAGGAGGCGGCTTAGGTTTCTGTATCCTCTTTGCTTAGCTCTTGAAAGAAGCAGGTCTTATTGCCGGTGTGGCACACCGGACCAGAGGCTTTGCCCTTAATCAGGATGGTATCGCTATCGCAGTCCTTCCATATTGAGTGGACCTTGATGATGCTGCCCGAGGTCTCCCCCTTGTGCCACAGCTCTTTTCGGCTGCGGCTGTAAAACCAGGCCTCGCCGCTGGCTAGGGTTCGGCGCAGTGCCTCTTCATTCATATAGGCGAGCATCAGCACCTCGCCGCTGTCGGCATCCTGAACGATGGCCGGGATAAGCCCTTTTTCGTTGAACTTTATATTCTTTATCAACCTCACCCCCTGTGTCCCCCCTCTCCACTCTTGGAGAGGGGAAGAGG
This sequence comes from uncultured delta proteobacterium, assembly GCA_963739245.1. Lineage (GTDB taxonomy): Bacteria > Chloroflexota > Dehalococcoidia > Dehalococcoidales > BS750m-G39 > CAVTZP01. The sequence continues at coordinate 189,095 of CAVTZP010000003.1, forward strand.
ATTTTTAAGAGAGGCTTCGCCTCTCTCTAACTCTTCTAGCTAATGACAGCTAGAGCCTGTTTCAGGTCTATGTCTCCGGTATAAAGCGCCTTGCCGACTATGGCACCCTCAACGCCGAGTGCTTTGAGCATCCTGAGGTGGTTTAGCGATGAGATGCCGCCGGAGGCGATAATCGGTGCTCTGACGGCATTTACCAGTTCAGCAGTGGCCGAGAAGTTTGGCTCGGTGAGGGTACCATCGCGGTTGATATCGGTATAGATAAAGCGCCTGATTCCCAGCTTTACCATAGATTGGGCAAGCTCTATAGCTTTCAGTTTCGTTTCCTGGCGCCAGCCATGGGTGGAGATATAGCCGTCTCTGGCGTCAATGCCGATAATAAGAGAATCCCGGAACCTCTGGCATGCCTGCTTAATCAGGCTCGGGGTCTTCAACAGCGGCGGTGCCCAGAATGACCCGCTCGATGCCCGCCTTGAGCATCTTTTCAATGGTCTCAAGCTGGCGGATGCCGCCGCCCAGTTGAGTCGGAACCAGTACGGCGCTGGCTATCTCAGTGATAATATCGAGGTTATAGACCTTGCCGCTAATGGCACCATCCAGGTCAACAATATGCAGTCGCGGCACCCCCAGCGATTGCCACTGCAGTGCTACCTCTACCGGGTCGTCAGAGAAGACCGTTTCCTGGTCAAAGTCGCCCTGATACAGGCGAACGCACCTGCCCTCTCTGATATCTATGGCGGGGATGATTTCTATAGTAACCCACCTTATAGATTAATATTGGAATACTTTCGCCACGGTCGGGCGAGGAATGCCTTGTTGTCCTTATTCTTATTCTCCAGGAAGTCCAGGGCTCTATTTATGACCTTCCGGGTATCGCTGGGCATTATTATATCATCGGTATAGCCCCGCTGCGCAGAAACATAGGGGTTCTCATAGATTTCCTCGTATTCCTGAATTCTCTTGGCTCGTGTCTCTTCGGGGTTGGCTGATTCCTTTATCTCCCGGGCGAAGATGACGCTGGCAGCAGTCTCGGCACCAACGATGGTGATGCGAGCCGTAGGCCAGGCAAATACCAGGTCGGCACCGATGCCCTTGTCCAGCATGCCGTAATGGGCGCCGGCGTAGGACTTGCGGATCATGATTGAAATCAGCGGTATGGTGGCATCAGCCCAGGCAAAGAGCATTTTGGCGCCATGGCGCAGGATGCCCTTCCAGTCCTGTTCCGAGCCAATCATATAGCCGGGGCAGTCCCCGAGGGTGACCACCGGGATGTTGTACAGGTCGCAAAATCGGACAAACCTCGCCCCCTTGTCTGAGGCATCAACATCAATAACCCCCGCCGCCCACATTGGTTGATTTGACCAGATACCAACCGGGCGCCCATTAAACCGGGCAAAGCCGGTGATTACACTCTTGGCGTGGTCCTTTAATGTCTCAAAGAAGTAGCCGTCATCGACTACGGCTTTGATTACCTTGTACATGTCATACGGTTGAGTCGCTTTGTCGGGTATTATGGTATCAAGCTCCGGGCAGGTGCGGTCTGGGTCATCATGGCACTCAATGCGGGGTGGCATTTCCCTATTGTTTAACGGCAGGAAGGATAAAAGCTCCTTAGCCTTGTCTATGGCGTCTTTATCGTCCTCGGCGACAATATGGGTCTGCCCTGATTTAATGGCATGCGCCTTCCACCCCGAGAGCTCCTCAAGGGAGATTTCCTCCCCGAGCTGGGTCTTAACAAAGGCCGGGCCGGCAATCCCCATAAAGCCAGTCTTCCGGCACTGTATAAGGAAGTCCTGCATTATCGGGTGATAAGCCTGCCCGCCCAGGCAGGGGCCCATGAGCAGGGCTATCTGGGGGATTATGCCTGAAGCCAGGATTTGAGCCCGGAATATCCAGCCGTAGGCTTCCAGGGTATCCATTCCTTCCTGGAGTCGGGCGCCGCCGGAGTCATTCATGCCGATAAGCGGCCACCCCATTTCCTTGGCCAAATTAATGGCTCGGATTTCCTTCAAGCCGTGATACTCACCAAATGTCCCCGCCATCGCCATATAATCCTCGGCAAAGGCAACAACCGGCCTGCCATTGACCATACCGTAGCCGGTTACCACCCCTTCGGCCGGCACTTCCCTCTTGTCCATGCCGAAATGCACCGTTCTATGCTTAACGAACAGTCCTATCTCGGTGAAAGTGCCGGGGTCAAAGAGATAGTCTATCCTTTCCCGGGCGGTCCACTGTCCCCCTTTGTGGCGCTTTTCAATAGCATCAGGGGATGCCATCTGCACTATCTTGGCTCTCTTCTGCTTATACTCATCAATCAGCTTTTTGGTTGTTGCCATCTTGATAACCTTCTCTTTCTAGGTTTTTACCCTTAATACGTTTTTGTGATTATATCATTATTGTCAGGGGGTTAACAACGCCGTTGTTTTTTAATGCGGGTTCAGGGGAAAACCTTGATTTTTCTAGGTGAGGTTGTTAAACTATTTTACTACAGCCAGCTTTCGCTTAGGTGTTTCATTGGTTGAGAAGACGTCTAATCCCTCATCACCACGACCGTTACGCCGGGGTCTGGTTCAGGTTTTCACCGGCGATGGTAAGGGGAAGACCTCGGCAGCTATCGGGGCGGTAGTCCGAGCCTTAGGTCAAGGCCTCAGGGTCTATATTGGCTTTTTTATGAAGGGCGCTCACCCCTCCGGCGAGCGCAATGTCCTATCTCAGCTTTCCAATGTCACTATGGAGAGTTTTGGCACTGGGGAATTTATTGAGCGGGCAAATATTAAGCCAGAAGATATAGAGCAGGCAAAGCGGGGTTTGGCGGCTGCCCGCAAGGCGATGCTCAGCGGTAACTATGACCTCGTGGTCCTTGACGAACTTAATCTGGCTATAGCCCGTAATCTGGTTGAGCTGGATGAGGTGCTTAAGCTTATTGATGACAAGCCTGAGGGGGTGGAGCTTATTTTTACCGGTCGTCAAGCTAATAGTAAGCTAATCAAATCGGCTGACTTGGTTACTGAGATGCTAAAGATTAAGCACCCTTATGATGAGGGGGTGGCGGCGCGAAAGGGGATTGAATATTAACTGAGTGAATATTAACTAAAGGAGGGATCATGAAGGTTACATTGAGTGTCATCAAGGCGGATATTGGTGGTTATGTCGGGCATTCTGAATCTCATCCTGATATTTTAGCCAGGGCCAGGGAGCTTATGGACAAGGCTAAGAAACAGGGGTTGCTCATTGACTGTCATGTAACCAAGTGTGGGGATGACCTGCAGCTGATTATGACCCACCAGCACGGCGAGGGGGCTGAAAAAATCCATAAGCTTGCCTGGGATACCTTTGTTGATTGCACTAAGATAGCCCGGGAACTCAAGCTTCACGGTGCCGGGCAGGACTTGCTCTCTGACGCCTTTTCGGGCAATGTCAGGGGGATGGGGCCCGGGGTGGCGGAGATGGAGTTTGAGGAGCGGGGGTCTGAGCCTGTAATTGTGTTTATGGCAGATAAAACGTCATCCGGGGCGTGGAATATGCCGCTGTATAAGATGTTTGCTGACCCGTTTAATACCATTGGACTGGTTATTGCCTCCAATATGCATGCCGGCTTTGCCTTTGAAGTGCATGATATAAAGGAGCACCGGAAGGTAACCTTTAATGCCCCTGAGGAGATTTATGATTTGCTTGTTTTCATTGGTGCGCCGTCCCGCTATATGGTAAAGGCGGTCTACCACCGGGAAAGCAAGGAAATAGCCGCCGTATCTTCTACCCAGCGTCTGGCGTTAATTGCCGGTCGGTATGTGGGTAAGGATGACCCGGTGTGTATTGTGCGTGCCCAGGGGGAGTTCCCGGCAGTGGGTGAGGTGGTGGAGCCGTTTACCCTGCCCCTTCTGGTGGAGGGGTGGATGCGAGGCTCGCACCATGGTCCCCTTATGCCGGTATCAGTTGAGGATAGCACTCCCACCCGCTTTGATGGACCACCACGGGTGGTGGCACTTGGTTTCCAGCTCTCTGGAGGCAAGCTGGTAGGACCACGGGATATGTTTGCTGATAAGTCCTTTGACCTAGCCCGTCGGCAGGCAAATGAGGTTGCCGATTTTATGCGTCGCCACGGTCCCTTTGAGCCACACCGTCTGCCTCTGGAGGAGATGGAGTATACCACCATGCCCCAGGTTTCAAAAAAGCTGGAGGGAAGGTTTAGTAAGCTTGAGTGAAGTAAATGCCTAAGCTCCTACTGGCGACAAATAATAAAGGCAAGGTGCGTGAGTATAAGTATCTGCTCAAGGGCTTGCCCTTTGAGCTGGTCTCCGCGGCGGAGCTGGGTATCAACACTGAGGTTGATGAAGTGGGAAAGAGTCTTGAAGAGAATGCCAGACTTAAGGCAACCATCTTGGCTCGGGAGAGCCGGTTGCTGACGCTGGCTGATGACTCCGGGCTTGAGGTCGATGCCCTGGGTGGTGAACCGGGTCGACTTTCGGCTCGTTATGCCGGCGAGGGTGCTTCCGATAAAGACCGAATTAACTACTTGCTATCCAGGCTTAAAGATGTGCCCGGGGAGAAACACTCGGCTCGCTTTAGGTGTGTCATTGCTATCGCCACCCCTGATGGTGAAGTGGAGCTTTGCTCCGGGGAGTGTCGGGGCGTTATCACCCTTGAGCCGAGGGGGAAAGAGGGCTTTGGCTATGACCCGATATTTTATCTTGCCGAGCTGGATAAGACGATGGCGGAGCTAACTCTGGAGGGAAAAAACAAGATTAGCCATCGGGGGCAGGCAACGAGACAGGCAATTCAGTTGCTCAGGAGTAAATATCTATGACCGGACTTTCTGATTCGTTCCACCGTCCAATAAATTATCTGCGTATCGCGGTAACTGACCGTTGTAACCTGCGCTGTGTTTACTGTATGCCGGCGGAAGGCATCAGCCTGATGTCACATAACGACATTCTTACCTATGAGGAAATCTATACTGTAGCCCGGGCTGCCGCCGAGCTGGGGATAGACAAGCTCAGGCTCACCGGCGGCGAACCACTGGTAAGGTTGGGGCTGCCCAGGCTAATACAGATGCTGGCTAACATAGATGGCATAGATGATACTTCCCTGACCACAAATGGGGTCTTGCTTGGGCGCTACGCCGCCGAGCTGAAACAAGCCGGACTGCGGCGAGTCAATGTGAGTCTGGATACCCTTAAGCCAGATAGATTTAAGCTCATTACTCGTCTTGGCGATAATCTCGGCGAGGTGCTGGAAGGCATTGAGGTCGCCAGGTCGGTGGGGCTTGAGCCGGTTAAGCTCAATATGGTGGTTATGGCTGGCGTTAATGATGATGAAGTCCTTGATTTTGCCGCCAAGACCATCAGCGAGGGGTGGCATGTTCGCTTTATTGAGTTTATGCCCTTTGTTGCTGAGGACACCACCCTGCGCTTTATCTCCGCCAGCGAGATGAGAAAGCGGCTTGAGCCATTGGGGGAGCTTGAGCCTTGCCTACCCACGGTGGGTAATGGGCCAGCCAAGTATTTTCGTTTTCCCCATGCCAAAGGCACCGTTGGCTTTATTACCCCTATCAGCGAGCATTTCTGCTTTCAATGCAATCGGCTGCGGCTGACGGCTGATGGCAAGCTTCGCCCCTGTCTATTAAGCGATTATGAGGTAGACCTTAGGCAGCCTTTGCGCCGTGGTATATCTTCGGCAGGGCTGAAGAAGCTGTTTAAAGAGGCGGTAGCAAATAAGCCGCAGCGCCATCAGCTGGCCGAGGGGTATGTGCCTAAGCAGCGCCCATTCTCTCAGGTTGGGGGGTAGTCGCATGATTAATATATATACTGATGGTGCTTATAACCCGGTTCCGGGTCAGGGGGGCTGGGGGGCGGTTATTGTTGAGCGGGGACAGAAGCGGGCTTTCTCGGGTATGACCAAGAAGACAACGAGTAACCGCATGGAGATTACCGCTGCCCTGGAAGGCATTCTCCAGACCAAGCCCGGTGCCGAGGCGGTCATATATACCGATAGCCAGTATCTTTTTGGTTGTATGGCTCGGGGTTGGCAGCGGCGTGCCAATCGCGACCTGTGGCCGCAGCTGGATGCTGCGGTTAGCCAGCGCAAGGTGAAGTGGGAATGGATTGACCAAAATGTGAGGAATGCCTTCCATCAGGAAGCCCATGACCTGGCGAACAGCTTGGCCAGCGAGGGTGAAGGGCTAAAGCCGACGGTTAAAACTGGAAAAGGAGTCGCCAGGGAGCTAACCCATATCGATGAGCAGGGCCGCCCCCGGATGGTGGATATTTCCCAGAAGCCTGATACCGAGCGTGAGGCGGTGGCTAAGGGCCTAGTCAGGATGCAGGCGGCTACATTTCAGTTGATAAAACGGGGCGGGACTGCCAAGGGCGATGTCCTTTCCGTAGCCCAGCTCGCCGGCATCATGGCCGCTAAGCAGACGCCGAATCTAATACCGCTGTGCCACCCCATCCTTATCGGGGATATTAAGGTCGAGTTTAATTTGGACGAGGCAAATAGCACGGTGGAGATTACCACCACGGTGAAGAGCACGGGTAAAACCGGCGTGGAGATGGAGGCGCTTACCGCGACCGCCGTTACCGCCCTGACCATCTATGATATGTGCAAGGCAGTAGACCGGAGCATGAAGATAGAGAATATCCGACTGGTCAAAAAAAGTGGTGGCAAAAGTGGGGCCGTTAGTCTTGAGTAAAGACAATTATTGGTATATACTACCTTACTACCAGTCCTTCACGAGAAGGATGTTTTTTGGGGGTGTGCTATGAAGTTATCGTGTCTTCAGGAGAATCTAAATCGGGGACTGAGCGTGGTGGGGAGGGCGGTAGCTACCCGAACCACCCTTCCGATAACCAGTAACGTCCTCTTAGCTACCGAGAAGTCCCGTCTGAAACTAGTTGCCACCAATCTGGAGATGGCTATCAGCTGCTGGATTGGAGCCAAGGTGGAGGAGGAGGGGGCAATCACTGTCCCCGCCCGGCTTCTCACTGAGTTTGTCAGCTCCCTGCCCAGCGAGAAGGTTGATATTAGCCTTTCCCCCCAGACCAAGACCCTGGGGCTGAAGTGTGCCCGGTTTGAGGCGCGAATCAGCGGGATTGATGCCAAGGACTTTCCCCCAATACCCAAAGTGGCTGAGGGTATCACTACCAAGGTGGAGGTAGAGGCTCTGCGTCAGGGGATTACTCAGGTTGCGTTTGCTGCGGCCACTGAGGAGTCTCGGCCCGGTGCTCACCGGGGTTGATGCCAGCTTTGATGGTGATTTATTGACGCTGGCGGCGGCTGACGGCTTCAGGTTAGCCGTATATAAGCTACCCATTGCCGACCCGGTCAGCCAAAAGACCGAGGTCATTATTCCAGCGCGGACACTCTCTGAGCTAAATCGGCTTATTGGGGAGCAGGAGGAGGCGGTGGAGATAATGGTAAACCCGAGCAGGGGTCAGGCTCTATTTCGCCTGAAGAATATTGAGCTGGTTTCCCAGCTGGTTCAGGGCAGCTTCCCCAATTATGCCCAGCTCATCCCCCAGAGCTACAATACCCGAGCCGTGGTTAGTGTTAGTGATTTCCTGCGGGCAACCAAGACCGCCTCTATCTTTGCCCGTGACGGCAGTGGCATTGTCCGCTTGATGATATCTCCGGGCAAGCTGGTAATTTCCGCCCGGTCGGAAGAGATTGGCGACGATGTTGGCGAGATTGATGCCCAGGTTGAGGGTGAAGAAGCAAAGATTGCCTTTAATGGCAAGTATCTCACCGAGGTGCTAAGCGTCCTTCGTGAGGCTCAGGTAGCCCTGGAGACCACCAGCCAATCAAGCCCCGGTGTTCTCCGCCCGGTGGGGGCGGATAACTACCTCCATGTCGTCATGCCGATGTTTGTGCAGTGGTAGGTTGAATATCCGCTAATCTTTTAGGATATTCTTTAACTAGGGGACTTATCCGGCGTAGTATCTCTTTGCGCTCTCTTTTACTTCCAAGAACAAATACGTATCTATGCTTAGGTTTAATGGGAACCGTTTCATACAAGGGGTCTATTTTCAGTAAGTGGTCTCGCGCACGGGAACCAAATTTTTTAACGACTTTGCGCGGGTCATATGAGTGCCTATTAATAATATATCGCTTGCCTCCTCCTGGGGATGTTTCACCCAAATAGTATGCATTACAAGCCTGATAGATTGTTCCTACCTCACCAGCTTCGGGGTCTGCGTATGCAAAAACAGCGGTTACTTTCAGTGTTTTTCTTAAAATTTTCAAGCTATATGAAATGAGTTTACTAGAAGCCCATTTCGGTGCCCAGAAAGTTGAAGCACCACGGCAGAGCTGCGTAATAGACACTGAGAGGTCTTTCCCTAGTATATCTGAATACCGAGAAGGCGCAACCAAGGGGCCATAACAAACGACAGAAGCTAAATATCCGCCAAGAAAAAGACCGTAGCAATGTTTGGAAGTACCCATATTCCCCACCCACTCATAAGTGACTATGAAATCACTGGCTTCCTTCCAATCAAGTGGTAGAATTTGAACGTCGCTGGCATCGTATTCCGGCGGAACATTGCTATTTTGTTCCTTTATTTTTGTTTTAATTAAGTACTGCCAACAGGGTGCTATCGTCATAGAAATTTCCTGCTTGTAAGTCTGGATAGCCCTAGAAGAATAAGAGCTTGAATTGCTGCAGCAATAACTTTGGATAATCCAGTCCATGATGTGAAATATTGGCCGACATTAGCAACTTTTGATAGGTCTGTTGCAATAAATATGCTCGTGCCGGCGAACAATAGGGCTATTATTATCAATGCAATCCAATAAACCTTGGAGTAATTTATTTCAAATACCATACTTCTCTTAGGAGCAATCGTCCTAATAGAGTTGTTGTCTGGTAAAAATTTAAATTTTATTACACTAAATTTACGCTGGGTTGGTTCATTGAATGAGAATGGAAAATCAATCCTGCTAGTGCGTGAATTAATTATGATTTCCTCATCAGTTTGAGGTATTACATTATCGGTGACTTGAATATTTAGTTTTGCAGTTGCATCGGTATTCGTCTTTTGAATAGGGTATACATAATTCATATGGAAACAATAGTTTCTATTCATGGTAACTTTATAGAATGCGTTTCCATCGTTTACTTTTCCAAGTAATCTAACATACCAAGGATTATTACTTATGTGAGGACGAACCTCTTTGGTCTTTGGGAACGTTTCTGATAGTTTTAATCTTGCAAAAATCACTTGTTTTTTATTTGAACTTTTGAAGTACTTTGTTTTTAAAGATAAATCGTTAACGCAGCAATGCCATGCACGTTCACCTAATTCAAATTTACTATTATCTATAAAAATATTTCTTTTACTAATAGCGTAGTATCCATCGTTTGGGTTCTCAGGTGTATCTTTGAAGCTTGGTAAATCTGGCGAAAGTTTATTTACAATTTGTTCCGAAAAATAATTGAAGTCCTTTGGATAGATAAAATCCAGTAATTTTACTCTGATATAAAAATGTTCACCCTCCCGGTTAATTGAAAGAAATTGAGCCTTTCTTATAGGGTAGTATCTGTAAACGTTTTTGTTATTAATATCCTTACCAAATCTGTCAATGTATATAATTACCGCTTCTTGTTTGCCTTCCATTTTTTTTATTTCTTGTACAAGGTTCCCGGGAATATTCCGCTCATAATAGCGATATTCATTAGTCCACCCATGAGGTAAAAATAAAGTAGCGAGAAGGTTTTCTTGATATAAGGGTCTATAGGCGGAATTGAAAAGATAAATCATATCTTATTTTACCATATTATAGTGGGGGGTAGAAAAGAAGAGTCTAAGAGGGGCGCAAGCCCCTCTTTCTTTTCCTCCCCCTCTCCTTCTAAGGAGAGGGGGATAAAGGGGGAGAGGTTACCAGAAAAGGGACGTATCACACGGTAAGAAGTAACCTCGTTTAGAGGGGAACTTGCGCTCGTCTTGCAAAGTGGTTCCCTTTAGTGTATAATAGTTGATAGTTACAGCTTAGGTTATTACAAGCTTTTTAAGTCACTGCAAACCATCTAAGTATTGGATGACCGAACTCTAACTAAAATTTAAAAGAGAGGAGGTCATCCAATGAGTTTTCAGGAAAAATCTCTCCAGTGTTCCGATTGTGGGGCTACTTTTACCTTCAGTGCTGAAGAGCAGGAGTTTTTTCAGTCTAAAGGCTACACCAATGAGCCCAAGCGCTGTCCCTCATGCCGCAAGGCAAGGAAACTAGAGCGCAATGGCCCACCACGCCAGATGTTCCCCGCAGTGTGTGCTGAATGCGGCAAAGACACCGAGGTACCTTTTGAACCCCGTGGGGACAAGCCGGTGTACTGTAGCGATTGCTACCGCAAAGTCAGTCAGGATAGATAAACAAGTTTAAACGGCGAGTTACGTCCGGGTTGGGTAACCGGCCCGGATGTGACTCCGGAAAGAAGGAATTCTGTCGTTAGAAGTATTAATACGTGATGGTGAATCACAGGAATCTCTAGTGCGCCGCTTTCAAAAGATGGTACAGATGAGCGGTGTCCTGCGAGAGGCGAAGGCTCATCGCCGGTTCATATCCAAGCGAGACGCTGCTCGTATAAAGACCAAAAATAGCGCCAGGAGAAAGCGGCGTCAGGGGTATTAAAGCGGGATGGGAGAATTAGTGTCAGAAAAGGAGGACAATCGTGAAAATCTATGTAGGTAATTTATCATTTGATGTAACCGAGGAGGAACTGCGGACGGAATTCACTGCTTTTGGGAAGGTAGAATCGGTAAATGTCATAACTGACAGGTATAGTGGGCGGCCAAAAGGATTTGCCTTTGTCGAAATGCCTACTGTGTCCGAGGGGCAGGCAGCCATTACTGCTCTCAACGGGAAGACTTTAAAGGATCGGACGTTAAATGTTAGTGCGGCTCGACCTCGCTCTGATGACAGAGGTGGCGGCAGGTCTTACGGAGGCAGGGGAGGCGGTGGATTTGGTGGAGGAGGCCGGGGAAGATACTAAACTCCCTCTTCATTTAATTCTACTTAAAACGCCTTAGATATATTAATGCCCCCGAAACAAACATCAGGCTACACCTAGCCCTTTGCCGAAGGAGGGTGGCTAATATGAATATCTATGTGGGCAACTTACCCCTTGACGCTACTAGGGAGGAACTGCGACAAGAATTCATGGCTTTCGGAGAAGTGATATCGGTAACCGTCATGAACGATAAGTATATTGGTAGCGGACAATTCAGGGGATACGCATTTGTTGAGATGCTATCACAATCTGAAGGTAAAGCCGCAATTATTGCCCTCAATGGAAAAACACTAAGGCATATGACGATCAATCTTATTGAGGCCCTTCCCCTTTCTGACAACAGAGGCTATGGCCCTCATAGTGCCAAGAGAGTTGGCTGGTTCAGTAGCAGAGTAAGGCAAAGAAGATAAGAACTGCTAGTCATAATCTGTATTCTTGAAATGTGTAACAATTAGCCCAAAGGTGATATTTTAGCCAGAATTTTGAGACATTGGCTTGACAGGATGGAATGGTAAGCTTTCACAGGTGTATAATTAGGTTAGGTTAGAGAGAACTGGCGATACCGCCAAGAGCCATCGGCAAGTCTCAAAAGGAGAAGGTTATGGAAGATAGAGTCGCAATCTTTATAGATGGGAGCAACCTGTATCATTCTCTACGAGGTAACTATAAACGCCACGACCTCAACTTCGCTGATTTTACCAGTAAACTAAGCGGCTCCAGACGCTTGTACCGAACATATTACTACAACGTCTTACAGGACCCAATTCAACGGCCTGATGGCCATCGAGAACAACAGGAATTCCTTGATATCCTGCGCAAGACACCATATCTAGAGGTTCGACTAGGGAGTACCAAATTGACACAGGGTATCCCTGTTGAGAAGGGCATAGATATTATGTTGGCTACAGACCTGCTATATTTTGCCTGGAATGACTTCTACGATGTGGCAGTGCTCGTCAGCGGTGACTCTGATTTCGCTTATGCTCTTCAAGCGGTAAAGAACATGGGTAAGCATGTTGAGGTAGCCTACTTCGAGAGCGGGATATCCAAGGACCTCTTAAATATAGCCGATAACCGGCATCTACTAAACCAGAGCTTCTTCAAAGGTTTGTGGGTAGGTAAACATCGTACCAAACCCAGAAGAATAACTGGGGAAGACTGAAAACAAGGCCAGTTCGGGTGACGAATAAGCCTCATTGACAACCTAGCTTTTAGAGAGTAACCTCACATACTCGGAAAGAAACTGAACATTTCATCAAGAATTTTATTCCTCCCCCTCTCCTTTTAAGGAGAGGGGGATAAAAAGAAGGGGGTGAGGTTACCAGATAATATTGACAAAGAGCTAGAAATTGTGATATTATTTTCTTTGCTCAAATTGCACCTTAACAACTGGATAGTGGAAGGAAGGTTCTTAACAAAGTAAACCATTTTTTTGGAGAGTTTGATCCCGGCTCAGGATAAACGCTGGCGGCGTGCTTTATGCATGCAAGTCGAACGGTCTGTTCAGCTGAGCTTGCTTAGTTAAATGGATAGTGGCAGACGGGTGAGTAACGCGTAAGTAACCTGCCCCTAAGTAGGGGATAACTCTGAGAAATCGGAGCTAATACCTTATGTGGTGATGGAGGTAAGGCTCCATCACTAAAGCCTTCGGGCGCTTGGGGATGGGCTTGCGTCCTATCAGCTAGTTGGTGGGGTAACGGCTTACCAAGGCGACGACGGGTAGCTGGTCTGAGAGGACGACCAGCCACACGGGAACTGAGACACGGTCCCGACTCCTACGGGAGGCAGCAGCAAGGAATATTGTGCAATGGGCGAAAGCCTGACACAGCGACGCCGCGTGGGGGAAGAAGGCCTTCGGGTTGTAAACCCCTTTTCTCAGGGAAGATAATGACGGTACCTGAGGAATAAGTCTCGGCTAACTACGTGCCAGCAGCCGCGGTAATACGTAGGAGGCGAGCGTTATCCGGATTTACTGGGCGTAAAGAGTGCGTAGGCGGTTTAGCAAGTCGGATGTGAAATCTCCCGGCTTAACCGGGAGGGGTCATTCGAAACTGCTAGACTAGAGGGCAGCAGGGGGAAGTGGAATTCCCGGTGTAGTGGTGAAATGCGTAGATATCGGGAGGAACACCAGTGGCGAAGGCGGCTTCCTGGGCTGTTTCTGACGCTGAGGCACGAAAGTGTGGGGAGCGAACAGGATTAGATACCCTGGTAGTCCACACTGTAAACGATGGACACTAGGTATGGGGAGTATCGACCCTCTCTGTGCCGAAGCTAACGCGTTAAGTGTCCCGCCTGGGGACTACGGCCGCAAGGCTAAAACTCAAAGGAATTGACGGGGGCCCGCACAAGCAGCGGAGCGTGTGGTTTAATTCGATGCAACACGAAGAACCTTACCAGGGTTTGACATGCTGGAAGTAGGAACCTGAAAGGGGGACGACCTGTTAAGTCAGGAGCCAGCACAGGTGCTGCATGGCTGTCGTCAGCTCGTGCCGTGAGGTGTTGGGTTAAGTCCCGCAACGAGCGCAACCCTCGTTGCCAGTTAATTTCTCTGGCGAGACTGCCCCGCAAAACGGGGAGGAAGGTGGGGATGACGTCAAGTCAGCATGGCCCTTATGCCCTGGGCTACACACACGCTACAATGGGCGGTACAACGGGCAGCCAAAGAGCAATCTGGAGCTAATCCATAAAGCCGTCCTCAGTACGGATTGCAGGCTGAAATTCGCCTGCATGAAGCTGGAGTTGCTAGTAACCGTGTATCAGCATGGCGCGGTGAATACGTTCTCGGGCCTTGTACACACCGCCCGTCACGTCATGAGAGTCGGCAACACCTGAAGTCGATGCGCTAACCCTTCGGGGAAGCAGTCGCCGAGGGTGGGGTTGGCGATTGGGACGAAGTCGTAACAAGGTAGCCGTAGCGGAAGCTGCGGCTGGATCACCTCCTTTCTAGGGAGATGATTAGGTGTGGTACCTATTCTCCTAGGTCGGTCACTGACCTAATAAGTCGGTGTTTTTCCTTCCTTCCACTATCCAGGGGTTAAGGTGATTTTGTTTTTATTGACCTCACCCCCTTTATCCCCCTCTCCTTTTAAGGAGAGGGGGATAAGTTAAAAAGAGGGGCTTAGCCCCTCTTAAACACCCCGCTGAGTTGGTCTGCCTTAAAAGGGGGGAAGAGTTTTTAGAGAGGGGGGCGAAGCCCCCCTCTCTTACTTTAACGCCCCCTTCCCTTCACTAGGGAAGGGGGATATAGGGGGATAGGTTGATAAATAATCTATTTTATTTAGGGCTACTTGATTTATCTTGAATTTTTACAGTAAAATTAAGTGTCCTGTGGGCCATTAGCTCAGTTGGTTAGAGCACAGTCCTGATAAGACTGGGGTCTCTGGTTCGAGTCCAGAATGGCCCATTTTGTATTATTGTCGTTAAGGGGGAGGTGAGGCGGTGTACAGCAAATGTCCGGGTCAGGATTTCAGGAATCTACGGGTGGCGCTACATAAATGCCCGAACTGCGGTGCCGAGGTTGAAATCTTCTCTGATGAAAACAAGGCTAAGTGCCCTAAGTGCGGTAAGTATGTCTTTAGGGAGAAGATGCCATCATGTATTGAGTGGTGTGCTTCCGCCCGCCAGTGCCTGGGAGAAGAAAGATGGAAGCAGTTGCTGGGTGAAGAGAAGAAAGACAACAAGCATCAGGGATGAGCTGAAGGCCTAAAAAAGGGAGGGTTGCTGTGGAAGATAGCCGGATTTCTTATCATGAGTCGGTTCGTAAGGCTTATAAAAGAATCAAAAAAGACAATATGAGCAATATCTGGGACAGGTACGAAGCCCAGGGTATGGGCGGCAATCCTGACCAGAGGTGTCCATTTTGTATGGCTGGGGCTCGGTGTGACCTGTGTTCCAACGGACCCTGCCGCGCCGATGCCGCTAAGGATAAGAGGGGTGTATGCGGTATTACTGCCGATGGCATGGCGATGCGTATGATGCTGCTCAGAAACGTGCTGGGGGCATCAACCTACCATTATCATACCGACCAGACGATCAAGACGCTCCGGGCGACGGCAAAAGGTCAAACGCCCTTTGAGATTAGGGAGCCGGAAAAATTAGAGAGTTTCGCCCGCCGCCTTGGGGTAAAGACCTCAGGCTCAGCGGCTGAGATTGCCCTGAGGCTGTGTGATTTTGTTGAGACCGATTTTAACCGAAAATACTATGAGCCAAGCCAGATTGTAGACGCCCTAGCTCCCGGTGAGCGTAAGGAGCTGTGGCGGAGGCTGGGTATTTTTCCCGGTGGGATTTACGGCGAGATGATGCTGGCTACAAGCTCGTGCCTGACCAATGTTGATGGTTACTACTTGAGCTTGGCTCTCAAGGCGATGCGTCTTAGTCTGGCAATGGCGTATCAAAGCCAGCTGGTTAACGAGTATTGCCAGGATGTCCTCTACGGAGTACCAAGACCGCATAAAATGCGGGTAGACCTGGGGGTGCTTGACCCGGAGTATGTCAATGTGCTGCCAAATGGTCATGAGCCATTTCTGGGTTTTGCTCTGGTTCAACTGGCACGCCAGCCGGAGTGGCAGAAAAAGGCAAAAGCGGTAGGTGCCAAGGGATTGCGGGTCATCGCCAACATTGAGACTGGTCAGGAGATGATTCAAAGATGGGAGATGGATGACACCTTCTACGGTTTTACCGGTAACTGGATTATGCAGGAGGCAATTCTCAGTAGTGGCTGTGTCGACCTCTTCGTCGCTGACATGAATTGCTCTATGCCGGTTGACCCGTTATACGCTGAGAGGTATAAGTTCCGGCTGGTGCCGGTGAGCGAGCTTGTCTCCTTTGATGGTATCAGCGACCGAATTAACTATGTGCCGGAGAAGGCAGGGGAGCAGGCGGCGCAACTACTGGAGATGGCAATTGGCAACTTTAAGGAGCGAAGGGCATCCATTGAGGCAACGTCCCCGTTACCCGTGAAGGAAGCCATCGTCGGCTTTTCCTCAGAGAGCATTGTTGAGGCGCTGGGCGGCACTCTGGAGCCTCTGCTTGACGCCGTCAAGAAGGGCACAATCCGGGGTATTGCCGGTCTTGTCTCCTGCACTACCCTCAGAGACTCTGGTCAGGATGTGCATACCGTAGCTGTAGCCAGGGAACTTATCAAGCGCGACATTCTGGTTCTTGCCATGGGGTGTGGCAACGCGGCACTGCAGGTCGCTGGTCTCTGCAGCCCTGAAGCCAAAATATACGCTGGTTCTGGGCTTAAAGGCCTGTGTGAAAGCCTGGGCATCCCACCCGTGCTCAGCTACGGCACCTGCACTGATACCGGACGCCTTGCCGACCTGCTGGCAACTATAGCCAATGCTCTGGGCGGAGTGCCGCTTCCTGACCTGCCGGTGGTGGCCGTGGCGCCGGAGTATATGGAACAGAAGGCGACTATTGACGCTGTGTTCGCTTTAGCTTTAGGACTCTATACTTATGTCAATCCTGTACCAACCGTTACCGGAGCTCCAAATCTGGTCAAGCTCTTGACCGAGGGGTGCCAACAGGTGACTGGTGGTCGGTTGAATGTTGAGAAGGACCCGGTCAAAGCCGTTGACGCCCTTTTAAGCCATATTGAGGCAAAGCGCAAAAAATTGGGTATTTAACCCTTTCCCGGACGACCTGAGTCAATTGCACATATAACTCGTAGCTGATATAATCAGACCGCCTTTATAATTAGCTGGTGACAGGATTTTAAGTATGGCTTCTGATGACAGTGAAAAGCTGGAGATAATGCGTCATTCCGCAGCTCATGTTCTGGCGGAGGCGGTCCAGTCTATCTTTCCTGAAGCTAAATTCGGCATCGGTCCCGCTATTGAGAATGGCTTTTACTATGACTTTGATTTACCTCGCCCGTTGACCCCTGATGATTTGTCACTCATTGAGGCGAGGATGAAAGAAATAATTGCGGCCAATGTCCCGTTTACCAGAGAGGAGGGGACTAAGAAAAAGGCGCGAACCCTGTTTGCGGCTCAGCAATATAAGCTGGAGTTAATTGATGAAATCCCCGATGAGAAGGTTAGTTTATATCGGCAGGGCAAGTTCCTTGATTTATGTCGCGGACCCCATGTCAGCTCTACCGGGGAGATAGGGGCTTTTAAGCTCCTCAGCATTGCCGGCGCCTACTGGCGGGGGGATGAGCACCGTCCCATGTTGCAGCGGGTATATGGTGTTGCCTTTGACACTGAGGAGGCTCTGGCTGAGCACCTTAAAAAGCTTGATGAGGCGGCGAAGCGCGACCACAGGAGGTTGGGCAAGGAGCTTGACCTTTTCAGCCTCCATGAGGAGGCTGGTCCGGGGCTGGTCCACTGGCACCCTAAGGGGGCGGTGATACGCCGGGTTATTGAAGATTTCTGGAAGGATGAGCATATCAAGCGCGGCTATAACCTGGTATATACCCCCCATATTGGCAAACTGGATTTGTGGAAGACCAGCGGTCACTGGGAGTTTTATCGCGATTACCTTTATAGCCCGATGGAGGTGGAGGGGCAGGAGTATATCATCAAACCAATGAATTGTCTTGGGCATATCATGATTTATAAGACGGGCCGCCATAGCTACCGGGAGTTGCCACTGCGTTACGCCGAGCTGGGCACGGTATATCGTTATGAGCGCTCTGGGGTGCTGCACGGGCTATCCCGGGTCAGGGGCTTTACCCAGGATGATGCCCATATCTTTTGCCGCTTTGACCAGTTAGAGGATGAGGTAGCCGGCGTCTTAGATTTAGCCCGCTTTATGATATCTACCTTTGGCTTTACTAACTACCAGGTATTTCTGTCTACTCGACCCGAAAAATATGCTGGCACCCTCCAGGTTTGGGAGGAGGCGACCGAGACCTTGAGCCGTGCCCTGGTTCGGCAGGGAATTCCTTATAGTGTAGACCCCGGCGAGGGTGTATTTTATGGGCCTAAGATAGATATTAAGTTTGAGGGGTGGCAGGGTCCAACGATTCAGGTTGATTTTAACCTTCCCCCGCGGTTTAATGTTACCTATATTGGCGAGGATGGGCAGGAGCATTTAGTGGCCATGGTGCATCGCACTGTGCTCGGAAGCATGGAGCGCTTTCTCGCTTCACTGATTGAGCACTATGGGGGTGCCTTCCCCGTCTGGCTGGCGCCAGTCCAGGTAATGGTGATTCCAATTGCCGACCGCCATCTGGACTATGCCCGCAAGCTTGAGGCGGAGCTTAAAAGCGAGGGGATAAGGGTAGGGGTTGATGCTCGCTCGGAAACGGTAAACCTCAAGATTCGTCAGGCTCAGCTTGATAAAATACCGTATATGCTGGTTGTCGGTGATAAAGAGGTAGCGGCGTCTACCGTCTCCGTCCGTTTGCGCAGCGGGGAAAAGCTTGACTTGCAACCCTTTGATAGCTTTAAACAAAACGTCAAGGCGGCGATAGTAAGCCGGGCCGAGGGGTTATAACTTGACTAGCATAAGGGCTTATGTTATATTTTTTTGCCCGTAGTGAATGCAAGGCTTAGCGGAGGTAAGTGGGGAAATAGTTAAGAGACTGCGAGTTAACGAGAGGATTATAGCTAGAGAAGTCCGCCTGGTAGGGGAAAAGGGAGAGCAGCTGGGGACTATGACTCTGCGCCAGGCACTGGAAACGTCGAAGAAGCTGGGTTTTGATTTGGTTGAGGTAGCTCCTACCGCAGCGCCCCCGGTGTGTCGCCTTCTTGACTATGGTAAGTATAAATACGAGCAGGATAAGAAGGAACGTGAGGTTAAAAAGGGCCAAAAGGCTTCGCTGCTGAGGGAGGTCAGGTTGCGCCCCAGCATTGGTAACCATGATTTTGAAGCAAAGATTAGATTAATTAAGAAGTTGCTGGATGAGGGGGACAGGGTCAAGGTAGCGATAAGGTTTAGAGGGCGTGAAATAACACACCCCGATATTGGCTGGAAGCTACTTCAGAGAGTGGTAGAATTATTGCCGGGGGTGGCTTCTGTCGCCAGACAGCCGACGATGGTGGAAAAGAACATGACCGTAATCCTGTCGTCGGCTGCGCCAAAGACTAAAACCGTAGAAGGGGTAAAAGGGTCTTAAAGTGCCGAAAATCAGAACCCATAAAGGAGCGCAGAGCCGCTTCCATATCACTGGTAGCGGGAAACTTATGCGGGTTAAAATTGGTAAGAGCCATCTGCGTCGCCGGAAAGCCAAGCGAACTAAGCGCCTCTATGATGAGACTATACCAGTGGCTTCCAGCGATAGGGCCAGAATAAAGAGGCTTTTACCCTATATAGGTAAATAGGAGGATATTTTGCCGCGGGTAAAGAGAGGGGTAACTTCCCATAAACGACATAAGAAGTTGCTAGCCCTGACCAAGGGGCATAGAGCGACGAGCCATTCCCTTATCAAACGGGCTCGCGAATCTATGATGCATGCCCTGGATTATGCCTATGGCCACCGTCGGGAGCGGAGGGGGGACATGAGACGGCTGTGGATTCTGCGGGTCAACGCCGCCAGTAGAGCCAATGGTCTTACCTATAGTCAGTTTATGGCTGGCTTAAAAAAGGCAAGGGTTGAAATTGACCGCAAGATGCTCGCCGATATGGCAGTCAGGGAGCCTCAGGCTTTTACTGAGCTGGTAACCATGGCTAAGGGCAAGGTCCAAGGCTAAAAAGAAACTCAAAGCACGAAATCCTAAATCCTAAATACTAAATGACATAATTTGTGCCTGTTTAGAGTTTAGATATTAGAATTTAGAAATTTCTCTCCCTCCCCGCCTCACCCCACTCCCCGTATGCGTCTTTTTTCCTACCCGCCCACGAGGCGTTTGCGGAAATGCACCGTGTGCGTTTTACAGTTCCGGGCCTTTGAATTTTACATCCAGATCGCCAATTTTGATTCCTGTTATGTCACCGAAATACACAGGCCACTTGAATGGCCCAACATCCATGTTCTCTAATTCTGCGGTACACTTTTCCTTAAGGGAGACTAAATCTGGGCTCATGACTACGCCAAATTTGCTATTCTTGACCGAGTCGAGCTTATTCGATTCCTCTTTCTTTTTGGCCATCAAATCATTAATATCGCCTCGCACGTCAATTCGCATGTGGAGTAGTCGTTCTAATCCACCTTCTTTCTTATCCTTAGCGGCTTCTTCTTCAGCTGCCGCTTTTTCATACTTCACGATCTTCTCATTCAATGATTGAATACGGTTGGATATGGTTTCACAATCAGTATTCAGCCGTCTTTGAATTACCTGAATATCCATCAGACAAGTCTTCAACATTTCCTTACTATCAATGACAGCAAAAAATAAGAAATCTAAACCTCTATCATTCTTATATCCTGAAAACACCGTACCCTCAAGATCGTCAGACAATAGCCACGAATAACCTTGCTTTTGATAACCTTTCATGGCCAAGAAACTACGATACATATATTCTGGGATTATTTCTCCTAGAGAGGATTCCCTTTCTTCTACCGTAATTCTAATCGCTTCTTTCAATGCCTTATCTATCTCCTCAGACACATCTCGCGGACTATATCTTATGGCATCGTGCGTCTTGATATTGAAAGCCAGGTCTTGTCCCTCTTTCTGTAATGGAATCACATATTTACCCAACGCTGTCATCAATCCGTACTCATAATACACATTAGAGTTTGGAATACTTACTTCCTTGCCCTTTACATCGACCAGATTATCGTCAAGTATAGCAATGCAGAATTGTGCCTCTATTATTCTTCCGCATATCTTTGTGCAGAAAATATCCTGTCCATATGCCCTGATATCTACGGCCACAACAGGCTCTATTCTATTTTGGGTCAGTTTTGCGGAGATTAATCCAGTTAAAATCTTCACCTCATCCGTCGATGGACATGCTATAAAGCATGTTGTTGATGTTCCCAGATGCCTTCCGCAGGTATGCTCCTTCCTTATAAAGCACTGCGATATTCGCCTAAACTGCAGCGGCTCTTCATAATCAGGATACAAGAGGTATCCTCTGTTTGCCAGATATCTTCTTCTAATAGCCATTTTCGTCTCCTCTGTGCATGTAAATACATTATACACCCTCAGCGCAATAATTTGGAGGTGTTTAAGAGGGGCGGAAGCCCCTCTTTTCTTTTTTCTTCCCCCTCCTTTAGTGAAAGGAGGGGGACCGAGGGGGTGGATTTAAGACCCCAAAGCAATTGTAAAAAATAGAGCCATCGTCTATAATCTGCCCAAGCAAGAAGATGTTAAAGCAGCTTGAGGAGTTAAAACAAAGAGCCGCCGAGGAACTGGAAGTCGTTGCCAGTGTTAAGGAACTGGAGGCGTGGCGGGTCCGCTATCTGGGTAAGAAGAGCCGCCTGACCCAGATTCTGCGCAGCTTAGCCTCACTACCCCTTGATGATAGGAAGGCGGTTGGTGCTTTTGCCAACGAGGTTAAAGCCAGATTAGAGGATAGTCTGGAGCAAAAAAGGCGACTTCTTGGCGAGGCGCGGCTGGTAACCGCGATTAAGGAAGAGCAGATTGATATTACCCTCCCCGGTCGTCCTTTCCCCCGGGGACGACTACACCCTATCACTCAAACCCTCTATGAAATATGTGACATATTTGTCTCTATGGGGTTTCAGGTTGTTGAGGGACCGGAGGTGGAGTGGAATTATTACAATTTTGAGGCGCTGAACATCCCCGAGCACCACCCGGCTCGGGACAGCATGGCAACACTTTGGGTTGATACTAAGGCCGATGGTGACGAAAAAACCATGCTACTGCGCACCCACACTACCGCGGTTGATATGAGGGTTATGGAACAAGTGAGCCCACCCATCCGGGTGGTTATACCGGGTAAGGTCTATCGTTACGAGGCGAGTGATGCCACTCATACCCCGATGTTCCATCAGATTGACGGTCTGGTGGTAGACAAGGGCATTACCATGGCTGAGCTGAAGGGGACGCTCTATGAGTTTGCCCGCCGTTTCTTTGGCGAGGAGAGGAAGGTGCGCTTCCGCTGTGACTATTTCCCCTTCGTTGAGCCCGGCGTTGAGATGGCTATAGAATGTGGGGTCTGTAGAGGTGCTGGCTGCCGATTGTGCGGTAATAGCGGCTGGATTGAGATATTGGGGGCGGGCATGACCCATCCCCAGGTTCTCCAGCGTGCCAACCTTGACCCTGAGGTTTATACCAGTTTTGCCTTCGGTATGGGCATAGACCGTCTGCCCATGCTCCGCTACGGCATTGATGACATTAGATTATTCTACAGTAGTGACCTTAGATTCTTAAGGCAGTTCTGAGGTAGAGATGAAGGTCTCACTGAAATGGCTTAAGGAATATTTAGATATTAGCCTGCCCTCCGCTGAGCTAGCCGGAAAATTGACCATGGCCGGCAGCGAGGTCAAGGGGTGGCAGGTTACGGGGGGTAGTTGGGAAGGTATCGTTGTCGGGCAGATTGTTGCCGTCAATCCCCACCCCGCTGCTGACCGCCTCAGTCTGGCGACTATAGACCTGGGCACCGAGCCGCAGACGGTAGTCTGCGGGGCGCCGAATCTCAAGCTTGGCGATAAGGTAGCCTTTGCCTATGTCGGCGCTCAGCTTATTGATGGGCATACCGGGCAGATATTTCGCCTGAAAGCGGCGAAGATTCGCGGCGTTGTCTCCAGTGGCATGGTCTGCTCGGAGAAGGAGCTTGGTATCTCTGATAGCCATGAGGTAATCATGGTTTTGCCGGCTGAAGCTCCGGTTGGCACGCCCATGGCTGATTATATGGGTGATGTTATCTTTGACCTGGAGGTAACCCCCAACCGCCCCGATTGCCTCTCGGTAGTCGGGGTCGCCAGAGAGGTCGCGGCCCTTACCGGGAAAAAGATACGTCTCCCTGAAGCCAGCTATGAGGAGGCGTCACTGCCGATAGAAGAGCAGGTATCAGTCGAAATCAAAGCCCCCGACCTGTGCCCCAGATATAGTGCCAGCCTGATTAGTGGGGTAAAAATAGCTGACTCCCCGCCGTGGCTGCAGCAGCGGCTCCTGGCTTGCGGCATGCGCCCGATAAATAACATTGTTGATGTTACTAACTATGTCATGCTGGAGTATGGAGAGCCCCTGCACGCCTTTGACTATAACCAGATTAGAGGTAAGAAGATTATCGTCCGCCGCGCTGATGAGGGTGAGACGATAGTTAGTCTGGATGGGGTAAAAAGGGTTCTCTCTCCGCCAGATGCTGGTTATTGCCGACGAGAAGCGGGCAGTGGCTATCGCCGGGGTTATGGGCGGTGCTGATAGCGAGGTTACTGACGAGACCACCGCCATACTGCTGGAAGGAGCTAGCTTTAATCCGGCGAGCATCTATCATACCGGTAATACCCTGGGTTTACCCAGCGAGGCACGCTTGCGCTTTGAGCGGGGGATTAGCCCCGAGCTGACTATCCCCGCCGTTAAACGGGCTACTCAGCTCATTATCCAGCTCGCCGGGGGCAAGGCAGCTAAGGGTTTGGTTGACGTGTATCCGGCAAAGCGAGAGCATAAGCCCATCCTATTATCAACGGCCAGGGTGAAGGGCCTTTTGGGCGTTGAGTTCAGCCTTGAGCAGATAAAAGAGGCGCTGACTTCTTTGGGTTTTGATTTTAAGCCCGCCGATTCAGGGGTTCTGGTTACTGCCCCTTACTGGCGGAGCGATATAAATCTGGCGGAGGATGTTGTTGAGGAGGTGGCTCGTATCATTGGCTATGACAAGATTCCAGTAACTATGCTCAGCCAACCAATACCCAGGCACAACCCCGACCCCATTATCAGCCTTAAGCAGAGGGTGAGACATAGCCTTGCCGGCTACGGCTTTCAGGAGGTAGTCACCTATTCGCTAACGAGCCTGGAACTGATAAATAAGCTTTTACCTGAACCCCATCCCCTGAAGCCAGCACCGCTGCGGATGGCTAAGCCGATGACTGCCGAGCAGGAGTATCTTCGCCCTGACCTGCGGGCTAACCTTCTGGCCGCCCTTGCGGCAAACCGGAGGCACGAGGCGGGCAGTATTAGGCTGTTTGAGCTTGGTCGGGTATACCGGCCGCGACCAAAAGACCTGCCTGAAGAGCCTGAGGTGGTGTGCGGACTGCTAAGCGGACCTAGATTTGAGGAGTCGTGGCATGGTGGGGACGAGGCATTCGATTTCTTTGATGCTAAGGGGGTAGTTGACGGCTTAACCAGCCAGCTGGGTGTGGAAGCTAGCTTTGAACCATGCCGAGACGAGGGTTTACACCCAAGTAAGCAGGCGGCTATATTTGTAGAGGGTAATAGACTGGGCGTTGTCGGCGAGCTACACCCGAAAGTAGCCGAGGCTTTTGAGCTTTCCGGGGCAGTCTATCTGTTTGAAATTAATCTGACGGCGCTTTTGCCCTTTACCCTGGGTCATAAGCTATTTCAGCCCCTACCCCGCTTCCCCGCCATAGTCAGGGATATAGCGGTGGTGGTTGATTCTGGGGTAGCCCATCGTCAGGTGCAGGATATTATCCGGGGCTTTCCTCTGGTGACTCAGGTTGCCCTATTTGATGTCTATACCGGCGGGCAGCTTCCGCCGGGCAAGAAGTCGCTGGCTTACCGAATTACCTTCCAGTCGCCGTCTCAGACCCTGACTGATGACGAGGTCAGCAAGGTTCTGGAGCAAATTCTGGATAAGCTATCAGGTGAGCTTGGGGCTACCCTGCGCGCCTGACTTCAATTGGCAACATGTCATCAGTCTTACCCTAGTAGCTGTACCTTTCTTCTTTCCAGGGGTCTCCATGGTTGTGATACCCATGAGATTCCCAAAAACCTGGCTTATCTTGAGCGGTGAACTCCACACCTGTGATCCACTTAGCACTTTTCCAGAAATATAGCCTTGGTACAACCAGTCTCACCGGATAGCCGTGATGAGGAGTCAATATCTCATCATTGTGCTTGATGGCAAACAATACGTCTGGTTGGAAGAAGTCATCCAGAGAGAGATTTGTTGTGAAATCGGATGCAGCGTGGATAATAGCATAACCAGCCTTCGGGTCTATGTCAGTCAGATTCCGCAGGGTACTTGCGCCCACTCCTTCCCAGAGATTATCTAGCTTTGACCATCCGGTAACACAATGGATATCAGAATATACTTTCACTCTTGGTAGAGCTATGAACTGACTGTAATCAATCTCCACCTTTTTGCTCACGAGACCGAAGATTCTGAACTTCCACGTTGTGATGTCGATATCAGGCATTTTACCGGCATGAAGAATCGGCCACTTATCTGTTACTCGCTGACCCGGGGGTATTCTATTTTTTCTAAGTGTGTCTGAGCTTCTAATAGCCTCGTCCATTCTCGCCCACCTCTATTATGCTAATTCGTTGGGATTCCCACGAATAATCCTAACATGATTTGCCAAAAACAATTTTACCACTTCTTATGGTATAATGAGAACGAAAACAAATAACTTTGGGGATGATTAGAAATGAAGAAAGAAGAAATTAAGAAAGCGGTAAGAGAGGGCTATGCCAAGATTGCTAAGCAAGGTAGCTCTTGTTGTGGTTCGGCGCCTTCGTGCTGTGGCAGCACTGATTTAGCCGAGGATATTAGCAAGAAGATAGGCTATACCGAGGAGGACATTAAAGCGGTTCCGGAAGGGGCAAATTTAGGTCTTGGCTGTGGAAACCCAGTTGCGCTTGCCTCCTTAAGACAAGGCGAGGTTGTTCTTGACCTTGGTTCGGGCGCGGGGCTTGATAGTTTTCTGGCGGCTAATAAAGTAGGCGAGAAGGGCAGGGTTATCGGTGTGGATATGACGCCGGAGATGCTTGAGAGGGCGAGAGAGAACGCCAGGGAGGGTAACTACACCAATGTTGAGTTCAGGCTGGGGGAGATAGAAAATCTGCCGGTGGCGGATAATCATGTTGACGTGGTCATCTCCAACTGTGTTATCAACCTCATACCTGACAAGAGGCGGGTCTTTCAGGAAGTTTTCCGGGTGCTAAAGCCAGGTGGTAGGCTGATGGTCTCAGACATCGTTTTATTGAAAGAACTTCCCGATGTTATAAAGAACTCTATTGAGGCATACATCGGTTGTCTTTCTGGAGCCATAATGAAGGACGAATACATAGGGGCGATAAAAGCGGCCGGATTTCACGATGTCAGAATAATTGATGAGGCGTCCTTCCCCGTAGAGTATATGGCTAACGACCCAGCAGCAAAGGCAATCATTGAAAAGACCAGAATACCTCTGGAAAAAGCAGAAGAGACCGCCAGTTCGGTCTTAAGCATAAAGGTTTATGGGGTCAAGCCGAATTAGACACCCTGGCTAATAAGCTCTTTGAGTCTAGCCGCTATCCCCTCAAGAGGCACCAGCTCAGCTTCTTTTTCTGAACGCCGCTTTATCTCCACGCTATTTTTCTCTAAAGTCCGCGGGCTTATGGTGACCCTCACTGGTATGCCCAGGAGGTCGGCGTCGTTGAACTTTACCCCGGGGGACTCTCTGCGGTCGTCATAGAGAATTTCTAAGCCCTCTGCCTCTAGCTTGGCATAGACTTTGTCAGCGGCGGCGGCCACCTTTTCGTTTTCCAGATATAGCGGGCAGAGATAGACGTGATAAGGGGCAATGGACATTGGCCAGATAATGCCTTGAGCATCGTGGTTCTGCTCGATGGCGGCGGCTAGCAAGCGGTCAAGCCCGATGCCGTAGCATCCCATGATAATGGGGTGAGATACGCCACTGGGGTCAATAAAAAGGGCGCCCAGTTTTTCGCTAAGAAAAGTACCCAGCTTGAAGACATGCCCCACCTCAATGCCGCGCGTTGATAGTAGCTTGCTTTCACACCGGGGGCACTCGTCCCCGGCACGAGCCTGGGCGATATCTACCACCAGGTCAGCCTTGAAGTCCCTGGGGTAGTTGACATTTTTAAGGTGGGTCTCGGGTTTATTGGCGCCGGCGACAAGGTTTGCCTCCAGGGTTATGGAATCGTCGGCAATAATTTTAAAACCACTTATGCCTAGGGGCGAGGCGGCCCCGGCGACGATGCCGGCTTTTACCACCTCAGCCTCGGTGGCGAGGCGGAGGTCAGCGCAGCTAAGGGCGTTCTTTAGCTTTACCTCATTTACCTCAATGTCTCCCCTGATGACGACAAAGACCAGCTTGCCGTCGGCGATATAGAACACGGCTTTAAGGGTATGGCTCTTGGGTATTTTGAGGAAGTCGGCGACCTGCTCAATGGTGCTGGCGCCTGGCGTGGCCACCTCTTCTAGCGGTAATGGTTTCTCTTTTGCTACTTTGCTCTTTTTGCTCTCCGCCTTCTCCACATTAGCGGCGTAATGGCAATTATCACAGTAGATAATCTCGTCCTCGCCGCCCTCGGTGATGACCATAAATTCGTGAGACTCCTTGCCGCCGATGGCGCCGCTATCAGCCTCAACCAGCAGGGTGGGCAGGCCACAGCGGTCATAGATATTTTTATACGCCTGGAGCATCTTACTGTAGCTCTGGTTTAGCCCCTCTTCATCGGTGTCAAAGCTATAGAGGTCTTTCATCAGGAACTCACGAACTCTAATCAGCCCGCCTCTGGGGCGAGGCTCGTCACGGAACTTGGCCTGGATTTGATATAGAAGCAGAGGCAGGTCACGGTAGCTCTGGACGTTATATTTAACCAGCTCGGTGACGACCTCTTCGTGGGTTGGTCCTAAAGCTAGTTTGCGCTCCCGGCGGTCGGTGAGGGTGAAAAGCCCCTTGCCAAAGGCCTGGTCTCTGCCCGTTTTCTGCCACAGCTCTAAAGGCTGGAGAATGGGCATAGATAGTTCCTGCCCACCGGCTTTATCCATCTCGGCGCGGATTATACTGGCTATCTTTTTGAGTACCCGCCACCCCAGGGGCAGGTAGGAATAGATGCCCGCCGCCACCTGATGAATCATCCCCGCCCTTAATAGTAGCTGGTGGCTGACTGTCTCTGCCTCGGCCGGCGTCTCCCTTTGTGTCTTACCGAACAGCTTTGATATGCGCATCGTTTTTATAAAAAAGCCCTCGAGCTTGCCTTAGTTTTTTTATTTTAGGACATATTGAATGGAGGGTATTTGTCGGTTAAAAGTAGATAATAGCCGCTTACTCTCGTTGCCCACCGCAGATAGCCGGACATAAAGTTAAACGCCCATCTGGGATATCTGCCCATAAACAGGATAGCCCACCAGGAGATGAAAAGGACAACACCAGCAGCTAACTCAATAAAATATAAGACGATAAATTGAGGTATAACCATAATACCCCTGAAGAAGGTGGTCAGTCGGGAAAGTCTTTCTGAATACTCGACGTCAAGAGTTACTGGATATTTTTTCATTTTTGCTTTCCTCCTTTGCCGGTTAGATTAACGGGCAGGCCCGAGAACTTCCCCAGACATTAAACCACACTTAACAGGTTTATGATTCTTATCTACCCTATCCCCTACCAATTCTTGATAAGTTTACCTTCCTTGTCTTTCATATTTCCGGAAGCGACATAAATAAGGTCAATCAAAGTCCAGACTCCCAGACCGCCCAGGGTGATAAGCATTGCGATTCCGGTTCCGATTTTGCCCAGATAGAATCGATGGATACCAGCTACGCCGACAGCCCAGGCGGGAAGGATGCAAAGCAGGGTAGTGGTAAGCCTTGATTTTTCCGACACTTCCCCTGTCGCTACTGATGCCTTTTTCCCTAGCCGCGCCCCGCATTTAATACACATCTCAGCCAGGGCATTTGTCTTCGCACCGCAGGCGTGGCAGAAGCTGTTCCCGGCTAAGGGCCTGGCTCCACAATTCATACAGATTTCTGGTGTCCCTGTTAGTTCCTTTCCACAGTTTCGGCAAAACATTGGACTTCACCTCCTTTTTTAACATTAAACCATACTTAGCGGGTTTATTCTAGGGTTTAGTTTATGATTTTTTATCTACCTCACCCCCTGTGTCCCCCTCTCCTTCAAAGGAGAGGGGGAAGGAGTTTTAATGAAGGGGGCTTCGCCCCTTCAAACTTTCCCTTACCTTATCATTTTTCTGGTAAAAGTTACCAAGAATAGTGCCATCATGAAAACCCCTGAGAAAGCTTCCGCAACTCCAACCCCCTGTACCCAACTGCGTACCGAATTGGCGCTAAACCAGGGGCCATAACCAAGCGCTATGAACGAAACCGCGCTATAGTACAAGCTACTTGAGAAAGCCTCTATTGTAAAGTTGTATGGAGCCACGCCACGAGAGAAGAAGTATATCAGCGCCAAAACAAATAGCACAGATATACCCGATACAACCACTCGCAAAGGCTTCTCACCATAACCGCAGAGTAGTCTCATGACCCAGTTCCAGAGCTTTAGATGCGGTTTCCTCCAGCTTTGTGCTTTCCTCCTTGCCTCCATCTCCCGATAGAAAAACTTACCGGCAATATCATACATCCCATGTTCCGTATACCATATCTTCAAGCGGCGATA
The DNA here is from genome assembly GCA_963739245.1 of uncultured delta proteobacterium. Lineage (GTDB taxonomy): Bacteria > Chloroflexota > Dehalococcoidia > Dehalococcoidales > BS750m-G39 > CAVTZP01. The sequence continues at coordinate 218,476 of CAVTZP010000003.1, forward strand.
TATTGCCTCTGCCCAAACGAACGGACCCTCTTTCTCCTCTCCGAGAATATAGTTTCCCCAGTTCGCTGCCTCTAATCTGGTTTCGGGTGAGAATTGAGCTTCCATTAAATAAGCCTCCTCAAGATGAGCGGCACCTAAGTTAGCCCCCTCAAGGTGAGCGTCCCCTAAATAAGCGCCCTGAAGACGAGCTTCCATTAAATAAGCCTCCTCAAGATGAGCGGCACCTAAGTTAGCCCCCTCAAGGTGAGCGTCCCCTAAATAAGCGCCCTCAAGGTGGGCTTCCCTTAAAATAGCCCCCTCAAGGTGGGCGCTCGCTAAATTATCCCCCTTAAGGATAATCCCCCAAAGGTCTAGTTTACTAAGGTCAATGTTCTTCTCAAACCACTTTTCAATAAGGTCAAGCCCCTCGGCTTTACCACCATGTTCTTTTATCAGCCTGAGCACGTCTTCACGGGTGTAGGGATTCTTTTCTGTTCCGTCTCCCATAGCTAAAACCTCTCCACCTCCGCCATAAGCGCAGTTATAAAGTCCTTTTCCTGAATAGTCCTGAGCTTTTTGCCCTTCTTAAACAAGACGGCTCTGCCCTTGCCGCAGGCGAGGCCAATATCGGCGTCTCTGGCTTCACCCGGGCCGTTGACCACACAGCCCATCACTGCCACTTTTATTGGCTTGGTAATCTTTAGTAGCTCCTTCTCTACCGCCTCGGCTAATTTTATTATATCAACCTCAGCCCGACCGCAGGAGGGGCAGCTAACCAGTATCGGGCCATGCTGGCGCAGGTTCAGGCTCTTCAGGATTTCATAGCCGGCAATGACCTCCTCACTGGGGTGGGCGGTGAGTGAGACCCGTATGGTGTCGCCAATGCCCAGATAAAGGAGGGTGCTTATGCCAACTACGCTGCGGATAATGCCTGTCCGGGGCGTGCCGGCTTCAGTAACGCCGATGTGTAGAGGGTAGGGTATCTTCCCGGCGATGCTCTGGTAAGCCTCAATGGTCGTCGGGACATCAAAGGCTTTAAGCGAGACCTTTATAAGGTCAAAGTCCAGGCTTTCCAGCAGCCTTATCTGCTCCAGTGCTGCCTCAACCATCTGCTCGGCGATGGGGAGTTCGGGGTTTTTGGGCCTGGGCAGGCTGCCGGCGTTTACCCCGATGCGGATAGGGACTTCTCTTTCTCTGGCGGCTTGGACTATTTTTTTAATCTTTTCCGGCTCGCTGATGTTGCCCGGGTTGAGCCGCAAGCCGTCGGCCCCAGCCTCAAGCGCCATCAGGGCAAGCCGATAGTCAAAGTGAATATCGGCAATTATGGGTATAGAGACGCCTCGTTTTATCGCGGGTATTGCCTCGGCGGCTTCCCTGTCCGGCACGGCTATTCTTACCAGTTCGCCGCCGCAGTCCTCAAGCTCCTTTATCTGCTTGATGGTGGCTTTGACATCACGGGTATCGGTCTTGGTCATGGATTGCACCGCGATGGGGGCGTAACCGCCGACGGTTACCTTACCGATTTGGATTGGTTTAGACCTTCGCCTGGGCTTCATGGTATCAGGCTTCCTCCGGTTATGATTCGTATGATGTCCTGGTAGGTAATTGCCAGCATAAGGGCTATGAGCATAGCGAAGCCAATAAGATGCACCAGCCCCTCTTTCTTTGGCGATACTCGCTTGCCCCGCCGCACCCACTCCAGGAGGACAAAGACAATCCTGCCCCCATCTAGGGCAGGGAGGGGCAAGATGTTAATTATTGCCAGGTTTATGCTGATAAAGCCGGTAAATTCCAGAAGCGGGCTAATCCCGGCTTTAGCTGCCTCACCGGTGAGTTGGGCGATGCCTACTGGCCCGGTAACTTGAAAGGGTACCCCACCAATAAACAAACCAATTATTGCATTCTTAAACAGGACGAAGGTTTCTCTACATTCACTTGCTCCCATAGGTATTGCCTTCCAAAAGGGCTCATGCTGGCTAACAATAGTTCTATTTGCTAAAGCAAGCTCAGTATCGAACTCAATGCCAATCGCCCCTTCACCCTTAGGCGGCTTCCACCTCGGTGTTACTTGGACCTCTTCTTTAATTGAATCACTATGCTCAACCAGTATGGTGATTTCCTTACCCAGGTTGAGCTGAGCATAGCGTTGGAATTCGCTAAAATTATTGGTTAGTTTTCCATTTACACCGAGAAGTGTATCGCCAACTTCAATGCCAGCCGCGGCGGCTGGCGAATTGGGAGCTACTGCTTTCACTACCGTTGGTTCCGTTACCACGTCATGGGGAATCATAAAGGCGATGGAAAACAAAACTATGGGCAGCAAGGCATTCATTATTGAGCCGGCGCTGAGGACGAGTAGTCTGGGGCCAATGCCCTTACGGGCAAAGCTCCTCGGCGCCTTTGGGTCTTCCTCGCCCGCCATTTTGGTGAATCCGCCCAGGGGTATGGCATTCAGCGAATAAAGTGTTTCCCCCCTTCTTACCCCGAAGAGTCTCGGCGGGAAGCCAAAACCGAACTCTTCCACTTTTATGTCAAAAGCTTTGGCCGAGGCAAAATGCCCCACTTCGTGGGCAAGGATAAGTAGTGCCAGAACACCCAAAAAGGCTAATATAGTAATTATCATCGGTTATCTCCGCTAGCTAGTCGTCTGACCTCTTCTCTCGCCCAGCTATCAGCCGCCAGAATTTCCTCTAATGTGGGGTGGGAAGTAGCTTGATGTACTTCCAGCGCCTGCTCAACAAGCCTGGCGATATCGGTAAATTTGATGCGGCGAGATAAGAACAGTTCAACGGCGACCTCATCGGCGCCACAAAGGACGGCGGGATAAGTCCCCCCCTTCTTCCCCGCCTCCCTCGCTAGCTTAAGGCAGGGGAAGGTGTCAAGGTCAGGCGGCGCAAAGGTCAGCTCTTTAATAGTCTCCCAGTCAAGTTTGGGGAGTTTGGGGTTGGGCAGGCGCTCCGGATAAGATAGGGCGTATTGAATGGGCAGGCGCATGTCGGGGCAGCCTAGCTGGGCTTTAACCGAGCCGTCACTAAACTCAACCATGGAGTGAATGATGCTCTGGGGGTGGACTAAGACATTGATGCTGTCAACGGGCATGTCGAAAAGCCAGCGGGCTTCAATTACCTCAAGCCCCTTGTTCATCAGGGTCGCTGAGTCAATAGTAACCTTCCTCCCCATCCGCCATGACGGGTGTTTTAGCGCTTGCTCCGCCGTAACCTTATTTAGTTGGGCTGACGAATAATGATAGAACGGCCCACCTGAGGCGGTCAGGATAATCCGGGTCGGCTTCTCGGTCTCACCCTCAAGGCATTGCCATATTGCGCTGTGCTCGCTGTCAACGGGCAGAATCTTTGCCCCGTTTCGTTTTGCCTCACCGACGATAATCTCCCCGGCCATGACCAGTGATTCCTTGTTGGCCAGGGCAAGCCTCTTGCCGGCTTTTACCGCTGCCAGCGTCGGCTGAAGCCCCCATTTCCCCGAGGTCGCCATAACCACAATATCTACCTCGGGATGGCTTGCCATTTCTTCAAGCGGCAGGAACTTGTATTCGGCATTGGCGAGGGGAGCTTTTTTATCCTGAAAATAAACGAACCTTGGTTGGAACTTGTTTATTTGCTCTGCCAGCAAATCAAGGTTCTTCCCCGCCGCCAGCCCGATTATGCGGAAACGGTGGGGGTGGGCGCTAATTACTTCCAGTGTTTGACGACCGATGGAGCCGGTTGAACCAAGGACAGCTACTCGCTTTATATCGCCCATATGACATAATAGTATACTACTACGCTAGCAAAGACAACGCTGTCTATCCGGTCTAGGACGCCGCCGTGTCCTGGAAATAGCCAGCCCGAGTCTTTTACCCCCGTGTTGCGTTTGAGCAGGGACTCCACCAGGTCGCCAAGTTGTCCGAAGAGGCTAACCAGTAAGCCGAGGATTATTGCTTGCCAGTAAGGGATGGGTATCAGCAGGGTAAAGAGTAGGCTAACTATAATAGCACCGACAACGCCGGCGATAGTGCCCTCCCAGGTCTTGCCTGGACTAATACGGGGGGCAAGCTTGTGCCTGCCCAGCGCCCTGCCGACAAAGAAGGCAGCAGTGTCAGAGGCAAAGTTGGTCGCCAGGGCAAAAAAAACCCAGTTCCTGCCGCCATCCAGACCCCATCTTCCGCCATCCAGACCCCTTAGTGCCACAAGGTAACTCAGTAGCCAGCCGATGTAGAGGATTCCAGCTAAAGTCCACGCCCAGTCAGTAAAAGCCCCATCCTTTTTTGAGCGCCCCAGAAGCCAGATTAGAGAGAGCACTACGGCTGAGGTTAATAGCAATGGCACAGTAAAGTCATATTTAAAGTGCGGGCTTATGATAAATAATAGTGTCCAGATTAGCCCGAAGTAGGTGAGTGGTTGTAGCTTTGCCCCGGCCGCCAGTTTGTAGAATTCAAAGACCGCCAGTAGCCCCAAGATTGCCACTAGAACGGTGAACCAGGGGAGAGGTTCATTAAACCAGATAGCGGCGATTACGAGAGGAATGGCCCACAGCCCAGTTATAATCCTTTTCTTTAGCATAGCTGACTATAACCCGCCGAAGCGTCTTTGCCTCTGGCTGTAGGCGAGCAGTGCCTTATCAACCTCTTTCTTATTGAAGTCAGGCCATAGAACGTTGGTAAAGTAGTATTCGCTATAAGCCGTCTGCCAGATTAGAAAGTTGCTGAGGCGGAGTTCATCACCAGTGCGAATTAATAGGTCAACCTCGGGTAAGTCGGCGGTGTAAAGATAGCTGCTAAATATTTTTTCATCTATTTTCTCCGGCGGGATGCCTTTAGCGATAATGCGGCGGACGGCATCTAAAATCTCAGCGCGACCTCCGTAATTGAAGGCGAGACTGATAGTCATCCCGGTATTATTTTTAGTTAACTCCACCGCTCTATTTATCGATAGTTGCAGACTTTGTGGCAGCTCTTGAAGACGACCAAGGTGACGGAATCTAATCCCGCTCTTATGAAATCCAGAAAGGTCTTTATCTATTCTCTCCTCGGAGAGACGGAATAAACCTTTGACCTCATCTTCAGGGCGACTCCAGTTTTCGGTAGAGAAGGTATAAACGGTTACATATTTTATCCGGTAATTGTTGAGATATTCAAGCAAAGTGCTCAGGTTTCCGGCTCCTACCTTGTGGCCTTCAAGTCTGGGTAGCCCGCGCTGTTCTGCCCATCTACCATTGCCATCGGGCACAATGGCGATATGGTCAGGAAGAAGAGTAATTTTTTCGGCTATAGTTATACTAGACCTCCATCAGTTCGGCTTCTTTATCTCGGGCTATCTGCTCAATACTGGCGATGAACTTATCAGTGAGCCTCTGTAGCTGGTCTAAGGCACGCTTGTGCTCATCCTGTGATATATCCTTATTCTTTTCCAGCTCCTTAAGTTCACCCATGGCGTCACGCCTCAGGTTGCGTATTATAATCTTTCTTTCCTCAACCCTCTTTCGCACCATCTTAGTTAGCTCTTGTCGCCGCTCTACGCTGAGTTGTGGCAGAACTAACCGGATTATATTCCCGCTAATAGTAGGATTTAGCCCGAGGTCAGACTTGAGGATAGCCTTCTCTATGCCGGGTATGCTGGTTCGGTCCCACGGCTGGATGACGAGGAGCCTTGCCTCGGGGGCGGAAATGCCCGCGATTTGATTGAGTGGGGTGAGAGCGCCGGCATATTCTACCTTGAGGTGTTCTACCAAGGCGGGTGTGGCGTGTCCGGTGCGGATGGTGGCCAGTTCCCGCTTTAAACCCTCAACCGAGGCTCGCATCTTGGCTTCAGTGTTCTGTAAACTGGAGCTAACCATGTTACTCCTTGGTGTATACCAAGGTGCCGATAGTTTCACCCATTACCACCCGTTGTAGGCTACGGGGTGCTTGGAGGTCAAAGACAACTATCGGCAGTTTGTTTTCCAGGCACAGGGAGAGGGCGGTGGCATCCATTACCTCCAGACGCAGGTTTAGTGCCTCAAGGTGGGTGAGTTCGTCAAACTTCTTGGCTTTGGGGTCGGTGAGGGGGTTAGCCGTGTAGATGCCATCAACGTTATTCTTGGTCATAAGCAGGACCTCGGCCTCAATCTCTATGGCGCGCAGTGCGGCTGCGGTATCAGTGGTCATATACGGGTTGCCGGTGCCGGCGGCGAAGATAACCACCCGCCCCTTCTCCAGGTGACGAATGGCGCGGCGCCGGATAAAGGGCTCAGCCACCTGTTGAATATCTATGGCGGACTGGGTTCTGGTAGTTACCCCTTCTCTCTCCAGGGCGTCTTGGAGGGCAAGGGCGTTTATTACTGTTGCCAGCATCCCGGCGTAGTCAGCGGTGACCCGGTCCATCCCCTGCCCCTCAGCCTTAGCCCCACGCCAGATGTTACCGCCGCCAACAACAATGGCGATACCAACACCCATCTCGGTCACCTGTTTAAGCTGCCTGGCTATCTTGGTCAGAGTAGCCGGGTCAATGCCATAAGTAGTTCCACCGGCGAAGGCTTCACCGCTGAGTTTAAGCAGGACACGCTTATATTTGGTAGTCGTCATTTTCCTGACTTCGGCTCGCCGGCTTCAAAGCGGGCAAATCGGCTTATCCTGATATTCTCCCCTACCTTGGCGATAGTTTCAGCAATAATTTCCTTGACTGTCCTGGTTGGGTCCTTTATGTCGGCTTGGAGGAGCAGGCACTGGGCTTGCAGTTCGCCCTCGTTTTCTGGGGGTGCTTCTTCTTTTGAGATGAACTGGGGGTTCATGGCGGCTACCTGCATTGCCAGGTGGTGAGCCAGTTCCTTGAACTCGTCGGTGCGGGCGACAAAGTCAGTTTCACAGTTTACCTCAACCATGGCGCCAATGCGCCCCCCGGCATGGACATAGGCTTCAATTAATCCCTGTGTGGCAGAGCGCTTTGATTTTTTCTCAGCTTGAAAAAGGCTTTTTTGTTTTAGAATCCGGAGCGCCTTTTCTATATCTCCTTCTGCCTCAATAAGGGCGCTCTGGCACTGCATAACGGCGGCTCCAGACTGTTCCCTTAGCTCCCTTACCCTCTCTAGCGGGATTTTCAACCTTCTTCTCCTTCTTTTTTACCTTCGTCGGGGGTGAAAATAAAAGTCTCAGTGATTTCTAAGCTCTCTGCTGTCTCCTCCCCCTTTTTCTCACCTGCCTCAGTTGGAGCCACTGCCTCGCCAGTCTTACCCTCAATAATCGCATCGGCAATCTTACTGCACATGAGCTTGATGGCTTTGATGGCATCGTCGTTGGCGGGGATAGGGTAGTCTATCTCATTGGGGTTGCAATTGGTATCAACTATGGCTATAACCGGTATCCCCATGCGTCTGGCTTCAGCCAGGGCAATCTTTTCTTTGGTCGGGTCAACAATGTAGAGTGCGTTGGGCAGGTTGGTCATCTCCTTAAAACCGCCCATCAGCCGATTGAGGCGCAAAATCTCCTTCTCCAGCTTTTGAGCTTCCTTTTTTGGTAGACGCTCAAAGTCCCCTCTGGATTTTTGGTCTTCCAAGCGGACTAGCTGGTCTATTCGGGCCTGGATGGTGACAAAATTGGTCAGCACCCCTCCCAGCCAGCGTTGATTAACATAATACATACCGCAGCGCTTTGCCTCTAGTTCTATAGCTTCCTGAGCCTGCTTTTTGGTGCCAACAAAAAGGATGACGCCCCCCTCTGCGGCTACTTGCTTAGCAAACTCACATGCCTTGGCTAACATGGCAGCAGTTTGTTCTAGGTCAATGATATGAATGCCCTCACGCTTGGTGAAGACATATTTCTTCATCGCCGGGTGCCAGCGGCTGGTCTGATGGCCAAAGTGGGCCCCGGCTTCTAATAACTCCTTAATGGTGACTGTATCCGGCAAGATTTAAACCCCTTTCTATTATTCGTCGTTAGCTTAACAGTATAGCATACAAACTATCGGGCAACAACATATAGGTTTTCGTGCTGACTTTAGCGTGTGATATAATTTAATTGTGGTGATAAAAGCAGTAGCCACCAATCGCAAGGCTTATCACAATTATCACTTGAGCGAGAGCGTGGAAGCCGGCATTGCCCTTACTGGTACGGAGATAAAGTCAGTCCGAGCCGGCAGGGTGAGCCTGGCTGAGGCCTATGTCAGACCTGAGGAGGGGGAATTATGGCTGGTCAATGCCCATATCGCTCGCTATGACGCCGGCAGTTATATGAGTCACGAGCCAACCCGACCGCGCAAGCTTCTATTGCATCGTAGGCAGATTAATGACCTTACGAGACGGGTGGTGGAGAAGGGCTTTACTCTGGTCCCACTTAAGTTGTATATTAAAGATAGCCTGGCTAAGGTCGAGGTGGCCTTAGGCAAGGGTAAAAAGCTTTACGATAAGCGAGAGGCAATAGCCCGCCACGATGCGGAGAGGGAGATTGAGCGAGCGATAAAAAGCCGCGGGCTTAAAAGGAGGTAGTTGAGCTTTTAAAATAGATGGGGACGCGTGGGTTCGACAGGGGAGGTAGGCTACAGGGTTGCAAGCTGAGGTGCCGCTAACCTCATAAAACAAGTGGCAAAAAATAACTGGCGAACCTGAATTCGCTTACGCAGCCTAATTAAACAGGCTGCGCGCTCAACCTAACCTGTCCTCAATGGGTTGGGATTGGGTGCCGAAAAATTGAGGTGCCACCATCCCGATGCCGATAAGGGTGGTGAAAGAGTTATCGGCTGGCCTGGCTAAACTCGGTCAGCAGAGGCTAGCCGGGCGAGATAAAAGAGCTGACTAAGCTTGTAGTATATTCTGGGCAGCTTCTCTTGGACGGGGAGTTCAACTCTCCCCCGTCTCCACCAGAAATTTAACGGCGCCAGCTTTAAAAGGCCGGCGCTTTCTTTTATTCCTGGCTACCGAATGACCACATCGCCAGAATGACCATGACTATCCCGAAGGCGGCTACTACTATCAAGTCCTCGCCAATGGACATGGTGTGTCCAAAGATACTAATGCCCAGGGAAACGGTCGGCTCGGCTCCGAGCACCAGGTGGCGTATCGAGTCAATACCATAGGTTGCCGGGTTGATTTTGACCAGGATACTCATCCAGTGGGGCAGATTGTTAACCGGGAAGAAGACACCGGAAAGGAATATCATCGGGAACATGAGTAGCTGCATCACTGCCTGGTGGGCTTCCATGGACTTAATCCGGGAGGCAAGGAATATTCCCATCGCCGACAGGGCGCAGGCGACCAAAAACATTATTGGTATTAGCCTGGGCAGTATTTCTGGGGGAAAGACGACGCCAAAAATTGGGGCAAAGAGCAGTATTATTATCCCCTGTATCAGGGCAATGGTGGCTCCGCCCAGTGTTTTGCCTGCAGCTACTGCCACCCGGCTGATGGGTGCTACCAAAACCTCTCGGAGAAAGCCAAATTCACGGTCCCAGACCACAGATACCCCTGACATGAAAGAGGTCATCAGCACCGTCATACCAATGATGCCGGGAAACATGAACTTGGAGAAATCAACCCCCGGGGCGAGCATGCCCATACTGCCGCCCAGTCCGCTGCCAAAAACTATTAGAAATAGCAGGGGGAAGGCTAGGGAGATTACCATGCGCATCTTATCCCGCCAGAACCTGAGCAAATCGCGATACCAGATAGTGTAAATACCCCGTAGGCTATTCATAAGTCTCCTTCATCACCAGGTACTCAGCGCCCCATCCGGTAGCGACTGTGCCGCCGCATTATTTCCTTCAGCTCGCTCTTAGCCGCCTCATCCCTGAGCCGATGGCCGGTTAACTTGAGGAAGACGTCATCTAAGGTCGGTCGGCGCAGGCTAACGCTGCGGATTTCGGTGGCGAGCCCCTTTATCAAGGTGGGGATGAACCTCTCCCCATCGGCAATCTCAAAGGTTATTTGCTCACCATCGTGTTCGGCGCTAATATGGTATCGTTCCTTAAGTTCCGCCTGAGCCCTCTGGTTATCCACCGTGTTCAGGCTAATCATGTCCCCACCCACCATGCCCTTCAGCCCCTTCGGGCTATCCAGGGCGATGAGCTTGCCATAATCCATAACCGCAATATGGTGGGCATACTCGGCTTCATCCATATAGTGGGTGGTGAGGAAGACGGTGGTCCCCTCTGTCCGGCTTAGGTTGAGGATGAAATCCCAGAGGCGGCGCCGGGTCTGAGGGTCAAGTCCAAGGGTTGGCTCATCCAGGAAAAGCACCTTGGGGCGGTGAAGTAGCCCTCGGGCAAGCTCAAGGCGCCGTTTCATACCACCGGAGAAGGTCTTGACTATATCGTTGCGCCTCTCCCATAGCTCAACCATCGTCAGCACCTGCTTTATCCTCTCCTTCCTTAGCGGGGCGGGAACATTATAAACACGGGCATGGAAGTCCAGATTCTCCATGGCAGTCAGCCGGTCATCTAGACTGGGGTCTTGAAATACCAGCCCGATGCACTGACGCACCTGACTCTGTTGACGGCTAATGTCAAAGCCATTGACCAGTGCCCTGCCTGAGGTCGGCTTAGATAGGGTGCACAGGGTGCTGATCACCGTTGTCTTTCCCGCTCCATTGGGTCCAAGAAGACCAAAGACCTCCCCCCGGTTAACACTGAAGCTAATGTCATTTACTGCTACCAGGTTTTTGTAGTTCTTTACCAGGTGTTCCACCTCAATGATATGTTTGTTTGACATCTTCACCCCTCATTTTATACTGGCGGTTGTTTTGGTGCAAACGCTTTTGACATTAAACGGTAAAAAATCTTCCCCTCTAAGCAATATTTGTAAGACACCTATTGGTGTTTTCTTTCATTTGTGGTAGAATTTGCGCCGAAGTTGTAGTTGCAGGGGGAGGAGGATTATGACTAGAGGAAAGAGGGCAAGCGGCTCTTCCAAGTCGGTGGAGCCGGAAGTAAAAGAATTGGAGCAGTCAGTAAAGAGGCTTCAGGCTTTGATGGATGAAGCGCCCATTGGCATATGTAATATCGACCTCAAAGGCAAAGTTACCTATGTCAACAAGAGATTTGAAGAAGCCTCAGGTTATTCACGGGAGGAAGTGGTCGGTAAGAGCGGGTTTAAGCTTGGTGTGTTCTCCGGTGAAACTGTAAAACTACTGGCAAAACGGATGAAAGATAGGCTGATGGGAAGACCTCCTCGTCTCCATGAGCTGCGGTTCAAGTGCAAAGATGGGCATTGGATATGGGTATCGATGGAAGGGAAGTTCATCCGGCGGCGAGGTATACCTGTCGGCTTCCAGCTTATTTCTAGAGATATCACTGAGCGTAAGCAGGCGGAGGAGGCGCTGAGGGAGAGTCAGGAACAATTACAGAAAATGTTTGAGTCTGTCTCCGATGGGATATCAGTTATTGATTTGAACGGCGTCATTACCGAGGCAAACCAAAGAACAGTGGAGATACATGGCTTTGGTTCCAAGGATGAGCTCTTGGGGAAAAGTGCCTTTGACCTGATTGCCTCCCGTGACTACGATAGGATAGTAACCAACATGCGGAAGGCTCTAAAACAAAGGACAATTAGCGGTGTGGAATACACTCTGCTTAAGGCTGATGGCACTGAGTTCCCCGGCGAGTTAAGTACCAGTGTGCTAAAGGATGCTTCTGGCAATTGGGTTGGTCATATCACAATCGTCAGGGACATTACTAAGCGCAAGCAGGCAGAGGAGCAGTTGCGGGAAAGCGAACGGTATTTGAAGGCCTTATTTAATGCCACAGCCGGCGGAATTTTGGTTATAGAGCCTGAGACACATAAGATTGTCGATGCTAATTCCACCGTTATCAAGATGATTGGTTTGAGCGAGAGCCAGATTATCGGTCATGTGTGTCACCGGTTTGTTTGTCCCGCGGAGGAGGGGGAATGCCCCATCACCGATCTTAAGCAAAGGGTAGATACATCGGAGCGCATATTATTGAAAGCAAATGGCGAAGAGATTCCGGTTCTGAAAAGCGTTGTCCCGATAACACGCCATGGTCGCCGGTATCTGCTTGAGTTGGTCGTTGACATCACCGAGCGCAAGCGGATGGAGGAGGAGCTAAAGGAAGCTCAGGAGCAGCTAATTGGCTCGGAGAGGATGACAGCGATAGGGCAACTAGCTAGCGGGGTTGGTCATGAGCTGAGGAACCCGCTGGGGGCAATTAAAAATGCCGTTCTCTATGTGCGGAGAAGAATAGCCAAGAGCGAGCTATTGGCATATACCGAGCCTAAGGTGTTGGAATTTCTTGACATCATAGATGAGGAAGTTAATAACGCCAATAAAGTGATAAGTGACCTGCTTAGCTTCTCTCGGGTGACTAAGCCAACGGTCTCACTGGTTAAGGTGGGTAGCATAATTAGTGATGCCCTCAAGCGTGTTACCATGCCTGAGAATGTCAAATTGACCGTGGATGTGGACCCCAGTCTGCCCATGGTAATGGTGGATGCCGTCCAGATTCGGCAGGTATTTATCAATATCATCCTTAACGCACTAGAAGCTATGCCTGAAGGTGGGCGCCTTGAGATTAAGGCTAGAAGTAAAGCCGAGTTTGTAACGGTGGAGTTTGCCGATACCGGCTGTGGCATTCCGGAGTCGGTAAGGGGCAAAATTTTTGACCCGTTATTTACTACCAAGCCAAAAGGTATTGGGTTGGGGCTGGCGATGAGCAAGAGCATCATGGAACGGCACGGTGGGGATATCGGGGTAAGAAGTAAAGAAGGCAAGGGGACCACCCTCACCCTCTCCCTGCCGACAGGGGCGGTCTAAATGAGTCAGTATAGAATAGAATAGATAAGAAAGGTAAGAAGTGAAGACCAGCGTTTTAGTAGTTGACGACCTTAGGAGCATTCGGCTGACTTTGGGCGGAATATTGGAGGATGAGGGGTTTGATGTAGTCCTAGCCGAAAATGGCTATCAAGCCATTGAGGCGGCAAAGAACACCCCCTTTGACCTCATCTTCATAGATATAAAGATGCCGGGGATAAACGGGGTGCAGACCTTTCGGGAGATAAAGAAGATAAATCCGGGGGCGGTGGTGATAATGATGACTGCCTATTCGGCAGAGGACTTTGTAAAAGAGGTTCTGGAGGAGGGCGCCTATGCTGTGGTTTACAAGCCTTTTGATGTTGATAAAATAGTGAGCATTATTGGGTCTGCCCTGCAAAAGACCCTGATTTTGATCGTAGATGCTAGCTTTACCGACCGTGAAACCCTTAAGACTGCCCTTGGGGAGGGGGGGTATCATGTGGTTACGGCCAGCACCGGCGCTGAGGCGCTGGCAATGGTTAAGGAGAAACGCTTTGATATCATATTTCTGGATGTCAAGCTGCCCGATATGGATGGGGTAGAGTTCTTTGAGCAGGTGAAGGCAATAGACCCCGATGTGCCGGTTATTGTGATGACTGGGTATTCTGAGGCGGAGTTAATGCAGAAAGTAATATCCCATGGCGCTTACACCTGCGTTTACAAACCATTTAATATGGATAAGATAGTGTCGTTGGTCGGTGAGCTTACCTTGTGGAGAAGGTGGAAAGAGAAGTAAATATGTCCAGATGGACAAACATCTGGTAATAGATGATGACTCTGCCTTCGCCTCTCTTTAAGGCTCTTACTTTTGGGGGCTATGCACCCCACATCCCCTCCGCGTTTTAAGCTTATCTCTTTTTCCCACCCTCCCGCCCTTAGGGGCTTTGCTCCTAATCCCCTGTTTTCGTTGGGGTGTCTAAGAGGGGGGACTAATGGGGTGAGGTTACCTAAGCTTGTGCTTATTCAGTGGCAATAGTAGAATATATTTCAGCATATGGTGGCAGAAAATAGCTTGTTCCGCATTGAGGTCTCAGTGAAGTCCGGGCTTCCCGACCCGCGGGGAGAGGCATTAAAAGCCGATATCCGTGACCTTGGTATTGCTACTGTTAGCCGGGTCAGTGTCAGCAATATATATCTGCTGGAGGGGGGGCTGAGCCAGGAAGAGGTGGCGATAATCTGTCGGGAGTTGCTGGCTGACCCGCTAGTTGAGGAATATTCAGTCGGTGACGTCCCTCTTCTTGCTATAGCCGATGCCCAGGCCGTTGAGGTTGCTTATAACCCCGGGGTCATGGACCCGGTGGAGGAGAGTGTTAAGAAGGGCATCCGCGACCTTGGCATAACTAAGGTTGAGTCGGTAAAGACAGCCAAAAGATATTATCTCTCAGGTAAGCTTTCACCAGGCGATATTGAATTTATCTATAGTAAGCTACTGGCTAACAGCGTAATTCAGCATGCGGTCACAAGCCAGGAGCGGGTGTCACTGCCATCAGCAGAGTACCGGTTCTCTCGGCAAGAAGTCGGCCTATTAACTATGGATGATGCCGGGTTAGATAAGCTGGGTCAGGAACTCTGGTTGACCGTGGATGAGTTGAAGCATATTCAGGGCTACTTCTCCAGCTTAGGTCGCAACCCCACTGATGTTGAGCTTGAGACCCTGGCGCAAACATGGTCGGAGCACTGCAAGCATAAGACGTTTAAGTCCAGGATAATGCTTGACGGACAGGTTATTGATAACCTGCTCAAGAGCACCATTATGAAGGTGACCACCGAGTTGAACAAGCCTTGGTGTCTTTCTACATTCAAGGACAATTCCGGGGTGATAGACTTTGACGGTCGTTATGCATTATGTTTTAAGGTTGAGACCCATAACCACCCTTCAGCCATTGAGCCCTATGGCGGGGCATCAACTGGGCTGGGTGGGGTAATCCGTGACCCCTTGGGTACCGGCTTGGGGGCAAAGCCAATTGCCAATACCGACGTATTTTGCTTTGCCCCGCCCGATTTCCCCAGTGACAAGCTCCCCTCCGGTGTCCTCCATCCTCGGCGTATTCTTAAAGGGGTGCGGGCGGGGGTGGCTGACTATGGGAATCGCATGGGAATCCCAACCCTCAATGGTGCCATCCTCTTTGATGAGCGCTATCTAGCTAACCCCCTAGTGATGTGCGGCACCATAGGTCTTTTACCCAAAAGCGCGGCTCAGATGGGAAGACAACAAATAGGCGACCTAATTGTCCTGGTGGGGGGGAGGACGGGGAGAGACGGCATTCATGGTGTCACCTTCGCCTCAGCCCTGCTCACTAGGGAGTCCGAGGCGGTTTCTGCCAGCTCGGTTCAGATTGGCAACCCGATAACTGAGAAAAAGCTCGTTGATGTCCTGCTCAGGGCTCGGGAACAAGGACTATATCGGCGGATTACAGATTGTGGTGGGGGCGGACTATCGTCAGCAGTGGGGGAGATGGGGGCGGAGACCGGGGCTCGGGTATATCTGGAAAAGGTCAGGCTAAAATATTCCGGCCTTTCTTACACCGAGATATGGCTTTCCGAGGCGCAGGAGAGGATGGTGCTGGCGGTGCCCCCGGATTCGGCGGAGGAGCTAATTTCCCTCTTTGCCAGCGAGGACGTTGAGGCTACCGTCATCGGTGAATTCACCAGTGACCGGCGGCTTAAACTTTTCTACCAGGGTAATCTGGTGGGCGACCTTGATATGGAGTTCCTCCATAACGGGTTGCCCCAGCTGGAGAGAGAAGCAGTTTGGGCACCGACTCATTATCCGGAACCCAGCTTTGCCCCGCCGCCTGACCTTGGTGAGGAATTAAAGAAAATTTTAGGCTCGTGGAATGTCTGCAGCAAGGAGTGGGTTATACGCCAGTATGACCACGAGGTTCAGGGAGGCAGCATTCTTAAGCCGTTGGTGGGAGTGAATAATGATGGTCCCGGTGACGGCACTATCCTCAGGCCAGTGCTTGATTCTGAGATGGGCGTTATTGTCTCAAATGGCATTAACCCCAAATATGGAGATATTGACCCCTACTGGATGGCGGCCTCGGCGGTAGATGAGGCACTGAGGCAGATTATTGCTGTTGGTGGCAGTCTTAAGAAGGTGGCGCTACTGGACAATTTCAGCTGGGGCAATCCTGAGAAGCCCGACCGGCTCGGTGGCTTAGTCCGAGCGGCGCAGGGGTGCTACGATACTGCCATTGCTTATGGGACTCCGTTTATCTCGGGTAAGGATAGCCTCTACAATGAGTATGAGACAGATAAGGAAAGTATCTGTATTCCCCCCACCCTTCTCATCTCCGCTATGGCGGTGATGGAGAACATAAGCCAAGCCGTATCAATGGACTGCAAGCAGCAGGGCGACCGGCTCTATATTGTAGGGGCAACATACAATGAATTGGGCGGGTCGCATTACTACGCCGTCCACGGTTTTATCGGTAACCGGGTGCCCAAGGTCAATCCCCAGAGGGGGAAGAAGCTGATGGATACCCTCAGTGCCGCTATGGGGAAAGGTTTGGTGAAAGCGTGCCACGATTGCAGCGAGGGTGGCATGGGGGTGGCGGCGGCGGAGATGGCTTTCGCCGGGGGACTGGGCATGACGCTTGAGCTGGATAAGGTTCCCCTGGGTGAGCCTATCGCTAGAAATGACAGCATACTCCTTTCCGAATCTAACACCCGCTTCCTGGTTGAGGTAGCACCGGGGGATAGTCAGCGCTTTGAGCAGGCGATGAGCGGGGCGGAATTTGCCGCCATCGGGCGGGTGACCAAAAGCGATAGGTTTGAGGTTTATGGCATTAATGGAGAAAGGGTGGTTTCAGTTCCTCTGGCGGAACTAAAAGAGGCCTGGCAGAAACCACTGCGCTGGTAGGTAAGGATGGTCAAAGTAAGGACATTAATATTACGGGCTCCAGGGACAAACTGTGATGTTGAGACTACCTTTGCCTTTGAGCAAGCCGGCTCGGTGGTAGACTCAGCCCATGTCAATGAGCTCGTGCGGGGGGAGAAGCCTCTTTCCCACTACCAGATACTGGTCATACCCGGCGGCTTTACCTATGGCGATGATGTTTCCGCGGGCAAAATCCTGGCCAATGAGCTAAGGCTTAAGCTTGGTGAGGATATCCAGAGGTTCGTTGACCGAGACGGGCTTATCTTGGGGATTTGCAACGGTTTTCAGGTGTTGGTCAAAGCTGGCATCCTGCCCCCATCGGTTGATGGGAAGTGCAGCCTGACCCTGGCCGGCAACGATTCCAACCGATTTGAGTGTCGCTGGGTCTACCTACAAGTTAACCAGAAAAGCCCCTGTATCTTCACCAGAGGCATAAGCGCTCTGTACCTCCCGGTAGCCCACGGCGAGGGTAAGGTGGTGGCTGATTCGGAGACGCTAGGGCAGTTAAATGTGGTTGTGCGTTACGCCGATGAGACCGGTAATGTCGAGGCAGGCTACCCTTACAATCCCAATGGTTCAGTGGATAGTATTGCTGGTATCTGTGATGGCTCGGGGCGTATCTTTGGCTTGATGCCTCACCCGGAGCGGTTTATTCGCTGGACACAGCATCCGAGGTGGACAAGGGAGCCACCGAGGGAGCGGGGGGATGGTTTTGGCGTTTTCCTGAACGCCGTGGAGTGGGTCAGGAGTAGCTGAAGGCTATATCTTATCTTGTATGATGGATATGATGGAAAGGGCTGGGCATATATGCCCAGCCCTTTTTCTTCTATTTATGCTGGCACCTGGGGCAGGTCTTTTAGTGCCTTCTTGACCTCTGCCTCGGGATAGGCGTAGTCCACAAGTTTGCCCGAGAGATAAGCGTCATAGGCAGAGAGGTCGAAATGCCCGTGCCCGCTGTGGTTGATAAGGATGGTCTTGGCTTCGCCCGATTCCTTGCACTTGAGGGCCTCATCAATCGCTACCCTGAGGTCATGGCAGGGCTCAGGAGCGGAGATAATGCCCTCAGTCCGGGCAAAGATTACCCCGGCTTCGAAGGTGGGTATCTGGGGCACGGCTACGGCTTCAATAAAGCCTAGCTTGTAGAGGTGACTAACGATAGGCGCCATGCCGTGGTAGCGCAATCCGCCGGCGTGAATTGGGGATGGGATAAAGGTATGACCTAGGGTATACATCTTGACTATCGGGGCAAGCCCGGCGATGTCCCCGTAGTCCCAGGTATAGGGGCCCTTGGTCAGGCTGGGGGCCGCCGTAGGCTCGACGCAGATGATGCGCATATCCTTCTTCTTGCCGCTGAATTTGTCCTTTATCCAGGGCAGGAATTGCCCGGCGAAGTTTGAGCCGCCACCGACACAGCCGACAATAATATCGGGGTAGGCGTCAGCCATCTCCATCTGCTTTATGGTTTCCTCGCCGATAATGGTCTGGTGGAGCAGAACGTGGTTGACGACACTGCCGATGGAGTACTTGGTATCATCGTGGGTGAAGGCGTCCTCGCAGGCTTCGCTGATGGCGATGCCCAGGCTCCCCGGATGTTCCGGATTTTCCTTTAAGAAACGGCGCCCCACCTCGGTGTCCGGGCTGGGGCTGGGGACAACCTTAGCTCCCCAGGTCTCCATCAGGATGCGTCGGTAGGGCTTCTGGTTGTAGCTTACTCTGACCATGTAGACCTTGCACTCCAGGCCGAAGAAGGCGCAGCCCAGAGCCAGGGCGCTGCCCCACTGACCGGCGCCGGTCTCGGTAGCCAGACGCTTGGTGCCCTCTTTCTTGTTGTAATATGCCTGAGCCATCGCCGTGTTGGGTTTGTGGCTACCCGCCTGGCTCGTTCCCTCGTATTTATAGAAAATCTTGGCGGGCGTATCCAGATACTTCTCCAACCGATATGCCCGGTGCAAGGCAGTCGGACGATAGGTGCGGTAGGCCGCCTGCACCTCTTCGGGAATTTCTATGTAGCGCTCCTTACTGAACTCCTGGTCATTAGCCGCTTCGGGAAATAATGGTGGTGGCAGGCGGGTAGGTTCCTTGGTGCCGGGGTGAAGCAGGGGTGGTAGTGGCTCAGGTAAATCAGCCTGGATGTTGTACCATTGGGTTGGCATATCCTTCTGGTCAAGAAAATACATTGCTCTCTCAAAATTTTTTGCCATTTTTCTCCTTTCCTTTTACCTCCTTAATTAAAAACCTCCTCGCCCTAAAGGGGCGAGGAGGTTACTTCGCGGTGCCACCCTTCTTGGTCAGCTGCTAACTGACCATCTCTTTCCGGTACGGAGGCTATTTACCTCAGTACCCTGGGATCTGCTAACGCTTCCCTGGCGGCAAAGCCTACTTGCCCTTCATAAATAAAGGACTTTCGGTTTGCGGCTCCCAGGTCCATTCCGCTTCAGCGCCGGCATCGGCTCACACCTTACCCGACTCTCTGTGCCTTGGCTTGAAGCCTACTAGTCCTGTTCTCAGCCTTTACTTTATTTAGTTGAAAGTAGATTATAATCAAGTTACCGCTATTTGTCAATACTTTTTTTTGGGGGGGAGATTGATAGCAATAGCCATTGGTGCTAATATTTTGGTATTAGTAAAAGGAGGGATGATGGAGAAAAGGGTATTAAGGGATATTGACGTTAAGGGTAGAAGGGTTTTGGTCAGGGTTGATTTCAGCGTCCCCTTAGACCGGCAGACCTTAGCCATTACTGATGATACTCGCATTCGGGCGGCTTTACCCACGATAAAATACCTCATCCAGGAAGGGGCAAAGGTCATCCTCTGCTCACATCTGGGGCGTCCTGAAGGCAAAGTGGTGGAGAAGCTAAGAATGGTGCCAGTAGCCAAGCGGCTATCAAAAATCTTGGGGACTGCGGTCAGAACAACTAAGGATTGTATCGGGCCGGAGGTTGAGGCGGCTACTAAAGAACTGAAGAGTGGCGAGGTGCTCCTCCTGGAGAACCTTAGCTTTCATGTCGAGGAACAAAGGAATACCCCTGAGTTTGCCAAAGTCCTTGCTCGCTTAAGCGAGGTATATGTTAACGATGCCTTTGGTGTTGCTCACCGTACTTACGCCTCTACGGTTGGTGTTACCAAATATCTTCCCTCGGTGGCTGGCTTTTTGCTGGAGAAGGAGGTTGATACCCTGACCGGGGTCTTAGATTCACACACTCCTCCGTGTGCGGCGATAGTCGGCGGGGCTAAGGCTAAGGATAAGATTGGTCTTATGGAAAATATGATGCGAAAGGTGGATTCCCTCCTTATCGGCGGGGGTATGGGTTTGGCCTTTTTAAGGGCGTCAGCTTATCACCTGGGCAGCTCGCCAGTCCCTGAAGGTGAAAATCAGGTTGCCCAGCGACTGGTAGAGAAAAGTGCCGAGATGGGTATTCACCTTCTCCTTCCCGCTGACGTGGTGGTGGCTAAAGATTTTGACCCTGAAGCCAAGTCAAGGGTGGTAACTGTTGGCGAAGTTCCTCCGACCTGGCAGATTATGGATATCGGTCCCAGGACGATTACCATTTTTGCCGCCAAGCTCAGAAAAACCAAAACGATTATCTGGACTGGTTCATTGGGAGTTTTTGAATTCCCAAGGTTTCGTAAAGGAACTACGGCTATTGTGGAATTGCTGGCTAGGCTAGATGCAACTAAGGTTATTGTCGGTGGTTCTATCGCTGAGGCGATAGAGGAATTGGGCTTGACCGATAAAATGACCCATGTCTCTACCGGCGGCGGCGCCGCCCTCAGGCTATTTGAGGGCATTCCTTTACCGGCGGTGGAAGCCCTGTCTGACAAGTAAGGCATTGCTAATGACTGAAGAACAGACTAAGCTCAAACAAAAAGCAAGGCGGGTCCTACAGAGGTTTGGTAAGAGAAGAGGGAATCTTATCCCCATCTTGCAAACACTTCAGGGGAAGCTCGGCTATCTTCCCCGGGAGGCTATGCTTGAGGTTGCTCAGTTTCTCGATATTCCCGAGATGGATGTTTATAGTGTGGTTACCTTTTATAATCAGTTCCGTCTCCAGCCTCCGGGAAGGCACTCAATAAGGGTGTGTTTGGGCACCGCCTGCCATATGAAGGGTGGTTACATCACGCTGGACGCGTGGAAGAGGCGGCTGGGTATTGACCGGGGACAGACCACCCCGGACCGGGAGTTTGATCTGGATACTGTCGCCTGCGTCGGCTGCTGTGTTATGGCGCCGGTAACTGTGGTTGATGATAAACCGCAGGGCAAGGTTGAACCAACTAAAGTGGATGGAATCCTGCTCTCATTTAAACTGGAAAAAGAAAAACAGTGAAAGTAACCAGGCGTCAGAGTGTGCCCTCAGCTTTCCAGGAGATAAAGAGCCATGCCGAATCCCAATGGCGGGAGCTTGGGGGTGACAAACCGGTAATTATGGTGGGCACTGCCACCTGCGGTCGTGCCGCGGGGGCTCTTGAAGTGCTCCGGGCGATAAAGGGCGAGCTTAAAAAGCATAAAATTAACTGCCCCGTAATTGAGGTTGGCTGCATGGGGCATTGCTATGCGGAACCAATCGTTACCATAATCAAACCCGGTTATCCTTCTATCTGCTATGGGCCGGTCAACCCGGTAATCGCCCAGAGGCTGGTCAGGGAATTTGTCCTCGGCGATAACCCCTGCCTTGAGTTTGTCCTCGGTGCTCTGGAGAAAAATGATCTTGTTCCCAGCTTCGCTGATTTCCCCCGCGCCCGGTTTGAGCAGAAGGTTATTCTTAAAAACTGCGGATATATTGACCCGGAACATATAGAACACTACATCGCCAACGGCGGCTACGGCGCTCTGGCAAAGGCACTCCAGATGCGACCGGAGGAGATTATTGCTGAGGTCCAAAAATCGGGGCTGAGGGGCAGGGGTGGCGCTGGCTTCCCCACCGGGGAGAAGTGGGAAATCTGCCGCCAGGCCCGGGGTAAGCCCAAATATCTAGTTTGTAACGGCGATGAGGGGGACCCCGGCGCCTTTATGGACCGGGCCATTCTGGAGAGCGACCCTCATTCGGTATTAGAAGGCATGCTTATTGCCGGCTATGCTGTCGGGGCAAGATACGGCTATATCTATGTTCGGGCGGAGTACCCCCTTGCTGTGCAAAGAGCGCGGCTGGCTCTTCGCCAGGCGCGGAAGCTAAGGTTGCTGGGCAGAAATATCCTCGGCAGTGATTTCAGCCTTGATATCCGGCTGTTTCAAGGCTCGGGTGCCTTTGTCTGCGGTGAGGAGACGGCATTAATTGCCTCGCTGGAGGGCAAAGCGGGCACCCCCTATTACCGCCCGCCATATCCGGCAGTCAGTGGCCTTTACGGGAAGCCGACGGTTATCAATAATGTGAAGACCTTAGCCTTTATCCGTCACGTAATTCAGTATGGGGGTGAGAGGTTTGCCAGCATTGGCACTGAGGGAAGCAAGGGGACGGCGGTTTTTGCCCTTGCCGGTAAGGTGGTTAACACCGGGCTGGTTGAGGTGCCCATGGGCACCACCCTGCGCCACGTCATCTTTGATGTTGGCAGCGGTATTAAGGAGGGCAAGCGTTTCAAGGCAGTGCAGATAGGCGGCCCCTCCGGCGGCTGTCTCCCTGAATCTGCCCTTGATTTGCCTATTGACTTTGACTCCCTTACCGATGCCGGGGCGATGATGGGCTCGGGGGGGATGATTGTCCTTGATGAAGACGATTGCATGGTAGAGATAGCCCGCTATTTTCAGGAATTTACGCAGAGGGAGTCCTGCGGCAAGTGCACCTTCTGCCGTCTCGGGACAAAACAGATGCTGCAAGTCCTGGATGAATTTACCAGGGGTAAGGGGAAGATTGAAGACCTTGATATGCTCAGCCAGCTGGCGGAGGATGTGAAGGCGGGCTCACTCTGTGGTCTGGGGAGGACAGCACCAAATCCGGTATTGAGCACCCTGCGCTTTTTCCGTGAGGAATATGAGGCGCATATCAAGGAGGGACGATGCCCGGCACTCATGTGCCGCGACCTCATCGCCTATTACATTATCCCGGAGAGGTGCGAGCGCGCCTGTGATGCCTGCGTTGGCACTTGCACCGTGGAGGCAATATCCAGCCACCCCACCAAGCGGTATAAGATTATTGACCAGAAGAAGTGTGTCAAGTGCGGCACCTGTCTTTCCGCCTGCCCTCCCCAGTACAGGGCGGTGGTCAAATTGTCACCGCCAAGCCTGGTGCCAGTGTTAAAATAAGAAGATGAAGACGGTATCTTTAATTATTGATGGCAAAGAAGTAAAAGCCCGCGAGGGGGAGAGGCTCCTGTGGGCGGCGCTAAATAATGGCATCTATATCCCCAATCTCTGTGCCTTACGTGATGCCTCAGAGCCTGCCGCTTCCTGCCGGCTGTGCTGGGTGGAGGTGGAGGGCAAAAGTCAACCGGTTACTGCCTGCACTGAGATAGTGGAACAAGGCATGGTGGTGAACACCAGGGGCGCTGGGGCTCTAAGGCTGGCACGCACTGCCCTTGAGCTGCTTTTGGCCAGCAATGTGGTTGATTGTGCCCACTGCCCGGTTAGTGGCTCCTGCGAGCTTCAGAAGATAGCGGCTCACCTCGGTGTTAAGCTCAAGTCGAGGCGCTTCAGGAAGATTTTACGCAATCTGCCGGTGGATTCCAGCAGCCCGGTGTTTATCTATGACCCGAACAAGTGCGTGGTCTGTGGCCGGTGTATCTGGGTCTGCCGGGAGCGGCTGGGTATCGGAGTCCTTGGTTTTGCCCACCGTGGCTTTGAGCGAAGGGTCACCACCTTTGGTGACGAGCCCATTGGTAAATGCCGGTGCCTGGAGTGTGGCGAGTGTGTGATTGCCTGCCCGACTGGTGCTCTGTGCTTTAAGGATAAGCCGGGCTCTTAGACCCCAGCCAATTGCCTCCCCAGTTCAAGGAATCTTTCTACCCGCGCTGGGCTGTCGCTTTCGGCATAGATGCGGAGTAGTGGCTCGGTTCCGGAAAACCTGATGAGTAGCCAGCTATTATCCGCCAGTATAAAGCGGAAGCCATCGGTTGTATCTGATTTTACCACTTTAATCCCGTCAAGGGACCGCGGTAGATTATCGCTGATGCGGTTAGTTATCGCCTGGCACTGGTCTTCAGGGAAGGTAAAATCCTGGCGCTGATAGTGGTGAGGGCCGACTTTACTGTATAGGTAGTCGAGGAGTTGCGACGGGGTCTTGCCGGTCTTGAGCATAAGGTCAAGGAAGTAAAGACCAGCCAGAATGCCGTCTCGCTCCGGCACATGACCGCGGAAGCCGTAGCCGCCACTCTCCTCCCCGCCAACAAGGGCGTTTGTCGTTATCATTTCTTCGGCGACATATTTAAAGCCCACCGGCGTCTCGTAAACCGGGACATTAAATATTTCGCCTAAACGGTAGAGCATAGTAGTATCAGTTATGGTCTTGACGATAGCCCCCTTCTCTCCCCGCACCTCCAGCAAATAGAGGCAGAGGAGGGCAAAGACCTGGAGGGGGGTTAAAAACACACCCTTCTCATCAATTATGCCAATGCGGTCGGCATCCCCATCAGTGGCTAAGCCAACGTCTGCCTTCTGCTCTTTAACCGTCGCCGAGAGCTTGGCAAGGTTGGTGGCAATTGGCTCGGGTCTTATCCCGGGGAAGAGGGGATTACGCTCGCTATTTATTTCTACTAGCTTAAGAGTGCCACCACCCAGCAATGTCTTAAAATAGCCGATGCCCGCCCCATGCATAGGGTCAGCTATTACCTTTAACTTGGCTTGGCGTAACTGGTCCAGGTCAACGAGCCTGGCTAATTGCTTGACATAGATTGGCGCCAGGTCAAAATACTGGACGGTGCCCTGGTCTAGGGCTTTGGGCAGTGGCATTTGGTTTATTTTACCTGAGGTCAGGATATTAGAGAGACGCTTTTCTATCTCAGTGGTAATCTTAGGTGAGGCACTAGTCCCGTCTTGAGTTTTGAACTTGAAGCCGTTCCAGTTAGCCGGGTTATGGCTGGCAGTGATGATGATGGCACCGCCCGTCTTTTTCGCCAGAATGCCGTAGCTTATCACCGGCGTTGGTGTCGCCTTGGGGCAGAGGTAGACATTTATTCCATTGCCGGCAACAACCTCAGCTGCGGCTTGGGCAAAGTCCTCGGAGGCAAAGCGGGTGTCATAGCCGATGATTAGCCCCTCGCTTGCCAGCTCCGCCTGTTTGAGGTAGTCAGCCACCGCCTGGGCACAAGCCCTCACGTTATCAAAGGTGAAGTCCTGAGCGATAATCCCCCGCCAGCCGTCGGTGCCGAATTTAATAGGATTTTTAGTCAACCCTATCCCCTTTATCCCCTTCCCCTTTTAAAGATTGCTTTAGCTTCTATTCTATCACGAAACACTACAGTTCGCACTGAAGCTTGTCAAGCAACTCCCGCCACCTTGACGCTATCTGCTGGAGTTAATATAATGGGTTTTACCGTAGAAGTTAGTTGGACGGTATTTCTTAAAAGGGAGGTAAGACAATGGCAAAGACTGCCGCTGAGAAGGCCTATGAGCTGGGTAAGAAATATGAAAAGGACTACAAGGGCTGCAGCCAGTGTGCAATAGCTGCGCTCCAGGATGCCTTTGATATCAGGAATGATGATATTTTCAAGGCAGCCACTGGCCTCGCTGGTGGTGGCTGTGGGACTGTTGATGGCAGTTGCGGGGCCTATGTGGGGTCTATCATGGTTCTGGGCTCCCTGTTAGGTAGAGAGAGGGATAAATTTGGCGACTTTGGGAGTATTGCTCCTTCATCCCGGACCTATGAACTGGCCAGAAAGTTTCGGGACAAATATATTAAAGAGTATGGCTCTGTGGTCTGCCGCAATATCCAGACTAAAGTCTTAGGGCGGCCCTACTACATTATTGACGAGGATGAGTTCAAAAAATTTGAGGATGCCGGGGGTCATAGCGATAAAGGCTGCCCCGAGGTGGTGGGCAAAGCGGCTAGATGGATGGCAGAACTCATACTGGAAGCAAAGCTGCTTTAGGTAATCCCACCCCCTCTTAGACGCCCTGTTTGTTACCTTTAATGTATTTGGTAATAGTCCTGCGGTTTAAACATATATGAATAAGACATAGGATAACAAATATAGTTGCTACCACGATGTGAAATACGGGGGGACCAGGGTGTCGTGGTGATGATTCGGCAATACCACCAATTACAGTCAATAAACCAGTCAAATAGTTTTTATACATCCATAGGCAAAGTATTGATACATTCTTATACCCCCTTATAGGCTTTATTACTTCCCCAGCGCCTCTTTCCTCAGGAGTTTGGCTTTATCGGTCTTTAACTCCCAGTTAATGTTTTTTCTCGTAATTCTTCTAAGGTAATTATACTATAATTTTGGGGGGCTATGGGGCGTTTAGCCAGTCTTGTAGCTCTTGCAGCACCTGGCTGGTGGTTGGCTCTGGTTACGGTTATCAGATTTACCTGGGGCTGGCGCTTGATAGCGTCGGCATAGGGGTTGGGGCTGAGCATGATAGTGCCGAGGACTTTCTTCCCGCTATTAATTATGCTTTGAACAGCTTCCCTGAATTTGGCCGAGAATAGCTCCATCTTGCCAATTTCATCAACGACGACCAGGTCGCACTCCCGGGCGGCTTGTTCAAGGGCAGAAACGCCGACCTTCTCCAGGCTATCAATATCAACCCCGTACTTGCTCACCCGATGCGGGCTTTTGAAATTGATATGAGCCAGTATGGCAGTCTGTCCGTCCAGGGTAACCAGCCGGAAGCCTTGTCTTACCCCCTGGCTCCTTATTTCCTCGGTGTAAAACCCGCCAGCCTTGCCCTTCACCCCGGCGATGGCTTGTTTTATAAGGCTGGTTTTGCCTGTCCCCGGCTGGCCGGTGAGCAGATAGACTTGCTTCATGGCTTAGCTCTGGGGTTGTGCCTGAGCCTTTCTTCTTAAGCTCCAGCTTCTTTCTCTTGCGCCGGTGTTT
This sequence comes from uncultured delta proteobacterium, assembly GCA_963739245.1. Lineage (GTDB taxonomy): Bacteria > Chloroflexota > Dehalococcoidia > Dehalococcoidales > BS750m-G39 > CAVTZP01. The sequence continues at coordinate 245,079 of CAVTZP010000003.1, forward strand.
TAAGATGGCTACCTGTCTTTTCTTGTTCATCGTTAGTAATATAACCTAAATCAGCCTTTCCTGCCACCTTTACCGGAGAAGACCTGGACAAAGCGGGCAAAGGAGCGGTCGTAGGTCTTCTCTACCTCAGGGGGGAAGACGCAGGCGGGAAGCTCGCTGGACTCAAGGTGGTAAGAGATGCACTCACAGCACTTGCCTTTTCTTGAGCACGGCTCGTAGGTGCAGTTGCACTTGGCTTTATTGCTTCAATCTGGCATTCCACTTATTACCCATATCGCTTTCTTATATTTGCCGATAGCTCAGCCAGCAGCTCAAGGGCTTGGGCGGCGGCGTCAATACTTAGCGATGCCAGCCCACAGCTGGGGGTAAGCAGGCCTTGCTTTATCAGTTGCCGGAAGGGGACGCCGTTTCTGGTGAAGGGTGCCATCGCTGCCTCAAGGCGGTCTTTCAGGCTGGCTACCGTTTCCTTGCCAGCGATGGTTCATCATTGGGGACAATCCCCCAGGCAATAGCGCCACCTTTATCCAAGAACTTCTTATTTCCGCCGGATAGAGGCTCAGCGACTGGGCATAGTTATAGGCGTCAAAGCTCAGGATATCAAAGTTGGTACCGAGCAAAACTGACCAGTCGGTGTTGCCGCAGCAGTGGACTCCCTTGAGCCCGCTGATCCCGCCAAAGACCTCTTCCAGCAGGCTGATGACCCTCTCGCGTGGAAAGGTTCATGGAGACCGAGCCGAAGGCAGACATATATGGCTCGTCAACAAAGATAATGGTATTCTTGGAGATTTTCCTTAGCGCCTTTTCCTGCCAGCCTGCCTTTAGCCGGAGCAGCTTGGGCACGGCGTCACCAGGATATCATCATAGATTATGGCCCGCTTCTCGTCATCGGTAACGGTCAGCCCCCAGGTAACCGGCCCGGTTATCTGCCCTTTGACGGCTAGCGGTGTTAAGTTTTCTAAGCCTAAAAAGCGGTGAAGACCAGCGGCATAGTCTTGGGTAATGGGATATTTATCAATATTGTTTTCCAGATAGGCAGCATAAAGCTCTTCCAGTTCCTTATCTAAATCCTGGGAGCGGTCAATATGGAGAGTCTCTCCCTTGACCACCGCCCCGGGGAAGCCCTGGCTGAACTGGGCACACATATTCTCCAGGAAAGTACGCTTGGGTAACTGGGGCCAGGCGGGGATGTCCTTAAGGTAGCGGCTGACCTGCGAGCATGCCTCGGCTGGGTCGGTGTGGGGCATGCTGCCAATAGCCGTTATTCGGCAGCCAAATTCAATTTTAGGCATAACTAACATTCCTTAGTTGTAAATCTAAATCCAATCTAAATTCTATATTTAGGATTTAGTGCTTAGGATTTGACTCGTCACTTAATATACTTACCAATCAAGAGGTTTAGTTTCTTCCTTGTCTCTGCCGGTATCAAATTCGCCGACAGTTATAATTGCTGTCTTCAGTGCGCTGGCGCAGGGGCAATCACGCTTCTGGGGTATTCTCGCCACGGCGAGCTTGATAATCTTCTTCGCGCTGTCAATGCTCCGGTGCATAATATTCAGGATAATATCTACCGTAACCGGCTCGGCTTCTTCCTGCCAGCTATCATAGTCGCTGACGCAGGCAATGCTGGCGTAGCAGATTTCCGCCTCCCGTGCCAGCTTGGCTTCAGGCAGCATCGTCATGCCGATAATATCCGCCCCCCACGAGCGGTATAGCCTTGATTCCGCCCTGGTGGAAAATGCCGGGCCCTCCATGGCCACATAGGTGCCCTTGGGATGGACGCTCGCCCCGGTTTCTTTCGCCGCCTTAAATAAAATCTGGCTTAAGTCCGGGCAGAAGGGTTCGGCAAAGGGGATATGGGCGACAATGCCCTCGCCGAAAAAGGTGCTTACCCTTCGGCGGGTGCGGTCAATGAGCTGGTCGGGGATAACCAGGTCTCCGGGCTTTAATTCTTTCTTGAAACTCCCCACCGAGTTGACGGAGATGATATGCTCCACCCCCAGCGATTTCAGGGCGTAGATATTAGCTCTTGACGGGACTTCGGTGGGGGAGATGCGGTGCCCCCTCCCGTGGCGGGGCAGAAAGGCAATGCCCACCCCCTCCAGCCGGCCGATAATTATGGTATCACTGGGCTTGCCGAAGGGGGTATCTATATTGACTTCTTCAATATCGGTCAGCCCCTCAATATCATACAGCCCCGTCCCCCCGATGACCCCGATTTTAGCCTGTGGCATTAGAGCCTCCTTAATATATGGACTCATAAATCTTGCGTTAGCTTAGTTCTTACCTCCTCGTACTATCTGTTCAGGCTTCATCTCCTTGATTACCTTTTCTGCCAAATTCCTTTTCCACCAATCGCCATAAAGAAGCTCACTAAGCTTTTTAACTGTTTCTCCTTCTTTTATCTCATCAGGAATTTCGCCTTGTAGTTTTGCCTTTCTTGGGAGCAAATTCCCTAGCAAACTCCAGAACCAGCTCACGCGGATAGTAATCTTCAATGTCTCCCTTTTTCAAGGACTGAGTAATATTTTCTTCCGGAACTATTCCTTCAACAGCCTTTCTCACAGTATCCTCAGCGTTTTTGTCATATTGCGCATACCTCTGCAAACATGTGCTTCTGTATAGCATCGACAATAAGTAATTCTTAATGTTGCCAGCTCCCTCAACATCTATAACCTCTAAGCTAATCTCTTCAAAAGGCTTCCCTATCTTTCTGGCCCAGTCTGTGTAAACACTCTATGTCTGTAAGCCCCTTCCAATACTAGAATTCCGTTTGCTAGAAGCAAATCTGAGGAGTCTTAGGCCAAAGTCTCTAATAAACCTGGGGACTTGTCCTTATTAAAAGTTCAACTTGGGAGTACTTTGTGGCTCAGCCTCATTATCTTTTTCAGAGATGGACATAAAAAACATTGCCCTTCATGTTAATGAACTCGTCAATAAATATGTTAGAGTGAGTAGCTATGAGATATTGATGTCTGAAGGTTTCTTGGTTCTCCTTTAGAAACCTTATAAACTTTCTTTGTAAATCAGGATAAAAATGAGCTTCCGGCTCTTCTATTAGGACTACCTTATTGCTACCATGTCGCACAATTTCTGCAGCGAGAGCAAGCATCTGCTCTACAGCAGAACCGTAATGACTCAAGGGTAGCTGTAAGTCTCCCTACCTGAATCTTTATATGGCGTTTCCCACTCTTGTTCAGGATAAACAAAGCGAATACGCTGAGCTTTCACCAGCGAAAACAAGCGATTTGATATAATTGACGATGCTGTCATGCAACTCTATTTTCTCCGGAATACCTTGACTCAGTTTAAATAAGGATTCAACAATCTCGTCGCCAAGAGGTTCAATTTTACGGATGGCACGAATACTTACAAATAGGTCTTTGAAAACTTCATCGTAAAGCTGGATAAAGAAGCCATAAACGGCATTACCTACAGCCACATAGTCATTTCTCCATTGGTTCTCGTCGATATTAACATACCTAATTATCTTCCAAACTTGTTCGTCTCGGAATGAGCCTGGCCTAAGGGCTAAAATTTTCCCCCTCTCCTTATCAAAAAGTATAGGGTCTGTCTTATAGGCACCGTGGTCGTTAGGTATTTTTACCTTGGTAACTGTTAAAGAGGGGCGATTCTTTTTGTACTCTATAGTGCCAGCAGCTTTAAACATTTTGGGCCAACCACCCTTGAGGTCGAACATAAACCAAACAGGATTTTTCTCTTTGAGATGCTCGTCCTTTTGAATAATTCCATCAGCTTGTTCAATTTGTAGAGAAAACGAAAATTTCATCTTCCTAGTTTGATCTTGCGCAAATACCCAGTCTGTAGGCATCCTTTCAGAGGATAGAGGGACGTTTTGCAAGTCTCGATTACCCACCTCACGTACTGATGATAATATATTCTCAAGGACTTCCATTAGCTTTAATACATTGGATTTTCCGGCATTATTGCTCCCTATAAAAAATTGAGATCACCCAATTCAATGAGTTAATCTCGTTTACGCCTTTCTCACAAAAGCTCAGGCAAATATTAATTGACAGTTCTCGGATTTTCATTTCTAAGCCCCTCCCCATACGGCTCTCTTATTATACCACTCTCGGTAATGATGGCGGTTATATATTTATGGGGGGTAACATCAAAGGCGGGGTTTTGGACTTTAATGCCTGCGGGGGCAATGGCTATTCCCTGAATATGGGTTATTTCTTCCGGGCTTCTCTCCTCAATGGGGATTTCAGCCCCGGAAGCAAGCGACATATCAATGGTGGTGGTGGGGGCGGCAACATAGAAGGGGATGCCGTGCTCCTTAGCCAGCACGGCTAAAGTATAGGTGCCGATTTTATTGGCGGTATCGCCGTTAGCCGCAATACGGTCGGCGCCAACAATGACGCAGTCAACCTCCCTCTTGCCCATAAAATACCCAGCCATGGAGTCGGTGATAAGGGTAAAGGGGATTTTAGCCTTCTTCAGCTCCCAGGCGGTGATTCTTGCCCCCTGGAGGAGGGGTCGGGTCTCGGTGGCGAGAACTTTTATTCTCTTGCCCTGCTCCCTGGCTTGCCTGATTACCCCAAGGGCGGTGCCATAGCCGGCGGTAGCCAGCGCTCCGGTATTGCAGTGGGTCAGGACAGTAAAGCCGTCCTTAATTAGCTCGGCGCCGAGCTGGCTGAGTTTTAGTGTTGCCTCCGCCTCCTCGGTATGTATCCTGATGGCTTCATTGACCAGGGCTTTTTTAATCTGCTCTATGTTTTTGCCCGACTCAGCTATTTGTTGCATCCGCTCAAGGGCGCGGAACAAATTTCGGGCGGTGGGTCGGGTGCTGGCGATGGTCTGGGTAATGGCCTGGAGCTTTCTTAGGAAGTCCTCTCTTGACCTCGCCTTGATTTTTATGGCGCCGAGGGCAACCCCATAGGCACCAGCTACCCCGATGGCAGGAGCACCCCTGATTGTCAATTCTGTGATGGCTGAGGCTACATCCTGATAGCGGCTAAGCTCCAGATAGACCTCTTTCTGGGGGAGCCTAGTCTGGTCAAGGACCCTGAGGCTATTACCAAGCCATTTAATAGCTTTTATACCCATCTAGCTTCGCATACTTCTTCGGAACAGTATGATGCCGATGGCAAAGATAACCACTGTCCAGCCGATGAGAAAGAGAAAGTCGTTGCTTATTGCCTCCATCCCCACTCCCCGAATCAGAACGCCCCTTGAGGCGCTGATGGCGTGGGCATAGGGGAAGGCATAGGCGAAACCCCTGAGGTATGAGGGCATCATCTCTATGGAGAACCAGCACCCGGAGAGCATCGCCAGGGGCATGGAAATCAGCCAGCAAAGGGGCTCGGCCTGCTGTTCCGTCTTGGAGAGTGAGGCGATAACCATACCGACGCCAACGCTGCACAGGCCGGTGAGGAAGAAGATAAGGAACGCCAGCCCGAAGTTGCCGACGATATTCATGCCGAGCAACCAGGCAGCAACCATGAAGATTATTATCTGGGCGATGGTAATAGCCACCAGGCACAGGGAGTATCCCAGAATGAAGTCCACCGGTCTGGCTGGTGTCGTCAGCAAACGGGACAGGAAGCCCTTTTCCTTGTCGCGCACCACCATTCGCGCCGAGGTCGGTATTAATATCAAAAGCCCGAAGATTATTATCCCCGGGGCAATAAAGTCAACATAGGTTATCTCAGTCTCAATATGGATAGGGTTAGCATTAATGGTTACCGGTATCTCAATATGGGCGAAGGCGCGGGCGACAGCATTGATGATGGAAATGAGCTGCTCGGATACCATAACGTCACTTTCATCATAGGTCATCTGGAGGGTAATATCGGCTTTTTCCCCCTGCCAGTTTCTTTCTACCTGCTTCCCAAAACCCTGGGGGATGACAATATAGGCGTCTAGCTCACCAAACTTGAGGTCTTTGCTGGCAGTATCAATATCGCCATAGGTAGTAACTTTCAGCACTGACACCTTAGCCAGGGCTTCATTGATGAAGGCTTGTGACATCGGGGTATTGTCTTCGTCAATCACGCCAACGGGGAAATTTTGGGTGGGCTCACCGCTAAAAATCGCCCCGAAAAGCAGCATGAACACCAGGGGGAACCCCAGGAGGAAGCCCAGCGCCAGCGGGTCTCTATAGGTTTCCTTAAGGTTTTTCTTAAATAGCTCCCAGATTCTCATTCTCTTAGCTCTTTACCGGTTAGCTTGAGGAAGACATCCTCCAGGGTTGGCTCCTTGATGTGGGCGGAGCGGACGGTAGCCCCCGATAATTGCAAACGGTCAACGATTTCCCTGAAATCGAGTCGTCTGTCGGTAATCAGCATCGTGTCACCGGTTATGCTTACCTCGGCATATTTGCTTCGCATTTCGTCTATAACCTTCGGGGTAAGATTCCGGGCAGAAACAATCATGGTATTCTTTTCCCGCATGCTTACCTTGAGTTTCTGGCTGGTGCCCAGCGCGACAATTTTACCCTCATCCATGATGCCAATTCGGTCGGCGAGGAAGTCTGCCTCGTCCATGTAGTGGGTGGTGAGTAAGATCGTCTTTTCCCCTTTTAGCTGGATAATGTATTCCCATATTGCTCGTCTGGCTTGGGGGTCAAGACCAAGGGTAGGCTCATCAAGGAACAGCACCTCGGGATTATGAATCAGCGCCATCATTATATTGAGCCTTCGCTTCATACCGCCGGAGAATTTTCGTACCTGGTCTTTAGCCCGTGACTCAAGCCCCATCGTCTCTAGTAGCTGCTGCGACCTGATTTTTAGCTCTCTGTCATTTACGCCGTGAATCTTGCCAATTAGATTCATGTTCTCTTGAGTGTTGAGATGCCCTGAGATAGCCGTTTCCTGGGGGGCGACACCAATAATCTCCTTAACCTTAAATGGCTGCTTGAGGATGTCATAGCCCATTATGTGGGCCGTGCCTTTGCTTGGTTTGAGCAGGCAACACAGGATATTGATGGTGGTGGTTTTACCGGCGCCGTTAGGCCCAAGGAGGGCAAACAGCTCGCCTTTTCTGACATTTAGCTCAATACCGTCCACTGCCACCAGCCCATTGAACCTCTTGGTCAGATTGAAGGTCTGGATGGCGAGGTTATCACCTGTCTTTGCTCGTTTTACCCTGTGTGAGGTCATGGCTAACTCACTGTGGATGTTATGACTATAATAGCATGTTTTCTGTTTATAACAAAAGGCTCTAGCTTTTATGTAGTGACCTATCCCCCTTAGCACCCTAAAAAATCTGTGATTTTTCAGGGAACCCCATTAGTATGGTAATCCTATCCCCCTGACCCCCTTCCCTTGGTATTTAGTTAGGGAAGGGGGAAAGTAGTGAGAGGGGGCGAAGCCCCTCTCTAATCTTGACATGGCAAGGCAGGGCAAAGTAAACTTTTTGGTATGGCTGAGGGTTCGCTAGACATAGACAGGCTGAAGAATAAGCTCGGGGTGGAGTGGGAGCCACGCTCATACCAGATTGAGCGAGAGATGATACGCCGCTTTGCCCGGGCTATTGGCGACCCCAACCCCCTGTGGCAGGACGGCGTTATTGCCCCGCCCACCTTTGTTCTGGCGATAGGCTTTGAGCAGTTTGTTGACGAGTTAATGTCGTTAGCCGCCTTTGGCACCGTGCTTATGGGTGGCACTGAGCTTGAGTGCTATCATCCCATCAGGCTGGGCGATGTGATAACCGTTGTCTTCAAAATCAGCGGCCTTCGTGAGCGCCAGGGCAAGATGGGCAAGATGGCATTTATGACCTTTGGCAGCACCTACCGGAGCCAGGGTCAGGAACTGGTGGCCAGGTGCCGCCAGATGGTTATCGGTTATTAAGATGAAGCAACTTTATTACGGAGATGTTAGACTAGGCAGTGAAATCACCCCCCTGGTCAAGCAGCCGACCACCCGCCAGTTGGTGATGTGGGCGGGGGCGGTGGGTGATTACCTGCCGATTCATTATGATAAGGACTTTGCCCAGAGCCGTGGTCTATCCGGCGTCATCGTTCATGGCCAGCTAGTCGGCGCTTTCTTAGGTCAGCTAATGACCGACTGGATAGGGGAGCAGGGCATTCTCCGTAGGTTGAGTTGTAGTTATAAGGGCATGAACTACCCCGGTGAGGTTCTTACTTTTAAGGGCAAAGTGACTAAGAAATACGTTAATGATGGGCAGCACTATGTGGAGTGCAGCCTTTGGGCGGAGAATTCAAAAGGGGAGAAGACGGCATCAGGTATGGCGATTGTTATTCTGCCCTCCAGGGGCTGATTATAATCACATAATAAGATAAGACTAAGATAAGAAAGGGAGGCTAAATAGATGGGTGACTGGTTAAAAGACAAGGTAGCGGTAGTTACCGGCTCAGGACAGGGGATTGGGAAAGCTATCGCTATTGCCATGGCCAAGGAGGGGGCTAAGGTGGTGACTAATAACCGCCGCGCCGGCACCGCCGGTGGCGACGCTGAGACCGTTGCCAGCGAGATTAAGGCGATGGGTGGTCAGGCGATGGCGTTCTTTGGCAGTGTCTCCGAGTTTAGTGTTGCTGAGAAGCTAATGCAGGCGACGGTGGACAGCTTTGGCCGGGTGGACATTATGGTGAATAATGCCGGTGCTGACGCCCCGCGTATGGTCTGGAATATGACCGAGGAGGACTGGGACCGGTGTCTGGACTCCTACCTTAAGGGCTCATTCACTTGTACCCGCTTTGCCTGTGCCCTGATGAGAGAGCAGGGGTGGGGGCGGATAATAAATACCACCTCTACTGCCTGGCTGGGCACGGTGGGGCACTGCAATTATGGTGCGGCTAAAGCCGGGATTGTCGGTCTGACCAGAGCGGTAGCCAGAGAGATGGGCCGGTATGGGGTAACCTGTAATGCCTATGCCCCAACCGCCGCCACCAGGTTTACCCTTAGCGAGGAGATAGTAGCTGGTTTCAAGAAGAGGTATGAAGCCGGGCTTATGACCAAGGAACGGTTTGAGGAGTTGACCAACCCACCAGCCCCGGAGACAGTAGCCCCATTTATCATCTATCTGTGCACTGATGCCGCCGCTGATATAAATGGTCAGGTGTTTGATGTTACCGGGGGCAGCATCGCTCTTTACTCCGAGCCGGTGAAAAAGAAGGCTATTACTAAAAAAGAAGGCTTGTGGACTTTAGAAGAGCTCGCTGACCTTGTGCCCAAGGTATTGCTGGAAGGATATAAAAACCCGGCGCCACCCCAGCCAGCTAAATAGGAAGCCGGCTTGCTGCTTTATCTCTCACGGTATAGTTCCATAAGCACAAAGTTATATCCGTTGTGTTTCAGCTGCCCATACTGGGTGAAGCCGCATTTGGCAAAGCACTTCTGTGCCCTGGTGTTTGAGGCGAGGGTCTTCAGGTAGATTCGGTTGAGCTTTGTATGTTGAAAGATATATTTGACAAGGGTGGTTACGGCATTGGCACCGTAGCCCTTATCCCAGTAATTGCGGTCGCCAATCATAATACCTAGCTCGGCTTCACCATTAGCCATATCAATGCCATAATAGGTGCAGTTGCCAATGTGCTTGCCATCCAGGGTCTCTATAGCGAACCGCTCTCTGGCTGGGGAAGGGTAACGAAATTCCCGGGCATATTCTGATAGGTAGTGCTGGAAACTGGTCCTTAGCCGTGGGGTGGCATCAAGTTGAGATAGCTCGGGGTCTATTTTCCAGGCATAATCAACGGCGGCATCGGCTAAGCTTTTTCCCCGGATCCTGACCTTACTGTCAATAGTCATATCACCTCCATAGTTTAGAAGCGAAATGATTCCCCACCATCTAGCTCGTAGAGGGCTTGCTCTGCCGCCTGCTGAATTATCTCATTATGGTTATCAAGGCACTGCTCAAGGCAGCTTTTAGCCTCAGAAGCACCTATCTTGCCCAGTGCCTTGATCGCCGCCAGCCGAATCTCAATATCAGGGTCATCGACCAGCTCGATAAGATAGGGGACTACCTCTTTCTCCCCCAGTTCACCGCAGGCTCCGGTGGCTTCATAGCGTATCTCGGCATCAGTGCTGGTCAGCTCTCTTAGCAGGATTGGCAGCCAGGAGCAGCTGCAGCTCCGGCCCATGGCAAAAAGGGCGCTAATCTTCAGCTGGGGATTACCACTCTGATAGGCTTCCATAATAGCCTGCTTCATTTGGGGCAGGCTTAATGGCGCCGCCGCCTCTAGGGCACGGCGTTTTATTTCTAAGGGCTTGCTTTTGTCATTAATTATGGTGAGTAAAGACCGGCTTATCCGGGATTTATGGCGGGGGCGGAGCTTTTTAAGCTCGGCTAGCAGGGCAAACTTGCCCAGCGCGGTAGCGGCTACCGCCTGCACCTTCTCCGAGCTGTCTTGTTCCAGTAGATTAATTAGCGGGTCAATAAGGGATGTCTCCTCGCTTTCCCATAGACCTTCAATAGCCGTGCTCCGTACCTCGGCGTCAGTGTCCTTTAAGCGGCTCTTGAAGATGCTGCCAAAGTCAAGCTCAAAGTTGTCCTCAGCCAGCTCAATCAGGCGATACATAATCTGCCGCCGCCGCTTTGGCTCAATGGTTTCCCATACTTGGTCCAAAAGCTTTAGCTCGGCTGAGCCTAAGCTTGATAGCTGAGCTAGCTTTGAGTTCAGTAGTGACTTATCCTGGTTACCGAGGCTGGTGATAATCTCCTCAATCGGTAGTGGCATCGGAGGCTCCATTATTCTTCCTCTTCCTCCTCCTCCTGTTCCCAGATAGGTTGGGTGAAGTGGTCAATGTACTCTCCCATAGCCTCAGCGGCAATCTGTTTCATCCTCTCTGCTGCCTCGTTAGCCATCTCATTTAGCTCGGTTAGGTCAATCTCGATATCTAACATCCTGGTCAGCACCCTGAGCACCGCCAGGGCCGCCATTGGATTTGGGATTCGGGTGGCATGCATTGGCACCTCACCCAGGAGGCAGATACCCTCAATTTTCCTCTCCTTGGCTACACCCAGCAATAGACCGTTCAACCCCGAAATCTGTAGATTGCCCCTTTGCACCAGGCTATATTTCTCCACAAGCTTGCTCATATGCTGGCTGGTGACCACCCCCCACACCTTGGGCGGTTCGGTGTGGTGGATACTGCTTAGGGCGGCGGCGCAGGTATATACCCGCTTGACCCCGAACCTCTCCCCGATATCCAGTACACAGTTTGCCAGCTCATACCCCTTAGTGATGGGCTGGTCCTCACCAATGGCTAGTATCATATCGCTGCCACCGCCCTTATTCTTCCAGTAGTAGAAGCGGCTTTCTGGGAACTGCGGCGCCTCGACGATATGGTCCCTGACTACCACCCCGATGGGGTCAAAGAAGTGGGATGGTTCAATCTCTCCCAGTTCCTTGAAAGGGAGTTTTTTCTTTAAGTAGCTAGCGACGATGAGCGAGACATTGCCAATTCCGGGCCAGGAAGCCAGCATAATCGGCGATTTGAGCCTTGGTCGGGCAAAAAGCTTAACTAAATCTTCCATCATGTAACCCTATCCCCTTTATCCCCTTCCCCTTCGATAAGGGGAAGGGGAATTTTTTCTAAAGAGGGGCTTCGCCCCTCTAAGACTCCCCTTCTCATATTTCTTTACTGCCTTTATAATATCACTTAGCCTAACTGGCTTAAATCCAGTAACATCAACACTAACATTTATTGTCTTATAATCGTAATTTATAAATGGCCATTTATCATGAACATGTCCATGGATCATCCATCCAACCCAATCTCCCCTATTGCGGGGAAAGTGTGATAACTTAAAATACAAATTGTCTACATGAATCACTGTTTCATTAAAACCTTTTGGATCATGATTTCCTTTAAAATATATAATATGTCCTTTAAGCTGATTAAACCAAAAATTATACCAGAAAGCACGTCCTTTAGGTCCTTTACGAATTGTCATATCACCACGAAGTGTCATATCACCTAAAAAATATACTAGACTATCCTTCTTCACTTTTTTATTATAGTTTTTAAGTATGGTCTTGTTCATCTGTTCGACATTTTTAAATGGTCTATGAGCGAATCTAATAATATTCTTATGGTCAAAATGAGGGTCACTGAACAAAAAAGTATTCTTTGGATTAATTTCTGTCATTTTAGCCCCCACATCAATCCACGCTTTTTATCACTTACTCGCTACTGACAGGCGGGGGCAGTAGATATGGGGGGTGTGAATAAAGCCGCCCACCCATTCCGGCTTGCTGCCAATAGCGGCAACCTCTTTTAGCACCTGGTAGATATTGCCGGAGAGCATGGTATCTTTAACCCTACCTACTATTTTACCACTTTCCACTTTATAACCTAAAAGGACATTGCCGCTGAAATCGCCGCCTAAAATATTGCCCTGCTCCGCCCCCATGAGCTGCTCAATAACCAGCCCCTCCTTTATATCGCCCAGCATCTCATCAAAACTGGTCTCGCCCGGGGCAATGACCAGGGTGGTGGGCGAGGGGGTGGGCAGTCCCCCATTCCGGCTGCCGTTGCCGGTGCTTCTAGTGTGAGCTAAGGCGGCGGTCTGCAGGTCGTAGAGAAAGCTGGCTACCGTCCCTCCCTCAATAAGGGGGGTGCGTTGACTTGGTATCCCCTCATCATCGCCGGGGCGGCTGTTGGGGCGGTAGGCTAGAGTTGGGTCGTCCCATAGCCATAGCTTTGGGTCAAACACGTGCTCGCCAAGTCTATTGCCAATGGGTGAAGCCCCCTCCAGGACTATCTTGCCATTGAACGCTATCATCAGGGAGGAAATTAAGGCGCTTACCACCCCCCGCGGGGTAAAGATTACCGGTAGTTGTTTGCTTAACACCGAGGCTCGGTTTTTGGCCAGCTCCAGCTGCTGAATTACCACATCAGCTATCTCCTTAGGCTTGGTTATGGGGTTACATGAGCTCTGGCTTTCGCCGACAAAAAGCATATCGGTACCCCGAATCAGGCTCCCCCAAATGCTTATGCCGAAGAGGCTCTTTTTGTAGCTGGCTTGCCCACCGCCGGAGTTTATGAGCCGAAGTGAGATTATGTCCTTGGTCACCATCGCCTCGCAGACGATATCCGGGGTATGCCTGGTGACCAGGGCGATGAGTTCCTCGCCCAGCGCAATCATCTTCTCTATTGGGACGGACTCGGTATCGGGGTCAAAGACTTTAATCGGGGGGTATGAGGTTTTTTGGGGGAGCTCAAACCGGGCTTGAATACCGAAGCGGGCAGTTTCTACAGCATTATCCACCAGCCTCTGGGTGTCCGCCAGCTCGGTGGTCGAGGCATAGCCAATCCTGCCTTGCCTGATGATGCGCAGAGCCACACTGGTACTCTGGTTGCTCTGAATACGCTTCAGGCGATTAGCCTCAAATTGCACCGGGGTCTCCTCCGAGGAGACCATAAAGACCTCGGCGGCCTCCGCCACCCTTTTGGCTTGAGCTAAAATATCTTCCACTACCTGCCTCCGACCAGGCACTTTTTGATTCTGATATGGGGGCTGCCGTTAGACACCGGCAATGGCATCTGCGCCCCCTTGCCGCAGCCGCCACCCTGGTTCATCTCCAGGTCATTGCCGATGGCATCAATATTATTAAGGGTGGTGAAAACATTGCCGCTAAGCACCACCGGTCGCAGGGCTTCAGCTACCCTGCCGTTGCGAATCATGTAGGCTTCACCGGCGGAGAAGGTGAACATCTCCATCGCCGTGGTGCCGCCAAACCAGTTCCTGGCGTAGACCCCTTCTTTAATATCAGCGATTATATCGTCAAAAGAGGCTGCGCCCGGCTCAATATAGGTGTTGGTCATGCGGACAATGGGTGGGTAGCGGTAGTTGATGGCTCTGGCGTTACCGGTAGGCTTTTCCCCCATCCTGGCGGCAGTTTCCCGGGAGTGGAGCCGGCCGACAAGTTCGCCCTCCCGGATAAGGTAGGTCTTAGTTGCTGGTGTCCCTTCATCGTCATACTTATAGCTGCCTCTCAGTCCGGGTAAGGCGGCGCTATCAATAATATTAAGCTCTTTGCCGCCAAATCTTTTGCCCAGGAGCATAATCTGGCGCAGGCGCTCATTTTCATAGACGAAGTCTGACTCGGACAAATGCCCGAAGGCTTCATGGACGAAGACGCCGGCCAGGACCGGGTCCAGTACCACGGTATACTCTCCCCCCTTTACCTGCGGGGCGGCCAGCAGCTCCACGGCATGCCTTGCCATCTCGGCTACCGGCTGGTGGAGACTGCTTATTGCCTTGAAATCGCCGACACTGCCCACGCTCAACCCGGCCTGCTGCACCTCGCCGTCCTCGGCGGCGACCGCGCCCAGGCGCAGGTTAATATCTGACCTCTCCTGCGTAATATAGCTGCCGGCGGAGCTCAGGAAGATGACCTTTTTATGGCTATCGCTATAGGCGACGACTGAAGTCTGGAGCTTTGGGGTGCGCCAGATAATCTCGTTATATTCATCAAGTAGTTGCTTCTTCTCCGCCAGTGGCTTAATTGTCGGGTTGTTGTCCGTTGACACGGTGTCAACTATAGGTTGTACCGGGGCTAGTTTGCTTTCCTCCCCCCGACCAGCCCTGCCTGTTTTACCGCCAGCTCTACTTTACCGGGGAGGTCCATCAAGGTTATTAAAGCTGACGAAGCCCCAGCCGCCCCTGACCAGGGCGCGGACATTCCCCCCGATGGCAGTTGCCTGACCGATGGATTCAAGTTCTCTCCCCCGGTAGGTGATATAGCTTTTCTGACTCTGCTCAAGGCGAGCCTCTATATAGTCGGCGCTATATCTTTTAATGGCGTCAGCTAGCTGGCGAGCAATGGCTTCAATATCGGTCATGGCAGGGATAGTTTAACTAGCCGTAAGTAGGGCTGTCAATTTATTGGGGGGAGTAGGGGCAAGAGAAGCTCTGAGCTTATTCCCACCTAATCATAAACCTTGCTCAGATACCAGCCGCCACCCGGCGTATCGCGATAGATATCATAAACAAGGCCTTTAGTGGTCTTGACCTTGAAGTAGTTCCTTAAAATTTCCTTTCCCCACAACTGCTCAGCCATGCGCCACTGTTCATATACCTTGGTTATGCGCTGGCTCTCTCCATTTCTGACCATGCTTAGAGGCACACCCTGCATGTTCACGCTTACCTTCAGTTCCTCCGGTTTTTCCAATATCCTAGCCAATTGTTGCCCCCTTACTTTATAGCTTCCGTAAAACTCCGATTACTTTGCCTTGAATCTCTATATCCTCCGGTTGGTAGTACATTGGCTTCATTTCTTTGTTGGCGGGCTGAAGTCTAATCCGCCCGGCTTCATGATAGACCTTCTTCAGGGTTACCTCCTGCGCTGTCTTCAGCCAGACTACAGCCATCTCGCCATCTTCAACCTGGCTTGTCGGCTGTATCAGGACGATGTCGCCATCATCAACCAGGGCGTCAATCATGGAGGTTCCCTTTACCTTGAGGGCATAGACGTCTTTCTTGCCCTGGGTCACCTCCTCAGTTAGCTGGAGTGTCTCCTCAGGGACTGTAGTCCAGGTATCTGGGGTGGGCACCGGTATCGGTTTACCGGCGGCAATAGCTCCAAGCAGGGGCACGCGGGAAATAACCTCTCGCCTTCTCCCCACAAGCTGGATGCTCCGGAATATCTCAGGGTCGCGGCGAATGTACCCTTCCCTTTCCAGCGTGTTTAGATGGTGCTGAACTACTGACGGCGTGCTGATGTTGCACCCCCGGGCAATGTCCCTGACGGTGGGGGCATAACCCCGGTCGTCAAGGAATTTGCCGATGAAGTTCAGGATGCGCTGTCTGGTATCAGAGGTACGAACCATCATCGTCTCTTAATACATTTGTTCTTAAAACAAGTGTATCATGCAAATTAGCGGCTGTCAACAGTCTTTATTATTAACCCCATTCCCCCGCTTTAAGCTTATCTCTTCTTTACCCACCCTCCCACCCTTAGGTGCTTTGCCCCCAATCTCCTGCTTTCGCTGGGGTGTCTAAAAGGGGCGTCAGCCCCTCTTTTTTTAATTCTTCCCCCTCTCCTTGAGAAGGAAGGGGGATTAAGGGGGTGAGGTTAATAAACTACTATTCAGTAAAACGATTGACGGCTCTAGGCTATAGTGCTAAAATTTGTTGGGTATCAACGGCATAGGTAAAATATGCCTTAGAAAGTAGGCTGGGGAAGATTTTAAACCAAGGTTTTCAGCTTTCCCATAAAGTGCTTCAATTTTATCTATCTTGACTACTCAAGTTAAGCAGTTCCTGGTTCCACTGCGAAGATAAGAAGTGCGAGTCCCAGTGTCTAATTAAGGAAGGGGGGTAAAGATGACAAAACCAAAGGTCGCCTTCTACTGGTGTGCTTCCTGTGGCGGGTGTGAGGAGACGGTTGTTGACCTCAACGAAGACATACTAAAAGTGGTTGATGCCGTGGATATTGTGCTCTGGCCGGTAGCCCTGGATTTCAAGAAGAAGGATATTGAAGCCTTAAAAGACGGCGAGATAGCCGTGAGCTTTATCAATGGTGCCATAAGGCTGGGAGAGCAGGAGGAGATGGTAAAGCTGCTGAGGCAAAAATCCGGTCTGGTGGTTGCCTTTGGCGCCTGTGCTCACCTCGGCGGGATACCGGGGCTGGGGAACTTCTGGAATAAGGATACTATTTTCCAGAGGGTTTATAAAGAAGTCCCCACTGTTGAAAATCCCAAGGGGACTATCCCGCAGGAGAAAACGAAGGTTGATGTTGGCGAGCTCACCCTTCCCGAATTTTATGATACGGTCAAGACCCTGGCTCAGACTATCCCGGTGGATTATTATCTCCCCGGCTGTCCGCCACCCCCCGATTTAATAATGAAGGCGGTAACAGCCATTCTCAAGGGGGAGCTGCCGGAGAAAGGTTCAGTGCTTGCCCCCAATAAGGCTTTATGTGATACCTGCCCCAGGGCGGAGAAAAAGCCGGAGAAATTATCAATTGCGGCAATAAAAAGGCCGTGGCAAATCAAGCTTGACCCTGAGAAGTGTTTTCTTGACCAGGGGGTAATCTGTCTTGGTCCGGCCACTCGCTCTGGGTGTGGGGAAACCTGCATCAGGGCTAATCAGCCATGCCGGGGGTGCTTTGGTCCGGTAGATGGGGTGGTGGACCAGGGAGCCAAAGCCCTGTCCATGATTGCCTCCATATTGGGGCTTGAGGGTGAGGAGAAGATGACTGAGGAGGAGGTTAAGAAATTAGTTGATGGGCTTGTCGACCCGGCAGGCACATTCTATAGATTTAGTCTTGCTTCTTCTTTGCTTAGAAGAAAGAGAATGGAATAGGAGGGTGGAATGAAGAAGATAACCATAGATCCGATAACCAGGCTTGAGGGGCATGGGAAGATAGAGATATTCCTTAATGATAAAGGAGATTGTGAGCGGGCTTGCCTTCAAGTTCCCGAACTTAGGGGGTTTGAGAAGTTCGCTGAAGGGAGAGCGGCGGAGGAGATGCCCAGAATAACCACCATGATATGCGGGGTATGTCCTACCGCTCACCATATGGCGGCGACTAAAGCCCTTGATGACCTGTTTAAGGTTGACCCGCCATCGGCGGCAAAGAAGATAAGGGAGCTGATGTACAGTGCCTTCTATGCCGAAGACCATATATTGCACTTTATCTTCCTTGGTGGTCCCGACTTTGTTGTTGGTCCCTCGGCACCGGCCGCGGAGAGGAATGTGCTGGGGGTTATTGGTAAGGTTGGGCTGGAGGTGGCGGGGAAGGTCATCGAGATGAGAAAGAGGATGAGGAATGTGTTGAGGATAATCGGCGGGAAGCCGGTTATGCCTACCTGCGGCTTGCCCGGCGGGGTGTCAAAGCAGATTAGTGAGGAAGAAAGAAAGACGATTATTGAGGCTGGGGAATACGGGGTGGAATTCTGCAAGGTTGCCCTCCAGCTTTTTGATGACGTCGTGCTCAAGAATAAAGAATATGTCGACCTCATCACCGGAGATGTCTACTCGCATAAGACATACTATATGGGGCTGGTGGATGAGAATAACAAGGTGAACTTCTATGATGGTCAGGTAAGGGTGGTTGACCCCAGCGGCAAGGAGTATGTCAAGTTTAAGCCTCAGGACTACCTAAACCACATCAGGGAGCATGTTGAGCCCTGGACTTATGTTAAGTTTTCCTACCTGAAGAATATCGGCTGGAAGGGTTTTGTTGATGGGAAGGAGAGCGGGGTTTACCGGGTGGCGCCGCTGGCTCGGCTGAATGTCGCCGATGGGATGGCAACACCACTAGCTCAGGAAGCCTATGAAAGGATGTATAAAGTACTGGGGGGGAAGCCGGTTCATAGCACCCTGGCTTTCCACTGGGCGCGGCTCGTTGAGGCGCTTTACGCTGCTGAGCGGACGCTTGAGCTTGCCCATGACCCTGAGATTACCTCCCCGGACATCGTAAACCTGCCCACTGAAATACCCAAAGAGGGGGTAGGGATAGTAGAAGCGCCGAGGGGAACCCTTATCCATCACTACCAGACTGATGAGCGGGGGATTATTACCAAAGCCAATCTGATTGTGGCGACCCAGAATAACTCGGCGGCAATTAATATGTCCATTGAGAAGGCAGCCAAGTCGCTGATAAAGAAGGGTAAGGTCACTGACGGGATTCTCAATATGATTGAGATGGCATTCCGGGCCTATGACCCGTGTCATGCCTGCGCCACCCATTCCCTGACGGGCAGAATGCCGCTTGAATTGAATGTATATGACGCTAAGGGGGAGTTAGTAACACAACTGAGACAGGACTAGCAAGGCGTTAGAAAAAGGCGTTAGAAAGATGAAACCGATACTGGTAGTAGATGACGAAGCTATTATGAGGGAGTCTCTCCGGGACTGGCTCACTGACCTTGGTTATCAGGTAGAGACCGCCGAGGAAGGGGAGCAGGCGTTGAAAACCGTCGCCGCAGCAGGACTTCGGTGTTGTCATCCTTGACCTGAGGTTGCCGGGGAAGGATGGGATTGAGATATTAAAGGAGGCGAGGGCGAAAAGGCCGAACCTCAGGGGGGTCATTATCACTGCCTACCCCTCAATACAGACTGCGGTGCAGGCGATGAGGGAGGGTGCTGTTGATTACCTGCCTAAACCCTTTAACCTCGATGACCTGGGGAGGTTAGTCCGGGAGGCTCTGGGATCGGCTGAAGCCGTTCCCGAGGTAGCTATAGCCGGGCTACCGGTAATAGAAGAAATAGAGGAAGAGGGAGCGCGGGTTGAGGAGGTGATTGATGAGGCTAGCGGGGAGGTATGCCTGCCCCCCTGTCAGATAGCCTGCCCTATTGGGGAGAGTATTCAGCGGACTAATGTTATGATTGCCTGCCTTCCTCAAGATGCCGAGGAGGCTTACCGCCAGATAATAAAGATAGGGGATGAAATCTATGACAAGAATCCTCTATTTACGGTGTGCAGCTATATTTGCGGACTTTGTGAGCGGGAGTGCAATTACAAAGACCGGACCGGGGCGATAAGAAGGAAAATGCTCAAGCGGCTCATTACTGATTACTATATCCCTTATCTGGAGAGCAAGCCCCCGTTTCCCTATCCGACCAGGGAGAAGATTGCCGTGATTGGAGGGGGACCAGGGGGGCTGATGTGTGCTTATATGCTGAGCAAGAAGGGATATCAGGTGACTATCCTGGAAAGGGATTCCCAGCTAGGGGGAGCGCTGAGGAATATCCCCCAGTATCGCCTCCCGACAAATGTAATAGATAGTACGGTAAATAACCTGGTAAGAATTGCCCATATTGATGTTAGATTCGGGGTGGAAATCGGCGGTGGTGGGAAAACGGTGGACGACATTAAAAAGGATGGCTACCGAGCCATATTTATTGCCACCGGCACCCCCTCCCCCAGACCCCTGACTTTTGAGGGGAAACTGGTAGCGGGAGCCGACCTGGATGGGGTTGCCTCCGGGCTGCACCTCCTCTATGAGGTTAACCAGGGGAGGGTTCCCCATCAGCTCTTTCGCCAGCTCTTCAGTGGCCGGAGGGTAATAGTAGTTGGTGGTGGCAATGTGGCATTTGATATGTCAAGAACTATCCGGCGGTTCGGTGGCGATGTTTCTATGGTCTGTCTGGAGTGCGAAGATAAGTCTTCCAAGGATGGTATTCCCGCTGATGTTGAAGAGATAGAGGGTGCTGAAAAAGAGGGCATACCCATAACCTACTGTCGGGGTGTAGAGCAGATAATCGGTGAGGACGGAAGATTTAAGAAAATAAAATGTCCCCGGTGCGTATCGGTGTTTGATGAAAGCGGTTTCAATCCCAAGTTTGACCGCAGCGATGTAATATATCTTGAGGGTGATGTGTTGCTGGTTACTATCGGGCAGGGCGCGGAGCGGGCGTTTCTCCAGCAGGAGGGCTTGCTCAATGAGAAGGGAAGGCTTGACATTGACCAGCTTACCCTGATGAGCAATCGCAAAGAAGGGGTTTTCGTCGGGGGTGATGTCAAACAGATAGGTTTTGCTGCCGAGGCGATGAGAGACGGGATGATAGTTGCTGAGTCCGTAGACCGCTACCTGAGGGGCGAGGACATTAGAGCCGGTAGAGAGAAGCACTACCAGGGTGCTGCCATCCCTGAGTTTGCCGATTACCAGCCTCAGCCTAAGCTGGAATGGGCGCTGATGAAGGAGAAGCTAGGCTTTGAAATGTTTGAGCGGGGTTTCACCCTGGAGGAGGCAATCAGAGAGGCAGGAAGGTGTCTTTACTGCGGTCCGTGCCGAAGCTGCAAAGCCTGTGTGGCACTGGAACTCCAGCCTGAGATATCACAAATTGAGGTCAATCAAGAAAAGTGCAGCGGGTGTGGAATTTGCCTCGCCCTGTGCACCTACAATGCCCCCAGGCTGGTGAAATCCGATAACAAGCGGGTCAGTAGTTATTGACGAGCTTAAGTGCAAGCGGTGTGGCGTGTGTGCTAGTGCTTGTCCGTCTGGGGCAATAACTGTCAAGGATAACCTGGCGGAAAACATAGCTGAAGCTTACACCGAATTACGAATGTGAGGAGGAAGCCATGCGGGAGAAGGTTGAATCAGCCTTAGCCAAAATTAGACCGGCGCTACAGGCAGACGGCGGGGATGTTGAGCTGGTGGAGGTAAAGGAAGGGGTGGTCAAGCTGAAGCTCAAGGGTGCCTGCGCTGGCTGTCCGGTGGCGGAGATGACCTTGAAGCAGGGGATTGAGCGACTGCTCAAGGAGCAGATACCCGAGGTCAAGGAAGTAGTTGCCGTTTAAGATGGCGGTGGGGGGTGGAATAATGCCGATATATGAGTACTTGTGCTCAAAATGTGGGCTTAAATTTGAGGTGCTTAGAGCAATGAGTCAGGCGGGGGAGGGTGCTCCCTGTCCTCGTTGTGGCAGCAGTGCCGGGCGGGTGCTTTCGCTATTTTGCCGGAGTTCTGAAGGCTCACCTGATTCTGGAGGGGGAAGTGCCTGCTCCAGTTGCTCAGCTACAACCTGTAGTTCCTGTTCTTCATCGGGGTAAAGGGTCAAATGAGAAAGAAGAAAGTGCTCTTCTCTTGTCATTCTTGTGGCATAGAAGCGGAGTGTGCTTCGGGAGAGCTTCCTTGTGAGGCGCTTGAAGGCTGGCTCACTGTTTGTTGCTGGGAAGGTCCGGGAGCGGTATCTAACTATAACTTCTGCTCCTTCACCTGCCTTAAGTCTTGGGTAGATGCCCAGGTCCCGAAAATCCCGGCGGTATTTCTGGATTCCTTTGGCGAGGATGAGGCCTAGATAGGGTGAAGATGAAGACCCTTGTTTTAGGGCTTGGCAATCCAATTCTTACTGATGATGCTGTTGGCATCAGAATAGCTCAAGGGCTTAAACAGGAGACCCCGGCTCAGGATGTAGTCGAGACAAGCGAAGCCGGAGTCGCTCTCCTTGATTATGTCGTCGGCTACGATAGGGTCGTTATCATCGATTCTATAATGACCGGGAAGGGGAAACCAGGGGAGCTGTATAAGCTTGGGCTGGAAGATTTGACGCCGGTGATGAATCTTTCCTCCTCTCATGGTGTAGACATTGCCACTGCGTTTACACTCGGGGAAAGGCTAGGCTACCCGATGCCTAAGCATGTCACTATATATGCTATAGAGATAAAGGATAATACCACCTTTGGCGAGAAGTGCGCTCAGGAGGTGGAAGAGAGAATACCATTCATTGTCAGACGGATAGTAGAGGAGGAAGGATTATGACCGATTTTGAGCCGAAGACTATAGTCTTTTGTTGCAATTGGTGCTCATATGCTGGGGCAGACCTTGCGGGCACCTCAAGACTAAAGATTAAGCCCAATTTCAGGGTAATTCGTACCATGTGTTCGGGAAGGCTGGAGCCTTCCTTTATTTTTTATGCCTTGGCCAAAGGAGCTGACGGGGTGATGATTGCTGGCTGTCATCCCGGCGATTGCCATTACAGCACTGGTAATTATAAGACGAGGCGAAGGATAATGGCGCTCAAGAAGATGCTCTCGCAGCTTGGGATAGAACCGGAGAGATTAAGGCTGGAATGGATTTCGGCATCTGAGGGGACCAAATTTCGCAGCACAGTGAATGATTTTATTGATGAAATCAAGGGACTCGGTCCCCTGCACAAGCAATAAAGAATTAAGAAGGGGGTTATTTTGACCGACGCAGTTACTGAGGAGAGAGTGGCGGTTAAGCTGGATGAAGCAGCATTGCAGCCGTTGTTCTATTTGCCGTTCCCTTTGCCCTTATGACGCCATAACAAAGGAGGCTGGAACGGGCAAGACCCTCCTGGATATAGCCAAGTGCCAGGTGTGTGGCATCTGCTACTCCGCCTGCCCGTCAAGGGCCATTGATACCATCTATTATGACCTGGCTCTCTGATTAATTATCTGGAGAAGGCGAAGCCGAAGTATGATGGCGAGGCACTGGTTATTATGTGTAAGGGGAGCGCCCCCGACTTTACTGAAGTAGAGCAGGCTATTTGGGGTATCAAATTTTATCCCCTTATCTGTTCCCTGCGTTGGTCGCGTTCCCGACGAGGTATTTCTGACGGCTCTGGGCATGGGGATAAATAAAATTCATGTCCTTGCCTGCGATGAGGATTACTGCCGCTTTGAGCGGGGAAGCCCGCTCGCCGGGCGCCGAATCCTGGCGCTCAATCGGTTGCTGGAGCAGCTCGGCTACGGGAAAGAAACCATAACCCTGAAGCGGAACAGCCTCAAGGTAAAGGTGGATAAAGACCTGTGCATCAGCCTGCGGCAACTGCGTTTATTATTGTCCTTATCACGCCCCCAGCCTGGAGAGTGTGGGGGGCATAAGTGTTGACCTGGCTGCCTGCCGCGGCTGTGGCTTATGCGTTGTTATGTGTCCGGCGTTTGCCCTGGAACTGGAGAACTGGGAGAGGGAGCGTATCTCAGCCCTGATTCAGCAAGTTACTGGCGGAAATGAAACCGCCAAAGCTCCTGGTATTTCGCTGTCAATGGGCGTTTTTCCCGCCGCTGGATGGGCAAGTCAAGTCCCAATATCCGCGTCATAGATTTGCCCTGCGCCGCCAGGGTTGATGCCATTCACATCCTGGACGCTTTCCAGAAGGGCGCAGACGGCGTTTTGATAGCGGCTTGCGCTGAGGAGGACTGCAAGCAGGAGAAGGCGGGCGGGCGGGCACAGCGCCTGGTGACAAAATTAAATGAGAGACTGAGCCAGATAGGCTATCAGGATAGGCTTCACTTCTGCTCTATAGCTCCGAGGCACGGCGATGAGTTTGATAAGGAGTTACAGCAGTTCAGCCAGAAAATAAAGGATATGGCAAAGGGGGGAAAGAAATGATTGTAACCGCACTAAAGCCCCTGGATGAGATTCTGGACTCTATCTCTCCCTACCGTAAGATATTAATCGCTGGTTGTGACGGCTGTACCCAGCCCCCCCGCGGCTTGAGGGAGGCTAAGACCTTGAAACAGCTGCTCGAGCTTGCCGGCAAGCTGAAGGGTAAGGACTTCGAGTTTAAAGTGACCTCGGTGGTGAAGCAGTGCGATTCCGTTTTGACCGCTTCGGCGCTTAAGCCTCAGGTGGAGGGGATAGAAGTGGTGCTCTCTTTAGCCTGTGGCATCGGGCCGCAGATGGTGGCTGAGCTTTTCCCTGACCTTATTGTCCTTCCGGGGCAAAATACCCATTTTATGGGGGAGGAGAACAGGGAGGGGGGCACCATGGAGGCAAGGTGTATCGGCTGTGGCGACTGTATCCTCACCAGGATGGGTGGTATTTGCCCGCATACCAGATGCGCCAAGAGTCTGCTTAACGGTGCCTGCGGCGGTGCCAGGAATGGTAAGTGCGAGCTGAGCCCGGAGAGGGACTGCGCCTGGGAGCTTATCTTCCAGCGCCTGGAGAAACAGGGCAAACTGGACAACATCAAGGAGTTTCGCCCTCCCCGGGATTATCGGGTAAAGGCGTGGAGGCTGACGCCGTAGCCGTGGGGTAGGGAGATGGTGCTGACCAGAGTGGGGAGATTGGCGAGGATAACGGTGCGGGGGGTGGTGCAGGGGGTGGGGTTTAGACCCTTTGTCTACCGCCTGGCTCATGAGTATGGTCTAAAGGGCTGGGTGCGCAACACCTCGGGCAGTGTTGACATTGAGGTGGAGGGGGGTGGGGAGGCCATAGAGCATTTCCTCAGCGACCTTCAAGCCAAAGCCCCGCCGATGGCACACATTGAGACGGTTGAGGTCGCCTTTGATTCCCCTAAGGGCTATACCGAGTTTAAAATCGGGGAAAGCCTGAGCCGGGAGGGGCAGTATCAGCTGGTTTCACCGGATATTGCTACCTGCGATGAATGCAAGGAGGAAATTTTCTCCCCCACCGACCGCCGCTTTCGCTACCCATTTACTAACTGCACCAACTGCGGTCCCCGGTTTACTATTATTGAGGATATCCCTTATGACCGCCCCAAGACTACCATGCGCCGGTTTAAGATGTGCCCCAAGTGTCGGCGGGAGTATGCTGACCCACTGAACCGGCGCTTTCATGCCCAGCCCAATGCCTGTCCCCAGTGTGGGCCCGCTTTGGAGCTTCTTAACGGCAAGGGTAAGGCGGTTGAATGCGATGACGCTATTAAAACAGCAAGCCAGCTTTTGAAAGAGGGCAAGATTCTGGCGCTAAAGGGGCTGGGCGGGTTTCACCTTGCCTGCGATGCCACCAGCGAGGCGGCAATAAATACCTTGCGGGCCAGGAAGAGACGCCAGGCTAAACCCCTGGCGGTTATGCTGCCTACCCTGGAGGAGATTGAAAAGCACTGCTTGGTATCCACCGAGGAGAAAAAACTGCTTGAGTCGCCACAGTGTCCCATTGTTCTTCTCAGGTGGAAGCGTAGCTCATCCAATATCTCGCCGGCGGTAGCCCCGAACCTGAAATACCTCGGGGTTATGCTCCCCTATACCCCCTTGCACCACCTTTTACTGAGTGAAACCGGATTGCCTCTGGTGATGACCAGCGGCAACATTAGTGAGGAGCCCATTGCCAAGGACAACGATGAGGCTTTGAAAAGGCTGGGGGGGATTGCCGATTATTTTCTCGTTCATAACCGGGATATTTATGCCCGCTATGACGATAGCGTTTATATGGTCGAAGATAGTAAACCTCAAGCTTTGAGGCGGGCGCGGGGCTACGCCCCATACCCTGTTTTTCTCCCCTTCAAGTCAAAACAGGTTCTCGCCTGCGGGGCCGAGGACAAGAACACCTTCTGCCTGACCAAGGATGAGCACGCCTTCTTGAGCCAGCACATCGGCGATATGGAGAATGAGGAGACATTAGAACACTTTGAGAATACCATCCAGCTTTATAAAAAGCTGTTTCGCATTGAGCCTGAGATTATAGCCTGCGATATGCACCCGGACTATCTTGCTACCAAATATGCCCTTCAGCTCGGCGCAGAGCTGGGGTTAAGCCTTACCCCGGTGCAGCACCACCATGCCCATATTGTCAGCTGCTTGGTGGAGAACAAGGTTGAGGGTCAGGTCATCGGGGTCGCCTTCGATGGCACGGGATACGGCACCGATGGCACTATCTGGGGAGGGGAGTTTCTCCTTGCTGACTGGCGCAGTTTTAAGAGGGTGGGGCATCTGGAGTATGTACCCCTGCCCGGGGGTGAGGCGGCAATAAAGAAGCCCTACCGTATGGCTTTAGGCTATCTCTATTCATTGCTCGGAGAAGATTTTTCCCTGGAAGGTCTGCCCTTTAAGCCCAATCATACTGAGCTTGAGATAATAAAGCAGCAGATAAAGCGAGGGATAAATTCCCCCTTGACCTCAAGTGCCGGGCGGCTCTTTGATGCCGTTTCCGCCTTAGCTGGCGTCAGACAGGAGATAGACTACGAGGCTCAGGCCGCCATTGAGCTGGAGATGGTGGCTCCGGATGAAGCGCCGGAGTCAGAATCTTACCCCTTCGCCATTATTGAGCAGAGGGGGGTGAGGGTGGTAAGGCTGGGGAGGCTATTATCGGCGGTAGTTCAGGATGTTAGAAATCAAGTTCCGCCTTCAGTAATATCGCTCAGGTTTCATCATACCATGGCGGAAATAATTGCTGAGATGTGCAAGTTGATTGCCAGAGAGAGCGGGATAAAGCAGGTGGCGTTGAGTGGCGGCGTTTTTCAAAATCGGCTACTATTAAGGTTGGCGACGGCTGCCCTGCAAAAAGAGGGTTTTAATGTGCTTACCCATCACCTGGTGCCGTGCAACGACGGTGGCGTTTCTTTAGGGCAGGCGGTGATTGCTAATTTTGTTAGTATTTAAGAGAGTCAAAGAGGGGCTTCGCCCCTCTTCAGAAAAAATCTTCCCCTTCCCCTTGTCAAGGGGAAGGGGATAAAGGGGATAGGGTTACTAGGAGTTAATTTTATGTGTCTGGCTATACCGGCGCTGATTAAGTCTATAGAAAATAAAGAGGCTGAGGCTGAGATTGGGGGCATAAGCCGCCGCATTAGCCTCTGGCTTACCCCGGAAGCCAAGGTCGGGGACTATGTCCTGGTTCATACCGGCTACGCCATAAACATCTTGACCAGAAAGAGGCGGAGGAGACTTTAAAGATTTTGCGACAGATAGCGGAGCTGGGGAGGAGGAGGGTTGAAGTTTATCTACTGAATTCCGGCGCTCGGAGCTGGCTCAGGGGCTAATCTCACAGATTCATCGCCAGTCCAAGACCCCGGTGCGTTTCATGGAGTTCTGCGGTGGTCATACCGTAACCATCTTCAGGTATGGCATCCGCCAGGTTTTGCCCAAAACTATTGAGATGGTATCGGGGCCGGGCTGCCCTATCTGTGTTACCGCCAATGCCGACCTGGATAAGGCGATTGCCCTGGCTCAAATCCCGAGATATAATCATTGCCACCTTCGGCGATATGCTCAAGGTCCCGGGGAGCAGTTCCAGTTTGCAAGAAGCAAAGGCTGGTGGCGCCGATGTGCGTACGGTATATTCCACTATGGACGCCCTTAAAATAGCCGAGGACAACCCTGATAAATCAGTGGTCTTCCTCGGCATCGGCTTTGAGACCACCGCCCCAACCATTGCCGCTTCAATCCTTCAGGCAGTAGAAAAGGGAATAAAGAATTATTACGTTCTTTCTTTACATAAGCTCTGTCCTCCAGTAATTAAAGCTCTGCTTGATTCCGGCGAGCTCAAGCTTCACGGGCTTATCTGCCCGGGACATGTCAGCGCTATTATTGGCTCCCACCCCTGGGAGTTCATCGCCCGGGACTACGGCGTCCCCTGCGTCGTCTCCGGCTTTGAGCCCTTAGACATCCTGCAGAGCGTGGAGATGCTGGTAAATCAGGTTGAGAGTGGCAAATCCAAGGTTGAAATTGCCTACCGGCGTGGGGTGCACCCTGAGGGTAAC
Source organism: uncultured delta proteobacterium (assembly GCA_963739245.1). Lineage (GTDB taxonomy): Bacteria > Chloroflexota > Dehalococcoidia > Dehalococcoidales > BS750m-G39 > CAVTZP01. Next base: position 272,863 of record CAVTZP010000003.1, read on the forward strand.
CAGCAAGCCCTGAAGCTCATGAGGCAGATATTTGAGCCCTGTTCGGCTCAGTGGCGGGGGATGGGGGAGGTTGCCGATAGCGGCTTGAAGCTGAAGAGAAAGTACCAGCGCTTTGATGCCGAGCTTGCCTTTGATATTAAACCCGGCCCCACCCGTGAGCCGGTGGGCTGCATCTGTGGCGATGTCCTGCGCGGGGTTAAGACCCCGGCTGATTGTCAGCTCTTTGGCAGGGTTTGCACCCCGCAATCTCCGGTAGGACCATGCATGGTGTCTTCAGAGGGCAGTTGCTCTGCCTATTATTTTTATGGAGAGGGTCTTGGAGAATAAAATTCTCTTAGCTCATGGCAGTGGCGGCAAGCTAGCCCACGAGCTAGTGGAGAAAAGCTTTGTAAAGGCTCTGGCTAATCCACTTTTAGCCAGGCTTGATGATTCGGCCGTTTTTGATTTGAGTGGCAGGCTGGCTTTCACCACCGATAGCTATGTGGTCAGCCCCATCTTCTTCCCCGGTGGGGATATTGGTCGGCTTGCCGTCTGCGGCACGGTTAATGACCTGGCGATGTCCGGCGCCCGCCCCCTTTATCTGAGCCTCTCTTTTATCATTGAGGAGGGATTTTTACAAAGTGAGTTAGACCAAGGTGGTGAACTCTATTCAGAAGACGGCTGAGGAGGCGGGGGTGGAGATTGTTACCGGGGATACCAAGGTGGTGCCTCGGGGCAGCGCCGATAAGCTCTTTATCAATACTGCCGGCGTCGGCATAATAGCGGAGGGGGTCAATATCTCGGGCAGCAACGCCCGAGCCGGGGATAGGGTGATTCTGAGCGGGACTATCGGCGACCATGGCATTGCCGTAATAAGCCAGCGGGAGGGGCTGAGCTTCTCCACTAATCTTAAAAGCGACTGTGCCCCGCTTGGGGGCTTGGTGGCGGAGATGCTTAAAGCTTGCCCTAATATCCATTGTTTACGCGATCCTACTCGGGGCGGACTCGCTACCAGCCTGAACGAATTGGCTAAGCAGTCAAGGGTAAGTATAAGAATTGAGGAAGGGAAGATTCCGGTGCGGGAGGAGGTTCTGGCCGCCTGCGAGATGCTTGGTTTTGACCCTCTTTATGTCGCCAATGAGGGCAAGCTGGTGGCTATAGTCCCGGCTGAGGATGCCGGTAAGGTTCTCAAGGCAATGCAAAAAAATCGCTACGGGAAAAACGCCGCCATTATCGGTGAGGTGGGGGCAGAAAAACCGGGTCGGGTGGTGATGAAAACCATTTTGGGAACCTCCCGAATAGTTGATATGTTAGTTGGCGATTTACTGCCCAGGATATGTTAAAATGCACGAACTCAGTATCACTCAGAGTATGCTCAATCTTGTCCTGGAACAGGCGGAGAAGGCGGAAGCTACGAAGGTGGGGAAAATCAATCTGGTCATCGGAGAGATGACCGGAGTGGTTAGTGAATGCGTGCAGTTTTATTTTGATTTCCTGAGTCGGGGGACTATTGCTGAGGGGGCGGCTCTAGCTATTAAAACGGTGTCAACACAAGTTCAGTGTCGGGGCTGTGATAAACTCTTTGAGGTGAGGGAATTTGACTGGACTTGCCCGCATTGTCGTGGTAATAATATAGAAATCGTCGCCGGCAAAGAACTTTTCGTGGAAAGCATTGAGGTGGAATAAATGAAAATAAAGGTGGTTAAGGACATCCTTGACGCTAATGAGCAGATTGCACAAAGAAACCGGAGGTTACTTGACAGCAACAATTTATTTGCCGTGAATTTGATGTCCTCACCGGGCGCAGGCAAGACCAGCCTTATTCTGGAAACGATGAAGGGTTTAAAAGGGAAAATTAAGATTGGCGTCATTGAGGGTGATGTTAGCTCAAGCCTGGATGCTGAAGTAATTGCCAAGAAGGGTGTACCGGTGGTTCAGATAAATACCGGCGGGGGGTGTCACCTTGATGCCAATATGCTCTCTACCGCCCTGGACAGTGTCCCCCTGAAGGATATCAAGCTACTCCTTATTGAGAATGTTGGCAATTTAATCTGCCCGGCTGAGTTTACCCTTGGTGAGCATAGAAGGGTCTTGATTTCAAGCATTCCCGAGGGGGACGACAAGCCATTTAAGTATCCCTTGATGTTTCACACGGCGGATGTGGTGCTTATAAACAAGATTGACCTTCTGCCCTATCTGAAGTTTGACCTCGAGGCCTTTTCCCGAGTAATTAAGGGGATGAACCAAAAGGTGAAGATTATCCCAATCTCTTGTGCTACCGGTCAAGGGATTGAGGAATGGGTCTCCTGGCTTCTGAGCCAGATGAGACATCCTGTATAGCCGGAGAGGAGGGGAATATGCCGAACGGATACGAGATAAATGATTTAGCCAAGGAAGAATCATGGCGCCTGTTCCGGATAATAGGGGAGCTGGTGGAGGGCTTTGATAAACTTTCCGGGATAGAGCCGGCGGTAACCATATACGGTTCGGCTGTGCTCAAGGCAGATGACGAGCTATACCACCAGACCGAGGAGATAGCCCACCGGCTTGGTGAGCTGGGCTTCTCTATCGTAACCGGTGGTGGACCCGGGGTGATGGAGGCGGCAAATAAGGGGGCGCGCGAAGCCGGCGTTCCATCAGTTGGACTTAATATTCAACTGCCTGAGGAGCAGGCGTGCAATGTCTACGTCACCAAGCCGATAACATTTAATCACTTCTTTGTTCGTAAGGTCATGCTGGTGAAGTATGCTACCTCGTTTATCATAATGCCCGGGGGGCTGGGAACGCTTGATGAGTTAACTGAGGTGTTAACATTGATACAAAGCCGTAAGATAAAACCCTTCCCCGTAGTATTGTTCAATAGCGAATACTGGAAGGGTTTCCTCGACTGGCTGCGGAATTCCGTCCTTGCCAGAAGGTTTATCTCTGTAGATGACTTCAATATCCTGAGGGTTTGTGACCACCCCGACGAGGTAATTGATATTGTCCAGAGCTGGTATTTGAAGCAAGAGTTTACCGGTAGGAAGGCACTGTTGGAAGCTAAAGGATAACTTGGCGACCCCGGGGGGATTTGAACCCCCGATCTCCACCGTGACAGGGTGGCATGTTAGACCGCTACACCACGGGGCCTACTTAAAGTCTATCAGTGGTATTGTGTTGTGTCAAGCTGGGGGATTGTTTGTCTTCTCTATACTGTGTTATAATATTTTAACTAATTTTTGAAGGAGGCAGCGATTTCTCAGAAAGATAAAGAGCTTCATGACTACGAGCTGGTGGTAATTATTAGCCCGGAGGTTGTGGACGAGGCAGTTGAGAGTGTAATAGGCCGCATCAGTCAGTTTATTACTGAAAGTACTGGCTCTGTTTCTACTATTGAGCGGTGGGGTAAGAAAAGGCTGGCTTATCCAATAAAGCGTTTTACGGAGGGGAATTATGTGCTAGCTCAATTTAAATTGAAGCCAAAATTGAGTAAAGAGCTTGAGGCAAGCCTGCAGATTTCTGAGGAGGTTTTAAGGCATCTGCTGATAAGATTAGATGGTTAACTGTTGGCGATGGCAAAGGAGCGGACGGCGATGTTGACACTAAATAAGATAATGATTATAGGGAATGTTGGGGCTGACCCTGAGATGCGGTTTACCCCCAATGGCAATCCAGTGACATCGTTTCGTGTTGCCACTAACCGTGTGTATACCTCCCCCAATGGCGAGCGTAAGCAGGAGACAGAGTGGTTTACCGTGGTCGCTTGGAATAGGCTGGCGGAAAATTGTAACCAGTTTCTGACTAAAGGTCAGCGTGTTTATGCCGAAGGTAGGTTGCATACTCGTAGTTGGGAGGGTCAGGATGGGCAGAAGCACTCTCGGACTGAGATAATAGCCAACCGAGTGTTATTTCTTGATCGGCAGGCAGTAGCTCCCCTTCCTGGGGAGGAGGCTGGTACTACTGAACCGGCGGAGTCGGAGGATGATTTTCCCTTTTCCGACGAGGGTTAGAATTGGCTAAATTTACAAGGAGGGTTTAGTAACTTAGAAGAGTGGACAGACAACAGTCTAGTGAACCAGGGGGCAGAAGACAAAGTAGGGCAAGGTATGTCGCTAAGCGTAAGTTTTGTTCCTTTTGTGTTAGTAAGGTTACGGCGATAGACTACAAAGAACCGGCTAAATTGCGCCACTATATATCGGATAGGGGAAAGATTACGCCGAGGCGTAAGACTGGCACCTGTGCCAAGCATCAGCGTGCTTTGGCCATGGCGATAAAGAGGGCGAGGCACTTAGCCCTCCTGCCATTTGTCCCGGAGCATATCCATAAGACGGGGGGCGTTGGCGTACGCGATTAGTCTTATATCCATAGCCTTCTCTTTTTTCGAGCTTTCTATCTCCCTTATAGTTTTTGGCTAGCCCTTTCCCGCTTTGCTTCGCATTGACACCCAAAAGATGGCGGAAGTATAATCACTCAAGTCTATTGTGGAGTTATTATGCCAAAGAGGACTTATCAACCAAAGAAGATTCCCCGTAAGCGTGAGCACGGCTTTCTAGCAAGAATGAGTACGCGAGGTGGGCGAGCTGTCCTTAAAGCAAGGCGGCTCAAGGGGCGCAAGCGGCTCATTGTGGTATGACGATGGGGGGAAGAGAATACCTTACCAAGTCAGAGCAGTACGCATTGGTCTATAATAGAGGTGGCTCGTGGGTAAGCGATTTAATAGTGATGAAGGCTTTGCCTAATGAGCTTACCTTTTCCCGGTATGGCTTCTCGGTTGGTCGGCGGGTAGGTGAGGCAGTGGTGAGAAATCGGGCGAAGCGTCGGCTTCGGGGAATCTTACATTCACTATCACTTTCGCCGGGGTGGGATATCGTATTTATTGCCCGCCCTAAAACCGCCAGTGCTAGCTTCGCTAGCCTGAAGAAATCGGTTCATGGTTTATTATCCCGAGCCGGATTATTGGCGGGGGAATATGAAGAGGCTTGCCTTGGAATTAATTAGAGTTTATCAGGCTACCCTATCGCAGGTTACGCCACATAACTGTCGTTTTACCCCAACTTGCTCCCAATATACCTATGAAGCTATCTCCAAGTTTGGCTTAATTAAAGGGATATGGTTGGGAGCAAGGCGGATAGCTCACTGCCACCCGTTTAATCCCGGTGGCTATGACCCGGTGCCGTGAGGAATTAGATAAGTGAAGATTAGAAGTAATATAGCATTAAAGGTTTGTCTTGCGGTCGTTTTGCTCTTGGTTGGGCTAGCCTTCTTTGGGTGCACTGGAACTAGGAGCTCACCCCAGGGCGGCTCAGGGGGAACGATAGCCGATGGTACCCTGTTTTTGTCTCCTGCCTTAAAACAAGCTGCTGGTGGCTTCGGTTGTGCGGCACCACAAACCGAAGGTAAGCTGGCGGCGGTGAATATCTCAGATGGTAATCGCCTGTGGGAGGTTTCTCTGGAAGCGTCAAGGCCAACCGGTGGCGGCTTCGGCTGTGCCCCGACAACAATGCCAGTAGCTATCTATGGTCCTCCGGCGGTGGCCGGGGATTTGGTCTATATTGCTGGCTATAACGGTAGGATTTATGCCATCAGTGCCAGCACACGTTTGTCCCAAGATAAATATCTTGATGAAACTAATCCTCAACCCATTATCGGCGGGCCTGTGGCCGCCGGGGATATGGTCTACCTGGGCGGTTCTGATGGCAAGGTCTACGCCCTTAATGCTACTTCCCTGGAGAAGGAGTGGGAGTTTCGGACCGGGGGTAAGATTTGGTCAACCCCGGCGATAGATGGGGATACCCTATATGTTGGTTCCTTTGATAAGAAGCTCTATGCCTTGGATGCTGGCGATGGGACTAAGAAATGGGAGTTTGAGACTGAGGGGGCTATTATCTCTACCCCTCTGGTCTATGATAACACCGTCTATATTGGTTCCTTTGACCGGCACCTTTATGCCGTTGATACTACTGATGGTAGCCTGCGATGGAGATTCATGGCTGGTAGCTGGTTCTGGGCTAAACCGATAATTTCTGGTAACACTGTCTATGCTCCTTGCCTTGACCGCAAGGTTTATGTCTTGAATGCCGAAACTGGAGGTGAGGTAGTGGACGCCATCAACCTTGGGGGTCCAGTTTCCTCATCGCCGGTCCTGGATGGTAATTTGGTTATTATAGCTTCCGAGGAGGGCAAGGTATATGCTCTGGACACCAGCAATAACCAGATTAGGCTATTGGCGGAATTGGGCGAGGCGATATATGCCCCCCTCTGCACCAGTGATGGAGTTGTCTATATTTATACCGGCAGTCAAAATCTCTATGCTCTGAGTGTAGAGTCAGGGGCAAAGCTGTGGAGTCTATCACTGAAGTGAGGTAGCTTTCATTGGGCTTAAACTGGTGGGACATAATTGCTTTGCAGCCAATGATAAACACCCTCATTGTGCTGTCTCATTACCTATTCAATAGCTTCGGGCTGGCTATTATCTTGGTGACGGTTGTTGTTAATGCCTTGATGCTCCCCCTCACCCTGAAGCAGGTTCACGCATCCAAGGCAATGCAAGCCCTTCAGCCCAAGCTCGCTGAGCTTCAGAAGAAGTATGCCAAGGATAAGCAGAAGCTGGCTCAAGAGCAGATGAGGATGTATAAGGAGTCGGGGGTAAGCCCAGCTGGCTGCCTTTTGCCTCTACTGGTCCAGATGCCGGTCTGGATAGCCCTGTATCAGGCAATAATGCGGGTCCTGGCGGTAATCCCGGAGAATTTGCTCGGTCTATCCAAGTATCTTTATTCCTGGCCAGTAGTATACTCCACGCTGCCGTTAAACAATGAGTTCCTTGGGCTTAACCTGGCTACGGGGAACAATATGCTGCTGGCACTCCTGGTTGGGGGGACGATGTGGGTGCAGCAGAAGATGGTAATGACCCCGACTGCTGACCCCAAGCAGCAGTCGCAAGCCAGCATGATGTTATGGCTAATGCCAGTGATGTTTGCCTTCCTCACTTTATCATTTCCCAGTGGGCTGGCTATTTACTGGGTGGCATCAAATGTTATCAGGATTGGTATCCAATATTCTGTTACCGGGTGGGGGGGGTTGGCTGGATTACTGCCGAAGAAGTCAGCTGCCACCGATAAGGAGTATAAGCCCCCTGTTGCTGAGGTGGAGAAGAAAGCACCGGAAGGTGCTGAGATTGTTGCGCCGAGTTTGACGCAGGAAGAAGGTTTGAGTCATGGAGAGTCTGGAAGTAAGCGCCAAGACCGTGGAGGAGGCTATCCAAAAAGCCTTAGAGCAGTTAAGCGTCAGCCGAGAAGAGGTAGAGGTCACCGTCGTAAAAGAAGGTAGGCATGGTATCCTCGGTCTGGGGGCTGAGGAAGCCAAGATTATAGTGCGGACGCTGGCGACCGTGCCTGAGAAACCCGAAAAACCTGAGGAGCCTGAAAAGCCCAAGAAACCCGAGAAGGCTAAGAAACTCGAGAAGGCTGAGAAACCGGAGGAGCCTGAGGAGCCTGAGGGGGGTGATGTGGCTGAGGCAGCCGCCGGTGTCCTGGAGACCCTTATTGCTCGGTTGGGGTTGGTGGCGTCAGTTGTGCCCGAGACTAAGCCCTCCGTGGGGGATGAAAGTGCCCCTAGTGTCATTACCCTTAATGTGAAGGGTGACGACCTTGGTATCCTAATTGGGCGGCGTGGTCAGACCCTTGCCGCTCTTCAGCATATTGTCCGGCTTATCGTGGCTCACCAGGCGAAGGCGCGGGTGCCTATAGTTATTGATGTTGAGGGGTACAAAGAGCGTCGCCGCGGTGCATTACAGGCTTTAGCCTTGCGGGTGGCGGAGCAGGTGAAGGCGAGGGGAAGGCCGTTTGCCCTGGAACCGATGCCGGCTTATGAGAGGCGTATTATCCATCTTGTTTTGGCTGACCACCCTGATGTTGCCACTGAGAGCACCGGCGAGGGTGAGACCCGGAAGGTGGTTATTGTGCCGAAAAAGCCGGCTGACTAAGTTATGGAGTTTTTATGTTTCGTCCCGTTGGTAGTAAGGTTAATTTCCCTCAGCTTGAGGAGAATATACTTGGCTTTTGGAAAAGCAAAAACGTCTTTGAGCGGAGTGTAGACGCTCGTCAGGGTAATCATCGCTTCGTACTCTATGAGGGGCCACCTACGGCTAATGGCAGCCCAGGGATACATCATGTGCTGTCTCGCGTCTTTAAGGACGTCATCCCCCGCTATAAGGCGATGAAGGGTTTTTATGCCCCGCGCATCGCTGGCTGGGATACTCATGGACTACCGGTGGAGCTGGAGGTGGAGAAGGCGCTCGGCTTTTCCAGCAAAACACAGATTGAGGAATATGGCATTGACAAGTTCAATGCCCGCTGCCGGGAGAGCGTTTTTGGCTACCTCAAAGAATGGAATGCGCTGACCGAGCGCATCGCCTTCTGGGTTGACCTGGAGCATCCCTATGTCACCATGGACAATAGCTACATCGAGAGTGTCTGGTGGGCAATAAATGAGATGTGGAAGAAGGGGCTGGTCTATCAGGGCTATAAGGTAACCCCCCACTGCCCCCGCTGCGGCACCTCGCTTTCCTCCCACGAGGTTGCCCTGGGCTATCAGGATGATACTGAAGACCCGTCGGTTTATATAAAGTTTAAAGTATCTGGGAAATCACCGGGTAACCTTCCTTCAGATAAGCCTGCTTATTTTCTGGCATGGACGACTACCCCTTGGACTTTGCCGGGGAATACTGCTTTGGCAGTGGCTTCTGATGCGGAGTACGCCGTTGTAGATACCGGAGACGAGTATCTTATTCTGGCATCAGCGCGACGGGAAGCCGCCGGTCTGGGTGAGGCTCCCGTAATCGCTAAGGTGAAGGGCAAAGATTTAGTCGGAGCACATTATGAGCCGCTGGTTAACCCCCATAATTTCGGCGTGGAACGCCAGCGGTTTCAAGAAAATTCTGCTCTAAAATCACAGAAAGCAGATAAGAAATTGACCTATCGGGTAATTGCCGGCGATTTTGTCTCTATGGAAGACGGCACGGGCATCGTCCATATTGCTCCGGCTTATGGCGAGGTCGACTATGAAGTCGGGCAGGAACAAGGCTTGGACTTTGTCCACATGGTAGATTTGCAGGGAAAGGTCATCGGCACTTATGCTTTTTCGGGCAAATTTGTTAAGGATGCCGATAAGGATATAATTGCTGATTTGAAATCACGAAATCTTCTCCTTCGCAGCGAGACCATTCGCCATACTTATCCTTTTTGCTGGCGCTGTGATACGCCGTTGCTCTACTATGCCAAGCAGACCTGGTATATCAGGACGACAGCGGTTAAAGACGAGCTTATCGCCAGGAATGACGAGATAAACTGGTACCCGGAGCATATCAAATATGGCCGCTTCGGTGACTGGCTGCAGAATAACGTGGACTGGGCTTTTTCCCGGGAGAGGTATTGGGGGACACCGCTGCCGGTCTGGCGCTGTGAGTCCTGTGAAAGCTATGAATGTGTTGGCAGTTTAGGTGAACTAGAGAAAAAGCCCAGCTTCTCCGGCTTTAAGCAGCCTTTGGACCTGCACCGTCCCTTTGTTGATGAGCTGACCTTTAATTGCTCAAAGTGTGGGGGAGTGATGAAGCGGCTGCCCGAAGTAATTGACTGCTGGTTTGATTCCGGAGCTATGCCCATAGCTCAATATCACTACCCCTTTGACAATGATACCTTGCTTGAGGATGGAAGGTTTCCCGCCGATTATATCAGTGAAGCCGTTGACCAGACGCGGGGGTGGTTTTACAGCCTTCATGCTATATCCACCCTATTTTTTAACCGGCGCTGTTTTAACAATGTCATTTGCCTGGGGCACATCCTTGACGCCAAAGGGGAGAAGATGAGCAAGGCTAAGGGGAATGTGATTGAGCCGTGGGCAGTAATTAATAGCTATGGGGCTGATGCCTTGCGCTGGTGTTTTCTCACTGGCACGGCGCCGGGCAATGTGCGCCGCTTCTCTGAGGAGGCGGTGGCTGAGGTAACCCGCCGCTTCTTATTGACCCTGTGGAACGTTTATTCCTTCTTTGTCACCTATGCTAATATCGACCACTTCGTCCCCGGCTCAGAAAAAGTTTCCCTGGAGCAAACAGAGCTTGACCGCTGGATTATCTCTGAGCTTAATCAGCTTGTAGCTGATGTTGATGGTGGGCTTGAGGCTTATAATCCGACTGAGGCGGGGAGGAGGATAGAGGGCTTCGTTGATGAGCTGTCTAACTGGTATGTGCGGAGGAGTCGGCGGCGGTTCTGGAAGAGCGGGAGCGATGCCGATAAACTGGCGGCATATACCACCCTTTATGAGTGTCTGGTTGCACTATCTAAGCTATTAGCCCCGTTTATTCCTTTCCTGGCTGAGGAGCTATATCAAAACCTGGTGCAGTCGGTGTTTCCGGAGGCGCCGGAAAGCGTGCACCTGACCGACTTTCCTGTGGCTGATGAGACCAAGATTGACCGGCAGCTGATGGCTGATACCCAACTGGCGATGAAGATATCAAGCCTTGGTCGGGCTGCCCGGAGTCAGGCGGGGATAAAAGTGAGACAACCACTGGCTAAGGTTATAGTCAAAGTAGGGTCTAGGCAAGACCGGGAGGGTTTGGAACGTCTCATGCCTCAGGTGCTTGAAGAGCTTAATGTGAAAAGTTTGGAGTTTGTTGACGAAGCGCCGGAGCTGGATAAGTCTGGTTACGCGGTCAACTCCGAGGGCGGTTACACGGTGGCGATTCCAACTGAGATTTCTCCCCAGCTTAAGGCTGAGGGGATGGCGCGGGAGATAGTGAGAAGGCTGCAGGCGATGCGCCGCTCTGCCGGTTTTGACATTGCCGACCATATCATTACCTATTATCAGGGGGATGCCTATATCAGGGAGGTAATGGCGGATTTTGCCGATTATATCAAGCAGGAAACGCTGTCCCAGCAGCTTATTGATGGGGTTCCTGAAGAGGGTGTCTTTACCGAGCGCCAGAAGATTAGCGGCTATGATATTTTGCTTGGGGTTAAGAGACTTGGCTAGGGCGGTGGGCTTTCAGTAAGGGTAGCGGAGGTGGTATTTTTAGTGTTACCTCGCCAGTAGATTATTTCTACCGTTTGCCCAACTTGACAGGAAGGTATTGCTTGTATTAAGTCCCCGGTGTTAGCTATCTCTTTGCCGTTGAAGCCAACAATAACATCCCCGGACTTTAATCCCGCTTTCTCGGCTGGATAGCCAGGAACTACTTGGTTCACAAATATTCCTTCGGTTACGGCTAAGTTATACTGCCCAGCCAGGGTGGGGTTTACATCAGAGTAACTTATCCCCAGGTAAGGCCGAACCACATGGCCACCATTTATTAGCTGGGTGATAATTGGCATCGCCTCTTTGGTGCTTATGGCATAGCCCATACCTTCAATGCCGACGGCAGAAAGCTTGGCGCTGGTGATGCCAATTACTTCGCCGGCCATGTTTACCAGCGGTCCACCGCTATTTCCTGGGTTGATGGCGGCATTAGTCTGAATGAGGTTATTTAGCGTCTGTCCGGCACCAACCGATATCGAAACATCCCGGCGGCTAACTATGCCATTCGTGGCACTTATCCCTTCACCTAATGCATTACCAATAGCCACGACCCAATCGCCGACCCTTAATTTCCCCGTATCTCCGACTTTAACTGCTTGCAGGTTCTTGGCGTTAATCCTAAGGACAGCTAAATCCGCCAGTGCGTCAGTGGCTACTGTATTTATAGCCACGGGAAAGGTTCGGCCATCGTCCAGGGTTACGGTGATACTCTGGGCCTCTTCAACGACGTGGTTATTGGTGACGATAATCCCATTCCCGTCTATAATCCATCCTGAGCCAGCACCCTCCTGGACAGTAGTGCCGAAGAAGGGGTTATTGACGGTGATCTTAACATTGATGGCTACCACTGAAGGCTTAACCTTGGCTACCACATCGGCAATACTGGGTAGCATTGGGGCTTGACCTTCTATAGGCGGTGGTGTCCAGCTAGACGCAATTGGAGTGGTGGGGGTTGTGGGTGGCGAGGTATTTATAGAGGGTAGCAGGCAGCTACTGCCGAGAAGAAGGCATAAGATTATAAGGCTGGCCAGTAGATATTTTATGTTTATCTTTTTCATTATTTTCATCATTATGGCTTTATTATACGGGCGAAATGTTAATTTTCTGTTAATTTCTCTGTTCTTCTGTTTTTATTCTAGCACCCAAGCAAGGTTAGGGCAAATTGTTTTTGGCACCAATCTGGTCGCTTTGCAAAGATGGTAAAATCTGCTATAGTTTAACCCAGTTCCAAAAAGGAGGATGGTCTTGGTAACCAGTCCGGTAATAGATAAGGTGAGAAGTGAAGGCAGGACGGTGTTGACCGAGTTTGAGTCCAAGGAATTTCTCAAAGCGGCAGGGATAAGCATTATTGATACTAGGCTGGCCACATCCAAGGAGGAAGCAATCTCCATAAGCCGGCAGATTGGCTTTCCTGTGGTATTGAAGATAGCCTCACCGGATATTGTGCATAAGAGTGATGGCGGTGGGGTTAAGCTGGGGTTGAAGACAGCCAGTCAGGTGAGTAAAGCCTATGACCAGATTTTGCCGGCTATTAGGCAGAAGTATCCTCAGGCGAGGATTCAGGGGGTAGCAGTGCAGAAGATGGCTCGCCCTGGCGTTGAGGTGATTATTGGTATGTCCAAGGATGCCCAGTTTGGTCCGGTGCTTATGTTTGGTCTGGGGGGAATTCTGGTTGAGGTTCTTAAGGACGTCTCCTTCAGGATTGTCCCCTTGTCCCGAAGGGATGCCGCGGAGATGATACGGGAAGTAAAGGGCTATCCTTTGCTGGAGGGTTATCGGGGTGGGGAAGCGGTAGATTTGTCTTACCTGGAGGAACTATTAATCAAGGTGTCAAATTTTGTCGAGCAGAATCCCGAAATTATGGAGCTTGACCTCAACCCCATTTTTGCTTATAGCGATGGGGCGGTAGCTGTAGATGCCAGAGTTATACTGGAGAAAGGTAAGTGACGAACCTAAGATTGCTGCTGGAGACGGCGGCAAAGCGGTATGGGGGGAAGACGGCGGTGGTTATGGGTGAGCGGAGGTTATCCTATGCCCAGCTGGATGAAGCGGCAAATAAGGTAGCCAACGCCTTGCTGGGGATGGGGGTGAGGAAGGGCGACCGGGTGGCTATGCTGCTACCCAATAGCCCGGAATTTGCCGCTGTCTACTTTGGTGTGGTCAAGATTGGTGGCATTGCCGTTCCTCTGGATACCAAGTATAAGCTTGCTGAATTGACCTCCCTCTTTAATGACTCCCAGCCCAGGGTGGTGGTGGCGGAAAGCCCCCTTTTGGGGCCAATAGTCCCGGCGCTACCGGGGTTTAAGTCCATAGCCGGGGTCATAGAGGTAGGTTCTGGATATAAAGGTCAATTTCTTAGCTATCAGGAGATTATGGCTACCAGCCCGGCAGAACTAGCGGCGGTGGTGCTGGAAGGCGAGGATACGGCTCACATTGCTTATACCTCGGGGCCTAGCTTTAATCCCAGAGGGGTAGTGATGTCCCATCAGGCCCTGGTCAGGGAGGCGGCAATATCAGGTGATGGATTCCAGCAGACCGATAAGGATATAGTGGTGCTGTTTGCCCTGCCCATGCATCATGCCTTTGGCTTGGTGGTAGTACTGATGACGGCAATCACCAAGGGTAGCACCGTGGTAATATTAGGCGGGCTATCTATTAGCGGTCTTTTTGAGCTCATTGAAAGGGAGAAGGCAACCATTTTTATGGCAGTGCCCTTTGTCCATGCTTTGATAGTTAACACTGCTGAGACGGAGGGGATACACCATGACCTGAGTTCTCTGCGTCTGTGGGGCACGGCGGGGGCGGCGATGCCAGCTAATATCTGGCAAAAAATCAAGCAACATTTTGGCTTATCAGCAGTTGATTTCTGGGGTATGACCGAGTCCGCAGCTCATGTTACCTGTCAGCCCCCTGATGGTGCCGGCAAGCCGGGCTCGGTAGGGAAGGCTTTACCCGGGTGGGAGCTGAAGATAGTTGACGATGATGGCCGGGAACTGCCGCCAAACCAGCCGGGTGAGGTAGTGGTTAGAGGACCAATAATGAAGGGCTACTATAACAATCCCCAGGCAACAGCGGCAGTAATAAAGAACGGCTGGCTTCATACCGGTGATCTTGGCAAGGTGGATGAGGAGGGGTGGTTGTTCCTTTTGGCAGGCAGGAAGAAGGATATGCTTATCGCTAAGGGACAGAATATCTATCCCAGCGATATTGAGCAGGTGCTGGCTAGCCATCCCAAGGTGGCTGAGGTGGTGGTGGTGGGGGTTCCCGACGAAATACGGGGGGAGGCACCCCGGGCTTTCATCAGATTGAAGGCTGGGGAGGTGGCTAAGGAGCAGGAGATAAAGCGGTTTTGCCTTGAGCGCCTAGCTAATTATAAGGTGCCGAGAGAGTTTATCTTTGCCGATTCCTTGCCCAAGACTGCTGATGGTAAGGTTGATAAGAAGAGCTTGCTGGGGGAGTAAATGAAGAGAAGGATAGTAGTAACCGGGATGGGGGCAGTAACCCCCCTGGGGATTGGGGTGGAGAAAAGCTGGCAATCGTTGTGTCAGGGGAAATCGGGCGTTGGTGTGATTACCAGGTTTGATGCCAGCGATTTTCGCACCAGGATTGCGGGGGAGGTCAAGGGGTTTAACCCCTCGGATTTTATTGACCGGAAGCTGGTCAGGCGGGGAGACCGTTTTATCCATTTTGCCTTGGCTGCTGCCAGGATGGCGATGGAGGATTCTGGTCTGACCATAAATGGTAGTAATAGCGAGAGGGTTGGGGTATCGGTGGGGACAGCCATGGGAGGGATAGAAAGTATAGAGAAGAACCATGAGCTGCTGATTAAGGGTGCTCGCCGGCAGATTTCCCCCTTCTTTATCCCCAGTTTCCTGTGCAATATGGCAACGGGACAGGTCGCCATTGAGTTCGGGGCTAGGGGAGCCAATATGTGCTCGGTGACCGCCTGTGCCTCAGGGACACATGCTATTGGCGACGCCTTCAGGGTTATCCAGCATGGAGAGGCTGATGCCATGATTGCTGGCGGGGCTGAGGCGGCGATCAGGCCTCTTGTATTTGCCGGACTGGAGCCGGTAAAGGTGATGACGGCTAGAAACGAGGAGCCGGAGAAGGCAAGCCGTCCCTTTGATAGGGAGCGCGATGGTTTTGTTATTGGTGAGGGGGCGGGAGTCGTCATCCTGGAGGAGTTGGAGTTTGCCCTAAATAGAGGGGCTAGGATTTACGGTGAGGTACTGGGCTATGGGCTTAACAGCGATGCCTATCATATAACCGCCCCCGACCCTGAAGGCAGGGGCGCCGCTGGTTGCATGAGGATGGCGCTTAACGACGCCGGCATTTCTATTGATATGGTTGATTATATTAATGCCCACGGCACATCAACCGTGCTTAATGACCTGTCTGAGACGCGGGCGATAAAGAGCGTGTTTCAGGGGCGGAGCAAGCAAATACCAATAAGCAGTAATAAATCAATGATGGGTCATATGTGGGCTGGTGCTGGGGTGGTGGAGGCAATATTCAGCCTGCTGACGATTAACCACAGTATTATCCCACCAACCATCAACTACGAAACCCCGGACCCTGAGTGCGACCTTGACTATGTGCCCAATGTGGCGAGAAAAGCCGAGGTAAAGATAGCCCTGTCTAATTCCTTTGGCTTTGGTAGCACCAATGCTACCTTGATACTGGGGAAGTTCTCTCCCCAGTAACCGCCGTTTCCCTTTTTCCAGAGTTAGCTAGCGTAAATATTTTAGACGTATTGCAAAGAACAACTGCATGTGCTATTATACATAGTGCTACTAGGTGTTATGGTAAGTGAGGTAGATTGAA
The DNA here is from genome assembly GCA_963739245.1 of uncultured delta proteobacterium. Classification (GTDB taxonomy): domain Bacteria; phylum Chloroflexota; class Dehalococcoidia; order Dehalococcoidales; family BS750m-G39; genus CAVTZP01. Next base: position 288,715 of record CAVTZP010000003.1, read on the forward strand.
TGGCACAACGACGAGAGCTAATCAAGGGCAGTATTGACTCCCTGCTTCTTTGCCTAATCGAGCGACAGCCGATGTATGGGTATTTGATTATTAAAGAGCTTGATCGGAGAAGCCAGGGCTACTTTAAGTTTAAGGAGGGTACTCTTTATCCCGCCCTTCATCGCTTGGAGAAGGCGGGTTTAATCCGTGGCGAATGGCAGACGCTGCCCAGTGGTCGGCAGAGAAGATACTATCACATCACAGCAAAGGGACTCCATAGCCTGGCGACCACGAGGAGCCAGTGGCGGGACTTTCTGGTTGCCATGAACCTGATTATTCAGCCAGCGTCTGACTGACACGAGGTGGAGAAGTGGTAACTGTCCTCAGTCGTTACCTTGATAATGTAAGGGAGAATTTGAGGCTTGACCGCTCCGTGGAGAGTGAGGTTATCCACGAGCTGGAGACGCATATTGAGGATGAGCTCCAGGAGTTAAGGGAAGTCGGGTTATCAGAAGAGGAAGCAGCTAATACCTGTTTGAAGCTTTTGGGCTCGGCTAAGGTGGTAGCCGGTCAAATATATGAAGCCCATAGCCAGGGCAGTTGGCGCCAAGCGCTATTAGCCGCCATGCCCCACATGCTTTTTGGTCTGTTATTTGTCGTGAACTGGTGGCGGGGTATTGGCTGGCTATTAGGTATGCTGGTGTTAGTCCTCAGTATGGCAGTCTATGGCTGGTGGCGGGGTAAGCCAGCCTGGCTTTTCCCCTGGCTGGGCTATTCATTATTGCCGGTGGTGGCGGCTGGTCTCCTGTTACTCTATCTACCCGCGGGGTGGTCTTGGGTGGCGATACTCTTTTATATCCCGCTGGCATTATGGCTTTTATACGCAATCACAGTTCAAACCATAAAAAGGGATTGGTTATATACCTCGCTGATGCTGCTCCCGGTGCCGACCATTATCGGCTGGTTCATCGCCGTTGAGCCGGTGCATAAACTCCCGGAGCCTTGGCTTCAGCGCATGCAGGATTTTGCCCCGTGGATTGGATTAACCTTTCTCGCTTTAGGGTTGACGGTGGCAACGTTTATTCGTTTGAGAAAGCGCTGGTTAAGGGTGTCAGTCTTGGTGGCATCGGGACTGCTAACCTTAACCATGATCGCCTATTATACTGAGGGTAGGCTTAGTCTACCGGCCCTTTTGATCCTAATTGTGGTGATGTTGCTTCTTCTGCTCAGCCCGGCATTAGTGGAGCGAACGCTGAAGCATACCGGGCAGTCAGCGGTTTAGGTTTTTATTTTGGGAGTCTATGATGCCCAAGGTGGCTGTTGTTACTGATAGCTTAGCTTGTCTCACCAAGGAATTGGTAGAGAAGTACGGCATTAAGATTGTGCCTCTCAATATCCACTTTGCCGGTAAGATTTATAAAGACTGGGTGGATATAACCCCTAATCAGGCGTATGAGCTATTTTTAAAGGCTCCTGAGTCCTGGGGCTCATCGGCGCCATCGCCCGGGGATTACCTTAAGGTTTTCCGTGAAGTAGGCAAGCGAATCAAAAATATCCTCTGTATTACCGCCTCCTCTAGGTTGAGTACCACGCATGATGTTGCCACACTGGCTAGAAGGCAAGCCGAGGCTGAGCTTCCCCAGACCTCCATTGAGGTGATGGACTCCCGGCTGGCTACTGCCGCTGAGGGTCTGGTTGCCCTGGCCGCAGCTAAAGCGGCAAAGGCAGGCAAAAGCATGGCTGAGGTGGTTAAAGCCGCCGAGGAAATAAGAGATAAGGTTACACTTGTCGCCTTTCTGGATACCATCCGCCATGTTTACCGCTCCGGGCGCATACCTAAGGTGGCATCCCAGATAGGTTCTTTGCTCAATATCAGACCACTGCTTACTATTTCCTCAGGGGTGGTGCGTTTTATGGGGGCAGTGAGAAGCAGGGAACGTGGCATAGAGCGGATGCTTAAGGTAATGAGCGACAAGGTTGGGCAGAAGCCGGTCCATGTAGCGGTGATGCACGCTTATGCCTTAGAAGAAGCCCAGAGGTTAAAGGAGAGGGTGGCGTCGGCATTTAACTGCGCCGAGCTCTGGCTTACCGAGTTTAGCCCGCTGATGGGCTATGCCACCGGCACCGGGACCTTAGGTCTTGCCTTTTATGCTGAAGACTAGCATGGCTGAGAAGGTAGCTATTGTTGCTGATAGCATAGCTTGCCTCACCAGGGAATTGGTGGAGCAGTATAAGATTTCAATTGCAGCTATCCCCATTCGCTTTGGGAATAAGCTCTATCGGGACTGGTTGGATATAACCCCCTCTGAAGCTTATGAACTCTTTCTGAAAGACCCAGATTCGTTTCAGGTAGCAGGTGCCTCGCCCGGTATTTTTCTTGACGCCTACCGCGAAGCGAGTAAGCGCGCTAAAAACATCCTTTGCATCACCATCTCGGCTAAAATTAGCGGTGCCAATGATGCTGCCAAGAAGGCGGGAGAGTACGTCAAGAAGGAGCTTCCCCACCTCTCCATAGAGGTACTGGACTCCGAGACAGTTACTGCTGCTGAGGGCTTTGTTGCCCTGGCGGCGGCTCGGGCGGCGGCAGCGGGCAAGAACATGGCTGAGGTGGTTAAAGCGGCAAAGGAGATGAAAGGCAAGGTTACCTGGGTTGCTTCCTTGGATACCATCCGTCATGTTTATCGAACCGGGCGCGTCCCCAAGATAGCCGCCCAGATAGGGGCTGTGCTTAATATCAAACCAATACTTACCAGCTCCTCAGGATTGATTCGCTTTATCGGTGTAGTGAGAAGCAGGGAGCGTGGTATAGAGCGGATGCTCAAGATAATGAGGGACAAGGTGGGGCAAAGCCCGGCCCATGTGGCGGTGATGCATGCCTATGCCCCGGCTGATGCCGAGAAGCTAAAGGAGCGGGTGGCGTCTGAATTCAATTGCGCCGAGCTCTGGCTTACTGAGTTTAGCCCGGTGATGGGCTATGCCTGCGGCACCGGGACTTTAGGGCTGGCTTTCTATAAGGAGGATTAATGGATATCGGGATTATAGTTAACGGGGTTATAGCTGTAGTCCTTGGCTATCTACTCGGTTCCATCCCAACAGCCTATATTGCCACCCGTTTGGCTACAGGCAAAGACGTTCGCCGACTGGGCGGGGGTAATGTCGGCGGCTTAAATGTCTACCGGGAGGTGGGGATTGTTCTAGCGGTAGTGGTGGGCATTGTTGACGTGGCTAAGGGGGCAGCCGCCGTAGCTATCGCCTATTGGCTACTGGGTGTGTCCCCGCTCTTCGTTCTGGCGGCGGGCTAGCCGCAGTGATTGGTCACAACTGGATGGTCTGGCTAAAGTTCAGCGGGGGGAAGGGTATGGGGGCAGCCTTCGGTTCCTTATTTGTTTTGCTCCCCCTCTATGGCTACCCAATTGGCTTAGCCTTCCTCTTCGTCGTAATCTTGATACCCTTCCTAATTACCCGCAATGTTGCCCTGTCTATGGGCGTTGGGCTCTTAGCCCTACCCTTCATTGGCTGGCTGGGCATGAAATCGGCATTGTTTGTCATCTTCAGTGTTGTCCTGGGCTTGATAATACTGGTAAAGTTTATCCCCACTGCTATGGCGACACTGGCTAGAACTCGGGGTGTGAAGGGTTTCGTCTTTGACCGGGGACAGAAGGGTAAAAGATAGCCAACCATCTAGTCAAAATGAGGCAAACATTCTATAATTGGTGGTGTGGGGGATAGCCAGCTTATTTCTGATGTAAAGCGACTGACTGAGAGCTTGGGGAAGCTTCCCGAGCCGGTAGTCAAGCCCATTTTTATTGCCGTCAGCGGGTTGCCTGGGACAGGGAAAACCTACTTCTGTAGTAAATTAGCCGAGAGACTTCGTTTTGTTATTCTGGAAAGTGATGCCTTACGCAAGATGCTTTTCCCATCGCCAGACTATAGTCCGGAGGAGAGCACTCGCCTTTTCCGGGCGCTGCACCACCTCATTGAAGGGCTGCTTAAAAGGGGGTTTCCCATTATCCTGGATGCGACCAATTTATCAGAGCGGTTTCGTGAGCGGCTGTATAATATTGCTGACCGCCTGGAGATTAAGCTTGTGCTGATAAGGGTTGAGGCACCGCCTCAGCTAGTATATGAACGGCTTAAGTCAAGGGTAGAAGGAGCCAATACTCAGGACAAATCAGATGCCGACTGGTCAGTGTACCAGAGGATGAAGCCTACCGTGGAGAAGATACGCCGTAACCACTACGCTGTTGATACCTCAAGGGATATTACCCCGGTGGTGGACAAGATTGTTCGCGAGGTGAGACGTTAAAGGAGACTAAAAATGGAGATTAAGGTCATAGCTGGTGATATTACTAAGGTTGAGACTGGGGCTATCATAGTGGGCATGTTTGAGGGGGTGAAGCACCCTGATGGTGACCTGGCGGTGATAGATAAGGCTTTAGGTGGGGCTATCTCTCAGCTCATTAGTCAGGGTGAAATAAAGGGTAAGCTTCGTGAGGTAACTATTATTCATAGCCTGGGTAAGCTCCCGGCAGCTCGGGTTGTAGTTGTTGGCTTGGGTAAAAAGGAGGAGTTATCTCTGGATAGGGTCCGGATGGCAGTGGGGGAGGCTTGCCGGCTTTTACAGCAGAGGGGGATTAGTCAAGCTGCCACTGTTGCCCTGGGAGCGGGGGTAGGTGGGATAGGTCTGGATGGTGCGGCTCAGGCGGTGACCGAGGGTGCCTTGCTCGGCAGCTACTCGTTTCGCCGGCATATGACCAAGGAAGCTGAGCATGGTGAACTCAAGCGGCTTACCCTAGTTGAAGCCGATAAGACCAAGCTCCCTATTTTGCAGCAGGGTAGCGACAAAGGCAGGGTTCTGGCTGAGGCGACCAAACTGGCTCGTGACATGGTCAATGAGCCGGCTAATTACATGACGCCGTCTAATATGGCTGAGGTCGCGGCTAGCCTGGCTAAGACCTACGGTCTTGAACTTGAGGTTCTGGAGCGGGAGCAGATGCAGGAGCTGGGCATGGGGGCGCTTCTGGGGGTGACCCAGGGAAGCCGGCAACCGCCAAAGTTCATCGTCCTCCGTTATCGCCGTGGTGCTTCGGCTCAGATTGACTTAGCTCTGGTGGGCAAGGGGATAACCTTTGATTCCGGCGGTATTTCAATAAAGCCATCGGAGGGGATGGAGGAGATGAAGGGTGATATGGCGGGAGGGGCGGCGGTTATGGCGGCGCTCAGTGCCATCGCTCAACTCAAGCTCAAGCTCAATGTGGTGGCTATTGCTCCCTGCACTGAGAACCTGCCCAGTGGTGAGGCGTTAAAACCCGGCGACATCCTGACGGCAATGAATGGCAAGACCATTGAGATTATCTCCACTGATGCCGAAGGGCGGTTAATCCTGGCTGACGCCTTAAGCTATGCCAATAAGCTTGGTGCCAAGCGTATCGTTGATGTGGCAACACTAACCGGCTCCTGCCATGTTGCCCTGGGTGACGATTGCAGCGGTGTTTTTGGTAATAACCAGGAGCTGGTGGATAGGTTAATTGCTGCCAGTGCTATTGCCGGGGAGCTTATGTGGCAGTTGCCGCTGTACGAGCAGGCAAAGGAGCAATTAAGGAGCGAGGTTGCTGATATTAAGAATACGGGTGGTAAGTGGGGAGGGGCTATCACCGCTGCCCATTTCCTGGCTGAGTTTGTCGGCAATACCCCCTGGGTCCATCTTGATATTGCCGGTACCAGTCAGAGCGAAAAAGACCGGGGCTATATCGTGAAAGGGGCAACCGGGGTGACGGTGCGCACCCTGGCCAACCTTGCCCTTTCTCTTGCCAGATAGAAAGCGGGTGCTGAGGAGGTGGTTATGAAGATTAAATACTTGGGGCACTCAGCATTTATTATCACCTCAGACAAGGGGCTGAAGATAATAACCGACCCCTATAAGACCAGCCCTTCTTTGACCTATGGGGCGATAACCGAATCGGCTGATATTGTTACCATAAGCCATGAGCATCTTGACCATTGTAACCTGGCCGCGGTGAGGGGTAATCCTGAGGTGGTCAAAGGGGCCGGCAGAGTAGTGGTTAAAGGAATAGAGTTTAACGGTATTACTAGCTATCATGATGAGGCTAAGGGAAGGATGAGGGGTAACAACACCATATTCTGCTTTGAGGTGGATGGTATGAGGGTGTGCCATCTCGGTGACCTAGGTCATTTGCTTGATGATAGGCAGGTGAGAGAGATGGGCGATGTAGATATACTGTTTATCCCGGTAGGCGGTTATTTTACCATTGATGCTAGGGCTGCCAGCCAGGTCTGTAACCAGCTAAAGCCCAGGGTAATTATGCCGATACACTATAAGACAGAGAAGGGTATCCCCGGCATTTCTGGGGTGGATGAATTCATAAGGGGTAAGGACAATGTCACCCGGCTGGACTTGAGCGAGGTTGAATTCAAACGGGGGGAGCTGCCAGCCACTAGTCAAATCATGGTTCTGAAACCAGCGCTGTAAGCGGTTATTGACTATAGTGGTATAATTAATATAGGGGGGTGAGGTTAGGGGAGCGAGAATTGTAAACTTGGATATAAGTTGTATTGTTCTTGCTGGTGGCAAGGGCTTGCGTTTGGGACGGGAGAAGGTTCTGGAGGTTATTGGCGCTAGTAATTTGCTGCAGCGGGTGGTATCCCAACTCCGCTCCTTTAACAGCGATATTATCGTAGTTATTGCTAGTGGGAAGTCCGTTCCTCAGCTTGCTGGTTACCCGAGGTTTAAAATAGTAACCGATACTTACCCCGGCAAAGGTGCCTTAGGTGGTATCTATACTGGACTTGCCGCCTCAAACTCGCGATATAACCTTGTTGTCGCCGGTGATATGCCCTTCCTGAACCAAGCCTTGCTGCGTTATATGGTGCAGGTCTCGCCTGGCTTTGACCTTGTTGTTCCCCGGGTGGGGGAGCTGGTTGAGCCGCTTCACGCCGTTTACTCAAAGGAGCTGTCAGGCTCCCATTGAACGGCTGCTTAATCAGGGTGAGACTAAGGGTTAGGGCGCTGTTTGGTCTGGTTAAGGTCAGGTATATAGAGGGTGATGAGATTAGTCGGTTTGACCCTGAGCACCTGAGCTTTTTTAACGTTAATACTGAGGCTGATTTGGAGACGGCGCAGCGACTGGCAAAGGAGACGAGCGGTGATAAGCGTTGACGAGGCTCTGGAGAAGGTTCTTGAGCATATAGCTGTCCTTGAGGCTGGAAGAAAGCCCCATTCTGAGCTGTCTGGGGCAGGTTCTGGCTGAGGACGTATCTTCCCCGATTAACATCCCGCCGCTGGACAATTCAGCTATGGATGGCTATGCCGTCAGGTCGGCGGATACCCGTGGTGCTAGCCAAAGGTCGCCTTGTTCTCTTCGTGTTATTGAAACGGTCACTGCCGGTGCTATCCCCAAGGGTGAGGTAAAACCGGGCACGGCTATCCGGATTATGACCGGGGCACCAATACCTAAGGGTGCTGACTCGGTGGTGAGGTTTGAGGATACCGATGAGTCAGAGCGCCAGGGGGCTCCGCAGGAAATAGGCATCCTGACTGAGGTAAAGCCAGGCTCGGAAATCCGGCGGGCGGGTGAGGATATTACCGCCGGGTCATTAGTGTTGAGAAGGGGGGCAGTAATCAGACCGGCAGAGGTCGGCGTTCTGGCTTCGCTGGGACGGAGCAGGGTGATGGTTATCCGCCGCCCGGTGGTGGCTATTCTAGCCACCGGGGATGAGATGGTGGACGTTACCCAGCCGTTGCCTCAAGGCAAGATATATAACAGTAATAGTTATAGTGTGGCTGCCCTGGTCCTGCGCTATGGTGGCATCCCACAGATATTGGGGATAGCCTCAGACAGCGAGGACTCGCTGCTGGCTAGTCTTCACCTTGGGCAGGATGCTGACATGGTGATAACCTCTGGCGGCGTCTCGGTCGGCGATTATGATATGGTGAGGGAGGTCTTGGCGAAGAAGGGCGAGATTATCTTCTGGCGGGTTCGGGAGAGGCCGGGGAAACCACTTGTCTTCGGTATGCTCAGGGGGAAGGGTAAGGGTGGCGGAGTCAGAAATATACCCCTCTTTGGTCTCGCCGGTAATCCAGTAAGCGCCATGATTAACTTTGAGCTATTTGCTCGCCCGGCTATCCTTAAGATGATGGGCAGGAAGAACCTGGTTAAGCCCACCGTGGAGGCAGTGGTGGCTGATGATATTGAGAATGCCGATGGGCGACGTATCTTCGCTCGGGCGATTGTGGAAAAGCGTGGTGGTCAGTACTTTGCTCAGCTTACCGGTCCCCAGGGCCCCGGGATTTTAACCTCTATGGCTTTAGCTAACGGGCTGGTGGTTGTTCCCGAGGATAAGCCGAGGGTGAAACGGGGGGATTTGGTTAAGGTAATGATGCTGGATTGGAGTGAAGTAGAGTAATCGGTTGAGGAGGAAGACTTGATATTTGATGCTTCAGGGTTTGTCTTTGAACCACCGTCGATAATATCCAGGGCGCGGCGCGTTTTGATTAAACCCAGCGCTGCCTACCCGTTGTCATACCCGGTGACTACCAGTCCGGGTATGCTATCGGCGATAATAGATGGTATCAGGCAGATTTCTGACGCCGATATCCTGCTGCTTGAGGGTACCCCGGGGAGCGACCCGGTGTTACCGATATACAAGACCTTGCGTTACAATTTCCCCCGCGTATTGACGCTGGATGTGAGGGATTGTGTCTGGGTGGAGGTAGATAATCCTCTGCCCAAGCCCCTGGCTATGCCTACCTTCTGGGTGCCTAATGTTATCCTATCTTGTGACTACCTCATAACGGTGGCGCCGTTAAAGGTGATTAAGGGTAGGGGAAGCCTTAGCATAATGAACCTGCTTGGGGTGCTGCCGAGCAGTAAGTATGGGGGTGGGGCAAAACGGGGGTGGAAGGATTTATACAGTCTGGGGATAGATAAGGTAATAGCTGACCTCTATTTTACCCTCCCCTTTGACCTTGGGGTTATTGAAGCTCGCAAGAAGTTTATCGGAGACAACCCGACCAAGGGTGAGGTTGAGAAGTGTGGCAAGGTTTTTGTTGGTGAGCCCTACGAGGTAGATTGTGAGGCTTCAGAGATGCTGGGGCTTAAGACCAATCACCTTGATTTAATCAAGGAAGTTAGAGTGGGGCTGGAAGGATAAGCGGTATTATGGACTCAGGCAGGCTCCCTAGTACCTTATGCTGAAGTCGGGGTATTTTCCGGTATACCCTGACCACTCGGTAACTACCCTTTCCACCTTGGCTGCCGGCGGTCCCACCTTAAGGTGACTGATTAGCCTTTCTAGCTTCTTCTTCTCTCCTTCCGCCACAACCTCTACGGCACCGCTAGGCAGATTGCGTACATAGCCAGTCAAGCTCAGCTCGCTAGCTCTTTGGGAGACAAAAGCGCGGAAGAAAACGCCTTGAACATAGCCGTAGACTACGGCGTGCACCGAGGCTAAATCTATCTTGCCCATCGCCGGCCGAGCTTTTGATAAGCCGCTATATCTCTTGCCCCTCCTCTTCCTCTCGCCTCTTCCTCTTTTTGATTACTTCCACCTCTGTCGGAGGGGGTAGTATAGTGGCGGTGGTGATTATTTTCTTAGCTTCTTTCTTGGACTTCTTCTTTTCTCGCCATCTAAAATCTCGTTTTCCCATAGTATCACCTCTGATAGCATGGTTAACTAGAGTTTAGCAGAGGGCGGTTATGATGTAAAGTTGGTTGAGAGTTGGGCTAAGGCGGAGCGGGCAGCTTCTGCCTCAGCTGCCTTTTTACTCTTGCCTGACCCCCTGCCCAGGACTTTATCACCCACCCTTACCTCAACGGTGAAGGTTCGGTCGTGGTCTGGTCCTATTGTTTCTATCAGGGTGTAGGTAGGTGTTTGCTGCTGCCTTGCCTGTAGAAGCTCCTGTAGTTGTGATTTATAATCAGCCTCTCCCCCACCAATCAGCACCTTATTTAGCTCTTGCCTGGCCACTCTCAGGACAAAGTCCCTGGTGCTAGCTAAGCCCTGGTCAAGAAAGATAGCGGCGATTATCGCTTCTAGGGCGCTGGCTAGGTTAGCTGGCTTACGCCGCCCGCCGCTTGCCTCCTCCCCCTTTCCCAGATAGAGGTAATCACCCAGGCCGATAGCCCTTGCCATGCGTGATAGAGCCTCCCGGCACACCACCGATGCGCGGAGTTTGGTCATCTCCCCTTCATTCAAGTCGGGAAAGCGCTGGTATAGCTCTTGGGCGATGATAAAGCCTAAGATAGCGTCGCCCAGGAACTCAAGCCTTTCGTTGGAATTTAGGGCAAGAGCGGGGTTCTCATTGATATAGGAGCTATGAACGAGGGCTTGCTCCAAGAGAGACAGGTCGTTAAACGAGACGCCCAGGTTTTTTTGTAGTGCCGCCAAGTCAGCCATGACTTCCCTTCTTATTAATAGTTTAGCATAGATGGGCAAGCCAGCTATGTCAAATTATGCCTCTTATTGTGATGGGTGCTGCCCTGTGCTATAATCCTGACGTGTTGGGGAATCGTCTAGCGGTAGGACAGCGGACTCTGGATCCGCCAGGGAAGGTTCGAATCCTTCTTCCCCAGCCAATTTGTGGCGCATTCGTCTAGGGGTTTAGGACACCTCCCTCTCAAGGAGGAGATCACCGGTTCGAATCCGGTATGCGCTAGTTCGAATTCACTCGCTTGTTTATCCTAAATGTGGTTTCTCCGACCGGGGCAACTTATCGATAGAGTTCCTTAAACCTCTTACAAATCTAGCCAGGGAAGTGAAGTCGTCTTCCGTCTCCATAAGCTGAATTATCCGGCTGCCGACAATCACGCCATCAGCAATCCGGGCTATTTGCCCTGCCTGTTGCGGGGTAGATATGCCAAAGCCAACACAGAGAGGCTGGGTGGCTACCTTCCTCACCCTATCTACAAACGCTGACAGATTCTTGGGCAGTTTGTCCCTCGCCCCGGTAACCCCGGTAACTGAAACCAGATAGATAAACCCTCGCGACCTCTCAGCGACAAGCCTGATGCGCTCCTCAGTAGTGGTCGGAGCCAGGAGATAGATGAGGTCAAGCCCCTGTCTTTGGCTGATAGCCTCCAGTTCTGTGCCTTCCTCCGGGGGCAGGTCAGGTATGATTAACCCAGAAATTCCAGACCCAGCGCAGGCAGCGCAAAATTTCTCCAGACCGTAGTTAAACACCGGGTTAAAATAGGTCATAAATACCAGTGGTATATTGACCTTGCGGCTTAACTCTCTGGCAACCTCGAGGCAAAGCCGGGGGGTAACCCCATTTTGCAAGGCATGGAAGCTGGACTTTTGTATGGTGACCCCATCAGCCAGGGGGTCAGAGAAGGGTATCCCCAGCTCCACAATATCAGCGCCGTTTTGGGCAAGAAGTGGGACTACCTTCAGGGTGGCGTCAATTGTGGGGTAACCTACGGTAATATAGGCAATAAGAGCTTTGTGACCCGGCGGGCTAAAGGCGGAAGCAATGCCGCTCATGGCTTTACTCCCAGTGCTTGAGCTACGATGTCCATGTCTTTATCACCGCGCCCGGAAAGATTCACCACGATGATTTGCTCTCCCTCCAGTGAACCGGCTATCTTAGCCGCATAGAATATGGCGTGAGCCGATTCCAGGGCGGGGGCAATGCCTTCGGTGTTACATAGCAACTGGAAGCCCTCAAGGGCTTCCTTATCGGTCACCGCGACATAGGTGGCACGCCCGGTGTCTTTTAGGTAGCTGTGCTCGGGACCAACACCGGGATAATCCAGCCCGGCAGAGATGCTGTGCGTCTCCCTAATCTGGCCATTACTATCTTGAAGAACATAGGATTTTGTCCCGTGGAGCACGCCCACAGTTCCCGCAACCAGTGAGGCGGCATGCTCTCCGGTCTCAAGCCTCCTCCCGGCCGCCTCCACCCCAATAAGTTTGACCTCCTTGTCGTTCAGAAAGGGATGAAAAATGCCAATGGCGTTGCTGCCACCGCCAACGCAGGCGATGATATAGTCAGGCAGGCGGCCGCATTGGGCTAGAATCTGCTGCTCTGGTTTCCTTGCCGATTACCGACTGAAAGTCTCGTACCATCATGGGATAGGGATGTGGTCCAACCACTGAGCCCAGAAGGTAATAGGTATCGCCGGGATTGGTCACCCAGTCCCTTATCGCCTCGTTGATGGCATCCTTCAGGGTTCGGCTGCCTCCATGCACCGGTCTAACCTCAGCGCCCATCAGCCTCATCCGGAAGACATTGAGAGACTGGCGGCGCATATCCTCCTCACCCATGTAGACTAGGCACTTCAGCCCCAGCATGGCGCAGACGGCAGCGGTTGCCACCCCGTGTTGGCCGGCTCCGGTCTCGGCGATTATTCTCTGCTTTCCCATTCTCCGGGCAAGGAGACCCTGCCCCAGGGCATTATTGATTTTATGGGCTCCGGTGTGGGCCAGGTCTTCCCTCTTAAGGAAAATCCGGGCACCACCGCAATTTTCGGTCAGCCTTTTGGCAAGGTAGAGGGGCGTTGGCCTTCCTGAGTAGTCACGGGACAGTGACTCAAACTCAGCTCCAGAAGGCAGGGTCAGCCTTTGCCTGCTTATAGGCTTTTGCCAGCTCATCCAGGACGGGCATGAGGGTCTCGGGCACAAACCGCCCCCCGTAGTCCCCAAAATATCCCCTTTCGTCAGGTAGCATCGTACTTCTCCTGCTGTGACTTAATATAAGAATGGAAATTACGCTTCATCTCATCAATATGGTCGCCGCCAAACTTCTCCATCATTGCCTCTCCCAGAACCAGAGCCAGCATTGCTTCCGAGATAACCCCGGCTCGAGGGACAGCGCAGATATCCGACCTCTCCACGGTAGCTGGCGTCAGGCGGTGAGTGGCGATATCTACGGTCTTTACCGGAGAGCCAAGGGTTGAGAGCGGTTTGTGGTAAACACGGCAAATGATGTCCTCGCCATTGCTCATGCCACCTTCTATCCCGCCCATATTATTGGTCTTACGGGTGAAGCGATTACTCTTATAGGCGATTTGGTCCTGGAACTCGGCGCCGAACATCGCCGCCCCGGCGATGGCGTTACCTATTTCCACCGCCTTCACCGAGGGGATGCTCATCAGGGCCTGGGCAATCCTGCCGTCAAGCCGGCGGTCATAGTGCATAACACTCCCCAGCCCGACGGGGACACCGCTGGCGATAACCTCAACCACCCCACCCAGGGTATCTTTCCTGGTGCGAGCCTCAAGGATTAGCTGTTTCATCTTCCGGGACGTTTTTGGGTCAATGCACCTTATATCAGGGTCAGTGTCAAAGACTTTGGCCACCTCTTCAAAATCAGAAGGGATGGCGAGTTAGCCTCACCGAGCCTATCTGGACGGTGTGACTGGCTATCCTGATACCAAATTCCAGCAGCAGTCGCCTGATGACCGCTCCCGCCATGACTCTGCCTACTGTCTCTCTGGCGCTGGCCCTCTCCGAGATATTTCTTATATCGTCCTGCCCATACTTCAAGACACCAGCCAGGTCGGCATGCCCGGGGCGGGGTGTGGTCACCTTAGCCGCTTGCTTTTCGGTCTCCTCAATTCTCATCTCATCCTGCCAGTTAGCAAAGTCCAGGTTCTTGACTATCAGCGTAATCGGGCTGCCCAGCGTCTTACCATATCGGACGCCGGAGAGGATTTCAGCCTTATCCTCTTCAATTAGTCCCCTCCCCCCACGACCAAAATCGGAGTGGCGGCGTTTCAGGTCCTGGTTAATATCCTCAACACGGACTCTAACTCCGGCGGGCATTCCTTCAATAATGGTTACACAGGCCGGTCCGTGGGATTCACCGGCGGTCAAAATGCGTAGCATCTCTCCCTCCTTCCAAGGCTTGAGTCAGGGCGGACTCCATAACCTGTAACGGGGCCTGGTGTCCGGTAAAGAGTTCAAACTGCATCGCTGCCTGATAAAGCAGCATCTTATACCCATAAACAATAGCACATCCCCTTTCCCTGGCTTCAATAAGCAGTTTGGTCTCTTTCGGGTTATAGACGGTGTCAAAGACGGTGAGCCGGTTATGGAGAAGGTGTTTGGGGATGATTGATTCGTTTGCCTTGGGCCACATCCCGACCGAGGTCGCATTTATCAGGATATCAGCTGAGGAGACTTCGTCGAGCTTCTCCAGACCGCCAGAGTCCTCGGCATCAAATATTTCTGCCAGCCTTTTTGCCTTCTCCTCGGTCCGATTTATTATCACCAGCTTAGCTCCGCCCATTTTTAGGCCCAGGGCGATGGCTGTGGCGGCCCCACCACTGCCGATAAGGACTGCCTTCTTGCCTTCAAGAGTGGTCACCTCCTCCAGTGCCTTCAGTGCCCCGTGATAGTCGGTATTATAACCGGTTAACACACCCTCATCGTTGACAATGGTATTGACGGCACCGATTTCTATGGCAACCCTGTCAATCTCATCAACATATTCTATAGCCCTGGTCTTGTGGGGCAGGGTAATGCTTGCCCCCCGAATCCCCAGCCCCCTTATGCCCTCTATTGCCCGCTTGATGTCCTTGACCTGGAATGGGACATAGACGATAGTTGATGCCCAGCGCCTGATAGCCGGCATTGTGAATCAAGGGGGAAAGCGAGTGCTCCACCGGGTCGCCGATAAGGCAGCAGATTTTTGTATCAGCATCAATCACGAGTAACCCCCTGTCGTTAGCAATTTTATAATGGCTTCAGCCACTTCTTCCGGCGTTTTGTTTTCGGTATCAACCGCCAAGTCGGCGGCTTTCTGGTAAAGCGGCTTTCGTTCCGCCAGGGTTATCTCCATATCCTCCCGCCGCGTTCTGCCCTGACCAGCAGTGGTCTTTCGCTATCTTCACCAATGCGCTTGACTAGTGTATCAACACTGGCTTTGAGCCAGACCAGTACCCCGTTTTTCTTGAGTTTTGCGATGTTTTTTTCTCTGGTTACTACCCCTCCGCCGGTGGCATTAACGATGTTGTCCCGCCCCGCCACCTCGCTGGTTATCTCCTCCTCTATATCCCGGAATTTTGACCATCCGTATTTCTCCACAATCTCAGGAATAGCGAGCCCCGCTTTCTGGGTGATTAGCTCATCCATCTCAACAAGCTCTCTGCCCAGTTTCCGGGCTAAAATCTTACCTACCGTTGTTTTCCCCGAGCCTCTCATGCCGATAAGGACAATGTTCATGGCAGTTCCTCAATCTTTGCCCCTAGCCTTGCCAGGTCAGCGAAGAATCGGGGGTAGGACTTGGTAACCGCCTCAGCGCCGTTAATAATGGAATCACCCTCGGCAAAAAGGGCGGCAGTGGTAAAACTCATCGCCATACGGTGGTCGGCGTGGGCTTCAATTTCAGCGCCTCTGGGCTTACCCCCATAGACTACCATGGTATTTTCGGTCACCTCGGTTCTTATTCCCATCTTGGCCAGTTCGGCCGCCGTGTTAGCTGAGCCGGTCGGTCTCCTTGAACCTCAGATGACCGATATTGGTTATTTTCGTTTTACCGCGGGCGTAAGCGGCAACAACCGCCACCGTCTGGACAATGTCAGGATAATCACCCATATCTATAGTGATACCGGTAAGCTCCTTGTTGCGAGAAATCTTAATCTGTTCTTTCTGGTATTCAACGGAGCACCCCATCTCGTGACAGGATATTCAAAAGATATCTATCACCCTGGACGGAGTTGGTCTTCAGATTAGTTACGGTTACTGGCTTGCCGCCAATGGCGCCGGCGGCGAAAAAGTAGGCGGCGGAAGAGTAGTCTCCCTCTATCCGGTAGTGCCTTGCTTTATATCTCTTGACCGCCTTTGACCAGGAACTCCTTATAGTCTTGATTTACTGCCTCAACCCCGAAGGCTCGCATAGCGTCAAGGGTTATGTCTATGTAAGGTCTGGAGCGAAGCCCGCCGGCAATCTTGATTCTTAGCCCGTCCTCGGTATAGGGGGCAATCATGAGCAGTGAGCTGATATGCTGGGAGCTTACCCGCCCGGGAATTGTAACCTCGCCCCCGCTGAGCCTTCCCCCCTGGATTTCGATTGGCGGGCAGCCGTTACTTTCCAGTGAGCGGGCGCGAACCCCCAGGCTTTCTAGCGCCGAGAGCAAGTCACCTATCGGGCGCTGGCGGAGTCTGCTATCGCCATCAAGGATGACCTTGGTCTGACTTAGAGCCGCCAGTGGGGCAACCATCCGGATAGTGCTCCCCGAGTTGCCGACAAAAATCCTCTGTTTATCGGGGGCGACCTTGATTTGACCGCCGGTGCCAATAATCCTTAGCCTATTGCCCTCCAGGGCAATATCAGCCCCCAGGGAGCGGCAGGCATCAATGGTATAGAGGGTGTCATCTGATACCAGCGGGTTCTCGATTATGGTCTCGCCCGCCGCCAGCGAGGCTAGTATCACCGCCCGGTGGGTATAGCTCTTGGACGGCGGTGCTGAAACCTCCCCGGTCACTGGTGATGGTGATTATTCTTACTCTCACTTGCCCTTCTGGCTCCTGATATGATTAACCAGGGCTTCAAGCCCCGATAAATAGCTCTTTGTTTTCAAGCCGCTAATCTGCTTGATAGCTACGTCTGAAATAACCGAAATCTTGCGCCATTCCTCCCGGGCGTGGATATCGGACAGGTGCACCTCAACCACGGGCAGTCCGGAATCAACGAGGGCGTCATGAAGGGAGTAACCGTAGTGGGTCAGGGCACCGGGGTTAATCAGGATGCCATCAGCGCCGCTTGCTTTCTCCTGGATAAAGTCAATGATACCCCCCTCGTGGTTAGACTGGAAGAAAATAAGTTCACAGCCCAGCGCCTTTCCCTTCTCAATAAGTGCCTGCTCTATTGATTCCAGGGTATCGGTGCCGTAGTGTTCTCTATCTCTTCTGCCCAGCATATTCAGATTGGGGCCGTTAATCACCAGGATTTTCATCGGCATATCTCCATAAGAACTTTTCTGACTATATTCTCCGCCACCGGCTGGTTAACCACCCCCTTGCCAATGCCCTTCAGTAACACCCAGCCGGTCTGACCAAGGGTTGTTTTCTTATCAAAGCGGATGGCTGCAATTAAATCATCGGGGTTTACTCCCTGACAACTAGGTGGGCAAGCCGAACTTTAGCAGCAGGTTTTCAATGCTATGAACATTACCTCGGTCAAGCATGCCGACCTGCTCACTTATTCTGGCGGCGGCCATCATCCCGATAGCTACCGCCTCACCGTGGCTCTGTCCCTGAAGCTTGGTGGCAGCTTCAAGGGCATGACCAACGGTATGACCGAAGTTCAGTATGGCTCGCTGGCCAGTCCGCTCCGTCTCGTCCACCTCTACTACGGCGGCTTTCAGACGGCAGCACCGCATAACAATATCCTTTAGTTCAGCCGTAGTAAGCTCCCTTTCTCTCTTCTGGTCAAGGATGCGGAATAGCTCCTCGTCCATAGCCAGGGCGTATTTGATTACCTCAGCCATGCCGTTTCGCATCTCGGCTGGGGGTAAAGATTTCAGAAGGGCGACATCGCAGATAATCGCCCTTGGCTGATAGAAGCTACCGAGCATGTTCTTCTTTCCACTGAAATTGACGCCCACCTTGCCGCCGATGCTGCTATCTACCTGGGCAAGGAGGGTGGTGGGCAGTTGAATATAATCAATCCCCCGAAGGTAGGTGGCGGCGATATACCCGCCGACATCCCCAACAACACCACCCCCCAAAGCACATATTAGCCCTTTGCGGTCGAAATTGTTCTCCAGCAGAAATTTATACCCCCGCTCAACTGTGTCTCAGTGACTTGGCTCTCTCCCCCACCGGCAGGGTAAATAGAAGTACCCTCTTTCCCGTTGCCTCAAGTGCTTTCATCACATATCGTCCGTAAATCTTCTTCACATTCGTATCGGTTATCAGGACAATACTGGAATAGCCGCTGAAGTCAAAATACCGCTCAAGTTGATTTATAATGCCGTCACCGACAATAATCGGACAGCGCTTGACCGTTTCCAGTTTAATAATGTGTCTGCCGTATTCTGTTGAGCCCTCTTTTTTTGCTAGCCTCATCTGGTTAAACTCTTTATCTCCTTCATTAGTTCGGCGAACTGTTCCGGATATAGGGACTGCATCCCATCGGAGAGGGCGTGCGATGGGTCGTGGTGCACCTCTACCAGGAGACCATCGGCACCTACGGCTATAGCTCCCTTTGACAGAGGAATAACATATTCCCTTCGTCCCGCGGCATGGCTGGGGTCAACGATGATCGGCAGATGGCTGACTTCCTTGATTGAAGGGATAGCGCTTAAGTCCAGGGTATTCCTAGTGTTGTCGGCGAAGGTGCGTATTCCCCGTTCACACAGGATAACCTGATTATTCCCTTCCGAGCTAATATATTCCGCCGACATCAGCAACTCTTCGATAGTTGCGGCAAAGCTGCGCTTCAGCAGGATTGGTTTTGAGGCATGGCCAGCGCGGCGGAGCAGGGAATAGTTTTGCATGTTCCTGGCGCCAATCTGAATAATATCGGCGTATTGTTCCACAACCTCAATATTGATGTGGTCAGTGGCCTCAGTTACGATTAATAAGCCGGTTTCCTGGCGGACTTTATCCAGTATTTTCAGCCCTTCCTCGCCTAATCCCTGGAAGCTATAAGGCGAGGTTCTGGGCTTAAAAGCACCCCCGCGAAATACCTGGGCACCGCATTTCTTCACCAGCTTGGCGATGGTGAGGGCTTGCTCCTCGCTTTCTATGGCGCAGGGGCCAGCCATTACTACCGGCTTCCCGCCGCCAATCTTGATATCACCAATGGCGATAACCGTAGACTGTGGCTGCGTCTCTCGGCTTACCAGTTTATATGGTTTGGTTACCCGGATGGTCTCTTTCACGCCCTCCATGACCAGCAGCCGCGAATCATCAACCGGACCCTGTGTTGCCGATAATGCAGACCGCCGTCCGCTGGGCACCGGGCATGGGAATACCACGGTAACCCATGCTCTCTATTTCCCGAATGACTGCCTGCACCTGCGCTTCAGTAGCATCGTTTTTCATCACCACCAGCATCTCGTTGTTCCTCCTTCTATAGCACTAGTGTGCTGACCTGACTGCTTGGATAAAAGTCTTGATTTTATCAACATCCTTGACCCCTTCGCTCTCAACGCCGCTGGAAACATCAACCCCCCACGGTCTCAAGCTGGCTACCACCTGCCCCACATTTCCCGGGTGGAGTCCACCAGCAATAATAACGGGGAATTTTGCCGCCGCTCTTTTGGCTATCTCCCAGGCAAATGCCTGACCAGTCCCGCCATATTTGTCCTCAACTAGCGTATCAAGAAGATAAATCGGAGGTCTGGGACCCAGTCGTCGTTTGCCATCTTCCATCTGGGCAAGAAGCTCCCTCTCACCCCACTCATGAGATACATGAATTGCCTTTATCACCGGCTTTTCCATCTGCTGGCAGTACTCCCAGCTCTCGTCACCGCTGAGCTGCACCCAGTCCACCCCACAGGAGGAAGCCACACTATTCACTGTGGCGGCGGGCATATTGACGAATACCCCGACTACCGGCAGATTATATTTTTTGACTGTAGCCGCTATCTCTCTTGCCTTCTCATAGGTAACCTGCCGGGGGCTGGGGGCAAAGACCACCCCGATAAGGTCAGCTCCGGCTTCTATTGCCGCCTGGGCATGAAGGACATCGTTAATGCCGCAAATCTTAACCCTGGTCAAAGTAACTCCTTTATCTTGGCCGCGACGTCACTGGCAGTAACCAACGCTTCACCAATCAGTACCGCATCAACCCCCCATTCCCTCAGCCTCTCTACATCCCCTCGCCCCTTTATGCCACTTTCGCTGACGACGAGTCGGTCCGAAGGTATAAGGGGGCGAAGCCTTTTGGTGACATTTATGTCCACCGCCATAGTATCAAGGTTGCGATTATTAATACCGATTATTTTCACGTCACAGGCCAGAGCCCTTTTTAGTTCCTCTTCGTTGTGCACCTCGACCAGGCACTGCATTCCCAAATCGTGATTTAAAGAGAGTAGTTCCTTAAGCTCGGTATCATCCAGTATGGCAAGAATCAGCAGCACAGCATCGGCTCCCCAGGCGCGTGATTCAAAAACCTGATAAGGCTTCAGTACAAAGTCCTTCCTGAGTAGGGGAATTTTGGGCAGCTGGCGCCTGATAGCAACAAGGTCTTCCCCGCTTCCCCCAAAATACCGTGACTCAGTCAGGACCGATATTGCCGCCGCCCCGCATCGGGCATAGGTTTCGGCGAGCCTGACCGGGTCTAAGTTAACGCATAACACCCCTCGGGAGGGTGACGCCCGCTTGACCTCGGCGATTAAACGGAGTCTATCACCGGCAAGGGCTGGCGCCAGGTCGAGGGGGAGGGGCTTTTCCTTGATGGCGGCCTCAAGTTCGGGCAGGGGGACAATCTTTTGCCTCTGCTCTAGCTCGGCTAGCTTGTCGGCAACTATACTATCTAAAAACATATATCTCACCCATAGCTCTGGCTCAGTTTGATTAACTTCTCCAGCTTTTCCCGTGCCCGGCCGCTATCTATCGTTTCCCGGGCTATCTCCACCCCTTCCTTCAGGGCAGGAAGCCCGGAGGGGCGCTTAGTCCGCTTGCCAACCACGATGCCGGCGGCGGCGTTCATTATCACGGCGTCCCTTCTTGAACCCTTCTCACCCTCAAGCACCGAGCGCAGTATTGCCGCATTCTCCTGGGGTGTCCCGCCGGCGAGCGTCTCAACCCCGGCCGCGGCCAGCCCAAAGTCCTCAGGTGACACATAGTAATCTGTTATTTCGCCGTCTTGTAGCTCCCACACCCTGGACTTACCGGCGACTGAGATTTCGTCCATTCCGTTCAAGCCATGAACCACCAGGGCGTGTTTTGAGCCCAGGCGGGACAGCACCTGCGCCAGCTTCTCGCCCAGTTCCTCACTGGGCACCCCCAGAACCATAGACTCAGCCCGTGCCGGGTTGGTCAGTGGACCCAGGATATTGAATATCGTGCGTATGCCAATCTCACGCCGGGGTGCAGCCGCGAACTTCATTGCCGGGTGAAACAGTGGGGCGAACATAAAGCCGATGCCAACCTTTTCCAGGCAGTCTTTCACCTGACTGGCGTCAAGCTCAATCTTCACTCCCAGTGCCTCCAGGACATCGGCGCTGCCACACTGACTGGTCATGGCACGGTTATTATGCTTGGCTACCCTTATCCCGGCACCGGCGGCAACAAAAGCAGCGGCGGTGGATATATTGAAGCTCTTTGAGTTATCACCCCCCGTGCCGACAATATCAATCACCGGCTCAGCGGTCATTACCCGAATTGCCTTAGCCCGCATGACGCTGGCTAGCCCGGCAATTTCATCGGAGGTCTCCCCCTTGATTCTGAGGGCAGTGACAAAGGCGCCAAACTGGGCTGGCGTTACCTGCCTCGTGGTCATCTCCTCCATCACCTCGGCAGCCTGTTCCATACTTAGTGAACGCCCATCTATTAATGAGGCAATAGCTTCTTTAATCATAGGTGTTTCTCTCTTTAGCCAGAAAATTTTTTAGTATATCCTTCCCTCCCTGGGTCATGAAGGACTCGGGGTGGAATTGCACCCCCTCCACCGGGTACTGGCGATGGCTTATTCCCATAATGGTGTTATCCTCAGTCCAGGCGGTTATCTCCAGGCAATCAGGGAGTCCCTCGCGGGCCACCATCAGGGAATGGTAGCGTATGGCGGGGAAGGGATTAGAAAGACCGCAAAAAATACCAGAATTGTTGTGGTAGACGAGGGACGACTTGCCGTGCATAATCTTCCTTGGCTGAGCTGACAGTACCCCCGTAGCTATAACCGATACACTGATGCCCTAGACAGACGCCGAGGATGGGCACTTTAGCGCCAAAGTAGCCGATGACATCGTTGGAGATGCCGGCGTTCTGGGGTGTGGAGGGGCCGGGGGAGATTACGATGCGCTCCGGGCTAACCCTTTCAATCTCCTCCAGGGTTATCCTGTCGTTACGGACTACCCGTACTTCTTCTCCCAACTCACTCAAGTACTGGAAGAGGTTATAGGTGAAGCTATCATAGTTATCTATCAGTAACAGCATGGCTCATCTCCATAGTCTCGGCCTGCTCAATGGCGTTCAGCGAAGCCCGGGCTTTGTTTAATGTTTCCTCATACTCCCGCGCCGGCACGCTGTCATAGACAATGCCGGCACCAGCTTGGACGTGGGCTATCCCGTTGGCCATGATAATGGTTCTTATGGTTATGGCGGTATCCATATTACCGGAGAAGCCGAAGTAGCCCACGCACCCGGCATATGGACCTCTCTTGTCAGGCTCAAGCTCAGCGATAATCTCCATGGCTCGAATCTTGGGCGCCCCGGAGACAGTGCCAGCCGGAAAACAAGCGTGGAGGGCATCAAAGGGAGTCAGGTCAGGACATAGCTTGCCTTCTACATTGGTGACCAGGTGCATGACATGGGAGTAACGTTCCACCTCCATAAGTTCACTGACCCTGACTGTCCCTGGCACGCTCACCCGGCCGATATCGTTGCGCCCGAGGTCAACCAACATTATATGCTCGGCTCGCTCCTTCTCGTCATTGCGGAGTTCTTTCTCCAGTCGCTCATCATCAAATCGGTTCTTCCCCCGTGGGCGTGTCCCCGCCAGGGGACGAGTAGTCACCGTGCCGTCCACCGCTCTCACCAGAATCTCGGGGGATGAGCCGATAATTTGGAAGTCCTTTAGGTCAAGGAAGAACATATAGGGCGAGGGATTGATACTGCGCAGTGCTCGGTAGATGTTGAAGGGATGGGCATTAGTGCGCCGGCTCAGGCGCTGGGAGAGCACAATCTGGATGGCTTCGCCAGCGATGATATATTGCCTTGCCTTCTCGACACTGGCTTCAAATTCTTCCCTGGTGAAGTTTGAAGAGATTTTGGCAGGTTCTACTGGTGCCTCTGGTGTCGCTATGGGCTGGTGGTGCACAAGGGGTTGCTCTAGTCTATTCACCAGGTCATCTATCTTCCCCACTGCCGCCCGGTAGGCACTATCTATGTTACCATCAGGGCGGGCGTGGCTGACAATCTTAATGCGGTGAGTAACATGGTCGAAGATGAGAAGGGTATCAACAAACATGAACACTGACTCAGGCAAAGCCAGGGGGTCAGAGTCCGGTGACGGGAGTTCCTCAAAGCGCCGTACTGTTTCATAGCCAAGGTAGCCGATGGCACCACCGCAAAAATCAGGCAAGCCGCTTACCGGTACCAGCTTGTGCTTGCTCAACTCCTCGGCGATGAGATGGAGGGGGTCAATTTTATCTCCCTCTCTGGTGCTGAACACCCGATAGGGCTCAATGCCGATAAAACTGTAGCGAGCTATGGGCTCATCACCTTCAACGCTCTCTAAAAGGAAGGAATAACCACCGCGATTCATCTTCAAGAAGGCGGAAACGGGTGTATCCAAGTCAGCCATAATCTCGCGGTAGATGGGCACCAGCTCTCCATATTTTCTCAGCACTCTAAATTCTTCTAGCGTTGGGTAATACATAGTAAAACCAGCCTCCTTCCCAGGTAAAAAATTAACCTCTCGCCTATAGGGGCGAGAGGTTAGTCCTTCACGGTGCCACCCTAATTAGTTGCTACTTGGCAACCATCTCATTCAGGTACGGCCATTCATAAGTGAAGGGCGATACCCTGGGCTCTGATAACGGTACCCTTCCCGACGAAACCTACTTAGAAATCCCTTTCGGTTCGCAGCTCCCGAGTCCATTCTGCCTCTACGCTAGCACCGGCTCTCACCTTCCCCGGCTCTCTGTGCCTCGCTGGAGGCATACTAGTCTCGTTCCTAGCCTTTACTCTGTATTCAATTAACATAAGTGTACGTAATTAATGGATTTTTGTCAAGTAGGCGGGACTGGTTCTGTTTAATTAAAGCTGTATTGCACCAAACGCTAAAAAGTGTAATCTTTTGTGGCTTGACAATAGTGAGTGGTGGAAGTATTGTTATTGACAATATTTATGGAGAAAAATAATTCAAGGGGAGCTTATGTTATCTGAGGGTCAGTTCTTCCAAAGTAGCGATAGAAAGAGGGTCTGGCAGCGATACTGCGGATTCCTTGCTCTCTCCCTACAAGAGTTTATGGAAATCCAAAAGCGACTACTTTTGGAACAGCTGGAGCTGGTAGCCAAGAACCCTCTCGGGGAAAGGATAATGAAAGGTGCCAAACCGAAATCGATAAAGGAATTTCGCCGACTTGTCCCATTAACCACTTACAATGACTACGCCCCTTATATCGGCAATTGCCAAGAGGAAGTCCTTGCTGAAAAGCCTTGCTACTGGGCACACACCTCTGGGAAAGGAGGCGATTTTAAATGGGTGCCCTATGCCAGCAGGGCTGATGAGATTGCCGGCAGAAATATGATAGGAGCCCGGATTCTTGCCACGGCCGAGCAAAAATATGAGATCAATGTTCCGCCGGGCGGAAGTATGTTGTTTAACCTACCAGCAAGACCCTATTTCTCGGGGTGTCTTGCCTATAGCGTAAGCCAACGTATCCCCTTCCCGACTATCCCACCTTTAGAGGAAGCAGAGAGGATGGAATTCAAGGAGAGGATTGAAAGGGGTTTTCAGATAGCCTTACATACTGAGGTAGATTACCTAGCTTCTTTGAGTAGTGTCTTAATCAAGATTGGGGAAGATTTCAGCCAACGCGCCAGGAAAATAAAGCCCTCTCTTTCTATGCTGCATCCGGTTTTGCTTTTGCGCTTACTGCGGGCTTGGTTGCGGTGCAAGATAATAGAGAGGAGAGAGTTACTGCCTAAGGACCTTTGGCCGGTAAAGGCCGTCTTTGCCTGGGGAACAGATACCAGTATTTATCGGGAGCAGATATTCTATTACTGGGGAAGAATGCCTTATGAAATTTATGGCGCTACCGAGGCAGGAGTCATTGCCATGCAAAGCTGGACTAAGAAATGGTTCACTTTCCTCGCTGACAGTGTTTTCCTGGAATTTATCCCTCAGGCGGAATGGCTTAGGAGCCGAGAGGATAAGGCGTACCAGCCCACCACTGTCCTCCTCAACGAGGTCGAAGAGGGGGGGATTTACGAAATCGTCATCACCGATTTCTATGGGATGCCTTTTTTAAGATACAGATTGGGAGACCTTATCAAAATTGTGGCCTTAAGGGACGAGGAGACAGGTATAAATCTGCCACAGATGGTATTTCAGGCGCGAGCTGATGATATTATTGACATAGCTGGATTTACCAGGCTGGACGAAAAAACGGTGTGGCAGGCTATTGCCAATACCGGAATAAGGTATGATGATTGGACCATACGCAAAGAATATGGTAAGGACAAGCCTATCTTGCGCCTGTACATCGAACTCAAGGAAAGCAGGAAAGCCAAGGAGGTGGAGCACCTCATTCACGAGCAACTCGAGGCTATCAGCCAAAACTACAAGGATTTAGTTAGTATGTTGGGAATCAAACCATTAAGGGTGAGACTGCTGTCCCAAGGGACATTCCAGCGCTATCTGGAAGAGAAACAAAGGTCCGGGGTGGACCTAGCACACTTAAAACCCCCTCATATGA
The DNA here is from genome assembly GCA_963739245.1 of uncultured delta proteobacterium. GTDB lineage: Bacteria > Chloroflexota > Dehalococcoidia > Dehalococcoidales > BS750m-G39 > CAVTZP01. Next base: position 314,253 of record CAVTZP010000003.1, read on the forward strand.
ATGCTACTGATACTCACATTAGAGAGCTTACCCGGCTAAGCTCCAAATACGAGACATAGGAGGAACCGGTGAGTTTTCACCTTCTTTTACCGTTGGTCGCCTGTGCATTGGGCTTTAGCTTGGCCGGCTTGGTTCTGACAAAGAACCTTAAGAGCTTGGTTCACCAAACCTTCGCCCTGCTTCTGATTTTTGGTGGATTATGGGATTTCGCTATCTTCGGCATGCGAGCTAGTCCCGATCTCAGTCATGCCTTTGTCTGGGAGAAGGCAGTACTAATAGTGCTCTCCATAACTGCTATCATTTTATATCGCTTCAGCTTCGCCCACCGTAATATTAGATTGAGCAAGATTCCTAGCGTACTCATCTACCTATTTCCGGTTTCAGTGATTATTCTTATCCCTACCGGATTAGTGGTAAGTGGCATGCAATTAAAACCTTATGGTTATGCCCCGATCCCTGGTCCGCTGTTCTCTCCTGTTGCTCTGGGCTTTTATCTTTTCGCGATACTGGCGCTGACCAATCTCGTTAAAAGTTATAAAACTTCTACCTCATACGATGAAAGAAACAGGAACACTTATATCATCATTGGACTAAGCTGCTCTCTCATAGGTGGCATTGCTGATATCCTCCCCCTATTTGGTTTACTCCCTTATCCCGGGGCCATCATTGGCAACATAATATTTGCCGTACTTGCCAGCGTAGCTATGCTGAGGTATCACCTCCTAGATATTCACATCGTAGTCCGTAAGAGCATAGCTTATCTCCTAACCAGCGCTGCGGTGGCTATCCCTTATGCCGGCATTGTCTTCCTTTTCGCCAACATACTGAAGACACAGGAAATCTCACCCTGGATCTACCTTGCGCTACTTATTATCCTGGCCTCTCTACTACAGCCATTATGGTCACGAGTACAGCGCCTAGTAGACAGGTGGTTCTACCGCGAGAGATATGACTACCTTAGAACTCTCCAGCAATTCAGCCAAGAAACTAAGGACATCACCAATCTAGGCTATTTAGCTGACTCCCTGATCAAGCTGGTCAGCCAAGCTATGCAAACCACCAACTCATATTTGATGTTACGCGATCCCAAAAAGAAACACTTTGCTGTTGTATCATCCTATTCCGGATTGGCGAAGCATTCCCAGTTTACTTTAGGGGCCAACAGTGTGCTCATCCGTTGGCTGAGCCAGCATGACGAGTTGTTGGAGCGGAGAGACCTGGATATTTTACCTCAATTACAGGGTATTACCATGAAAGAAAGGAATATTTTAGATCAAGCGGTAGCACAGCTTTTTATCCCTATGAAAACTACTAGGGGATTAATTGGTATACTAATCCTGGGTTCCAAGCTTTCGGGGGAAGCCTACTCTGAGGACGACGTGAAGCTGCTTGCAGTGGTAAGCCATCAGATGGCTATAACATTGGAAAACGCACGGCTATACAACGAAAGCCAGCAAGAAGTGGAGGAGCGTAAGCGGGCAGAGGAGGCACTGAGGGAGAGTAAGGAACAGTTGCGGAAGATGTTTGAGTCTGTCACCGATGGGATATCAGTTGTTGATTTGAGCGGTATCATTACCGAAGTAAACCAAAGAGCAGCGGAGATACATGGCCTTGGTTCCAGGGGCAAGCTTCTGGGGAGAAACGCCTTGGAACTGGTTGCTCCCCGTGACCATGAGAGGATAGCCACCAACATACGGAAAGCTATAAAACGGGGCTCAATTAGGGGGGTGGAATACACCCTGCTTAAGGCAGATGGCACTGAGTTTCCCGGCGAGTTAAGCACCAGTGTGTTAAGGGATGCCTCGGGCAAGGCGGTTGGTCACGTCAATATTGCCAGAGACATCACCGAGCGCAAGCAGGCAGAGGAGAAGGAGAAGCAACTGCAGCAAGAGCTTTATCTTTCCCGAAGGCTAGCCTCTGTCGGTGAGCTGGCTGCCGGGGTTGCCCACGAGATAAATAATCCCCTTACTGGCGTATTGGGTTTTTCTCAGCGACTGTTGAAAAAAAGCAGCGATGAGGAAGTCTGCCGTGATCTGGAAATAATCTATGGTGAAGCTCAGCGGGCAGCCAAAGTGGTGCAAAATCTCCTTACCTTTGCCCGCCGCCGTGAGCCAAAGAAGGAACATTCAAACATCAATGATATTGTGCAAAAGACTCTGGAATTGAGGGCTTACGAATTGAAAACAGGTAATATTGAAGTCATAATAGAGCTTACTCCTAACCTTCCGCAGGTAGTAGCCGACTTTCATCAGATTCAGGAGGTCTTTTTGAACATCGTCCTGAATGCTGAGCAGGCGATGAATGAGGCACACGGTGAGGGGAAGCTCATTATCAAGACCCGGGAGATAAAAGACTCTGTGAGGATTTCGTTTGCCGATAATGGCCCCGGGATTCCTCCCGAGCAACTGGACAAGGTCTTTGACCCGTTTTTCACCACTAGAGCGGAAAAGGGTGGGACTGGCTTGGGGCTCAGTGCCTGTCATGGTGTTGTAACCGAGCATGGTGGCCGGATATACGCCAGAAGTAAACCGGGGAGTGGGGCTACATTCTTTGTTGAGTTGCCAGTGATAGACGAGAGTGAAGTTATAGCTAAAAGGGCTGTCCGCAGGACTAAATAAGTACGGCAGCCTTTTGCTAAGCTATGTTGATTGCACATTACATCGATTCGTTCATGGGGTGCTTGAATGCTTTGTTACCTTGTGCTAAGCCCCGCACAGAAATTATTGTTGAAACTTCCCCTTAATAAAATAAGGCTGGTTCAGAGGAGCCAGCCTTATTTTATCTTTCCTCCAATATTTATTGGATTCTAATGATTATTGTTCTTGTTTCCTTGGCTAATTACAGTAATAGTATCCTTACCGCTAAATTGAGTCCCATCTTTCAATGCACCCGTTACTGTAACGATGACTTTAAATGGGAATTTAGCACTTAGCCCGGTAAGAGCACTGATGACCTGTTGCCGGTCAAACTTAACGATGAAAGCGCAGGATTTCTCCTTAGGGCCCGGTAGCTTGGCGGAAATCGAGGTGCCATTGATATTTAATTTGACCGTAGATACATCAATCTGGTTTTCTCCACGGCCGTAGGGGAGATCAATGATGGCAGTGATGGCATTCTTATCGCTTTTACTCTTTAAGTTTATGGTATCCGGCATAATCTTTATCCTGGCCTTCAGGACACCCACCTGCACATTAAACGTGACCGTCTTGGTGGAGCTATTACCCACTTTATCCGTAGCCGTTACGGTGAAGGTATGAGAACCTACCATGTTACTCAGGTCTATCTTCTGGCAGTTCTTCACTACGGTACCATCCAGAGTAGCCTGCTTGGTGGCTACACCGGAATCCTTGTCCTTAACACCGAAGAAGATTTTCAGCGTTTGATAGGTGTAATAAGTCTTGGCCTTAGGCGATATGATGGTGATAACCGGGCCGGTCTTATCTGAAGTTGTCTTCGGGTTCTTTTGCACCTGGTAAATGACGCTGGCGGTGCTGGTATTGCTGGCAGCATCTACGGCCGTCACGGTCACGGTATGGGTACCCAGGCCGGTATCATACCCGGTACAAGTATAGGAAGCGTTAGCATCTAATTCATCGGATACGATAATATCCGGTACGGTGGGCATAGTCCCTAGCTTGTAAATGGCCTGGTCGGCCGGATAGTTAATGAGAATGTCCGGAGGCGTATTATCCACAAGATAGGTGATACTGGCAGTACTGGTATTGCCAGTCGCATCCGTTGCGGTAACGATCATAGTATGTATACCTTCCTCAGTGCCATACCCGGTGACAACTACCGTTGGATTCGAATCGTAATTATCAACAGCACTGTAACCTGCTGCTGGTACAGTCCCTGACTTGTAAATTCCATTGTCAGCCGGGGATGTAATGGTAACCACCGGGGCTTGGGTATCTAGTGCGTATTGTATTACCGCTTTATAAATGAGACCGGTGGGGTTACTATTATTCCCACTGTCCCAGTTGCGGACGACGAACATCAGGGTATTGGTGCCAGCTGTGGCACTATTCGTAAAGTCATAAGGCCCGTTTGCACTTTGGAAGGGGTAGGGTGGAGTGCGTGGCCACGGTGGATTGGAAGGTGCAGCGCCATACACTGTGTCCGATGGCAAAGTGCTGGCTATTTGTACTCCATTCGAATAGACTTCGAAGGTATTGTCAGCGGTCAACTGTATGCTGGCTGAATTGATAGTCGCGCCAGCCGGAATATTGAATTCATCCTTAAAGAGCCTCCAGGCATCACCCTTGTAATCATTATCGGCTCCGGAAAAATCAGCGGTAGTAGAGACCCATTTTGCTCCCCAATCGGGTTTCACCCAGGGGTCGGGTAGAGTCGTAATAGGCACAGCGTTGGCCCAGCTTCCACTGTAGGAGCTAGCAGTAAGCTGCGCTTCTTTAGAATATTCTATTGTCAACTTGTAAATAAGACCCGTGGGATTTGCCTGGCCACTATTATCCCAGTTGCGAACTACAAACATAAGGGTATTAGTGCCTGATTGCAGAGTTAAAGTATAAGTAACAACCTTTTGAAAGGGATCCGTGGAGCCGCCAGATCCGGGAGCAGACCCGTATACCGTGGCTCCAGTAGTCCAATTCTCTGTACTGTCTATTTTACTATCATTAAGATAGAACTCGTAGGCATTATCAGCGGCAATCTGAATACTGACCGCCGTGATCTTAGCGGCATCCGAAACACAGAAAGTAGCTCTAAAAAGCCTCCAAGCATCACTCTCATTTGCAGTTTCTACCCCATAATTGAGAGATGTCGTAGATACCCAGTTTGCTCCGGCTATAGTAGTCCAGGGGCTGGGATTATTATTGGGAATCTGTGCCGGGGACCAGTTTCCGCCGTAGGAGTAGGAGCTAGCATTTAGCGGGTCTGCTGAGGGATTAATGTTGGTAACCCCAACCGTAGACGTACTTGAACCACTTACATACGTATCGACCTCATACCCGGGATTACCGCAGGTGTAACCCGCTGTCTGAGTCGTGCCCCCGCTAAGCAGAGTGATAGTCTGAGTTGGCGAATCGGCTGCGACGGGCACTGCTGTCGTTACGACCATTCCTACCGAAAGGGCTATCGCCAGCACTAAAACCAATAGCTTACTTGCACTACGCATACACTTCTCCCTTTAGCTTAAAAGCCTGTTTAAATAAGATTTTAATTTTGAAAGGCTTCAAAGACTTTCGTACTATTACTTTCGTACTACATTGTAATGACTTATAATGACATAAACTTTTGCCTGTGTCAATTTTTTCACCTATAGTTGATACAAAAGTTCCAATTTGAACGTAAGGCGATGGTTTGTTATAATTGCTGACAAAGCTAAGTTAGCTATGTGGGCGGGCACGATGCGGCGGCATAGCTGGTTTCTGATAATATCCCTAAAGGTCTGGAATAGGTGATGGCTATGGCAGAAGAGACGTGGCGGGATTATAAGGAAAAGAAGCATTCTAGGCCACTACCCTTAAAAGGGGTTAGAGTGCTTGAGGTGTGCACCCTTTTGCTGGGTCCAGCTGGGCCAGGTTTTTTAGCCGAGATGGGCGCCGAGGTCATTAAGTGTGAAATCCCGCCCATGGGGGATACCTGTCGTGACCTGACTCCGTTTGGCTATCTGTTCCGGGAGCAGGGGCCGGCGTTTGTGCATATGAACACCAACAAGTATTGGCTGGGTTTGGACTTGCATAAAACTGAGGCCCAGAAGGTGTTTCTTGAGCTCGCCGCCAATGCTGACATTATTGAGGAAAACCTGAGACCGGGCGTGATGGAGAGATGGAATGTCGGCTACCGCCAGGTTGAGGAGATTAATCCGCGCATTATTTATATCTCCAAGAACGGTTTTGGCCAGTGGGGCCAATATGCTGAGGAGAATAGACCTTCCAACGATGGTGCTTCGCAGGGATTTTCCGGGTATGCCTGGCTTTCGAGTTTCCCCGGCCGGTCGCCCCTCAAGAGCCGCCTCTATATCTGCGATAATTACGGGGCACTGATGGGTGAATTGGCGGTATTGGCTGCCATCCACTATCGGGAGAGGACAGGGAAGGGACAATACATTGAGCTGTCACAGAGTGAAGCTATTATGCGGGTAATGTCCTGGGTCTGGCCCTACCAGCAAATTACGGGCAAGGTAGCCATGCCCGCCGGGAACAGGGACGTATCCATCTGTCCGGCCGATACATTCCGCTGTGCTGATGATACCTTTGTCGCGCTTGCCGCGCCAACTGAAGAGGAGTTCGGGGGCCTGTGCACGGCCATGGGCAGACCGGAACTGGCTAGTGCCCCCAGGTTTAAAGACCACCTGACTCGGCTGAAGGAGGATAATGCCACTGAGATTCTCAAGATTATCGCCGATTGGGCAAGAACCAAGACCGCCGGGGAGATTGAGAGACTAGCGGAAGAGCACGGCTTCGCCGCATCTCGATTGTACACCACCAGGGATGTCGTGGAGGATAAGCATTTTCGTGAGCGAGGCTTTATCGCTGAGGTTGATGACCCTGTCCTTGGCCAGTACCTCAACCATGAGTTTCCGGTGATGATGTCCAAGACGCCGCCGAAGGTTAGGTGGTCATCCCGACCGGTAGGCTTTGATAATGAATATGTCATGAAGCATCATCTGGGCAAGAATGAGGATGAGATTAAGCAGTTGTATGGGTGTGGTGCCCTGGGTAAATGGGCAGACATGCCGGCACGCCGACCGCCGTCGGGCTGGGACGGTAAGGCCGGGCTTAGGCTTACCGGGAATGGTGAAGGAGAGGAGTAAAGACGATAGAGATGGAGCAACCCTGGGCAGATTGGATAAAAGAGAGGGATAATCCCGGGATGGCGCATACCAAGCCTGAGGCTCTGGATGATATAACCGTTCTGGACTTGAGCTATAAGAGCTTTGCCGGGTGCTATTGCTCTTCGCTTTTAGCTGAATTTGGCGCTAAGGTTTTGAGAATAGAGCCCCCGGAGGGCGATTTCATCAGAACCTGCACCCCTTATGGTATGCTGTACAATGGTGAAGGTCTTAACTATTTGACTGAGGGTAGAAACAAGTTTCATATTACCCTCAACCTGAAAAAGCCAGAAGGCAGGGAGATACTTAAAGACTTGGCGGGTCAGGCTGATGTGCTTATAGAAACCTATATACCCGGCGTCATGGACAGGTGGGGTATCGGCTATGAGCAATTGAGAGAGAGAAATCCCGGGCTGATATTCGCTTCGATAACTGCCTACGGGCAGTTTGGGCCGATGAGCCGGAGCCCGATGCCAGACTATGACAATATAGCTCAGGCCAGGTCAGGAGTACAGTGGGCTACAGGGGAGGTTATGCCCGAGGGCAAGAGCTACGATGAATGCCCCTGGGCAGTCCCTACCAAGGCTGGCCCCTGGATAGCCTGGGTACAACCGGGGACGTTTATGGCGGTTGGTCTTCTGGCGGCTTTACACTGGAAAGGGATAACTGGGGAAGGGCAGGCGCTGGATGTGGCCACGACTGAGGCTTACGCTCGCTTTGATGACTATGCTGCCTTGTGGTATCAGGAAACGGGAATGATTAATGAGCGCTTTGGCAGCCTGGACACTGCCGGCTGGCTATACTGTTTCGCGCCGACCAAGGACGGCGCCGTTTTTCTGGGCGGCTTGAGGTTAGAGATGTGGCAGGCGTTCGCTGATATGGTTGGGAAGTGGGATGAGTGGGATGCCGCCCATTGGACGACCCTGAGAACCTTTATGGAAAAAGAGCAGCAGTTAAAATGGGCACCGCTGGTCTTTGCTGAGACACGCAAATACACCAACGAGGAACTGGTAAGCATGTCTATAGAGTATGCCAAGAAGGGCCGCTTAGCCCCTATTACCCCGGTGGTGGCGCCGGTTTGTTCTCCTGAGGAGACCATGAAAGACGCCAACTGGTTGGACAGGGGGATTTTTTCTCCGGTTAAAGACCCTGTTTATGGAGAACTCGTTGTCGCCCAGGCGCAACATAAAATGACGGAAACACCGATAAGGACAAAATGGGTGTGCCGACCAGTGGGCTATGACAATGAGCAAATCTACCTCAAATATATGGGCTTTAAACCTTCCCGGCTAAAGAGGTTGAAGGAAGCTGGTATAATTTAGAGGTCATCTAGTTCCCCCTCTAGATAAAGAGATACCATGCTAGCGGCTTATGGAAAGCATAACCATTCTACTCTTGGCACTGGCTATTGACCTGAGTGTGGGGGAGTTTCCTCGTCCCGTGCACCCTGTGGTTTGGATGGGTAAGGTCGCTTCAGGGGGGCTGAGGATTGCCCCTCGCCACGGGCGGTGGGCTCAGCTTATCTACGGCGTGGTGGTAGTGGTATTGACCATAGCCATTTTTGTTCTGCCGGCTTATTTTCTTCTCTCCTATCTCCACGGGCTAAGCGTGGTAGCCTATGTTCTGGTTGGTGCCTTCCTGCTTAAGTCAACCTTTTCCGTGAAAGAACTACGCCGGGCAGCCTTGAGGGTTAAACAGCTTCTTGAGGGTGGCAGTCTGGGCCGGGCGAGGGTTGAGGTGAAGGCTCTGGTCAGCCGGGACACCAGCCGACTTGATGAGCCGCATCTGGTATCGGCGACGATAGAATCAGTGGCCGAGAACACCAGCGATAGCTTTATCGCTCCCCTTTTCTTTTTTCTCCTCTTTGGTGTCGCCGGGGCTATAGGCTACCGGGTGGTGAATACCCTTGACGCTATGATTGGCTATCATGGTGAATATGAATATCTGGGGAAGTTTGCCGCACGGCTGGATGACGGTTTAAATTTCATTCCGGCGCGGTTGTCCGGTCTGCTGCTGGTGGCGGCTGCCTATCTATCGCCGATGAGTGGTAAGAAGGCGTGGCGGGTTATGCTTCGTGACCATGCCAAAACTGAGAGCATCAATGCTGGCTGGCCAATGAGCGCGGTGGCTGGGGCCCTCCGGACTCGGCTGGAAAAGGTGGGGCACTACCGCCTGGGCAATGCCAATAACCCCCTATTCCCTCAGCTCATCCCCTCCGCGGTAAGGCTGATGGGAATATCTGCCCTCCTCTGGGCTGGGTTTTGCTTAATTGTGGAGGTGATGAAGTTTGTCTTTACCGCCTAGGTTTGAAGTGCAGAATATGGCACCCTCTAAGCATGGGGGCATGGATTATGCCGAGCTTGAGGCGCTGGGCATTGCCCCTGAGGAAGTCGTTGACTTCAGTGCTAATCTGAACCCCTTCGGTCCACCGCCGGGGATAAAGAAGGCTATGAGCAAGACGGACATCGCCGCCTACCCTGACTCCAGGGCTAGTGAGCTCAGGCGTTTACTGGCGGATAAACTACAGGTGAATGAGGAAAGTATACTGGTTGGGAGCGGCTCCGTTGAACTAATACGCCTGGCGGCTCTTGCTTACTTCGGTCGGGGAGACTCGGTCCTCATTATTGAGCCTACCTTTGGCGAATACCAGGTTGCCTGCCAGATTTCCGGGGCATCCATTATCAAGCAGCGCCGTGCTGAGAACAGCTTCCAGCTAAACATAGAGGAGACGATCAAGTTAGTTCATCGGCACCGCCCTAAGGGCATCTTTATTGACAATCCCAATAACCCCACCGGGCAGTATCTTTCGCTTGAGGAGTTTGAGAGGCTTCTTGACGCTGCTAAAGATTCTCTGGTGGTGCTGGATGAGGCTTATATTACCTTTGTTGATAATGTTTGGTCTTCTCTGGATATGATTAAGGGGAATAATCTGCTTATCCTGCGCTCTATGACCAAGGACTATGCCCTGGCTGGGCTTCGCCTCGGCTATGGGGTAGCAAGAGAGGAAATCATTTCAACCATGCGCCGCATCTGCCCACCGTGGAATGTTAACGCTGTCGCCCAGCAGGCTGGGCTCATGGCGGTGGCGGCGGAGGGCTATTTAAGGCAATGCCAAATTAAGCTTAAGCCGGCGAAGAGCTATCTTTTTGCTGAACTCAGCCGCCTGGGACTACCCCCCCTGCCATCAGCGGCGAATTTCTTATTGGTTAAGGTGGGCAATGCCCCTAAGTTTCGGCAGGAGCTACTTCAGAGGCGGTTTCTGGTGCGTGATTGCACCTCCTTTGGTCTGTCTAGCTATGTCCGTATCTCGCCCCGAACCTTGCCTGAGTGCCGCCGTTTGGTTGCGGCTATTGAGAAAGTGATAGGTGCGGGGCGGTAAGCTTGACTTTTAGAGCTTGCATTTTTTATAATATTTCGTTGATTGGTATTGCCCGAGTAGCGCAACGGTAGCGCAACCGACTTGTAATCGGTAGGTTGGTGGGTTCGAGTCCCCTCTCGGGCTGGGATTTAGTGGTGGGGGAGGGGTGCCGGAGTGGTTAATCGGAGCAGACTGTAAATCTGCCGCCTGAAATGGCTACGCAGGTTCGAATCCTGCCCCCTCCACTGTAGCCTAAAAAATAATTTAGATTGAGGCCCACATAGCTCAGTAGGTAGAGCACGTTCTTGGTAAGAACGGGGTCACCAGTTCGAATCTGGTTGTGGGCTCGGAATAAAGGGAGGTAAAAATGGCAAAGAAGAAGTTTGAAAGGGCTAAGCCCCACTGCAATGTGGGCACTATCGGTCATGTTGACCATGGGAAAACAACCTTGACTTCGGCAATAACGATGGTATTGTCCAAGACAGGTCCCACCCAATACCGTGAGTTTTACTCTATTGACAATGCCCCGGAAGAGAAGGCAAGAGGTATGACCATTGCCATCGCTCACGTTGAGTATGAGACCGAAAAGCGCCATTATGCCCACGTTGACTGCCCTGGTCATGCTGACTACATCAAGAACATGATAACCGGGGCTGCCCAGATGGACGGGGCTATCCTGGTAGTTAGTGCCCCTGATGGCCCTATGCCCCAGACCAGAGAACACCTCTTGCTTGCCCGCCAGGTGGAGGTGCCTTCTATTGTGGTTGCTCTTAACAAGATTGACCTTCTGGAGGATAAGGAGCTTCTGGAGTTGGTGGAGCTAGAGATGCGGGAGCTACTTAATAAGTACGGCTTCCCCGGTGATAAGACTCCCATTATCAGGGTAAGTGCCACCAAGGTTCTTGAGTGTGGCTGCGGTAAGCGGGATTGTCAGTGGTGTGGTGCTATCTGGAAGTTGATGGACGCCGTAGACGAATTTATTCCCATCCCCCCCCGACCCAAAGACCAGCCCTTCTTGATGCCGGTGGAGGATGTCTTTAGCATCAAGGGGCGGGGCACCGTGCCCACAGGTAGGGTGGAGAGGGGGGTGATTAAGCCCGGCGATGAGGTTGAGATAGTTGGCTTAAAGGAGACACGCAAGACGGTAGCTACCAGCCTAGAGATGTTTCATAAGATTCTGGATTCGGTTGAGCCCGGCGATGCGGTAGGTATCTTGCTCCGGGGCATAGAGCGCGAAGATATAGAGCGGGGGATGGTATTAGCTGCCCCGGGGTCAATTAAGCCCCATACCTACGCTGAGACTGAGGTATACGTCTTAAGTAAGGAGGAAGGGGGCAGGCATACCCCGTTCTTTAATGGATATAAGCCCCAATTTTATATCAGGACTACTGATGTTACCGGTTCAATTGAGCTACCAGAAGGGGTGGAGATGGTTATGCCCGGCGACAATATAAAGATGAAGATAAAGCTTCTCTATCCTGTAGCCATGGAGAAGGGTCTGCGCTTTGCTATCAGGGAGGGGGGTAAAACAGTAGGCGCTGGTACTGTTACCCGTATTATTGAGTAGATATGGCAAAAAAGGGTGAAGCCCGGCTTATCATCCATCTTGCTTGCACTGAGTGCAAGGAGAGGACATATACTACGAGTAAGAACAAGAGGAATGACCCCCAACGGTTAGAACTTAGAAAGTATTGCCCTCGTTGCCGCACTTATACCCTTCATCGGGAGATAAAGTAGTGGCAGCAACTGGGTGGTGTGAGGTTCCTTCATGACTTACCATAGTGTGCCAACCAAGCGTTCAAGGTTTAGATTTGTTGGCGAGATTATAGCTGAGCTAAAGAAGGTAGTCTGGCTCACCAGGCGAGAGGCGGTTTATTTAACATTTCTGGTGCTGGTTATTACCATTGTCGTGGGTCTGATTCTGGGGGTTACCGACTACAGCTTTACTCGCCTCGTTGATGGATTACTTTTGGGTAAATAAAGGCTTAGTTCCCTATTTTCGGTTAAATGTTAAGGCGAGAGATAGTCTGTGTTTTTAACAATCTTGGCTGAGTGAGGTGATTGTTGGAGGGGAATGAGAAAAATTGGTATGTGATTCATACCTACTCCGGATATGAGGAGCGGGTTAAGAAGAATCTAGAGCAGCGTATCAGGTTTATGGACGGTGGGGATGATATCTCCGAGGTGGTTATACCCACCGAGGTGGAGATTGAGGTTAAGGATGGGCAACGACATAATGTGGATAAGAAGATATTGCCTGGTTACATCCTGGTTCAGATGAAGATGACCGACCAGGGCTGGAACATAGTGCGTAACACCCCTGGCGTCACTGGTTTTGTCGGTAGCGGAAATAAGCCAATGCCCCTCCAGGAAGCGGAGGTCAATCAGATTTTGAAACAGATGGCAGCGGAAACACCTAAGGTTAAGGTTGGTTTTCGTAAGGGGCAGAGCGTGAGGGTGACCAATGGTCCGTTTATTGATTTTGTCGGGGTGGTGGATGAGATAAGCACTGCTAAGGGCAAGGTCAAGGTGTTTTTGTCCCTTTTCGGACGGGAGACGCCGGTTGAACTTGACTTCTTACAGGTGGAGAAGCTTTAGGGAGGCAAAGTGGCAAAAAGGGTTAAGGCGATGATTAAATTACAGATTCCCGCCGGGAAGGCAAATCCAGCGCCACCGGTAGGTCCTGCCTTGGGGCAGCACGGGATTAACATTATGGCATTTTGTAAGGACTATAATGAGCGCACGGCTAACCAGGCTGGCTCTATTATTCCAGTTGAGATAACCGTCTATGAGGACCGGTCATTTACCTTTGTTACCAAAACCCCACCGGTTAGTGATTTGTTGAAGAAGGCGTTAAGTATAGAAAAAGGGTCTGGTACTGCCGGCCATGAGCCGGTAGCTAAATTATCTCGGGCGCAACTTCGTGAAATCGCTCAGCTTAAGATTAAGGATTTGAATGCTACCAGTATTGAAGCCGCAGAGCGAATTGTTGAAGGCACGGCCCGAAGTATGGGGATTGAGGTGGAGTAGAGTGGCAAAACACGGCAAGAAATATCTTGAAGCGGCGAAACTTTTAGACCGGACAAAGGCGTATCCTCCTCGGGAGGCTATTGAGTTAGCCAAGAAGATGGCTTATACCAAATTTGATGAGACGGTTGAGCTTCACCTTCGGATGGGGGTTGACCCCCGTGATGCCACTCAGCAGGTTCGTGGTGTTGCCCTCCTCCCCCACGGCTTAGGTAAGAAGGTGCGCGTCTTGGTTTTTGCTCAGGGTGAGGCGGCGAGAGCGGCTGAGGCCGCCGGAGCTGATTCCGTTGGTGGTGATGAGCTGATTAAAAAGATTGAGGAAGGGTGGTTGGATTTTGATACGGCTATTGCTACCCCGGATATGATGGGTAAGGTAAGCCGGCTGGGGAAGATTCTGGGCAGGAAGGGGTTGATGCCTAACCCCAAGTCGAACACAGTGGTAGCTGGTGAAGACTTGCCCCGGGCGATTGGTGAAGCCCGCCAGGGGCGGGTTGAATTTAAGCTGGACAGGTCATCCATCATCCATGTCCCGGTGGGGAAGGTTAGTTTTGACGAGGATAAGTTGATGAGCAACCTGACGGCAGTAGTCGAGGCGGTGGTGAGGGCTAAGCCCGGTGGTGCCAAGGGTCAGTATGTTAGAAGTGCCACCTTAACCACGACTATGGGACCAGGTGTGGAGCTTGACCTTAAACCAACCTTATCTTTAACTACTGGTTAACGCTATATTGAAAGGGGCTATTTATGGGAGAGGTTGCCATTGTTGGTGCTGGTCAGACTGTTTTTTCTCGCAGCTGCGGCGAGTCTATCAGGGAGTTATCTTTTGAGGCATTTAAGGAGGCGATGGAGGGCCTGGATATTACCACTGAGGATATAGACGCCTCCATTGTTTGTTCGGCACCAGAGTATGATAAACAGCGCTCACCCGCTGGCTTAATATCAGAGTATCTGGGGCTAACCCCCAAGCCAAGCTTCTATGTTGAGACGGTATGTTCCTCCAGCACCACCGGCTTGAGGGTAGCCTGGTCACTGATAATGGCGGGGCTTCACAAGGTGGTAGCGGTGGTGGGGTTCCAGAAGATGTCAGAGCTCTCCTCCCGTGATGCTGCGGAGAGGATGGGGAGGGGAGGAGACATAATATGGGAGTCGCCCTTTGGTTTAACCATGCCCGCCGGTTATGCCCTTTATGCCCGGGCTCATATGGCTAAGTATGGGACTACCGAGGAGCAGATGGCTAAGGTGCGGGTCAAGAATTCGCACTACGGGGTGGCCAATCCCAAGGCTAATTATCGCAAGGAGCTAACGCTGGAGGAGATTGTGAACTCGGAGGTTATAACCAGTCCGCTGAAGAAGTTTGATTGCTGCGCCAATGCTGACGGTGCTTCCTGTATCATAGTTGCCAGGGGGGATGTTGCCAAAGGGGCGTGTGCCATCCCGGTCTGGATTGTTGGTCTGGGGGCGGCAACTGATACTATGAGCATGGCGGGGAGGGAGTCGCTTACCGGACTAAGGTGTGCTCACGAGGCAGGCAAGCAGGCGTATAAAATGGCTGGCATCGGACCCCAGGATATTGATGTCGCGGAGGTCCATGATTGCTTTACCATCTCTGAGATTCTGGCTTATGAAGACCTAGGCTTTGCCAAGCCCGGGGAAGGGGCTGGCTTGATTGAAGAGAAGCAGACCTATGTTGAGGGAAAGATACCGGTAAATGTTGATGGTGGTCTGCTGTCTAAAGGCCATCCTATAGGTGCTACCGGTGGCTCGCAGATTAGAACCATTGTCCGCCAGCTCCGGGGGCAGGCTACTGAGGCTCAGGTGAAGGGGGCGGAAATAGGTCTGGTTCATAATATCGGTGGCATCGGGCAATATGGAAATGTAACCATTCTCAGGAGGTAGTCAGTGGGCTTTGAAAATTTTGGCACGGTCAGCTTCACCGCTGAGTCAAAGGCGGCGGAGTTTATAAACTACCTTGAGGCGGGTAAGGTAATGGCAACCAGGTGTAAACAATGTGGGACTAGTTACTTCCCACCGAGGGTGGATTGCCCCAGTTGTTTATCAAGTGATGTGGAGTGGTTTGAGGTTAAGGGGGAGGGTAAGCTGAGAAGTTATACTAAGGTGAATTACGGTCCATCCGGTTTTGAGGCGGATGCCCCATACACCCTGGCTCTGGGTGAGTTTGACGGCGTTCAAATCCTTGCCCGTTTGAGTCGGGATATTGAGGAGAAGGATATCAAGGTCGGCATGGGTCTAGTGGTGAGTCCGGTAAAATTGCCTAACAATAGACTTGCCTACGAATTTAGGCAAGCCGGGAAGGAGAGATAGGCATGGTCGGTATTACATCATATGGCGCTTATGTGCCTCTCTACAGGTTAAATCGGGAGGCAATAGCTAAAGGGGCGAGGGGGGAGAAGGCTATTGGTAACTTTGATGAGGATAGTATAACTATGGCGGTGGCGGCGGCTAATGATTGCTTAAACGGTATAGACCGTGGGGCAGTAGACGGCCTATACCTTGCCACCACCACCTTCCCGTATAAGGAGAAGTCTGGGGCGACTATTGTGGCTATGGCGGCTGACCTGAGGGAGAATATTTTTACCGCTGATTTCGCTCATTCGCTGCGAGGGGGGACTTCCGCCCTCAGGGCAGCTATGGATGCAGTTAAGGCTGGTTCGGCTAAGAAGGTGATGGTGGCGGCAGCTGATTGTCGTCTGGGAACACCGGGCTCAGCCCTTGAACAGAATTTTGGTGATGGTGCCGGTGCTCTGCTGATTGGGGACACTGATGTTGCCGCTAGCATTGAAGCCAGCTACTCAGTTTATAATGAGATAATGGATGTATGGCGGGGTGACGGTGACACCTTTGTTCGCTCCTGGGAGGACAGGTTTGCCACTACCCATGGCTATCTGGAGATGGTTGGTGAAGCCGTCTCGGGACTGATGAAGCAGTCTGGCTTTAAGCCGGGCGACTTCGCCAAGGTTGTCCTCTATACCCCTGATGCCAGAAGGGGAGTAGAGATAGCTGGTAGCTTGGGCTTTGACGTTAAGACTCAACTTCAAGACCCCCTTTTTGCTACCATGGGTAACACCGGGACTGCTTACTCCTTGATGTTGCTGGTAGCTGCCCTTGAGGAGGCTAAGGCTGGGGAGCGTATTCTGTTTGCCAGCTATGGTAATGGCAGTGACGCCTTTGTCCTGCAGGTAACCAAGCAAATAGAGAAGATTAGAGACCGGCGGGGCATGAAGGGGCACCTGGCGTCAAAGAAGGTAATCTCTGACTATAAGAAATATCTGTTCTGGCGCCGGCTTTTACCCCAGGAGGAGATTCCGGGACCGATTAGATTCTTCTCAGCACCGGCGGCGTGGCGGGAACGCGAGTCTAACTTCCGGCTACGCGGGGTTAAGTGCCAGGTCTGCGGGACAATCCAATTCCCTCCGCAGAGGGTATGCACCAAGTGCCATACTAAAGACCAGTTTGAGTCATATCGGCTATCGGATAAGAAGGCTAAGATATTCACCTTTGCTATGGACTATGTGACCCCCGCCCTTGATTTGCCTACGGTTACCACTACTATTGATTTTGACGGTGGGGGGAGGATGGAGTGCTATATGACCGATGGGGAGCCGGGGCAGGTTAGGTGTGAATTGCCGTTGGAGATGAGCTTCAGGAGAATAATTGATAAGGAAGGGGCTCGCGTTTATTTCTGGAAATCTACACCAATAAGGACTTAATTGGTAGAATAAGCTAGGAGGTATACTATGGGGAGCATTAAGGATAGAGTGGCGATAGTTGGCATGGGCTGCACCAAGTTTGGTGAGCTGTGGGATAAGAATTTTAAGGATTTGATGGTGGATGCCTGCTATGAGGCTTTTGAGGATTCCGGGCTTGAGCCCAAGGATATTCAGGCGGCATGGTATGGTAGCCGTGAAAGCGGCTTTACTGGTGCCCATCTGGCTAATGCCCTGAAGCTGGAGTATATCCCGATTACTAGGGTGGAGAACTTCTGTGCCGGTGGGACGGATACCTTCAGGAATGCCTGCTATGGCGTAGCCGCGGGGGTGTACGATATTGCTCTCGCCTGTGGTGTGGAGAAGACCAAGGACCATATGGGCGGCTTCACCATGTATCTTACTACCCCTTTTGACCGCAGCTTGGTGGAGTGGGACCTGCCACCAGTAAGTCAGTTCGCCCAGCTGGCAACCAGGTATTTGTACCATTATGGGTTAAGCTATGACCAAGGCAGGCGGATTTTAAGTAAGATTTCGGTCAAGAATCACCACAACGGGACGATGAGCCCTAAGGCACATTTCCATAGGGAGATAACCCTGGAACAGGCAATGAACGCACCCATGATTTCTTATCCGCTTAACCTGTTTGATGCCTGTGGTATGAGTGATGGTGGGGCGGCGGCTATCATAACTACCCCGGAGATAGCCAAGAGTATGAGAAAGGACTATATCCTGGTGAAGGCGCTGGCGCTGGCTAATGGTGCTGGCCAGGCGGTGCTCCAGCCGGAATACGATTTTGTCCATATTCCTGAGACGGTAGCTGCGGGTAAGGCGGCTTATAAAGAGGCTGGAATTAAGAACCCCCGCCAGGAGATAGATCTTGCCAGTGTGCATGATTGTTTCACTATCACTGAGCTTCTAATCTATGAGGACCTGGAATTCAGCCCGAGGGGCAAGGGTCCAGAGGATGTTGAAGCTGGCACTTTTACTCTGGAGGGAGATTTGCCGGTTAACACTGATGGCGGTTTAAAATGTTTTGGTCATCCCCTTTCTGCCAGCGGGCTGAGGATGATTTATGAGATCTATAAGCAATTACAGGGTAAGGCTGGTCCCAGACAGCTAAAGAAGGCAGACATTGGTTTAACCCATAATGTGGGGGGTGTCAACGGCTTGTTTAATTGTACCGTGGCTATATTCGGGAAGCCTTGATTTTTAGTTTTTCCTGTGCTATATTAGGGAAGTCTTGATTTTTAGTTTTTCCTGAGACAGCGGGTGCCGATTGGCTTAAATTAA
Organism: uncultured delta proteobacterium; assembly: GCA_963739245.1. GTDB lineage: Bacteria > Chloroflexota > Dehalococcoidia > Dehalococcoidales > BS750m-G39 > CAVTZP01. The sequence goes on from CAVTZP010000003.1 coordinate 332,449, forward strand.
TCAGCCTGCCGAGGAAAAGGGCTTAGATGATAAGTCCTTGTGCGGCAGGCGCAAGGACTTACTTTTTAAGGGGTGATGAAGGATGCCGAGGGAAAAGAAAGCGCAAATTATTGATAGTCTGGAGCAGGTTTTCTCCCGATGCAGCATTGGTATTCTAACCGACTACCGCGGGCTATCGGCCATTGAGATGACTAAACTGCGTCGCCGGCTGAGGGAATCGGGTGTTGAGTATAAGGTGGTGAAGAATACCCTGGCTCGGATTGCCGCCCAAAGGGCGGGCAGGGGGGAGTTGGCAAGCTTCTTTGACGGTCCTCTGGCTATTGCTTTTGGCTATGGTGATATAGTTGAGCCAGCTAGGGTCTTAGCCGGCTATATTCAAACCACCAAGTCAACGATGAGCGTAAAGGGAGGCTTTTTACCGGAGAGACTGCTTACTTCAGGCGATATAATTACCCTGTCTACCTTACCATCAACGATGGTATTAATCGCCAGGGTTCTGGCTGAGATGCAAAGACCTATCTTGCTGCTGATCAGCTATCTTAGCGCCCCTATGCAGGGGATGATAGGGGTGCTTCAAGCAAGGATTCAACAATTGGAGGGAGAATAAGATGTCAGAAGAGGAAGTCAAACAAGAGGCGGAAGCAGAAGTTAAACAAGAGCCTGAAGCCAAGGTAGAGGTGAAAGAGCCTGAAGCCAAGGCAGAGGTGAAAGAGCCTGAAGCTAAGGCTGAGGCGAAGAAATCTGGAGCTAAGGCTGAGGCGAAGAAATCTGGAGCTAAGGCTGAGGCGAAGAAGCCCAGCGCTAAGGCAGAGGCAAAGAGGTCCGCAGCCATTGATGAGGTGATAGCGGCAGTCAAGAATATGACGGTGCTTGAGCTATCGGAGTTGGTCAAGGCACTACAGACTGAGTTCGGGGTTAGTGCTGCGGCCGCAATGGTCACCACGGCGGCTCCAGCTGAGGCAGCAGCCCAGGCTCCAGCCGCTGAGGAGAAAACGGAGTTCACCGTTATTCTCAAGGAAGTAGGGGCGACTAAGATTAACGTTATCAGGGCGGTGAGGGAGCTGACTACCTTGGGGCTGAAGGAGGCGAAGGATTTCGTGGAGAGCGCCCCTCATCCCGTAAAGGAAGGGGTTAGCAAGGAGGAAGCAACAGCGGCAAAGCAGAAACTGGAAGCCGCCGGTGCTACTGTTGAGGTTAAATAAGGCTAATTTATCTTCCGTATTTTAGCTTGGCGTACAAAAGTTCTCTATAATAACTCCACAGTGGTGAGCTATTGCCTGAACCCTTAGCTGTTATTGAGGAGCATTTTCAGCATTGAGCATTGTTAGTAGTAAAGGCAGCGAATCAAATTACCGGTGGTATGTACTTACTATAGCGGCACTGACCTTCGCCTTTGTTGTTGCCCTGCCCCAGATTTTCATGTCGGTCCTTTTCAAGGAGATATCAGGGGACATCGGCTTGAATCTGGTGGAAGAAGGCGTGGTCTGGGGCACACCTCCCCTGGCGGGTATATTTATTGTCTTCCTCGGTGGGTTGCTGGCTGACCGCTATGGGGCAAGGCGTACCATAGGCGTTGCCTGTCTCCTGGCAGGACTGGCTGGTGCCATGAGGGGCATATCCGGGGGTTTCATTAGTCTGGCGTTAATCACGTTTTTGTTTGGTCTCTCGATTTGGGTTATACCAGCCAGTGTCTTTAAAGCCACTGCCACCTGGTTCTCCGGCAGACAGCTCGTGCTTGCCAATGGCGTCGTGTCAGCAGGGATGGGTTTTGGGTATACCGTCGGGGCAATGATTGGCGCCACGATACTATCGCCGTTACTTGGTAGCTGGAGGGGCGTGTTATTCTTGTGTGGTGGCATATCAATCATAATTGGCCTGTTGTGGCTTTTCGCAGTGAGAGAGCCGCAGCGGCTTGAGTTAGCCGGTTCTGGAGTTAGTATGCCACTACGCCAGGCGATATCGCGCGTATTTCCAATCAAGACTGTCTGGCTTCTCGGTTTGACTCTCTTAGGTTATATCGGCTGTACTCAAGGGGTGATTGGTTACATGCCTACCTATCTGCGAGATAGTGGCTGGACGATAGCCAGTGCTGACGGCGCCGTAGCCGCTTTTAATGGGGTCAGTACTCTGGCAGTTATCCCGCTGGCTTTGTTATCCGAGAGGCTTGGTTTGAGGAAGGTGGTTCTCTTCCCAATACTGTTCATTACTATTGTTGGGGTAGCCCTATTACCGGTGGTTGGTAACGCCGCTCTGTGGGTCCTGATGATAATGGTGGGCTTTGCTCGTGACGGGTTTATGGCAATCTGTCTCACCATGAGCACAGAGGTAAAGGGGGTTGGGGTAGTATATGCTGGCACCGCCGCCGGACTGGCGCAAACTATGCTTAATGTCGGCTCTTTTAGTTCTCCCCCCCTTGGCAATAGCTTGGCCCATATTAATTCCGGCTTTCCATTCTTTCTCTGGGCGGCTTTCGGGCTTTTGGCATTAGTGGCTTTTTATTTCGTTAAAGAAACGGGATGGAGGCAAAGACAATTACGTTGTTAGGAAATAAGGCTGAGGGAACCCCGCCTTCATTTTCCGTACTTTAGTTTGGCGTAGAGTAGGGCAAGGGCAAAAATAACGGAGATTGAGTTCCACAGGATTACCGGAGTCAGCTGCAAGAAAATACCGTAGGCGAGCCAGCAGCCCAGCCCGATTAGGAACAAAATGGCAAAAGTCAGGCTTATCTCGTGTGCGCTTTTAAGCTTAAAGACACGAATGAGCTGAGGTAGAAAGCCGATTGTGGTGAATGCTCCAGCGGTAATGCCCAACCATTCTACTAAAAGCAAGTTGATGCCCCCCTTTTAGCTTATAATCATCCTTCTTGGTCGGTACTGAATGGCCTCAGCCAGGTGATGGGCTTTAATTATGTCAGCATTTTCCAGGTCAGCGAGGGTGCGACCTATCTTGAGGATGCGGTGGAAGGCGCGAGCAGAGAGGTAGAGTTGCTTCATTGCTGCCTTAAGCAGGCTCTGGGCTGATTCCTCTACCTGGCAGAACTCCCTGACCTCGGTTGGTGTCATCTCGGCATTACAGGCTAGTCTTGTCCCCTCAAAGCGCTTTCGCTGTGTAGCGCGGGCAGCCTTAACCCTGGCTTGAACCTTCTCTGATTCTTCTCCCAGTCTATCGTCAGCCAGCTTCTCATAGTCAATGTGTGGCACCTCAACAAAGATATCAACCCGGTCAATGAATGGTCCGCTGACCCGCTTCTGATAGCGGGCGACCAGACCGGGGGAGCAGGTGCACTGCTTGAAGGGGTCGCCATAATAGCCGCAGGGGCATGGGTTCATTGCTCCCACCAGCATGAAGTTTGCCGGGAAGGTTACACTCCCCTGCGCCCGGCTGATGGTGATTACCCTGTCTTCCAGGGGCTGGCGCAATACCTCAAGAACGGCATGCCCGAATTCGGGGAGTTCATCAAGGAATAGGACCCCGCGGTGGCTGAGGCTTATTTCACCTGGTCTGGGCCAGTGTCCGCCACCCACCAGCCCGGCATTTGAGATGGTGTAGTGGGGGGAGCGGAAGGGGCGGTGTCTGATGAGGGGGGTATCTGCCGGCAGCAAGCCGCTTACACTGTATATCTTGGTAACCTCCAGGGCTTCTTCGGTGGTCATTGGCGGCAGCACTGAGGGGAGGGAGCGAGCCAGCAATGTCTTGCCGCTGCCCGGCGGCCCCATCATTATCAGGTTATGCCCCCCAGCCGCCGCCACCTCCAGGGCCCGCTTGACATGCTCCTGCCCCTTGATGTAAGCAAGGTCGGTGGTGGGCAGGGTGGGTGAGGGGTATTCCTTATCCTCTTCACCTTCCTGGCGCTTGTATTCCGGGGCTGGTATTTCTCCCCGAAAGTAGCTGACCAGCTGGGCTAGGGAGGCAATAGGAATGATTTTGGTGCCTTCTATCAAAGATGCCTCTCGGGCATCAACCTCAGGGACGATAGCATTGGGCACCTTTTCCTGGTAAGCCAGGGCAACCATGGGCAGGATGCCGTTGGTATGGCGCAGGCTGCCATCAAGGGATAGTTCACCAAGGAGGATGGTTGGAGAGACATCGGCGGATACCTGCTCCGAGCTGAGGAGGATGCCAACAGCAATGGGCAAATCATAGGCCGGCCCCGCCTTTTTGAGGTTAGCTGGGGCCAGATTAACGGTGATGCGCTTCATCGGGAAGGCACAGCCTGAGTTGCGAATAGCGGCACGCACCCGCTCCTTGGCTTCCTGGACGGCGGCATCTGGCAGTCCCACTATGGTAAAGGAGGGCAGACCGGGGGAAATATCTACCTCAACCTCAACAATAGCCCCTTCCAGCCCCACTATGGCACAGGTTCTTACCTTAGCTAGCATCTTTTCCTTTTGGCTATATTAGCGTGTAGCTGGCTATGTGTCAACGAACTCAAGTTGTTTATTAACCTCACCCCCTTAATCCCCCTCTCCTTCCGAAGGAGAGGGGGAAAGTATTTAAAGAAGAGGGGCTAGCGCCCCTCTTAGACACCCCGTTAAGTTAAGCTCATTATCAAAGGGGGGGAGATAAAAAAGAGGGGGCGAAGCCCCCCTCTTAAAACTACTTCCCCCTTCCCCTGAGGGGAAGGGGGATAAAGGGGGATAGGGTCTTAATCTTGACAAACTGTCTTTCTTATGGTAAAGTCAACCCAGAAGAAAATGTTAAAGCAAACTGTCTCCCCAGCTTTATTTTTTGCCAACTTCATCTTTACTGGCGCACTCAGTGCGCTTGGGGGGATAATTTATTGAAAATTTAATAATATTTAACCGGTAAAAAATTAAAGAGTTAAAAAGTATCCCTCCAAGCGGAGGGAATTTTATTTATTAAGGGCAATGAAATATCCGAAAGGAAGGTAGTGAGATGGCTGGACCTTTAGATGGAATCAAGGTAGTGGAGCTAACCATGTTTCAGCAGGGACCGGTGGCCGGAACCAAGCTGGGGGACATGGGCGCCGAGGTAATCAAGGTAGAGCCTCCAACCGGAGACCCGGCGCGGGGATTCATGAGGATTATCGGAACCCAGGTTGGCTTGAAAGGGCGCAACTATTACTTTGAGCAGCATAACCGGAACAAGAGGAGCATTGTTCTGGATTTGAAGACTGAAAAAGGGATGGAGGCATTTCTCAAGCTGATTGACTGGGCTGATGTGTTTGTTACCAATCTGAGCATAGATGCCCCGCAGAAGATGGGTATCGGTGCTGACGAGTTGCTTAAGAGGAATCCACGGCTTATCTATGCCCATGCCTCTGGTTGGGGGAGAAAGGGCCCTGACGCTAATACTCTTTCCTTTGACTATGCCGGGATTGGGCGCTCAGGGCTGATGATGTCTTGTGGTGAGCGGGGTACACCTCCAGCCCAGATCTTGCCCGGGCTTGCCGATGAGCTTGGGGGAATGGTCTGTGCCTGGGCGGTATGTACTGCCCTCTATGTCAGGGAGAGGACGGGTAAGGGGCAACTGGTGGATACCTCGTTAATGGGCAGCCTCATGTGCATGGAGAGCGTTGTCTTATCTGCCCCGGCTATTTTAGGTCAGGAATTCCCCAGGGAGGTCAGGGCTGAGGCGGGTAACCCACTTTATAACCACTACAAGGCAAAGGATGATAAGTGGTTTATTCTAGCTCACCTTCAGCCGGATAGATACTGGCCTAATGCCTGCCTGGCTTTGGGCATGCCTGAACTTGAGCATGACCCAAGGTTCAATAGTATAGAAGCCAGGGGAGAAAATGCCAAAGAGCTTATCGCTATTATGGATAAGACTTTTGCCACCAAGACCAGGGAGGAATGGTTTAAGATTTTTAAGAAGGAGGATCTGATTTACACCCCTATCCAGACGCCCACTGAGGTGGTTAATGACCCCCAGGCTATCGCCAATAACTATGTTGTCTGGTTTGACCACCCGGTTCTGGGCAGGACGAAGATGGTTGGTTTCCCCTGGGACTTCAGCCAAACCCCAGCTTCAATAAGAAGGGAAGCCCCGGAGTTCGGGCAACACACTGAGGAGATTTTGTTGGAGCGAGGCTATACCTGGGATGATATTGCCAAACTAAAGGATGAGAAGGTCATACCCTAGGTTAGGTTTTTTGGGAAACGGGGAGAGCAAAGGTGTTGACAATGTGGTCTCTCTATGGTAAACTAATATTCAAGGAATTAGGTTAAATAAACTATGTTAACTTATATTGCTTCCCAAGATTATTTTTATACATATTTTACCTACCGTGCACCAAGTGTGCTTGGGAGGCTGTGACACGGAGATTAGATAGAGAAGCATAAACAAAACTAAAGTAAAAAGCTAAATGAGAAACCCTCCCAAGCGGGAGGGTTCTTTTTTTGGGGCAGATTTGCCTGAATAATATTTAGCGAAAGGAGAAACAAGATAATGCCTGGACCTTTAGATGGAGTTAAGGTGGTCGAGCTGGGGCAATTCCAGCAAGGACCGGTGGCAGCAATGAGGCTGGGAGATTTGGGTGCTGATGTGATTAAGGTGGAGGCACCGACCGGAGACCCGGGGCGGGGATTCATGAGACTGGTGGCGGTGGATGCTGGATTAACTGGCAGGAACTACTACTTTGAGGGACATAATCGTAACAAGAGGAGCATCGTTCTGGATTTAAAGAAAGAAAAGGGGCTCGAGATTTTCTTTAAGCTGATTGAGTGGGCTGATGTCTTCGTAAATAATCTGAGTATAAATGCTCCGGACAGGATGGGCATTGGCTATGAGGTATTGCGAGCCAGAAATCCACGGCTTATCTATGCCCATACCTCAGGTTGGGGCAGAAAAGGCCCGGATGCTGACGCCCTTTCCTTTGACTATACCGGCATAGCCAGGTGTGGCACCATGATGATTGCTGGTGAGCGAGGTAGTCCACCCCAGAGTCTTGTCCCCGGTATCGGCGATGAGCTTGGTGCCCTTATGTGTGCCTTTGCCGTATGTGCTGCCCTTTACACCAGGGAGAAGACGGGCAAGGGGCAGCGAATCGATACCTCACTAATGAGTGGCCTGATTGCTATGGAGCGTCTTGCCCTGTCGGCGCCCGCCTTTCTGGGTCAGGAGTACCCTCGCTGGGCTAGGGCTAAGGCCGGTAACGCAATGTATAATCATTATAAGTGTAAGGACGATAAATGGCTGGTTCTGGCTCACCTTCAGCCCGATAGATACTGGCCCAATGTATGCCAGGCATTGGGAATAGCAGAACTGGAGCATGACCCCAAATTCAGCACAATAGAAGCCAGGCATAAAAATGCCGAGGAGCTGGTGTCTATCTTTGATAAGAGGCTGGCTAGTAAGACGAGAGATGAATGGATGGAGATTTTCAAGAAGGAAAACGTAATCTGCGCCCCGATTCAGACAACAATTGAGGTGGTTAATGACCCGCAGGCTCTGGCTAACGAGTATATTATCTCGGTTGATGACCCGGCGCGGGGTAAGACCAAGCAGGTAGGTTTCCCCTGGATGTTTAGCCAAACCCCGGCCTCAGTAAGGCGCGTTGCTCCTGAACTGGGGGAGCACACCGAAGAGATATTGCTTAACTTGGGCTATAGCCGTGATGACATAGCTGGGCTAAGGCAAGATAGTGTAATATAACTGGTATAACTGGGAGGAAGTTAGTTATGGCTGAAGAAAGCGTTACTGGTAGAGGGTTGGCGCTGGCTGATAGGTATTATCAGGACTACGGCTCTAGAGCCAGGGAGCTAAAGGGGCAGGGGAAGCGAATAATGGGCTATCTCTGTGCTTTTGTTCCCGTAGAAATTATCACCGCCGCTGGCTTTATTCCGTTCCGGATAAAGGGGGATGTTAACGAGCCAATTACTAAGGCTGATGCCGAGATGGAGACCATTATTTGCCCCCTGGTTCGTAGCTGTTTTGATATGTCGCTAAAGGGTAAGTATGGTTTTCTTGATGGTATAGTTATACCCCATGCCTGTGACAGTATCTGCCGGACTTATGACATCTGGCGATATACCCTCAACCTCCCTTACTCCCATTTTATCAATATGCCCCACGGAACCGATGACTCATCGCTCAGCTTCTACAAAGCGGAGCTAAATACATTTAGAAAAAGTCTGGGTGGATTTACCGGGAGGGAGATTTCTGACCAGGGCCTGAAGCAGGCCATTGGGCTTTATAACCAGAACCGGGCTAAGGTGAGAGAGCTCTACCAGTTGCGGAAATCAGACCCGCCCCAAGTCTCGGGGGTTGAGGTAGCCAAGGTTCTGGTGGCGGCGGTGAGCCTGCCGGTGGATGAAGCCAGCAAGCTTATCGGCGGTGTTATAGACGAGATTAAACAAAGGAAGGTCGTCCCAGCGCCGAAATCAGCCCGGCTGATGGTGGTTGGCGCTCAGATGGATAATGTGGCTTTCATTGACCTGGTGGAGAAGAGTGGGGCTTGGGTGGTAGCTGATGACCTGTGCCCCGGGGCTAGGGAGTCCTTGGCTGATGTTAACATCACTGCCGGCCTTATTGATGGCATCGCCGAACGGTATCTGAGAAAGATATATTGTGGCCGAACCTACCGGGAGATGAAGGGAAGCTATCCGGAGTATATGGAGGAGAGGTTTGGTCATATCGGCGCCGCGATTAAGGATTTTAAGGTTGATGGCGTTATTCTCTATATCTATAAGTATTGTGACCCCTTTGGCTTTGAGGTGCCCCAGATGAAGAGCTATATTGAATCTAAGGGCATGCCGGTTCTTTATCTTGAGGATGAGTATTCAATGTCAACCATTGGTCGGCTGCGAACCAGGATTCAGGCTTTTCTGGAACTACTTGGCTCAAAATAGTGGTAAAGGAGAATGGGCATGACACAAGAGAAGAAACCGGAGGAGAGACAGAAGAGAAGGACAGCTACCGAGGCAGCCAGCAAGATAGGCGCCATGAGTAAGGCTATGGTTGCCAGTGTGGCACAGGCGAAGGTGGAGGGAAAGCCTATCGCCTACACCTTTATCTGCTGCTGTTATGATGAGATTGTCCGAGCTATGGATATTGTCCCCAGCTGGGTTGAGAACTACGCCGGCATATGTGGTGCCAAGCGTGATGCCCAGCGATTTCTGGAGAGGGCTGAAGCGGAGAACTTCTCTCGTTCCCTCTGCACTTATGCTCTGTGTGGTCTGGGGTTTGACGCCTGGCGCGAGGAACTGGGGGCGATGCCCCCCGAATCCCCGTGGGGAGGGCAGGTGAAACCGGATATGATGCTCGGTAGCGGTCAGATACTCTGTGACCCCAGGAACAAGTGGTTTCAGGCCGCCCAGCACTACATGCCCGATGTCCCTGTCTACGATATCAATCTCCCCTGGCCACTGTATGAGGGTGATTATGACTACCATGAGGTTCAGGATTACTATGTGAGGTATATAGTTGAGCAGCTGAGAGGTCTGGTGGAGTTTCTGGAGAAGCAGACCGGTAAGAAGATGGACTGGGATAAGCTGAGCGAGCTTGTTGACCTCACCGATAGGAGCTGGAACCTAATCTGGGAGACATATGAACTGCGCCGGGCGGTGCCTTCTCCCATGGGTACCGGGGATGCCATGAACACCATGGTGCCCATCGTTTTTATGATGGCAACCCAGCAAGCCTATGACTTTTTTAAAGAGCTAAACGATGAGCTGAAGCGCAAGATAGCCAACAAGGAAGGCGAGGTTCCTGATGAGAAGTACCGACTAATATGGGGCGGCGGCCTGCCATCATGGTTTGCCCTGAGCGACTTCAACTACTTTAATAGCAAGGGCGCTGTTTTCCCGGTTGAGACCACCTATCGGATGATAGAGGCAGTTTACAATTTTGATATTGATCTGACCAAGGTTACCGACCCGCTGGAGCATATCGCCTGGAGATGGGTGAAGTTCTGGACCTACTGGCATGATAAGGCGAGGAAGCGCCCCGGCTCCCACCCCGCTGTCGAGCGGCTGATTCGGTATATTGAAGACTACAAGATAGACGGCATTGTCATGCATGAAGCTTTTTCCTGCCGCACCTGGCATGTCGGTTTAATCTGGCAGCTAAATCTGCTGAAGAAGGTATATAGGGATATGCCGTCGCTGATTCTGGAGAGTGATATTGTCGATATCAGCTCCTATAACGAGGCTGATACCAGAGCCAGAATAGATGCCTTTATCGATACCCTAGAGGCAGTTAAGGGTAAGAAAAAATGAAAAGCCAGTATTTTGCCGGGGTTGACATCGGTTCCACAATGACCAAGGTAGTGATTATGAACCGGGCAATTCTTGCCTCGGTCATTGGTCCTACCGGTCCCGAACACAGGAAGTTAGCCAACCGGGTAATGGAGGAAGCCCTAGCCAAGGCAAGGCTCTCCTTTGATGACATAACCTATGTGGTGGCTACCGGCTATGGGCGAATTAGTGTCCCCTTTGCCGATAGGCAGATAACCGAGATATCCTGTCATGCCCGCGGGGTTAGCCACCTGCTACCTGAGGCCAGGACAGTAATTGACATTGGTGGTCAAGATAGCAAAGCGATTAAGCTGAGCAATGGGCGGGCAGTGGACTTTGTCATGAATGATAGGTGTGCTGCCGGGACGGGGAGATTTCTTGAGACGACGGCGGAGGGGCTTGGGGTGAAGCTGGATGATATGGGCCGGCTTTCCCTTGAGGCTAAAAATAGGGTTGAGATAAGCAGCACCTGCACTGTTTTTGCCGCCCAGGAGGTGGTGGCGCAACTGGCGGCGGGGGTGCCGCTGGCTGATATCATCGCCGGTTTGCATGAGGCGATTGCCTCAAGGATATATGGGATGGCGAGGCGGTTGAAGATAGAGCGGGAGGTAGCCCTAACCGGTGGTGGGGCTAAGAATATAGGCCTGGTCAGGGCTTTAGAGGCTAAATTGGGTTATCCGGTGCTGGTGCCACCGGAGCCTTTACTTACCGGAGCTATAGGTGCCGCTTTGCTGGGTAAGGATATCGTCAAAAAGGCGGCAGAGAGCGGCGAACCCCTGCCCAGAAGCGAACGCCGCTTAACCGAGGCTAGCATTTTTACCTAAAAGATGGGCGAAAAGCCCCAAATAAGTTGTAGGGAGTTTAAGAGGGACGAAGTCCGTGAGAGATAACTCATCTTAAAAATAGGGGAGTCGAAGAGGGGCGAAGCCCCTCTTAAAGAAATTACTTCCCCTTCCCCTTGTCAAGGGGAAGGGGATAAAGGGGATAGGGTTTATAAAATATCTATGATTTATGTTGCTGGCATTGACATCGGCTCTGCTTTCTCTAAAGCGGTGGTAATGGCAGAGAATAAGGTTAGAGCGTACCAGGTGATACCCTCGGGGGGGGATTATAGGCTTGCTGCCGACGAGGTGGCCAGCAAGGCCCTGAGTAAGGCGAAGTTGTCTCTTGCCGATATAAGCTATACGGTGGCTACTGGCTATGGTGCCGCCAATGTCTCCTTTTCCAATGAGGTAGTTACCGATATATCCAGTGGTGGCCGGGGGATATCTTATCTATTCCCCTCAGCTCGGACGGTGATTGATATCGGCGGGCAATTCACCAAGGTGTTTAAGGTGGATGAGAGGGGAAAGCCTACCGCCTTCTTACTGAGTGAGAAGTGCGCTGCCGGCAGCGGACGTTTTCTCCAGATTATTGCCAAGGTGTTGCAGGTTGACCTTAAGGACATCGGTGAGCTATCCCTTAGGTCTAAAACAAAGGTTGACTTCAATACTGGATGTGCTGTATTCGCTGAGTCGGAGGCAATATCCCGGATTGCTGAGGGGACGGCTAAAGAAGATATCCTCGCCGGTCTCCACCGGACTTTGGCGGCCAAAATCCAGACAATGGTGGAGAGGGTGGGGATTGAGCCTGATTGTGCTGTGGTTGGTGGCGGGGCTAAGGATATCGGGCTGGTCAGGAGCATAGAAGAAAGGTTAGCCTGCCGCCTTTTGGTTCCTGAGGAGCCGCAGATTGTGGCCGCCTTGGGTGCCGCCTTAATCGCTGGGGAAAAAGCGGCTCAAGTCAAAATTAATTTGAAGGGGAGCTGATATGCTAGAGAAGAAGATTATATCGCAGCTAGAGAAGATTGCCGGCAAGGAGGCAGTTTTAACCGCAAAGGAAGACCTTAACGCCTATTCCTATGATGGCACCACTACCTGGGCGCATCTGCCCGATGTGGTGGTCCTGCCAACAACTACCGAGCAGGTTTCCCAGATTCTGAAGCTGGCTAACGAAAAGAAGATTCCGGTTACCCCAAGGGGTGGTGGCACCAATGTCAGCGGCGGCTCAATCCCGATAAAGGGCGGCATTGTCCTGTGCACCACCAGAATGAACAAAATCCTGGATATAAATAAGACCAACCTGACGGCTATTGTTGAGCCTGGTGTTATCCTTCAGGACTTCAATATGGCTCTGGCTAAGGAAGGTCTTTTCTACCCCCCTGACCCCCAGAGCTTTTTGGGCTGCACCATAGGCGGTACGGTGGCTGAGAATGCTGGCGGTCCCTATTGCGTGAAGTATGGGGTGACCAAGCAGTATGTTCTCGGGCTGGAGGTGGTCTTAGCCAATGGCTATGTTATGAAGCTGGGCGGGGTGACGGTTAAGAACCGCACTGGCTATGAGCTGCTGATGCTGTTCACTGGCTCGGAGGGAACGCTGGGGGTAATTACCAAGATAACCCTGAGGCTATTGCCGATGCCGCTAGCTAATAAGACAGTGATGGCTGTTTTTGATGATATGGCGGTGGGTGGTCAGGTGGTATCTAATATTCTGGCGAGTGGGGTGGTGCCGGCAAAGATTGAGTTCGTTGACAACTTTGTTCTCCGGCGGATTGAGGAAATGACGCCCATGGGTCTGCCGGTAGATGCCAGGGCTCTGCTTCTAATTCAGGCTGATGGCTCGCCGGCGGCGGTGGAGGCAGAGTCTACGCAGATTGTTGACATTCTGAGAAAGGGCGGGGCTAAAGAGATTAAGGTAGCTAAGGACGCTAAGGAGGCGGCAATGTACTGGAAGATGAGGAGCGCTGGCTTTGCTGCTACCTTTGGCGCTGCCCACACCGTCATGGCTGAGGATGTGGCCGTGCCCAGGGACAGGCTGCCTGAGTTTATCCGCAAGCTGGATGAGATATCCGAGAGGACCGGCTTCTTTATCAGTTACCTGGGCCACGCCGGAGATGGTAATCTTCACCCATCGATATTTACTGACATCAGGAATAAGGAGGAGTTTGCCCGAGCCCAGAAGACGATGGAGGAGATATTTGAAGCGGCGCTGTCTTTAGGCGGTGTCCTCTCCGGGGAACACGGTATTGGTCTGGAGAAGCAGCGCTTTCTCAAGCGGGCTATGGACCCGGTAGCCCTTGACCTGATGAGGAAGATAAAGGGAATATTAGACCCCAACAACATCCTGAACCCAGGCAAAATATGGGAGGAAGAAGCATAATATGGCGGAAGCGAAGGATAGGTATGAGCAGATAAAGAGGTTTGAAGCTGACCTCAGCCAGTGCATGAAGTGCGGCTTCTGCACCTTCTGGTGCCCGGTGTATCAGGAGGAGCTGGTGGAGTCTTCTGTCGCCCGGGGTAAGAATATGATGATACGGGGGCTGCTGGCTGGAGACTTAGAATATACCGACGAGTTTGCTGACCGCCTGAACAGGTGCACCCTGTGTATGAGCTGTACCACTAACTGCCCGGCCAAAGCCAATATCCCCAATGTTATCGTTGCTGCCAGGGCAGATACGGTTAAGGCGAAGGGGTTGAAGTTCCCGTATAATATTGTTTACCGTTGGCTATTGCCACGCCGGACACTCTTTGGCAAGGTGGTTCGCTTTGCCTCCTGGTTCCAGGGCATTTTCCTCCCCAAGACCGAGGGTACCATCAGACATTTGCCCCTGTTTCTATCAGCTCTAGGCAGGGGTAGAAATATACCCCAGATTGCTCCTAAGTTTTTAAGGCAGATGGTTCCGGTGGTGAATAAGCCGCCAGCCGGTGTTAAGGCCAGGATGAAGGTGGGCTATTTTAGCGGCTGCATGACCGATTTTGCCTTCCCCGAGTTGGGTAAGCGTATAATTGAGTTCCTTACCAGAAACGGGGTGGAGGTGTGGCTGCCCAGGGAGCAGGGCTGCTGTGGGTCACCGGTATTTCGCGGGGCTGGTGATTTTGACACCGGGCGAAAGCTGGCTGATACTAATGTCAAGGCGTTTGAAGATTTGGATTTTGTTGTCACCGACTGTGCCAGCTGTGCTTCAGCCCTTAAGGAGTATGCCTCCCTTCTTGCTGATACCCCGGAGAGAAGTGAGGCTTACACCAAGTTCGGCGCTAAGGTGAGAGAGATTTCTCAGTTCCTGGTTGATGGGCTAAAGCTGCCGCCGTCGGCTTACCAGCCTTCGGCTGAGGCTAAGGGCAAGAAGGTTACCTGGCATGACCCATGTCATCTTAGCCGTCATCTGGGGATAACTAGCCAACCAAGGCAGATTATAAAGTCAATACCTACGGTTGAGTTTGTTGAGATGCCCAATGCTGATAGGTGCTGCGGTATGGCGGGGACATTTAGCCTGTATTATTACGACCTGTCGAAGAAGATTGCGGATAAGAAGGTAGCGGCAATTAAGTCAACCGGGGCTGATATTGTCGTCAGTAGTTGCCCTGGCTGTGAGATCCAGTTGATTGACAGTATGGTGCGGAATAAGTTGCCAGTAAAGGTAATGCACATCATGGAGTTGCTGGCATAACCCCATCCCCCTGACCCCCTTCCCCTTGATAAGGGGAAGGGGGAAGTAGTTTTAAGAGGGGGGCGAAGCCCCCCTCTTTTATTTTCTCCCCGCCCCGCTCCCCCTATGCGTCTTTTTCCCACCCACCCGCCCTAGGGGCGTCTGCGGTTTATTGCTTTCTGGAATGGCAAAAGCCCCTCTTTTTATGTTGACATTTAACTGTTGACATTTAACGTAGTTGCGTTAATATGTAATTACTGGGGATGGATATTTTAAAAATATTACATATAAGTGGAATATCCCTTCAACTTGTTGCCGGTTCTCTTTTTCTGTTGGAACGGCTAGGGATTAAGCCAGATAATTTTGCTAAAGAGAGAAGCAAGCAAATAAAGCAGTATGCCGAAGATCCGAAAATCGCAATCATTATTACGCTCGTAACAATATTCAGTGCGGTCTTTCTATACTTTTTTATTTCCTCAAAGCTCACAGGGGAAAGCTTGTCTAACATAGAGGTAGTAGAAGGCATGATAACGGCTTTTGTTATGGCACTAGGGTCATATGCTTTAGCAGCAAGATTTGCCTTATGGATTGCTGATAAGACTGGCATTAATAAAAGGCTTTCTAAGGGCACTCAATCGGAGAAACTCATACGCAGGAACGTATTTTTATCTGTCATTTCTGCACTGCCCGCTCTTACATTCCTAGCAATATTCTTCGCAATACAATACTCAAGTAGACAGGAAGCTTTACTTGCTATTTCGGCTCTTCTGTTTGGCGGCTTCGCTTCTATTGCGGTTTTATCGTTATTGATTTCATTCGTATTCTACGTAATTTGGGGTGTTGCGAACTACTTCGGTAAGCCAAAACGTTTTTGGCTAACATTGTTTACGATGTGGCTCATAGGGGGAGTTTGCTTATTGTCTAGGGCTGTTGCGATGGCTTGACGCACTCAATGGATGTATTAGCCATTTTATATAGGCCAGTCCAAGAGGGGCTTTAGCCCCTCTTTTCTTTTCTCCCCCTCTCCTTGAAAGGAGAGGGGGATTAAGGGGGTGAGGTTAATAGAGAAACGGAATTTGAACTAGCTCAGGATGGAGTGCTACAATAAAAGTTGCCCATAGGAGGGGTGTGGGGATGCCACTGGATAGCATAATTGTCAAAGGGGCTAGGGAGCATAACCTCAAGAATATAGATGTAGTTATCCCCAGGGATAAGCTGGTGGTTATCACCGGTGTCTCCGGCTCAGGCAAGAGCTCACTGGCATTTGATACCATCTATGCCGAGGGGCAACGCCGCTATGTTGAATCTCTATCAGCTTACGCTCGCCAGTTCTTGGGCAGGATGGAGAAGCCTGACGTTGATTATATTGAGGGCTTAAGCCCAGCCATTTCTATTGACCAGAAGGGGCCGAGTAAGAACCCGCGTTCCACCGTGGGCACGGTAACCGAGATTTATGATTACCTAAGGCTGCTTTTTGCTCGGGTGGGACACCCCCATTGCCCTGAGTGCGGGCGGGAGATAACGGTGCAGACCGTCCAGCAGATTGTTGACTCTGTCCAAAATATCCCGGCTGGTAGCCGAATTATGATTCTGGCGCCGCTGATAAGGGACCGCAAGGGCGAGTATCAGACCGTCTTTGACGATTTGCGCAAGGCGGGCTATGCCCGCGTCCGGGTTGATGGGCAGCTCTTTGACCTTTCCGAGCCAATTAAGCTGGATAAGAATAAGAAGCACTCCATTGAGGCGGTGGTGGACAGGTTAGTCATGGGGCAATCGGGGAGCCAGAGCCGCATCGCTGACTCGGTGGAGACTGCCCTGAAGTTGGGTTCCGGGGTGGTGCTGGTATCTATCGTCGACGGCGAAGAGCTATTGTTCTCGGAGCACTTTGCCTGTGTGCACTGCGGCGTCAGTCTCGGTGAGATTGCCCCGAGGACATTCAGCTTTAATTCACCTCACGGCGCCTGCCCGGCCTGCACCGGCCTGGGGGTGAAGCTGGAGATTGACCCGGAGCTGGTGCTGAACAAGAACCTGTCTATCCTGGAAGGGGCAATTCGCCCCTGGCAGTTCCATAACTGGTATCTGTATCAGGTAGAGTCTTTAGCCCGGGCTAACGGCTTTTCCCTGAACACGCCGGTCAAGAATTTGGGTAAGAAGCAGCTTGACCTTATCCTCTACGGCGAGGGTGGGGAAACAAGGGTTTACCGCAACCGTTTTGGCCGGGTAAGGCGCTACCACGAAGGCTTTGAGGGTGTGCTACCAGTTCTGGAGCGACTATATCGGGATACGGAGTCGGAAAACTCTCGGGCCAATATTGAGCGCTATATGGTATCCAAGCCATGCCCGGTGTGTCTGGGCAAGAGGCTTAAGCCGGAGTCGTTGGCGGTGACCATTGACCAGAAGAATATCATGGATGTTAGCGCCATGTCGGTTACTCAGGCGCTGGCGTGGTTTGAGGCTATTGGTGGTATGTTTACGGAACGGGAGCAGATGATAGCCCGCGAGATTTTCAAGGAGATTGGTGCTCGCCTTGGCTTCCTCAGGGATATTGGACTGGAATATATTACCATTGACCGTGCCTCGGCTACCCTTTCCGGCGGTGAGGCGCAGCGCATTCGGCTGGCAACCCAGATTGGCAGCGGGCTTATGGGCGTGCTTTATATCTGTGATGAACCGACGATTGGTCTTCACCCCGCCGATGATTTTCGTTTGATTGCGACCCTGAAGCGGCTAAGAGACCTGGGTAACACGTTACTGGTTGTTGAGCATGATGAAGCCATGATGAGGGCGGCTGACCATGTTATTGATATGGGGCCTGGAGCCGGGGAGCACGGGGGCTGGATTGTCGCCGCAGGCAGTCTGGCTGATATTATGAGCTGCAAAGAGTCAATAACCGGCCAGTATCTCAGCGGCGCCAGGCAGATTCCATTGCCCCCGAAGCGCCGCCCCGGCTCCGGTGAGGAGATAGTAATCAAGGGGGCGAGGGAGAATAACCTGAAGAATATAGACGTCCCGATTCCTCTGGGCAAGTTTGTCTGTATCACCGGGGTTTCCGGCAGTGGTAAGAGCACCCTTATTGACCAGATTCTGTACCGGAAGCTGGCGCAGCTCTTCTATCACTCCCGGGAGAGGGCCGGCGAGTGTGATGGCATCATTGGCATTGAGCATATTGATAAGGTGGTCAATATTGACCAGTCTCCCATCGGGCGTACCCCGCGCAGTAATCCTGCCACCTATACCGGGACCTTTACCCCTATCCGTGAGCTTTTTGCCACTGTCCCCGAGGCTCGGATGAGAGGCTATGCTCCGGGGCGGTTCTCATTTAATGTTAAGGGCGGGCGCTGCGAGGCCTGCCGTGGGGAGGGGTTTATCCAGATTGAGATGCAGTTCTTGCCTGATGTTACCGTTCCCTGTGAGGTATGCAAGGGGAAGCGTTATAACCGTGAGGCTCTGGAGATAAGGTTCAAGGGCAAGAACATTGCTGAGGTACTGGATATGACGGTAGAGCAGGCCCTTGCCTTCTTTGAGCATTTCCCCAAGGTAAAGAATAAGCTGGAGACATTGCGGGATGTGGGGCTGGGCTATGTTCGCCTTGGCCAGCCCGCTCCCACCCTCTCCGGTGGTGAGGCACAGCGGGTGAAGCTGTCAACGGAGCTGTCACGGCGGTCTACGGGCAGGACGCTTTATATCCTTGATGAACCGACTACTGGGCTTTCCTTTGAGGATGTGGCGGCTCTACTGCGGGTATTGCAGCGCCTGGTTGACGCTGGTAATAGCGTAGTTGTCATTGAGCATCACCTTGATGTGATTAAGAATGCTGACCATATTATAGACCTGGGACCGGGGGCTGGGGAGCGCGGTGGCTATGTTGTCGCCACCGGCACACCGGAGGAGATAGCCGGTGAAAAATCTTCAGCCACAGGGCAGTATTTAAGCCGGGTTCTGCACCGGGATACCGAGCCGGCTTTGGCCAGTTGATTGTCGTCGGCAGTAAAGGAGGTTAAGGTGACCCGCAAGGAAGTTTTTGACTCTATCAGAGACAATATTGAGAATGTAAACACAATAAAGCACATGCTGGCTACCGAGGCTATTATGCGGGCCTTGGCCAAGCGCTTTGGTGAGGATGAAGAGGAGTGGGGGCTTACTGGGCTGCTTCATGATATAGACATGGAGCTCACCGAAGGCGATATGAACACCCATAGTAGGCTCGGGGCTGACCTGGCGAGGGAGCTGGAGGCGAGCGAGGCTGCGGTTCATGCCATACTATGCCATAATCAGGCCCACGGCATTCCCTTAGAAACTAAGCTTGATAAAGCCCTGTTTTGTGCCGACCCTTTAACCGGCTTGATAATTGCTGCTGCCCTGGTTCGTCCGGATAAGAAGTTGGCTGGGGTTGAGGCGAGTTCGGTGAAGAAGAGGTTTAAGGAGAAGAGCTTTGCTGCCGGCGCAAGTAGAGAGCAAATCTCCCAGTGCACTGAGATTGGGCTTGAGCTTGACCAGTTTCTTGAGCTGGGGCTTGAGGCAATAAAGGGGATTGCCCCAAGTCTTGGTCTTTAGACTAACTTACCTCAATCGTTGAGCCTTGGGCGGTCTTGATAACATCAATTCGGGTGGGGAAGGCGTCCCTCATCTCCTCCATATGGGTGATGACCAGTATCTTGTCAAAGTCGTCCTGAATAGAGTTTATTGCCTCTTTGATCTTTTCTATGCCGGTAATATCCTGGGTGCCAAAGCCTTCATCAATAATCAGGGTGGGTAGCGGTGCCCCCGCCCTTCGGGCTAGTAGCTTGGACAGGGCAATGCGAATGGCAAAGTTAATGCGGAAGGCTTCACCCCCGCTGAACATCTCATAGTTTCGTGTCCCTAACTCGTCACCAATGGTGATATCCAGGGTTTCTTGTAAGTCCCCCTTCTTGGTCTCCCTCTGGGTTTCAATCTTGACATGCATTCTGTTATCCGTCATCCGTGCCAGCAGCCGATTAGCTTCGGCTTCAATCTCGGGGAGTGCTGTCTCAATGAGCAGGGCTTGTATCCCCCTCTTGCCGAAGGCTTGGGCTAGGTCATTATAGAGCTTCCCCTCCCGCGAGGCTTGAGTCAGTAATTTTTCCTTTTCCTTCTTTTTTATCTCCAGCTCAGAGCAGCGTTGTAGCTTTTCCTTTACACTACCCACTATTTCCTGGGCTTGTTTTTGCTCGGCAGCGAGCGTCTGGTGCTCAGCCTCAGCCTGAGTTAAGTCACTGATTAGCTGGGGGAGTGCCTCAAGCTCTCTGCCTAGCTCCTGCCCTTTTTTGTTTTCTGCCTCTAGCCTTAGGCGTAGCTCCTGGCTTGCCTCCTCAGCTTGGTGAAGTGCCTCCGTCTCCTGACTGATAAGCCTATCGGCTTCTTCCAGTTTTCGCTTTGGGGTTTCATATTGCTCTAGCTCGGCAAGGCGATGGCGCACCTGTTCGTGCTGCGGCGAATCGTAATCAAGCCTGGCCAGTTCCTCGTCAACTCTGGCTAACGCCTGTTGCTCGGTGGCGGCAAATTCCTTCCTGGCAAGGCGGAGTTCAATCTCATTAAGCCTCTGCCTCCCCTCGTTTAGCTGGTTATCTGCCGTCTGGGCTTGGGTAATGGCCTGGTTGAGGAGGCTGACCTTGCTTTGGGCTGAGGCTTTCTCCTGGTTTAATTTTGCTTCCAGCGGTGATATTTCACCCTTCAGCGACTCAAGCTCAGTTTTCTTGCTGGCGAGCTCAACTTGGTTTAGTTTTAGGGACTCGGCTTTTTGTTCCTTGTCAGCGGCGTATTTTACTTTAATTCGTTCTAAGCCATCCTTACCCAGTTCAGTCTCGCACAGGGGGCAGGTGGCCCCCTCCTGGGTTAGCAGCAGGTTGATTTTTTCTTGTGTTTCCTCTATCTCTCGTTCCAGGCGGGCTCGGCTCGATTCTAGATAATGGACCTGTTTGGTTAGCTCCTGGCTGGTCTGCTTCTTTCTATTTAGCGTCTCTTCCTGCTCCGCCAGCTGGCCTAGTTCCGCCTGTGTCTGCTGTAGCTCGCCTTTGAGTTGGGGCAGTCTCTGGGAGATAGCCTCCAATTCGGTGATTCGGCTTTGAGCTAGTTTATGTTCGGTAATTAGGGCTGCCTGCGCCCGCTCTATACTCATCTCCAGATGGCTCTTACTATCCCTTAATTTGACCAACAACCCCAGCTTCTGGTTTAGTTCGTCATTCTGTCTTCTTGCTTCGGTTAGCTGAGCATAGCCTTCTTCTATAGTGGAGCGCTGGGCAATGAGTTCCTCATATCCTTTGATGCGCGACTGGTATTGTTTGGCTTCCTGGTCACGGCGTTCTAACTCTCTTTTTGTGGCGGTTATATGCTCCTCAAGCAGGGCTAGTTGCTGTTTCTTATTTTCCAGGGCTTCTTTTTCCTGCCTCAGGCTACTTAATCTGGATTCTTGCTCGGTTATTACCCTTTCTATCTGGGCAAGGCTGGTCTGTGCCTCTTCCAGCTCCGACTCATAGATTGGCTTTTGGACTAGTTCTTCGCTTATATCTTTGATTGCGCTCTCAAGTTGTGCCCCATCTGCTTCCTGCTGTTTGGCCAGTTCTTTAGCCTTTTCCTCAAGTTCATCATAGAGGGATAGCCCGAGAATATCGGCTAGCACCTGCTTACGCTCGACCGGGCGTTTGGTAGCGAACTCATCGGCGTGACCCTGGCGTAGAAAAGCGCTGTTAATAAATGTCTCATAGTCCATATGCAGGCGGTTAATAATCTCCTGTTGAGTCTTGGTCATGCTGTCGCCGCTTATTGACTTAAAGCCGTTGTCGGTAGCTATCTGGAAATCAAGGAGGCTTTGTCCCGAGCGCCCCCGCCGCTTTGGCTTGGAGTGCTTGCGGATAATGCGGTAGGTTTGCCCGCCGACAGCGAAGTCAAACTCAACCTCCATTTCGCTTATCTTATCGTCTAAATAAATGAGTTCGTCGTCGTTCTTTGCCCTGGTTTTCCCCCACAGCGCCCAGGTCATGGCGTCAATCAGGGCTGATTTGCCGTTGCCATTATTGCCACAGATGCAGGCGGTGTGGATGCCATCAAAATAGAGTGGCGGCACGTTATCCCGGTAGCACATAAAATTGCGCATTGCTAGCTTAATGGGAATCATTTGAGCTTATTTTAGCATAAATTAGAAGATTATTTATCTACTTAACAGCTTGACGGCTGGCGTTATCCCCAATTAGAATGAAACTATGTTTGAGGTTCTCAGTGAGAAGCTGGCTAAGGTCTTTCGGGGGCTGAGTGGCAAGGGCAGGCTCAGCGAGAAGGATATAGATAACGCCATGCACCAGGTGCGGTTAGCCCTGCTTGAGGCGGATGTCAACCTTAAGGTAGTCAAGGATTTTCTTGCCAGGGTAAGGGAGCGCTCTATCGGTGCTGAAGTACTGCGGAGCCTGACCCCCGCCCAACAGATAATTAAAATCGTCAATGAGGAGCTTATTAAAACGCTGGGCGAGGGGCAGAGCCACCTGGTAGCAGCACCACAACCTCCTTCTGTCGCTATGCTGGTGGGGTTGCAGGGCTCAGGCAAGACCACTACTGCGGCCAAGTTAGCCCTCCACCTGAAGCAGTCAGGGCAGCGCCCCCTCTTGGTGGCCGCTGATAACCGCCGACCGGCAGCTATAGAGCAGTTGGTTGCCCTCGGCGAGCAGCAAGATATTCCAGTGTATAGGGAAGCGGCTGGCGTTGAGAGTAAGGATGTTTGTGCTCATGCCTTGACCAAGGCGAAGGAGCTAGCCGTTACTTGGGTTATAGTTGATACTGCCGGTCGTATGCATGTAGACGAGCCACTGATGGCGGAGCTGGCTCAGGTCAGGGAGGAGCTAAAGCCCAGCGAGGTAGTGCTGGTGGTTGATGCCATGACCGGGCAGGATGCGGTGCGGATGGCGGAAGAGTTTAATTCCCGGTTAGGCTTGACCGGGCTTATCCTGACCAAGATGGATGGGGATGCCCGGGGTGGGGCGGCTCTTTCTATCCGGTGGGTTAGCGGGGTGCCGATAAAGTTTATCGGTATCGGGGAGAAGGTTGACGCCTTTGAACCGTTTTACCCCGACCGTCTGGCATCGCGGATTCTGGGGATGGGTGATGTACTCACCTTCATTGAGAAGGCGGAGAAGACCTTTGGTGAGCAGCGGGTCAAGGAGCTGGAGAAGAAGGTGCGAACCGCCACCTTCAATCTGGAAGACTTCTTATCTCAGCTAAGAGAGCTCAAGGGGATGGGCCCCCTTGGCCAATTGGTGGAGATGTTGCCCGGGGCTTCGCGCCTGGCTAGCCAGTTGCCGGCGGGCATGGAGGAGAAGCAGCTAAAGAAGGTTGAGGCGATAATCCTGTCTATGACCCCCGAGGAGCGGCGCAACCCGGATATCATTGATGGTAGTCGGCGCCGTCGCATTGCTCAGGGGAGCGGGGTAACACCCCAGGATATAAATCAGCTGCTTAACCAGTTCCGCCAGATGCAGAAGCTAATGAAGATGGGTATTGGTGGTAAACTTCCCCCCAGTCTAAGGGGGATGTTCGGGTAGTTATTCCAGGTAATCCCTTAATCTCCGGCTTCGGCTGGGGTGGCGTAGCTTACGCAGTGCCTTGGCCTCAATCTGGCGAATTCGCTCTCTGGTTACGTTAAACTCCTTACCCACTTCCTCCAGGGTTCGGCTCCGCCCATCCTCAAGCCCAAACCGTAGCTGGAGCACCCGTTGCTCGCGGGGGCTGAGGCTGGACAGCACAGCATCAATCTGCTCCTTAAGCAGTTGCCTGGAGGCAGCGTCAGCCGGCGGGAGGGTATTGCGGTCTTCGATAAAGTCACCCAGGTGGCTGTTTTCCTCCTCACCCATTGGTGACTCAAGCGATACCGGCAGTTGTGATACCTTGACTATCTCCCCGACCTTTTCCGGGGGCATTTCCAGCTCCTTACCGATTTCCTTGGCGGTAGGCTCCCGTCCGTGTTCCTGAGCCAGACGGCGGCTTACCCGTAGCAGTTTATTGATGGTCTCAACCATATGAACCGGGATGCGAATCGTCCGGGCTTGGTCGGCAATAGAGCGGGTTATGGCCTGGCGAATCCACCACGTGGCATAGGTGCTGAATTTATAACCCTTGCGGTAGTCAAATTTCTCCACGGCTCTGATTAGGCCGATGTTCCCCTCCTGAATGAGGTCAAGGAGCGACATGCCCCGTCCAATATGTTTCTTGGCGACGCTGACCACCAAACGCAGGTTGGCTTCAATGAGATGGGTCACTGCCTTTTCCGCCTCGCGCTCAATATTCCCCAGGTAAGCTTGAAGCTGCTTATCATAAGCCTGGATTGAGTTGATGGAATTACGTGATTTCATCAGAGTCTCCATTTTAGCCGTCGAGACCTTACCTCCGATAGCATCAAGGACTTCCTTCGGGAGTAGATTGATATTTAGTGACAGTTCGGTGAGGAGCACCTCGGTTTCAGGTATGGATTTTTGGGTCTGGTGAGAAATCGCCAGGATTAGTTCTGGGCTTATCTCGCTATCAATGCTAGCTCGCAATTTAGCCGTGGAGATTTCCTCTACGAAGCTGGCAGACGGCTTCAGGTTGAGATGTTCCTGGAGGATACGGATGGTGGAAGCAGCCTGGGATAGCTCCTGAAGTATAGTAAGTACTATTTCTGTTGCCGATGGTTCTCGCCCGTGCTTCTGGAGGTAGCCTTGCTTGATTTCTCTGATGCGTCTGCCCTCCTCCATCTTTCTGGCCAGTTCCTTTTCCTCCAAAGCGGTGAGAAGGGACACCCGGCCGATTTCATGAAGGTACATGCGAACCGGGTCATCGGCTACCTCCTGCTCGTCCATGTGTTCAAGCGGCGCTTCCAGCTCTAAATCTAGCGCAGACTCGGGCTTTTCAATCTCAAGATGCCTTGCCTCATGCCAGAGGGTGTCGGGCTCAATTATGTCTTCAGCCTCCTCGTCCTCCTCAGATTCGGGGAAGAGGGCGTGTAAGTCAGAGGTTTCCTCCTCTTCAGCAGTTAGCTGCTCATCAAATGGTGTCTTTTCGTCGTCTTTCTCTGGGCTATTTTCACTATTCCGCCGGCTCATCACCTCACCCCTCTTTGTTCCAGTCTCATCTGATTTTTTTGAGTCATAACCTCAGCCAGCTGGGTATTGACCACAATCCCTTGCTCCTTAAGCTTAGTTAGCTCCGCCGCCCCGCCTCCCGTCTCGGCTTCTAGGGTTAACACTGCCTGTATCTTCATCGTCAGGCTGCGGAGAAATTTTTCCCGCAGGCGGAGAGCACACTCAGCATACTTTTGCTCTATTTTATCATTTAATAATTCCCTGGTTAATAATGATTCAAGGTGCTCATGAATTTCCGGCTCAAGCTCTGTTTTTAGCAATTCTATTTTATCACTCCGCTGCCAGGCAATAAAGATTTCACGGTTTTCGCTATTCTCAAAGTATTCGGGCAAAAGCCCCTCATCCTTATCCTTAAGCTCCGGGTGCTGGAGTATTAGAGCCAGGCAATACTCCTCAATTGGGCTGGAAACAAGTGGCTGCCTATTTGCGGGAGTCTCTTGTTTTGGCGGTTTGGCCCTGCCTTGTTTAGGCCGGGTTCTAGCTAGAGCCGCTTCAATACTTCGTTCGCTGACCTTAAGCAGTTGCGCCAGCTTTTGCAAATAATGGGCTTGGCGTATCGGGTCCTTTATCTCAGCAACAATGGGCAGGAGCTTATCTACGGCTAGGGACTTGTCTTTGGCTTTAGTCAGGTCAAGCTCAGAGGTAACCATGTTAAAGGTGTAATCGACTATGGGCAAGGCCTCTTTTACCAGTTCCTGCCAGGTTTTGGCATCTTCTTTGATGACATCATCGGGGTCTTTGCCTCTGGGCATGATGATAACCCCCACCTCAGTCTCAAGGGTATTTTCATAGCCCACACACCGTAGCATAGCTTCTTCACCGGCAGCATCGGCATCAAGAGCCAGGGCTATGTTTTTACTTAGCCTCTTTAGAATGTTGACCTGTTTTTCGGTGACCGAGGTCCCCATTGAGGCAACCACGTTGCTAAAACCGTTTTGGTGGGCAGTAATAACGTCCATGTAGCCCTCGACAATTATTGCCAGGTTTTGCTGCCTGAGGGCATCTTTAGCCAGGTTTATGCCATAAAGGGTGCTACTTTTATCAAAGAGCGGCGTCTGCGGCGAATTAGTATATTTGGGCAGTGAGTCATCAAGCGCCCTTGCCCCAAAGCCGGTAATACGCCCTCTAGCGTCAAATATGGGGAACATCAACTTATTCCGAAATCGGTCGTGGGTTTTTCCCGCCTCGGCTTCAACTATTAGACCAGCCGTCAGCAGTTCCGCCTCGGTGTAACCTCTATTTATAAGGTGTTGCTTAAGGGCGTCCCAGCTATCAAGGCTATAGCCAAGCTGGAAGTCGGCGATGGTTTTCGCTGACAAACCTCGTCCCAGCAGATAGCTTCTCGTCTTTTCCCCCGCCGTGGAATTAAGCTGATTGTGGAAGTATTGGGCGGCGGCCTCGTTGATTTGGTATAACCCTTTTTTCTCCTCGCTTTCACCCCCGGGTTCAAATCTTGATGGGATATTAACCCCCGCCCTCTGGGCAAGCAGCCTCAGCGCTTCGCCGAAGTCAATGCCCTGTTTTTTCATAATAAAGGAAAAGACATCGCCGCCGGTGTTACAGGCGCCAAAGCAATGCCAGCTTTGCTGCTCGGGGTAGACGAAGAATGAGGGGTTTTTTTCGGAGTGAAACGGGCATAGCGCCCTGAAAGTCCGCCCGGCTTTAGTCAGTTTGGCGTACTGCCTAATCACATCTACGATGTCTATTCTCTGTTTAATTTCGTCAATAGCGCCCATAATATTATTATACTACCTCTCCCCCTTTATCCCCCTCTCCTTCAAAGGAGAGGGGGAAGAGGTTTTTAAGAGGGGCTTTGCCCCTCTTTTACTCTCTGTTTTATCTCGTCAATAACGCCCATGTTAGTATTTTAGGTTATTTATAATCTTACTCCTAATCAATCTTCATATTCACAATTATGACACTCGCCACTACACTTTACTTTAATCGTCCCATCTTCATGAATCAGGAGTAAGGCAGTGTGAATTTCATCACTTTTAGCCCGACAAACCACTGTCTCTGTAGAAACAACCCGTGGGCTATACATCCCAGGCCTAAACCTACCAACAGGCTGCAATGACTCCTCCAACCTCCGATTTTCCTCTTTCAACTCCTTAATTTCAGCTTCCAACTCCTCAATAGACATATCTTTAACAGACTTCTTTTTTTTACTCTCCACTTACATAACCCCCTCTCTTACTTTCACTCTCCCTTTTTTAGTTTCGGAGGCCAATTATAACCTTCCTTCTTAAACATTCTTTCCCAGAACTTTTCGGCTGTCATACCTTGCAAACATTTTCCACAAAATGAGTAGTCATATCCCGACATACCCCACGCTATTCCGATTTGGGGTACCAAGACATCCGTAGAACCGCAGAAATGACAAGCCTGCTCTTCAACCTCACCCTTCGGTATGTGCCAGTAGGGCGACTTGCAGCTTGCGCAGCGTATCGGTTTGGCCCTCCGGCTAGCCCACCTATGCCCACATCTTAGACACTTGTGCTCATACACTTTATAGTCTTTCATACTCCAAAGTGTATCACTATAAGGTAATTTTGTCAATACCTTAAAAGAGATGGGGAGATTTTACTTTTGAGGGAGTTTTGCTTTTTCGCTCTTTCTTGATAACCTGCGGTTTGCCCTTGCCTTTAGTCAAAGAAAGCTCCTCAGCCATTCTCAGGGCATACTGGTCGGTCATGCCAGCGATATAGTCAACCACCCTTCGCTCTGGCTCATCGCTGTAAAAGCTATACTCCGGCGGCAGCTTGTCTATATGCTCATTGAGGTATTTATATAGTGAGCGAACTACCTGCCGTGCCCGCTCTGACTCCTCCTGGGCCGAGCGTATATTGTATACCTGCTCAAAGAGAAACTGGCGCAGGGTATTAGTTGCCTCAAGAATCTGGGGGCTCATCGTGATTTTAGGATTTTCCCGGCTTTTGCCCCTTACCTCCCATGAGTTATCAATAATGTCATAGACCATGGTATTGATGCGGAGGGAGTGGGAATTACCCAATCTGATGATGGCGGAGATGGGTAAATCGCCCTCGGTAATCATGTCGGCTCTTATGGCATCATCAATGTCATGGTTGATGTAGGCGATGGTGTCTGAAATCTTAACTATTTCACCCTCAAAGGTATTTACTTTTCCCCAGCCCTTCCCCCAGATATCTACCCTGGTCTTGGAGTGATTTAGGATGCCGTCCCTCACCTCCCAGGTTAGGTTTAGCCCTTGACCATTCTTCTCCAGCGTGTCAACCACACGCAGGCTCTGCTCGTTATGTCTGAAGCCCTGGGGGTAGAGCTCGTTAAGGACTTCCTCGCCAACATGACCGAATGGGGTGTGACCCAGGTCATGGCCCAGGGCAATCGCCTCAGTCAAGTCCTCATTGAGGTTCAGGGCACGGCTTATAGTGCGGGCTATCTGGGATACCTCCAGGGTGTGGGTGAGCCGAGTTCGGTAGTGGTCACCCAGGGGGGCAATGAAAACCTGGGTCTTGTGCATGAGCCGGCGGAATGCTTTACAGTGGATAATGCGGTCACGGTCGCGCTGAAAGGCGGTGCGAATCGGGCAGGGCTCTTCGTATTTTAGTCTCCCCCGGGAAGACTTGCTTTTTACGGCGTAGGGTGAAAGGCTTTCCTCTCTATCTTCGATTAGCTGGCGGATATTAAGATGCCTTATCATCGGCGCTCTAATCGTGCTTCAACTTTAGCAATTATCTCTTTAGTGGTGCCAATCATATCCGGACTTACTGAGACTGAGGTAATGCCCCATTCTACCAGCTTTTCGGTAAGTTCGGGGTATACCGAGGGTGCCTGCCCGCAGATAGATGAGGTGACACCCATACTCTTTGATACCTTAATCGCCTTCTCCAGGGCGATAAGCACTGCTTCGTCTCGCTCGTCAAATGTCTCGGCTAGCTTTTCGCTGTCGCGGTCAATACCAAGGATGAGCTGGGTTAGGTCGTTTGAGCCGATGGATATGCCATCAATGCCAACTTTAAGGAACTTCTCTATTAGGAAGATGTTGGACGGTACCTCAACCATCATCCATAGTTTGAAGTCTTTAGAGCGCACTAGCCCCTCAGCCTCCAGAATTTCCTTAGTCCTGGCTAGCTCATTAACTGTCCTGACAAAGGGAATCATCACCCATAGATTTTTATAGTCCTGCCTCACCCTCTTGATTGCTTCTAGTTCCAGTTTAAACACATTGATGTCGGTGATATATCGTGAGGCTCCTCTATAGCCGAGCATGGGATTTTCTTCCTCAGACTCGTACTGTTGACCACCGGTAAGCTCTCTATATTCATTGGTCTTGAAATCGGTAGTCCGGTAGACTACGGGGCGAGGGTTAAAAGCCCGGGCAAAGGTTTTGATACCTTCGGCCAGCTTGTTAACGAATTCCTGCCCCCGCTTTTGGCTGAGCATATACTGGGGGTGCTCACCAATCTGGGCAATCATGAACTCGGCTCGGAGTAAGCCCACGCCATCAACATTACGGGCGGCTACAGCTTCAGCCAGCTCAGGTTGAGCCAGGTTTATATAGACCTTGGTCTTGGTCTTAATCGCCTCCTTGAGAATATCAGTGACCACAGTCATTTTTTCTTTGCCTATCTTGCCCTGGTAAACCTTGCCCCTTGAGCCGTCTACAGTGATTATCTGCCCATCGGTCAGGGTGGTGGTTGCCCCTTCGGCGCCGACAACACAGGGAATACCAAGCTCACGGCTAATGATGGCGGCGTGGGCGGTTCTACCACCGCGATTGGTGACAATGGCTACTGCCCGTTTCATCGCCGGCACAAAGTCGGGGGTGGTCATCTCAGCCACCAGGACGTCACCCGTTTTCACCTTGTCTATTTGTGAGGCTTCAGGGACTATTTTCACCGGTCCTGAGGCTATACCGGGACTGGCCGGTGCCCCGGAGAGAAGAACAGCGGCTTGGATTTCGGGTGTGACCTCACTGACATCCTTAATCGTGGTTACTGGCCGAGTCTGGACGATGTAGACCCTTTTATCCTCTTTTGCCCACTCAATATCCTGGGGGAATTTATAGTGCCCTTCTAACTGCTTTCCTATTTTAGCTAGTTGGATTATTTCGTCGTCAGTTATCTTCTGCTCACTTTGTCTTGGCGGGGGGACTTGAACCCAAATATTAGTTTCTTGGCTATCGCTGGCTAGATTCCTGACCAGTTGCTGCTCTTGTTTAGCTGTTTTCTTGCTGACGATTTCTAGCCCGTCTTTATCTACCATATATAGGTCAGGGGTTATCTCCCCTGAGACGATAGCCTCACCGAGTCCGTAGACAGCCTCAATAACAATCTTGCTGTTATCGCTGGTTACCGGTTCTATGGTAAACATTACCCCTGAGGCTTGGGATTGAACCATTCTTTGAACGGGGACAGCGATTCCAACCTTGAAGTGGTCAAAACCATGCTGGTGCCGATAGAAGATGGCGCGTGGTTCAAAGAGGGATGCCCAGCACTCCTGTACTGCCGCTACCACCTCCTTTTCTCGCTCCACATTGAGGAAGGTGCGCTGCTGGCCGGCAAAGGAGGCTTCCGGCAGGTCTTCAGCGGTAGCTGAGGAGCGCACTGCCACCAGACCTCTGCCCATCTTAATGTAGGCTTGCTCAATCTCTTTGGCCAGTTCCGGAGGCATAGCGATATCTAAAATTAGCCGTTTAACCTGGGCAGCAGTTTGTTGAAGCTGTTTGCTATCGCCTGAGTCTAATGGCTCCAGTAGATGGCGCATTTTATCAATGAGCTTCGACTTTTTAAGGAAATCAAAATAGGCGTCTGCGGTCACAATGAAGCCGGGGGGAACGGGTATGCTGGCGTTGGTCATCTCACCAAGATTAGCCCCTTTGCCACCAACAGTGGCAACATCCTTTTTGGTGACCTCATTGAACCAAACAATCGCCTTTTTACCTTGATGCATATAACTCTACCTCCGTTTTACAACAATTTATTATACCATAATAGGGCGTTTCGTCTAAATGCTCAGGTTAGAGCTTACTTAGTAACCCATCCCCCTGACCCCCTTCCCTTACAAGGGAAGGGGGAAAGTAGTTTTAAGAGGGGGCGAAGCCCCCTCTTTTTTACTCCCCTTCTGGTGGGAGGGAATTAAGAGGGGCGTCAGCCCCTCTTTTATATTCTTCCCCCTCCCTTATCTAAGGGAGGGGGATAAAGGGGGAGAGTTGTCTCTTTATTGACAGTGGGGGTGATGTAGAGTAAAATTTTAATGCTGGCGGCAAATGGAGGTATGAGCATGATAGAGATGATTATTGATAGTATCAGAGTCAGCCTGATGAACTATCAGCGGGTGGTGATTCTGAAAGAAAAGACAGCCGACCGCTATCTACCAATCTGGATTGGTCCTGCCGAAGCCGATGCCATAGCGGTGAAACTCCAGGAGGTTAGGGTAGAAAGGCCGTTAACTCACGACCTGCTGCGCTCGGTCATTGATGCTTTAGGTGCTACCATTGACTCTATTATCGTCAGCGACCTTAAGAACGATACCTTTTATGCCAAGATTATCCTTAATGTAGATGGGAAGCAGATGGAGGTTGACTCTCGTCCCAGCGACGCCCTGGCGCTGGCAGTAAGGGTGGGCGTGCCCATCTATGCTGAGGAGGTAGTATTAGATAAAGCTGGCATCTTTTTGGACAAGGAGACAGGCAAACCTCTCTCCTCGCAGAAGGAAAGTGAGGCTGGGGGTACGGGCAGGAAGGTAAGTGAGGATGAGATGAAAAAGATGTCGGCTTTCTACGACTTCATTAACACCCTTGATTTAGACGACTTTGATAAGCGTAAGTCCTGACCCTCGCCTTTGATAATAAAGCGCCTAGAACGAAAAGGTCTGGGGTTTTTTATTGACCAGAAAGCTAAAGGGGGAGCTTGACCAAAGGGGCGAGATTTGATATGCTGCTCACGGCGTGAGCAAGTCGATTGCAGCCTTAAGGCTAACTGGTGTTGGCTTTTTCATCGGTGGTTCAATTGCTTTGGGTGTATTTGCTGGTCTCTGGGCTGATAGCAAGTTTGACACAAACTTCTTATGGTTGGTGGGTTTAATTCTGGGTTTGGTTGTTGCCTTTTATGGCGTTTATCAGATGCTTCTACCTCTGGTGCACGGCAAGCAAGACAAGGAGAATAGCTAGTGCCGAAGCGGGGCTGCCTTGGTTGTTCCTTCCCTATTATAATTGGGGTTTTGCTTGTCTTTGTTGTTCTCTTTGCCATCGGTTTTGCTGCTGGTCCCTTGGGCCATAGCATGCTTGGTCTGGAGCTACCTAGCTGGCTGGCTCCCCCCAGCCCAACCCAAAGCTTCCCGCCCGAGGTGGTCTTTCACCTGTTTGGTTTTCCCATTACCAATAGCGTTATCGGTGCCTGGCTTACCATCATCTTCTTGGTTGGCTTTTCCTACGCCGTTACCCGTCGGATGAGACTCATCCCCGCCCGATTGCAAAGCCTGTTTGAGTCTTTCCTTGGCTGGCTGTATGACTTTTGCCGGAGTGTTGCCGGTGAGGAGAATGGGCGCCGCTTCTTCCCGATGATGGCGACCATCTTCCTTTTTGTTGCTTTTAATGCCTGGCTGAGCTTGCTCCCCGGGTTCGGCTCCATTATAGTGCACACCGCCGAGGGTGAGGTGCATCTGCTGCGGGGTGCTAACACTGATATTAATATGCCGCTGGCACTGGCTCTTATGTCCTTTGTCTTTGTTGAGTTCTATGGTCTGAGGTACGGAGGGGGAATCCGTTATCTGGGAAAGTTTGTCAATGTCGGTCCGTTTTTTAGGAGTTTGGGTCAGATATTTAGCGGCAAACTTCGGGCTGGCTTGAGCGGACTAATAACCGGGGTAATTAATATCTTTGTTGGCTTTCTGGAGGCATTGAGCGAGCTGGTGCGTATTGTTAGCTTTACCTTCCGTCTTTTTGGCAATATGACCGCTGGGGAGATATTGCTTTTGATTGCCACGTTCCTTATCCCGTGGATATTTGCCCTGCCCTTTTACGGGCTTGAGTTACTGGTTGGCTTTGTTCAGGCGCTTATCTTTGCTGGCTTAACTCTGGTATTTCTTACCGTTGCCGTTGGTGCTCATGGCACTGAGGCAGCTTAGCATAGTTAAGAAAGGGGGAGAAAAATGGACCCAGAAGTAATGAAGATGCTAGCGATAGGACTGGCGGTTGGGCTGGGAATGTTGGGGCCAGCACTGGCTATCGGACTTATCGGTTTTTCCGCTCTGCAGGGACTAGCCCGCAACCCTGAGGCAAGAGGTCCGATAATGACCAATATGATTCTGGTCACAGCCTTTGCTGAAGCCATTGGCATCTATGTCCTGATTGTAGCCATTATTTTGGCGATGATTGTCTAGCAGAGACAAGAGGAGAGAAATTATGAACCAGGATGGTATACCTCTATCTATTGGTGTTATCATTGGAGCAGCGATACTTGGGGCGTTAATCCTAGTCGGTCTAATAGTAGCTGCTGTTCTTTCTATATAAAGGGGGGTAAAAATGGGAGGCCTGGCAAATCTGGGTATAAATATGCCAGTATTGCTGGCACAGATTATAAACTTTGTTATCCTTTTCGGGCTTTTGTATCTGGTTGCCTATAAGCCGATTATGCGGATGCTTGATGAGCGCTCCAGGAAGATTAAGGAAAGTATGGAGCAGACCGAGCTTATTAAGCAACAGGCGGAGCATGCCGAGGAGGAGGCTAAAAAGCGGATTGATGCCGCCGCCAAGGAAGGTCAGGAAGCAATCGCCCGGGCAGTGCGAACCGGGGAAGGGGTTAAGCGGGAGGCACAGGAGCAAGCCAAGCAGGAGGCGGAAGCCCTTATCACCAGGGCACAGGCTGAGATTCAGCGGGAGCGAGATGAGGCTATTGACGAACTCCGTAAGGAGTTTGCTGACATAACCATAATGGCGGCAGGTAAGGTAATTGACCGCTCTTTGGATAAGAAAGCCCACCGCGAGATTATTAAGAAGGTGCTTGACGAGAGCACAACTCTGAAGAAGGGTTAGACAGCGTGGCAAGAAGGTTTTACGCTCAGCGCTATGCCCAGGCAGTGTTTGGTATTGCCCGGGAAAGGAACGAGTTAGATAGATGGCAGTCCGACCTGAGGAAGATTGCCACTCTGGGTGAGGATGCTGCATTTCTTGCCCTGTTGGAGAACCCGAAGGTCCGTTTTGAGGATAAGGCAAGGCTGCTGTCCCAGTGGCTGGGTGATGTAAACCCACTGGCGCTAAATCTGGTCTATTTACTGGTGACTAAGGGTAGACTGGGCATGGTCGGTGATATTGCTGATGAGTATCAGCATCTGCTGGATAGCTATCGTGGTATAGAGCAGGCTGAGGTCATTACGGCTATTCCGCTTGATGATGAGGATAGGCGAAGGTTGGAGGAGCGTCTCGGGGCAGTGGTGGGGAAGAAGGTGGTGGTCAAGCCCAGGGTGGACCCCGGTGTGCTCGGCGGCGTTGTTGCCCGGATTGGGGGCAAGCTGCTGGACGGTAGTACCCGTAGTAGATTGATGGCGCTGAAGAAGGCGTTGGCTAGCGGGGAGGTAAGATGAACAGGCTGTTACGGAGGTGGCTCAAATGACAACTAGAGGGCAGGACATTGTTTCTGTCATCAAGCAGCAGATTGAGCAGTTTGGTGCTGCGATAACCATGGTGGATGTTGGCACGGTGATTGAGATTGGCGATGGTATTGCCCGGATTCATGGGCTGGCGGCAGCCAAGTATAATGAGCTGCTTCAATTTCCCAACGATATTATGGGGATTGCCCTGAACCTGGAGGAGGATAGCGTTGCCGCCGTTGTCCTTGGCGATTATACCAGCATTAAAGAAGGGGATGAGGTGCGGTGCACCGGTCGCATTGTTGAGGTGCCGGTGGGTGATGCCCTTATCGGCCGGGTGGTTGATTCCCTGGGTCGCCCTCTGGATGGCAAGGGGTCGATAAAGACGGATAAGACCCGACCTGTGGAGCGGGTTGCTCCCGGTGTTACCTTGCGTAAGCCGGTGGATACCCCGGTGCAAACCGGTATCAAGGCGATAGATAGCCTGATTCCCATCGGTCGGGGGCAGAGAGAGCTTATTATCGGCGACCGCTCCACCGGGAAAACGGCTATTGCCCTGGATACCATTATCAACCAGAAGGGCGGTGACCTAATCTGCATCTATGTCGCCATTGGTCAGAAAACATCTAAGGTGGCAAGGGTGGTCGCCGACCTGGAGACTCACGGAGCGATGAAGCATACCATAGTGGTGGCGGCTAATGCCGCTGATTCCGTCGCCCTGCAATATCTTGCCCCTTACGCCGGCTGTGCCATGGGTGAGGAGTTCATGGAGCAGGGAAAGGACGCCCTGGTTATCTACGATGACCTCTCCAAGCATGGTTGGGCTTATCGGCAACTTTCCCTGCTACTTCGCCGCCCGCCGGGACGGGAGGCGTACCCCGGCGATGTATTTTATCTGCACAGTCGCCTGCTGGAGAGGGCGGCTAAGTATGCCCCAGAGTATGGTGGTGGTTCCCTTACGGCGCTGCCTATTATCGAAACTCAAGCCGGTGACTTATCGGCTTATATCCCGACTAATGTTATCTCTATTACTGATGGTCAGATTTATCTGGAGACCGACCTGTTTAATGCTGGTATCAGACCGGCGTTAAACGCGGGTCTGTCCGTATCCCGGGTTGGCAGTGCAGCACAGACTAAGGCGATGAAGCAGGTGGCCGGTAGGCTCAGGCTGGACCTGGTGCAATACCGGGAGCTGGCTGCCTTTGCTCAGTTTGGCACCGCCGACCTGGATAAGGCAACCAGAGCCCAGCTTGAGCGCGGTCAGCGAATTACCGAAATCTTGAAGCAACTGCAATATGTCCCTATGTCTGTGGAGAAGCAGGTTATGGTTCTTTATGCCGCCATTAACGGTTATCTTGATGATATACCGGTAGATAAAATCACTACCTTTGAGGCTAATTTTCACCGGTTTATGGAGGCAAATCACCCTGAGATAGGTAAAAAGATTGCTAAACAAAAAGAGATTCTCCCAGAGATTGAGGAGGAATTAAAGGCGGCAATTTCCGAGTTCAAGAAAGGATGGGCAGTCTGAAGGGGATGGGGTTAAAGATTGGCTAATATTCGCTTAATTCGTCGCCGAATAAAGGGCATTCAAAGCACGTCTAAGATTACCCGGGCGATGGAGATGATTGCCACCTCAAAGATGAGGCGAGCTCAGGAGCGCGGCTTGGCGGGGCGGCCTTATTCTGAGAAGATTCGCCAGGTGCTGGCTGACCTGGCGGCTTTGCCCACGGAAGGGGGAGCACTTCATCCGCTACTGCAGCGCCGACCGGTAAATAAGATTGCCATAGTCCATATTACCCCCGACCGAGGGCTTTGCGGCGGGCTTAATACCAGCCTGAACCGCAAGGCAGCGAGCTTCATCCTGGAGCAAAATATACCAGTTACCCTTATTACCCTTGGCCGTAAGGGGAGGGATTTCATGGGGCGATATAGGCGGGATATTCGGGCTGAGTTTACCGGGCTTGGTGACCGGCCAAGCTTGCTGGACACCCTGCCTATATCCCGTATCATCATTGATGATTATACTAATGGAGTTATAGACCTGGTTTACCTGGTCTATGCTCAATTTATTTCCACAATGACGCAGAGGCCAGTTATGCAGCAGATACTCCCGGTGGAACCGGCAGCTATACCCACGGCGCAGAACGTGGACTATATATATGAACCAGGTCCTGGGGTGGTGCTAGGTGAGCTTTTACCCAGATTTGTCGAGATGCAGGTATATCATGCTATTCTGGAGTCTATTGCTAGCGAACAATCAGCCAGGATGGTGGCGATGCGTAATGCCACTGATAATGCTAACGAGCTTATTGGGGACTTAACCCTGATGTATAATAAAGCCAGGCAGGAGTCAATAACTAAAGAACTCCTTGACATTACCGGTGGCGCCGCAGCTCTGGCTTAAAGAAAGGAGGTTTTACAATGCCTATTAGTAAAGGAGATTTTGAAAAAAGCAACCGTGAGTCAACTGATTTGGTCCTAGATTTTCTTAGTTCCAATTATCGTAGTGCTTATAACCTGGATGAGCTAGCTGAAATGCTGACATCAGCGGGCAAGAGTTTGACCAAAAAGAGTGTGGAGGGGCTTCTGTCTGCTCTGGAATATGGGGGAAGGGTTAGATCGAGGGTAATAGACGGTGTAACTTATTACCGGTATTCCAAGGTTGCTGGTCTTAAGCTAATTTAACCGACCTAAATAGGGGGTTATTATGGCGAAGGGGAAAGTTGCGCAGGTAATCGGGACGGTGGTTGATATTGAGTTTCCTCCCGATGAGTTGCCAGCGATTTATAATGCTATTGAGCTCCTGACTGATGGTGGCAAGGTTGTGCTTGAGGCTCAGGAGCATATAGGTAATAACCGGGTCAGGTGTCTGGCGTTATCGCCTACCGATGGGCTGGGGCGGGGGGTGGAAGCGATAGATACCGGAGCACCTCTGGCTGTCCCGGTGGGGAAAGCTACCCTGGGCCGTCTGTTCAATATTGTTGGGGAACCCTTGGATGAGCTTGGTTCGGTCAAGGCTAAAGAACGCTGGCCGATTCACCGCCCCCCGCCTTCGCTTGAGGAGCAGAAGACAACCACCGAGATGCTGGAGACCGGTCTTAAGGTGATTGACCTGATTGCGCCGTTTACCAAGGGGGGCAAGGTCGGTGCCTATGGCGGTGCCGGCGTGGGCAAGACGGTTATCATTCAGGAGCTTATCCGCAATATTGCCACTGAGCACGGCGGCACATCCGTTTTCGCCGGTATCGGCGAAAGGTCGCGCGAGGGCAATGACCTGTGGAATGAGATGAAGTCTTCCGGGGTGATTAGTAAGACGGTTATGGTCTTCGGGCAGATGAATGAACCCCCGGGGGTTCGCCTTCGGGTAGGACTGACCGGGTTAACTATGGCTGAATACTTCCGTGATGTTGAGGGGCAGGATGTATTGCTGTTTATTGATAATATCTACCGCTATACTCTAGCCGGTATGGAGGTGTCAGCCCTTTTGGGGCGGATGCCTTCGGCGGTGGGCTATCAACCTACCCTGGCGACCGAGGTCGGTGAGCTGGAGGAAAGGATTACTTCGACGAAAAAGGGCTCAATTACCTCCTTTCAGGCGATCTATGTCCCGGCTGATGACTATACTGACCCCGGTGTTGCTACTACCTTTGGTCACCTTGATGCCGTGATTGCCCTGGAGAGGTCAATCGCTGAGCAGGGCTTATATCCGGCAGTTGACCCTCTGGCATCAAACTCTCGTATCCTTGACCCCAATGTTGTTGGTGAGGAGCATTATGGTGTGGCTCGTGGGGTACAGAGGGTGCTGCAGCGCTATAAGGACCTCCAGGATATAATCGCGATACTCGGCATTGAGGAGCTTAGCGAGGAGGACAAGCTTACAGTGGCCAGGGCTCGCCGGATACAGAGGTTTCTCTCCCAGCCAATGTTCGTTACCGAGGTCTTTACCAGCCGGAAGGGGAGGTATGTGCCGATTGGGGAAACGGTGCGCGGCTTTAAGGAAATTCTGGAAGGCAAGTATGATGACCTGCCGGAGCAAGCCTTTTATATGGTCGGGGCTATAGATGAGGTGGTGGAGGTGGCGAAGAAGCTACGGGAATAGGTTAAATGGCGACGACACGACTTGAAATCGTTACTGCGGAGCGGGTGGTTTTTTCTGACGACGTGGATGTGGTGGTTGCTCCCGGGGTTGAAGGGCAACTGGGAATCCTACCCCACCATGCCCCCTTGATGACTATGTTGTTGCCTGGGGAGCTGCAGGTGAGGAAGGGTGGGGAGGAGTTCTCCATGGCCATCTCCGGGGGCTTTCTTGAGGTGCGCCCCGATAGGGTTATAATTCTGTCCGATGCTGCGGAGAGGGTTGAGGAGATTGATATCGCCCGGGCGGAAGCGGCGAAACAGCGGGCTGAGGAACGGCTTAAACACCCCACACCTGAAGTAGATACAGCTCGAGCTGAGGCAGCGCTACGCCGTGCTATCGCGCGCCTCCAGGTGGTAGCAAGGAGAAGGAGGCGGCCCGGGGCTCCACTTGGCTAATGGTTTAGGCTGTAGTGGGGATAAATTCCGCTTACTGAGCTATTTCTAGATAATCTCGAGGGTAACCCTAGTGCCTGCTTTGGCAGCTTTCACCCTGATTAAGGTGCGCATGGCTTGAGCTACGCGCCCCTGCTTGCCAATAACCCGCCCCTTATCATCATCAGCGACCTGCAGTTTGAGCGTTGTGCCCTCTTCGCTGGTCTCCTCAGTGACTACCACGGCATCAGGTGCATTGACGATGGATTTAGCGATGTATTCAACTAGTTCTTTCATGTCTTCTCCTTGGTTGGTTTAGATTTTTTGGCTAGTTTGGGTTTCTCGATAGGCTTGGGTTTCTCGGTAATATCTGCCTTGGCTGGTTCGAGTTCTTCGGCAACGCTCGCCTTGACTGGTTTAGGCTTTTTGGTAACGCCGGCTTTGGCTGGTTTGGGTTTCTCGGTAATACCTGCTTTTGATAATAGTTTGGCGGCGATGGCGGTTGGCTGAGCCCCCTGCTTGAGCCAACTTAGTGCTTTTTCCCCGTCAATAACTATCGTTGCTGGGTTGGTTAAGGGATTATAGTGACCGATAATGTCAATAAATGCCCCATCGCGGGGGGCTCGGGCATCGGCTACCACTAATCTATAGCTTGGCTTCTTTTTCGCTCCAACGCGGCGTAGTCTAATCTTTACCAATGTTACCGCCTTCTTTATCGGCTATTATGCCCTATAATTAGGCTGCTGTCAATGGCAAAGACTGTTTAGAACCTCTCCTCCCCCTCTCCAAGAAAGGAGAAGGGGACAAAGGGGGTGAGGTTGACAAGCAACGCCGGAATGAAGTTGTCATATGCTTAGCAAGTCCGCTATAATCGGGTGGTGAAGGTAAAGGACTTACACAGCTGGCAGGTTAGTCCGGCTCAAGCCTTAGACATCCAGCGAAGACTGGCATCGCAGGTTTCCCGAAGTAATGAGGTGTCAAGTCCCAGGCTTATCGCCGGCGTTGATATATCGGTAGACAGAGAGCAAGGGGTGGCTACCGGGGCAACAGTGGTGTTAAACTATCCCGAGCTTAGATTGGTGGAGACAAAGGTGGTAAGTGGCAAGGTTGATTTTCCTTATGTCCCCGGTCTTTTATCCTTTAGAGAGGCACCACTAACCCTATCGGCTTGCCAGGGACTTAGTGTTACCCCTGACCTTATCCTGGTTGATGGGCAGGGGATTGCCCACCCCCGCCGCTTCGGGCTTGCCTGTCACCTGGGGCTGTTTCTGGATACACCGACGATTGGTTGTGCTAAATCCCGCCTCTGTGGCCGCCATAAAGAGCCGGGTGATAGCCCAGCCAGCTATTCTGAGGTGGTGGATGGGGGTGAGATTATAGGCGTCGCCCTGCGAACCAAGCTGGGAAGTAAGCCTATCTATGTTTCCATCGGCCATAAGGTTGACCTTGAGACCGCTATCTACTGGGTGCTGGAGTGCTGCCGTGGTTACCGCTTACCTGAGCCGTGTCGG
The DNA here is from genome assembly GCA_963739245.1 of uncultured delta proteobacterium. Taxonomy (GTDB): domain Bacteria; phylum Chloroflexota; class Dehalococcoidia; order Dehalococcoidales; family BS750m-G39; genus CAVTZP01. Next base: position 372,827 of record CAVTZP010000003.1, read on the forward strand.
CTGGCCCATTTGGCAGCCGTTGGCAATCTGGAACTAGAGGTAGATTACCAAGGGAGGCTTTTGGGATAAATGCAAGAACTAAGGGACAAATTAAAGGAATTGCAATCTCGAATCTCTATGGCAATGGAGCATCTTTGACGTTGCCGGTAGGGAAGCGGAGATTTCAAGACTGGAGGAGAGTTCAGCGCAGCCTGACTTCTGGCTGGAGCAGAAAGAGGCGAAGGACATTATGCGCCGGTTGGCGGAGCAGAAGCGGGTGGTAGAGAGGTGGCGGGAAGTGGAGAAACAAGCGTCTGAGGTTGCTGAATTAATCTCGCTGGGGGATAGCTCTCTGGGGGCGGAGATTCAGTCCGAGGTGGAGAAGCTGACTTCCCGCCTTGATGAGATGGAGCTTGAGGCGGCGTTTAGTGGTGAGTATGACTCAAGAAATGCTATTCTCTCCATCCATGCCGGGGCTGGCGGCACTGAATCTCAAGACTGGGCACAGATGCTAATGAGGATGTACCTTCGCTGGGCAGAACGGCGTGGTTATGGGACTGAGATATTGGATGTTTCCCCCGGGGAGGAGGCAGGGTTAAAGAGTGTGGTTATCGGGGTTAATGGTGCTTATGCCTGCGGCTACCTGAAGTCAGAGCATGGTGTTCATCGGCTGGTCAGGCTTTCCCCCTTTGATGCTGACCATGCCCGCCATACCTCGTTTGTTCTGGTTGAGGTCTTGCCCGAGGCTGAAGCCGATGTTGATGTAAAGATAGCCCCTGACGATTTGAAGGTTGAGGTCTTTCGGTCTAGCGGACCAGGGGGACAGCACATGCAGAAGACGAGCACGGCGGTCAGGTTGACCCACATACCTACGGGACTGGTGGTTAGTTGCCAGAGCGAGCGCTCTCAGCACCAGAATAAAGAAATTGCGTTAAAGATACTTCGCTCCCGCCTTTTGGAGTTGGAGCTAGCCAAGAGGGCGGAAGAGAGAGCCAAGCTTAAGGGGAAGCGCATTGCCGCCGGCTGGGGTAACCAGATTAGAAGCTATGTCCTCCACCCCTATAAGATGGTGAAGGACCACCGGACTGATTACCAGACCAGCGATACCGATGGCGTGCTGGATGGGGAGCTTGATGGCTTTATAACCGCCTACCTCAGGTCTAAGTTAGGTGAAGAGAAATGATTAAGAAAGCCAGACTACTTGCTTTAGTTTTTTGTCTATTCCTGCTTATATTAAGTCCGACCCTGGTTCAAGCCCAGGGTGAATTGACCATACTGAATAGCTCGGCGATGTCGGTTTTTCCTTCCCAGCTTAACTTCAGTTTATCTGCCCACAGCAATGTCAATATCACTGACATTCGTCTTTGTTATACTGTTGACCGAACCAGCTTTGCTGAGGTTATCAGCGAGGGCTATGTTGAATTTACCCCTAGCACTGCTGTTGATGTGAGCTGGGCTTTGCAGATGGTGAAGATTGGCGGGCTGCCCCCCGGCTCCACGGTGAAGTACTGGTGGCGGATAAGTGACGCCAGTGGCAAAGAGGTGGAAACTGCCCCGGCTCAAGTCCATTTTGATGACCTTCGCTATCAATGGCGTGAGCTAACCGAGGGGAAGGTGACCATTTACTGGTATAAAGGGGATGATTCCTTTGCCCGGGAGCTGATGTCAGCCGCTCAGCAGGCACTGGATGGGCTGGCTAAGGATACCGGCGCTTATCCAGAGAAGCCGGTTAAGATTTATATCTACGCAAATAACCAGGATTTGCTCGGTGCCATGATTCATCCTCGGGAGTGGATGGGAGGGGTAGACTTTCCCCAATATCATATCATTGCTATTGGCATTTCTCTAGATAACATTGCCTGGGGTAAGACTTCTATTGCCCACGAGCTGACACACGAGGTCACATATCAAGTGACGGCAAATCCCTATAATAGCCTGCCTCACTGGCTTGATGAAGGTCTGGCTATGTATAATGAAAATGCCGGGATGCTCGGTCCACAATTTACCTCTCCTCTTATTAAGGCAATAACTGAGAATGGTCTTATCTCGGTGCAGAGCCTATCCAGCCCCTTCTCGGCTGATACTGAACAAGCCTATGCTTTCCTACGCCGAGAGCTTTAGCCTGGTTGAATATCTTATTACCAGTTACGGGCAGGGGAAGATGCTTGAGCTGCTGGATGCTTTTAGGGAGGGTAGTAGCTATGATGGCGCCCTGGAAGGGGTCTATGGCTTTGATATGGGCGGTCTGAATAGCTTATGGCGGGATTATGTTACCAAGAGATATCAATCGGCTGCGGCGGAGTGGAGGCAGCCGGCACTAGCCACCGCTGGCTTTTGAAAGCGAGGGATGGTGAAGAAATCATTTACAATTCATGATTTACCCATTTCTGAGCGACCCAGGGAAAGGCTGCAAAAGCTGGGGGTGGAGGCACTGTCGGCTCAGGAGATTTTAGCCGTGATTCTGGGTCGTGGCGTTAGTGGTGAATCGGTGATGGTAACCGCCCAGAGGCTCTTGTCACGGTTTGGCACTCTCAAAGGGCTTGCCAGCGCCTCAGTGGAGGAACTATCTCAGGTGCGGGGGATTGGTCTGGCCAAGGCGGCTCAGATTAAGGCGGCTTTTGAACTGGCTAATCGGGTGGAGGGTTATGCCGAGGCTGAGGATAGGCAAGTAGTCAAGACCCCCGAGGATGTAGCCAGCCTGGTGATGGGCCGGCTGAAGGGTAAAAAGAAGGAATATTTTCTCGCCATCCTGCTTGATATGAGAAACCAGCTAATAAAAATCGCCGAAATCTCAATTGGTAGCCTTGAGGCGAGCATTGTTCACCCGAGGGAGGTATTCAAGGAGGCAATATCAGCCAGCGCTGCCTCGGTCATCTTTGCCCATAATCACCCCTCCGGTGTCCCCGAAGCCTCGGAGGATGACATAAATTTAACCAAGAGGCTAGCTAAGGCGGGGGAGATTGTGGGCATAGACGTTTTAGACCATATAATTATTGGCGATAACAGCTACCTGAGCCTGAAGCGGGAGGAGCTATTTTAAATTCTTTAACAACCTATCCCCCTGACCCCCTTCCCTTACAAGGGAAGGGGGAATATAAGTAGAGAGGGGCTATCGCCCCTCTTGGACACCCCAAATAAATTATAGGGAGTTTAAGAGGGGGTGAGGTTAATAAATAAGCTTGAAAGGCGATGCGAAAATTCTATTTTTTTGAGGTAGAAAGTGAGCAAAAAGGAGCTAATTTTATCGGACAAACTGGCCCCGATGAGAAGGGGGATGACTTACTCTCATGCTGTTAGGGTGGGTAATACCATTTATGTTGCCGGGCAGGTAGCTAGGGATAAGGATTATCGGATATGCCATAAGCGTGATTTTCTCGGTCAGATTGACATGGTGTTTCAGAACATGAAGGATGTGCTGGAGGTTGCCGGCGCTTCCATGCAGGATGTGGTCAAGTTAAACTTCTTCTGCCGCCATCTCTGGGACCTGCGACTGATGGGGCCAGCGTTTGAGAAATACTTTGGCGACCACGTTCCGGCAATGACGGCCGTTGAGGTTGTCCAACTGTGGCATCCTCACATTTTGGTCGAGTGTGAAGCCGTAGCTGTTGTCGGTGAAGACATGGTATTAATTGATGGCAAGGAAAAAAAGGGTGCAAAGTACGGCAAGCCGTATAAAGTGCCTGGTGAGGCGTTTAGATTTGACTCCGACTAAACAGAAAATGACGAAAAGAATCATATATATACTCGTTTCGGCAGTTTTACTATGCAGCCTGTTTCTTGGCTGCCAGTGTGCGTCGGTATCTCCGCCGCCCCCCGCCGGCGAAGGGACGCTTAACCTTTATGGCATTGACCCGCTTACCCTTGACCCGGCCGTCTCCAGCGAGATGACCTCCCACGAGTATGTCACGCAGATATTCGGGGGCTTGGCCCGCTTCGGTGACAAGCTGGAGCCGGCGCCGGATATTGCCCAGTCGTGGCAGATAAGCAATGATGGCAGGACTTATACCTTCTATCTTCGGCAGGATGTCAAATTTCAGGATGGCCGGCAGGTCAAGGCTGAGGATTTTAAGTATTCCTGGGAGCGTGCCTGTGACCCAGAGACTGGTTCCCTGACGGCGGCTACCTACCTTGGTGATATTGTCGGGGCGAAGGAGGTTTTATCCGGCGTAACTAAGGATATTAGCGGCATTAAGGTTCTTGATGACTATACACTTGAGGTAACTATAGATATGCCAAAGTCTTACTTCTTGGCTAAGCTAACCTATCCCACCGCCTTCGTTGTCGACAGGGCAAATGTGGAGCAGGGAGGGAAGTGGTGGCGCACTCCCAATGGCACCGGCCCGTTTCGGCTTGAGCAATGGCAGGAGAGCGAGCTGCTTGTTTTGGAGAGGAACGAGCTTTATTACGGGGGGTTAGCCAAGGTCAATGAGGTGGTCTTTCACCTGTGGGGTGGGATGCCGATGAATATGTATGAGACGGGTGAGATTGATGTTGCCAACGTCAGTCTTGATTATATTGAGAAGGTTACTGATAAAGCCGGTCCCTTCTATCAGGATTTAATGGTAGCACCCGAGCTGAGCTTTACTTATATCGGCTTCAACACCACCAAGCCACCGTTTGACGACGCCGATATCCGCCGCGCCTTCTCTCAGGCGGTTGATAAGGATAAGCTGGTTTCTCTGGTATTCAAGGGCATGATGCAGCGGGCGGATGGCGTCCTGCCGCCGGGAATGCCCGGCTATAATGAGGGACTATCGGGGCTAGGTTTTGATATCGGTAAGGCGAAAGAATTAATTGCCAATTCCAGCTATGGCGACGTATCCCGATTGCCACCTATCACCATTACCACCACGGGCTTGGGGGGATTAATCTCCCCAGACCTTGAAGCTATTGTTCATCAGTGGCGAGAAAACCTTGGGGTGGAGGTGAAGGTAAGGCAGTTAGAACCGGCGAGATTCCCTTACCTCAAGGAGGAGAAGGACGAGATGTTCGATATGGGCTGGATAGCTGACTATCCTCACCCGCAGGATTTTCTAGATGTTTTGTTTCATACCGGTGCTGATTATAACTATGGCGGGTACAGCAATCCTGAGGTAGACATTCTGCTGGAGAAGGCTGGGGTGGAGCAGAATAGTGAGCTGAGTCTGGCGCTGTATCAACAGGCAGAGCAAAAACTGGTTGAGGATGCTGCCTGTCTGCCGGTATATTTTGGGCAGAGTTATATTCTGGTTAAGCCCTACATTAAGGGGTATGACCTAAATCCCTTAGGGTTTGTCAGGCTAAATGAGGTCTCGGTTGAACCTCACTAGATATGGTAAAATCGTTACGGGTGGCGGAGGGGGTGGGATTCGAACCCACGGCTCCGATATCTCGGAGCAACGGTTTTCAAGACCGTCACCATAGACCACTCGGACACCCCTCCGTGACGGTTTTAGTATAGAGAATCGACCGAGCAGGGTCAAATATTTAAGGAGGAAAAGGATGTCTTTAGAAGGGAAGGTAGCGTTTATCAGTGGAGCGTCGAGACCGCAGGGAATCGGAAGGGCAATTGCTCTTACCCTGGCGAGGGAAGGAGCCGATGTGGCTGTCAGTGGCTGGGGCCACTTTGAGGGGGCACAGGCAGTAGCTGAGGAAATAAAGCAACTGGGCAGAAATTCGTTTGCGGTAAAAATGAACGTAGAAGACTATGAAGATGTAGAAAGAGGGATTGCTGAAATTAAGAGTAATTTGGGAGCTGTTACTATATTAGTGAACAATGCGGCACAGATGGGGCAGTTTATCACCATAAGCAAGACCGATATGGATGTGTGGCATAAAGCTTTATATACCACCCTCTTTTCCGCTTTCCACTGCATTAAAGCGACCTGGGATGATATGTGCGCCAACAATTGGGGGCGGATTGTGAATATTACATCGGTGGCTGGAGTCATGGGAGGATTCGGTCAGACTAGCTATGGTTCCGCCAAAGCTGGAATCATTGGTCTGACTAAATCAGTCGCTCTTGAGGGGGGAAGGTATAATATTACCAGTAATGCCGTGCTCGTTGGTGTGGCTAAGACTGGTGCCCCGCTTGATGATGAAGTGCGCCAGAAGCTGGAGAAGAGGATACTCACCCGTCGCCTCTCTGAGTCGCAGGAGATTGCCGATGCCGTCGCCTATCTGGCATCAGACAAGGCTCGGTATATGACCGGGGCGGTCATGAATCTTTTGGGTGGCCTTGACCTCTTCGTGTTTTAGGGGAGTCTAAGATTTATTTTTTCTTAACTCCCCAGTATTTGGCGAGTAAACCGCTAGCTATCCAGCAGACAATAGCAATAATAAGGCCTATCCCGAAGCTAAACGCGTGGGTGAATATTCCCACCAGGAGAACAACGAGTCCTACGGCGCTCAGAATGCTAACATAGGTTGTTTTAGCCTTCTTTGACATGGGACTTACCTCCTTTATTTATGTTTAGATAAAATACCTATTTGATTACCTTCTATCTCTCTGCTATTCCCATTTCTGTGGGGGAATCGGTATTGTTACCAGCATTTCTTCCCATCCTCGCTGGACTAATTTTTCTGTTTGAATCGTTACATGTTTTCTACCGAGGCTTTTGTACATTATCCGTACTCGACACTTGGTTTTTCCTTGCTGAATGTTCTGCCACAGTTCCGAGCTACCCTCATTCTGAAGATTGAGGATGTACTCTGGGTAGTAGGAACTATTTGGAAACACTAAGGGGAATATGGGTTCTTTCGTAGGCGGTTGGTATTTCTTACTTAGATTATCTTCCGTAACTTCTTCATCTTTGTCAAAAAAGTCAACATCCACATGAACATCTTCGCCTGGTAATGAGCCCGAGTTTTTTATATTGAATATGAGTGTTATGAATTCTCCTACCTTTTTTGCATTTATCGAACCAGCCATATATAGGAATGGTCTAATCATATTTCTTGTGAGTTCCAATGACCCAATAGACACATACGTAGCAAAAAGGGCAACTACAATAGCCGAGTACGATAGAAAAGCTATCACACCGTAAAATATACCAAGAGGGATGCCTCCTCCCAATATAATTGCAGCGCCAATAACGAGACTGACTAACGCTCTTTTCCAAGTGAAATTACGAAACTTATTTCTTATTTTATTTGTGCACATAAATTCTTAATCTACTTAATGACCTTCTCCCCCACATAAGGCTGGAGGACTTCAGGAATTAAGATTGAGCCATCAGCCTGCTGGTAGTTTTCCATGATGGCAATAAGGACCCTGGGCAGGGCTAGCCCTGAGCCGTTCAGGGTGTGGACGAACTGTGGTTTGGATTCAGGGGAGGGGCGGTAGCGGATGTTAGCCCTTCGGGCTTGAAAATCACCGCAATTGGAGCAGGAGCTTACCTCCAGCCACTCGCCGCAGCCGGGAGCCCACATTTCAATATCGTAGGATTTTTGAGAGGCGAAGCCTAATTCACCGGTGCAGAGCTGCTTCACCCGATAGGGAAGCCCAAGTTTCTGGCAGACCCCTTCGGCATCGTTTACCAGCTTCTCCAGCGCCTCATCTGAGGTGGCGGGCTCAGTGAATTTATATAGCTCCACCTTGTCAAACTGGTGTCCCCGTTTTATGCCCCGGGTATCCTTTCCCGCCGACATCTTCTCGCGGCGAAAGCAGGCGGTGTAGGCGACATAATAGAGGGGGAGGGTTCCGGGGGGCAGAATCTCATCGCGGTGAAGATTGGTGATTGGCACCTCAGCCGTGGGTACGAACCAGAGGTCATCCTCCTCGTCATGATATAGGTTATCGGCGAATTTGGGCAGGTTACCTGAGCCGACCATGCACTCCCGCTTGACCATAAACGGGGGGTATACCTCCTGGTAGCCATGCTCCGAGGTATGGAGGTCGAGCATAAAGGAGATAATGGCTCTCTGCAGTCGGGCGCCTAACCCCTTGAGCACGTAGAAGCGGGTGCCGGAAAGCTTGACCCCCCGCTCAAAGTCAATGATGCCCAGGGCTTCACCCAGCTTCCAGTGGGGGGCGGGGGTAAAGTCAAAGTTTTTGGGCTCCCCCCAGGAACGAACTATCGGGCTATCACTTTCATCCTTGCCTATAGGTACCGAGGGGTGGGGGATATTGGGCACCTGTAACAAGAGCTCCTCAAGCTGTTCGTCCAAGCGCCTGACCTCTGCTTCCAGGTCTCTTATCATGACGCGCAGGTCACGCCCTTTCTCTTTTTCTCTTTCTTGCGCCACTGTCTTTCGTGTCTGCCTCAGGTCATCCAGCTCACGCATTTTCTGGCGGCGCTCCTGGTCGAGCTTTAAGATTTCATCCAGCGGGGCAGTAGTCTGGCGGTTAGCCACCGCCTGCCGTACTTGGTCTATATTCTCCCGGATAAATTTCAGGTCAAGCATAGGTTTTCCTCATAATAGTTATTACCAGTTTCTCTTGCCCTCAAGGAAGCTACCAACACCCGATTTCTTGAGTATTCTTAAATTCTTAATGTGGGCATCATCGTGAAACGGCTTTAAGAAGTCCAGTTTCTTGCAGGTGTTAAACCCATCGCATTGCCAGCAGCCGTCAATGGCTTTTCTCTGGCAGCAGTCTCTTATCTTGCAGGCAGGTGGGCCGCCGCCACCACGGCAGGTTCTCTTGCAGCGGAATTTTACCATTTCGCCCAGTAATTCATAGCACTGCGGATAGTCCTTGAAGGCGGCAAAGAACGAACTCTGTGACATGGTATCGGCGGTCAGGTCAAACTTTTCCTGCCTTAGCTCTTTTCTAAGGTCTCTGGCTAAGTCGGCAATCTTGCCCTTATATCTATAGCAGTCTCCGCAATAAAGCCCGCAGTAGGCGATTAAGTCTTTTTCTTCAGGCATATGTTTAGCTACCCTATCCCCTTTATCCCCTTCCCCTTAACAAAGGGGAAGGGGAATATTTTTTATTAAGAGGGGCGAAGCCCCTCTTTGACTCCCCTTTAAGGTTTCTCCTTTAATTGGGGGAATAGAATAACCTCTCTTATTGACTGCTGACCGGTGAGCACCATCACCAGTCGGTCAATGCCAACGCCCAGCCCGCCGGCGGGGGGCATGCCATACTCCAGCGCCAGCAGAAAGTCCTCATCAATCGTCCATCTCTCCTCGTCTTCTCCCTGTCGTTCCTGCAACTGCTCCTCAAAGCGTTTCCTTTGCTCAATGGGGTCGTTGAGCTCGGTATAGGCGTTGGCAATCTCCAACCCGCCAGCAAAGGCTTGAAAGCGCTCTACCACCCTTTCTTCACCCGGCTTGTTCTTAGCCAGCGGCGACATGGAGACCGGGTAGTCAAAGATAATGGTGGGCTGAATGAGCTTGGGTTTAACGAAGGTTTTGAGAAGCTCATCAATTAGCTTGGCCCAGTTCTTCTGTGGGTCAACCTCGATATTCAGTGACCGCATCTTTTCCCGCAACCCGTCGGCCGTGGGGTATTTGACGAAGTCAATCCGGTTATACTCTTTTACCGCATCGCGCAGGCTGAGGCGCTGCCAGGGCGGCTTAAAGTCTATGGTATCTTTGCCAAATTTAACTTTGTTTGTGCCCAGGGCCTGCTGGCAAATGTCATAAACCATCTCTTCCAGCATGGCCATCAAGTCGTTGTAGTCAGCGTAGGCTTCATAGCTTTCCAGCATGGTAAACTCGGGGTTGTGCTGGGTGGAGATGCCCTCGTTGCGGAAGGTGCGGCCAATCTCATATACCTTGTCAAAGCCGCCGATAATCAGGCGCTTGAGATGGAGCTCAGGGGCAATCCTGAGGTAGAAGTCCTGGTCAAGGGCGTGGTGATGGGTGATGAAGGGTTGGGCTAAGGCGCCACCAGCTGAGGGCTGGAGCACTGGCGTTTCTACTTCCAGAAATCCTCGCCGGTTGAGGAAATCGCGGATGGCGGTAATAACCTGACTGCGCACTCGGAAGATTTCCCTGGCTTCGGCATTGGCGATTAGGTCCAGGTAGCGCTGGCGGTATCGTATTTCCACATCGCTAAGCCCGTGCCACTTTTCCGGCAGTGGTTGGAGCGACTTAGCCAGAAGGGTAAAATCCATTACCCAGACGGTGGGTTCACCACTCTTGGTGCGTAGCAGGGTGCCCTCAACGCCGATAATATCACCAATATCCAGGTCATTAAATAATTGAGTTTGTTTCTCGTCATACTTATTTATGTCTTGGAATAATAGTTGAATCTTACCTGAGCCATCGCGTATGTCGGCAAAGGCGCTTTTGCCCATATTCCGCATTGCGGTAATACGCCCGGCAACTTTAACGCCAAGTTGGACAGCCGCTTTTTCATCTTCAGGCTTTGACTCCCACTTTTGAAGTAGTTCTATGGCTTGCTGGGTGGTGTGGCTCCGGTGATAGCCATGAGGGTAGGGGTTGATGCCACGACCACGAAGCCGTTCAAGCTTTTGTCGGCGCTGTTGGCTATACGGTCTAATCTTGATGTCATTAGTTTGTTCTCTTAAGGTGTCCAACCAGACGGCTGACTTTATCTCCCTTTCCAATAAGTATCTCAGGTAGTTCCTCATCACCATCTCTAGCTGGCGAGATAGTTCTGAGTCTAGTTCTAATTTGCTGACAATGCTGTAGTCGTTATTTTGTAATAATAGTAGCACTTTTTGGGCATTTGCGGAAAGGGGGTAACTTTGTGGCTGGCTCTGGCGGCAAGCGGGGCAGAGCATGCCACCGGCGCCGGGAGCAGAATGAATTAGTGGTGTCCTTTAACATAGAGCGACAGGAGACACACTGCCCAAGCTGGGGGCGGTAGCCGGCCGCATTTAAGAGGTGCAGTTCAAAGTAGCGCAGGACCAGTTCATTGTCGCCATTCTGGCATAAGCGGTGCAATGTCTGGAGCAGTAGCTGGAACAGGGGGTGGTTTTCCAGGTTCTCGGCGCTAAACTGGTTAACCAGCTCGGTGGCGTAGAGGGCGTAGGAGACGAGCTTAAGGTCGCTTTTAAGGGGCAAAAAGCTATTTATGGTCTGGCTGCCGGTTATGGTATCCAAGTTTCTCCCGCGTGCCAGTGAGACCAGGCTATGAGTTAGCAATTCAAGGTGCCCTGACATCTTGCTTCTGGGGCGCCTCACCCCCTTCGCCACCGCCTGAATCTTGCCCAGGTGGGGGGTGTAGAGGGTAAGGATTCTATCCGCCTCCCCCAGCTTAACCTTCTTGATTATGATGGCTTCAGTCTGATAATTTCGTGGTTTGGACATTTTAAATACTTTTGTTGAACAAAAATCCGTCTGGTTTTCTAAATCCTCTTTTTAACAAAATATCCTTTTCTTTTAGGAGGCAAGCTCTATTGTGTGCTATCGCTCTATCAAATTCTCCCCTTAACCAAGCTTGCATGCATAGTTTACCGACATCATTAAAAGGGTCATCATAATTAGGGATATCCAATTCAGCTCTCGCATTTCCTTTTGATTCTCCCCTATAACGTTGTAGTTCGCCATCGAAATCAATCCTTTTACCAATGTGGTGGAAGAAAACTCCTCTCTCGAACCCACTTTGAAAGGCATAAGAAGGTCTTTCTAGGCTATCTAGGATACCCTCTGTTTTTTCTTTTAGCTGGCTGATTGCCTCCATTCCTTTTGCACACAATATGTGAAGGCCTTGCCCATTAATAAATCCAAAGATGACCTGCTGTATATACTGATATTCCCTTGAATCATTAGTATATCGATACCGCTCGTCAAATTCCCCAATGGTCTCAATATCAATGACAGTTCCGTCAAAATCTGAGCTTGTATCTTCCTTATACTCTAATATCACTGTTATCCCCCACTAAAAGTTAAGCCTCACCCACCCCCTTCCCTCAAGAATAATAAAGGGAAGGGGGTGGGGGGATAGGTTGCCAAATCGGCGCTAGTGCCCTTCGGGAAACCACCCTTCTTTTGCCACAATCTCGTCTAGCATCTTTATGCTTGGGATGTCCCCCCTGGCTACGCTTATCCCTGCTTTTCCACCGACAGCGATGGCAATCTTCGCTACTGCTTCGTGGGTAAAACCGGGGCAGAGGGTGATAAATTGGGCTCCTTCTTTTTGGACCAAATCCCGGCACACCTTGGCTGCTTGGTCAAAATTCCCCAACTCAACGATTACTGCAGTTAGTTCTAGCTTAGAGGTCTTGATTGAAGCCCGGTGCCGGTTAGGGTCACCATCAGGGGCCATAAAGATAATTGCTGATTTAAAAGCCATAATGTCAACTCCTTTCTTGATAATAGTTAAACTTTATTTACTAAAACTCCTGTCTTCCTTCAATGGCTCGGGTGAGGGTAACATCATCGGCGTACTCTAGCTCAGTGCCAAAGGGGAGGCCCAGGGCAAGGCGAGTAACCCTGATGCCGAGGGGGGAAATCAGCTTACTTAGATACAGGGCGGTGGTTTCCCCCTCAAGGGTGGGGTTGGTTGCCATGATGACCTCGGCTACTTTGCCGCTCTGTAGCCGATTCATCAGCTCCTTGATTCTTAAATCCTCAGTCCCTACCCCCTCGGTAGGGGAGATAGCGCCATGGAGCACATGATATAACCCGTTAAAGGTCTTGGTGTGCTCCAGAGCCAGAATATCCTGAGGCTGCTCCACGATGCAAATCTTAGTGTGGTCTCGGTGATTGCTGCGGCAGATGAGGCAGGGGTCGGAGTCGGTTATATTAAAGCAGGTTGAGCAGAGCTTGGTCTTCTGCTTTACCGAAAGTATGGCGTCAGCTAGAAGCTTGGCTTGCTCATCGGAGGCTCGGAGCAGGTAGTAGGCAAGGCGCTGGGCGCTCTTGGGCCCGATGCCGGGCAGTTTATTTAGCTCCTGAATAAGCTTAGATATTGCCCCAGCGGTGGGTACGAGTTCTTGGTTCACTTCTCCTCCACGCTAGTAACCTGGGCGCCCATCTTTAGCGCTGCCTTAAGCAGGTGGTTATCCTCTGGCTCATAGGTGCAGCGCACACGGCAGGGGTGTCCCAGGAAGTTACTTATAATTTTCTCGGCGACCTGTTGATTTTCTACCATCTCCATCTTCTCCTTGTGGATGGGATATCTAAAGGCTAAGACCACAGTGTCGCCATCAATTGTCATCGGTTTAACCCCGGCGCTTCTGAGAATAGCAATAGCCGGCGTCCTTTTGACCTCCTCGGGCGCTTGTTCGATGACCTGCCTCCAGTTTTGTTTTAATCGCTCAATTTCATTATTTAGTTCTAGGGGTGGGGTGGTGGGAATAGCCTCCGCCTTTGGTGGTGTCTTGGGCTTAGCCGCGGGCATAGGCTTAATCAGTTGCGGTTTTGGTGGGGTGACCTCTTTTATTGGTGGGGCAGGTTCATGTTGCACCTGGGGAACGGGTGTCTCCTTTTCTTCTACCGGTGGTTGGGTGCAGTCAACTAAGGCTAGCTCCAGGGGCAGGGTGGAGTAGCTATCAAAACCAAGCCCAAGCTGACTGAAGAGCTTTATTGCCTTTAATATCTGAGCCAGGGAAGTATGAGATGCCAGCTCCTTCAGTTCAGCGATATCCTCGGTGGTAAGGTCTACTGCTTCCTCGGAGCCGGTCTTTACCAGCAGTAGCTGTCTGAGGTATTCTACTACCTCCCGATTAAATTGGCGCAGGTCCAGGCCATCGCTATTGATGCTGTTTATCGTTGACAGCCCGGCGGAGATGTCATTATTTGTAATATTCCTGACCAGCTCCTTAGCCCTCTGGTCTCCGGTGATACCAAGGACTGCCTGAATCTGGCGGAGCTCAATTTCAGTGCCATAGTAGGTGGCTAACTGCTCCAGCAGGTTTTCCGCATCTCTCAGGCTACCGGTAGCGCTCCTGGCAATAAGCCGCAGCCCTTCCGGCTCGATGTGAATGCCTTCGGCGTGGCAAATATGGTCTAGTTTTGACACTACAGCGGCCTGGGAGATACGCCTGAAGTCAAAGCGCTGGCACCGGGATAGGATTGTCGCCGGGACTTTGTGAATCTCGGTAGTAGCCAGGATAAAGATAACATAGGGTGGTGGTTCCTCGAGGGTTTTGAGCAGGGCATTTGCCGCTTCCTTGGTGAGCATGTGGACCTCATCTACAATATAGACCTTGTAGCGGGCCTGGTTGGGGGCGTAGTTAACCTTCTCGCGGAGGTCTCTGATTTCATCGATGCCGCGGTTACTGGCGGCATCAATTTCGAATACATCCAGAGCCCTGCCCTCGGTTATCGCCCGGCACATGTCACAACTGTTACATGGTTTGCTCTTCCGCTGGCTAGTGCAGTTCACCGCCTTAGCCAGGATGCGCCCGGTGCTGGTCTTGCCGGTTCCTCGTGGGCCGTAGAAGAGATAGGCATGAGAGACGCGCCCAGTGTGGAGGGCGTTACTCAGTGTCTGGGTTACTTGCTCCTGACCAACTACCTCGGCGAGGGTTTGGGGACGCCACTTACGATAAAAAACTTGGGCTGCCATCTTCGCCTTTATTATACCCTATATTAGCCTATTTCCTAAAGGGGGTTAGGGCTGAATTTTTTGGTTATTAAATAAAAAAAACCAGCTTTACTAGTTTGAATTGTCTTAACTGCGCCTAACTAGTAAAGCTGGCAAAATAGGCTCGGATAGCTGGTTTATAGTAGTGAGGGAATATCCTTGGCTAAATCGTCTGTTTCTCTAAGCTTGTCCTCAAACTCGCCTCGTCTTCCTTTAAGGTCATGGATAACAGAGGTTGCTTTCTCAAAGTATCCCCTTATCTTGTCCAAGGCGTTGAACTCAGACAGAACTAAGGTTACATCAATCGTGCTCTTTACCCTGGGATAATCGCCATTCCTTATTACTGCCTGTGGACTCATCCCTCTGAGGTAGTCTGCCAGTTCCTTAACCAGGTCCATATTCATTTCCTTAGGTGGTCCCGAGACAAGGTATAGGGCTCGGCATGAATCAGCGGGGTTGCATTTAAGCGAGAGCTCACTTATGGCTTCATCCATGGCTTGGATCCCGCGATGAGTTTCGGTGCTCTTCTTTCTGAAATCTCCTCTTGAGAAGAAGTTGAACCACCTGAAGGTGGGTACTTCTGCCTTGCCAAAGCCGATCACTGTCCAGCCGGCTAGGCTCTGAATAATGTCTCCGGCATCAAGCATCTTTGCTCCAACATGCTTGGCTTTTTTCTCCTCGCCGGCGCAAAGCATGTTATAGAATTGTTCAACTATTAACGCATTTATCTGGGACAGGTTATTTTGAAGCGAGAAGTCCTTCCTCACAAACCTTTGATTGTCAATGAGAAAGACGGCATCAGCCACTTTATAGAGGGACTTAAGGCAGGTGGCGGCATTATAAATGGTTCTTTCCTCGGTTTGTTCCTCATGATTGAAGGGGAGAATAGCCAGGGCATAAGTTGGCTTGTCGCCGTAGCGGTCTTTTATCATCTGGGCGACTACTGGTAGCGCCCCAGAGCCAGTGCCACCGGCAACACCGGCGGTCAATAAGAAGGCATCGGTCTCAAAGAAGCTTCGGGCGGTTCTTATTGCGTCGACAACCTTGTCTGAGTCCTCTTTGGCTACCTCAGCCCCTAGCTCATTTATTTTACCAACACCGTGACCACCGGTCCGGCGGCCTCCGATGAGGATTCTATGCTGGTAGTCAGGGCTTATGTGTTTAAGCCCGCTCAAATCAGCGGCATCGGTGTTTACGGCAAAGGCGCCGGTAATTATCTCAATCCCCCGCTGACTGCGTGCCCGCCTGTTTAGTTGGAGAAACTCATCGGCGATCCTGCCGCCACATTGTCCTAGACCGACAACTACTAGTTTCATTTATCCACCTCATATTGCCAATATTACTGTTATTTTAAGCATAGTTCTTTAGTAATGTCAACTCATATAGGCTATTTTAATTGTCCTCAGCCTGGAATGTCAATACGGTTCCTAACGTGCTATTTGGTAATATAGGCAGCAAGGTCAGCCAGGCGACAACTATAGCCCCACTCATTATCATACCAGGCTAGTACCTTGACCATATTGCCAGCAACGACCATGGTGCTTGGGGCATCAAGGATGGCGCTGGCAGGGTTACCCTTGAAGTCCATACTGACCAGCTCCTCCTGGCAATACTCCAGGATTCCGGCTAGCGGCCCAGCCGCTGCCTCCTGGAAGGCGTGGTTGACCTGCTCCACGCTTACTTCTTGTTCCAGGTCGGCAACGAAGTCAACAACGGAGACGGTGGCTACAGGGACCCTGAAGGCTATTCCGTGGAGCTTGCCTTTGAGCTCAGGGATAACCTGGGTTACCGCTCTGGCGGCGCCGGTGGTGGTGGGGACGATGTTTATGGCGGCGGCTCGTGCCCGGCGCAGGTCGTGGTGAAACATATCCAATAGCCTCTGGTCGTTAGTGTAGGCATGAATAGTGGTCATCAGCCCTTTGCTCACCCCGAAGCTTTGGTGCAGTACCTTGACCACCGGGGCAATGCAGTTGGTGGTGCATGAGGCATTGGATATAATCTTGTGCTTGTCTGGTTGGTACTGGTCTTCGTTGACACCGAGGACGATAGTTATATCCTCATTGCGCGCCGGGGCGGAAATAATCACCTTCTTGGCGCCACCCTCAAGGTGAGCCGCGGCTTTGGTGGCATCGGTAAATAGGCCGGTTGATTCTATCACTATGTCTACGCCCCAGTCACGCCATGGGATTTTTGCCGGGTCGCGTTCGGCGAGCACCTTTATCTCTTTGCCGTCAACAACAATTGAATTCTCAGTGGCTTTTACCTCACCGTTATACCGCCCGTAGGTGCTGTCCCATTTTAAGAGGTGGGCGTTAGTCCTGGCATCGGTCAGGTCGTTGATTACGGCTACCTCAAGTTTGCCCTTGTGATACTGGTTAATTGCCCTGAGGGCTAGTCTGCCTACCCGCCCGAAGCCGTTAATGCCAATCCTGGTTGTCATCTTATACCTCCTCAGCGATTTTCGCCCTCCGCCGACTGCGCTGGAGCATGTCAAGGAAGGCTTCAACCTTGGTCTTTATATGATTGGTCAGGAAGAAGTCATCGTTCCCCTCCAGGGTTAGAACGGGCAATTTTAGGGCGTGCCTGAAGATGATGTCGCCGATTCCCCGGTGGCAGAAGGCCTGGACATAGTGAATGACCCCGTCAATCCGGCGCCGGCTAATCTCGGTGGTGATGTCCTTTAGCCGTTCATATATGGAGTAGGGGTAGGTGTAGTTTGAGTACTGCTCAGCCAGGGAATTTCCCGGCTGGGGCATGGCGAACTGACGCTGGATTTCATTAAAAACTACCCTGGCCCCCGTAGTCTCAAGGTAAGGGTAGAGGTCTTGACCATAGACCGAGGGCACACCGATATAGCCCAGCCTGAGCTCTTCTTTAGGATAAGGCTGACGCTTCTGGCACTGCCCCAGTAATTCTTGCAGCTCCTGATGGTATTTATTGTGGTCTTGGTTAAAGTCAGAGGTAGATACCAGCCAGAGGTGGTTCTCCCCGCCGCTGACCAATCCTTCCCTCCAGGTAAGCTCATCCAGCTTTAGCGCCAGTTGGCGGCAGGGCATAAGCTCAGTCCTGACCTTCTCGGCAGCCTCCAGGCTTGTGCCCAGGGTTTTGGCCAGTGCCTCTAGGGCGTGCTGCATTTTCTGGGTATCTGGCTTATCGGGGTAGGCGAAGGGTATGGTCTTGAGACCTTTAAGCCTGAGCACCTCCATCAGCATAATAGTATTGGAGCAATCGCCGGTGGTAACGCAGAGGACGCAGTCAATCCCGTAGTCCATACACACCCCGTAGATTCCCTTAATCCAGCTGCAGCAGTTTAGCGGGAAGCCAGCCCGCTCAGCGATATTTATTAGCCTTTCCGGGTTGGGGTCGGTGATAAAGACGTTATTTAGGTCAACCGGCTGATAGCCGGCGGCTAATAATACCTCTATCGGAACCGTAGTGGTTATGCCAATCTTATTCATCGCTGTTTATCTTTCCTGGTGTAGAGTAGCTCGCAGGGGAGGTATCTTTCTTTGCCCCACGCCTCCGCCAGCATTTTGGCTCTGCCCTCGCTATCACTGGCGGAGATTATATGGTAGAGGGGGGGCTTGGAGAGGTAGCGGGGCTTAAAATCGGCGATATGCCTGTAGCCGAGAGCTTTGAGCCCATCTTTATATAATTCCACCAGCCGTTGTCTGGCTTTGCCTGAACCTATTTTGCCCTCCAGCCTTTGTTGTTTTATCTCCTCCCATTTGCTGTTTCCATAGAGCCTGGTTATTGAGGCCCGGCACTCGGGGCGGGTTAGATTTCGCAAGAGAGCCATTTCTAAGGGGAAGATTATTAATAGTTCTATTTTATGGCCTTTCCAGTCCTCGCCGTGGGTAGCTAGTTTTCTGATTGTTGACCAGCGTAGCCTCCGGTATCCCTCGGGGGCAATAAGGGCGAGGCTGGATGCCGAGCGGGGAATAAGGTCAAATACCTGCCGCAGGACTTTATCATTAAGCGGATTGCCGGTTATTATATTGACGCTGTCATGCGAGGTGGTCAACTGCTTTAAGCCATCAGCATCCTGGCTGTCGCTCACCACAAATATATACTTAGCGAATTCTGCTTTCAATGCCCGAAGTGATGAGTCTTCAATAATGCAATTGGTGCCCGTGCAGATGCAGTTACCACCTCCGGCATATAACTCAAGGTAGCAACACTGGTTACTGCCCATCGTGCTGGCATAGGCTTCAATATAGTCGGCGAAGCACTCAAGCTTGTGGCATGTCCACTTTCTAATCGGTTTCGGCTTGTTCATTTATCTTTTAAGCTATAAAACGCTTGCCTTCCGGCAAAGCTGGCATTTTTCTTCAGTTCGGCTTCTATCCGGAGAAGACGGTTGTACTTGGCGGTGCGCTCGGAGCGGCAGGGGGCGCCGGCTTTGATTAAGCCGGTATTCAGACCGACGGCTAAGTCGGCGATGGTAGTGTCCTCAGTCTCGCCGGAGCGGTGGCTTACTATTGCTGTCCAGCCAGCCTGCTGCGCCATCTTGACGGTGGCAATGGTCTCAGTAAGGGTGCCAATCTGGTTGGGCTTGATAAGGATAGAATTAGATGCCTTTAGCCTGATGCCCTGGCTAAGCCGATTGACACTGGTAACGTAGAGGTCATCGCCAACAAGATTGACGCTGTTTCCCAGTTTTTCGGTCAGCAGCTGCCAGCCTTCCCAGTCGTCCTCAGCCATGCCGTCCTCAATGCTGATAATAGGGTAGCTTGATACCCACTTGACATAATAATCAACCATCTCTTTGGTGCTTAGAGAGATGCCTTCTTTAGTCAGGATATACTGCCCATCTTTATAAAATTCGCTGGCGGCTGGGTCTAAGGCGATAAAGCAGTCCTTACCCGGCTTATAGCCGGCTTTTTCAATGGCGGCGAGCAATGCCTCTACCGCCGCCTTATTTGAGGGTAGAGAGGGGGCAAATCCCCCCTCGTCGCCGATGTTGGTATCTAGCCCCTTATCCCTGAGCCATTGTTTCAGGCAGTGATAGACCTCAGTGCCGATTTGCAGGGCATGACTGAAGCTGCTGGCTCCCGCCGGCACCACCATAAACTCCTGGAAGTCGGTTGAGTTGGCGGCGTGCTTGCCGCCGTTTAGGATGTTGAGCATGGGGACGGGTAGGGTATAAGAAGTGACCCCGCCCAGGTAGCGGTATAAGGGCATATTAAGAAAGTTAGCCGCCGCGTGGGCTACAGCTAGCGATGTTCCTAGAATGGCGTTAGCCCCAAGGCGCGATTTGTTAGCCGTGCCATCAAGCTGTATGAGCTTTTGGTCAATGGCGGCCTGTTCAGTGACGGGCATACCGATTATGGCTGAGGCAATGTCTTTATTGACATTGGCTACTGCCTTGAGCACCCCCCGCCCGCCAAACCGTGAGCCGCCGTCCCTGAGCTCTACCGCTTCATGCTTGCCGGTGCTGGCTCCGGAAGGCACCGCCGCCCAGCCCACAACTCCACCAACTAGCTTAACCTCAACCTCAACTGTGGGATTGCCCCGGGAGTCCAGGATTTCTAAGGCTTTGACGCTCTCAATAGTTGACACTTTACTCCTCAGACTTTTACGAGGTAATTAAATCAAGGGCTTTATTTACCGCCTCAATTGGGCTTTGAGCCAGGATGATGGACTTCTCCTGCCGACCATTTCGGGATAATGACCAGGTATTCAAGCCAATAACCGGGATACCGCTTTTTAGGGCATAGCTTATCTCAGAAAGGGTGCCGTAGCTGCCACCGATGGCTATAACCGCTTGGGCTGATTTAACCACAATGACGTTTCTTGCCTCCCCCAGACTGGTAACAATGGGGATTTGCACATAGGGGTTGGCTGCCCGCTTATCACCCCCGGGCAGGATGCCGATAGTTGTTCCCCCCTCGGCGCTGGCGCCCTTACAGGCTGCCGTCATAATACCACCCAGCCCGCCGCAGATTAAGATAGCACCCCGCCGGGCAAGCTCCTGCCCGACCTCTTCCGCCATTCGGGCTTCCTTTTTTGAGCATTGACTCCCGCCAATAACGGCAATGAATTTCTTGTCCATGTAAGTATAGGAATTATATCACCGAGGCTAAGCTATGGCAAAGGGGGGTTTTGGTGAACCTATCCCCCTTCACCCTAAAAAATCTGTGATTTTTCAGGGAACCCGATTAAAATGTTGCAATCCTATCCCCCTGACCCCCTTCCCTTATTATTTGTTGAAGGGAAGGGGGGAATTAGTAAGGGAGGGGGCTTCGCCCCCTCCCTAAAATCCCCTTTCTGCGCTGTTTCCGTTAGGCATTGACAATTGCGAAAAACTGTGCTAATAATTGATTAGGCTTGTTGGGCGGTGGTGTTTTATACGCCGCTGGATAAGTTGGGAAAAGAGATGCGAGATTGAGATTGATATCACGCATCTCTTTTGTATTTGTGAGTCGGTCTGACAACAAAGGTGGTGAGAAGCATATGATACAGAGGGTTGCTGAGGCACTGGTGGGTGGTGGAATCGTTGGCGTCATAGCTGGAGCCATACTTGCCTGCATTGTGACGGGCACGAGCACGAGCGATGTCTTGCTTAGAAACACCATCCCTACAGCTACTGGTGGTGCAGCTGCACTACTCACGTTTTTGAGGCTCTTCCTCGCTTGAGGAGGGCTTACTCAATCAGGGGTGTCTAAGAGGGGCGATAGCCCCTCTTTTAAAAAATCTTCCCCCTCTCCTTTTAAGGAGAGGGGGATAAAGGGGGTGAGGTTCTAAATCCCCTAGTTATACTTATTCATTGCTGGGGTTAGACCCTCGGTGAGGAGGCAGAGGATGGCTTCAGTAACTTTGGGGATAATGGGGGCGATGGCCTTTCTTTGTTCCGGGGTGAAATCGCTGAGGACGTAGGCGATAATATCATCCTCGCTAACTTCAGCCTCATCTGGTCGGCCAATGCCTATCCGGATACGGGTAAAGTCCTGACTCCCCAAGTAATTGATGATAGAGTTAATGCCCTTGTGTCCGCCGGAGCTGCTGCCGTGGCTGATGCGGATTTTACCTAAAGGCAGGTCAAGGTCATCATGGATGACGATAAGGTCGTCAAGACTGATATTGAACCTTTTAACTAGCCGGCTTACCGATTCCCCGCTCTGGTTCACATAGGTCTGGGGCTTAGCCAAAACTACGTCGTTCCCGGCGACTTTGCCCCTGCCAGTTCGGGCTTGCCCCTGCTTTCGGTCAAATTTTATGTCATGGCTTCGGGCAAAGTAATTAAGGCAGATAAAGCCAATATTATGGCGGTTATTAGCGTAGCTTCGCCCCGGATTACCTAAGCCGATAATTAGTTTCATTCTGTTTTCTTCAGAAGACGGAGTAACTCCTCTTCGGTAAGTTGCTTTGTACCCAGCTCTTGAGCGTGGGTAAGCTTTGTGCCGCCGGGTTCGTCACCGACTACCAGATAGGTTGTTTTCTTGGTGACATTGTCTTTAGTTGTGCCGCCGAGGGCTTTTATTCTTGCTTCAGCCTCCTCCCTGCTGAAGGCTTCCAGTCGGCCGGTAATGACAAACTCTAGGCCAGCCAGAGGCAGTTCTTCTGGCTTGGCTTTCTTTTCTTCCAGTTTAACGCCCGCCTTTTTCAGCCGCTCAATGATTTTTCTATTCTCTTTCTGCCTGAAGAAGGCTAAAATGCTATCCGCAATCTTGGGACCGATGGTGTCAATGTCCATTAGTCTTTCTCTTGAGGCGTTAGCCAGACTGTCAGGATTATCATAGTCAATGCTGTTAAAGTACCGGGTGAGAATTTGGGCTGTCTCCTCGCCGACATGGCGTATGCCCAGGGCAAAGATAAGCCTGGCTAGTGGCGTGTCTTTACTCTCCTCAATGGCGTTTGTGATATTGCTGGCGCTTTTATCCCCCAGCCTCTCTAGTTGGGCAAGCTGTTCTTTGGTGAGGTAGTACAGGTCAGCCACGTCTTTAACCAGTCCTTCTCGTAGGAGCAGGGCGCTGTTTGATTCGCCTATGCCCCTGATATCCATGCCTCCCCGGGAGACGAAGTGCTCCAGCCGCTCCTGAACCTGGGCCGGGCAGGCGGCGTTGGAGCAGTAGTACATAACCTCATCCTCGGGCTTGAATACCTCCGCACCGCATACCGGGCATGCCGGGCGCTTTTTCTCCTTATCAAAAATCTTCTTCAGAAGGCTGAATTCCTTTTCCTTTCCGCTACGCTTACTTTTTATTGGTTCCACGACCTCGGGTATCACCTCACCGGCCCGCCTGATAATAACGGTATCACCCTCACGGATGTCCTTTCGTCTGATGTCGTCCTCATTATGGAGGGCGGCGCTTCTAATGGTTACGCCACCAACCGAGACCGGCTCTAAGACAGCATAGGGATTGAGGGTACCTGTCCTGCCGACACTAATCTCGATACTTTTCAGGACGGTGGTGGCTTCAATAGCCGGGAACTTGTAGGCTATAGACCATCTCGGCTCATGACCAATGCTCCCCAGTCGTTCCTGGAGGTCAAGCTGGTTTACCTTGGCCACAATGCCGTCGGCTTCATAGGGCAGGCTGTCTCTTTTCTCAACCCACTTGGAGTAATAGCCTTCAACCTGTTTGATGCTGGTAAGCAGCTCGTTATTCGGGTTTATCTTAAAGCCAAGCGATTTCAGGTACTCCATGGTTTCCCAGTGGGTTGTGGGGGTGGCTCTGCCCTCAGCATAGCCCAGCATGTAGATATAGATATCCAGGGGGCGTCGGGCGGTGATACGGGGGTCAAGCTGACGCACCGAACCCGCGGCGGCATTCCTCGGATTGGCAAACAGGGGCAGACCTTCAGCCGCTCGCTCCTGGTTGAGTTTGTGAAAGCCGGCTTTGGGTAGATAGACCTCACCCCGCACTTCAAAGCGGGGTGGGGTATCCTTGGGCACGGAAAGCGGGATGCTCCTGATGGTTCTCAGGTTCTGGGTAATATCCTCGCCACGAAGGCCATCGCCACGGGTAGCCCCGGTAGCTAGTTGACCGTTAACATAGGTCAACGCCACCGCCAAGCCGTCAATCTTGTGCTCGCCGGCAAAGTTGAACTGCTGGCCGCCGACTAGTTTTGAGATTCGGGTATGCCAGGCTAGAAGCTCGTCATGGGAGAAGGCATTAGCCAGGGAAAGTAGGGGTAGGGGGTGTTCTACGACGCCGAAGGCTTCCACCGGGGCCGCCCCCACCCGCTGGGTGGGGGAGTCTGGAGTCAAAAACTGAGGGTAATTTTCCTCCAGCCCTTTGAGCTCCCTCATTAGCTCATCATATTCGGCGTCAGAAATCTCAGGGCTATCTAGAACATAATAGCGATAGTTATGATGGTTTATCTCGGTCCTGAGGTGCTCTATTCTTTTCTTTACCTTGTCTAAGTCCGTCATGGGAACTCATGAAGTGAATATTTGTAGTTTAAGTATAGCATAGTTTGTAGCCGTGAGAAATCTAAGTTGATATAATATCTATTAGACAGGGGGAGGTAAAGTGAAATGCGAAAACGAATACTTATATCGATAGGTATTTTGGCGGCAGTGTGCCTTAGTTGTTTTATTGTTTATTGCATCGCCTATGCCATAGGCAATGCAACGGGATATGATAAAGGCTATTCTGCCGGTCAGGATGTCGGCTACAGCTCAGGCAAGCAGGATGGCTATGACCTGGGGAAAGAGGAGGGTTACAACACAGGCTATACTGCGGGGAAAGCCGACGGCTATGATGAAGGGGTGCAAGCTGGTTTGGGTTACGGTTACACCCTGAAAGACCCAACTTATGACCAAGCGGTTGCCTTTATCAAAGAAGATAGAACGAATGAGAATAAATATGTTGAGGATACTTATGTATGCAGTCACTTTTCCCGGGACGTGTGCAATAACGCTGAGGGAGAGGGCTTTCGATGTGCTTTTGTTGAACTCCGCTATCCAGATGGGAAGGGGCATGCAATAGTAGCCTTCAATACGGTTGATGAGGGGCTGGTTTACTTTGAGTCGCAATCCGATGAAATAGTAAAACCTGTAATTGGGAAACGGTGGTACCAATGTGTAGAGCCTAGGCCAGGTTATTATTATGTGTCACCTTCATATGATGACACCATAAAGGACATTCTGGTTATCTGGTAGAAAGACTTGTGTCTTTCCTGTGGTATACGGTAAACTAATCGAGCAGAATCCCATATATATAAAGAGGTAAGCGTGGCTGATATTCATCCCTTCCGCGGGGTGCGTTATAATCAGGGGCTGGTTAAAGACCTGGCCAACGTTATCTGCCCTCCATACGATATTATCACCCCCCCGTTACAGCAGGAGCTCTATCACCGTTCGGCATATAACTTCGTCCGGCTTGAATTTGGGCGAGAGTCACCTCAGGATACGGTGGCGGACAATAGATATACCCGTTCTGCAGCTACCCTCGGGCAGTGGCTGGAGCAGGGTTTACTTGCCGCTGATGAAACGCCAGCTATCTATCTCCACGACCATTATTTCTACTATGGGGGGAAGGAGTATAAACGCTGCGGTATAATCGCCTGTGTCAGGTTAGAGGAGTGGGATAAGATGATAGTCCGCCCTCACGAGGGCACCCTGCTTGAACACAAGACCGACCGCTTGAGCCTGCTGTGGGCACTTCAAGCTAATACTAGCCCGATTCTGGCTCTGTTTGATGACGCCGGACAGCAGGTCTCCTCCTTGCTGGCGGCGCAAGAGAAAAAACAGCCTATAATCAGCTTCGCTGACGGAGAAAGGCATAATGTCTGGGCTATCACCGAGCCCAAGGTTATTAGCCAGCTATCAGCTAGCTTAATTCGCCAGCCGCTCTATATTGCTGATGGGCACCATCGCTATGAGAGCGCTCTTACCTACCAGCGGGAGAGGCGTGCCTGTTCCTCATCAGTCTCGGGGGATGAGGCGTTTAATTTTGTCATGATGACGCTGGTAGATTTCTCTGACCCTGGGCTTGTTATTTTACCCCCGCATCGGCTGGTGAGGGGTGTCTCAAGGGCGACACTGAGCCAGCTACCGACCGGGTTAAAGCTGTTCTTTGAGATAGAGGAGCTGCCACTTAAGACACCTGGTGTCTGGCAGCGGGTAGATGGTTTACTGGCTGGAGGGGAGACCGATGAGATTAGGCTGGTTGTTTTTGGCGCAACTAAAGATAGCCTTCTCATATTAAGGCTGCGTGACTCGGCGGCGGCTAATGAGTTGATGCCCTACTTTCACTCCGGGCTGTATAAGAAATTAAGCGTCAGCGTGCTTGACCATGTCATACTGGAGAAGTTGCTGGGGGTGGGTGGTGGTGGGGATGAGGTAATCATTAGCTATACTTATAGTCGAGAGGATGCGGTCAACCGTGTACTGGAGCAGGAATATCAGCTTGCCTTTCTCTTAAGCCCGGTTAAGCCAAAGATAATTAAAGCCATTGCTGATGCTGGCGATAGAATGCCGAGAAAATCAACCTACTTTTATCCCAAAACGCCGGCGGGGCTGGTCTTTCATCGGCTAAGTTGATATGTCAGTATTAATCACCTTGGCAAAGCGGCGCTTACTTTTGCTAATCAATCACTAACGCCAGGTATAGTAGGGGGAACTAATTTAATCTTAAACCAGGTGCGCTTACCTAATTGACAAATGCTCCCGTCATCAACTTCAGACTTATAGCTAGTTACTTTTTTGCCATCTATCTTTAACGCCCCCTGCTTAATTAGGCGGACAGCTTCGCTAGTGCTACCAACCAGACCGGTTGATTTAAGCAGGTATCTGAAGTCGGGACATTTGTCGGTGGTCTCTGCAACAGGCATCTCCTCGGGCGCTTCTTTCCTCTGCACGGTTTTTTCAAAGTGCTCCTCGGCTTCGGCGGCGGCCTGCTGGTTATAGAGCTGGGTTATAATCTCCCTGGCTAGGCGCTTCTTAAGCGTCATCGGGTTAAGGGCTTTACTCTCAAGTTCTTGTTTAAATTCGGCTAATTCTTTATCCGGGACGTCGGTCAGCAGTTCCAGGTATTGTAAGATGAGGGTATCAGGGATGGACATTGCCTTGCCGTATATCTCCTCCGGTGGCTCAGCGACGCCGATATAGTTACCCAGGCTTTTGCTCATCTTCAGGCTGCCGTCGGTGCCAACGAGCAGCGGGACCATAAAGCATTGTTGCGGGCGCTGTCCCAGCATAGATTGAAGCTCCCTTCCCACCAGGAAGTTAAACTTCTGGTCAGTGCCGCCAAATTCAACATCGGCCTGAATGGCTACCGAATCATAGGCTTGGAGCAGGGGGTAGAGTAACTCGGTCAGGGCAATCGGGCGTTCCTCCTTATATCTCTTGCTGAAGTCATCTCTGGCGAGAAATTGGGCAACGGTAAACTTACTGGTGAGTTGGATAATATCAGTGAGGGTAAACTTGCCGAACCACTCGCTTTGCCATCTAATCTCCGTCTTCTTCTTATCAACTATCTTGAAGAACTGCTGCATATAGGTTTCGGCGTTAGCCTTGACCTGCTCCATGGACAGCATCGGTCGGGTGGCAGACATGCCACTGGGGTCGCCAATCTGTGCCGTCCAATCAGCAACGATGAGAACAATCTGGTGTCCCAGCTCCTGAAACTGGCGTAGTTTGCGCAGTGCTACCATATGACCGAGGTGGATATCGGGGAAGCTTGGGTCGAAGCCCTCCTTCAGCCGCAGCTTTCTCCCCGAGCGCAGTAGCTCCCGCATCTCATCCTCAACTATGATTTCAGCCACACCACGCTTTAGCAGATAACTGATGTCATCAGTGAACCTAGCCACTTTCTACCTCGCTCTACATCCTGTGCTATCTGCTTCTTAAGTTCTTCGGCGGTGTTAAATTTCTTCTCGTCACGGAGTCGCTCCAAAATATCAATCTTTAGCTCCCGCCCATATAGGTCGCTATTGTAATCAAGAAGATAGACCTCCACCAGGCGCTCGTTGCTACTAAAGGTAGGACGCTTGCCGATGTTAGTCACTGAGGAATAAGTCCGGTTGTCAATATGAGCCTGGCTAACATAGACGCCGTCAGCGGGGAGAGCCTGTTCTGGGTCTATGTCCAGATTGGCGGTGGGGAAGCCTAACTTTATGCCTCGTTTTGCCCCGGGGGCTACGCGCCCGTGAAGACGGAAGGGACGCCCGGCCAGCTTCTGCACCCGTTTCATATCTCCCTGGGCTAGGGCTTTCCTGATAGCGGTGCTGCTTACCACCTCACCATCTATTATTAACGGGGGTGCAACCGTTACGCTGAAGCCCATTTCCTGTCCCAGTCGGCGCAGGGTCTCGGTATCTCCCTCTCTATTTCGCCCTAAGGCAAAGTCAGGTCCAATTACTATCCCGCGCATTCTGAGGTATTTCTTCAGTAGGACTAGGAACTGGGGGGCACTGAGCTTGGCCAACTCAGGGGTAAAGGATAGGGTAATAATGGCGTCAACGCCTTCATTCTTGAGGAGGTTTATTCTTTGTTGAAGGTCGGTTAAGAATGGCAGCTTATTTTTGGGTGACATCACCTCTTCGGGATGCTGACGAAAGGTTACCACACCACTGAGCAATTCCTGTTGCCGGGCAAGCTCCTTTAACCGGGAAATCAGGTATCTATGACCGAGGTGAACGCCGTCAAAGACGCCAATGGTCAGGAGCATATCTTTATCTGGTGATAACCCTGCCAGCTCTTCCTCCATAGCTTTTTATACTAGCATAACCCTATCTGAGCGTCAAACAATTTGACCTGAGTTGTCTAAAAACCTCCTCCCCCTCTCCTTGAAAAGGAGAGGGGGATTAAGGGGGTGAGGTTAATAAGCAATTTGATTTTATGCTTTACTATTTTAAAGCCAGCGTAGCTCAGGGGTAGAGCAGCCGCGTTCACGCAGCTGCCTTGGGGTTGTGCACGGCTTTTAATCGTATGGCGCTAGCTGAGAACCCTTCTGTAGAAGCCCTTGATCCCCGTCCAGAGGAAGAGAGCGCACAAAGCTATGAGTGTCGGGTAGATCACATACAAGTGCATGTGTGGCGCTGTGGTCAAAGCGGCACGGAAACCCTCAGTTACATAGATGAGCGGGTTGACGCAGACCAGCGCCTGCAGCCAGGGGAAGCTACCGATCTTGATAGCCGCCAGCGCCGTCCATGGGTAGTAGGTGCCACCGAGAAAGGTTATGGGCAATACAATGAACCCGAACATGATGCCGATGTTGCGTGGTGGGATGCGTGTACCCAGAACCAAGCCGAGACTGGAGGTCATTATGCAGGCGAGAGGGATGAGCGTGAGCAGGAGCCCCCAATGCACAGAGAGGTGTGGATACACGCCTTGGGCGTGAACAACCGAAGCGATAGGGAAGACAATAGCCGCGGCGATTAAGCCCTGAATGGCTCCCGCGACGACCTTACCGACTGCCACGAGAGCCACCGGGAGGGGAGCGAGCACCCGATCCTCAATTTCTTTAGTGTAGCCGAACTCGTTAGCCAGGGGCAGAGCCACCGCCTGGATTCCTTGGAACATGATCGATAGTGCTACCACTCCAGCCACCAGCACGGTAGCAAACGACGATTCGCCACCGAGACCCGAGCCTCCACCGATGCCCTGGCCAATCTGAGGGAATACATAAAGGAAAACGAAGACTAGTAGAAAGGGCTGGATAAGGGTGCGTGCTATAAAAATCCCCAGGCTCTTTTTCAGCACAGTGAGGTCACGTAACAGCAGTGCACCGAAGGCAACACGGCTGGCGGTGGATGCCGACCGGGTAGCCCTGGCTGGTGGGGTATTTGGAGTAATAATCGTAGTCGTCATCAGTCGCGTAGCTCCTTTCCGGTAAGGTTGATAAAAACAGTTTCGAGAGTGGGTTCGGTTATTGATAAGTCCGTGATATTAAAGCCTCCTTGCTCAGCGATGGCAATCACCTTGGGCAGTACGCCAGTCGTACCTTTGACGTGTAGCTGGATGGTGCTGTCGACTCGCTGGATCTTAGTGGTTCCCTCAATCCGGTCCTTTAGAAGCCGGGCGAGGGCATCAAGATCACCGGTGGCTGACACGGTTACGATGCTATCTGCGCCTACCGCTTCCTTAAGACTCTTGGGAGTACCGATGGCCAGAATGCGGCCGTGGTCCATAATGGCTAGTCGGTCGCACATCGAGTCGGCCTCCTCCATGTAGTGGGTGGTCAAAAGGATAGTCTGCCCCTGGCTATGCAGGTTGCGGAGAATCTCCCAGAGGGCGATGCGGCTCTGTGGGTCGAGACCGGCTGTAGGCTCATCGAGAAAGAGCACCGACGGGCCATGCAAGAGTGCCCGGGCAACCTGGAGTCTTTTTGCCATGCCGCCTGAAATTGCCATTATCTCCGCCTTGGCTCGTTCGGCGAGGCGGAACTCAACCAGAAACCTGTCAGCCGCTTCTCGGCTCTCCTTGGCGCTCATCCCCAAAAAGCGACCGTGGTAGTAGAGGTTCTCCCAGACGTTTAGGGCTCGGTCCAGGTTGTTGGTCTGTGCCACGACGCCTATTACCTGCTTTACGAGCGCCGGGTGAGCAACCACGTCAATGCCGGCTACGATTGCCTTACCGCTTGTCGGAATCACCAATGTGGTGAGCATGCCAACGGTTGTGGTCTTACCCGCACCATTGGGACCGAGTAACCCGAATATCTGCCCGCGGGGCACCAGCAAATCGAGGTGGTCGACCGCCAGAATGTCACCCGGGTAGCGCTTGGTCAACTGCTCGCAGCGGATAACCTCATCAACTGTGGCGTGGTTGCTGCCAATATTGCTATTAGATGTCATATTCTCCCCCCATCCATCTGTTAAATAGTCCGAACATCCTAGAACTTGAGCATACCCCAGTTAGTAAATAAGCTGCCCTTCACCATCACCCTATCCCAGGATAGTCTCGATTTCCCGGTGAGCTCGAGATACGACTTCCTGGACTTTTCCAAGTTTTTCGGTGTCTACTCCACAGGCCCTTTCCCCAATGAGTCTGCTGATGCCCCAGAGCTCTCGCATAATGTTATGAAATTTGTCATGAATCTCGGGGTTCCACCACTTGTCCATTTGACTCTTAGCATCTTCTGCTACCTTCTCACGCTCAGCAAGAAAACTACGTCCCGCTTCAGTTATAGTATAGACCCTCTTGGCATCCTGTTCAGAACTTGTTACATAGCCCATTTCTTGAAGCATCTGAAGGGTTGGGTAGACAACACCAGGGCTCGGCGCGTAGAAACCGTGAAAACTTTCCTCTAGGGCACGAATTATCTCGTAACCATAACGAGGTTTTTCTTCGAGCAGGTTCAGAATAAGATATTTGAAGTCTCCCTTCTGGAAGAAGCGCTGTGGCCCATAACCAAATCTACGAAACATAATTAACCTCTTATCAGATACGGTCTAGATATATCTAAAGAATTATAGGGTGCACAAACAAGACTGTCAAGTCCCCGGTTCCCCTTAGTATTAACGAGCAAAGAGTGCCCTAAGGGTATTGATAGATTAAAAAAGCCGTGGTATTATATGGTATGCGGCAACTATATGCCGTATGCTGCATACCATATGACTGGGGGATTATTGAGTACACAAAGCTTAGAAAGAATTTGGGAGGAATAGAGAAAATGAATTTACAGAGACCAAATGCCAATGATGCTACCAGAACCGCCAATCGTTCCAAAAGTGTTGTGCCAATGAGCGGACTTTGCAGTCGCTGTATTGATGGCTGCACCGGAAACTGCGAGGTGTTCAAGGCAACCTTTCGCAGTCGGGAGCTAATCTATCCCGGCCCTTTTGGGGACATAACTGCTGGTGGCGACAAGGACTATCCAATTGATTATTCGCACCTCAACATCCAGGGGTATGCACTGGGAGCCCGCGGATTACCTGAAGGTGTTATCGGTGACTCAGATACGGCTATTTTCCCGGCGGTAAACACCGAGACTGAATACGGCTGGGATAGAAAAGTCAAGATGAGATTGCCCGTATTCACCGGGGCACTAGGTTCTACCGAGATTGCTCGTAAGAACTGGGAGCATTTTGCTGTCGGTGCTGCCCTCAGTGGAATAACCCTTGTCTGTGGCGAAAATGTCTGCGGCATTGACCCCCAGCTTGAACTCGATAAATACGGAAAGATTGTTTCGGCACCGGATATGGACCGTCGAATCGAAATCTACCGTCACTACCACAATGGTTATGGCGAAATCCTGGTGCAGATGAATGTCGAGGATACTAGACTGGGCGTTGCTGAGTACGTAAGCAAGAAGCACGGACTTGATACCATTGAGTTGAAATGGGGGCAGGGCGCCAAATGCATTGGCGGAGAGATAAAGGTTGGCAGCTTGGAACGTGCCCTGGAACTTCAGAGGCGCGGCTATATTATTACCCCCGACCCCTCAACCCCCCAAAGCCAGGCAGCCTTTAGGGATGGCTCGCTAAAGGAATTTGAGCGCCACAGTCGCCTTGGCTTCATTGATGAAGAAGGGTTCTATGCCGAGGTCGAGAGATTGCGGAACTTGGGCTTCAAGCGCATCACCCTGAAAACAGGCGCCTACAGTCTGCGCGAGTTGGCCATGGCCATCAAGTGGGGCTCAAAAGCCAAAATTGACCTGCTGACCATAGATGGCGCTGGCGGTGGCACCGGGATGAGTCCCTGGCGCATGATGGAGGAATGGGGTATACCCCCTCTCTACCTGCATTCTGCCGCCTATGAATTCTGTCAAAGGTTGGCTAGGAAAGGCGAGCGAGTACCCGATATCGCCTTTGGTGGTGGCTTCAGCAGTGAGGATGGCGTTTTCAAGGCGCTGGCCCTGGGGGCACCCTTCACCAAAGCGGTATGCATGGGACGGGCGCTGATGATCCCGGGCATGGTAGGCAAAAACATCGCACAGTGGCTTAATGAGGGCAAACTACCCAATACCGTCAGTCAGTTCGGCTCAACCCCGGAAGAAATATTTGTCTGCTATGAAGAGGTTAAAGACTTAGTTGGTGCTGACGAAATGAAGAATATCCCACTGGGTGCGCTGGGAATATACAGCTACAGTGAAAAGATAAGAGTAGGACTGCAGCAGCTAATGGCTGGCGCTAGATGCTTCAGTATACCGGCAATCAGCCGTCGTGAACTGATGTCACTGACTGAGGAATGTGCTAAGGTGACCGGAATACCTTATCTAATGGATGCCTATAGGGAAGAGGCGATGGAGATCCTTGTACGGTAATGACTATGCCTCAGCACTGAGCAATATCCTGAGCAGTACCGGGGATTACATTTTGATTCCCGGACGATGGAGGAGCTTCGAGTGATTGCAATAATTGGTTGTAGTTACTTTTGACATATCCAGTCAGGATACACTATGATGTGGCAAATGGCATCCATAATCCGTTCGTACTGCGATGGGATTTGAGACTCAAGACGTTGAAAGAAAGATTATCGCTATTCTAAAGGTTCTTAGTGATTCTAAGGTGCCTTTGGGATCCAGGGTGATTGCCCGCCGCTTGAAGGACCGCGGGATCGAGCTGGGCGAAAGAGCCGTGAGATATCACCTCAAGCTCATGGACGAGCGTGGACTGACGCAGCTTGTCGGGCGGAGAGATGGTCGAGCTCTTACTGAACAAGGTATTGAGGAAATAGAGAATGCCCTGGTGAAAGATAAAATTGGTTTCGCTATCTCAAGGATTGAGTTGCTCGCCTTTCGTACCGATTTTGATTTGGATAAGCGCACCGGTTACATTCCAATAAATGTTTCCCTCCTCCCCAAGGCGACATTTGGCAAAGCACTCCAGGCAATGAAGCCAGCTTTCTCAGCCGGACTTTGCGTCAGTGAGCTGGTGGCAGTAGCCCAAGAAGGCGAGATGCTAGGTGAATTACTTGTACCTCAGAATAGAGTGGGGTTAGCCACAGTTTGTGGCGTCGTGATAAATGGTGCCTTGCTTAAGCTCGGCGTACCAATGGACTCTAAATTCTCTGGTATTCTTCAGATTAGAAATTTTAAGCCTCTAAGATTTGTGGAGCTTATTCACTATGCCGGATGTTCCCTAGATCCTTCAGATGTGTTCATCAGGGCCAAGATGACCTCGGTATCGAAAGTAGCGAGTGAGGGCGAGGGGAAAATTCTGGCTACCTATCGGGAAATACCAGCACTTTGCCAGCCGATAGCAGAGAAGACGATAACTAAACTGAAGAAAGCTGGTTTAGGAGGAGTACTGACGATGGGAGGTATCAGTGAGCCAGTGTGCGAAATACCGGTGGAACCCGATCGAATCGGGATAATCCTTCTCAACGGAATGAATCCCGTAGCCGCTGCTATGGAAGCTGGTATAGAAATCGAAAATTATGGCACGAGCACGGTCATTGACTACAAAAACTTGATTAATTTTCAGGAGGTTATAAGATGAAACCGGTGCGTATCATACCCTGCCTCGATGTTAAGGATGGGCGGGTGGTCAAGGGGGTAAAGTTTGTTAACCTCCGGGATGCCCGCGACCCGGTGGAGGCAGCACAGGCATACTGCCGGGAAGGGGCTGATGAACTGGTTTTCCTTGATATCTTCGCTACCGTGGAGAACAGAAAGACAAGGCTGGAATGGGTGAAAAGGGTTGCTGATGTAGTTACCATTCCCTTCGCTGTTGGTGGTGGTATCGGCAGCATTGAGGATATGGAGGCACTAATTAAACTTGGTGTAGACAAGGTCTCAATAAATACCTCGGCAGTGCAAAAGCCAGGGCTTATCAAGGAGGCTGTCAAAAAAATCGGCAGGGACAGGGTGGTTGTTGCCATTGACGGCAGGAAGAACCCACCGGGGAGTGACCTTCCCCGGCTAGAGGTAGTTATCAAAAGCGGCACCGAGTCCACGGGAATGGATATCGTTGACTGGGCTAAGCGCGTGGAGGAGTTGGGTGCCGGCGAAATTCTGCTCACCAGCAAGGATGCCGATGGGACAAAAGCCGGCTATGACCTGGAGATGACAAGGGCGGTTGCCGAGGCGGTATCTATACCAGTCACGGCCTCTGGCGGTGCCGGCAAACTGGAGCACCTTTACCAAGCGGTGACTATAGGTAAAGCATCAGCAGTCTTAGCTGCTTCAATATTTCACTTCGGGGAGATATCAATAGCCGAAGCTAAGATGTACCTCAAGGGTAAGGGAATAGCGGTTAAGGACTAACTGTGGGTAACAGATAGATAGGTGTGCCTCAAAAAATTAAGCCAACTTTGTGAGATTTAGCTTCAGATGCCAGCGTAGCTCAGGGGTAGAGCAGCGGTTTCGTAAACCGCGGGTCGTAGGTTCGAATCCTATCGCTGGCTGTATCTACATCAGGGTCTGTTGCCAACATTTTGCCAACATCTTGATCCCGTTTCAGTTCTGGTTGTAGCATTTCATCTAGTCGCCTTACAGCAGCCTGCTGCAAACCTCCGATAACATGGCTATATGTATCCAAAGTAAAGGCCACGCTTGAATGCCCGAGCATTTCAGAGACTATCTTAGGATGCACGCCGCCCAGAAGCATCAGGCTGGCGAACGTATGCCTCAGGTCATGGAAGCGAGTGCCCGGCAGTCCCGCCTTTCGAGCAATTCTCGCAAAGTTATGGGTAAGATTGCCAGCCATATGCTCTCTACGACCAGAATCACCTTTGGAGGAAGATAGGATATCCGCTTTGTCTATCAGGTAAGCTAGGGCTCGAAGATGACTGTCATACACATTCCTGGAGCCAAGCCCGCCGATAGATTGAGGAGCTTTATCAAGACTCCGAAAAAGAGATAACATTAAGGATGAATCAATGATTTGGGGAAAGGAATTGATAAATGAGGGGATGAGATCTGATAGTGCTTGAGGATTTTCTCTTTCGCCACCTGTGCCACGAAGTACACCCTGCTTTAGGAGTCTCTGAACATCATAGAGCAGAGCCGTAAGGACAACTGTCTGATATCCAATCGCCTTTCTTTCCACGGTCTGCACTCCGGTAAGAGTCAAGTAAATTTAGAATGCTATGCCATTGTAGCACCGTGGGAAATAATATACAACGCAAATTACCCCCAGGTAACGTTAGCATTTCTGGACTTGATGAAAAAGGTATTGAAGGATATTGTTGAGAGAGCAACAAAGGTAACTTTTCGCTAAAAAGTGTAATCCAGAGCGGCTAACAATTGCGAGGAACGTTACGCAATGAGCTTGCGCTTTGCCGGGATTCTGCGCAACTTCAAGACTCATTGTTGACCGAGAACGGGATAAATCCATGGATATTCGCTATGTTTGACAACGGATTTCACCTCGCCTTAGAATGGAAACAAGTTGTCATTGTAACTACTGATGTCAGAACAGCTTCAATTTGGATGGTGGGATAGTTGACCAAGCAT
This sequence comes from uncultured delta proteobacterium, assembly GCA_963739245.1. Classification (GTDB taxonomy): domain Bacteria; phylum Chloroflexota; class Dehalococcoidia; order Dehalococcoidales; family BS750m-G39; genus CAVTZP01. The sequence goes on from CAVTZP010000003.1 coordinate 408,527, forward strand.
ATTCATCATGCACCGCCCCTAGGCAATAAACTCAAGTTCGGTATTATGCTTACCAGCTTTATTCTGGTAGCAGAAGTGGTGGGAGGGCTTCTATCCAATAGCTTGGCTCTACTCAGTGATGCTGGCCATGTATTTACTGATATTGCAGCTCTTTCCCTCAGTTGGTATGGCGTGAGGCAAGCCGGACGCCCTTCCAGTAGTCGCATGACCTTTGGTTATCATAGGGTAGGAGTGATGGTTGCCATTGTTAACGCTGTCAGTATCTTCGCCATTGCAGTGGCTATTCTCTATCAGGCCTACCGCCGTTTACAGCAGCCGCCCGAGGTTAATAGTTTGCTCATGCTATCTGTAGCTATTGTGGGCCTTGTGGTTAATGCCTTTGTTGCCTTCTGGCTACGTAGAGAACAGAAAAGTAATATTAATGTGCGGAGTGCCTTTTGGCATGCCCTCGGCGATGCATTAGCTTCAGTTGGAGTAATCATTGGGGGAATCATCATGCTATTCACTGGATGGTTCTTGGTGGATCCGATCGTTAGCGTGCTTATTAGCTGCGCTATTACCCTAGCTGCTTGGCGCATCTTAAAAGAAGGTTTCCAAGTTCTCCTAGAGGCTACACCGCAGAACATGGATATTATGGAATTGGTAAATAACTTGAATCGAGTGCCTGGAGTGAAGGAAGTGCATGACGTTCATGTATGGAGCATTTCGCCCGAGCTGCATGCTATGAGTTGTCACGTGCTTATTGATGACCTCTCTACCAGCCAGGCAGCCAGCATTCGTGACGAAATTGAAGACATGGTTCGAAAGCAATTCCATATTAAGCATACTACGCTTCAGATGGAATGTCAGCAATGCAGTCCCAATGACATTTTCTGCAGCTTGACCCCTCAACCAAGCGATAAAGAAGGCAAAGGCTGAACAATCTGAGTTTTTGTTAAATATGTTGGCTCCTCGTTTCCTAATACCCTTCAATAATCACGTTGCGACATTTGAAATGCATATCTTTCTTATTCTATCTCTATTCAAAACATCTGATAAGGCTTACGGGTTACGCATCTCCTGACTCAACAGGATACTCTCAATGGCAACCGCGGCAAGGTCGGCATAGGCCTCTAAAAGACGCTCTTGCTCAATAGTCAACTCGCCATTGGTATCAATCGCCGATATGGCCATTACCCCCACTATTCCTCTGGCAGTATACAACGGCAAATATCGTGCTTTAGCATTGGGGAGAGTATCCGTTCCGTGTCCAACTATCCTCTGATGTTGATAAGCCCAGATGCCGGCGGCTAATTCATTTTCATCGATAGTGATATTCGGGTTACTGGTGTATGGTTTGAGTGTTTCTTTGTTTTGAGGGTCGGGTAATAAGACTATCGTGTCATGCCCGAATGTTTCCTTCGCCCTTTTAATGATAGCACGGATATAAGATTCAAGATCATTAGAAACAGCCAGGTCGCGGCCTAAAGAGTAAAGGGCGGCTGTTTCGCGCTCGCGACGCCTGGCTGACTCGGTTTGCTGACGAACCCGTAATGCCAGATAGCTGATAACAACACCTACCAGAAGCAAGGCAAGAAAAGTGAAAATATACTGCGTATCGGCCACCCTGAAAGTCAGATATGGTGGGACATGGAAGAAGTCAAATGCCAGTATGCCGAGAACGGAAACCAGAATAGACGGACCTAGCCCCCACAAATAAGCCGTGATAACGACAGATAGTAAATACAGCATGGCTATGGTGGTGGGAGCAAAAAGACCATGGATTAATTGACCTACTAAGGTAGCCAATACGACTAATCCCAGACCTTGCAGATAGCCTCGCCAGTTGCGGGATCGCCCTTTCCCTAGAGTCCTACTCTGTTCCGGTTGTGCGGATTCTCCCCGGCTACCCACAATATACACATCAAAATGCTCACTCTGGCGAATGAGTTGATTCACTATTGACCCGCCGAACAAGCTCTGCCAGCGGTTTCTCTGTGATTTGCCAACGATTATCTTGGTAATATTATTCTTATTGGCGAATTCCGTTACGGCATTAACCACGCTGTCTCCCTGGATGGTGGCGACTCTAGCCCCCATTCTCTCCGCCATCCGCAGAGTACTCGTCAGACGTTCCTGCTGGTTGGGTGATAAATGCGCATCCGGTGTCTCAACGTAGATAGCAAACCATTCCGCACCCAATTGATAAGCCAGCCTGCGAGCGTTTCGTACCAGGCGGGTACCTACAGGACTGGGGCTGATACACACCAGAAGATGTTCGCCGGATGGCCACGGGCCAGATATACCGTGGGTCTTCATATAAGCCAGCGTCTGCTCGTCGACATGTTTACCGGCAATACGCATGGTCAACTCGCGTAATGCCGTAAGATTACCTTTACGGAAGAATGCCTCGGTCGCCGGTGCTATTTGTTCGGGGATGTAGACTTTACCTTCCTTGAGCCGCTTCAACAACTCGTCAGGGGGCAGGTCAACCATCTCGATTTCTGTAGCGCTATCGATAACGCTATCGGGTACTGCCTCACGTACCCAGACGCCGGTAATCTGGGCAACCGCATTTCGCCCACTTTCTATATGCTGGATATTTAGTGTTGTATACACATCAATTCCAGCCTCCAGCAGTTCCTCTATATCCTGATAGCGCTTCGGGTGACGAGAGCCCGGGGCATTCTCGTGGGCGAGTTCATCTACCAGTGCCAGCTGTGGGCGACGCGCCAGCACCACATCAACGTCCATCTCAGATAGTTTGATACCACGGTATTCAACTTGCCTGCGGGGGATGACCTCAAGACCTTCCAGAAGGGCTTCTGTCTCAACTCGTCCATGTGTCTCTACAAAGGCAACGACAACATCTGTATCCTTTTTCCGCAGGCGAGCCGCTTCAAGCATGGTGTAGGTCTTACCCACACCGGGAGCGTAGCCGAGAAAAACTTTCAGTTTACCACGCCTTTTTTGCTCTTCCTCGGCCTTGACCCGTGCCAATAATTCGTCAGGATTAGGACGAGAATAGTCTTCAGCCATGCGATTCATGTCTCCAAGTCACATTTTATACTTTGTTATTGGTCACGTCTATTTCACTGCGTCCAGTGAAAGATTGAGCTGCAAGACATTCACACGCGGCTCGCCCAGGATGCCGAACTGGCGACCTTTAGTGAAACGATTCACAAGTGCATAGACTTGCTCCTCGCTTAACCCCCGGTACCGGGCTACACGCGGAACCTGATAGTCTGCCGCAGCAACGCTGATGTCCGGGTCAAGACCGCTGGCGGAAAAGGTTACCAAATCCACAGGTATTGGTTGATTGTTATCCGGGTCGACAGCTTTCAGTGCATCTATCCGTGCCTGGATTGCCTCCCGGAGTGCTGGGTTCGACGGGCCATAGTTCGAACCTGAAGAGGCAGCTGCGTTATACGGGAACGGCGCTGTTGCCGAGAGCCTCCCCCAGAAATACTTCGGGTCGCTGAACGGCTGCCCGATAAGTTCCGAACCGACGCTCTTTCCATTTTTCTCAATCAAGCTTCCATTAGCCTGGTGATGAAAAAAGGCTTGAGCCATGCCGGTTATGAACAGAGGGTATATTACCCCGGTGATTACCGTGAATATCCCCAGGAATACCAGGGCAATTCTAAGCTGACGCAGCATAAGACTTCCCTTTCGTCTCCTTAATTATGCCAAATGCAAAGCTACTAAAATCATATCAATCAACTTAATGCCGATAAATGGCGCAATCAGTCCGCCTACTCCATAAATTAACAGGTTGTCACGCAGGAGCCTGGCCGCTCCTACCGGACGGTACGGCACGCCGCGCAAAGCCAGCGGCACGAGCATCATGATAATGAGGGCATTAAATATTACCGCCGAGAGAACAGCGCTTTCCGGCGTCGCCAGATGCATGATGTTCAATGCCCCCAGGGCAGGGTAAATGGTGGCGAATGCCGCCGGGATGATGGCAAAATATTTGGAAACGTCGTTGGCGATGCTGAAAGTGGTCAAAGACCCCCGCGTCATCAGCAGCTGCTTGCCCGTCTCCACAATTTCAATGAGCTTGGTAGGGTTGCTGTCAAGGTCAATCATGTTGGCCGCTTCGCGGGCCGCCTGCGTCCCGGTGTTCATCGCCACGGCCACGTCGGCCTGGGCTAAGGCCGGGGCATCGTTGGTGCCATCGCCCGTCATGGCTACCAGCCGCCCGCCGGCCTGGTTCTCACGTATCAACTTGAGCTTGGCCTCAGGAGTAGCCTGCGCCAGGAAGTCATCCACCCCCGCCTCGGCGGCAATGGCCGTCGCCGTCAGCGGGTTATCACCGGTAATCATCACGGTCTTGATACCCATCTTCCGCATCTTCATAAACCGCTCTTTTATACCGCCCTTGACGATATCTTTAAGATGGACTACGCCGAGGGCTTCACCATTACGCGTCACCACCAGGGGTGTGCCCCCGCTCCGGGCGATACTATCCGCTATTGTTTTAAGTTCCGTTGGTACTGAATTACCCTGCTCCTGGATATAAGCCGTAATGGCATCAGCCGCGCCTTTACGGATAGCCAGCCCGTCCATATCCACGCCGCTCATACGTGTCTGTGCGGAGAAGGGAATAAAACGCATATCACGCTGTTTCTCTACAGGGCTGCCCCGCAGTCCGTACTTTTCCTTCGCCAGCACCACGATGCTCCGTCCTTCCGGCGTCTCATCGGCCAGTGAAGCCAGTTGCGCCGCCTCGGCCAGCTCACGCTCGCTTACCGCTCCCAAAGGTATGAACTCGGTCGCCTGGCGGTTGCCGAGTGTGATAGTGCCCGTCTTGTCTAGAAGCAATACGTCTACATCTCCCGCCGCCTCCACCGCCCGACCCGATAGAGCGATGACATTGCGCCGGATAAGACGGTCCATGCCAGCGATACCAATAGCTGGCAGTAACCCGCCGATAGTGGTTGGGATGAGACAGACCAGTAGTGCCACCAGAACGGTGATAGTAATTGGTATGCCCTGGCTCACTCCAACGCTGTACAATGAAAAAGGCAACAGCGTCATGCAGACAACGAGAAATACTATGGTAAATGCCGCCAGTAAAATGTTAAGGGCGATTTCGTTAGGCGTCTTCTGGCGCTTGGCTCCTTCCACAAGGCTAATCATGCGGTCGAGGAATCCTTCTCCGGGGTTAGCGGTCACGCGTACTACCAGCCAGTCCGACAATACGCGTGTCCCACCAGTGACAGCACTCCGGTCTCCTCCCGATTCGCGGATGACGGGGGCACTTTCACCGGTGACTGCGCTCTCGTTCACCGAAGCGATACCTTCAATTACCTCGCCGTCGGTCGGAATAATATCATCGGCCTCGACGAGAAAGACATCGTTCTGTCGCAGCGTGCTGGAAGACACCAGCTCGTATTTAGCCCCGTATTTCGGCTTGGTAAGCCGTTTGGCTTGAGTTTCTTTACGTGTTCGACGTAATGCCGCTGCCTGCGCTTTACCGCGACCTTCAGCCAGCGCCTCAGAGAAATTGGCGAAGAATACGCACAGCCACAGCCACAAAGCAACCCCGCCAACAAAGGCAGCCTGTGCCTCTCCATGACCGAGCAGCGCCTGCAGCCACAGGGCAGTGGTCAGGATACTGCCCACCTCGGTGACGAACATGACCGGGTTGCGTATCATCCAGCGCGGGTTGAGTTTGAGGAAAGCGTCGACAATGGCACGACGGTACAACCGCTGTCCCAGACGCGACTGTCTCTTCGAATGCGTCATAGCCAAGCCTTCGGTTGTTTGGGACTTTATTTCCGGTTGTTGCGGGTCTTCTATCATCTTAGTTACCTTATAAGTAAATGTTCCACAATAGGGCCGAGAGATAGGGCGGGGAGAAAGCTTAGCGCTCCGACAATCACGACTACCGCTATAAGCCAGAAGATAAAGAGCGGGGTATGTGTCGGTAGCGTGCCCGAGGTTACCGGCACTTTTTTCTTCTGCACCAGGGAACCGGCGATTGCCAGCGCCGGAATCGCCAGCCAGTAACGGCCGAAGAGCATGGCAAAGCCAAGTGCTATATTATAAAAAGGCGTATTCGTGCCAAGACCGGCGAAGGCGCTGCCGTTGTTATTGCCCGCCGAGGAGAAGGCGTACAGCACCTCGCTGAAACCGTGGGCGCCGGGGTTGAACACCGCTGCCCTGCCCGCCGGCGTGGCCACGGCGATAGCTGTGCCGAAAAGTACGAGCAATACCGGGATAAGCACCATCAGTGAAGCCATTTTCATTTCGTAGGCTTCAATCTTCTTGCCCAGGTATTCAGGGGTACGCCCTATCATCAGACCGGCCACAAACACCGCAATGATGACGAAGGCCAGCATACCGTATAAACCGGAGCCGACTCCGCCATAAACCACCTCTCCAAGCTGCATGAGCCACATCGGCACCAGCCCGCCCAGAGGCGTGAACGAATCATGCATCGAATTCACGGAACCATTTGAAGCGCCAGTTGTGGCAGTAGCCCACAGGGCTGAGTTGGCAACGCCGAAGCGCACCTCCTTGCCCTCCATATTGCCGCCGGACTGCACGTTGCTGGCTGACTGGTTAACGTTAAGCCCTTCCAGTGAAG
>CAVTZP010000004.1:0-162173 GCA_963739245.1 uncultured delta proteobacterium
TCATCTGCACGTAGCCTGGCAATTCGATAGATAAAACGCTCGACGGGTCCAATGGCGGGTGTAAGAAACACGCGTTCGCCCTGATACACCCGCGCCATGTACGCTCCCAGCGGCTTGACAAGCAACAGTAGGATTAACAAATACAGCCCGATTTGAAGCCAATCGAAGATAGTCATTTGAACCACTCCGGCTTCAGAAGCGCCAAAATAAGATACACCAGCAGACAGAGTGATATTACACCCGAAACAATATATAGAATATTCATCTCACGGCCTCATCAGGCGCTGGCAAATAAGTACCAATCCCAGACTCGCCAGCAAGAATAACACAATAATCAGTAAGGAAACCAGGTCATTCATTCTTTATATTGTAGGCTTTAAAGGTAAGCGTTTCAAGGGATGTCACATCCTCTGCCCACTTTCGCTTGTTTTTCAAAAACTACTCATATACCCAGAGGGGCTACCCGCATATTAGCTATTTCTTCAGATTCACCAATTTGACTTATTTTTCAGTGCATGTAAATTGCACAAAAGTCAGTTTCGTGCAATCCTAATGGCAATGGCAAGTTTTGTTACAGATGTCCAGCTAGCAGTCCATTTCGGTGGAGTTCGACAATCATGTTCCTTAATGGAAACAGTTTATGAACACTATTGCTGACTACTGAATCTGCGAATCTTTCTTGTCTTAGCTAGATTTGGCGCTATCCCAAGCCAGAGTAAAGAGACCGCTTTGAGGTTCTACCTGCCATTGCAACGGGGTGTTGACAAATTAATAAAAGTATCTAAATAGAGGAGAAGGAGGGAAAGGAATGGCTATTCGTCCTTTCCCCACTACTCCCACCTTCCATGCGCACAATCAATTATTCGTATTTCCCCCAAAAAACGATTTTGCTAATATCTTTTCTGGGTCTGGGCTTGGGATCCTCGCCAGGATACCCCAAGGGTAGCAAAGCATGCACAAATATGCTATCCGGTAAATTCATGACTTTATGAGCATCTTTGGGGGATATCGCTCCCATCCAACAGGTACCCAGGCCCTGATTTACAGCTTCTAAAGTCATATACGCGATAGCAATCATAATCTGCTCGCTAGCTTTCACAATCATCACCTGTTCACCTAGACGGTATGGTGCGAACACATCGCTCTGTAAAACTACATTATCCAAAAATTCGTCTGTCCAATCCATCACGCCGGTATCTCTAAGTTGCTTCAAGGCCTCTCTATGTAGCTTGCGAGAGAAGTCATTTATTGAACCACAACAAACAATTACAACCGGAGCACTACTGACTTGAGGTTGTCCACCGGCAGCCTTTGCTAATTCTTCTATTTTAGCCTTATCTTGAACCACAATGAAACGCCATGGTTGAGTGTTTCCCCATGATGGCGCTCGCCTGCCTGCCTCCAACACCTTTTCAATCTTTTCTTTTTCCACAGGCACCGGCTTCCACCTTCTTATACTTGCCCTCTTCAGAATAGCACCTGATACGTCCATTTTGGTTCTCCTCCTTATCCTTCCTTTTGTCGTTTTAGTCACTCTGATTAATTTGTCAATATTGACCCCCCGAAAACGAGTCCAGTTCCAGTGTTAGAACGGACGTTGAAAAAGGGATGATAGATTGACAGTCTTACCATTTTATGGTATTGTATACTAAGTTGATAATATTAGTCAACAAAGGAGCTAAACCAATGAAGCTTTCGACAAGAGGACGATATGGAACCAGGGCGCTTTTAGATTTAGCACTCCATCAGGGGGAGGAACCGGTTCTACTAAAAGACATTGCGGAGAGGGAGCAGATTTCAGTACGCTATCTAGAGCATCTGATTACCCCCCTTATAGCTGGGGGCATAGTAAGAACCACTCGAGGGGCAAAGGGGGGAGTTTCACTGGTTAAACCTCCTAAGGAAATAAAGCTGAGCGAAGTCATTCAACTTCTTGAGGGCTCAGTTGCTCCGGTAGAGTGTGTTAACAGTCCAGGAATATGCAGCCGCTCCAAATTATGCGTCACCCGGGATATCTGGGGTGAACTGAAGCAGGCAATGGATGGGGTTTTAGAGTCTACGACCCTGCAGAACTTAGTGGAACGACAAAGGAGAAAGGAGCAGCCTGAACAGGCTATGTATTACATATAAGCCTGCTGCTAATAACTCGAACGTCATACATAAAAAGAGAGGGCTTCTATGATTGACAGGTATTCAAAACAAACCCTTTTCCCGGGAATAGGTGAAGAAGGGCAGAAGAAACTAGGCAGCAGCAACGTGGCAATCATTGGCTGTGGAGCACTGGGAACTGTTATTGCCACTTCTCTGGTGCGTGCCGGTGTAGGGAAAGTTAAGATTATTGATAGAGATTTTATTGAGTACCACAACCTGCAGCGGCAAGTCCTGTTTGATGAAGAGGATATAAAAGCTCAACTGCCCAAGGCGATAGCCGCTGAGCGTCACTTAAAGAGGGTCAATTCCTCAGTTGAAATTGAGGGTGTAGTCGCCGATGTGAATTACACCAATATTGAGCGGCTGGTCGCTAATGCCGATTTGATCCTGGATGGACTGGATAATTTTGAAACCCGGCTCCTTATAAACGATGTTTCCTTAAAGCATGGTATTCCGTGGGTATATGGCGGAGCCATAGCTGCATCGGGAATGACGATGAATATCATTCCGGGTGAAGCTCCATGTTTTCGGTGTCTCTATGGCTCTATCGGCAGGGGCATAGCACTGACCTGTGACACAGCCGGGGTAATCAGTCCTGCCCCTTTTATTATCGCCTCTCTGCAAGCCGCGGAAGCAATGAAGATATTGGTCGGAGCTAAGGAACTCAATCGGGACCTTATAGTGATTGATGCTTGGAAAGGCAAATTTTCCCGCCTTAAGGTTAGCCGTCGTGCCGATTGCCCAGCCTGTCAGGGTGAATACGAGTTTCTGGAGGCGAGGTTTGGAACGAGAACGGCTTCACTTTGCGGGCAGAATGCAGTGCAGGTCTTGAACCCCGAGATAGCAAGTGTTTCCCTCGAAGGGCTCGCCGCACGTCTTAGCCCATTGGGAGAAGTCAGCTATAACGAGTTTATGCTGCGCTTTGTGGTTGATTCTCATGAGATGGTTGTCTTCCCCGACGGGCGGGCTATCGTGAAGAACACAGATGATGAAGCACTGGCAAGGGGACTTTATGCCAAATATATTGGAACTTAGGTGAGCTACTATGATTTATCTGGATAATGCAGCAACATCGTGGCCCAAACCGGAAAGCGTTTATCTTACGGTGGACGACTTCCTAAGAAGGAAAGGGGGTAATCCGGGTCGTGGTAGCCACAGTATGGCTGTAGCCGCTAGGAAGACGGTTTGGGAAACCAGGATGCTTGTTGCCAAGCTTATTAACGCTGTGGAAATGAACCGAGTTATATTCACCTTCAATTGCACTGATTCGCTGAATATAGGGCTGAAGGGGCTGCTCAGACCGGGCGACCACGTCATCACCAGCTCTATTGAGCATAACTCTATGATTCGCCCGCTGAGAAAACTTGAGCGGCAAGGGGTCAGAGTAACCAGGCTTTCTCCCCATTCCGGGGATGGGTTTGTGTCTATAGAGGACATAGAAAGGGCGATAACCAAGGAAACCAAGCTGGTGGTGATGACTCATGCCTCTAACGTGACTGGGGTCATTCAACCAATTGAAGAATACGGAGAAATTACTCGGCGGCATAACATAACCTTCATGGTCGATGCAGCACAAACTGCTGGTAAGTATCCGCTTGATGTCCAAGGGGGCAACATCGACCTACTCGCCTTTTCCGGTCACAAAGGTCTGTTCGGGCCGCCAGGTACCGGCGTACTCTATATAGGCGAGGGGGTTGACCTTGATTCATTGCGTGAGGGTGGCACTGGCTCACACTCCGAACAGGAGGAGCAGCCAGCAGACCTGCCCTACAAGTTTGAGGCCGGAACAGTAAATAGTGTCGGCCTCGCCGGACTGGGCGCCGGGCTGAAGTTTATTTTCAAGGAAGGAATGGCGAAAATCCTGATGTATGAGAAATCCCTGACCGAACAGCTGCTTGAAGGTCTATCTCACATCCCACGGGTAACGGTCTACGGCGTAAAAGACCGGGCCAAGCAAGCGCCTATCGTCTCCTTTAACCTTGAGGGATATGAGCCAGCGGAGGTGGGAACTATTCTTGACCAAGCGTTTGACATCAAGGTAAGGACAGGGCTTCATTGTGCCCTGGCGGCTCATAAGACCCTGGGTACCTATCCCTTAGGTACTATTCGCTTGAGCCCAGGGTATTTCAATACTGCCGAGGAGATTAATCTGACGCTTGAGGCGGTAGAGAAGATTGCGGGGATGCCCACCCCTCAGTTAAGTGGTTCATCGGAAAACTAGAGAAAGGACGGTGAATGGCTGATGAAGATTACCCTAGAATCAAGCTTTAACTTGAATAATGAGATAGATTTTGAGACTCAAAGTGCTACGTTAAGCGCTCTACTTGAGGAGTTATCAGGTAACTATAGGCTGGGAAGCTCCGAGTTTTTTGATAGTAAACGCAAAGAGGTTTATCCCCACTGGGTCGTGTTTGTTAACGAGCAGCCATACCAGGCTCTTACTGATGGCTTAAATACTAAGTTAAAAGATGGAGATAAGGTGGAAATTTACTTGATTATGTCAGGAGGCTAAACTTTTCGCTAAAGGAGGATTGGGATGGCAAAGATAGATATGGTCTGCCCATTTACTCAGAGGTTGTGTGACGAGTGTCCGCTTTACCGGGGCAGACATTACTACTTATGTTTCTGCGAGAAATATCGGGGCTACATTGGCGAGGCAGAGGGAGATACCGGGTCTGGGAGTGACCAGCATTCGGTTGACTTCCACGCCTTGATGAAGCTTATGGAGCCATGGGCTGGTCACCGACCGGAAGCCGAGCCAAAAGTTAGACTAAAGGTTATTGATATGGAAAGTGGGGCAACCACAGTTTGTGAGCTTGATGAAGCCAAAACCTGGGACTGGGGCAATCCAGAAATGATGAGGATGATCGGCGGTATTCAAATCACGAGCTGGGATAAGTTGGTTGAGCTTGTATCATTTAAGGCTAAGAAGGGCTACCAAGAAGTAGAGGTTTATGAAGCTCCCTGTTTCATACTGTTAGGAGGAGGATAAACTCAAGATGGTCAAGACCCAAAAAGAAGATACCCTTCAATACAAGACAATACAGCTGCCAAAGCTAACCAGAGGCATAGCCAGAGACTCTACTGAGCTAATCGGGAATACACCACTGGTAAAATTGAATCGGGTAACCGAGGGGCTAAAGGCTGAGGTAGTAGCCAAACTTGAGTCCTTCAATCCCGTGGGAAGCGTTAAAGACAGGATTGGGGTAGCCATGATTGTTGATGCTGAGGAGAGGGGACTTATTAGCAAAGATACGGTTATCGTTGAGCCCACTAGCGGCAACACCGGCATCGCCCTCGCCTTTGTCTGTGCCGCCAGGGGATACAGGCTCATCCTCACCATGCCTGACACGATGTCATTGGAACGGAGGCAGCTTCTATCTATTTTCGGCTCTGAGCTGGTGTTGACCCCTGGAGCCGAAGGGATGCGCGGGGCGGTCAGAAAGGCGGAGCAACTAGTGGCAGAAAACCCTAACTACTTTATGCCCCAGCAGTTCAAGAACCCAGTCAATCCGGAGATACACCGGCTGACCACCGCTGAGGAGATATGGCGGGATACCGATGGCAAAGTAGACATTCTGGTCGCTGGGGTAGGCACGGGTGGAACAATTACCGGGGTGGCTGAAGTAATCAAACCAAGGAAACCACAGTTTAAAGCCATCGCCGTTGAGCCGGTTGATTCTCCGGTACTTTCTGGGGGAAACAAGGCTCACACAAGATTCAGGGCATCGGGGCTGGCTTTATTCCCGACGTTTTGCGGCTGGATTTGGTTGATGAAATTATTAAGGTCACCAATGAAGACGCTGGAATAATGGCGAGAAGATTAGCCAAGGAAGAAGGAATTCTGGCTGGTATATCCTCAGGAGCGGCAACCTGGGCGGCACTGCAGGTAGCCAAACGACCAGAAAGCGAGGGTAAGCTCATAGTAGTCGTTCTGCCTGACACTGGTGAACGTTATCTTTCTACCTGGCTATTTCAGGAGCAAAAGCCGGATTAAATAAAGGGGAAAGGATGCTAACTTGTTTAAGACGTTAAGAGAGGATATTCAAACAGTTTTTGCCAAAGACCCAGCGGCGAGGAGTGTACTAGAGGTCATCTTCTGCTACCCGGGGCTGCATGCTCTATGGTTTCACCGTTTTGCTCACTACCTCTGGCAACACAGGCTCTGGTTTCCAGCCCGACTCTTTTCACATATCAATCGCTTCTTAACCGGCATTGAAATCCACCCCGGAGCCAAAATCGGCCGGCGTTTCTTCGTAGACCACGGGGCGGGAGTGGTCATCGGGGAAACCGCTGAGGTAGGTGACGATGTGCTGATATATCAAGGAGTCGTCCTAGGTGGAACCACTTTAAAGAAAGGGAAGCGCCATCCTACAGTTGGCGATAACGTGGTAATAGGGACCGGGGCGGCAGCCCTAGGTGCTATCACCATAGGCGATGGTGCCAGAATTGGCTCGGGTTCAGTAGTGGTAAAGTCAGTGCCACCCGGGGCAACGGTGGTGGGAATACCGGGAAGAATAGTAGAGGATAAGAAGCCGCTCATGGACTTAGAGCATGGCAGGTTGCCTGACCCGGTGGCAAAGGCGATAAGGCTGGTCCTCAAGGAGCAGGATAAGTTAGAAGAACGGCTGAAGAGGCTTGAGCATCTGACCGGAGTAATAGCTCCTGCGGATGAATTAAAAAAGAGAAGGAGAAAGATTAAGAGAGAGTTTAGCTAGGGTGAGGGGATATGAATGCCGGCATAGTATCAATAGGAGCAGGTAGCTGATGAGGAAACTATCTGAACTTATAGTATTGATTAAAGGGGGTGGAGAGGTAGCCAGTGGCATAGCCCACAGGCTGCACTGCAGCCATTTTCGGGTTTGCCTTACTGAGCTAGCTAGTCCCCTAGCAGTAAGCCGCGGTACCACCTTCTCCGAAGCGGTTTTTGACGGAGTGAAAACCATTGAGGGGGTAACAGCACAGCTTGTTTCTGCCCTGCCAGAAGAAGTCTACCAAGCTTGGCAACAGGGAAACATACCCGTAGTAATTAATCCTGAAGCGTCAATAAAGGAAAAGATAAAGCCTGACGTGCTAGTTGATGCCATCATGGCAAAAAGAAACACCGGAACCAGGATTACCGATGCCCCCTTAGTAATTGGCATGGGAAGAGGCTTTTATGCTGGTAGAGACGTGCATATTGTGGTAGAGACCAACCACAGCAATAACCTGGGTAGGGTAATACTTGATGGCGAAGCTGAGAAGAACACTGGAATTCCTGTAGCTATAGGTAGACTTAGTAAAGAGAGGGTAATCTGGGCACCTGTAGCCGGCGTGTTTACCACGGATAGGGAGATTGGCGATTCAGTAGTTGGTGGTGAGGTTGTGGGGCGGGTTGGAGACTTGCCGCTAGAAGCGCCTATAGACGGCATATTGCGCGGTCTTATGAGAAGCGGGGTAAGGGTATCTAAAGGCACCAAGCTTATTGAGGTTGACCCGGTAAATGACAAGGCTGTTTGCTATGTCATCAGGGACAAGATGAGAGCTATAGCTTGGGGAGTTCTTGAAGCCATAATGCTGAAATTTAATACAGCTGACTAGTCTTTTAGTGGGAGCAAGATGTTAGAGATTTATCAGGAGTTAGTCAGTATCACATCAAAAGGGGGACAGGCAGTGTTAGCCACGGTCGTTTCCAGTCGTGGCTCAGCACCAAGAAAAGCCGGAGCAAAGATGCTAATTAAGGGCGATGGCACCTTTATGGGTACGGTGGGGGGTGGGGGCATTGAGGAGCAAGTTAGGGAGAAGGCAGCTGAGGTAATGAGTTCAGGCGAGCCGCAGGTAGTGCACTTTGATCTCTCCGGTAGGGGAGTGGAGGCGGCAATGATTTGTGGCGGGCAAATGGATGTCTTCTTGGAACCGATTCTCCCTCCCGAAACACTCTATCTCTGTGGTGCCGGGCATATCGCCCAGAGCACATCGGCGATGGCCAAGATGCTCGGGTTCCGGGTAGTAATAATAGACCCACGCCCTGAATATAACAATAGTGAGCGGTTTCCCAACGCTGATTTGTTAATAGTGGAAGAGTACGAGAATGCCTTTTCTAGATTGAGCGTGGATGGAGGCAGTTACGTTGTTATTTTTACCCCGGGGCATATCCTTGACGAGCAATGCCTGCACTTTGCTGTTGGTACCAAAGCCAGGTACATCGGAATGATCGGCAGCGAGAAGAAGGTTATGGAGGTTAAGGAGCGCTTAGTGCGAAAAGGGGTGTCCCAGCGGCAACTGGACAGGGTCAATGCCCCACTTGGGATAGAAATCGGTGCCGAGACCCCGGAAGAGATTGCCATAAGCATCCTTGCCGAGATAATTAAGATAAAAAGAACTAGCCAGAATATGAACGCCAAGGCAGATGGATAGGAGTAGGTAAGCGATGAGGAGATTATTTGAGGTGGTAGTAGCGCTATGGACAATGTGTTGCCCGAAAGGGCTAAAGCAGCATGAACGCGAAGTCCAAAAGGAGGGCAACACATGACCAAAACAATTGCTGAAATCAATGAAAGAATTCGTAAGGGGGAGGCAGTAGTGGTTACTGCCGAAGAAATAATTGATGTTGTGGCGGAGGAAGGTATCGAAAAGACGGCCGAGAAAGTGGATGTCGTAACCACGGGGACCTTTGGCCCCATGTGTTCCTCTGGGGCCTATCTTAACATAGGACACTCTAAGCCACGAATAAAGCTTGGCGGTGGTTGGCTTTATCTCAATGACATTCCAGCTTACGCCGGGCTCGCCGCGGTAGACATCTTTATTGGCGCCACCGCTATACCTGACGATGATCCTAGAAATAGAGCCTATCCAGGGGAATTCAACTATGGCGGCGGTCATGTAATTGAGGAGCTTGTTGCTGGTAAGGACATCAGACTGGTAGCCACCGCCTATGGTACGGATTGCTACCCGAGGAAGAAGCTGGAGACCTGGATTAATATCAAAGACCTCAATGAGGTGGTGCTATTTAACCCAAGGAACGCTTACCAGAACTACAACGTAGCAGTGAACCTGTCGGACAGGACAATTTACACCTATATGGGTGTATTGAAACCAAAGTTGAGGAATGCCAACTACTGTAGCGCAGGTCAACTGTCTCCTTTGCTAAAAGACCCTTATTATAAGACGATTGGCATTGGCACTAAGATATTCCTCGGCGGGGGAATTGGCTACGTTGTATGGCAAGGCACGCAGCATAACCCCACTGCTCTAAGAGGCGATAATGGTGTTCCGAGGCGACCTGCTGGAACGCTGGCCGTAATTGGTGACCTGAAGCAGATGAAGCCAGAGTGGCTCCGTGGGACAAGCATGCTGGGCTATGGTTGCACCATAACAGTGGGCATCGGTGTTCCCATACCGATAATCTCTGAGGAAGTTCTTCGCTATGCAGTAGTGAGGGACGCTGATATTTTTGCCCCCATCGTCGATTATGCCGAGGCTTACCCCCAGAGGAAGCCGGATATCCTGGGAGAAGTCAATTATGCCCAACTCAAGAGTGGAAAGATAGTTGTTCAAGGGAAGGAAGTCCCTACAGCGTCTCTATCTAGCTATTCCAAGGCAGTGAAGATTGCCCAGATTCTAAAGGAGTGGATACAAAAGGGGGAGTTCCTCCTCACTGAGCCGGTGGCACCTCTGCCTGGGGTAGAATCGGGCATAACCTTTAAGAACCTTGAGGAACGTCCGATAGAGAACTACTAAGCAATGGAGGGGATTGCTTGGATGCCATGCCTCATGCGATAGGTAGCGACTGTGGGTGGTGATGATAGTATAGATCAAAAAGGAGGGGTGAGAAATGAAACGGATATACCTTGATTATGCCGCCACCACGCCGACAC
This sequence comes from uncultured delta proteobacterium, assembly GCA_963739245.1. Classification (GTDB taxonomy): domain Bacteria; phylum Chloroflexota; class Dehalococcoidia; order Dehalococcoidales; family BS750m-G39; genus CAVTZP01. The sequence goes on from CAVTZP010000004.1 coordinate 10,008, forward strand.
ACCCTGAAGTAGTGAAGGCAATGCTACCCTATTTTACTGAAGCATTTGGTAACCCTTCAAGCATCTATTCCTATGGGCAGGAGGCAAAGGGGGCTATAGAGGAGGCAAGGGCTAAGGTTGCCGACCTTATTGGTGCCCGGAGTGAGGAAATCGTCTTTACCAGCGGCGGGACTGAGGCAGATAACTTTGCCCTAAAGGGTGTGGCTTACGCCAATGAGAGCAAGGGCAACCATATCATTACCAGCGCCATTGAGCACCACGCCGTGATAGAGACGTGCAAGTTTCTGGAGAGAAGGGGGTTTAAGGTAACCTACCTCCCGGTAGATGAGTATGGCCTGGTTGACCCTGATGATGTCAAGAAGGCTATCACTGAGTAAAACTATTCTGATTTCGGTGATGCACGCCAATAATGAAGTGGGCACCATAGAGCCGATAGCTGAAATAGGCAAGATTGCCAGAGAAGCCGGAATCTATTTTCACACTGACGCCGTGCAGACAGCGGGGCACATCCCGGTGGATGTGAATGAGCTCGGGGTAGACCTACTGTCAATGTCAGCCCACAAGCTCTATGGTCCCAAGGGGACTGGAGCGCTATATATCAGGAAAGGGACCAAGCTAGTCTCCTTTATGCATGGTGGTGAGCAGGAGAGAAGGCGGCGGGCAAGCACCGAGAATGTTCCCGGAATTGTGGGCTTTGGCAAGGCGGCAGAACTTGCTCGGCAGGAAATGGGTGAAGAAGCGAAGCGGCTGACTTCTCTTCGTGACAAGCTCATTAAAGGTCTACTGGAACGGATTGACCATAGCCGCTTAAACGGTCATCCTGTAAAGAGGCTGCCCAACAATGTTAATGTTAGCGTTGACTTTGTCGAAGGGGAGTCAATGCTTCTAAACCTTGACCTGGAGGGTATTTGTGCTTCTACCGGCTCAGCCTGTAGTTCTCAAAGCCTTGAGCCATCCCACGTGCTCCTGGCAATGGGGCTTCCCCATGAACAGGCGCACGGCTCGTTGAGGTTTAGTCTGGGGAAGTGGACTACTGAGGAGGAGATAGATCGAGTTCTGGAGGTCTTGCCCAGAATTGTTGCCAAGCTCAGAGCTATGTCACCGCTTTTGAAAAGCCATAGATAGGAGAGGAAAACATGCGTGATGTGTGGTCGCTATATAGTGAGAAGGTGATGGAGCACTTCAAGAACCCGAGGAATGTGGGGGAGATAGAAAATCCCGATGGCATCGGACATGTGGGAAACCCGGTGTGCGGCGATATCATGGAGCTTTACATCAAGGTAAATAACGGTACCATTGTTGATGCTAAATTCAAGACCTTTGGCTGCGGGGCTGCCATTGCCACCAGCTCAATGGTTACCGAGATGGTAAAAGGGAAGAGTATAAAAGAGGCGCTGGAAATCTCCAATCGGGCGGTAGCTGAAGCCTTGGACGGACTGCCCCCGATTAAGATGCACTGCTCGGTTCTAGCCGAGGAGGCGCTCAGATCAGCTATTGAGGACTACCTTGCCAAAAGCAAGAGAAAGGATAATGCCAGTGAGTGAAATCCCTGAGATCGGCAAAATATCCCCCGAAATCTTTAACGAGCTGATATTTCCCCGCCTGGGGGCTAAGAGTGAAAAGATCTTGGTGGGACCTCAACATGGGGTGGACGTGGGCATAGTCGAAATTGGGGATAAAGCAGTCTCATTTACCTGCGACCCGGTATTCATCGTTCCTGAGTATGGCTGGGAGAGGGCAGCCTGGTTTGCCATTCATATTCTTGTCTCTGACGCTGTGACCTGCGGGCTGAAACCTAAGTTTCTATCCATAGATTTGAACCTGCCTATGGAGATGACCAAAGAGCAACTGGAGATAATGTGGGACACCATGCACCGGGAGTGCGAGCGACTCGGAATCTCGGTCATTTCTGGTCACACCGCCAGATACGAGAACTGCCATTACCCGATGGTGGGTGGGGCTACTGTAATCGGGGTTGGCGAGAAGGATGAATATGTTACTTCCAGAATGGTAAGAGCCGGGGATAAGATGATTATCACTAAGGGTCCAGCTATCGAGGCAACAGGTATCTTTGCCACCATGTTTCCCCGTATTATCGAGGAGAAATTTGGGCTTAGCTTTAGCCAGAAGGCACAGCAGATATTCTATAAGATGTCAGTGGTGGAGGATGCACTGACTGCAGTAAGCGTTGGCATTAGAGATAAGGGTGTTACGGCTATGCATGATGCCACCGAGTGCGGGATATGGGGCGGACTGTATGAACTGGCTCAGGCGGCTGGTCTGGGAGTGAGGATAGAGAAGGAGCAGATTGTGGTTGAGGACTGTGTCAGAGAGATATGCCGCTATTTTGGCATCGACCCCTACGCCTCTATTAGCGAGGGAACATTAATCATTGCCTGCCGAGAGCATAAAGCTCAAGAAGTGGTAGGGGCTTTGGCTCAAAAGGGTATTAAATCTTCCATTGTCGGAGAATTAACCAAACCGGAAAAGGGAATGGTTCTAGTAGAAGGAGGGAGCGAGAAGAGGCTTGAGCACCCTATCGTTGACCCCTTCTGGAAGGCTTTCTACCGGGCACTTGAGAAAGATAAATGTCAAAGGGATTAGAAGGTATTGAGATGGGAAGAGTCATTGCCGTCTGTAGAAGTGAGAAAAAGGGCACTAAAAAGGAAGTTGTGAAGGAAGGATTCCTTCAAGAGGACTTTGGTCTTATTGGCGATGCCCATGCCGATTGCTGCACCCATCGGCAGGTAAGCCTGCTGGCAATTGAGAGTATTAATAAGATGCGAGAGCTAGGTTTTGATGTCGGTCCAGGAGATTTTGCTGAAAACCTTACCTGCGAAGGAATAGACCTTGTCTCGTCGCCTATTGGTACACGGCTTTCTATAGGGAAAGGGGTTATTTTAGAGGTTACTCAACTGGGCAAAGAGTGCCATTCTGGGTGTGCTATCTATCGTCAGATAGGCAAGTGCATCATGCCTAAAGAGGGGGTATTTGCTAGGGTAATCCAGGGTGGACTGGTTAAGATAGGAGACACAATAAGTATAGGTAATGAAGCTAGGTTATATAAAAGAGGGGATTAAAGCTTAACTTCCATCCAACAATCAACCACTTTGTTTAACTTGAGTAATCCCCAAAATTTTCATTCGTGGTAACAGAAAGTGACTGAGGTTGCACAACGAATCTACTTCTGCTACCATCTCAGAAAGGGCCTAACACGGCTGAAACCCGTAGAGATAAGATCGTTTTAAGACAAGCCAAGTTATCTCAGAGTCAAAGGATGCAAATCAAACTCAGCTTTCTCGGTGCGGCTCAGAATGTTACTGGCTCGCAATACTTAATTGAAACAAACAATGTAAGACTTTTAGTGGACTGTGGACTCTATCAAGAAAGAGAACTCATAGGGAGAAACTGGAGTCCTTTCTTTGTCCCAGCAAAGACTTTGGATGCGGTTCTTTTGACACACGCCCATTTAGACCACAGTGGTCTATTACCTAAACTAGTTCGGGAAGGCTTCAACCACCCGATATACTGCACGGGTGCCACCTCCGAAATCACCCAGATAATGTTGCTAGATTCAGCAAACCTACAGCAGGAAGATGCGGAGTTTAAAAGGCGCCGACATGAAAGAGAAGGCAGGGAAGGCCCCTGTCCAGAGATTCCATTATATACCAAGGATGACGCTGAAGCTGTGTTTACATTGTTTTCATCCGTTAAATATGGTGACACTGTCAAAATAGGCGACGGCGTTGAAGCTACCTTCTATGATGCTGGACACGTCTTAGGCTCATCTATGGTCAAGCTCAAGATATGGCAGAGCGGAGAGGAAAGGACAATCTTGTTTTCTGGAGACATTGGCCGGTGGGGTAAACCGATGCTTCACGACCCAACACTCTGCGATGAGGCAGACTATGTCATAGTGGAGTCCACTTATGGTGATAGAGCGCTTGAGCGTCCGGAAGACGCGGCTAGCCGCCTTGCCAAGGTTATAAATATCACCGTGAAAAGAGGGGGGAATATAGTTATACCCAGCTTCGCCTTAGAGAGGTCACAGGAGATTTTGTATTATCTAAACACGTTCCTGCTTGAGGGTCGCATTCCCCACCTTATGGTTTTTGTTGACAGTCCTATGGCGGTGGGTATTACCGAGGTCTTCCAGAATCATCCCGAGTTATTGGATCCCGAGATGAATCAACTTTTACGTCAGGGGAAGTCACCCTTTGACTTTCCTGAGTTGAATCTGGTAAGGACAAGCGAGGAGTCAAAGGCAATAAACCACACAGTTGGTAGCACTATTATAATAGCTGGCTCCGGTATGTGCACCGGGGGCAGGATAAAACATCACCTTGTGAACAATATCTCAAGGGAAGAAAGCACCATCCTCTTTGTTGGTTATCAGGCCGTTGGGACTCTCGGGAGACATATCATTGATGGTGCCAAGGAAGTTAGGATATTAGGGCAATACTATCAGGTAAGAGCCAAGATAGTGCAGCTCAATGGCTTTTCGGCGCATGCTGACAGAGACGAACTTGTTAGATGGTTGTCTGGATTGCGTAAGCCACCGAGGCGTGTTTTTGTAACTCACGGCGAGCTCAATGCCTCTCAACACTTGGCCAGTTTGATAAGAAACAGCAGCGGATGGGAAACGGTAATCCCATCATACAAGGACCAGGTTTTCTTGGATTAGAGGCTTTTTCGCAGGGTAGATTAAACAATCCATCGGAATGTTCAGTTCTCACCAGACAGTGCTATGATGATGTTCCTTTGGTGGGTGGTGCACACTCTTTTGCCAACATTTTGCCAACAAACTGTTTAACACTCAACGGCACAAGATAGCAGAGCCAGATACAAAATCTGGGTTGGCGTCGGATCAGGCGGGGCGTTATGCTATGCACTGGTACAGGGTGGCACATCAGGCTCAGAATTCGTAAACCGCGGGTCGTAGGTTCGAATCCTATCGCTGGCTGTATCTAAGTTGCCTCTCCCCGCCTCGGCTACGGGGTGTGAGTCATTTGCTTTCATAAATTCTTATTCCTCTCAGCTTTAAAATCAGGAAGACCTCCTTGCCCACCGCTAGATTCATATCCTCAAATATATGGTGGGGTATCCCGGCGGTTAGCTTTGTGGCTCCAACCTTGAGCTCAATTCTAACTGCCTCCTGAGCTGGTTTGATGCTGGTAATAGTCCCCTTAAACCGGTTCACCTCCGGTCCCGGTGGTTTGGTTTCAGATATATGGATATCATGGGGGAAGACGGCAATCCTTTTAACCAGGTTTCCATCGTGGGGGACAATTATGCTCAGCCCACCACAGCCAACCTCCATAACCCCCTTCCCGAGGCTGCGGCAGTAGTCGCAGTCCAGAATATTTGGCGCGCCGATAAAATCGGAAACACTTTCGTTCTTGGGATAGAAAAATACCTCCTCCGGCTTACCTACCTGTTCCAGCCGACCCGTATTGAAGATGGCGATTCTATCGGCCATTTCCTCAGCTTCAACCTGGTTGTGGGTTACGTGGACGGTGGTAACCCCCAGCTCCTTATGAATCCGCCGTAACTCTAACCGCAGATACTTGGAGGTTTGCAGGTCCAGACTGCTTAAAGGCTCGTCCAGAAGCAGAATCTCCGGAGATGGAGCCAGAGCGCGGGCAATGGCTACCCGCTGCTTTTCTCCACCACTCAGAGAACGTGTATCTCGGTTGAGTATGGGGGAGATGCCCAGCATGTTAGCCAGTGTGCTCGTCCGCTCCTTAGCTTCATTTGGTGAATATCTGCTATGCCTGAGACCAAAGGTGATATTCTCCCGCACATTTAAGAAGGGAAACAAGACATAATCTTGGGGCACGTAGCCGATATACCTCTCCTCCGGGGGCAGGTGGGTAATCTCTTTGCCGTCCATCCAGATCTCTCCCTGTTTAATGTTATGGAGTCCGGCGATGCATTCCAGGAGAATGGTCTTGCCGGCGCCGGTGGGTCCCAGGATAACAAAATACTCCCTGTTCTCGATGGTCAGATTTATATCCTTTAGTGAGAAGCTGCCTAAGCGTAGAGAAAGGCTCTTGATTTCTATCATATGGTGTACCTTCTACCGATAAGCTTCCTGATAACCAGTAAGGCTACGATGGCGATGATTACCAGTATAAAAATAACAGCTACCGCCTTTTCTATATCTGCCGAGGCTAGACTCAAAAATATAGCGATGGGCAGCGTTTCCGTCTTCATGATGGTTGCCCCCACCAGCGTGACGGTAGCGCCAAATTCACCGACCGCTCTAGCCCAGGTTAGAATGCTGGAAGCGACCAAGCCGTCTTTAGACAGAGGCAAAATGACTCTAAAAAATGCCTCTAGTTTACTACAGCCCAATGTCCTGCCTACCTGCTCATATCTTGGGTCGATGCTGTCGAAGGTGGACTTCAGCAGTCGAATGGCTAGGGCACTTACCACTGTAATCTGCGCCAGTATTATACCAGGTACAGCAAAGACAAACGGTACATGCTCATTTATGGCGTGACCTATCGGGGTATTGAAAAAGACCAGCAGTGCTGCACCCAGTGCTATCGGTGATATGACAATAGGCAGGTCCAGCATACTGTCAACGATATCCTTGCCCCAGAACTGCGCTCTTGAGATGGCGTAAGCTGCCGGGACGGCGATAATTACTGAGATAATGGTGGCTGCGGTAGCGGTAAGCAGGCTCAGTTTGATGGCAAAAAGGATTTCTTTAGAAAGTAGAGCCGACAGAAAGGTGCCCCAGCTGGTATAGGTGAGCAGGGATACTATGATGCCAACGAAGAATATGGTTAAAAGAGCCAGGGCGCTGATGGTTGCTCCCCTGAATACCCTCTCGCCGCTAGCGACTCTCAGGATTTTGAACATTAAGCTCCCACCTTTCTTTATTTGCCGACAAGCGATTCATATGTTTCGGGAAGTTTATACTCGCCGCCAATTTTAGCTTCGGGAGCAAACTGCCGGGCTTCATCTTCCGTGGTGATATAGCCCCACTTACGGAAAATATCCTGACCCTGTCTGGAGACCAGAAAATCGATGAATTCCTGGGCACTCTCCCTGTCTTTGGCATAGGTGGATATGGCGGCTGGAATATAGGCAATCCTCGGCAGTTCCTCTGGTTTGAGATAGACCACATCTATCTTATCCGGGTCCCAATCGTGGAAAACATGCCAGCCGATAACGGCATCCACCGATTTTAGGGATACCAGGGTGGCAGTTTTCTCACAACTTTCGGCATGTGTGACTATATTCTTGCCTATCATCCGCCAACAGGTGGTTGTACTCCAGTATTTCCACAGCGTATAGACCCACGCAGACTGCTTCTGGGTTGCCAATACCAACCTTGATTCCCGGTTTGGCCAGGTCGGCATAGCGACTGGATATTCTTGGGATTACCATGTTGTACCGCAATGACTGGGATTAGGTAAGAAACTATCTTGACGGATTCAGGTTTAATTACGCTGTCACGTTCTGCTTTAACCATATAATCAGGGGAGCCGGGGATATATAGGTCACCTGTCTTGGATAGCTTCATTTGAGAAAGTACCGTGCCCGAGCCACCATAGGTGCAATAAACCTTTATGCCTGTCTTTTTCTCGAAAGCCTGGGCAGCCTCATCCATAGCTGGCTTGCTGGCAGCACCACAAAAAGCAGTTATCGCCTTCTCTTCTTTATTAGCACAGCCACTAAAAGGGATGGTTATCAGTAGAAACGTCAGGATTAGAACCAGCAGCTTCTTCATTTATTCTCCTTTGTTAAATTCAGTAAGGGCTATATTGCATTTGATATAGCGACAGGTCAAAAAAATTAACCTGGTTGCTTGACGAATTCCTGAAATTTCTTTCTCAACTCTTCGTACCGGGAGATTGATTTTTGCCCTTCTTCGGTTACCTTAGCATGGCCGCCCTTGTCGCCACCGGCTCCCTTTTCCACGAGTGGCGCTGGTGCCAGGCGGTTCATAGCCTCAATCCACAACCAGGCGTTTCGGTAGCCGAGTTTCATTGACCGGGCGGCAGCGGCAATCGAACCAAGTTCTTTAATCCTTTCCAGTAGTATAATCCGTCCCCACCCCAGGTATAGTTCGCCGTCTTTTTCCACCCATATACGGCCGTTTACCCTGTAACCAGTTTTCCCCGGTTGTCGGTGCGTTATCTTTCTGGGCCGCGCTTTATACATCTTTCTCTTTTACCACTCGATTACTTCCCGATATATTACATGTGATATAGGGGTTCTGTCAAGCCCGCCCTTTCATATCAAATGAATTGACAGGATAGCCGAGCTAGCGTAGACTTTAACCAGTTTCGTTTTGCTATTTTCATGGATTGGGCGTGGTGGTCTTGGAACAATGAATTTTACTGATTTAAGTCTAGCCGCTGCCTTCATAATAGGCCTGGTGCATACCCTCGAGCCCTGTGAAGATAAGGCAATCGTTTCTTTATTTGTTTTCTGGGCTACCAAGAAACTAGCTCAAGCTGTTGGGCTGGTAGTATTGTATGGTCTGGGGATGGCTCTAGCGGATACTGCCATGGGGTTTGTCCTTTCGTATATTGGCGTGAGATGGCTCGATGTTATCAGAACTCCCCTCGAAGTTACCGCCGGCGTGATTACCATTGTTTTCGGTCTTTTTATGCTGAGGGGCAGGGAGTTAGGTCACATTGGCCATCATCACGGTGAAGCTGTGTCTGCCACTAACCCGAAGTCGCTCTCTTGGTACGGCATTCTTGGTTTCGGCATAGTCCGAGGGTTGCCGCCCTGCCCAATCGAAATTGCTGTACTCATGTGGGCTGCCTCTCTTGGTGATGTATGGCGGGGCACAGCCACCGTTTTTGTATTTGGTTTGGGCACTACCGTGGGTCTAATTCCTCTTGGTTTAATCATGGGCGGCATAGCTAGTGCTATCAGTAAAACCAGATATGAGCGCTTTGTTCCTAAGATTAGCGCTATTTTGATGATGGCCTTTGGTCTGTTTCTTGTGCTGGCGCCGATATTCGGAATTGAATTGTAATTTGCTCTTTGCTGTGCTATATCTATATTAGTTAAGGAGGAGTCTTAAATGGGATTATTAGAAAACAAGGTAGCCATAGTGACCGGTGGTGGAAAGGGCTTGGGCAGAGCCTTTTGCTTGGGCATGGCCAAAGAGGGGGCTAAGATAGTGATGGCAGTACACCACCTGGATGAGGAAGCGGCGAAGGCAGCCAAGGAGATAGAAGCTAAAGGCGGCTATGCCCTGGAGGTTGATGTTACCAAAGGCGCCGATGCCCAGCGGATGGCCGATGAAACAGTTAAGAGGTTTGGCCGGATCGATATTCTGGTTAATAATGCTGGCTACTACTACGGGGTGGCGAGGAAACCGTTTTACGAGATATCAGAAGAAGAATGGGACCGGGCGATGCAAGTGAACGTCAAGGGAGCCTGGCTGTGCGCGAAAGCAGTCTTCCCCCAGATGAAAAAACAGGGGAAGGGCAAAATTGTCAACCTATCTTCCGAGGTAGGCTTCGCCCCGACCAAGGGCATGATGCACTATACCGTTTCTAAAGTCGCAATTATCGGTATCACCCGAGTCCTTGCCGGAGAGCTGGGGCAGTATAACATCTGTGTTAATGCCGTCGCCCCTGGCTTTACTGATACCCCCGCGAGCCGAACTATAGGTAGTGTTGAAAAGTTTGACGTAAGTTCCATCCCGCTGGGGCGTGTTGGGCTACCCGAGGATGTGGTCGGTGCCGTTGTCTTCTTTGCCAGCGATTATAGCGACTTTATTAGTGGTCAAACACTACTGGTTGACGGCGCAAGGCGGGTGCATTAGAAGGGGCGATTAATCTACTCAAACTAATAGCACCGTGTTATAATACGGTGCTATATTAAGTAAAAGATTAAGGAGGAGAAAGAGATGCCCTGGATGTGGAACTTGTATGCCAGAGAGTTCATGCCGCAAAGAGACCTGAAGAAATACCCGATGTGGTTCCTGAACTTTTCCCACAGCTACCCGGCATGGACTCCGCTGTTTGGCTGGACCTGGAATTATTGTTTAACTCACGGCCTAATATATGCCGCCGGTGAGACGTGGGTGCCCACCATCAGGGGGAGTGAGGTGCGTAATGTAGATGGCTGTGCTGCGGCTGGCGCTCTCAGGATTGCCGACGAGGCTGAGATTGAACAAAGAAAGAAGCACTTCAAAAAGTTCATAATGGAGGAGTATGCTCCCCAGTGGGACAAGCTTTTTAACGGTATGAGGGACGAAATAGAGGGGCTGTCCAAGAAATTCAGGACTTATGATTACGAAAAGGCAACCCAGTATGAGCTGTACAAGCTATTCAGGGAGGCGGTACAGTATCTCTTCCGGTGCTGGGAAGGTCACTTCTATATGCTATTCCCCATGTATAATGCCTACTGGGATTGCACCGAGATTGCTGATAAATACGGTGGGGTAAGGGAGTTTTCTCCCGCATGGCATAGAATAATACGCGGCTATGACAATGACCTCTTTGTCGGGGATAAGGCGCTGTGGGGACTGCGCACCCGTGCCCTAGAGCTTAAGATTGCTGATGTTTTCACTAAGAATCCTGCCTCTGAGGTCATCCCAGCCTTAAAGAAGACCAAGGCGGGTAAGGAGTGGGTGGAGAAGGACCTCAACGATTTTCTGCTGGTCAAGGGCTATGGTTGGCGGTCGCCAAGGATGATGGAGTTTATTAACCCTTCATGGTGGGAAGACCCAACGCCAGCTATCGCTCATATTCAGCAATACCTCTCGCTATCAAGCGACGTTAATGCCCCCTTCCCCCTTGATAATATCAGACCTCGCTTGGTTAAGGAGCGGGAGGCACTAACCCGTGAGCTCATCGACAAGGTGAAGGCGGCCAAATACCCCGATATGGACTGGTTCCTGACGCTCCTTGGCGTGAGTCAAAGGACAAGCTCTTTCAGTGAAAGTCATGACGTGGCCTGGGAGCAGGGGTGCTTTACCACCTTCCGCTACTGTATGCGGAAGATTGGGGAGAGACTGGTGAGGTTTGGCACTATTGAGAGTCCCGATGACATGTTCCTTTTCATCCCTGATGAGCTGGAGCTATTCGTCGCCTATCCTGACTCATACGATGTCAGGGATATTGCTGAAGAACGCAAAAAAACCTGGACAGCGCAGAAGGAATATCGCAACCGCTCACCGATTATCACCAATAGAAAGCTGACCCATGATGATATAATTCAACATCATATTCATGTCCATGATGCAATTGTTTCCAAGATTGTTGTTGGAGAGTTTGCTCCGCCCAGACCGGAGACCGGTGCCATCTGTTTTGGTAACTGCGGCAGTCCCGCCGGTATTGCCGAAGGTAAGGCGCGCCTTGTCGTAACGGACACAGATATCTTTAGAGTGCAACCGGGCGATGTCCTGGTTTGCCCGTCTATGTCTTCAGGGTGGACTCCGATACTCCTCATGGCCAAAGCGATAGTCACTAACGGTGGTGGCTCTCTCAGTCATGCTTGCATCCATGGTAGGGAATATGACATTCCTGTGGTATCAAACACGGGTAATGCCACGATGGTTATCAAGGAGGGCGAAAAAATTCGGGTTGATGCCGACCAAGGGCTTGTCTTTCGGTTATGATACACAACATATAGGCAATCCTGTGAGCCTAAGTCTTGACCTCATTGTCATAAAAGGCGAGAGTTGTTAAGGGGACTGGCTGATGGTTGAGTGGAGACCGGAATGGAAACCCAGAAAGGTAACCCACTCGTTGGTGATGACTAGAGAGGACCTTGACGCCTATCCTTGCTGGTATCTGGACGCTGCCCACTGCATCCCCCCCTGGACTCCGTTGTTTGCCTGGACTTGGACTCATCACCTGCTTTACGGCATCCTGTGGGCTACCGAGACGATAGGCCTGCCTCGCTGCCGCGGGTTGGATTTGAGGGAAATCGACGGCTGCGTCTACCAGAGCCCGGTGCTGGTAACTGACGAACAAGAGATTAAGCAGCGTGAGGCCAGGTTCAGGGAGAATCTCCGTCCCTTCCTCGAGGACTATGACCGGGTGTGGGGGGAGGTGGTAAAGGAACTCACCGAGCACTTTGATAGATTCAAGGCGTTTGATGTTAACTCCGCGCCTAACTATGAGCTTTATGACCACTTTGAAAAGGTCTTTCACTTTAACTATCGAGTATGGGCTTTGCACTTCTGGATGATGTATCCGGTCTACGCAATTTATGCCTTGTTTGAAGACCTCTGCCGGGAGCAGCTGGGCATTGATGATACCAACCCATTTTGGCACCGGCTGGTTCGCGGCTTTGATAATAAGCTGTTTGAGGTTGACCGCCAGCTGTGGCGCCTCTATGAGCGCGCCCTGGAGCTTGGTATTGACTCTATCTTTAAAACTACCCAGGATAGCGAGGTGGTTCGGGCACTTGGGGATACTGCGTCAGGGAAAAAGTGGCTGGATGAACCCGGGGGCTTACGCCAATTCCTTATTGAGCATGGCTGGAGAATGCCACGGATGATGGAGTTCAACTGCAAAGCCTGGATTGAAGACCCAACCCCAGTTATTGGCTTTATTAAGCAATATATGACCAAGGGCGGAGCCTTTGAAATGGATGTAAGGCGTCCCGAGCTGATAGAGCAGAGACGGGAAGCGGAGCAAGAAGTCCTGTCCCGCTTCCCTGAGGCCGAGAGGGGGTGGGTAACCAGGCTGATGGGGGCGGCACAAAGAGCTGGCTCATTCAGTGAGGAGCACGATTACTACTTTGAGCATACTGCTCACTCCTTGATGCGGCGGGCCGGACTTGCCTGCGGGGCACGAATGGCAAGCCAAGGATTAGTAGATGATGCCGAGGATTTTGTCTATCTACTGCCCGAGGAGATAATGAAGAACATTATCCCGCTGCGCCTTGATTACCACAAGCTAGTATCAGAGCGAAAAAAGTACTATAGGGAGTATTCCCAGCGACTGCCTCGGCCAGCGTTGATTGGCCGATTAGCTAGTGACCCCCAGGCGGCTATGGAGCACATGTTAGCCTCGCAAGACCCGGTTATGATGAAAATCACCGTCGGGGTTGCTGCCAAAGTCCAAGCCAAGCTGGAAGCTGACCTGTATGGTAATCCTGGTGCTCCCGGCATCGCTGAAGGGCCGGCCCATCTGGTAATCTCGGAGGCAGATATCTCTAACATCCAGCCTGGTGAAATTCTGGTGGCAACCACTACCTACTCTAGCTGGACACCTGTTTTCCCCCTTCTCAAAGGGATAGTCTTGGATAGCGGAGCCAGCCTGTCCCATGCCGCCATTGTTGGTCGGGAGTATAACATACCGGTTGTGATTCAAACTACCAACGCCACCACTCAGATCAGAAACGGGCAAAGACTGAGGATAGATGGCAGTCAAGGGGCAGTTTGGATTCTCTCTGAATAAAGAATAAAGGAAGATGCCTAGCCAACTGATATTCTGGTTCAGCGATATTACCCCGGATGACATTAATTTGGTGGGGAGGAAGTGCGTCAGCCTGGCGGAGATGGCTAAGATAGGGGTAGCTGTTCCGCCCGGTTTTGCCCTATCAAAACTAGCCTGGGAGCGGTTTATATTAGAGACTGGTGTTGGCGAAAAAATACGCCGTTACCTGAGTAAATTCTCTGGTGAACTCAGGGACTATAAGTGGGCTGAAGAAGCCGGCAGGTACATTCGGCAGATGGTGGAAGCAGCGGTGATGCCAGGGGATATCCAGAAGGAGATTATAGCCAGTTATGAACGGCTGTCTGAATTATGTGGGATTGCCGATGTACCAGTCTCGGTAAGGTCAAGCGGACCGGTAAGCCATCCTGGGCTATTTGAAACCTACCTTAATGTCAGGGGCAACTCGGAGATAATACAGAAGGTGGTCAGGTGCTGGGCAAGTGTGTTCAGTCCGCAGGCTATAGCCATGCGCGCTCAGAAGGGACTTGCCGTTGACAGTGAACCGATAGGTGTTGGCATTCAAAGGATGCTCAAGACTCGCTCTGCCGGCGTTCTATTTAGCTGTCATCCAATCACTGGGGACATATCAAGGGCAGTTATTGAGAGCAGCTGGGGGCTTGGGACAAGCGTCGTTCAAGCCATGGTGGCCCCGGATAGGTTCACGGTAAACAAGGGCACGCTGAGTATCGAGGGCAGACTCATAAACCGAAAGGACAGGCAAGTGCTGCCAGATAAGCAGGGAATCAAGGTCAAGCCGGTGCCACCTGATAAGCAAGCCCAACCCAGCTTGAGTGATGATGAGATAGTGGAGTTGGTAAGATTAGCTAAGATAGTCGAGCAACATTATGGTGGCGTTCCCCAAAATATTGAATGGGTAGTAGCTGATGAATTGCCTTTCCCCGGCAATATCTTTCTGGTTCAAGCCCGTCCCGTGGTGGGGGTTGGCGCTGACAAGAGTGATGTGACTAAGCCTAAGGGTAAAGGTGAGAGCGACCATATCCTTGACCTCGTGATTAAACGCTTCTACCGATAAAATGAGCCCCTATTAAGGAGAATTTAGTGGACTTCCTATTCACTGAAGAGCAGAATAGGTTCCGGGAAGAAGTCCGTTCCTTTCTGGATAAAGAGCTGCCACCGGGTTGGGTGGGCTATCTGGGAGGTACAACTGGCGACCATGTGGTCGATAGCGGTGATGGCTGGCAGGTATTCAAAGATATAGCCCGTAAACTTGGTGAAAAGGGATGGCTGTCCCTATTCTGGCCCAAGGAATATGGTGGTCAATCTCGCTCTTATATAGACTATCTTATCTTCTCCGAGGAGGTAGCACGCCGTGGGTCACCAGGATATAATCCTATTTCGGTAAAAATACTAGCCCCAACCCTTATTGACTATGGTACTGAGGAACAGAAGGAGCAGCATCTCAAGCCAATTGCCCGAGGAGAGGAGTTCTGGTGTGAAGGTTTTAGTGAACCTGATGCTGGTTCTGATATGGCTTCCCTCCAGACGAAGGCGATAAAAGACGGCAATCACTTTATCATAAACGGGCAGAAGACCTGGTGTACCTTTGCTCAGTATTCCGACTGGTGTTGTCTGCTGGCTAGAACAGACCCTTATTCCCAGAAGTCCAAAGGGCTTAGTATTCTCTTGGTTGATTTGTCCACCCCTGGTGTTACCGTTAGACGCATAAGGAATCTAGCCGGGGAACCATTTTTTTGCGACATTTTCTTTGAGGATGCCAGAGTACCAAAGGAAAATATATTGGGTAAGGAGAACGAAGGTTGGGAGGTAGCGCAAGCACTATTGAGCCATGAACGGACTTCAATTGAATTCGTGGCTATGGGGCAGAGCATGATTGAGAGAATGGTGAAATATTTAACGGCTACTCCCCGAATGCCGTCGCTACACAGCCGACACTTATTAGCCAAATTGGCAACAGACGCTGAGATTGGGCGCTTGATTAACTATCGAGTGGCGTGGCTGCATGATAAAGGGATGGCTACAGATTGGTATGCCGCTATGGCTAAACTATATAGTACCGAGTTGTTTAAGCGGGCGGCAAGTGCTGCTATGCAGCTGATAGGATTGTATGGTCAGCTTGACAAGAGAAATGACATAGCTCCTTTACAGGGGTGGATTGAGCACATGTATCTTGTCTCCTTCGGAGCGACTATTGCTGCTGGGACCTCAGAGATTCAGAAAAACATAATTGCTTCACGCTACCTGGGATTACCCAGGGGTTAAGGGAAACTGGGGAGACTTTTTATACGGTTAGCCTACGTCTCATTGCCACCAGTGATAGGGAGAAAAATAAAGCAGTTAGAGCAACTATAAAAGCCAGCGCCCAAAGAAGGTCAAGGTGAAACTCCCCATTAATTAGCGCCCGGGTAAGATGCACCACCGGTGTTAGTGGTACTATCAAGCTTAGATTCTGCACTATCTCAGGGAAAGCGGATAGAGGGAAGAATACCCCGCTAAAGTAGAACATAGGCGTTATAAAGAGGCTGATATAATAGTTAAAGCTGTACATAGACGGGACAATAGATGTAAATAGTATGGCAATAGCGGCAAACATTAGACCCTCTAGGAATGAAACTATGGGTATGAACAATGCCCAGGGTGAATGCACCAGCTGGAAAGCAGCAGCAATTGCTAAAATAGCCGTGCCAGTCATCAGCGAGCGTGTGGCTCCCCAGAAGATTTCGCCGGCGGTGACATCCTCAACGCTGAGCGGAGTGGCGACAATAGCGTCAAAGGTTTTTTGATACTCCATACGCACGAAAGTGCCATAAGTGCACTCAAAGCTAGCGCTGAACATGGCATAGCTAGCTATGATGCCCGGCGTCACAAATTCAATATATTTCTGCCCATCAACCAAGCCGACATATGCCCCGAGACCTAAGCCC
The DNA here is from genome assembly GCA_963739245.1 of uncultured delta proteobacterium. Classification (GTDB taxonomy): domain Bacteria; phylum Chloroflexota; class Dehalococcoidia; order Dehalococcoidales; family BS750m-G39; genus CAVTZP01. The sequence goes on from CAVTZP010000004.1 coordinate 26,347, forward strand.
ATAGCCAGCAGAATAATAATAGGTTCAACCACAAAACCAGGTGCTTCTGAGTGCCATAGACTCAAGAAAACGTCGAGATTACGCTGCCACACCCTAATAAAACGCCGGGAGAAGAGCTTCATTCGACTAAGGACCTCCCCGTAAGCCGGAAGAAGACATCCTCCAAGGTGGCTGGCCTTCGCCCTAGTCTTTCCGAAAAGTTCACCAGTCCTCTGGTCAATTCATCAGCCTTAATGTGGAAGACTTGAATCTTATTTCCCACCTCCTCAAAGTCAAACCCACGACTTTCCAATTTTCTAACAATCTCGTCCCTTTCCCCCCGCTTTACCTCAATCTCCCACAGCTCGTTGCCCACGTATCGGGAGATAAGACCGCGGGGAGTATCAAGGCTCAGAATTTTACCTTGATGCATTATCGCCACTCGGTCACAGAGGGTAGCCGCCTCCTCCATATTCTGAGTGCACAGAAGCTGGGTAACACCCTGCGACTTTAGTTCAGTGAGCTTGTGCCAAACTAGATATTTGCCTTGAGGGTCAAGACCTATTGTCGGCTCATCAAGAATCATGATTTTGGGCATGTTAATCAAGCCTCTGGCTATCAATAGGCGCCGCTTCATTCCTCCTGATAGCTCCCTGATATGACTATTACGCTTGTTTTCAAGCTCAAACAGGCTTAAGACTTCCCTACTGCGCTGATGTGCCTCATTCTTAGGTATGTTGAAGTATCGGGCAAAGGTCGTCAGATTCTGAAATACTGTCAAATCGACATCGAGGTTATCCAGCTGTGGGACTACCCCTAAGATAGCCTTTACTTGGCGGGAGTGAGTCTTTAGGTTATTGCCCAGCACCCATATATCACCCTTGGTGGGAGGTGATACCGCAGTTATCATCCTGATGAGAGAGGTCTTCCCTGCGCCATTAGGCCCCAATAAACCGAAGCATTCACCTTTTTCCACCTCTAAGTTTACACCGTCTACCGCTAGTAGGTCTTTAAATTTCTTGGTTAAGTTGCGAGTTTTAATAATAAGCATTAAAAACCAGCTTCCTCAGACTAGCTTCTGGTAAATCATATCAGCTTCAAGCCACAGCCAGCAAGATATTTTTAGGGGTATCAAAGTGCGATGGCAGGCTCTATTGATTGACTCATTCAGCCTTGTTATGATACACTATTTTTCGCTTAAGATCTAAATACTCTCCGAGTTACTTTACCTAAAGTTTAATATACCCGAAGATTGGAAGGGAGGTAAACTTGAAGGGCCTTACACTAAAAGTTAACGGAGTGCAACGTCAGTTCGTTGTCGAGGAGGAGCGGGTGCTTCTGGACCTTCTCCGGGAGGATCTGAAACTCACCGGTGCCAAACAGGGGTGTGATCGTAAGGGCCAATGCGGGGCGTGCACGGTCATTGTCGACGGCAAAACAGTGTTGTCCTGCCTGGCAAAGGCAGCAAACCTCGATGGCGCCGAGGTTATTACCGTGGAGGGGCTGGGCACGCCGGAGAATCCTCACCTGATACAGGAAGCCTTTGTTTTATCCGGGGCCATTCAATGTGGATACTGTACCCCGGGATTGATTATGGCCACCAAGGCCCTGTTGGACAAAAATCAAAGTCCTACCCGCGATGCTATCAAGAGAGCCTTAAGGGGCCACCTGTGCCGCTGTACCGGATATGAAAGAATCATCGACGCTGTTGAGCTAGCCGGCCGTTTTCTCCGTGGAGAGACGAGCCCGGCTGAGGTAATGCCTGACCCGCATGGGAAGCAGATTGGCGTCTCTCACCCTCGTCCCTGGTCTATGCTTAAAGCCTGTGGTCTGGCGAAGTTTTCCGCCGACATCATTATCCCCGGGGCTCTCGAATTAGCTGTCGTACATAGTCCTCACCATAATGCCCGGATAAAGGGCATCGACTACACCGAGGCGGAAAAGATGCCCGGCATAGTCGGCATTATGACGGCCAAGGACATCAAGGGTACTAATTCATCAGGCAGGGAGAAACCGGTGCTTTGTACTGATATCGCTCCGGTGCTTGGTGCCCATGTGGCTATTGTGGCCGCCAGAACGCGGAAAGAGGCTTTAGCCGCAGCCGAAGCCGTGAAGGTGAAATATGAGGTCTTGCCTCGAATCAGTACACCGGCAGAGGCACTGGCAGAAAACGCGCCTCAGGTGCACCCGGGCACGTCTAACCTTCGTCTTACCCGGCGGCAGATAAAGGGCGATGCCAAGGCAGCCCTGGATTCATCGGCGACGGTACTCTCGGCCAAGTTTGATACGCAGTTCGTTCACCAGGCGCCACTGGAACCGGAGGCGGCAGTTGCCTATATGGATGGGGAGGGGGAGAAGGCGCAACTGGTGGTGATAGGGCGGTCTATCAGGATTCATGACCATGCCCGTGTGCTTAAGGATGCTTTGGGATGGAATAATATCTGTTACCAGGAAGCCTTTGTCGGTGGTCAGTTCGGGATAAAGACAGACCTGACGTCGGAGCATATAGTCGGCGCCGCCGCCCTTCATTTCCGGAAACCGGTGCGTTATATTCCCAGCCTAAAAGAGTCCATGCAGATGACCAGCAAGAGGCATCCCTTCAGTATGAAAGTGCGGTTGGGCGCCGATGCCAAGGGGAAGCTCACCGGATTTGAGATAGATACTGTTATAGAAAAGGGGGCATACACCTCGACCGGGGAGGTTGGCGTCCTGCGTTCCCTGGCAATGCTCAGTGGGGGCTACAATATACCGAATGTATTTGCCGAGTTCAAACTGGTATACACCAACAATATCTGGGGAGGATCGGCCCGGGGGGCGGGGCCGCCCCAGCCCAACTATGCCCTGGAGTCAGCCATGGACCTTCTGGCGGCAAAAGTGGGCATAGACCCTCTCGAGTTCAGGCTGATTAACGTCCTTCAGCCCGGACAATCGATGTCGAATGGTCATGTGGCTGATGAATGGGCTCTGGATGCTTGTCTGAAAAGGGTCAAACCGGAATATGACCGGGCGCGAAAAGAAGCCGAAGCCTTCAAATCCGGGACTCTCCGCCGGGGAGTGGGAGTGGCGGCATCAAGTTATGGAATAGGCAGTCCTCTTGACAAATCAGAGGTTGCCGTGGAGCTTGACCCCGATGGAGGCCTGACCATTTACGGTTCGGTTGCTGACCCCGGGGAGGGGAATGATGCCATGCTAACCCAGCTTGCCGCTCACTTAATGAACATCCCTCGAGAGAAAATCCGGCTGGTGACGCGGGATTCGGAAAGAACGCCTAATTCGGGCATGTCGGCCTCATCCCGGCAGACCTTTATGTCCGGGCAGGCTCTGGTCAAAGCTATGGAAGCCCTTACCACCGCCATGAAGGAAGTCGGCGCCAAGACCTATCAAGACCTGGTTAAAGCCGGTAAACCGACCCGTTATCTGGGTAGCCATATCTTGCCGCATAAGGGCATGGACGTGGAGACTGGGCAGGGTGAATTCTTTGCCTCTCGCGTTCACGGGGTTCAGATGGCCGAGGTCGAAGTTAATACTGAAAGCGGTGAGGTCAGGGTTCTGAAGATGACCGCCGTAGTTGATTCTGGAACTATCATCAACCCCTTGGTCGTCGTCTGCCAAATTGAGGGCGGTATGGATATGGGTGCCGGTATGGCCCTCCGGGAGAAATACGTTCATGGCGAAACGGTTGACTGGGTAACGTATAAATATCCGACCATGAAGAACTCTTTTGAGAAGGAAACAATTCTTCTCGAATCACCACGTAAGAATGGGCCGCTGGGGGCAACCGGCATCGGTGAATTTACTCTTATGCCTACCTCGCCGTCGATCTTAAATGCCATAGACAGTGCCATCGGGGTAAGGATTTATGACCTGCCGGCTACCCCGGAAAAGATTCTGGAGGCTCTGAAAGCTAAGAAGGCTTGAGCGCAGATGGAAAAAAGTAAACAGATCTACCTAAATGTAGGGATTCTGTTACTTATTACCGTTGTAAACTCGCTCTTGGCTCGTTTTGGCGTGATTGCCTACCCAATCGGCCCCGGCTCCTCTGGGTTGTACCTTTCCGTTGCCTTTATGATCCCGTTTACGTTGTGGTTTGGCGCTTGGGGAGCCATTGCTGCTTACCTTGGCTGTTTCATAGGCGCTGGTGTGCTTGCCCATATGCCGCTCACCCTTAATCTCTACTGGTCATTAGCTGACCTGTGGCAAGTTCTAATACCACTGGTCATTTTTAGGACGTTCAACATTGATGTCGGGCTTAGAACGAGGAGGGATTTTGCGTTTTTCTTCGCTTTTGGCTGGTTATTAAACAATGCACTTGGCGCTGCCTGGGGCGCCACTGCTCTGGCTCTAGGTGGGCTCAGTTCATGGAAGGATGTCCTCAGCATATTCACCGGTTGGCTTACTGGTAATCTGATAGTAACCATTGTCATTACGCCGTTGCTGCTCAGGTACGTTACCCCATGGATTCAGAAAAGGGGGCTGTTAGTTAGGAAATACTGGTTATAAAGAATTAGTAGAAACAGTCTATCAAAGTTTTTATGGTCATCACGATACCCCATATGCACATAATATGCGCATAAATCAATCTCATAGTTAGGGTCTTGACATCAGGTTGAACAAGGGCGATTGTTCCCCAGCAGTTTGAAATGCTATTGACAATCCTTCCATTTTGTGGTATTGCATACTAAATTGATAATATTATTGGACAAAGGAGCTAGGCCAATGAGGCTTTCTACTAAATGAAGAGGAGGGGCGAATATGTAAAGATAGTTGTCTTCCCAAAACAGTTTGTAGAAGCACTAGGAAGGAGGAGAAACAAGTGAACAGAAAGGTATTGTTTGGTTTGATAGCCCTAGTACTAGTAGCCTTAGTAGTATTGCCTTTGTGCTCTGCCTGTGCCCCAAAGCCGGCAGCAGGTCCCAAAATCCTTAAGATTGGTACGGTTATGCCGATTTCCGGACCTCTCGGCATAATTGGTCTAACCTGGGACCGGGGGTTTGACATGGCTGCTGAATGGCTGAATGGGCAGGGCGGGCTGAAGGTCGGGGGTGACAAGTATCTGATACAGTTCATACACGAGGATAGTAAGGCAAGTCCTGAAGCATCAGCCGCCGCGGCTAATAAGCTCGTTTACCAGGACAAGGTCAAGTTTGTGATGGGAGAAGTTTTCAACCCCGATTCGCAAGCGATTTACGATGTCACCAAACCAGCCGGGGTACTGCACGTGGAGACATACACAATGGACCCCTATGCAGAAGACCAGTGGGGCATAGGCGCTGACAAACCGCTTTTGGTTCTACTAATGCCGTCGATAACCCTCTCCTATGACTCTTTCTTTGATTATTTACATGAGAACTATCCAAATGTGAAGACTTTGGCCTATGGCGTAGCCAATTATCCTTTCGACCGGATGGTTAAGGAGGCGGTAGACTCGGCTGAAGCGAAGGGGTTTGAGGTGGCTGGAGGGGAGGTTTTGGACTACGGTATGACGGATTTCTATCCCTTTATGACCTCCGTTCTGGCGTACCAGCCCGATGGCATTTTCATTATACACGGCGGTGGTCCGGACCTGGTGGCGGTGGAGATCAAGGCAGCGCGGGAGCTAGGCTTCACCGGACCCATCATGTCGTTGGGTTCAGCTAGTCCGGTATTGGTACCATCCACTGTTGGTGCTGAAAACAGTTACGACATCATATTCAACCAGGCATATGGTGCCGCCCCCGAAGCAACAGCGAAGATGAAAGAAGTTAAGGCGCTGTGGGAGGCAAAGTATCCCGGGGAGGGGTTTGTCGATGACGCCCTGATGGCTTGGGACGAAGCTTGGGTCTTGGCTCAGGCGATAGAAAAAGCCAATAGCCTCGAGCCGGAAGCAGTGGTGAAGGCTCTGGAGGGTATGACCAAGTCCGGTGATCTCCAGACGACTTTCGGTCCCGGGTGCATGGGAGGCTTACAGACGCTAGGTGTAAATGGAATGCTGGTGAGACCCTTCCCGGTTACTGTCATCCAAGGCGGGGAGATAAGAATGGTGAAGTGGGTTACGCCTGAGCTACCGTAAATTCGGCTGTACCTGATGGATTCAGGCGGGCAATTTTCATTTACGAAAAGATAGAGATTGTGAAGCGGGCTAGGCCTATGAAGAAATCATAGGCCTAGCTTAGTTAAAAAGGCTTACCTAGGGCAATGAGGAGGTAGGAGAAATGATAAAGTCGACCGAGCATTTCAGTTTCACCGTCAGCAATCTAAATGATAGTCTTCACTTCTTTTGTGACCTGCTGGGATTGAAGGCTACCCCGGTTATGGACTTGGATGATAAGGATTTACAGAAGATTGTAGGGATACCTGGAGCCCATTTACGCCTATCCCTGGTGCAGGTTCCTGACAATAAAAATATAGAATTGATTGAATATGTCAAACCCAGGGGTAAAAAGCTTGACTTAAAGACCTGTAACACTGGTGTCGCCCACCTCGCTTTTGTGGTAGACGATATCCAGAAGATGTATGATGACTTATCTAAAAAAGGGGTCAAGTTCAATAGTCCGCCGGTTTTGGTACCAGGCAATGATGGTAAAGGCAAGTGGGCTATCTGTTATCTTAAGGGTCCTGACGATATCACGCTTGAACTAATTGAGAAGAAATCATAGTTCGCAGAAGCTGAATGGGGTTCAGGTGGTCGTCGATTCAAGTCTCTCTCACCCCAAAGTACAGTTCAGCAGCTCTAAACGAGCTTCTCACCAATGGAGCTGAGGCAACATCAGCAAATCCCATGTCCTTGCCTACTTGTTCGTATTCGGAAAACTCCTCAGGCGGAACAAACCTGACCACAGGATGGTGATTGGGAGAAGGTTGCAGGTACTGGCCAATAGTAAGCAGGTCACAGCCAGCTTCTCTCAGGTCGCTCATAACCTCGATTACTTCCTCTCTTGTTTCGCCCAAGCCCAGCATCAGACCAGACTTGGTAACTATCTCTGGACTCAGTCTTTTTACCGCAGAGAGAAGCTCCACGGAACGGCTGTAGTCTGCGCTTGGCCTTACCTCTGGGTAGAGACGTGGCACTGTCTCCACATTATGGTTTATCACCTCGGGACCGGCTTCTACTACTGCCTTAAGTGCTTGGGTAGAACCAAGGAAATCGGGAATGAGAACTTCAACAGCAATGCCATTCCGGCTCTGGTGAAGTAGATTAATTACTCTAACAAACTGGGAGGCACCACCGTCAGCAAGGTCATCCCTGGTGACCGAGGTTATGACCACGTAGTTTAGGTCCAACCTCTCTACCGCCTCAAGAAGGTGTTGTGGCTCACTTTCGTCCACAGGGCTTGGGGCTCCCCTTTTTACAGCGCAGAAGGTACAGTGCCTGGTGCAGACGTCCCCCAGAATAAGAAATGTCGCCGTCTTACCAGAGAAACACTGACCGATGTTGGGACAAAGGGCACTCTCACAGATAGTATGTAGACTCAGTCCATGCAGAAGCCCGGTCATGTTTAGCATTATTTGTGGGTCTGGGGGCTTATGCTTGAACCAGGCGGGCAGTCTTCCCTTCATGGATGGCTCCCGACTAGTATGTCTGAGCCCCACTCTATGTGGACATTAAAAACATCCGAGAAATGAGCTATTAGACTTTCTGCCACTTCTTCCATCGGTATGTCCTGGGAAAGAAGCCTGGAGATAGATGTGGCCTTTTTGCCTGAGAAGCCACAGGGATTTATCAGGGAAAAATGCTCCAGGTTAGTGTTTACATTAAGGGCAATTCCGTGCATAGTAATCCATTTTTTTATGCTCAGCCCAATAGCGGCAATCTCTTCGTCTTTTACCCAGACCCCGGCATGGCTTTCATCTCTCCCGGCACCTATGGAAAAGCTGCTTAATGTCCTTATGACTACCTCCTCAAGGTCGTGAACATATCGGTGAATATCTCTTCCCCTTTGCCTCAGGTCAATAATAGGATAAGCAACTAGTTGACCGGGACCATGATAGGTAACATCGCCTCCCCTATCGGTAAAGAATAGGGATATACCCTCTCTTGCCAATTGCGTCTGAGAAACAAGGACATTCTCCAGCTTACCCGATTTGCCGATGGTAATAGTGGGGAGGTGTTCTAGGAGCAGAATGGTATCCTTTATCTCACCGTCAAATCGCTCTCGGAGGAGCTTCCTCTGTAGGTGATAGGCTTCTTTATAGCCAACCAAGCCAAGCTGGTACACAACACATAACATGGTGAAATCTCCCTGGCAACCTATCTATTTTGGGATATGAAGTGTATTGTTTCCCCGCTAACATCCTTTGCCGCCTCCCAGAGTGCTTCTGATAGGGTGGGATGGCAGTGCATAGTTAAGCCGATATCCTCTGGGGTTGCATCTAGCTTCATGGCCAGGGCAGCTTCCGGTATCAAGTTGGTAGCTTGAGGACCTATGATGTGGACGCCTAATATCTGACCATATTTTTCCTCGGTGATTACTTTTATCATCCCCGTTCTCTGCCCCAGGATAGTTGCCATGCCGTTGCCGGCAAAAGGGAACCTTCCTACTCGTACCTGGTATCCCTGGATAGTTGCCTCATCCTCGGTGATGCCGACGCCAGATATTTCAGGAGAGGTATTTGCCCAGTAGGGAATCACGGTGTAATCAATTTCTGAACTCTTTCCCATGGCGTTTTCGGCAGCAACGATACCTTCAGCGTAGGCGACATGAGTCCACATATGCTCCATAGTTACATCACCGGCGGCAAGTATAGTCGGCACATTTGTCTCCATCCGTTTATTTACCGTAATACCGCCCTTATCATTCAGCTTGACTCCTGCCTTATCCAAGCCGAGCCCGTCAGTATTGGCTTCTCTCCCCCCTGCTGTCAGGACGTACTCAGCAGTTAAATTCACTTCTTCCCCTTTAACCGTTAGCGCAATATTCTTTTCCCCCTGTTCCCCTGTTCCTATCGTCTTTGCCTGAGCTTCCGTATAGACCTGAATCTTTGCCTTCTTTAGCTCCTTCTCCAGGATGGAGACTATCTCGCTATCAATCTCAGCGAGTATCCGCGGAGATGGTTCAACAATAGTAACGCTGGTGCCCAACCGGGAGAAGATAGTAGCAAAGGTAATACCAACAAACCTACCCCCCATAATCAGCATGGATTTTGGTATCTCTTTGAGCTCCAGTGCTTCAGTGGTGTCTATCACCTTTTCGCCTTCTCCCCCGGGAATGGAGACTTTCTTGCCTCGGGAGCCAGTGGCGATGATTATTCGACGGGCGGTTATCTCTTTCCTAGTCCCGTCCGGCAGCTTTACCTCAAGTTGTGACGGGGAAAGAAACTTTCCTGTCCCGTTTATTACCTCAACGCCATTCCCCTCCAGAAGCAGCTTCACGCCAGATATAATAGTTCTAACGATGGTATCCTTGCGAGCCATCATCCTGGAGAAGTCAACCTCGGCTTCTTTGTAGTTTACCCCGTAGTCTTTGGCACTTTTTGCCAGGTCAATGAACTCAACCCCCCTTACCAGTGCCCTGGTCGGGATACAACCCCGATTGAGGCAAGTTCCCCCTATAGTGTTGTTTTCAATGAGTGTCGCCTTCCCTCCAAGCTGTGACACCCTTATCGCCGCTACGTAACCAGCCGGCCCACCACCAACTATCACTACGTCTCTCTCTTCCATAATATCCTTTCCCCCTCTTTATCACAGCGAGAGAAGTTCCGGGGTTTCCAGCAGCTCGATCACCCTTGCCATGAACTGGACGGCGAGGGTACCGTCAATTACCCTGTGGTCGTAAGTGAAGCTATATGTCATGATAGGTCTGATTACAATTTGACCATCTCTGACCACGGCCCTGTCGGTAATGCCTCCGGTTCCCAAAATCGCTGTCTCGGGCGGATTTATTATCGCCGTCTCAAAACGCCATCCAGCACCAGCTGCCCCCAGGTTGGTAATGGTGAATGTGCCCCCGGTTACCTCATCGGGCATCAGTTTTCCCTCTCTTGCCTTCTCCGCCAGTGTCCTTACGCTCTTGCTTATCTCCACGATGGATTTCTGGTCAGCATTTTTTACCACCGGGACAATCAAGCCTTCTTCCAGCGCCACGGCAACACCTATGTTTATATCTTCCCATAACTTAATCTCATTACCGATTAGGCTGGAATTGACCATAGGTTTCTCTTTTAATACCTTAGCCACCGCGAAGACAAACATATCGGTGTAGGTGATTCTGGCGCCGCTAACATCTTCACGGGCAAGGAGGCCTTGTCGTAGCTTTATTAACTCGGTCATGTCTATCTCACCCATAGCGGTGAGCTGAGCGGATTCAGCCAGGCTTCGGTGCATATGCTCGGCAATTGCCTGCCTCATCCCCTTGAGAGGAATGGTGGCTTTTACCCTTTTACCCTGGTAGACCTCGGGGGTTACTCCTGCCTTTTCCTTGGCGGCTATCGCCTTTTCAATATCCTCCCTTACAATCCTCCCCCCCGGACCGGTACCCACTATTTCGGTTATATCTATCATGTGTTCCTCTGCCATCTTGCGTGCCACCGGGGATACTCGGATATGCTCTCCTGGCTCAGGCTTGGCTTCTCTGGCTTCGGCAGGCATTTTTTCAACCTCACCAACCGCGGTAAATATTTCCCTCGGCGGCTCCTTTTGGAGTGCTTCTAATTCCTCCCTGGTTTCAGCAATGAGACCAACAACCCTGCCCACCGGCGCCTTGACGCCTTCTTCAACCAGAATGTGCAGGAAGCCTGAAGCTTCAGCCTCAATATCTGACTTAATCTTCTCCGTTTCTATCTCCAGGACAACGCTGCCCTTTTCCACCCAGTCACCCTCCTTCGCCTTCCACTCAACCAGGGTGGCTTCAATCGTGACCTGCCCGAGTTTGGGTATCATTATATAAGCCGCCATTTTCTACCTCCGAAATCCATTAGGTAAGGCAGTGAATATCGTATTATTATCTATCCGCGCTATATTTAGGGTGTTACCGGTTTACCTTATTGCGCTGTCCAGCCGCCGTCGACTATCATCTCAGCGCCAGTGGCAAATTTAGACTCGTCGGACGCCAGATAAAGGATGGCATAAGCAATATCTATCGGTTTGCCCAGATGCCCCATCGGGTGCCTAGCCACCATGCTTTGCATTATAGCTTCCACCTTGCGCAGGGGCTCGTTCAGTGGTGTTTCGATAATGCCGGGATGAACCGAGTTAACCCGGATATTATAGTTAAGGCCGGCTTTGGAGCACTCAATGGCCGCCGCCTTGGTAAATAGCCTTACGCCACCCTTGCTGGCACAATACGCCGCTGTATTATCAATGGTGCCGACGATACCGGCCATGGAGGATATATTAATAATTGAGCCGCCGCCACTCTTCTTCATGGCGCCTATGGCGTATTTCGTGCCCAGGAAAACACCGTCCAAATTGACACTCATAAGCCAGCGCCACTCTTCTAGTGAGGTTTCTTCAATCGGTTTGGCAAAGAGGACGCCGGCGTTATTCACCAGAATGTCCAGCTTCCCAAACTCAGCCAGAGTCTTCTTGATTAACTCACTCCAATCTTGTTCGCTGGTGACATCGTGTTTGACAAAAATGGCCTTCCCTCCCTCACGTCCTACTTCTTCCGCAACCTTCTTCCCGTCGACCTCGTTGATGTCGGCAATGACAACCTTGGCTCCTTCCTTGGCTAATAATGATGCTTCTTCCCTACCCATTCCGCTAGCCCCCCCGGTTATGATGGCTACTTTACCTTTGACACGATCCATTTTGCCCTCCTTTAATATAATTAAATATAATAATGAATGCCGTGCGCCTGCTTCCGTTGCTGATTACTTAACTCCTTCCCGAGTCTCCCCTGACTAAGGCCTGATACTCCTCTGCCGAGAACAAACTATCCAGCTCAGCAGGGTTACTCAGCTCTATTACTATCATCCATCCCTTGCCGTAGGGGTCATGATTGACCAGACCAGGCTCGTCCTCAAGGGAATGATTCACCTCCACCACTACGCCACTTACCGGGCTATACAGGTCATTGGTTGCCTTGGCTGACTCAATTACGCCAAAAGGTTCCATATGGACGACACTACTACCCACCTCAGGGAGTTCAATAAAGACGACCTCTTTTAGCTGCTCCTGAGCATAGTAAGTAATGCCAACCCGACCCCTTTTGTCCTCTTCTAGTCTCAGCCAGGTATGTTCCGGGTTATACTTTAGCTCGCTTGGATACATCTTTCTCTCCATTGATATCAAGTATTCCGCTTTAACTACACAATCTCGTTTATAGCCTTTATCAGGTTCTCCTCATCTGGCATCCAGAATTTCTCCAGAACCGGGCTGAAAGGAACAGGTGTATTAGGGGCACAGACTCTTTTTATCGGAGCATCAAGTAGGTCAAATGCTTCCTCTGCTACCACAGCGGCGATTTCGGCGGCGGCGCTTCCCGTCTTGGGCTCCTCATCCATAATCACCAACCTGCCCGTCTTTTCAAGCGAATTGAAAATAGCCTGTTTATCCAGAGGTACCACGGTTCGGGGGTCAATAACCTCAATGCTTATGCCTTTCTCTTTCTGGAGTTTCTCCGCGGCAGCAAGCGCCCGGTGAACCATGAGCCCTATTGCCACAACGGTAACATCGCTGCCTTCCCTTTTAACATCCGCCTTGCCCAGTGGTATGGTATATTCCTCTTCAGGTACTTCGCCTTTTATTCCGCTGAGAAGTATTAGCTTGTGTATAAAATATATCACCGGATTGTCATCTCTGATTGCTGATTTGAGCAAGCCCTTGGCATCATAGGGGGTAGAAGGCGATGCAATCTTAAGCCCCGGAATGCTCATCAAAAATCCCTCGACACACTTGGAGTGTTGAGCGGCATTAGATACCCCGGCACCACTATAGCAGGTTATGGTCACCGGCAATTTTGCCTTGCCACCAAACATATACCTCATCGGCGTGAGCTGATTTAATATCTCATCCATGGCTACACCCAGGAAGTCAGCGAAAAACAGAAAGGCAACCGGCCTCATCCCCGTGACTGCCGCACCGATGGCTGACCCTAAGATTGCCGTCTCGGATATCGGCGTTTCTCTTATCCTCTCCGGTCCGTACTTATCAAATAATCCCTTCATTTCGCCAAAGGCGGCTCCCCAGTGTTTTCCTATGTCTTCCCCCAGGATAAAAACCGTTGGATCTCTCTTTAACTCCTCATCATAGGCTTCATTTATGGCTTGACCATAGGTTATCTCTCTCACTGTTTTCCTCCTTAAGCATAAACATCTTCTAATGCTTCTTCAGGAGCTGGAGGTGGGCTTTCCTCAGCAAACTTTACCGCTTTTTCTATTTCTTTGTTCATTTCCTGGCTAATTTTATCGGCATCCTCTTCGGTCAAGACACCCATTTCAATAAGCTGCTTTCTGAATCTGGGGATGGGGTCTTTTTTCATCCACTCTTCAACTTCCTCTTTAGTTTTGTAGGTCTGTGGGTCTCCCTGAAAATGACCATAATATCGATAGGTTTTACACTCAATTAGGGTAGGGCCTTGACCACTCCTCGCTCTGGTAACGGCTTCTCCTACTGCCTCATATACCGCCAGAACATCATTGCCATCAACCGTTTTACCAGGTATGCCATATGCCTTTGCCCTATCGCTAAGGTTAGCCAGCTTACAGACGATGGAAAGAGGGGTAGCCTCGGCATACATATTATTTTCAATAACGTAGACCACCGGTAGGTTCCAGATTGCCGCCAGATTTACCCCTTCGTGGAACCGACCAGTATTGGTGGCACCATCACCAAGAAAGCCAATAACAACCTGGTCTGTTCTCCTCATTTGGGCGGAAAGAGCAGCTCCGGCGGCAATGGGTATACTAGCACCGACGATGGCGTTGGCACCCAATATACCTATTTCCATATCAGCGATGTGCATGGAGCCACCCTTACCCTTGTTGTAGCCGTTTTTCTTGCCATATAGTTCCGCCATCATCCGGTCTGTCTTTCCACCCTTGGCAATCAGATGTCCATGTCCGCGATGAGTGCTTGTGATATAGTCATCAGGCCGTAGATTGGCGCAAGCACCCGTAGCTACCGCCTCTTCACCAGCGTATAGGTGAGCGGCGCCCGGTATCTTTCCCGCCGCAAATTCTTTAGCCACCCTTTCCTCAAAAGTCCTAATACGCACCATCACCCGGTACATATCTATTAGTTTTTCCCTTTTAATGGCCATGGTATCCTCCCTGTTTTCCCTATTGAGTTAAGTATTACACATTTATCACCCTCTCGACAAGAGCTTTAGAGCATTCTAGGGTTTTGACATCAGGTTGAACAAGGCAAGCGATTGTTTCCCAGAAGCTTGAAATGCTATTGACAATCTTTCCATTTTATGGTATTGCATACTAAATTGATAATATTATTGGACAAAGGAGCTGGGCCATGAGGCTTTCTACTAGAGGGCGATATGGAACCAGGGCGCTCTTGGACTTAGCACTCCATGACGGGGAGAAACCAGTCATATTAAAAGACATTGCTGGGAGGGAGCAGATTTCAGTACGTTATCTAGAGCATTTGATCACCCCCCTTATAATTGGGGGTATAGTAAGAACTACTCGGGGGGCAAAGGGGGGAGTTTCGCTGGCTAAACCTCCTAAGGAAATAAAGCTGAGCGAAGTTATTCAAGTTCTTGAGGGCTCAATTGCTCCGGCAGAGTGTATTAATAGTCCGGGAATATGTAGCCGCTCTAAATTATGCGTCACCCGGGATATCTGGGGTGAACTGAAGCAGGCAATGGATGGAATTTTAGAGTCTACCACCCTGCAGGACTTAGTGGAACGACACCGGAGAAAAGGAGGTGAGGATGTAATCTAGTGGTAGAAAAGGTCAATAGATTAGGGGAGAAATTTGTAAGGAGGAAAGAAATGCGAGGGAAAAAGAAGGTATTCTTTGGTTTGATAGCCTTAGTACTAGTAGCATTAGTAGTATTGCCTTTTTGTGGTGCCTGTGCTCCAAAGCCGGCAGCAGGTCCCCAAACCCTTAAGATCGGTACGGTGATGCCGATTTCCGGACCCCTCGGCACGATTGGTCTAGCCTGGGATAGGGGGTTTGACCTAGGTGCTGATTGGGTGAATGAGCAGGGTGGGCTAAAGGTGGGAGGTGACACCTATCAGATACAGTTTATACATGAGGATAGTAAGCTGAGTCCTGAAGCATCAACCGCTGCCGCTACTAAGCTCGTTTTTCAGGACAATGTCAAGTTTGTGATGGGGGAAATTCTGGCGCCCAATTCAGAAGCGATTTACAATGTCACCAAGACGGCTGGGGTACTGCACATTTTGACCTACACACAGGACCCCTACCGAGAAGACATGTGGGGCGTAGGCGCTGACAATCCGCTTGTGGTTCTACTTATGCCGACGACAAACCTCGCCTATAAACCCTTCTTTGATTACTTACATGCGAACTATCCAAATGTGAAGAAGGTAGTCCATGCCGAAGTCAATATGCCTTTCGACCGGCTCATTGAGGAGGCTAAAAAGACGGCTGAGGCGAGTGGGTTTAATGTGGTTGGTGTAGAGCGTTATGACTATGGTTGGACAGATTGGTATCCCTTTGCCACCAACGTTCTAAAGTACGACCCCGATGCTATCAGCGTTGACCATGCTGACCCGAACACGATGTATTTGATAGTTAAGGCAGCGCGGGAACAGGGCTTCAAGGGGCCCATTATGTCGTTGGGTTCAGCTAGTGCCGTATTCGTGTTGGCTGGCGCTGGTGCTGACAACTGCTACGACATCATGTGCGACCAGGCGTATGGTGGTGACCCCAACGCACCAGATATGATGAAAACCGTTAAGGCAAGGTGGGAGGCAAAGTATACGGATCCGTATGTTGATGATGCTCTAATGCCCTGGGACGAGGTTTGGGTCTTGGCTCAGGCAATAGAGAAAGCCAAGAGCCTCGAGCCGGAAGCAGTAGTAACGACTCTGGAGGGCATGACCAAGTCCGGTAGTCTCAAGACAGTTTTCGGTCCCGGCCACATGGGAGGCTTAGAGACGCTAGGGGTAAATAGACAGCTGGTGAGACCCATTCCGATTACTGTAATTCAGGGTAACGAGATAAAGATGGCGAAGTGGGCTACGCCTGAGCTACCGTAAAGTCGGTTGCACCTAATGGATTAGGGTGGGCGTTTTCATTTAAAACGATAAGATATATAGATTGTGAAACAGGCTAGGCCTATGAAAAAACCATAGGCCTAGCCTAAAAGTGATTGTTGTTGGCAAGGGCATGATATTGTCATTGCCGAGGTAGTTCTCTAGGTCCTGCGTGTAGCATAGCGAAAGGCGGTTTAGAGCTATATTCATATTCGGCATACCGGTTGAATCATTGTTGCAAAGCCTCATCAATGGGCTTGCCTTGGGCTGGATTTATATTCTCATCGCCATGGGGTTGAGCCTGATATTTGGTATTATGAGAATCCTGCAGTTTGCTCATGGCGAAGTCTACATGCTTGGAGCTTATACCGTTTATTACCTCAGCGTCGCTCACGGGCTCAGTTTTTTCGTAGCTCTGCTCATCAGCATGGTCGTGGGGCTGGTGTTGGGCATCATTCTGGAGAGGTTATTTTTCCGTCCTTTGGGTGGTGAGCTCCTAACTACCCTTATGGTTGCCTTGGGGCTGTCGATAGTCTTGCAAGCGAGCGTCACCGTAGGGTTTGGCGTTACACCGAAGTCAATCCCTTCCTTTGCCCCGCACCCTACTGAGATTCTAGGCATCATGCTGGGCAGTGATCGGCTCATAGCGGTGGGGGTCAGCGTAGCCATGATTTTGCTCTTATACCTTTTCCTCAAGAGGTCTAAATATGGCCAAGCCTTGACTGCTGCCGCTCAGCATCGGGAAGCCAGCCTTCTGATGGGGATAAACCCCACCCAGATGTCCGTGATGGCCATGGCGATTGGCAGCGCCTTGGCTACCATTGCCGGAGGTCTGATGGGGGCTATATTTCCAATCAGTCCTTTCATGGGGGGAACTGCTCTTATAAAGGGGCTTATTATCATAATTTTAGGAGGCATGGGTAGTCTCCTCGGTGTTGTTGTGGGAGGGCTTATCCTGGGTCTTATCGATGGCCTTGCTCCCGTTATATTCGGCCCCGCAGTGGCAGCAATAGCCCCCCTGTTCATCGTCACTATCATATTGGTACTTAGACCTCAGGGGTTATTCGGTCATGAGTAAAAGACAGCAGATTAAATTGTTCGGTATTGTGGCACTTATCGTCTTTCTGTTCTGTGTTCCGCTGTTTTTGAAAAATATTTACTGGATGTTTATCCTCGGCTTGGCGTGTATAAATATCCTTTTGGCTTCGAGCTTGCGCACGATTAACCTCACCGGGGAGCTATCCCTAGGCCAGGCTGGCTTTATGCTTATTGGAGCCTACTCCTCAGCCCTATTGTCAATAAGAATGGGGCTTTCTGTCTGGTTAACCATGTTGCTTGGCGGTTTGATAGCGGCTGTTGTGGCGTTAGCCCTGGGTTATCCCATCATGAGGACAAAGGGGGCGTACTTTTCTGTGTTGACCCTTTTAGTAGCCGAGATTTTCAGATTAAGTATGTGGTACATGCCAAACTTGTCCGGCGGGCCTGCGGGTTTATCTAACATCCCCCCGCCCAACGCAATCAATATTCCTGGAATAGTGGCTATAACCTTTGATACCAAAATTGCCTATTATTACCTCTTGCTGGTTATAGTCTTGCTAAGCCTTATTATCCTGTTCCGAGTGGAACGTTCCCTGGGCTCCACGTGGAGGGCCATAAGACAGAGTGATAGTTTGGCTGAGTCAGTTGGCATTAACGTCATGGGCTACAAGCTTCTTGCCTTCGTCATCGGGTGCTTCTTTGCTGGTATTGCCGGCGCCCTGTTTGCTCACTTTATGCACTTGCTGACGACCGATTCGACCGCAATGTTCGCGATGCTTACGTCCATTTATGTCGTTGTATATATGGTGGTGGGTGGACAAGCCAGCTTTGCTGGCCCTATCATAGGTGCCGTTGTTTTAACGCTAGTGCCTGAGTTTTCCCGGCCATTGAAGCAATACCAGCCAATAATCTTCGGGGCGCTAGTTATCTTCATTATTTTCTTCATGCGCCAGGGGCTTATCGGTCTGCCTTATTATCTTCCATTGTGGTGGAGAAAGGCGCTAGGGTACCTAAGGAAGACGCCCTCGGTGAAGGCTGGACCTAGCCAATAAAATGGGGAGGTTTGCTCTTGCTTGAACTTATAGGCCTCACAAAATATTTTGGAGGTTTGGCCGCCGTCGTTGACCTGAACTTGAATGTTCGTCAGAAAGAGGTATTTGGCTTAATTGGTCCTAATGGTGCTGGCAAGACCACCATTCTCAATATGATAGCCGGTAGCCTCCGGCCGAAGAGCGGTAAGGTGATTTTCAAAGGCGAAAATGTGACTAATCTCCTGCCGCACAGCCGGGCTCAAAGGGGAATAGCTCGAGTTTTCCAAGCCAACACCGTTTTTCCAGACATTACAGTGGAAACAAACGTGAGGGTGGGTTACCACCTGCACTCCGGAATTGGGTTTTGGGAAGCCTTCTTTGGCCGGAAGCGCTCCATTGACAACCGAGAAAAGCTCTTGTATGAAAAGACCATGGAAATTCTGCGGCTCGTTGGGCTCTATGAGGAAAGGGACAAGGTGGCGACAAGCCTACCTCATGCCAGTCAACGCATATTATGCCTTGCCATAGCTCTTGCTGCTGAGCCGAGTCTTTTGCTTCTAGATGAGCCAGTAACCGGAATGGATGCTGAAGAAGTAGCCGCCATGCTATCCGTGATTAGGGCACTGAGAGACGAGAGGGGAATCACCTGCATTGTAGTGGAACACAATATTAGAGCAGTGATGAATGTCTGCGAGCGGATTGCAGTAGTCAATTATGGAAGGAAGATTGCCGAAGGCTCTCCTGCAGAAATAAGCGAAAACCCGGCTGTAATCGAAGCGTACCTTGGAGTAGAAGAGGATGCTATTTGAAATTAAGGATTTGAGGGTCAGCTACAAAGGAGCCGAGGTACTGAAGGGTATCTCGCTAGAGATTAAAAAGGGTGAAATAGTGACTCTCATTGGAAGCAATGGGGCAGGTAAGACTACGGCCTTAAGAGCTATATCGGGGTTAAAAACTCCTGCCGCCGGGGAGATCTGGTTTAAAGGTAGAAGAATTGAGCGAATGTCACCGCAAGATATCGTCAAGATGGGTATTTCTCATGTACCACAAGGGAGATGGCCCTTTCCTTATATGTCTGTTTTGGAAAACATCAAGCTGGGTGCCTACCGGCGGAAAGATAAGAAACAGGTAGATAGGGACTTAGACGAGCTGTTCGAACAATTTCCGGCGCTGGAAAAAAGAAAGGGGCAGCAGGCGAGAACCTTAAGCGGTGGCGAACAGCAGATGTTGGTCATTGGCCGTGCCTTAATGTCTAGGCCGGAGCTGCTTCTGATGGATGAGCCCTCATTGGGACTTGCGCCAACGATGGTTCGAGAGATAGGCAGAATCGTGCTTAATATCAATCAGCGTGGAACAAGTGTTCTGTTAGTTGAGCAGAATGCTCAACTAGCTCTCAGGATTGCTCACCGAGGCTATGTTTTAGAGACAGGAAGCATCGTTTTGCAAGGGGCGGCTAAGGACTTATTGCGCAGTGGACAAGTGAAAAGGGCCTATTTGAGCTACTAGCGAACGTGTCAAATCTATCCTAACATAGCACCGTATACCCAAGTTCCAAGGCAGTGCTCTATCCCGCTTTGAAGTGAGCCGCCACGGAATCGAACCGTGAACCTGCTGATTAAGAGTCAGCTGCTCTGCCAATTGAGCTAGCGGCCCGTTTTTGTATCTATTTTCCTATTTTAGCAGCGCTACATAAATCTGGCAAGTCGCACTTGTTTCTCGGTTAGAAGGCAGAAAGTGTGACTAAATTTGCCACGGTTTTTCACCCTCCGGTTCTTGTCCCCCCCCTTTTGTACTATGACTATTGGCATCTTGACGGGGGTGTTTCTTTGCGTTACTGTGTTAGTGGGAGTGTTCCAAGGACAGGACAGGATTTAATTAGAAGATTATAAAATAAGGAACGCCCCTGAGCCCGGCGGTCAACCAAAGTTCAAAGAGCGTTCAGTCAAAGGAGTAACCCTTGACTATTGTTAATAATAATGGAGAGAGCCGATATTGTCAAGATAGGCTTATTGGTGGTTGGCTTAAGGTATCTGGGGCCTTGGAGGGGGTGGGGTTATGGGATTAAGAATTTGTACAATAATTATGTGCTTAGCTTTTATAGTTACCGGTATGGGGTGGCTCATTACCAAGGGGAACCTGGATGCTACCCGGACAGTGGGTGAGAGTCTAAAGGCTTCAAATAAGCAATATGCCTCTTCCTTAGAAGAAACTAGCCAGCAGGTTGTACTGACCAATCAACAAATTGGGCTAGCCAATACTACCATCGAGGAATTAAAGCAAAAGCTGGCCGAGTATAGAGCACAACCGAGGGAATTTGTGTCTCTTGACGAACTCAAGGCTTGGCTAGGCAAGGATGATACTGAGAGCACTCTTTATATCTTTGGCGCCGGTTTCTTAACGGGTTACGACTGTGATGACTACGCTACAGCCCTGGTGCAAAACGCCCTGTCGAGTGGTTTCTTGATTTCAACGCAGATTGTGGGCGACCACATGTTGAACAGCACCATTATCGGCAACGAAATCTACTTTATTGAGCCCCAGAATGATAAGGTTTGGCTCTGGGGGCACCGAGACTGATAGACTGACTGGCTTGGAGAAGCCAGTTTTCATTTAACCCTTTCTGCTAGTTCCTCGCCGCTGGTGATAGCGGCAACCGTGTCTAGAAAATCCTTCAGTGAGGCACTTTGCTCTCTTAGCTTCTTTAGCTCGACCCCGATGGTGCTGATGGAGGTTGGGCTATCAGCATAAGTCCCATAAAAGGCAAAATAGGCTTGGTTTAGCTTCCTGATTGGATAGCCCATTGCGGCAAGCTCTTGCCGCTTCTGTTCCATAAATTCCTCAGCCTGCTCAATTTCACCCTGTGCCAAATACTGGTCAACGGCCTGTCTGATTTCCCGCATCTCAAGATTAAAATCAAGACTATCGGCTTCTTGTTTATTATCTTCGTCGTCGGGGTAGTATCTTTCAGTGACCATAGCTCCAATTTCCTTGCTTGTCATACTGGCCGCGGTTTCATTAATAGTGGCAATTTCGTAATTTCTGGATATGCCGGTTAGGTCCAGTAAGTAAAAAAAACCTAATGGTGTAAAGACTAGGTACTGGTGCAGCCATTCCTCAGTGGCAGTATCGATGGTAAGCTGCAGGCCAGTGTTGTCAGCCACAAAGGTAGGATAGGTTGCCCCCAGACCGCCCAGCTTCACCACCAGCGAGGAGACACCCAGTTTATCAGCCTTAGCTTCAATGCTCTCCATTTCTTCCCGGCTTAGGTTCGGTTGTAGGGTAATCTCTCTTATACTCTCTATCCGGTCTCGGGGTGAAATCACCAGCAGCTGGGGTGGCTCCTCCAACTTAAAGTACACTGGTGGAAAGCTAACCTTCAATCTTACGTAGTTAGCCATCGGATTGAAGATGCCCTCCTGAGCCAGAGTCTCCTTTATCTGCCTGGCGATTATCCTCTCCACTTCTCCGGCTAGAGCCGCTCTTTGTGTTTGCAGTTTGTTTATTTCAGCTTCAAGCAAGGCTGAATCCTCCGGTTTAGCGGCTATTTCTGATTCCAGGCTTTTTATTCGCTCCACCAGAGAGAAATACTGGGTCACGGTATCTATTTGGTTACTTTCCTCATGCTTGCCCGAAAACCATGATTTAGCTTCATTGGTTATTGTCTCGGATTCCCATTGGGCGATGCTGAAGCGATACGGCTTTATTATGGCGTTTAACTGATAGTCAAAGTCCGGTGCCGAGGCGCAGCCCCCGGCTGACAAGCAGAGTAACAACAGGCTTATAACAATTAATTTCAGTCTCATCACTTAAAGCTTGGGTAATATTCTAGCGTTATAATAACCCTAATAAGGCTCAAATGAAAGCTTACCATGATGGGGATTGACGCCTCGGCAAGGCGCAGGCTTGGGTAGGTAACATGCTTGATATGAAGCCTATTGTTGAGGTACCCCCCTCTTTGGGCGTCGTAATGCCGGTAGCAAGGGTCAGAACCAAATCTCGGGCAGTCCAGCGCCTATTGGAAATAGTGAAGCAAAGGGTAGGAACAACCAACCCACTACATGTTATGGTTGGGCATACCGTTGCGCTGAACTTCTGGTGTGTGAGTTTAAGCCGGTAGCGGCGCTGATTACCGGTCCCAGAACTCCTTGGGCTAAGTTTTTATAGTGAGATTTAGCCTAAACCTCAGCCTCATTCTGGCTGGCATCGAGCAGAAAATATTTTACCTTGCCGCCGCAGAACTCGCTGGACTAAATCAGTCAGTTCCTCAGTTATCGCTTTGGCTTCATCTTTTAACACCGGTGGCAGGCAGTCAATGTTTATCGCCACATTGGTTGTGGCCGGGGTAAGCTTGGTCTGGTCACCCTGTCTCCAGTTCCAGCACCGGCACATCACCTTAGAATTATCGACGTAAATAACCTCGCCCGGTGCCGGATATTCAATAACCTCCGAATTGAATGGCGTAAATGGCTCATTGCCCTTAGCCAGGGTAAGGCAAAGGTTGCCTACAACACTATCCAGGTCATCACCGCCGCTGGGCACCATATGCTTGAGGGAGAAGTAGTTAAACAGGGCGACCAGGGTATTAATATAGGGCAGTTGGTCACCACGTCGGGCACGCCTGCCCAGGGACTCAATGGAGGAGTAAAACTTATTCGGGTTTACCCCGAAATCGGAGTAGGCCTGCCGCCAACTGGCTATTCTGGGGTGGTTCTTAATCTCCAGGAGTGCCTCGTCCTTAGTAGCATTATCTTCAGCCTTTCTTAGCAGTTCAATTAGCTTTTGATTTTCACCCTGGTTGTTAACCCCCCTGGCCACAACCACCCCCCGAATATATTTAGGGAACTTGGTCCATACTTCATAAGATACTATGTCCTTCATTGAGCCTCCTATATCATTCTGGCGGTAGCTCTGGCTAGCTCCCAGGAATATTCATAGAGGTGAAGCCCTTTGCTTGAGGCAATAAGCTCACCATCATTAACCCCGATCTCACTGGCCATATACTCCTTCAGCAGCTGGATGGCGGCCAGGTTTGAAGGAAAGCCAGCCCACAGGTCCCAGGAGCGGAAATAGACAAAAAAGTGGAGCTTATTATCACGGATTCTAGTATCTATCGCTCTAAGGCAGGGGGGGTCTGATAGGGAAATAGACTCTTTATCACCCACCGCCATAAACGCCTGGTTGGTATTAAAGCCATCCTCTTTATACATCTTAATTACCTTTGGTATCTGCTTTTCCAGATATTGACCATAGGTATACTGCTCACCCTCGCCTTTGTGTGATGTCATAAGGTAAGGAAGATAGCTTTCCACATACTCCATAGAGGTGGGTGGTGGCACACCCTGGGGTACATCTGGTATCAAAGGTCTTGTCCCCGGATTCTTGACTTTGACAACGACAAAGTCAAGCTCCTTGCGCCGCTGGCCGGCGTAACTGCCGCGGTCAATCTTATACTCATATCCCTCAGTCAGGGTCTTACGCAGGCAGAGAAACCACGCCTCGGCAAGGTCTCTGGCTTCAATTAGTGAGATATTCATAAATATTAATCAGCTAAGCCTTTTTATTGATTATCCCCTTCATAACGCCCGAGTAAACTCGGGGCGAAGCCGGGACATATCCTTCGTGGCTAAAACCTCATCTATGAGCTTGATTACCTCTGCCTTTTGCTTGGGTAACCGTACCTTGAGCGGCAGGTAGTTTGAGGCGTGATTGGCGGTAAAGAAGCAATTGGTAAAGTTGGAGTTTTGTATTATTAGCTTAAGCTCCTCCAGGGATTGAAATGGTGAGATTAGGGTGAATTTCCCCTCCTCCCATTCCTTATGCAGGGGGGTGCCGGGGACGAGCAGTATGGTGAGGGTGCCGGCGAATTCAGGGTCAATATCGGAGAGTATCTTCGCGGTTTTTAAGGCGTGATTCCGGCTACCTTCAACACCACCCAGGCCCAGTATTACCGTAACCGAAAGGGTAATCCCGGCTTGCCTTATCTTTCTCCCCGCCTCCACTATCTGGTCATAGCTGGCCCCCTTGTTTATCTTTTTCAGCAACTCATCATCGCCACTCTCCACCCCCATAAAGGCAATCTTAAGCCCGAGCCGGTTTAATTCCTTGAGCTCGTCAACGCTCTTTATCAGGGCTGCCTGAGGGGTAGCATAGGTGCCAATCCGCTCCAGATGGGGGAACTTCTCATTCAGGTGTTTAAGCACGCCGATTAATATACGCTGGGGGGCAATCAGGGCGTCCCCTTCTTCCAGGAATACCCGCTTTAGGCTCCGGCTGTAATTCTGGGCTACCTCGTCAATATCCTGCTTGATATCCTCAAGTTGCCTTATCCTGAATTTAACCCCGGGATAGGTGCCGCAAAAGGTACACTTATTGTGGGAGCAGCCAATTGTTACCGGAAGCAAGAAACTGTTAGCCTCGCTTGGAGGCCGTATTATCATTCGTTCTTGATACATGTAATACTAGTTTTTTCCTCCTTTGAGTTATCGTCATCCCCTTTTGAAGATGCTGAAAAATCTGTCCTCGTACTCCTCAAACAGACCCCAGCGGTCAAGCTCATCCTTCAGTTGCCGGGGTTCAATTTCGCCTTTTTTAGCCAGCTTGAAAAGTTCCTCAATCCCTACCCTGGCATCAGCCGGGACACCCCTGGAATCTATATCTAGAAGTCCTTTGCTTCCCAGTTGCAATAGGTTATCGGGCAAAGAGCTTCTGGTCAGCTCATAGATGAACTTAAGCAGTGATACATCCCACAGCTCGTCCAGTCCTTTGATAATAGAGGTCAGGGGGTTGCCACTGTTATCAATGTCAAGATTCAGCTTATCTACTACCGCTCGCAGATTACCAGAGACAATATTAAGCTCTTTTGGCTCGTTTTTGTAGCTGTAAAACAGCCCCGGGGCGTTGGCACCGTGGGTCTTAATCAGCGTATCAAGGTATCTTCTGGCATCGGGGCTAAATCCTTCAAGCTGGGAAAGGTAATATGGGGTTACAATCCTTGGTCTCTCGGCGATTACCCTGCCTTCTCTAATCACTGTCTCGCTGCTACCCTCTACCAGTTCCGAGTAGGCAGGCTCGGTAACCAGGTAGTAGCGTATGTTTGTCGTGCCGAAGGTAGCCAGGCTCCGCTTGGGCAGTCTTAATATCTCGGTGCGACTAACTGCCTCTTTTATCCTTTCATCATCAATATCCATCGGGTTGCCTTTCATCCTCAATATAGTTCAGGCTATGGCTAATAACTCCTGCTTATATTCATCCAGAAGCCTTACGTATTGTGAATCGAGCTGAATCTGGAGCTGGCGCCACTCCTCCTGGAACTGGGGCTGTCTTTCCACGTCTATCTTCATCCCGATGAGGGGGCCTAATTGCTGTTGCATTGCTTGTTTGACCCTGGCTTCAAACTCAACCTTTAAGCTGGCGTAAGCCTGTTTTCTCTGTTTCTCGCCCTGCTCTATATAGTGTTTAAAGATATTCCTCATCTTACTATAGATATTTTCCACACTCACTTTATTGCTCTTCAGGGTCTTTAAGCCATCCATTGCCTTTTTATTATTTCTCCGGGCAAGGTCGTTCTTGGGCAGGTTGATATTCCTGATTAGTATCTCGCTCGCCCCATCTTTAATATATCCGAGCACCTTCTTGTCGTAATTACCCAGTTCGACGACCAGATTCATGTTTTGCTTTAGATATCTTGCGGCCAGTTTTTCTCCTTCGGGGACATATTTCCATTTTAGTCGCTCCTCATCGGTCGGCTTATCTATCTTTTCCACCTTTTCCCTGGCTATCTCAGCGGCGCTCTTTATATCACCCATCTAAGTTCCCCTTAATATTATACTTGGATAGTCAGAAAAGCTCAAAGAGCTGTTTGTCAACCTCACCCCCTTTATCCCCCTCTCCATTCTTGGAGAGGGGGAAGGAGAAGAAAGAGGGGGGCGAAGCCCCCTCTTAAAACTACTCCCCCTTCCCCTAGAGGGGAAGGGGGTCAGGGGGATGGGGTGTTAAACAATCTCAATAGTTTATGTTTATTGAGATAAGCGATTATGATATAATCTACTCCTCGGATGACTAAGGAGAAAGACTTTGAAATCCTAGACCATACTGCCGATATTGGCATTATCGCCTACGGTGCTGACCTGAAGCAGGCGTTTGCCAATGCGGCACGGGGCTTGTTCAGCCTGATAACTGACCTTGATGCTGTGGAGGAGGTTCTTCACCGGGATGCCGAGCTAACCGGCCCTGATGAGGAAAGCCTGCTGGTGGAATGGTTGAACGAGCTTATTTATCAATTTGACACCGAGGGGATTATCTTTAAGCGGTTTGATATTATCCAGCTTGATAATACCCGGCTTAAGGCTAGGGGCTATGGGGAGAAGGTAGATAAATCAAAGCACAAGATAAAGATAGGGGTCAAGGCCGCCACCTACCATATGCTGAAGGTTGACAAGGGTGACGGCGGCAGGGTTCAGGTATTATTTGATATTTAATAGGATTATAAAATGGCAGCACCTTGGCAGGGAATAGTAAGAAAGATAGATGACTACCGCTGGGAGATTCCCACCAGCTATAAGCCGGGCATGGCGGTGCCCGGTCTCATCTTTGCCAGCGAGTCTATGCTCACTCATATCTTGGAGGAGAATGCTTTTCAGCAGGTGGCTAATGTTGCCTTTCTCCCCGGCATTGTCGGTCACTCGCTGGCGATGCCTGATATTCACTGGGGCTACGGCTTCCCCATCGGTGGGGTGGCGGCAACCAGGGTTAGGGATGGGGTGGTATCGCCCGGGGGTGTTGGCTTTGATATTAACTGTGGCGTCAGGCTGGTGCGAACTAATCTTACCGAGGCTGAGGTCAGACCCAGGATTGAACGACTGGTCAACGAGCTTTTCCTCAGTATTCCTTCCGGGGTGGGGTCAGAGGGGAAGATAAGGGTGAGCGAGAAGGAACTCGGTGAGGTTATGGTAAGGGGTGGCCGTTGGGCAGTGGAGAAGGGCTATGGTGACGCCGGCGATGTTATTGTCACCGAGGAGTCCGGCGCTATGAGGGGGGCTAACCCGGATAAGGTCAGCGCTAAGGCGAAGAAGCGGGGCATTCCTCAGCTGGGTACCTTGGGTTCGGGCAACCACTTCCTTGAGGTAGAGGTGGTTGATGAGCTCTACGACCGCGACGCAGCTAAGGCTATGGGCATTGAGAATATAGGGCAGGTGCTTGTCCTGATACATACCGGTTCTCGGGGCTTCGGTCACCAGATTTGCACTGACTACGTCGAGTTACTGGGGCAGGCAGTAAAAAAATACGCTATCAGTCTGCCTGACCGCCAGCTTGCCTGTGCCCCGGTGAGTTCTCCTGAGGGGCAGGACTACCTGGCGGCCATGGCTTGCGCCGCTAATTACGCCTGGGCTAACCGGCAGTGTATCCTGCATTGGGTCAGGGAGGCTTTTGTCAAGGTCTTCGGCAAGAGCCAGGCGGAGCTGGGCATGAGGCAGGTTTACGATGTTTGCCATAACATCGCCAAGATTGAGGAATATACCGTTAATGGCAGGAAGGAGAGGCTTTGTGTCCACCGCAAGGGGGCGACCAGGGCTTTTCCCGCGGGACACCCTGATGTCCCTGAGAGCTACCGCAGTCTGGGTCAGCCGGTTCTCATTCCCGGGGATATGGGGCGCTTTTCTTATGTTGCCTTGGGCACCGAGGCAGCGATGAAGGAGACCTTTGGCTCCACCTGCCACGGTGCGGGCCGGTTGCAAAGTCGGGCGGCAGCCAAGCGTAGCCTTCGGGGTTCTGATGTTGCCCGGGCACTGGCGGAAAGAGGGATTATAGTTAAGGCGGAGAATATGGCGTCACTGGCTGAGGAGGCATCTGAAGCCTACAAGGACGTAAGTGAGGTGGTTGAGGTGGCCCACAATGCCGGCATCTCCCGTAAGGTGGCAAGGGCAAGGCCTATGGGTGTCGTTAAGGGTTGATGACTTATGGATAGGCAATATAAGCCATTATATATTATGCTCATAGGCAAGCCAGCCTAATATTTAGTGCTTCTGTTTGAGCAGCCAGTATTCCAGGCTGTCGGCTAGCGCCAGCCAGCTAGCCTCGATGATATTGGTTGAGCTACCGACCGTCCGCCACTCATCAACCCCGTCGCTGGACTCAATAAGGACACGAACCTGGGAGCCGGTACCAACGCTTTCCTCAAGGATGCGAACCTTATAGTCAACCAGTTTGACTTGAGCCAGTTGAGGATAAAACCGTATTAGAGCCTTGCGTAGTGCCCCGTCCAGGGCGTTAACCGGACCGTTACCCTCAGCCACGGTGTGCATTACCTCGTTGCCTACCCTTACCTTGACCATTGCCTCGGATAGCATCTCCTCAAGGCTTTCCTGGGTAGGGGGGCGTCGCTTCTTCTCCACCACCACCATGAAATCAACCAGCTCAAAGGGAGGCTGATAATCAGGCTTAGCCCGGTGAATCAGTAGCTCGAAGGATGCCTCGGCATTCTCATACTGGAAGCCGTGGCTCTCCAGCAACTTGACCTCCTCCAGTAGCTTTTGTGCCTCCTTGCCTCTAACGGGCAGGGTTAAGCCCAGCTCTTTTGCCTTATATAAAATGTTTTTCTTCCCTGATAGCTCAGATACCAGCACTTTTGGCTCATTTCCTACCTGAGCTGGGTCTATGTGCTGATAGCTCTCCGCCCATTTGCTCAAGCCCGAAACATGAAGCCCGGCCTTGTGGCTGAAGGCGCTGGAACCGACATAGGGTGAGAAGGCGTCAGGGATTAGATTAGCCACCTCGCTTACATAGTGTGATACCTCGGTTAGTTTGGCCAGTTGCTCATTGCTGATGCAATCAATGCTCATCTTAAGCTTTAAAGCCGGGATAATAGAGCAGAGGTTGGTGTTGCCACAACGCTCGCCGTAGCCATTGATGGTTCCCTGAACCTGGGTGACCCCGGCGCTTACCGCCGCCAGGCTATTGGCTACGGCAAGTTCACCATCATTATGGGCATGAATGCCCAATGGCACTTTAGTTTGCTTTCTAACGGCGTTAATTGCGGTAGTTATTTCACTGGGTAGTGAACCACCATTGGTGTCGCACAATACCACCACATCAGCCCCGGCCTCAGCGGCCACCTCTACTACCCGCAGGCTATAGCCTGGGTTTGTCTTGAAGCCGTCAAAGAAATGCTCAGCGTCAAAGAATACAGTAAGTCCTTTGCCTTTAAGGTATTTTATAGAGTCGGCAACGAGCCGCAAGTTTTCCTCCAGGGTGGTTTCCAGCACCTGGGTGACCTGCAGGGCTGAGCTCTTGCCGACAATAGTAACCACCTTTACCCCGGCGTCAGCCAGGGCCAGAAGGTTAGCATCAGTCTCGGCTTTAGCCGAGGGGTGGCGGGTGCTGCCAAAAGCGACCAGAGCCGAATTTCTCAGAGTAAGGTTTCGAGCCTTGTCAAAGAATTCAACATCCTTGGGATTGGAGCCGGGCCAGCCGCCCTCAATGAAGTGGACGCCAAGCTCGTCAAGCTTCCGGGCAATGTTTAGCTTATCCACCACCGAGAAGGAGATTCCCTCCCGCTGCGCCCCGTCCCGAAGCGTGGTATCATAAAGCTGGACTTTAGACAATTTTTAGCCCCCAACCTCTTTGGTGATTAAGTCCCCCATCTGTTTCGTCCCCACCTTTATTTTACCTTCACTCATTATATCATAGGTGCGGTAGCCCTGGCTTAACACTGTTTCAACGGCGATTTCAACTGTTCGTGCTTCTTTTACCAGTCCAAATGAGTAGCGGAGCATCATCGCCACGCTAAGAATGGTAGCAATGGGATTAGCCACGTTAAGTCCGGCGCGGCGGGGGGCACTGCCGTGAATCGGCTCATACATGCCAAATATTCTAACCCCCTCCTTTGGCACCCCGGCCAGGCTGGCTGAGGGCAACATCCCCATGGAGCCAGCCAGCATTGATGCCTCGTCAGTGAGAATATCACCAAACATATTCTCGGTAACAAGCACATCAAAGTATGTCGGGTTTTGGATAAGTCGCATGGCGCAGGCATCTACCAGCATATGGTCAAGCTCAACATCAGGGTAGTTAATTGACATCTCCATCGCCACCTGGCGCCACAGGCGCGAGGACTCAAGCACATTGGCCTTATCCACTGAGGTTAACCTTTTCCCCCGGCTTCGTGCCAGCTCAAAGCCGACCCTGACAATGCGCTCAATCTCCTGTTCGGAGTAGGTCATTGAGTCAGTCGCCCGCCTCCCCTGGGATGTCTGCCATTGCCTTTTGGGTCGGGCAAAGTAAAGCCCACCGGTAAGCTCGCGGACAAAGATAAAATCCACCCCCTTAATAACCGCCGGCTTCAGATTGGTGGAGTTAACAAGCACCGGTGAGACCTTGACCGGGCGCAGGTTGGCAAAAAGCCCCAAACCTTTCCTTAATGCCAGGAGGCCGTCCTCTGGATGAACCTTTGCCTTGGGGTCATCCCACTTGGGACCGCCGACAGCACCAAGCAATACGGCATCGCACTTCCGGCATGTCTTTAGGACGTCCTTGGGCAAGGCGGTGCCCGTCTCGTCAATAGCCACCCCACCCACCGAGCCGTAGAGCAGATTGAAGCTGTGGTCAGACCTTTTGCTAATTGCCCGCAAGACCTTGATTGCTTCATTGGCGACCTCGGGACCAACGCCATCGCCGGGTAAAACTACAAGATTAAATTGCACCTAAGACCTCCTAGTAGCTAACCTCTTTTTAGTATATTCAATCAATCCGCCGGCGGAAATAAGCTCTGCCATAAAGTCGGGGTAGGATTTTGCCCTGAACTCCATGTCATTGGCAAGGTTCTTTATCTTCCCGCTGGACAAATCAACCTCAAGCATATCACCAGCCTCGGTTTTATCCACTGCCTCGTCACACTCAAGCAGGGGCAGGCCGATATTTATGGCATTGCGGAAGAAGATGCGGGCGAAGCTCTTGGCGATGACGCAGGAAATGCCCGCCGCCTTGATTGCCAGCGGGGCGTGCTCCCGGGATGAGCCACTGCCGAAGTTGGTCGTCGCCACCATTATATCTCCGGCCTTGACCCTCTTTAAAAAGTCCTTGTCAATGCCCTCCATGCAGTGCTTCGCCAGCTCCGCCGGCTCGGAGATATTCAGGTACCGCGCCGGGATAATGGCGTCGGTATCAACATTAGCCCCGTATTTATGAACTTTGCCTTTGAGCATAAGTAATTACCTTCCTAAACCCTTAGACAAGTAACTAAATAGCGCTACCACTCAAGACTAGCTGTGCCCCCAGATTTCCTTCCCTTAATGTCACAATACGCCGTAGACTTACTACAGTCGGGGCAACTTCTCTTTCCGTGATGAACGCCGCTTCCACTCACAATAAATACTTTCTCACAATGAGGACACTTGAAAGCTGCATTGTTGCCTTCCCAGTCTTCATCATGTCCAAGATTTTCTGGATCGAGTTGTCTAATCGGCATAATTAATAAACCTCCTTTTAGTAATTACCTCTCCACCAGCGCTCTCTCAAAATCCTTCACCCTTTTTGGCTTGCCGTCTTTGCCTGTCTCTATGGTATGCCCTTCCTCTCTCAGGCGTTTAGCCTGGGCATCTACACCACCGGGGTATTTCTCATTAAGCGCCCCGCCGACTTTCAGCGTCCGCCAGTAGGGGGTAATGTCTTTCTTTCCTTCGGCGGCGGCTTCCTCGGCGGCACGAGCGGCAATACTGGCGAAAATCCCAGTAGTTATCGGGCAGCCGATGGTGGCACCGTGTCTCTTTGCCAGCCTCTCCCGGATTTGGTTAATGGTTATCAGCTTGCCCCTGGGCACGCTCCTCATGATTTCGTCCACTTCCCTCGGTGCGGGAATGACCACCGTGCCCGTCCCCCACCTCTGGCTCATATTAGCCGTGATTTCCACCACCCTGGGCAGGTCTTTATCATCAGCCAGTTTCTCTCTAAAGGATTTTTTGAGTTTAGCCATTAAACCTCACCCCCTTTGGAAATCCTAATATCTAAGCACTAAATCCTAAACGTTTTGGTCTTTTGGTCATTTGAATTTGTTTAGAAATTAGAATTTAGTATTTAGAATTTCAGTTTTTATATCTCCTTCGGGCTTATAATCCTACCCATTATAGCACTGGCGGCGGCAACGGCGGGATTGGACAGATAGACCTCGGACTTGGGGCTACCCATCCGGCCAACGAAATTTCGGTTGGTGGTGGAGATGCAGCGCTCCCCATCACCCAGAACCCCCATGTGCCCGCCAAGGCAGGGACCACAGGTCGGGGGGCTGACCACCGCCCCGGCTTTTATAAATATCTCTATAAGTCCCTCAGTTAGGGCGTCAAGGTAGACCTGCGGCGAGCCGGGGATAATTATGCACCGCACCCCGGGGTGAACCTTTCTCCCCTTTAATATCCGGGCGGCGATTTTTAAATCCTCTAGACGGCCGTTAGTGCAACTGCCAATCACCGCCTGGTCTATTTCTATATTCCCTACCTGACTGACCGGTTTGGTATTGGCTGGGGAGTGGGGTAGGGCAACCTGAGGTTCAATAGCTGAGGTGTCATACTCAATGACCCTGGAATACTCGGCGTCTTTATCCGGTTCATATACGGTGTAGGGTCGTTTCGCCCGTAACTTTACATAATCCAGCGTCTTATTATCCACCCGAAAGATGCCGGCTTTTGCTCCGGCTTCAATCGCCATATTAGCCATGGTGAACCGGCTGTCCATGGGTAGGGAATCTATGGCTTTGCCGGTAAACTCAATTGCTGAATAGAGGGCGCCATCAACGCCGATATCGCTGATGGTGTATAGGATTAGGTCCTTACCGCTGACCCACTTCCTCGGACTACCGTGATAAACTAGCTTGATAGTGGGTGGTACCTTCATCCAGATGTCGCCGGTGGCCATAGCGGCGGCGATATCGGTTGACCCCATGCCGGTGGCAAAGGCGCCTAAGGCACCGTAGGTGCAGGTATGGGAATCAGCCCCGATAACCACCTCCCCGGGCAGCACCAGGCCCTGCTCGGGCAGGAGCACATGCTCAATACCGGCTTCACCAACCTCAAAGTAGATTATTCCTTGCTTGTGGGCAAACTCCCGCATCAGCTTTGCCTGCTCGGCGGAAGCAATATCCTTATTGGGGACGAAGTGGTCAGGCACCATCACTATCTTTTTAGGGTCAAAGACCTTATCCATACCCAGTCGGTTAAACTCTCTTATGGCAATGGGGGCGGTAATATCGTTGGCTAAGATTAGGTCTACCCTGACATTTAAGAATTCGCCCGGGCTTACCTTCTTTTTACCAGCATGGTTAGCGAGTATCTTCTCGGCTAAGGTCAATGCAGTTTCCTTTCCGTGACTAAAAATTAGGCTTAAGACCGGTTACTAGCGAATAGGGTGGGGGAGAAGCAATATAATCATTACTACAGCAGTGGTAACCGCAGAGATTATGTATAGACCGGCGCCAGCAGCCAGTCCGATGGCGGCTACTGACCATATAGTAGCGGCTGTAGTCAACCCCTCAACAATACCCCCCTGTCTGTGGAATATCGCCCCGGCGCCAATGAAGCCGATACCAGCCACTATTCCGGCAGCAACCTGAGCTGGGGAAGCGCCTTTAAAACCATAAATAGAGGCTATGGTAAATAGTGCTGCGCCAATACAGATGAGGGTATGTGTCCTCAAGCCGGCGGGCTTTTGGGCTCTCTCCCGCTGGTAGCCGATAATAGCTCCCAGAAATGCTGCCAGCAACAGGCGCAGAGCCATTTCTATTTCTATGTTCATCTAGTCAGCCTTTCTCTTACTGGCCAGTAGCCGGTTAAGAGCATTCATATAGGCTTTGGCGCTGGCGACGATAATGTCAGTATCGGCGCCACGCCCGGTATAGGTTATCCCCTCGCTTTCTATCCTTATCAGCACCTCGCCGATAGCATCAATGCCCTCGGTTACCGATTGAACCGTGAATTCAGTGAGCTCATTAGGCACACCTACTATTCTATTGATAGCCTCATAAACGGCGTCAACCGGACCGGTGCCCAGGGCAGCATCGGCAAGAACCTTACCATCGGGGCCAATTAATCTAACTGTCGCCGTGGGGATACCCCTATCGCCGCAGGATACCTGAATTTGGTCAAGGTGATAGACCTCGGAGGCGGTGCGTAGCTCTTCGGCGATAATGGATGAAATGTCTCTATCGGTGATTTCCTTCTTCTTATCGGCCAGCTCTTTGAAGGCGGCGAAGGCTCGGTTAAATTCCGCCTCGTTCAAGCTATAGCCCAACTCCGCTAGGCGCTCCTTAAAGGCGTGCCGCCCGCTGAGCTTGCCCAGCACCAGGCTTGAGGCCGGTATGCCTACCGTTTTAGGGTCCATTATCTCATAGGTTATTGGCATCTTAATTACGCCGTCCTGATGGATTCCTGACTGGTGGCGGAAGGCATTGGCGCCAACGATGGCTTTATTGGGCTGAACGACAAAGCCGGTCAGCTCGCTTACCAATCGGCTGGCTTTATAGATTTGGGTGGTGTTGACATTGGTCTTCAACTTGAAAAGGTCGTTGCGGGTATTAATTGTCATGACAATTTCTTCGAGGGAGGCATTGCCCGCCCTCTCCCCGATGCCGTTAATGGTGCATTCCACCTGTCGGGCACCCCGTTTGACCGCCTCCAGGCTATTGGCTACGGCCAAGCCTAAGTCATTGTGGCAGTGAACGCTGATTATAGCCTTATTGATGTTGGGCACATTTTTGATGATTCCCGCAATGAGGTTGCCGAACTCATCAGGGATGGCATAGCCCACAGTATCGGGGATATTTACCGTAGTGGCACCGGCATCAATAACTGCTTCCAGTATTTGGTAGATGTATTCCGGCTCGGTTCGGCTGGCATCCATCGGAGAATACTCTATATCATCGGTATATTTCTTCGCCCGAGCCACCATCTCCCGAGAGGTTTCCAAAATCTCTTCACGGCTCTTTTTCAGTTGATAAACGAGGTGAATATCCGAAGCCGAAAGAAACACATGTATCCGTGGGTGGGCAGCCTCTTTGACTGCCTCCCAGGCCCGGTCAACATCATCAGGGTGGGCCCGGGCTAGACCGCAGATTACTGGTTTCCGAACCTCCTTGGCGATAAGCCTTACCGCCTCAAAGTCGCTCGGGGAGCTAATGGGGAAGCCAGCCTCAATAACATCAACATTAAGCCTTTCCAGTTGCCTGGCTATCTCCAGCTTCTCCTGGGTGTTCAGCATCCCCCCCGCCGCCTGCTCCCCATCCCGCAACGTTGTGTCAAATATAATTACCTTATCCATTTACGACCGCCTTTTATAGGCTTAACTTTACCTCTTGTTTAGTAACCTATCCCCCTGACCCCCTTCCCTTAATAAGGGAAGGGGGGAGTTTTTGCGAGAGGGGCGAAGCCCCTCTCTAAACTCTCCTCCCCCTCTCCTTTTAAGGAGAGGGGGATAAAGGGGGTGAGGTTTACTTCCCTCATTGACTTGGTTCATTTTTTCTCTATTATTTCGTGACCTAGAATATTACCGGTCTTGGCGTCCACTTTAACCTTGACTATCTTAATCCCTACCGTTCCCGCATCTATATCTACCAGCCAGATATCGTCCTGTCTCTCTACCTTCAGCGGCAGAGCCACCGGACTATCCTTCAGAATAAAGGAGTGAGCAATCTCCATCGCCTTGTCGGCATTATCTACTTTTTCCTCTTTGACATAATCGGTAATGTCCTTAGCAAACTTATTGCCTATCCCAATGATAGCCTCGATTGTCTCTGAGTCCTGAATTGTCCGCTTTGTATCAGCTAACCTCCTTGACCAAAGCTCGGTATATTTGGCAATTTCTTCCGTTTTCTGGAAAAGACTGGCGATATTGTAGTACATTTCACACGATTCTGTGGCCATTAGCTTCATAATAGCCAGGTCTCCAGCGCGTAGTTCGCCAATAACCCTTTCCGTTTCTTCTAGCCGCTTGCGGATGTCTGCTATTTCATCTGTGCCGTTACTCATGACTACTTCCCCTTAAGCCACGGCATCATCCCTCTTAGCGCCCTGCCCACCAGCTCAATGGGATGCTCCTCATCCATACGCTTAAGGGCATTATAGACGGGGCGCCCCGCCTGGTTTTCCAGAATCCACTCTTTGGCGAAGCTCCCATCCTGAATCTCAGCCAGGATTTGCCTCATCTCGTCCTTAGTTAGTTCATCAATCACCCGTGGTCCGCGGGTATAATCGCCATACTCGGCGGTATTACTGACTGAGCGGCGCATATGGGTTAACCCCCCGTTATACATCAGGTCAACAATAAGCTTGAGCTCGTGGAAGCATTCAAAGTAGGCTATCTCGGGTTGATAGCCCGCCTCAACCAGTGTCTCAAACCCAGCCTTGACCAGGGCGGTGACCCCGCCACAGAGCACGGTCTGTTCACCAAAGAGGTCAGTCTCTGTCTCCTCAGCAAAGGTGGTTTCAATGACCCCCGCCCGGCTGCAACCGATACCCTTGGCATAGGCAAGGGCGATATCCCTTGCCTTCCCTGAGGCATCTTGATGAACCGCCACCAGCGCCGGCAACCCTATACCTTCGGTAAAAAGTTGCCTGAGCATGGGACCGGGGCCTTTGGGGGCGATCATGGTAACATCAACCTCATGAGGCGGGATAATCTGCCCGTAGTGAATGTTGAAGCCGTGGGCAAACATCAGCATCTTGCCTTTGTCTAGCCCGGCTTCAACTGACCCGTAATAGATCTCCCGTTGCAGGTTATCCGGAGCCAGCATTACCAGTATATTGGCTTCCTTGGCTGCCTCAGCCGCCGTCACCACCTTGAAGTCGGCGTCATGGGCTTTTTTCCAGCCCGGGGTTCCCTTGGCTTCAGCCACTATTACCTGGCAGCCACTATCCCTGAGGTTCTGAGCATGGGCATGCCCCTGGCTTCCATAGCCAATAATGCCGATTACCTTGCCCTCAAGTAATTTTGAGTTACAATCCTTGTCATAATATATCTTAGCCATAATCTACCCCCTTTATTTTTTCTCAGTCTTGTTTGGTCTTTTTTTGGTTGAAAGTGGTCCCAGGCCACCGCGGGTCATTGCAATACAGCCGGTCCTGGCTATTTCCCTGATGCCAAAACCGTGGAGCAGAGTAAGCAGCGAGTTAATCTTATCCTCGTCGCCGGTAACCTCAATAGTTACTGAATCAGCGCCAACATCGACTATGTTTGCTCTGAAGACATCAACAATCTGAATAATCTCGCTTCGGGTGGCGGAGATTGTTTTTACTTTAATCAGCGCTAGTTCCCGAGCCACAATGGCGTCGCCGGTAATATCAAAGACCTTGACCACATCTATGAGCTTATCCAGTTGTTTTCTAACTTGTTCCACCATGGCAGCGGCGCCATTGACGACTATGGTCACGCGCGATAGGTTAGGTTTTTCGCTGTGTCCCACAGCAATACTTTCAATATTGAAGCCACGCCTTCGGAAAAGGCTTGCCATCTGGTTAAGCACCCCGGGTTTATCTTCTACCAGGGCAACTAGGGTATGCTTTGTCATATTGTCACCTCTTTCCCAGCTAGATATTACTCACCGGAAGCTTTGCCGAATCGATGGCAAACTTTACCTTTTTCTGTGGTTCCTCAAGCACTTCGGCTAGAGATGCCCCTGGCGGCACCATGGGATAAACGTTCTCCTCCGGTTCTATATTAAAGTCTATCAGGAATGGGCCTGGCTCCGCCATTGCCTTTTTAATCGCTGGAACCACCTCTTCTTTGCGTTTAACCCTTAACCCGGGTAGACCATATGCCTCAGCAATCTTTACGAAGTCAGGGTTGCTAAGTGGTGTGGCGACATAGCGCTTTCTATAGAAAAGCTCCTGCCACTGTCTCACCATCCCCAGAAAACCGTTATTCATAATGGCTATCTTAACTGCTGCCTTTTCTTGAACAATAGTAGCTAGCTCCTGGATTGTCATCTGAAAACCACCATCACCAGCGATACACCAGACAATCTCATCAGGGCATCCAATCTTAGCGCCCAGGGCGGCCGGGAGCTCAAAGCCCATAGTTCCCAGCCCGCCTGATGAAATCAGGCTATTTGGCTTATTATACCAGTAATGCTGAGCCGCCCACATCTGGTTCTGCCCCACCCCGGTAACAATTATCGCCTCGCCACGGGTTACCTCGTATATCTGGCGAATGACGTACTGGGGCAGTAGTTGTTCGGTATCTCTAATATTTATTGCCTGGTGCTCCCTTCGCCAATCGTCGAGCTGGCGCACCCAGTCAATATGCTGGGTAGCGGTGACTTGCTTATTTAGTTTCTGAAGGACGGCTTTGGCATCGCCAACGATGGGCACATCAACGCGCACGTTCTTGCCAATTTCTGCCGGGTCGATATCAATATGGATAATCTCGGCATCAGGAGCAAAGGCACTTACCTTGGCGGTCGCCCTATCATCAAATCTCATCCCGATAGCAATAATAAGGTCAGCGCCGTTAACGGCGAAGTTGGCGTAAGCCATGCCGTGCATCCCTATCATCCCGTAGCTCAGGGCGTGAGACTCGGGGAAAGAGCTAATACCCAATAGGGTGGTAACCACTGGTATTTGTGCCTTCTCCACCAGCTCCTTTAGCTCAGCGTATGCCGCGGAGATGATTACCCCCCTCCCCGCGATAATAAGGGGATGCCGAGCTTCGTTTATAAGCTTGGCGGCATTCCTAATCTGGACGGGGTGCCCCTGAAGTATTGGTTTATATCCGGGCAAATCAACCTTGCTCGGGTAGTGAAATTCCGCCTGTTCGATGAAGACATCCCGGGGTATATCAATAAGCAATGGCCCCGGTCGCCCCGTCCGGGCAAGATAAAAAGCCTCCTTGAATATCCTTGGCAGCGACGCGGCATCAAGAACCAGGTAGTTGTGCTTGGTGATAGGCTGGGTGATGCCGGTAATATCAATCTCCTGGAAGGCATCCTTACCAATAAATGGTCTAGCCACCTGGCCGGTGATGGCTATTATCGGTACTGAATCGAGGTGAGCATTGGCGATGCCGGTTACCAGGTTAGCCGCCCCGGGCCCTGAGGTCGCAAGGCACACCCCGACCTTGCCGGTGGCCCGAGCATAGCCATCGGCGGCATGGGCTGCCCCTTGCTCATGGCGTACCAGAATATGGCGAAGCTGGGGGTATTGGGGTAGGGTATCAAAAAATGGCAAAACTGCCCCGCCCGGGAAGCCGAAGATAACTTCCACTCCCTCTCTTACCAGACTCTCGCATACCATTTGCGCTCCGGTCATTTTCATAGTTGCCCCCTATCTAAACACTGCGCCGGTGCTGGCTGAGCTTACCCTCTCGGCGTAGTACCTGAGATAGCCGCTCTTTATTTTAGGCTCAAACTCAGCCAGTTGTGCCAGGCGTTTTGATATCTCTTTGTCGCTAAGCTCTACCTCAAGCTTATAGTTTGGAATATCAATCTTGATTATATCCCCATTCTTTAAGATAGCAATAGGTCCCCGGCTGGCTGCCTCAGGGGAGACATGCCCGATAGCTGCCCCACGGGTGGCTCCAGAGAAACGCCCGTCAGTGATAAGGGCTACCTCTTTATCCATTCCCATGCCAGTTAAAATGGAAGTGGGGGTGAGCATCTCCCTCATCCCCGGTCCACCTTTAGGCCCTTCATAGCGAATAACTATTACCTCACCCGGCTTTATTTTCTTATCCATAATCGCCTTGGTCGCTTCTTCTTCAGAGTCAAAGACTCTGGCTTTTCCCTGGTGAAGCATCATTTCTGGCGCTACCGCTGCCCTTTTTACCACCGCCCCCTCCGGCGCTAGGTTGCCAAAGAGGATGGCGGTGCCTCCGGTAGGGGAGTGGGCATGAGCCATGGGGCGGATAACTTCTTTATCCATATTCCGGCTATCGGCAATTATCTCAGCCACTGTTTTTCCGGATACTGTTTTCGAATCCACTTTTAATAACCCCTTCAGTTCCTTCATTACTGCGGCGATGCCACCGGCATGGTCTAAGTCCTCGACGTAATATTGACCGGCGGGGCTTAGCTTAGACAGATAGGGAGTATGCCGACTTATCTCATTTATCATTGACAAAGAAAATTCAATCCCTGTCTCGTGGGCTATAGCCATGAGGTGCAAGACCGAATTGGTGCTGCCACCCAGCGCCATATCAACAGTAAAGGCATTATAGATTGAAGCACCGTTTATAATGTCTTGAGGGTGAATATCATCAGCTAAAAGCTTCATAACCTGCCGCCCGGCTTCTCTGGCCAGCCCTTGCCGTCTGGCATCAACCGCCGGAATAGTACCATTCCCGGGTAGCCCCATGCCTAAGGCTTCAGTCAGACAATTCATGGTATTGGCGGTGAACATGCCGGAACAACTGCCGCAGCCGGGGCAGGCAAACTCCTCCAGCCGTTGCAGCTCTTCCTTGCTCATCTTACCGCTGATTACCTCACCTACTCCCTCAAAAACAGAAGTGACGCCCACTTTTCTATTGCCTAGATAGCCGGCAAGCATGGGACCACCACTGACAAAGATAGCCGGCAGGTTCAGCCTTACTGACGCCATAAGCATCCCGGGGACTATCTTGTCACAGTTGGGGATAAATACCAGAGCATCGAAAGCATGAGCTTCAGCCACTATCTCCACTGAGTCAGCTATTAGTTCCCGGCTGGGCAGGCTATATCTCATCCCGGAATGGCCCATAGCGATACCATCGCACACCGCAATAGTATTAACCTCAAAGGGAACACCTCCACCCTCGCGCACCCCTGCCTTAACTGCCTCAGCAATACTCCTCAGGTGCATATGTCCGGGGACAATCTCGCTGAAGCTATTTATAATGCCGATAAACGGTTTATCCATTTCGGCACGTGTGCAGCCAAGGGCGTGCAATAAAGCCCGGTGCGCTGCCCGTTCTAAGCCTCGTTTAACCGTATCGCTTTTCATAATTTTCTCCATCTAACGTTATTCCATATTATAAAAAAAGCCGTCCCGTGAGGACGGCTCATGTTGAGACGAAGCCCCACTCACGGGCTTTGCTTCATAACGATAAGGACCAAAATAACATTCTGCTCGTTCATTACAAGATAAGATAGCATAATTTCTATTTATTGTCAACCACCTTCTCCTTAGAGGTTATCTATTTAACCCTCCATCGCTTTTATCTTGTCTAGTCTTTTCTGGTGTCTTCCGCCTTCAAACTGGGTATTAAGAAAAACGTCAACAATCTCACGCACTGTATCTTGTGTCTCCCTTGCCCCCAGGCAGAGGATATTAGCGTTAGTATGCTGGCGAGCCCGGCGGGCGCTGAAGCCGTCATGACTTAGGGCGGCTCTGATTCCCTTAACCTTATTGGCGGCGATACACATACCGATGCCGGTATCGCAGATTAAAATACCGAGGTCAAAATCACCATTAGCCACCCTTTCCGCCACCTTTTTGGCAATATCGGGGTAGTCTACCGGCTCAGTAGTATGAGTGCCGAAGTCCTCATAGCTATGCCCCGTCTGGCTAAGGAGTTTTATAATGAATTGCTTAAGCTCCAGCCCCCTGTGGTCAGCGCCAATGGCAATATGCATCGCTTAGCTCCTCTTGTGATATAGCACCCTCCCGCAAAATTAGGGGGGTCTCCCCGGTCAAATCAACTATAGTTGACTCCTTACCACCCGGGCATCTGCCGCCGTCAATAATTAGGTCTACTTTACCATCCAGTTGAGCATGGACCTCTTCCGCAGTTAGTGCGCTGGGCTTGCCACTAAGGTTGGCGCTGGTGCCGACAATGGGAGCCCCCACGCCTTGGATTAGGGCAACGGGGGTGGGGTGGGCGGGGATACGGATGGCTACTGTTTTACCACCGCCGGTGACAATGTCAGGGACTGATTTAGACTTAAATAGCACTATGGTCAAGGCACCGGGCAAAAATCTTTCGGCTAGAAGCCAGGCAATTGGTGGCACTGGCTCGGCAACCTCGCTTATCTGAGATTTATCAGCCAGAAGTAGTGGCAGTGGCATATTTTTTGGTCGCTCCTTTACCTCATAAACCCGCTCCACCGCCTGAGGAATACTGATGCTGGCACCCAGCCCATAGACAGTATCGGTGGGGAAGGCAACTATACCCCCCTCTTTTAGGATGGAGATAGCCTCCTCAACCTGTTTTTGGACTGATAAAAATAGCTTATTTGCCACTGGTCTTTCCTTGACGACAGTATAACACAGTGACAAGCCATGTTCTATACATGGCTAAAGTTAAGTCACTTTGCCAGCTGCCCTTCAATCAGGCCGCACACATATCCAGCTATAGCTGGGGAGGCTGTCAGACCGGGGGACTCAATCCCGATAAGATTGACCAATCTGGGAAGACCCTCAGCACTTTCCTCCCTAATCACGAAGTCCTTGAGGTCTCCCCCAGGTTCTTGAAGCTTCGGCCTAATACCAGCCATCTCGGGTTCTAGGTCATCATACTCTATCCAGGGTAGGAATCTTCTTGCCGAATCGTAAAACAGTCGTTTGTGTTGATTGTCAACAGCATAATCTAGGCTATCTACATATTGGATACTGGGGCCTAGTCGCATCCTGCCTTCCAGGTC
This sequence comes from uncultured delta proteobacterium, assembly GCA_963739245.1. Lineage (GTDB taxonomy): Bacteria > Chloroflexota > Dehalococcoidia > Dehalococcoidales > BS750m-G39 > CAVTZP01. The sequence goes on from CAVTZP010000004.1 coordinate 69,082, forward strand.
GAAGGTAACATGTATGCCGACACCGGTGATTTTTGGTGGTGGCACCGGATATATTAACCTCTTGACCAATCTACTTTTGTCACTACTTATGCTGAAATATTCTCCTTTGCAGTAGTGTAACTTGTACCCCGCTTTGGCTATATCTATTCCCGCTAGCTCAGCCACTTTATCACTGTGAAGGCCAGCGCAGTTTATTAGGACCCTGGTGATGAAGGAAAATTCTCCGGCACTGTCTTTTACAGTGGCCCTGTAATTATCAGCTACTTTTTCTATTCCGACTACTTTTGTTTGATAGACTATGTGGGCTCCTCCGTCCTTTGCTTTGGCAATGAAGTATTTCATTAGCCCGTGCGCGTCAATAATGCCGGTTGACGGTGACAGAATAGCGGCAACCCCTTCTATGTTGGGCTCCAGTTTCTTAATCTCCCGCTTTGACAGCATCCTCAGACCTTCGGCGCCGTTTCTCCTGCCTCTCTCCAGCAGTATTTGCAGTTCCCTGGTTTCTTCATCACTTGCCGCCACTATCAACTTTCCCACTCTTCTATGGCCTATATCATATCGTTCACAGAGTTCATAAAGGAGGTGATTGCCAGCGACGCACATTTTCGCCTTTAACGAGTTCTCAGGGTAGTAGATGCCGGAGTGAATAACCCCGCTGTGCCGGCTGCTTATTTCCAGACCAAACGTCTCATTCTTTTCCAGCACATAAACTTCCCTGTCTCGGCTCGCTACCTGTGCCGCTATTGCTAACCCCACCACACCCGCCCCAATGATAGTAATATCAGCTTTATCTGACACCCTATTGCCCTTTCCGTTAAGGGGAAACGACCAGCAAAGCGATGTTTTCCCTCAGTATAACATACTAGCTATGAGGGCTGTGATTTGCTGATTGGGTAGGGGGGAAAAACGTTTACTATTTATTTACCAAATCTTTACCCGGCTGTTTATCATTTTTACCTGAATATTTACCTTACTTTAGTACTATTACTTTAGTAACAATACTTGGGTGATTAAGTTGAGTAGCTATCTAACAGATTGGGGAGGTTGAGTAAGATCATGAACCTATTGCTTGAGCCAAAAGCCGTTGACAAGCTTGAAGTAGCAGTCGGCTCTAAGAGAATAGGAGAGGTGTTCCTTGAGCTCGGGTATATAACCGAGCCACAGCTTGACCGCGCCTTGGAGTATCAAAGACATAAAGGCGGGAGATTGGGCTGGATTCTGGCAACTCTTGGGTATATGACCAGATTAGAATTATATGAAGGATTGGCCAGACATTTTGGGCTCCCATTTGAGACAGATACTTCATATATGAGAGATAAGATTGATAGGGCACTGGTGACAATGCTAACTCACGAAGAAGTCGTGGAATATCAAGCCGTGCCTTTTCAGCTTGAGGACAACACCCTTTTTGTGCTCACCGCTGACCCCAATGGTCAGCATGCCATGGACTTTCTCTATCGGCGGTTTGGAGTAAACCATATAAGCCAAATAGTTATCACCGACCTTGATCTTATGAAGGTGTCCGAGGGGCTTTATCGAGATAGCATTCTGGATGATTCAGTTAATGGGCTTTTGTACCGGAATCCAGCGGAATCCGCTCATAAAGTCATTTCGAGACCACAGTTGATTTTTTTGGTAGCTTTGCTGAGCAGTCTTGCAATCTGGCTTTATTTTAACCCCCATAATTTTCTCATTTTTGCTCTATTTCTCGTCCAGATTCTGTATGCCGTCTCAATTCTCTTTAAGTCGGCACTTTGCCTGTGGGGACGCAAGGGGCGCCGACAGCCCGCCATAAGTGAGCCCTATTATAATTATCATGATGAGTACGATATGCCCGTATACACTATTCTTGTCGCTGCCTACAAAGAGGCTAAGGTCATAGGAACCCTGATTAAATCGCTGAAGAGGCTGGATTATCCTGAAGACAAGCTGGACATAATCCTTTTGTTAGAGGAGAACGACGAGGCGACGTTGCAAGCAGCCAAAAGGGAAAGACCGCCGGCAAGCTGGAGATTCCTGGTTTTACCAGACAGCATACCGAAGACAAAGCCTAAGGCTCTAAACTACGGGCTTAAATTTGCCAGGGGTGAATACCTCACTATTTATGATGCTGAGGACGTGCCGGAGCCAGACCAGCTCAAGAAGGCAGTTGCCGCTTTCCGAAAATCTCCTAATGATAACTATATCTGCTTTCAAGCGCGGCTGAACTATTTCAATAAAAACGAGAACTTCCTGACTAAAATGTTCACACTGGAGTACTCCAGCTGGTTTGACTGTCTGCTACCCGGGCTTTATCATGCCGGATTGCCCATACCTCTCGGCGGTACGAGCAATCATTTCGATGTGCGAAAGCTGAAGCGAATTGGGGCTTGGGATCCTTTTAACGTTACTGAGGATGCTGATTTAGGGATCAGGGCAGCCACAAGGAAATATAAGGTTGGTGTCATCAACTCAACTACCTACGAGGAAGCAAATTCGAGGCTGGGAAACTGGATAAGGCAGCGTTCAAGATGGGTTAAGGGATATATGCAAACCCTTCTGGTGCACAACCGTCATCCGCTAAAGACGATAAAGGCTATCGGGTTCTGGCCGTGGCTTAGCTACAATTTGCTTATCGGGGGAACTCCGGCCACTTTCCTTCTAAATCCCATAATGTGGGGGCTATTCATATGCTCCCTTTTCCTGCCTGTACTGGGGCACATTTCTATGCCGGCCTCATTACTTTACCTCTCGGCCCTTAACCTCTTTGTTGGCAATGCTTTGGTTATCCTGATCGCCATGAGGGGCGTATTTCCCAGAAAGAACTATGACCTCCTGTCTTATGCCATACTGAGCCCAATATACTGGATGTTACAGTCGGTGGGAGCCTATAAAGGGCTCTGGCAACTGCTGACAAAACCCTTTTACTGGGAAAAGACGACGCATGGAGTAAGCAAGTACACACCGAATTTGGCGCAGGATTAAAGGAGACCGTATTACTGCTTCACGACTAATCTTTTTACCGCCTGCCCCAAGCCCTCGAGAGTAAGTGGGAACATGGGGAAGAGCTTCCCGATTACTTGAATAGTGGGGTGGACCCAGAAGCGCGGGTCATCAGGATTCAGCCAAACACAGTGAGTAAAATGTTGGGCAATCCGCTTGAGCCAAATTATCCCCGGTATTTCATTGCGCTCGTAGTAGTTGATCGCCCCATATCTCTCTACTAGCTCCCACGGACCCATTCTAGCATCTCCCACCAACAGCAGCTTATGGTCAGGCTCCAGAGTGCGCAGGAGATGGTCAGTGCTTATTGCCTCCTGTCTTTCAATATCCTGATAGAGGTTATCGTAAATGCAGTTATGAAAATAGTAGTAGTGGAAGTCCCGGAAGTGGCTGCTAGAGTGGGCGGCGGAGAATAGTTGACTGCACAATAAAGCAAACGGCTCCATAGACCCGCCAACATCCATTAAAAGGAGCACTTTAACCGCATTCTTACGGCTTCGCCGCCATATCAAGTCAATCTCACCAGCATTCTTAGCCGTAGCCTCAATGCTTTCTTCTAGGTCCAGCTCATCCTCAGGGCCGATTCGGCCGAGCTGCCTGAGCCCTTTCAGGGCTAACTTGATCTGGCGGACATCAAGGGTCAAATCGTTACGATAGTTTCTAAATCTCCTCTCCTGAGCAATTTGTATGGCATGCCTGCCTCCTGACTGACCGCCAATTCTAATGCCAGCGGGGTGATATCCGGAATGCCCAAAGGGGGAGGTGCCGCCTCGGCCGATCCAGTGACCACCGCCATCATGTTGTTCGGTCTGTTCTTTGAGCCTTTTTTCAAGCTCTCTAAGCAGCTCATCAAGATTCAGGCTATCAAACAGGGCCAAGTCCTCTTCGCTAAGGGTCATCCGGTTAAGGGGGTCTCTAACCCATTCCAGTATCTCGTCTGAAATCTCGGCTGGGGCTTCTATTCCCTGGAAATATTCCTGGAAAGCAACATCATAATGGTCATAGTAGGTTTCACTTTTAACCAGTATCGCTCTGGCCAAAAAGTAGAATTCATCCAGGTTCGTGATGTAGCCTCTGGCAAGAGCCTTCATGAGTGTCATCCACTCCGTAGTTGAAACTGGCACCTTCCTTTTTCTGAGGATATAGAAAAAGTCAGTGAACATATCTGTTGCCAAGCCTGCGCATATAGTTATTTATAAAGTAATCGTAATCCGTCTCTTTCTTTAGTAGAGTGCCAACAAACGGAATCTCCTTGGCGACACTATCATGGGGCACACCACCAGCAATAAGAGCCCGAATCCAGTCTATCAGTTCGCTAGTTGAGGGTTTCTTTCTGAACTCATCAATCTCCCTCAGTGAGTAAAAGGCCTTCAGGGCTTCGCGAAGAAGGCTATTCTTAATATCAGGGAAGTGCACCTGGACGATTTCCTCCATCAGCTTAGGGTCGGGAAACTCAATGTAGTGGAATATACAACGCCGCAAGAAGGCGTCGGGGAGCTCCTTTTCGGCATTGCTGGTGATAACGGTTATCGGTCTGTGGACGGCGGTGATGGTCTCATTGGTTTCTGGGATGTAGAAGCTCATTTCGTCCAATTCATTGAGGAGGTCGTTGGGGAACTCAATGTCTGCCTTATCTATCTCATCAATGAGAAGCACCAGCTGCTCGGGAGAGATGAACGCTTGCCCTAATTTGCCCAGCTTGATGTAGTGCTTGATATCAGAAAGGTCTTTATCACCAAATCGGCTATCGTTAAGCCTTTGCACGGTATCATAGACATACAGCCCCTCTTGGGCCTTAGTGGTTGATTTTATATTCCACACAGTCAGCTTTTTCTCTAGCCCCCGGGCGATGCTGTGAGCCAGCAATGTTTTCCCCGTCCCTGGCTCCCCCCTGATTAATAACGGTCTTTCCAGGGATATAGAGACATTAACCGCATTCCTCAAGGGTTCAGAGGTAACATAATCAGATGAGCCTTTAAATCGGTCAAAACCGTCAGTCTTCATTAGTCGATTGCCTCCTAGAAATTGCTCTATTGGCTAATAATAGGAAACTGCGCTTGAGAGCAGGTAATTTTTGCCACGCAATAGTAAATTATACAGAGAAAAGAGCCTAGAAGCAAGGAACGATAGGCTCCGAGGTTTTCGTTGACACTCGTATATTACAGTGATAAGCTATGTTCTATACATGGCTAAGGGTAAATCAAAGCCGACAACAAAGGGTAGCCACCGTGTCACCACCAGCGGCGATATTGAGGTCTCCACCTATCTGGAAATTGCCAAGGAGATAGGGGGGAGCAGCCGGCTCCGGCAAAGGAGACCATACCCAGTGGTGAGCGCGAGGCGATAATTGTCATTGACTTTGGCTCGCAATATAACATGCTGATTACCCGAAGGGTGCGCGAATGCGAGGTATATTGTGAGCTGGTGCCCTACGATGCCCCTTGGGAAAGGATAGCCTCGCTGAATCCCAAGGGGTTTATTCTTTCTGGTGGTCCAGCCAGCGTCTATGAACCGGGTGCCCCCCAGGCTCCGGCGTATGTCTATGAGAGTGGCCTGCCAGTATTGGGCATATGCTACGGGATGCAGGCTCTCGCCAACCACCTAGGCGGGCAGGTTGTACCCGGAACAAAGCAGGAGTATGGTCATGCCATCCTTCATCTGAGCAATGCAGATTCGCCCCTATTTTACGGTTTACCTCCCACCACCCCGGTATGGATGAGCCACGGTGACAGGATTGAAAAGCTGCCGCCCGGTTTCACTGCCTTAGCCTACACTGAAAATTCGCCCTTTGCCGTTATGGGCAGTGATAAAAAGCTCTTTGGTCTCCAGTTTCATCCCGAGGTCGTCCATACCCCTGAAGGGAAGACCATACTAAAGAATTTCATCTATCGGATATGCGGCTGCAAGAGAAGCTGGACAACAGCTAACTTCATAAGTGAAAGCATCGCTAAAATCAAGCAGCAGGTAGGCAAGGGCAAGGTCATTAGTGCCCTCTCGGGAGGGGTTGATTCGGCAGTAACTACCACCCTTGTCCACCGGGCTATCGGCGACCAGCTCACCTGCATCTTTGTCAATCACGGCTTGCTGCGTCGCGAGGAGGTAGAAAGGACATTTAATACCTTCCGACTTAATCTGGGCATGAACATCGTCTTTGTTGATGCCAGCGAAAGATTTCTTCGCCGCCTGAAGGGAATAACCGACCCGGAGACGAAGCGCCGGGTGATAGGCGAGGAATTTATCCTGGTATTTGAGGAGGAAGCCAAGAAAATAGGCAAGGTTGATTTCCTGGCTCAGGGGACACTCTACCCTGATGTCATTGAGAGTGCCTCTTCAGGGAGCACGGCCTCGGCGAAGATAAAGACCCACCACAATGTTGGTGGACTGCCGGCCAAGATGACACTGCAACTGCTTGAGCCCCTGCGAAACCTGTTTAAGGATGAGGTGCGCAAGGTGGGGCTGGAGTTAGGGTTGCCTGAGGAGATGGTGTGGCGTCAGCCCTTCCCCGGTCCGGGGCTGGCGATTCGCATTATTGGCGAGGTTACCAAGGAGAAGCTTGAGATACTGCGAGCCGCTGACTGGATTGTAATGAATGAGATTAAAAAAGCAAGGCTATACCGCGAGCTATGGCAGAGCTTCGCCATCCTCACCGATGTCAAGAGCGTGGGGGTAATGGGCGACCACCGAACTTATGGCTATCTGGTTGCTATCCGGGCGGTAACCAGCGAGGACGCCATGACTGCTGATTGGTCGCGCCTCCCCTATGATGTCCTGGCTCGTATCTCCAGCCGCATCGTCAACGAGGTGGCCGGGGTAAACCGCGTCGTCTACGATATAACCTCCAAACCCCCGTCAACTATAGAGTGGGAGTGAAGATAAGAGGTTAATAGATATGCAAAGAACCAGAGAGGAAATCATTTACCACTTCCACAAATTCATCCTTGGCTTTATTTACCACGATATTGAACGATGCATTGAAGCTCGCGCAAATTATGTAGTTGCCTTGGCGCTACTTTCTTATACAGAATACATAGGTGGATTGATTAGTGGGCATCTGGGATTGAAGGATAAAGGCATAGTTCAAACTAATTTCGAGGAAGCATTAAAATACTTCCCGAATGAGTATAAACAGGTCGATTCTTCTATTGTTATCCAATACATAGATGAAGATGGGCAGCCGATACTAGATAAAAAAGGAAATCCAAAGCAGGATAAAGGAATCTACAGATTATTCAGATGCGGTATGGTTCATGAATACTTCATTAAAGGGTTTTTGACTACGATGGTAAATAATAACCCGGATGGATATACCAAAGAAAAGCGTATTGGTATAGAGACCGTGCTGGAGGACTCCAGTAAGAGGCTCATATTTTATACCAACGAGTATTTTAGAGACTTTAAGTCAGCCGTTGATAAGATTTACAAATTGTTAATTGTAGAGGAAAACAAAGAGCTATTGGCTGGATTTAATAAAAGTCTAGACACAATTTCTTCGCGTAGAATTTTATAGTAAAGGGGGATAGGGTTTACAGAACATCTAAGGGGGTGAGGTAGATAAAGATACTGGTTGTCGGCGGTGGGGGCAGGGAGCATACCCTGGTCTGGAAGCTAGCCCAGAGCCGCAAGGTTAAAGAGATTTATGTCGCTCCGGGCAACGCCGGCACGGCTGAGATTGCCCAGAACCTGAATATTAACTCTACTGATATTGAGGGGCTGGTTAGGGTGGCTAAGGAAAAGAGGATTGACCTTACGGTTGTCGGGCCGGAAGCGCCACTGGCTGAGGGCATTACTGACCAATTTCTTGTCAGGGGTATGCCAATCTTTGGCCCGACCAGGAAAGCCAGTGAGATTGAGTCAAGCAAGGTCTTCGCTAAGGAGCTGATGCAGAAATATAAAATCCCCTGCGCTAAAAGCACCAGCTTTTCTGATTATATTAAGGCAAAGGAGTATATCCAGCGGCAGACACCACCGATTGTAGTCAAGGCCGATGGGCTGGCGGCGGGGAAGGGGGTAATTGTGGCTGATTCAATCCCGCAAGCCCTGGAAGCATTGTCCAATATAATGGAAGCTAAGGCCTTTGGTGCTGCCGGGGGCAGGGTATTAGTTGAAGAGCATCTAAAGGGGAAAGAGGTGAGCGCCTTTGCCTTTACCGATGCCCACACGGTAGTCCCTATGGTGGCGGCTTGCGATTACAAACGCTTATACGACGGAGACCAGGGACCCAATACCGGTGGTATGGGTAGCTACAGCCCGCCGCAGTTTATGAGTCCTCCGCTGGCTAAAATGGTGGTGGAGACTATTATGAAGCCGGCGGTAACGGCAATGCATAACGAAGGAAGGCCGTATAAAGGCGTCCTCTACGGCGGGTTAATGATTACCAATAATAGGCCGAAGGTGCTAGAATTTAATGCCCGGTTTGGCGACCCGGAGACACAGGTCACCCTCCCCTTGCTCAAGACTGACCTGGTGGATATTATGCTGGCAGTTGTTGATAACAAACTTGAGGAGATAAGTGTAGAGTGGAGTGATGACGCCTGTGTTGGGGTGGTAATGGCATCGGGGGGATACCCCGGCAGCTATAAGACAGGCTTCGTTATTAGCGGAGTGGACGAGGTGGATAAAGATATTCTAGTGTTTCACGCCGGGACTAAGCTGGAATCAGGACAAGTGCGAACCAACGGCGGCAGAGTCCTTACCGTGGTCGCTACCGGCAAGAACATCGCCGAGGCAAGGGAAAAGGTCTATAAAAATATCCCTAGGATTCACTTTGACGGCTGTCACTATCGTAAGGACATCGCTGATATAAAAGAATAAAATAGGAGAGTCAAAGAGAGGCGAAGCCTCTCTTATATAACTACTTTCCCCCTCTCCTTGATAAGGAGAGGGGGATACAGGGGGTGAGGTAGATAAAATGCCATTAGTTGCTGTAGTCATGGGCTCAAAATCGGATGCTGAAGCCCTCAAGCCGACGCTGGATATATTAACCCAGCTTGGCATTGATTATGAGGTCAGTGTCATATCAGCCCACCGCACCCCGGAGAAGGCTCGGCAATTTGGGCTGGAGGCTAGGGAGCGGGGGATTGAGGTTATAATTGCCGCTGCCGGTGGCGCGGCACACCTGCCTGGGGTTCTGGCGAGCTGGACAACTCTCCCTGTCATTGGTGTGCCCCTAGCCAGCGGTGAACTGGCGGGTGTTGATGCCCTCTACTCTATAGTCCAGATGCCGGCGGGGATACCGGTAGCCGCGGTAGCAATCGGTGGCGCCGGCGCCAAGAATGCTGCCTATCTGGCGGCTGAAATCCTGGGTCTGAAATATGACAAGATACGAAAAACCTACGAAAAATATCGAGCCGGGTTGCAAGGAGAAAAGCCATGATTGAGCGCTATTCCAGACCGCAGATGAAACGGATATGGTCGGACGAGAATAAGTTTGATAAGTGGCTCAAGGTGGAGATTGCCGTCTGTGAGGCATGGGCTGAGCTTGGCATTATTCCCCGGGAAGCGATACCCAAGATAAAGCTCGCCCGGCTTAACCTTAAACGCATGGATGAGATTCTAAAACAGACTCACCATGATGTAACTGCCTTCCTTGGTGCGATGGCAGAGAGCGTGGGGGACGAATCTCGCTTTATCCACCTCGGTCTTACCTCCTCTGATGTGATGGATACTGCCTTGAGCTTGCAGCTAATTGAGTCGGCGGAGCTACTTGGTCAGGATATAAAGGAACTCGTCGCAGTACTGGCACAACAGGCAATAAAATATAAGTATACACCGATGATTGGCCGCACCCACGGGGTTCATGCCGAGCCAATTTCTTTTGGTTTTAAGCTGGCGCTATGGGTTGAGGAGATGAGGCGCAATTTGCAAAGGCTGGGTGAGGCCAAGAAAGCCGTCGCGGTCGGTAAGATTTCGGGAGCCGTTGGCACCTATGCTACCCTATCCCCTGAGCTTGAGGAGAGGGCTTGTGTCAAGTTAGGGCTTGCCCCGGCGCCAATCTCAAGCCAGGTTTTGCAGCGCGACCGCCATGCCCAGTTCGTTACCACTTTAGCTATAATTTCAAGCTCGCTGGAGAAGTTTGCCACCGAGATCAGGGCCTTGCAGCGAACTGAGACGCGGGAGGTGGAGGAGCCTTTTGAAGCCGGTCAGACCGGCTCCTCGGCTATGCCTCATAAGCGCAACCCGGAGCTCTGCGAGCGAATCTGCGGCTTAGCCCGGCTGGTGAGGGGCTATGCCCTGACCTCAATGGAAAACATCGCCCTGTGGCATGAGCGGGATATAAGCCATTCTTCCACGGAGCGGATTATATTGCCCGACTCCTGCCTGGTGGTAGATTACATCCTTAGCCTTTTCACCTCGGTAATGCAGGGGTTACAGGTCTATCCAAAGCAGATGAAGCGCAATATAGCGCTTACCAAGGGCCTGGTCTTCTCCCAGCGGGTAATGCTCGCCCTTATTAATAAGGGCTTGAGCCGGCAGAAAGCCTATGAACTGGTGCAGCGCAGTGCCATGAAGGCGTGGCAGGGGAATAAGAGCTTCCTTAGCCTGCTCAAGGCTGACCCTGAGGTTACTGCCGTCCTGCCGGATAAAGAGCTGGAGCAGAACTTTGACGAGCAGTATTACCTGCGCTATATCGATGACATCTTTAAGCGGCTGGGGTTGACCGAGGCGCAGTGGAAGGGGGAGATAGCCAAGCCGTCAGACCTGGCACCAAGAGCAATATAGTGAGCAGTGAGGTTTTGCTGAATACTGACTTGCCCTTACCATTGTTTATTCGGGGCAAGGTGCGTGATACCTATGACCTGGGCGAGCTGTTGCTAATTGTTGCCACTGACCGAATCTCAGCCTTTGATGTTGTCCTGCCCTGTGGCATCCCGAAAAAGGGCCTGGTGCTGAATAAACTCTCCGCCTTCTGGTTCAACCAGACCAGGGATCTGCTGCCCAACCATCTGGTAGAGATGGTGGATGATGTTCACCGCCTTGACGCTTATCTTCCGGCGGGGAGCCGCTTTGCCTATCCCTTCTTACCTTGCCGGGCGGTCGATGGTGGTTAAAAAGGTCAAGCGTATCCCGGTGGAAAGCGTGGTGCGCGGCTATATCTCCGGGTCAGCCTGGGCAGAGTACAAGGAATGCGGCACCGTTTCCGGCTTGCCTTTGCCCAAGGGCTTAAAGGAGAGTCCAGGAGTTACCTGAACCCCTATTCACCCCAACCACCAAGGCGGAAACCGGCCATGACCTGCCGCTATCTATGGATGAGATGGGGGAGCTGGTGGGTAAAGGCATAGCCGAGGAGATGAGGCAGAAAAGCCTGGCTATCTATAGCTATGCCCGGGGGTACGCCGTAACCAGGGGCATAATTATCGCTGATACCAAGTTCGAGTTTGGGCTGGACGGCGATAGGCTTATACTGATTGATGAGCTACTGACCCCGGACTCGTCCCGCATCTGGGATGCTGACCTCTATAAGGTTGGTCAGTCTCAACCTAGCTATGACAAGCAGCCAACCAGGGACTGGCTTACTGCTTCGGGGTGGAATAAAGAGCCCCCCGCCCCCATGCTGCCGCCAGAGGTCATTGAGGCTACCAGCAAAAGATACGAGCAGGCTTACCAGAGGCTGACGGGCAGGAAATTAAGGTAGGATTTTGGGGTTAGCTTATTGCTGGAACAAGAAGGAATACGGCGCTAATGGTTAGCCCCAGTAACATCAGACAGCCTATAACTGTGGCTACCTTTAGGTATGCCTTGCCAAGCTCACTCTTATCTTGAGAGAGACCGATTATCCCTCCGTAAATAGAGAAGACGGCACAAGTAGCGGCAGTTCCCCATAGGATGCCACTCACTATCGAGCCAAGATGCCAAAAATGGGATAAAAATAGTGATATCCCTACCAGGCTTACCGTATATGTTACTATAGTCATCTTCTTCATCTTTACCCTCCTTATAGAATTTGAAGCAAGACTGGAGATTCTCTTAAGGTATCAGCCCCTAACCCTCCAGCAAGCCTTTGGTGCTGGGCAGTTCGCCGGAAATACGCTGGTCAATCGCCGTCGCCATATCCAGGGCTCTGCCTAAGGCTTTAAACAGGGCTTCCGCTTTGTGATGGTCATTGGTGCCGTATAGAACCTTAGCATGAAGGTTGAGTCTGGCTTCAATGGCCAGGGACTCAAGGAAGTGGCGGATGAGGTCGGGAGGAAAGCCAGCCATATCATTATCGCTAAAGGACAGCTCTAATATGGTGTATCCCCGCCCGCTGATGTCCACGGCTACCATAGCCAGGGCATCATCCATGGGCACGGTAGCATCGCCCATTCGGACAATGCTCCGCTTTTCCCCCAGGGCTTCACCGAAGGCTTTGCCCAAACAGATGGCAACATCCTCGATCAGATGGTGCTGGTCATCACCGGTGGCGGAGATCTTTAAATCAAACCTTCCGTGCTGGGCAAGCTGAGACAAGAGGTGGTCAAACATCTTAATTCTGGTGTTTATCTCCCACTTACCGCTACCGTCAAGGTTAAGCTCCAGGCTGATGTTGGTCTCTTTGGTCCCTCTTTTGACAATGGCTTTCCTTGGTTTCATCACCGCTTCTCCACCCCTAGTTTAACATATTTTAGATTATTTATTAACCCCTCACCCTTTTATCCCTCTCCCCTTGGCAAGGGGAGAGGGAAGAGAAGAAAGAGGGGCTAACGCCCCTCTTAGATACCCCGTTAATTTAGTCTCCTTCAAAGTGGGAGAGATTTAGAGAGGGGGCGAAGTCCCCTCTCTTACTTAACAATCTCTTTTAGTGCCTTGAGCAGGACATCGGTTTGCTCGGGTTTGCCCACGCTAATGCGAAGGGAGTTTCGCAGGAGTGGCAGGTCAAAGTAACGGATTAGTATCCCCCTATTTTGCAATTCTTGCTGGATTTGGCTTGCTTTGCCATTGAGGACGTGACAGAAAATAAAATTGGCTTTAGAGGGGAAGGGTTTTAACCACTCAAGCTTCTTTAGCTCGCCAAACAGCCTTTCTCTCTCGGCGAGGATAGCCTTTACATTATTCTTCAGATAATCAATGTCTTTTATAGATTCTCTCACCGCAATCAGGGCAGCGACATTTACACTGTAGGGTAGCTTGATTTTCAGTAGATACCCAGCAATTTGGGGTGGGAGAATACCATAGCCAACTCTCAGACCGGCCAGCCCCGCCCATTTGCTGAATGTGCGCAAGACCATCAGGTTCTTATACTGGGTAACTAGCGGGGTAGTGGTTTCACCACTGAATTCAACGTAGGCTTCATCGGCTAGCAGCGGCACCCCGGTATCCAATAGCTCCAGTACATCCTGCCTTGAAGTGAGTGTTCCCGTGGGGTTATTGGGGTTGGCTAAAACTATTAGTTTGGTTTTTTTGCTTATAGCCTTTTTTACTGCAGTGACATCGATGGCGTAATTTTCATCCCTTGGTACCTCAACCAGATTGCCATTGCATAGTTTAGTAGCGAAACGAAATATATCAAAGGTAGGCACGCAACTTATCACCTCATCCCCAGGAGCGACAAATAAGCGTAGAATAAGGTCTATAAGCTGGTCACTGCCATTGCCGCCGACAATATGCTCAGCATCAACACCGGTATAGCCTTGTAGCAGCTTTCTGAGTTCTGTTTGGTCGGCATCAGGGTAGACACTGAAGTATAGATAGCTGCCCAGGGCCTGTTTTACCCTTGGTGAGCAACCATAGGGGTTCTCGTTGGTGTCCAGCTTAATAATGCCATCCACCGGAACCTTAACCTGCTTGGCCACAGTCTCCGGTGACTTACCAGGAACATAACCGCCAAAAGCCGTCAAATCTGACCGTATTAATTTCTCTATTCCGTCTTCCGACATTCCCTTTATCTCCCTTTCTATATCCTTAATAAATAAAATTCCCTCCGCTTGGAGGGTTCTTTCTAAGTTTTTTAATTTGTTTCCGGTTAATCTATCTACATTATTATATAATTGCCCCCCAAGCGCACCTTATGCGCTAGGTAAACATGAAATATGTATAATAATTATGGGAGGCAGTGTAAATCAACATCATATATTCAACCCAGCGAATTGACTTTAACATAAGGAGTATAATTTGTCAATGGCTTATCTCAAATGTGTGTCTAGTCGCCTCTCCACCGCCCGGGCATGAGCTTCCAGCCCCTCGGCTCTAGCCATGGTGACTGCGGCTTTACCCAGTTTCAGCAAACTAGCCTCATCCACATTAACCAGGTTTATAAGCTTGATAAAGTCAAGTATGTTGAGTGGTGAGCTGAACCGGGCGGTAGCCCCGGTAGGCAGAACGTGGCTCGGTCCAACCACATAATCACTCAAAGCCACTGTTGAGTTTTCCCCGATGGCGATGCATCCGGCGTTGGCTATCCGTTTCACATAGCCGTCAGCCCCCTTTATCATTAAATAGAGGTGCTCCGGGGCGTAGAGGTTGGCTAATTCTATAGCCTCATCTGCATTAGCCACTACCGCTATCACCCCCCGCTTCTGTAGTGATTCACTGGCGATGGCTTGGCGCCCCAGGTCTTTTAACTCGCGCTCCACCTCTTGGTTAACCTCTTTAGCTAGCCTTCGTGAGGTGGTTATCAGGATGGCTGAGGCTAGTGGGTCATGCTCCGCCTGGGCTAAAAGGTCGGCAGCACAATAGTCGGGGTTAGCTGTTTCATCGGCGATGATTAACACCTCACTTGGCCCATAAAGACCGTCAATGCCAACTACTCCATAGAGCAGTTTCTTGGCTAAGGTGATGTAAATGTTACCTGGGCCGTAAACCTTGTCTACTCTGGGAACGGACTCGGTGCCAAAGGCAAGGGCGGCGATTGCCTGGGCGCCACCAACCGAGAAGATGCGGTCAACCTGGGCAATATCGGCAGCGACCAGTGTTGGTGGCGGAATAGCGCCGCTGGCTCTCGGTGGTGTCGCCAGAATAACCTCCCTGACCCCGGCAACGCGAGCCGGGATTGCCGTCATCAGCACCGTGGAGGGGTAATAGGCAGTTCCGCCGGGGGCATAAACGCCGACCCGTTCCAGCGGGCGTATTAGCTGGCCTGAGCCTGGTGAGGCGATGCGCCAGATACGGCGTTTTTGCCCGAGGTGAAAGGAGCGTATTCGGCGCGCCGCTAGTTTGAGGGCAGATACCAGCTCCTTGTCGACCTCGCGGTAGGCACTGGCTATCTGCTTTTTATTTACCTCCAGCGAGGTGAGTTTCACCCCATCAAACCTCTGGGTGTAGTCAAGGAGGGCGGCATCGCCTCTGCGGCGCACCTCATCAATTATCTGCCTAACCACCTGTTCTCGGTCATCACCACCAAACACCTCTCTCGGGGCTTGTCGGGAAAGTATTGATTTTGCTGACTTGAAACCTTCAATAATTCTCAATTTAGATTTCCCTTGCTGCTGTTTGCAGCTTTTTAATAATTGACTCTATCCTTTTCTGCTTAGCTGGGCTTGACGCCCGTTTGGTATTGCCAATGAGGCAGGCTGAGGACTGGAAAAGGGTGTCAATAATCTTCAGGTTATGTCTGGCTATTGTTCGCCCGGTCTGGGCATTCTCAATCAGCAGGTCGGCATCCTCAGGCAGGAAGGCTTCGCTAGCCCCCCAGGTGGGAATTACCCGGTATAAGCCCAGGTGATTATCCCTGGCGTACTTGTCAGCGATGTTGACATACTCTGAGGCTACCCTAAGTGGCACCGCCCGCTTGGCATTGAACTCCCTCAGGCCGTTGACATCACTTATAGATAAGTCCTTGCTTACCACTGCCACTATTTTAACACCGCCCAGCTTCAGGTCAATAAGCTCGGTCACCGGGCTGGAGGGGAACTGATAAAGGTGCTCCATAAGCCAGTCCCGGCCGCTAATAGCCAGGTCAAAATTGCCATTGGCTACCTGCGATGGCATATCCTGAGGTCTAATCACCTTGATGGCGACGCCGGGTAGGGTGGTAGTTGGCCGGCGGTTTCCCGCTGGTGATGGGTAATCGTCAATGTGGATGCCGGCTTTACTTAGCAGGCGAAGGGCATGCAGTTGCTGATGCCCGTCGGGTAAGGCAAACCAGACTATATTCTCCGATGGGGTGTATCGGTGGTGTTGACGAGCAATCTCCGGCTTTGTTGCTGTATTCAAAGCGTTAGCTTGCTCTTGCACCGACGCTTTATCATAGAGAGGATTTAGAACCTCATCCATGTCTTTGGCTTCCCAGCTACTTCTATTAGCGATTAAACAGGCGCTAACATTGAGGACTTTACTTACCGGCGCTAGCCCATAGCTGACGAGTTCTTCTATCGGTGCCCGAGACCAGGGCTAAATCGGCGTTTTCTGGGGGATAAGCCTCGGCCGCCCCCCAAAGAGGGAAGATGCTGAACCGCCTCAGCCGGAGGTTTAAGGCAAAGGACTCAGCCAGGTTGGGATACTCGCTGGCAATGCGGATAATGCTCGGCTTGGTCCTCAGTTCTTCTATCGTAGATATCCCATCAGGGCTGCCAGCAGCGTAAATGGCACCGTCTCCGTAGCCTAGATTTCTTACCTTGAGCAGGGCACTGCTGGGGTACTTTGCCATAAGCTCCTCAATCCAGTCTGAGCCACAAATACCAAGGTCATAGTTGCCGATTGCTATCTGGATGGGGATATCCCGTTCATGGAACACCGTGGCATGGAGGTTGGGAAAGCTTTCGGAGCTAATCCGGTAGAGGCGTGTTTTTTCCTGGTAGCCGGCAAGTCCCCAGCCCGCTTTTTTAAGGCGGGCGGCGGTCTCAGCTAAAAGGCGACCCTTAGGTAGCGCCACTTTTATCTGTTTATCCACCCCATCACCCCTTTAAGGCACTTTGGTTACAAAGTGCCTTCTGCTCTTAAATTAGACTAGTCTATTTTGCATTTCTTCTTGACCGCTCTCTCTAGAGGAGCAAAGTCAGACTTCATTATCAGTTCCAGGTAGCTTATGCCTTGTGATTCAATCCATTCCAGATGCTCCGGGGGCTTATCCGACGTCTTCATTATGTGGATACACATATCATGACTGGAGCTGGTAATATAGTCCATGCATATCGGGCATTTGTACCTCATTCCTTCCTACCTCTTTCTAGGCGTGGCTTCGCCTCTATGAGTATTCTCATAACCTCGTCGGCAGTTTTTGCCTCAAATTTTTGGCGCTTGACCTGGTCGGTCAGGATAAATTTTGGCGGCTTGCTTTTAATATCAAGCCTCCAGTTAAAATCAGCCTGTTTCTGAGCGCCAAGCTCCAGCTCAGCCGTATAGCCGGTTTCACGGAGGCGGCTGGCGGTGCTAAATCCATCTTTTACCGCTTCCGGCTCAGCCCGGATTAGAATTCTCTGCCCTGAGGGTTTCGGCGCGGGCTTTACCAGATTGAGCAGCTGGTCAAGGTAAAGGGCAAAGCCAGAGGCCGGGGTATTCTTGCCCCCCATCAGGGGGATAAGGGCGTCATATCTGCCCCCGCCGCCGAGCTTCTTCCCGTTCTGAAAAAGCTGGAAGATAATACCAGTATAGTATTCAAAGCCTCTTCCCGAGGCGATGTCAATCTGGTAATCACAGCCGAGGGTCTCAAGAAGCCGGGCGATATTTATGAAGTCATCAATACCCTCCTTGAGCTCAGGCAGATTTTTTAGGAGCCCGGATGAGTTCCCCTTGAGGTTAAGCAGAGACAAAATCCTACCCAGTTCTGGCCTCTCCCGCTTTAGCTTAGCCAGCACCTCTACATCCCCGTCCAGAATTCGGTCAAATATTTTGGCCTGCTCCTCGGGACTTAGCTCCAGCTTTGCCAGGAGTGCCCTGATTAAGCCGGCGTGGGAGAGTCTCAGCTCAATGTCGTTAATCTTTAGCCGTTTCAAAACCTCAAGCGCCAGCATTACCAGTTCCGCGTCAGCCAGAGGGGAGCTGACGCCGATAAGTTCCGCCCCAAGCTGCCATCTTTCTCTGGTCTGTTTTCCCGTCGCCTCGAAGATAAAGATGTTGGCAACATAAAAGAACCGAGCCAGGTCTTTCCCTTCCTTACTATCAATGTAAAGGCGGGCAACGGGGATGGTGCCATCGGGTCTTAACACCACCCTTTCCCCGCTCCAGCCGTCCCAATCAAGGAAGGAATATACCTTGCTTAAACGGTCCGGGGTGAGGGTGCCGGTAGAAGTGAACAGGTGGAGATACTCAAGGGTTGGTGTCCTGACCTCCTCATACCCCCATTTGAGGCAGCAGTCTCTAAATGTGCCCTCAATGAGGCGGAAGGCAGCCATCTCCTCCGGGGACAGGTCTCTGGTTCCTTTACACCTTTGGATTTTCATATTAGTAAGTGGGTAAATTCTACATCAATTTGCCTATCGGTTCAACTGTGGATTTTTATTAACTTTATTAACCTCACCCCCTTTATCCCCCTCTCCTTTTAAAAGGAGAGGGGGAAGGAGAAGAAAGAGGGGCTGGCGCCCCTCTTAGACGCCCCAAAATAGGAGAGTAAAAGAGAGGCGAATACGGGGCCCCCGCAAAAACAAAGTTTTTGTGGGGTAAGAAGCCTCTCTTAATAAAATATTTCCCCCCTTCCCTTATTAAGAGGGAAGTGCAGAAATTATGTAAACTCCCCGAATTGTGATTTCGCTTGATCTCATTTTAGCATTTAAATTCGCAGTAAGACATCTTTAGCTTGTCTTGCACAAAACACCAAAACGATGAAGAATACCATATGGCTTATTGTTGTTAAGCACTCCACATCTATACTGCATTATGCATTGACTTAATCTTATTAGTAGTTCCATACTTATCGTGGTTTGGGTAAAGTTGTCTGGTGAACACACATAAAGCTGAGGAGGTTACTAGTCAATGGAGAAATTGTTGTTCTGTCGTATAGGCTGGATGAACTACTATCAAGGAAATTTAGAGGAAGACCCAATCTCTGGAGGAGGCTCCTATGTAGATAGCTATGGATATGGACATGAGCTTTATAACTTCTTGCCCGACGAAGAAGGTAACCTTTATGGTTTTGTTGAGGTTGGTGGCGAAATGGCTATCTGGAGGTTAGGAGCTAAATTCGATGAGAGCAGCGTAACGGGAGTAAAAGTAATTTGGTGTGCTAGCTCTTCTTATAGCCTATACATCGTTGGCTGGTACAAAAACGCAACGGCGTTTCGGACCACTCAAGCTTGTCCAAGGCATCTAATGGGAAGGAGGCTTCTACCCAGATCAGACGATGCTTGGACATTTCGTTTCGTTGCAAAAGAGCAGGATGCTTTACTACTACCGACAAATGAGAGAAACTTTGAGATTCCACGAGCGACGACAAGTTCTGGCGGGTTTGGACGCAGAAATATCTGGTATGCAGATAGTGATGAAAACGAGCCATTTCGCCAAGAAGTTCTCAGTTACGTCTCTTCTAAAGAAGCAGAGATATCTAAAGATAGGACGCATAAGAAGTTAGGTCGATATCACCCTGACATTGAAAAGCGGTATCGAATAGAGAAAACGGCGATGAAGGCTGTTGAAACATATTATCGAGACCGAGGTTGGGTTATCCAAGACGTTGCGGCTCTCAATAGAGGTTGGGATATCGAAGCTAAGAAGGATGACTCAATACTAAGAATTGAAGTGAAAGGATTATCTGGTGGGACTATAGTTACCGATATGACACCGAGGGAGTATGAGCAGATGAAGCTATTTTCTTCAGACGGCTCATATCGTTTGTGCGTTTTGGTCAATGCCCTAGAGAGCAGATCATATCTCTATCACTTTACCTACAATCTTGTTTCCAAAGAACTAATTGGTGAGAACCAGGAAATGCGATTGCAAATAGAAGAAAGGGTAGGTGCTAGAGTCAAAGAAGCTTCTTTCTAGGCAATACACCACGTTTTGAATGAATGCCTACAATGCTTATCTTTTATGGCTAAGTCTATACATAATGGAATGTGTAACGTAGAACAAGGAAACCTACTAATTGCCGTCCGTAATCAAGTTGACTCAAGTTCTAGTATCGTATCATTTTTAACCTTAAATTATCTTGTATATTTGCCCAGTATTGGTTAATCCTGTTTCTCCATTCGTCTTCGTAGATAACTTGGAACTCAATCTTCTTAAACTCCACCAAACTGCTCCTCCAACTTTGCCTCAAGTTCTGACTTAAAATCCTTGTACGTCTTCTCCCGCAAGGCTTTGAAGAACAAATCATAACTCTCTGGGGAAAGGAACTTGAAATAATATCTCTGCTCTTTCTGTAGCTCGTTGACCCTAGCAAAATGTTCTTTTGAATACCGGAGCTTAGCCTTATTTTCATCGGAGACATCGTTGTCCATCTTGATTTCCACCACAATAATATCGTTGACCACCTTGATAAAGAAATCAGGATTAAAACTCCCCTGCTTAGGATGTTCTCCCTTTCGCCATGAGTATTCAATGCTATAGAACCCCATATCAAGGGACTTGATCCAGGCATCTATCGCCTGGGCCGTCTGCTCAGCAGTCAACCCCCGGATAAACCTGCGTTCGGGTCCATAGGAAGCCAGGGCCACATTAAGGGGGGTCTTGAAGTTGTATTTATTCTCCACCTTTATCATGGCTGATCTCGGAAGGCTCTCATCCTCCCCAAGCTCCTTCAGCAACTTCCTATCCACCGCCTCCCCCAGGCTCATGGAATAATCGTCCCAAAATACGGTGCTATCACGTCGTAGCGATCCTACACCGGCACTGTTTTTATTCATCTTTCGGGTGCTGATTTTGTAGGGTTCTTTTGATTTCAGCACAATTCGTGGAAATGTACTGCTTTTCCTTTTTATAACGCCAAAAGCCTGTATTGTTTTCTGGCGATTTTCCTCGCCAACCATGCCTGTTTTATCGTTCACTTGTTGCAGAGATTGTCGGATAATGTTAGCAATCTTTTCTTTGGGCCATTCTCCGCTATAGTCGGTCCCTGCCTCTTGGTCAAAAATACGAAGGCGATTGGACACATCATGTGCCATCTCAGCGACAGAATACATCTTGAACTCAATCAGCGTTTTCTTTACATCCTGCTCGCCGGAGACTGCCTTGACGTAGGTAGTGCTCTTTTCTACATCCTCCTCCTGGCTGGAATAAGTAATATACCCCTTCTTAAGTAATTCAAATTCGTCCTCTTTCAGATATTCCTTAGTCTCTTCTATTAGCTTCTCATAATCAATTTGATATAGGTCAAAGTTGTAGTCCTCTTTCTTCTCCACCGGATAGGAATGGATGCGCTTCTCAATCTCCAAAACTTCATCTACCAGGTGTTTGATGCTCCCTGACCACTTATCGTGATTGAAAACAGTTACAACGGGCTGATTGCCTCTGTAGACCTCAGGTATTCTCAAGCCCCTTCCCAGTACCTGGGCAATCAGAAGTTTTGAATTAAACGCTCGCTCCTCATGCGGGACGATCTGAAAGACGTTTTTGACATCCCAGCCTTCGGAGAGCATGCTAACAGAGGTAATCCACTCAATGGGGTTGTCCTTGTCATCCACCCTTCGCAAGATCGGGATATTACTCTTATGCTCGTTGGCAGAGGTAACGATTAAAACCTTCTCTGCCGCTTTCTCTTTACTGATCCTTTCTTTGGTGGCAAGGAAGGTAACCAGTTTATCGGTGAGACGCTTGCAGGCGGCGATGTTTTTGGTAACCAGGATGGTAATGGGTTTAACCTTACGGTATTTGACTGTCTTGTTCTCAATATGATTGTCGTAAATCTTTTGAAACTTCTCGTCCTCACTCCCTGAGGAGTCCTCCGCTACATAGCGGATGGATTTGACAAACTTATCATCAATGGAATCCCTCAAGGGAAAGCGATGAATGACATCAGTGAAATAGTCATCTTTTATATAGCAAGTGCCTGAAACATTCACGATAAATTTGAATCCGTATTTGGGATCAAGTAAAAATTCCTTCCATTTTTTGAGTGCCGTATCGGAGGGATTCATCAAGTGATGTGCCTCATCATTCAAAACCAGCGTCCGCTCGCCTTTCCCGACAAGACTGTCCTCAATGGCGGATTTGGTATTGATATAGGTGGCGTGGATGTTCTCGATGCAGATGTCCCCCTTCTGGATGGTGTTGGAGGCGTTGATAATACGTGGGTTGGCAATCTTGGAATCGGCAGGCAGAAGGTCCTTGAGGGTTCTATCGGCGGAGAGGCTCCGAAACTTCTCCGTCAGCCCTGCCTCAATGGTGTTAGAAGGACACAGGACCAACACCTGATCCACGGCGCCATCGGCCAGCATAATGCGGGCAATGCCATACATCACATAACTTTTGCCGGTAGCCGTTGCATGATCCAGGGAGCAGGAGAGTTTATCCGGCAGTTGCAGATGGCTGAGAAAATCCTCAAAAGATAAATACTTCTCCTGAAGCTTGGGGTTGTTGTAATAGTCTTTCTCCGCCAGTTCTTTGAGGCTTTTGTATTCTCCGCCCAAAAAGTAGCGCATCGCCTCACGGATTGCCTCTTTCTGATACTCCCTGTCCCCGCAGAGGGCGTCCAAGAAAGCCTCGTATTTATTCGGATCAAACCTCTTAGGGTCG
Organism: uncultured delta proteobacterium; assembly: GCA_963739245.1. Taxonomy (GTDB): domain Bacteria; phylum Chloroflexota; class Dehalococcoidia; order Dehalococcoidales; family BS750m-G39; genus CAVTZP01. The sequence goes on from CAVTZP010000004.1 coordinate 91,582, forward strand.
TAGTTGGGAGAGACCTTGAGGACTAAATCCTTATTTTGAAAGGTCTGCCGCTCAAGCATGGCTACTTCTTCCTCTTACCGTTAAAGTCGGACAGTGTCTTTATCTCCCGCTTTTCATTGCCGAAAATATCAATGTAGATGACCATGATTTGCTTCTTGACTTTATCCTCGGCAAAACGCACCTCGTAGTCGTTCTTCTTTAAGTCCTCAGCGTAGAAGACCTCGTCTAGGTCAAAGACTTCTCCATCAAAGTCGTAGTCCAGCATGACCATGGAAAGGGTTTCAAGGTTGGCAAACTCAACAGGCTTGCGGGAAATGACCTTGCTCTCAAACTTCTCAATCTTGATAGCACATTCTTTTGTTCCTTTTCCTATCTCCAGTTGGCCTTTTTTGTTTTGAATAAAGTATTTGCACTCCACCGCCGGCACCTGAATAAAATCAAAGCCTACGGCATTCACCGTGTCGTTAACATCCATTTCGCTGACAGGCTGTTTGATTTTGGTAAATCCCCTATTGTGGATTTCTTCAATGATGGAAAAAGGGATGCGGAGGACAAAGTATTTCGTCTTACCCTTCTCGACATAGTCTTCAAGAAACATCACCGAGGCGGCAGGGGCAATGATAAAGAAGCGCCTCCCGATCTTATTTCCCAGATATTTATGGAGGTCATCAATAAAGCCCCGGTCCATTACGGCGTCTTTGTGTTCCTGGTAATTGAAGACCATTACACTATCCACCCCTAGGTAGCCGTCAAGTTCAATTTTGGAAATCTCGTGCCTCTCATCCCGGCACTGAAAGAGCGTAAGAGCAAAGCCACGATACTGCTCCCAAGGGAGTTCTTTGATCATCTTATAGTCATAGAGACCGGCATTGTAGAGGGTGAAAGGCTTGCACTGCTTACCGTATTTCTTCTTGGGGTTCACCAGGTCTTTGCTCTCGGCGACGTTTAAGAGCCGCTTCTGCATGGTGTAGACGGCAAGCTTCCCGCAGTCCACACCGATCCATCGCCTGTTTAATTTTTCTGCGATGGCAAGAGTGGTGCCTGAGCCGGCAAAGCAGTCTAGGACCAAGTCTCCATCTTTCGAGCCGCATGCAACGACCCGATCCAACAGAATTTCGGAGTTTTCTGTTGGGTAGCCAGTTGTATCCGTATATGAGGGAATATCGAGCCAATTGGTATTGAGAGTAGCGTCTTCAGACCCGAGATAATCTACATTGAAGTCTTGCTTGCCACAGCTGGGGCATTTCTGAATTTGAGTAGCTACATAGTAATCCGTTTCAGCCGTAATGTCATAGAACTTGAATTTCTCCCCTGGCTTCTTTAAGTTGCGTACAAAAGCCTCTTCCGTTTCGCCATAGTAGATCCGGGCGCCACAATGCTTACAGCGTAGGCGGATGTAGTTTTCTTTTACCAGTTTGTCAACCTTTTCTTGGACAAGTGAGAAATGTTGATCGGACGGAGGTGTAATCGTGAACCCGAAAAAAGTCCTCTCACGAGGAAACCGCTCTTCAGCCATAAGAAAGGAGGTCCATTTAATATCTGTAAGAGAACGTTTTGTTTGGATTTTTCTCAACTCATAGTCTGACGATTTTGAGTAAATGAAGATTGATTCATTAGCGACCTCGAACTTATTCGTTGAACCAGCTGACTCCCGCTTTCGATTGATAGTGATTTCGTTAATGAAGTTTCGCTCGAATACCTCATCAAGCACAATCTTTATGTAGTGTCCCCAATTGTAGGCTTGGCGCATAAAGATCATGCCATCGTCACTCATCAAATCGTGAATAAAAATTAGCCTGCGCCGTACAAACTCAATGAATTCGGCACCTTTAACTCGTGCACTATAGCCGGGCTGACCCCGATTGCCTTCGTACTCTTTACCAGTCCCGAACGGCGGATCAATATAGACCAGCCTCACCCCTGGCGTTCCATCAGCGTTCTTCAATTTACCTTCCTGCTTCATCTGCAAGAGGGTTTTTAACACCTGAAGGTTATCGCCGAAGATGAGCATGTTCGTCCAGCCGTTGCCGCTCTCGCCATTTCGGAAGGTCTTAACCCTCTGCAATGGCACGGCCATGGTGTCGGCCAGAATGTCCTCCTCTCGCTCCTTGTCGGCGTAGATGAGTTCGTATTCCTTCTTGCTATCAAAGATGAGAGACCGTTTGAGCTGTTCAAGTTGCTGGATAAGGTCTTCTTTGTAGTTATCCTGGAGAGATTTTCCTTCTTTGAGGAAACTGATAATTTTCTCAATTTCAGATTCAGGCAGCCTAGGCATAATTTAATTACCACCCTTCCCTATCCACTTCAGTGTTGGCATTTGGCCTTGTTTCCCTTAATCCATCTTCATAATCAATTATAGCACCTGCTTGGACGAGTGTCAGCAATAGCCTGTTGCGAAATGCTCCTAACAAGTGTTAATATGGTGCTTAAAGATGAAGTTTATAGGGACTACATGAACATCTATTAAAAAATTTAGTGAATTAGGTGATTCATGTATCAAGGCTTTTGCAAAAGATCTATCCTTACTATTGAGCGTGCTTGCGGCTTTACTAAATCTGACCATGATGCCTTATCGTGTTTATCTAGCTCGCTGGAACTTGCTCAAATTACCATAGGTTTGCCAAGTATATAAATCCATAGAATATTTGCAGAATAACAGTAGGGGATAGCATTGCCGAATACGAGAGATATACGTAGCCTAGTAACTTACGTAATCGCAAAATTAGACGATATGGAAGCTGGCTTCGGAAAGACCAAGCTGGTTAAATTATTGTATCTAATAGATGTTGCATTCTATAGGGTATGTTCCAGAAAACTAACCGGATTTGATTGGATTTTCTACCATTATGGTCCCTATGCATTAGTTGTTGATGATGTGTTGCAACAATTAGATATAGATATTCCACAAGAGGATGTGATAACCACTACTGGCCATAAAGCAAAAATTTTTAGAGTACCAAAACATTTAGATACCGATTTTGAAGAGAAGGCCTCTAGCTTAGAAAAGTTAGTTGTGGACCAGGTACTTAGAGAATGGGGGCTGGAGGAATTAAACCCATTATTAAGTTATGTCTACTTTCATACGGAACCGATGAAAGGTGCACAGCGGGGTGAAACACTTGATTTCTCGAAAATAGCATGCCTATTGGCTAGCACTGAAGTGATGAACATACCATCGGTCCGCCATAAGGAATTATACGACAATTTCTTGAAAATTAAAGAGCAGCACATATCCCGCAATTATGGCTCTCTTAATCCTAAGCCTCGTATTGATAGTGTCTTTGTAAACAGCCTAGCAAGTTTGGACTATGAAGAACATTTTATTGCTCCAAAAGGTGAAGTGGGAATCCCAGAAGATTCAAAAGGACGGTTTCGAGAGCAAGCCGAATAAGATTCAAAGTGTCCAACCTTGTAGGAAACTACTATAAGAATACAAGCGTAGCAGATTCGAAACTCCTTAAAAGGGGGCAATTCTGCTGGGCTGCAAGCCAATATTTACCATCGAATATTACAACATTGGAACTTGTAAATTATGAACCCACTGACGAACGGCGTAATCGTTACGCTGTTCTGACGAATCCGCCAGCAAACCTATTGTTTAATCACAGGCCAGTATATGAGCTTAATTTAGAGCATAATGAAGAATTAATAGTCATTAGAGCTAAGTGTCGCAAGTTAATTGTCGTGTCTCAAACTCCGAATTTTTGGGTACCCGGAGCAAGCAGGTTACGTGAAATCGGCTTAGTCTGTTTACCTTTGTATAGTTTTCAGCCTACCGATTCAACGGAATTTAGAAACCGGATTAAGGCATTGGAATATCCTTGGTGGGTTTATGTACCTGGAGATTCAACTTACCAGATTGATGAGGGATTTGTGAGATTAGACCGCTTACAGCTAATAGAGAAGGGCCTAATTCAACCCATTAGCGTTGCTACCACAGACGATGCCCTATTCTTGATTTCAGAATGGTTGCGTTTTTATCTAACTGGAGAGATAGAAGCGATTTTTTTAGAAGACAGGCAACAAATGATGCAGGAACTCCTCAAGACTCCATAAACTTTAGGTATTATAGGTATTGACGGTAAGGTAGCATAAGGAAATAGCAAAGATAGCCACTCAAGCTCGATGGCAGAAATCTCAAGCGTAGGCATATAGTTCAGTCGCTGTATCAATATTTACCCTTGCACCTAGTGCATAATCTTCCCTTGTTCTATACTTGCTTTCAATCATGTTCCTAGTAAGGTGGGGTAATTCAATTTTCAAATCTAGATTACTAGGTTCTCTAGTTCTCCACCCTTGCGCAGACATTTGAGAAAAGAGATATTTAGCCTGCCGTTGTGTTATTATCCTAAGACCATAAGCTCTCATTATCAATGTCTGCATAGATACACCCCACCGCAATTTTAATTTAGCTAAAGTTGTTAGTGTGACCGGCGACTTTATTTCTTCACGCATTGTTTGTTCAGGCAAGAGAAAAGCGGAGGCGAACTCGTTAGCTTCATTTTCAATTATTTTTAATGATGGCTTTATAGACCGATGTAAAACTAAATGACCTACTTCATGGACGATACTAAATCTTATTCTATCCATTGGTCTACCGGCTAGTAAAGCAATAAGGGGTCTCTCCTCATCGAATTTTGCCCAGGTGGAAAAGGCGTCAATTTTAGGCATGCTTCTGGGTATATTTATTATTATTACACCATTATTCTCGATAGTATGTATTAGTTTTTTAATTGGTTCATTCTGAGTTAATCCCAATTCATCCCTAGTTATTCGTACTGCTTTCTTTATCGGTGTATTCTGCAATTGGGGCAATTTATTAGGTGGCATAAAGACATCCAAACACATTCTCGTAATTTGCTGGTATAGTAAATTGGCATATTGGTAAACCATTGTTTCCTCTCGTGCAGTTGCAGACATTCTGGCACGATAATTTAAAGTGCCAAAGGATAAATTGTCACTTGGCTCTAATTCAAAAAATGATGGCGAAAAGCCTGTTTGGTTTGCTATCTTTTCTAGCAAATCTTCTGATGGCGTGAATTCATTGTACTCTATTTCAGATATAGCAGCCTGTTTCACTCCGACTGCATTAGCTAATTGCGTTTGCGTTAAACCTTTGAATTCACGAGCTTGTCTGATACGTTCTCCGTAAATCATATAATTTTATTTACCTCAGCAGTATGCGATATTTCAGTATTAGTTTTCCCATCCATTTCGGTATGTTTCATAGTCGTAATTGGATTGGGTATAAATTCCACTTTCGTTGTCGCATACAATCGCCAGTGTTTAGGAATCGCTAAATATAGTTTGACGCTTCTATTTTTATTCACAAGTTCCCATAAATAGACAAGGTTTGGTTTTAATGTGATTTTGGATACCTTGCCGTTGGCTAGTCCCGGCAACATTGGTGCATACCCTTCTAGGTGCGGTTGGCTGTAGTAAATTTTACGTGGTTTAGTAACTGCCGGTGGTAAACCACCATTGAAAATCTTAAGTATTCGGTATGGATAGCCGTAAATATCACCGGCTATCCCGTTGTTAGGCAATACTCTTGGGTCAAATAGATCGTCATCTTGTTCTATATCATCGTTTTCATCTACCAATCGTGCTTTTATTCCTTTGTGGCTTAAGAAATCATGGACATAGAAGCGAATTGCTTGAGGGCGAAACATTCTAGTAGATTTTCTATTATGAGTTTTGCTTAATGCCTCTCTTGTCCTAGCTAACGAATGCCAAAAAGCATCATAGAGAACCGAATGGAATTGCTCTAGTGGGTCAAACAATCCCTTAGCCTCTGGTAGAATTTTGCCTTTGATTTGCTGGGCTTCATCTAATACTTGCATTTTCCCCTCCAATTACTTATATTATAAGGGTATAGAGGACAAATTGTCAAGCTAAACTCAGAAATTTTTATAGATTACAAGGCATTTTGCTATTGATAAATGCTTGAAAGGAACAATTTGCCCAGAATAAAAGGAGACCCCGAGGTCTTAGACTTTACCCGGTCAGCCCTCGGAGTCTCGAAAGGAGTAAGCACGGCTTTCCCTAGTAGGATAGCCATAGTGGCAGTTTAAAAGGGAGCGACTAGCATTAAGGCTGTCTCGACTTTTTTGGTGTGTTCCAATAGGGACTTTTGCATTTGGGGCAGACTTTCGGTAGAAGTGTGTCCAGTTTGTCTAGCTTCCCTTGGGCATTCCTAGGCAGCCAGACATGTTCGCAACGCTCACACTTGAAAGCCGATATTGAAATTATTGCCACACTAATAATATATCACCAATAGTAATATCTGTCAAGTATTTTACTATAGGGTATTGACAAAAGCTATACTTTATGGTAATATACTATTAGGTAAAAGATATTACGGAGGTGTCAAATGGGAGTACGGCATGGAAGACAGGCTAAGAATACTCATAGACGAAACCTTAGAACTCCGCAGAATGTGGGAGCAAAGACGCTTGGAGGCAGAGAATCAGGTCAAATCCCTAGATGCCAAGATAACCGCTTATCAAGCTGCTCTCAAAGACTATTGGGAATATATTGACGTACATGACAGCCAGAGGTAGATGTATTAAACATATAAAAGACGCCCTCGCCGCCCGCTAAGACAGTCGAGAGCGTGACTAGGAGGCCCAGTGATGAACCACCCAGCTACCTTGAATTATACAGAGGATGTAGAACCCTGTCAAAACCCAGCGGAGCTGAGTTACCAGAGGAGGAACAGCAGTGCTGTAACCAGGGAACTCGCAACTGTAGTAAACAGTCTGGTAGATACCGAGTTCCGGCATCAGCTTCACAGCACGAAGCATCAAGTTGGAGCCGGATGTCTGATGGAGCCAATATGGAAGGCATATCTACTTAGTTTTATTCTCGATATGGATTGCACAAATGACTTGGTCAGAAAACTTGAAGAAAATTCGAGTCTTGCCGAAGCCTGTGGTTTCAACATGGACAAGCCTCTACCCCGCCGTTGGACGTTCGACCGTTTCATAATATCACTAGCCGAGCATCTGGAACCGATAGAAAGGCTCCTAGACAAAGCAGTTGGCCAGCTTCACCAACAATTGCCTGACTTCGGAGCCACTGTTGCGGTTGATTCTACCCCAATCCGTAGCCATTCAAATCCTGGCAGGAAAATAAGGTCTGACTCAGAAGCAGGATTCATAGTCAAAGAAGGCGTCCCGCACAAGGTGTGGAGGTGGGGCTATAAACTGCACCTACTTGTTGATACAGCTTGGGAATTGCCCATTGCCTGTGATGTCACCTTGGCACGGGAATCTGATGTTACTCACCTGATACCGCTAATAGACAAAGCGGCCAAAAGATTTAATTGGTTTAGACCTTGGCATGTGGTAGCAGACAAAGGATATGACGCCGGGTATAACTACAAGGCTATTCATGACATGGGGTCAATTCCGATTATCAAGATGAAAGAAAAGCAGCAAAGCGAAGGCAGGTATTCGATTGATGGGTTGGGCATTCCGCATTGCCAATCTGGGTTGCCACTTCTGCTTAAAGACCATGACGAGAAAAAGGGGTTGAGATACATCTGCCCTCACAAGGCAGGTAAAGCTGACTGTTCTTTATCTCACCAATGCGCACTCAAAGTTGTCTGGATAAGACCCCTTTGGGAATACCGAAAATTATGCACAATTCCGAGAGACAGTGATGAGTGGAATGCGATATACTCGAAGAGAACCGCCGTGGAGAGGGTCAATTCGAAGTTAAAGGAGCATCGCAGGCTGAATTCCCACTGCCACCGGGGGCTGACAAAGGTAAGGCTTCACTGCCTTATGAGTGTGCTTTCCTTGGCAATTACAGCTTTGGCTGAGGTAAATGCCAACAATATTGAGAGAGTCAGAGCTTGCACACGAAAAATCGCTTGAAATTAGATGCACTCTCAGCACTTGTGGGGTGAGCTTATTACAAATAAAAATAAAGATGCCTAGCGAGGATCCCTTGCTAGGTGTGGGTATGGTCTGTCGTCAGGGATAGTGTGGTGATGGAGAATAGCATCCTCAAGGGGGATTAGGGTGGATGTAAGCTAGTGAGGATAGAGCAGGTCTCTCAATTCTATTTTAATCTCGCTATTACTCTTAATACACGTCAAATGATATGGTTCACAGATGATATCATTATTTTCAGGTCAACTTGGTAAGCGAGGTTTGGGCAAATCGTTTTATTCGTTTGTTCCGAAGAGCAGCCAGGTTGAAATAGTGCAAGTGTACTGAACCATGACCTACTGTGTTATCCTCTTGGTTAAAATAAAATTTAGTCTTATCAACACCACAGACATAAATTCTGCACTGGTCACCATAAGACTGGTCATTCACATACACAACACAAGTTTGTGCTTGTTCGCTGACCATTTTACAATCCCTAAGAAGATCAACAGACTCACTAGCAAATGAAGGCACCAATACCAAATCAACCGGCTCGTAAAGAGTTATGTTGTGGTTGAGCTTGCGTAAATCGTTTGCAGTATTGTCATCACGAATATCGGCACAAATCAGCACAATAAGAATTCCGTATTCAGTATGAATCACGTTGATTTTGTCAGACGGGGGAACAAATATTCTCTCTGGCACACCTCCTAACTTCCCCAGCCTATGTTTGTATTGAATGATAGGGTCAGGCTTATCGGGAGTATATATCAGGCATATGCCGTGGGGCTTCTTTGTTTTTTCTGTCTCAGCGTATGAACCTGCAAATATGTAGCTATGATACCTTTTCGAGAGCTCTGCAAGCTTTATTATCAGGCTGTTATGTCTGAGGAAGGGGTAGCAATACTCGCTTAATAACACTATCCTTGCACCTTTTCTACAGGCAGTTCTCGTATTTTTTACTATAGATCCCTCTACTTCTTTAGCAAACTGCTCACCTTTTATCATTCGAGGACTAAAGTCACCCCTTTTTACAGTCTTAGTGTTAGCGAGTGGAATGCGCATAGATATCAATGCTATTTTGTACCGGTATATTGTCTTATGAAAGTTGGAACGGGGAAATATAGGTAACCACTTATGGGGTGATTTTAATTGGGTATCATAGGCTTCTTCTATTCGTCTATCTATATAGCGTGCTCGTCTGCTACGAGTCTTGTGCTGCTTAGTCATTGTTTGTGCCTTTTTCGGTTTTGTAAAACAAGCAACACCAAAACAGCTTTCTCCCAGTAATCAAACTATGGGAAACTGTCATTGGGCCTATCTTCCGCTACAGCAAGAGTAAATTCACTATACACGTCTCTTTCTAATAACCGCAGCAATTTCGCCTTTTTGCCAGCGTGGCACACAATTACGCTCGTGACTACAATCCACACCTATAGCCTTCTCATTTATGTCGGCGATCAAGTCCTGGCATTCTGGGTGTTTAATTGTGATAGTCTTCTTTATTTCAAAAATGGACATGTATTTCCCAATTATTCCGATTTGTTCGAAGTAACAGACCGATGGCTCAGACAACCTTGCTTCTAAAGTCCTTAGGTATCCGGCACAATGGGCAGTGTGTGTTTCGTATAGGCAACCGTCTGTCTTATCACCATTTTGCCCCCAGCTAACTTCCTTGTTGACTAATTCATAAGTTGCCGTGCCGATTTCTCGACGATGGATTAATATTCTTATTGTATCTTTATACTCTGTGACCAGAACTTTGCTTACTTGCCCAAAGATTATCTGGTCAATTAAATCAGTATCAACACCAATCATATCTTATTGCCTTCATGAAGGATGCGGTGAGAATTCGTACTAACATTGCTAAAAATCAAGACTGGGGTTTTGCGAAACCTGTTTGGTTGCTTCACGTCTTAAATCAGAGGGGCTATTTCTTCAACTATTCGTCTGCTAAAATCCCTAGCTCGCTTGGATAAAACGGCTGGGTCTGTGTTCACTTCATGAACCAGCCCTATCAGATTAGTATGATTATTTTCACCATGCTTCGAGAATAACCCAACTGCATGGTCCTTGCCATGGACACTCATTGCCACCCATTTATACTCTTCAGATAATTGTTTATATTTCTTGAGGTTGGATACATCTTCTCCATAAGTCAAATAGAGCAACTCAGGCAGTGAGCCGAACTGCTTAGGTTCAGCGAAGATGTTGTCCATTCTGAAAGTTCCCGACTCTATCTGTTCGGCCGCAATTCCTAAATCGGTTGCAACCGTCTTAATTTCTATCGTGTGTTCACTTTTTACACTCTTGTCTGCCTGCTCTTGCATGACTTGTTTGTATATGCCCAACCACATGTTCGCACTTTTATTAGATACTAGGCTGGCCTTATCAAAAAAGTCATCGAGTTTCTCTTGGGTCGTTGGATACGGGTGTGAAGTGTGTACGCCATTGTTCTTGTACGAAAGCCTTATCCAGATCTTACTATGACGAGGAGCCCTACAAACAGTAATGGACGTGCTTGCCTCGGCTTCTATGCCATCGAAAGACACACAAATCTTCGGGTAAAGGACGACTGGTCCTTCATGATATTCTATTTTGCACCGTCGACCTATTAACCGGGCTTTCTTATAGCCGAAGTCCTCAGGCTTCTCTTTAAGGTGAGCTTCAAAGCTCTCTAGCTTGCCTACGAGCAGTTCCGTAACGGAGTCTGTTTGTGTAGAGCTTAACTCCCCTATGGAGGAGCATATTCTCCCAAAACGGAGTACTAGTCCAATATGGTTCCCGTTTGATGTCACGAGCGACGTCTCTTTCGTCTCTTTGTTATCATTATAACACTAAGTTATCATTATAACACTAATTGTCAAATATGCTTTAATAATATTGAGTTTAGGGCTAAAAACCCAATACTACATCTACTTATTAGTAATTGTACAACAATGCATATCATTTTACAACAAGTTAAAAGATGTATTACTCCGAACGAAAGTACTATAACAAGACCAAGTGAAATCACGGATTAAAGAGTTTACATAACTCCTGCACTTCCCTCCTTATTAAGGGAAGGGGGTCAGGGGGATAGGTTGCTAGATAATCTCGGTTATTCTTGTTTTACAAGGGGGTGAGGCGGGTATATAATTTAGAGCCACTGACATGAGTAAGAGATTATTTAGAGCCTTGCGTCTTGCCTTCTTTATCGCTTTGCTGGCTGGAGTTTTATTATCAGCTGTGGTCAGTGCCAGCAGCCAGTTAGTCCAGGTGCTAAATGTTGAGGGCGTCATTGTCCCGGTGGTTGCTGATTATATTGACCGGGGTATCAGCAAGGCTGAGGATGAGAATGCTGCCGTCTGCATCATTGAGTTAGATACGCCGGGAGGACTGTTGGGGTCAACCGAGACGATAGTCAAGAGGATTATGAATGCTAGTGTTCCCGTTGTTGTCTATGTTTCTCCCCAGGGTGCCTGGGCGGCTTCGGCAGGAACCTTTATTACCCTGTCGGCCCATATTGCCGCCATGACGCCGGGCACTACTATTGGTGCTGCCCATCCGGTAAGTGGTGGCGGGGAGCAGATACCGGAAGAGCAAATGAAAAAGATAACCGAGTTCTCAGCTAAGTGGATGAAGACCATTGCCCAAGAGCGAGGTCGTAATATTGACGAGGCCCAGCTGGCCGTAATTGAAAGCAAATCATTCACCGATGTTGACGCACTAAGTTCCAATCTCATTGACCTTAGGGCTGATAGTTTAGATAGCCTTATCTCTCAAATAAATGGCTGGGAGGTCACCCTCTCCAATGGCAGGGAGGTTACCATAAATACCACCGGCTACGAGTTGGCGAGGCAGGAGATGAGCTTTGTTGAGCGCTTTTTGCATGCTATCAGCAACCCTAACATTGCCTATATTCTGCTTAGCATCGGCACTTTAGGCATATTTGCTGAGATTTACCACCCGGGGGCGTTCTTTCCTGGAATTATAGGCGCTATTAGCCTGCTTCTTGCCTTCTATGCTCTGGATGTCCTTGACGCCAGATGGGGGGGAACATTACTCATCCTGCTTGCCTTCGGTCTATTTATCGGCGAGGCACTCACCGCCGGTTTTGGTTTATTTGCCGCCGGGGGTATAATCTCCTTAGTCCTCGGTTCCTTAATTCTATTTCCGGGAGGTGGGGCATTGTTTCAAATAAGCCCATGGCTGATTGCCATAGTCGTAATCTTGGTCGCTGGTTTCTTCGCCTTCGTCATTCAGCGGGTAATCCGGGTCCACCACCGCCAGGCATACACCGGCCGGGAGGAGCTGGTGGGTAAAACCGCTGTGGTCAGGGTAGCCCTTGACCCCGAGGGTATGGTTCTATTTAAGGGTGAACTCTGGACGGCGCTGTCAGAGAAGGGTCGGGTGAAACCCGGGGAGGAGGTGATTATCACCAGGGTTGAGGGCTTAAAGCTGTATGTAATTAAGAAAGGGAAAAAGGAGGCAAACAAATGAACCCAATTGTAATCGGAGTAATTGTTTTAGTCTTGCTCATAATTCTCCCGATGACAGTTAAGATTGTCAAGGAGTGGGAGCGGGGGGTCATTCTTCGTCTGGGGCGGCTGATTGGAGCTAAGGGTCCTGGCTTCTTTCTCATCATCCCCTTTGTTGACCGGATGACAAAGGTAGACCTCAGGATAGTGACCCTGGATGTCCCACCACAGGATGTAATTACCAAGGATAATGTTACCGTCAGGGTAGATGCTGTAGTCTATTTCCGGGTGGTTGACGCTGAGGCGGCGGTAGTTAAGATCTTAGACCACATCAGGGCTACCTCGCTGATATCCCAGACGACACTACGAAATGTACTGGGGCAATCTGAGCTTGACGAACTGCTGATGAAGAGGGATAAGCTTAATCAGATGCTGCAGAAGATAATTGACGAGCAGACTGAGCCGTGGGGGGTGAAGGTCAGCATCGTAGAGATTAGGACAGTTGAGCTCCCAGAAACGATGAGGCGCTCTATGGCGGCCCAGGCTGAGGCGGAGAGAGAGAGGCGAGCCAAAGTCATCCACGCCGAGGGTGAGTTTCAAGCCGCAGCGAAGCTGGCTGAGGCCGGGCATATTATCAGCCAGGAACCAACAACATTGCAGCTTCGTTATCTACAGACTCTAGTTGAGATAGCTTCAGAAAGAAATAGCACTATAATCTTTCCCATACCTATTGACCTGATTAAGATGTTTATGAGGCCAGAAGAACCAGCACAGCGCTTAAGTGGAAAGACTACCAAATAGCTAAGGGGGGTTAGTCACGCAAGGTAACGTCTCCGGCGACAATTTTGGTCAGGCTGCCATCGGATTGGCGAAGGAGCAAGCTGCCATCCTTGGTTACTGACTCAGCGATGCCTTCATAGGTGGTTTCGTCTGAGCTTACCTGAACCTTTTTGCCCAGTGTTACCAGGTTATCCCGCCATTCTTGATAAACAGGCCCCCCCGCGGGCAAAGCCAGGTATAATCTTTCTATTTCGGCTAAAAGGCAGCGTATCATATCTAGCTGAGATACGTCTCTCCCTAGCTCCTGGGAGAGACTGGTGGCAGTGGGCGGGATTTCGGGGAAATCAGAGAGCCTGAGATTAACATTTACCCCGATACCGATAATAGCGTAGTCCACCTTGTTACCCTTTACCTCGTTTTCAATTAAAATCCCACACACCTTTTTGCCATTAATAAGGATGTCGTTAGGCCACTTAATCTGTGATTTTAAACCGGTGACCTTCTCAAGGCAATGGACTACGGCTAGAGATGCTATCATAATAAGGGAAGACAGGTAACCCAGCTCAGGATAGAGGATGACGGACAAAGCGATGCTCCCCCGGGGTGATAGCCAGGCTCGCTTTATCCGTCCCTTGCCGGCAGTTTGCTCCTCAGCAATGACAACGGTTCCCTCAGCCGCTCCCCGCTGCGCCTCTTGTTTGGCGACATCGTTGGTTGAAGTCAGGCTGGGATAGTAAATAACCCTCTGACCGATAAAACGTGTCCCTAGATTATCGGTAATGGCGGCGGCCGTTAGGCTACTGTCTTTCATTTCTAGACCTCTGCTTAAGCGATGATAGTTTAAAATATCCAGGGCAATTAAACAACCTTGACACAGGATTAGGGTCAAGGCATAATGCAATAATGCCGTGGGGGGAATTTGATGGCTGGTGAGTCTACCTTCAGTTGGAATAATTTTATCAGGGCTGATTTGTCCGGGCTTAAGAGCTATGCTGCCAGTAAGTCTAGTGGACCATCTAAGGAACTTGAGGCAGTTATCAAGTTAGATGCCAATGAGAACCCCTATGGTTGCTCACCGAGGGTACAGCAGGCTCTGGCGGCATTCTCCCACCTGAATCTTTACCCTGATAGTGGGCAGGTTGAGCTTAGAAAGCTGCTGGCAGTTTATTCTGGTACTGATTCGGAACAAATAGTGGTAACAGCCGGCGGTGAGCAGCTAATAGAACTTATCTTACTTCTTCTGCTTGAGCGGGGGGATAAGGTAATAAACTGTGTTCCCACCTTTGATGTCTTTCGACTCAGAACCGAGGTGCTGGGTGGGATTGTGGTAAATGTCCCCCGGGATGATAACTTTACCGTTGATGTTAAGGCGGTGAAATCAGCCATAGATAACAAGACCAAGGTTATTCTTCTGGCGACTCCCAATAATCCTACCGGGACAGTCATACCCCGAGAGGATATACTGGACGTGGTCAGCACTGGGGTGCCGGTACTGGTTGATGAGGCATACTACGAGTTCTACGGAGAAACCATGGTGCCTCTGGTGAGCCAATATCCGAATATGATGGTCTTGCGCACATTCAGTAAATGGGCGGCGCTAGCTGGTCTGCGGATAGGTTATGGTATTTTGCCGCCTGAGGTAGCCAGTTACTTGCTGAGAATTAAGCCTATCTATGGGGTAAGTGCCGCGGCCACGGTGGCGGTGCGGGAGTCCTTGGCTGACATCGATTACCTGATGAGCAATGTTAAGGCAATAATTAGTGAAAGGAAAAGGCTTTTCCGTGAGCTAGAGAGGTTTAAGTTTCTCAAGCCATTCCCGTCGCAGGCTAACTTTATCTTCTGCCATGTTTTGAAGGGTAAAGCAACCGAACTCCGCCAAGCACTACAGTCAAAGGGAATACTGGTTTGTTCTTTCACTATGCCCCTTTTGGAAAATTCGCTACGAATAACTGTCGGCAAGCCAGAGCATACTGATGCCTTGGTTAAGGCGCTAAAGGAAATAGGCGGCTTACCGTAGCCTTCGGTCTCTAGGTGACGCTTGACTCTTTGTTATACAGCCGCTCTTTCCAGCGGACGCCGGCGCCGACCGCCTGGCGCGAACCGGCGTAGAGACCGTTTAGGATAAGGAAAGAGAACCCAATCGGGTGTAAGACGGTTGAGACAATCGACTCGTGGAAGTGCTTATCAACTAGCCAGCGCATAAATACTATCACCGCAACCTGGAAAATGAGAATAAGCCGCCAGTCGCTGGGGTCAGCGGCGACGAATAACTCCCGCCAGAGCCAGTAGAAGGGGGCCAGAAAGAAGATATAGCCGGCGACCAGTAACCCGAGCAGGGCTAGTTTGGATAGTGATGCCACCGAATATATCCACCTGCTAACCCCATCCCACATCGCCCCCACCCCTTGATACGTCTGGCATGAGACTATTGGAGATAGGTCAACAGCTATATGCCGCCCACCGCTTCGGTTTACCTCAATTCCAAGCCAGACATCTTCCAGTATCCTTGTTTTTACTGCCTTGTGCCCGCCAAACCGCCAGTATTCCTCGGTGGGAAAGAGGAGGAACTGACCGATGGCTAGCGATGGTCTGGGTTGGCTTGAGCGCTGAAGCCACCATAGTGGCACCCAGCTCATGATGACAAAGTACATCACCGGGATGGCTATCTTTTGGGGTAACGAGGTGGTGAGCTGGCGGGGGAATCCCGAGAGCAGGGAGGAGTCATACTTAAGGGCTATGGCAAGGGTACTGCGTAACATCTGCGGGGCATGTATAGTATCAGCGTCAGTAAAAAGTAGCCAGGAACCTCTAGCCTTCTTGGCCAGCTGGTAGCAGGCATACGGCTTACCCGCCCAGCCTTCGGGAAGCGTCTTGCCGTGGAGCAGTTGTATTCGGTCATCGGTGGCGGCTATTTGCTCCACAACCTTAGCTGTGCCATCTGAGGAGTGGTCATCCAGCACCAGAATCTCAAAGTTGGGATAGTCCTGCTTTTGCAGGGACTCAAGGCACGGCTTAATGTCTATCTCCTCATCCCGGGCCGGGATAAGGACAGAGATAAGGGGTGCTGCCTCTGGTATCTTACTCTCAGCGGCTGGGGTCTTGAGGCTCCTCAGATTCAGGATAAGATTGAGCATAAAGGCGAGTAAACCAACAGCTATTATTACCTGATATAGCATGCCGTAATCCTGCCCTTGCCAACTAAATTTGGCGTTTTGCTGGGTGAAGCCAGCGAATGAGCCTTCCCTTAAATCTGGGGATGGTCTTTAGCTCGTCAAAATGTTTTACCGCCAGTATCGCCAGCACGCACAGCATGAATAGAGATTCCCATGAGTTCCCCTTGGTCGCTAATAGATAGGCTAGTGAGCCGATGGCACCGAGCATCACTGCCCAGGCATCGATTTCTATAAGCAGAGCGCCTAAGAGCATAAAGATAATAAATGCAGCTAGTATGTAGTGTTGGGGTATGGCTGAGAGGACGCCGAGGGTTACCCCTATTGCCTTCCCACCCCTTAGCCCAAGCAGCGGGGAGAAGGCGTGCCCCAATATGGCACTCAGTCCTACTGCCATAACGATGGGATCAGGAAGTCCAAAGAGGGAATGCGCTAGAATTACGAAAGGCACACCTTTGGCCATGTCCAGAATTACTGCCAGGATACCTGCCTTACGACCTCCAGCGCGGAAGACATTGGCTGCCCCCGGATTGCCATCGCCGTAAGCTCTTATATTTTTGCCCAACAGCCACCGCCCAACCCACACCGAAAAGGGGCAAGCTCCCAACCAAAAGGCACAGATAACTAATAATAATGCTTCTAGCTGCATTTCTGAACACACCTAGGCAAACTTGGTATAGTATAGAACAAAACTTTGTTGCGGTCAAGAGTTAAGTTGTGCCTTAGGCGTCGCCTTGACTTTGAAATACGTGTTAGGATATGATATACTATCGAGCGAATGTGACTATGCAGTGAAAGCTGTGAACCCTATCTAATATCTCACTTCAGAAAGATGCCCTTTGCCTCTGTGGCCTTCTCTGGTGTTGAGCGTAAGAGTAACTGGAGGGTGGTAATGTGAGTATAAAACAGGAGCTTTTGGGAATAGCGGGGCCGAAGCATTTTTCGGATGTCCCTGAAGTTCTGGACACATATTCTAAGGACTTTAGTCTGCTACCTCCTGTAGTGCCTAATTATGTGGTAAAGCCAAAGGATGTCCAGGGGGTTCAAAAGGTCATCCAATTGGCCAACGAGCGTCTCATTCCCGTGGTGCCGGTTAGCTCGGGGGTACACTTCCATGGGGCAACTATTCCTAAGCAAGGCGGCATTGTCCTGGACTTGAGCGGCATGGACCAGATTCTGGAGGTTGACGAGCTGAACAAAAGGGTGAGAATTGAAGCTGGTGTTACCTGGGAGCAGCTTGTCAAGGCACTGGGGAAAAAGGGCTTTAGAATGATAATGCCGTTGCTACCTCACCCCCGGCGTTCTGTAGTTACTGACTGGCTGGAAAGGGAAGTACCCACCAATACCGTTTATGATTATGGGGAACCGCTTCAGGGTATGGAGGTGGTTTGGCCGACTGGGGAAATCTTTCGGACTGGCTCCGCTAGCGTAGCCGGTTATCCTGACTCACCGTCGAAGGGGGCTAATCCTTCGGGACCAGGCTTGGATTTCTATCGCTTTCTCCAGGGGGCTCAAGGGACGATGGGGGTAGTAACCTGGGCAAATCTGAAGATTGAATATATACCTAAGATGGACAAGGTTCTTTTGGCTCCCGTTCGTGAACTCAACCACGCTGTCGACTTCCTGTATCGGGTTCTGAGGCTAAGGATTATCCAAGAGTGCCTTCTCTTGAATAATATTAATTTGGCAGCTATCATTGCCCAGGATGGGCCCGGTGACTTTGAAGAGTTACGGGCATCATTGCCACCGTGGACTCTCATCCTGGTAGTAAGCGGAATGCAGAGACGTCCCGAGGAACAGCTCCAGTATGAGGAGGAGACTCTTCATGGGGTTATCAAAAATGAATTTCCCGAAATTTCCCTGGCTGAAAGTCTCCCTGGCGTGTCTAGCTTAGGCAAGAAACTCTTGCCACTACTTCGCCAGCCCTGGCCCAAGGAAAAGACCTACTGGAAGAACCGCTACAAGGGGGCTTGCCAGAGCCTTTTCTTCATCACCAAGCCGGTTTTGGCTTCAAAATTCATTGATAAGGTGAAAGAGGTCGCCGCCAAATTTGATTATCCTTCAAGTGATATCGGTGGCTATCTCCAGCCGATAGAGCATAACCGGGCCTGTCATCTGGAATTTAACTTCTTCTATGACCCGGCTAACTCTTCAGAGGTAGAAAAGGTCAGAAAGTTATATCATTACGCTGCCCCTGTCTTGCTAAATGAAGGGGCTCTTTTTACCCGGCCTTACGGGGAACTAGCCAAGCTGGTATACGAGAGAGCCGCCGGGTATACGGAAACCCTAAAAAGGGTGAAAAAGGTCTTTGACCCCAACAATATTATGAATCCGGGGAATTTATGTTTCTAAGGAGCTAGAGATGCTCAAAGGAAAAACAAGTCTGGATGTAACTCAAGTAGATAATTTTATCTTTGATATGAGCAAGTGTATCAAGTGCAAAGGGTGCAACTGGGTAGACCACGTATATATGCCGGGAGTAAAGTTCAGCACCAGATGCCCTAGCGCCACCAGGTATTTGTTTGACTCTTATGGCGCCTACGGCAAGATGAGGATTGGGCTGGCGCTGGTTGAAGGGAGACTTAATTACTCTGATGAACTCTTAAAGACACTCTATGCTTGCTCCCTTTGTGGTGCCTGTGACGTTGGCTGTAAGCGGAATCTTGATTTGGAAATAGAGCTCACCCTTGAGGCACTCAGGATAAAGGCGGTAAAAGATGGCAAGGGCCCTATGCCCCAACACCAAAAAGCAGCTCAAAATATACTGACAAAGCATAACCGCTTCGGTGCGCCTCACCAGGACCGAACCAAATGGCTCCCTCAGGGAATAAAACCCTCGTCCAAGGCTGATGTGCTTTACTTTGTCGGTTGTTCCGCTTCCTATACTAACCCGGAGATTGCCCAGGCAACGGCTAAGATACTGAATGCTTCGGGTACTCCATTTATGCTAATGCCCGATGAGTGGTGCTGTGGCAATATGCTCTACTCGGTAGGTATGATAGATGAGGCAAGAAAGCTGGCGCAGCGCAATCTTGACGCCGTCAGGCAAAGCGGGGCCACCACCCTCCTCCTCAGCTGTGCCGAGGGCTACCGAATGTGGAAGGTTGACTATCCCAAGATACTTAATATATCCACTGCCGATTTGGGGTTCAGGGTGGTGCATCTGACGGAGTTTGTCGACGAATTGCTCAAAAAGGGCGCTCTCAAGCTTGCCAAGCGGGTTGATTTGCGATTGACCTACCATGATTCGTGTAGCTTGAGCCGGCTCAGTGAACCCTGGGTACCATGGAAAGGGGAGCGGGGACAATGGGGAACAGTGACCCCACCCCTGGAGCGGAGGCGGGGTACTAACGGGGTCTACCAGCAGCCAAGGGATATTCTGAAGGCTATCCCCGGCGTCCGGTTGGTGGAAATGCCTAGGCTGAGAGAGAATGCTTTTTGTTGTGGTGCTGGGCGGGGGACCATGGAAGCCTTCCCCGATTTTGCTTTGTGGGCGGCGGAGCAAAGGCTAATCGAGGTAAAAGAAGTAGGTGCTGAAGCTGTTGTCTCTGCTTGCCCCTGGTGCAAGGATAATTTTACCAAGGCGGTTGGCCAGAACGGAGAAAGGCTGAAGGTATTTGATATCTCGGAACTCATCCTGGCATCAATTGGAGTGTAGGCTTAGCGGGTTCCCAGAAAAATCAGAGATTTTTCTGGGTAGTCTTGAGGAGGCAGGTAATGGCTATATCTCAAGAGGCATATAAGATACTTGAATCTATCGTCGGTGCTGAGTATATTTCGACTGACCCGGTAGTTTGCGAAGGCTATCGGGCTGGACCAGGGGGGTATGAGTGTGGGCTGGGGTATGAGAGAGTGATGACCAAGGTGCCGGGGTGTGTCATTCTGCCCCGCACTACAGAAGAGGTCCAGAAGATAGTCAAGGTTTGTAACCGCTATAAAATCCCCTATGTTCCCTATAGCACTGGATGGTATGGTGCCCGTTCTCATCCCCATGTTGCCGACGAGTTGCTTATTGATATGAAAAGGATGACTGATTTCGAGATTGACGAGAAGCATCTCTACGCTGTTGTTGGGACGGGTATTATCTACTCGCAGCTCCAGGAAGAGGCGATGAAGAGGGGCATGTATATTGTTGTTGGTGGTGGTGGCTCACAGGTGTCAGCCATTGCCAATATGCTAGGTGATGGCTGGTCACCCCTCAGTTACCGAATTGGCCTACCCCACCGGCGTATACTGGGGACGGAGCTCGTCTTGCCTGATGGGGAGATAGTCCAGATGGGCTCGTTGGCCTTGCAAGATGACCCCTTCTGGGGTGAGGGGTTGGGACCAGACCTTCGGGGATTGCTGCGTGGTTTTACCGGGCTCAGGGGTTGTCTTGGGATTGTGACCAAAATGGCGATAAAGCTTCTGCCATTCCAACCGGAAAGGCTTGAGCCATCAGGTATTTCGCCCAACACCACCCTGCAGCTCCCGGAAAAGAGGGTGAAGTGGATTAATTTTGCCATGCCTAGCAGGGATGCCATGAGACAGGCGATGTATGAGATGGCAAGGGCAGAGATAGGGGCGGGGTTACCAAGGTGCCCCTATTCTGGCGGGCAATTGCCAGGGCAAGGTCAAAGGAGGAGTTCTGGGAACTCTGGTCAAAAGAGAACGAAGAGACCATCAGCAATTTTCATCTTCTCCGCGTACTTGCTCATCGGGTTTGCCTCTGAGGAGCAGATGGAATACGAGGAGCGGGTGCTCAATGGATATTATAACCGAGCTTGGGGGAGAGGCTCGCCGCACCCGACCTTCGGATGAGTCCTGGTTTAAGAATGCCGACTCCGCCGGGATGTGGCTGATGTGCGGCTCGTATGTCTCAGTGGATTACGTTATAGAAACGGTTGAGCATGCTATACCCCACGGGGAGAACTATGCCAAGCTGAAGAGAAAATTTACCCCGCCGCTTATGCCGGACTATGGCGACCCCGGCTGGTTCCAGAGCCTTTGAACTGGGTCACCAAGGTTACTCCGAGTTCCTTGTCTACTGGGACCCCGACGAAAATACCGACAAGGTTGACCAGTTCTACCTTGAAACTTCTAAGGAAAACATCAGAAAACGCTTTTATACCGCACTCATTGGTCCGCACCAGCCGCTTTATTTGACCGGACCAGCCTATGGACCGAATTACCATAAATGGCTGTTAGCGGTGAAGGATGAGTTTGACCCTAACTTTATCTGTCACCCCCCCGTTCCCCTAGCCCATGACCAGTTTGTGGAGCGGGCGGAGTGGATGAGGCCAATGAAGGACTGGGAAAGCCCTGAAATTGCACCATAGTTTTTGCTAAAATAGAGAAGTAGAAGAGACCCTGAGAGGATTTTTTTGTTGGATTCGGGTATAATTGGAGAAGGTAGGTTATGGCTAAGGCAAAAATGCTCTGCCCCTTTTCCGGAGAACTATGTAAGGATTGTCCGGTATATAGAGGCCGGCATTATTACTTGTGTTTCTGCCAGAAATATCGTGGATGTTTGACTAAACCGGGGAAAATACCCCGTATGTTAAGGACAGATTCCAACGGGAAGTTTAAGATGCCGTCTCTTCCCACCGTGGCTAGAGACCCATATATTAATCAGATGCTTTAAAAACATGTAAAAGGAGGCCTAACTTAAAATGCTTATGGAAGGGAAGTTTACCTTGAAAGCACCTATTCAGCAGGTATGGGATTTTCTGCTTGAGCCAGGGACGCTGGCTTCCTGTATTCCCGGGGCTGAAAAAATGGAACGTATTGATGACAAGACTTATGAAAGCGTAGTTAAACAGAAGGTTGGACCGATAGCAGTAAAGTTTAAATTCACCACTACCTTAACTGAGATAGACCCACCAAAGCACCTGAAGGCGGTTGGCAGGGGTGCTGACATAACCAAGGCCGGTACCTTTACTCAGGAGACCATTGTTAATCTAAAAGAGATCGCCAAGGATGAAGTAGAGGTATCATATAGCTCCAATGTAAGTATATCCGGTCGGCTGGCTACCTTTGGGGAAAGGATAATGCGCGCTAAGGCTAAGTCAGTGGGAGAAGAGTTTACCAGGAATCTGCAGGAGAAACTAACGAGTCGAACAGGCAGATAGACATTTGGAAACGGAGGCTCAAGAATGATAAAAGACTTTGAATACCTTACCCCCGCGACACTCAAAGAAGCCCTCACTTTGCTGGACAAGTACAAAGACGATTGCAAAGTAATTGCTGGGGGTCAGTCTCTGCTCGTCCTGATGAGACAGGGGTTGGTTGCCCCCCAGTATCTAGTCGATATTAAGGGCTTATCTGAGCTAAGCTACGTTAAAGAGGCTAAAGAAGGGCTAAAAATTGGTGCCTTGACCACGCACCGGGCAATAGAGAAATCACCGGTAATCCAGAAGAAGTTTAGCGTACTGGCGGAGATGGAGCGAAGGCTGGCTTCAATCCAGACCCGCAACTGGGGTAGTATCGGGGGTAATATCTGTCATGGTGACCCGGCAGGAGACCCGGCACCGGTACTAATGGCGCTGAACGCTACCCTAACTACAGCCAGCCTCAAGGGCGAAAGAAGTATGGCAATTGAAGATTTCTTCCTGGATTACTTTGAAGTGGCGCTTGAACCTGGCGAACTGCTTACCGAGATCCAGGTACCGGCTACCCCTCCCCGCACCGGCACTGCCTATACCAAATTCAACGTGATAGAAAGCGACTTGGCTACGGTGGGGGTGGCGGTGTCAATTACTCTGGGCTCAAGTGATGGTGTTTGCCAGGATGTGAGGATAGCGCTGGGTGCTGCCGCCCCAACCCCGAGACGGGCAAAGCAGGCAGAAGCAGTGCTAAAGGGTAAAAAGATTACCGATAATCTACTCAAGGAAGCTGGGGATGTGGCTTCTACTGAGGCTGAACCAATATCTGATATCTATGCCTCGGAGGAGTTCCGCCGGGAGTTGGTGAGGGTTATGGTGGCGCGAGTAGGTAAGGAAGCCTTAACTAGGGCAAAGCCGGCTTAATACGGAGGTTTGATGGTATGAAAAAAGAGCTAAAATTGACGGTCAATGGTCAACCTTATGAGGTGTATGTAAAGCCCAAGACATTACTGGTACAGGTTTTGCGAGACCACCTTGGGCTGACCGGAACCAAGAGGGGCTGCAGTGACAGTTCCTGCGGTGCCTGCACAGTCATGCTTAATGGCATGGCGGTTAAGTCATGCTCAGTATTAGCTATGCAGGCAAATGGGGCAGAGGTGCTCACTATTGAGGGTCTGGCTAAAGGAGCTGAGCTGACACCGCTGCAGAAAGCCTTCCTTGACCACGGTGCTTTTCAGTGCGGCTTCTGTACCTCAGGGATGCTTATGGCATCTACGGCGCTGCTAGCGGAGAACCCCAAGCCCACCAAGGAGCAGATAAAAGAGGGCATTGATGGCAACATCTGCCGCTGCACCGGCTATAACAGCATTATCCGAGCCGTAACCGCTGTGGTTAAGGGTGAGTATAAGGAGGCGAAATGAGCAAGTATTCAGTAATTGGCACACGGGTACACCGAGTAGACGGACCGGAAAAGGTAACCGGTAGTGCCAAATATACCTTTGACCTAGTTTTACCTAATATGCTCTACGGGAAAATCCTGAGAAGCCCTTACCCCCATGCCAAGATTCTGAGCATTGACACCAGCAAGGCGGAAAAGCTAGTCGGGGTGAAGGCAGTAGTCACCGGGAAGGATACCCTGGGCAAGAAACAGGGCATCTGGCGGCGCTTCCCCGAGCTCTGTGATGAGGAAATCCTATGCCGGGAGAAGGTCCGCTACGTCGGCGACCCGGTGGCGGCGGTAGCCGCTATTGATGAGGATACTGCCGAGGAGGCGCTTGACTTAATTGATGTTGAATATGAGCTGTTACCAGCGGTATTTGACCCCCTGGAGGCGATTAAGGAAGACGCACCTTCGATTCACGAGGGTGTTGAGCTCAATATAAATGTGACCCGTCATATTGAGTGGGGTGATGTTGATGAGGCGTTTAAGAAGTGTGACCACATTCGTGAGGACCAGTTTAAGTGCTCATCGCAGGCGCACATGTGCATGGAGACTCATGGCGCCGTAGCCAGCTTTGATTATAGCGGTAAGCTCACGGTGTGGACTTCAACTCAATCATCGTACTATATCCAGAGGCTACTGGCTGACATGCTTGATTTGAGGGAAGGCGATATAAGGGTAATAAAACCGCCCACCGGAGGCGGCTTCGGCAGCAAGTTTGAGCTAGACTCCCCCCAGTTCTGTGCCTCTGTGCTGTCCATGAAGTTATGCAAGCCGGTAAAGATAATTCTTAGCCGGGAAGAGGAGTTCATTGCCACCAAGCGCCGAACCCCGATGTACTACTATGTTAAGCTCGGGGCGAAGAAAGACGGCACCATGCTGGCTAAAGAAGTCCGGGTTGTTACCGAGGGCGGTGCCTATACCGGTATGGGGGCTACTGCGCTCTACCTCACCGGTTTCTTTTCCTCATTCCCCTATAAATATCCTAACTACC
Organism: uncultured delta proteobacterium; assembly: GCA_963739245.1. Lineage (GTDB taxonomy): Bacteria > Chloroflexota > Dehalococcoidia > Dehalococcoidales > BS750m-G39 > CAVTZP01. Next base: position 116,390 of record CAVTZP010000004.1, read on the forward strand.
GCTATGATGGCTATCGGGTTTATACCAATACCGCACCGACATCAGCCATGCGTGGCTTCGGTGCCCCCCAGTCAACCTTTGTTGGTGAATCTCAGCTGGATATGATGGCGGAAGACCTGGGGATAGACCCCATCGAAATGAGGCGCAAGAACGGAATGACACCCGATTATGAGGTTCCGGGGCAAGCTTTTATCCAGAGCTGCGGGCTGCACCAGTGCTTGGACAAGATTGAGGAGCAGATTAAGGAGCGAGGTAAGCTACCGCCTAACCACGGTATAGGCGTAGCTTCCTATGGCTTTATGTCCGGCGGTATCTTTAACTGGTTTGATACCCCTTATGCCTTCTCCGCAGCTTTAATCAGGATAAACATTGATGGCAAGGTTGACCTATTCACCGGAGCCTGTGAAATTGGTCAAGGCTCTGATACCACACTGAGCATGATTTGTGCCGAAGAGCTAGGGATACGGCTTGAAGATATCAGGATACATTCCGGTGATACCGGTATTTGTCCTCCTGACCTCGGTTCCTGGGGTAGCCGGGAAACACTGATGAACGGCAATGCCGTCAAGATGGCTGCCGCCGATGCCAAGCGTCAGCTTATGGAATTTGCCGCCGCCAAGATGGGGGTTAACATTACTTACGACCTGGATATCAAGGACCGTTGGATTCACATTGTCAACCGCCCGGAGAGGGGTGTCTCCTACTTTGACATTGTTAAGGAGGCGATAAGAGGTAAGGAGGGCAACGCTATCATCGGTCGGGGGCACTATACCCCCCACCGCAAGGGGATGATATCCCCCGCCTATAGCTTTGGTGTCCAGGCGGCTGAGGTGGAAGTGGATACCGAGACCGGTAGAGTGAAGTTGGTAAATGTGACCACCGCCCATGAAAGTGGCACGGTAATCAATCCCGTAGGCATTGAAGGGCAACTGGAGGGGGCAATAATGATGGCCGGAGGCTTTGGCTTCTGTGAAGACCAGCCAATGGATGAGGGCAAGATACTTAATCCATCCATTGCCGATTACAAGCTTATCCGTTCCCTGGATATGCCTGAGACCAAGATTTTGGAGATTGATACCTATGAGCCTGAGGGACCGTTTGGTGCCAAGGAGGCGGGTGAGGGGCTTACCAATCCTACTGCTGGTGCCATAGCCAATGCGGTATATAACGCCGTCGGGGTGAGAATAAACAATTTGCCCATAACCCCGGAGAAGGTTCTCCGCGCACTAAAGGAGAAGCAGAAACAGAAAAAGTAGATTAGACGGGAGGTTAGCTATGAGTTATCACTGCCCAGTGTGTAATAAGGTTTCAAGCAGTGCTCAAGATTTAGCCCGTCATATGATTGGGCGAGGAGATAAGGTACACAGAGACTGGGTTAACTCTAGGGGGTTTAAGTACTCAGAGTTGCTCGCCTTGCAATTCAAGTCTTTTGGTGGCGAGGGTTATAAGGCTCTGGCTGAGGTGCTGGAGAAAGAGACCAAAGTAAAAGATTAGCTAATCATCGGTAAAAGAATTATTTGAAGCCGTTAGTGATTTGTGTTACCAGCCCTGTTGAATCGCAGGAGTAAGTGCCCTTACTTTGTGCTGTCTGGAGGTAGTTCGGGTACAACGGCCTGCCGCCAGGGAAAGCCGACATATTATTGGTTGCTGAGGTAGCTGTCAATGAAAATAGACCATCCTTCGCCATCATGATATCCACGGCTGTCTGGATGGTTACCAGCTCGGCCTTTGCCCTCTCTATCTCGGCGGCACCAGTTAGCCCGCTAATATTAGGCAGAACAACGGCACTCAGCGTTCCAATAATACCGATAACAATAACCAACCCCATTAGTGTGAAGCCCTTATTGCCGTGGTGGCTCTTTTTCAAAAGTCGCTTCATAGTTTCACCTCCCCTTTGAGCCCAATATAGCACTTTGTTACCCATCTAAGCCCAATATAGCACTTTATTACCCATTGTCAACAAAAAAGCTCTGTTATTTAGATATACCAAGGTACTGGTGGTTACTAAAGTACTAATAGGCGTGCAGTTTGGCTATCAATGCTTTATAATACGGCTAAATTGTCAAGCTTAAGATGAAAAGAGTCCTATATATACTCGTTTTAGTAGTAATCTATTGGTATGTTGCTGGGTTTAGCCTGCTGTTGTCCTCTTCGTCAGGTGTTGTTTACCAGCCAAAGCAAGAGCCGAGGCAGGAGGCAGCATCTAACGAAGAAATTAGTAGAGTCTTTATCTCCGGAACATCAGCCGGGGATGCCGAAACACTGAACTGGATTCTGGCTGCTGATGCCGCCTCCATGGGCTATGCCGGGCATACCGTGGACTCTCTAGCTACCTATGACAATGAGTGGCGCGTTCAGTTGCGGACGGCAGCTAAGGATGTTGAGATAAGTGAAGATGGTCTGGTTTACGCGGTGACCATCAGGGACGACTTGCGGTGGAGTGATGGCTCTAAGGTTACCGCTGAGGATTATGTCTATACCCTGAAGAACTTGATGTTCTCCGACTGGCTCAATTACACCTACAAGAGCGACTGGCAGGAAGAGGTTGATGGTAAAACGGTGTTTGTCACCCCGCAGGTGGTTAATGAGACCACCTTTATCATAACTCGCCAGAGTGTTTACCCGGAGTTCATCTATACGGTGCGCAATCTGATTCCTTACCCCAAATACATTGCCGTCAAATACGAGGGTGATGTCGAAGCCTTTACCCAGGCTCCGGAATTCAACAATTTGACCTACACCGGGAACCTGGGACCATATAAGTTCAAGGAATGGGTAAGGAATGACAAGTTTGTCGTTGAGCGCAACCCCGATTACTACCTGGGCAAGGATACCGGGGCTCCCTATTTTGAGCAGTATATCATAAAGCTTTTTGGCACCTCGGCTATAGCCCATGCTGCCCTGGAGGCTAGGGATATTACCTCCGCCAGCATTGACCCTGACAAGGTAAGCAAGTTCAAGAAGATGGAGGGGATTAACGTCTATACCGTGCCGACTACCGGCTATATGTTGCTGGCTTATAACTTGAGGGACAACGGTTGGGAAGGGCTTAGAAAGAAAGAGGTAAGGCAAGCCCTGTCCCTGGCAATAAGCAAGGAGCTGATAATAGAACAGGTGCTTTATGGCTTTGGCGAGCCTGCCTTCAGCTTCATCCCCAAGGTTTCACCCTGGTATGTGGATGAAGGTGTTGCCCAATACGGGGTAAAGCCCCTTTTAGATAAAGAGAAGGCTAAGGAGTTGCTGGTTAAGGCAGGCTATGATAAACCAGTAACGCTAACCTTAGTAACTAACGCCGGGAACGATGAACGTGAGAATGTCGGCTACTTGGTCAAGGAGGAGTTATCAGCGATTGGCATTAATGTGGAACTTAAGTTTGTTCCCTGGGCGACCCTGCTCCGGAAATACCTAATGAATAAGGCGCCGGACACCGACCAGGAATTGAGGTACAATAATGGTGTCGGGGCGGTAAGTGAGGAGCCCTGGGACCTAATGGTGATGGGCTTCAACACTAATCCCCTTTCACCTTCGGGGCAGGATGTCTTTTACTCAACTAAGGGAGGCTTAAACTTCTCGGGTTTTTCCAGTCCCCAGGTTGACGAGCTATTCAAAAGGATAAAGTCAAAAGAGGCGCTTGACGAAGGGGCGAGGAAGGAATTATATGCTGAGTTATCTCGCCTTATTTCCGAGGAGCAGCCAGTCGATTTCTTGGCTTTCCAGCTGGCGAACGCTGGTTTCCAGAAGAAGGTCAAGGGGATAGAACCAGGCATAAATATGGGCTACAACTATCACCTGTGGTATTTCGAGTAGCCTTTTTATCTCAGTGTTAGCTTCTTGCCGTTCGTAGGTAGAACCAATGGGAAAGACCTGGCTTAGGGATTACATCATTAAACGGCTATTTTATGCCGTAATTATTGCCTGGGGAATATTGACCATCACCTTCATTCTGGTCAGGGTTGGCCCAACTTCACCCGCCGATAAGTATCTGGCTAACCTCGCCGCGCGGGGAGAAGAGCCGGGTCAGGTGATTGCGGCGATAGAAGCTAGATACGGTCTTGACAAGCCGATATATGAGCAGTACTTCAATTATATCGGCAATCTAGTGCATGGCGATTGGGGCTGGTCTTTCAGCACCTCAATGCCAGTGATGGAGCTGATTAAAACCCACTGGATTTACTCCTTCCAGCTAATCTTACTCAGCACCGTTTTAGCCGCTTTAGTTGGTATCTTGATTGGCGTTTATTCTGCCGTCAGGCAATACAGCAAAACCGATTACATCGCTACCTTTCTCTCGTTCATTGGCATCTCTATTCCCAATTTCTGGCTGGGAGTGATGCTTATTCTGCTCTTTTCGGTGCAGCTGGGGCTATTTAAGACCTACTATGATACCAGCATCCCCCTTTTCTCCCTGGCTAATCTTAAGCAACTAGTTTTGCCGGTGATTACCCTCGGCACGGGGATGATGGCGGGCTATACCAGATATACCAGGTCGGCAATGCTGGATAATTTAAGGAAGGACTTTGTCCGGACGGCGAGGGCAAAGGGCTTGCCGGAAAGGGTGGTCATCGGCAAGCATGTCCTCCGGAATGCAATGCTACCCCTGGTTACTATCATAATGTTTGATCTGGGCAGCATTGTCTTTGGTGGTGCTTACCTCACTGAGATTATCTTTGGCATTCCGGGTCTGGGCAGAATTTCCTTCAACGCTGTCTTCGCCGATGATTATGCCGTGGTAGTGGCGGTAACCCTTATCTCAGCTTTCCTGGTGTTGTTGATTAACCTGGTTACCGATGTTGCCTATGCCTACCTTGACCCCCGAATAAGATATGATTAAAAGATATGACTAATAAGGGGATTAAGCACCTGGCGGCAAAGGTTGGCGGTATTAGGAATCTGATTCTTATACTGCTGGCTACCCTTTGGGGTCTGACGCTGCTTCTGGATATCTTTGTCGTGGAGAAGATTTTCACTCCCCTGGGCTATTTGTACCTCGCCCTGGGTATAGTATTTCTCCTCTACGTGGTCTGGCCCCTTTATACTAGCCGGAGGCTGGTGCAGTACTACTGGCAGAGAGTGAAAAGGAACCGGCTGGCGGTTGTTGGCTTATTTTTCGTCCTGTTTCTAATCCTTTTGGCTATCTTTGGTCCCCTTTTTACCACCGACCCGACGGCGGCCAACTTTGAGGAGAAGAACACACCACCGGTCGGCCTTACCACCGAGGAGTCAATTTATAACGCCGAGACGGGGCAATTTATTACCAAGACGATTAGCGGCACCTGGGAGCATCCCCTGGGCACCGATAATAAGGGCAGGGATTTGCTGGCAATGATAGTCTCTGGTGCCGGGGTTTCGCTGCAGGTTGGGTTACTTGCCACTGGCATTGCTATCGCCCTGGGGACGCTTATCGGAGTCGTATCTGCCTATTTAGGCGGTAAGGTTGATAATATCCTGATGAGGTTCACCGATATTATGATGACCTTCCCCTTCTTTTTATTACTGGTATTCATCGTTTTCATCTTCGGTCCAAGTTTGGCTTTCATTGTTCTCGTCATCGGTCTCACCGGCTGGACGGGGACAGCCCGCTTAATCAGGAGCGAGGCCCTTTCCTTGAGGACGCGAGAGTTTATCCTGGCGGCTAAAGCCCTGGGGGCAAGTGATGCTAGAATTATCCTTGCCCACCTCATCCCTAATGTCATCAGCCTGATTGTAGTAATCGCCACCCTGTCTATCCCCGGGGTGATTCTGGCTGAAGCGGCCTTGAGTTTTATCGGCTTGGGCGACCCGTCGGTAACCAGCTGGGGGATGGTGTTAAGGGCGGGGCAACAGAGCCTTGACACCACCTGGTGGGTAGCGGTAGCCCCCGGGGTTATGCTTTTCCTCACTGTTCTTGCCTTCAACTTTGTCGGTGATGGGCTGAGGGATGCCTTTGACCCGAGGAGCAGCGTTTGATATGAAAGAGGTAATTTTAAGCGTTAAAGACCTGAAGACCAGCTTTTTCACCCGGCGCGGCACTGTCAGGGCGGTGGATGGTGTTAGCTTTGACCTGGTGAAGGGCGAATGTCTGTGCTTGGTTGGTGAATCTGGCTGCGGCAAGACAGTAACCGCCCTCTCCATCTTGGGTCTAATCGACAGCCCACCGGGCAGGATAGTTGGTGGGGAGATATTTTACGATGGCATGGACTTAACCAAATGCTCCGCCGACCAGCTCAGGCATATTAGAGGCAAAGAGATTGCTATGATATTCCAGGATGCGCAATCAGCATTAAATCCAGTCTTTACTATTGGTGACCAGATAGTGGAGCAGATAAAGCTTCACTTAAGGGTGAGCCAGCGGGAGGCAAAGAATAGGGCGATAAGCCGGTTAAAAGAGGTAGGCATACCGTCGCCGGAGGAGGTGGCTAGCTACTATCCTCACCAGTTATCCGGGGGGATGAAACAAAGGGCGATGATAGCGATGAGTCTCTCCTGTGACCCGCAACTGCTTATTGCTGATGAGCCAACCACCGCGGTTGATGTCACCATAAAAGCCCAAATCATAGACATTTTTCGCCAGCTCAAGGAAACCCGAAAGATGTCCATCCTTTTCATAACTCATGAACTGGGAATAGTCTCTGAAATTGGCGACAGGATTGTGGTCATGTATGCTGGTAGGGTCGCTGAAACCGCCGTCGTCTCCGAGCTGCTAAACAATCCAAAGCATCCCTACACCTCTGGTTTGATTAACTGTTTGCCTGACATAACGCAAGAAAGGGAGAGGTTAGAATCCATACCAGGGACGGTGCCTAGCCTTATTGACTTGCCCGGTGGCTGTCTTTTTCACCCCCGGTGTGATAAGGCAATGGCTATCTGTCGGAAAAAACAGCCACTGCCAGTTAGTGTTAACCACGGGCACACCGTTTTCTGCCATCTGTATTAAAAGGGCGATGTTGAACCACAAATTATTAGAGGTAGAGAATTTAAAGAAGTACTACCCGGTTAGTGGTGGGCTGCTCTACCGGCACCTTGGTGATATTAAGGCGGTGGATGGCGTCTCTTTCTACATAAGAGAAGGGGAAACCCTGGGGCTGGTTGGTGAATCGGGGTGTGGAAAGTCCACCCTGGGCCGGACAATATTAAGGCTGGAGGAACCAACAGAAGGGGCGATTATTTACCGCGGGACTGATATCACCAGGCTGGGCGGGAAGGAGCTAAGGGGGCTGCGTAAGGAAATCCAGATTATATTTCAGGACCCCCAGTCCTCTCTTGACCCGAGGATGACAATAGGTCAGTCCATAGGCGAGGCTCTACTCATCCACGGTTTGAAGGATGACCGGGAGCGGGGGCAAAGAGTGACCGATATGCTGCAGCGGGTCGGATTGGAGGCACAGCACGCCCTGTGCTACCCCCATGAGTTTAGTAGCGGACAGAGGCAGCGCATCGGCATTGCTCGAGCGCTCGCCACAAGTCCCAGGCTGATTATTGCCGATGAGCCGGTAAGCGCTCTGGACGTTTCCATTCAGGCTCAAATCTTAAATCTAATGCTTGACCTGCGCCGGGACTTCAGCTTGGCATACTTATTCATCGCCCATGACCTATCGGTGATAAGGCAGGTGTCCCAGCGGGTGGCGGTAATGTATCTGGGCAAGCTCGTTGAGCTGGCTGAGGCTGGTGAGATTTTTATAAATGCCCTTCACCCCTATACCGAAGCTCTAATATCGGCTATCCCGAGCCTCAGGCAGAGGAAGACTAGAATTCTACTCCCGGGCAATGTCCCCTCCCCCTTGAACCCACCACCAGGCTGTCACTTCCATACGCGGTGTCACCGGGTAATGCCCATTTGCCACCAAGCTGAGCCGCATCTTAAGGATGTGGGCAATGGGCATCTGGTGGCGTGCCATCTCGTGGTCTAGTCTTTACCTATTTGCTCATCAGGCCAGACTTTAGTGCCTTGAGCCAGTCTACGGTTTCTTTCCACAACAACGTTATCGCCCAGGACACAATGGTCAAGAACCTGGCTTCCCCCCTGGATGTAGCAGTGGGAGGCAATAATACAGTTTTTCAGCGTTGCTTTTTTGCCCACCCTGGAGTCGTGCCATAATATTGCCCCTTCTATAACCGCATCTTCACCAACCTGGCATCGTGGTCCAAGGGCAGCCGGTCCCTTTACCCTTGCCCCTTGGGCAATAACACAGCCCTCGCCGATAAGCACCGGACCTTCAATCTGAGCCGAGGGGTGAATTTCGGAGTTGCTGCTGATTTGGGGGCGGTAGACGGATAAAGATGGAGCCTTGTTCAGGAGCAGGTCATGGTTCAGCCTAAGGTATTTTTCCGGCGTGCCGATGTCAATCCAATAGGTAGCAGAAGGATAGCTCAAGATAAGCTCGCCCTTTCTAATGAGGAGCGGGAAAAGATAATGCTCAAACATGGAGGGGGTGGAAGTGGGGATATAGCTCAGGACTTCAGGCTCAAGGATATAGATGCCGGCATTAATCATATTGGTGGTGACCTCATCCCGGCTTGGCTTCTCGACAAAGCGTTTTACCATACCCTTGGTATCAGTCTCCACCACGCCATATATCGTGGGGTTATCTACCGGGGTCAGGGCAAGGCTCACCTTGGGCTTTATTTTCTGGTGCTGGCTCATCATTGCGGTGAGGTCTATGCCGGTCACGATGTCACCGTTGATGACAAAAAAGGGCTCATCCAGGAAAGATGAGGCGTTTTTGACAGCACCGGCAGTGCCCAATGGCTGCTCCTCAATGAGGTAGGTCAGATGGACGCCTGAACCAGTGCCATCACCAAAGTAGCTCTGGATGTGGTCGGGGAGGTAACTTGTGGTCAGGATAATATCCCTTACGCTGTGTTCCTTGAGATAAAGTATCAGGTATTCCAGAAAAGGCTTATTCAGGATTGGTATCATCGCCTTTGGTATGTTGCAGGTTAAAGGGCGCAGCCTTGTCCCTTCTCCCCCCACCAGGATGACTGCCTTCATTATTTCTCTTCCCCTATGTGATTCTACCCTACAGCATGTAGGGATGGCAAGGTCCTTGGCACCTTCACCTTGAGCGGAAACACCTCAAATCTTAACCGGAATTTAATATTCAGATGCTATATTATCCAACCAGTATCCCTGGGAAAGACGGTAAATAATAACAACGAGTTGAAAGGAGTAGCATTGTGTCTAAACGACGTGCTCTACTCTATGCCTTACTAGGAGTGGGTATCCTTATGGTCACCGTAGGCTTAATTCTCGCCTTGTTACAATCCTGCATGAGAATTTAGTTGACATCTTAACAGGAATTTAATATTCAGATGCTACGATTGAATTATCAAATAACGAAAAGGGGGTGAAACAGAAGTGTGGCGAAGCAAGAAGTTTATTCTGGCCATGGTCGTGGCTGTGGTGGTGCTACTTGGGAGCCTAGGCGGGGTTGCCCTTGCCCAGACGGGTACTGGTGATGATAGCCAGCCCGCAGTTCAACACGAGGTTCTACTGGATAAAGTCTGCGCCATCTACGAACAGAACACGGGCACAGCCATCAATGCCCAAGAACTACAAAAAGCCTTTGGCCAGGCCGGCACCGAGATGAGAAACGAGGCTCTGGACAATTACCTTAAGAAACTAGTGGACGAGGGCAAGATAACCCAGGAGCAGGCTGACCAGTACAAGGCATGGTTGAAGTCAAAGCCGGATGTAGATATGCCGTGTGTCCCTGGATTTTCTGGTCATGACATGCACATGCAGCGTGGCTTTGGCGGACCTGGTGGTTTCCCCGGCGGGGGTGCACCACAATCCCCGGAGTAAGCAAAAAGGCTCTTTACCAGATTTTAGGAGAGGAGGGTAATATTACCCTCCTCTTTATTTTTAACAATTTCTTAACATTTATGGTATAACATATGGGGAAAAGGCATATCATTAGGGGACTGCAGAATGTCCGGTAAAAGGGTACTGGTTGTTGATGATGATGTAAAAACGGTGGAACTGGTCACGCTTTACCTGAACCGGGATGGCTATCGGGTTATCACTGCTTATGATGGTGTTGAAGCCCTGCGCCTGGCTCGGGAGAGCCGCCCTAACCTCATTGTTCTGGACCTCATGCTGCCTGGCATCGATGGTCTTGAGGTCTGTCGCACTCTCAGGAATGAGTCCGATGTGCCCATCATTATGCTTACCGCCAAGACTACTGACCAGGATAAGCTAATAGGCCTGGGCTTAGGGGCAGATGATTATGTGACCAAGCCCTTTAGCCCCAGGGAACTGGCGGCTAGGGTACGTACTGTGCTCAGGCGCCTCCCTGGAGAACGTGGCCCAGAAAAGATTGAGTACGGCACGTTTACCTTAGACTTCCTTGAACGGGAAGCATTTCTTGCCGGCAGGCCTTTGAATCTGACCAAGGTTGAATTCAAGCTACTGGGAGTCCTGGTCAAGGAACCGGGCAGAGTTTTCAGCCGGGGGGAGCTTATTGAGAAAGCCTTGGGTTATGATTTTGAAGGCTTTGACCGCACCATTGATGTTCATATCCTCAACCTGCGCCGTAAGCTTGAACTTGACCCCCGACAACCAAGATACATAAAGACAGTGTATGGGGGTGGCTACAAATTTGTCAGGGGGTGATCAATGATATACAGCTTGCGCTTTCGTCTCCTGGTGGCTTTCGCCATCGTTATAATTGTCACCATCGGTTCCGTCTTCTTCTTCACTTACCAGAGCACTCGCAGCGAAATCAAACAGTTCGGGGAGCGCATTGAACTGGTGCGAGCTAGAAGAGTAGCCGTTGAACTATCCAGTTATTACTACCAGCAAGGGAACTGGGAGGGTATTCAGCCGTTCGTGGAGCAATGGGGGAAGCTCTATGGACAGCGGATTATACTAACCGACACCGATGGCGTGGTGGTCGCTGATTCCGAGGGTAAGCTTCTGGGCAAGCCGTATGAGGCTGAGGCGCCGGGAATACCCTTGTCTCTATCATCAGGAATGCCCATGTTCCCACCGTCGGGAAGTGAGATCATTGGTAAGCTTTATATAAACCTTGGCTCATCACCGGAGCTGGATTTTGCCTCACTACATATCGTGTATGAATCCATAGGACGCTTCTTTCTCTGGGGAGGTCTGCTGGCGATTGCCATTGCCCTTTTATTCACCTTTTTCCTGTCGCGGCGAATTTTAGCCCCTATTAAAGCCCTTACCCTGACTGCCAGGCGATTGGGGAAGGGTGATTTTTCCCAGAGGGTTCAGTTTAAGGGTAAAGACGAGGTAGGCGAGCTAAGCCAAGCCTTTAATTCCATGGCTAGTAATCTGGAGCGAGCCGAGCAGTTACGGCGGAATATGGTAGCTGATGTTGCCCATGAGCTGAGAACTCCTCTATCCAACCTCCGCGGTTACCTGGAAGCAGTTCGTGACGGGGTAAAAAAGCCGGATGCGGATACTATCCGCTCCCTTACTGAAGAGGCAATGCTGTTGTCACGGCTGGTTGACGACCTGCAAGAGCTGAGCCTTCTTGAGGCGGGCGAACTGAGGCTGGTTTGCCAGGCAGAGGATATCACCAGATTGATAAAGCAAACAGTAGCGGCGAGGCAAGACCAAGCGGCGGCAAAAGGATTATCGTTATCCATTGACCTGCCCGATAAGCTCCCGCTGGTGAACATTGACTCCCATCGGATTAGCCAGGTGTTGCGTAACCTTCTGGGCAATGCGATGGTGCACACCGCTAAAGGTGGCACCATCACAGTAACGGCAAGACAGGAGGGCAACTGGGTGGAAGTAGCTGTTATGGATACCGGCGAAGGTATTCCCGCTAAGGACTTGCCCAATATCTTTGAGCGTTTCTACCGCGTGGACAAGTCCCGGGCCAGAGCCACCGGTGGCAGTGGTCTGGGGCTTACCATTGCTAAACGCCTGGTGGAGGCACATGGCGGCAGGATTAAAGTCCAGAGTAAGCTGGGAAAGGGCAGCCGCTTTACTTTTACTCTCCCTGTGTTAGAACGATTTGCCGGACATGGGCAATCTTAATAGCTTCTTAATAATTTCCTGTCATCCTGGTTAGAAAAAACGGTGTTTTTCATCCCATCACTGGTAAAACGAGGGAAAAGGACGGGTGAACATAAAATGAGAATCTTAAAGCTAGCTTTAATAGGTATTATTCTGTGCAGTATCATCATTCCCGCGACAAGCTGTGGTAAGAAGGAAACGATTCCAGAAAGCCAGCTGGCGACAATAAAGCGAGGAGACCTAACGGTAGATATTACTGCCGTTGGCAACCTGGCTTATTCCGTTTGGAAAGACCTTGGTTTTGAGATAGGGGGAACGACGGCAGAGCCGCTATCGGTGGAAGAAGTGCTGGTGCAGGAGGGGGATACGGTTAAGGAGGGACAGGCATTGGCTACACTTGATACTACCTCTCTGCAGCAAAGCATAAAGGCAGCTGAAATCTCCCTGGAAAAGGCTAATAATAGCTATAGAGAGATAACCTACCCTTATACCTATAAGACCCTTACCCTTGATGTGCCCACGGCTATAGGATTTACCAGTGATGCCCAATACAAATTAGAGGAGGCGGCGAAGGTAATGCAGGAGTTGGGGCTGAGTCAGGAGCAATACGACTGGAAACAGTACTGGGATGTATTTGACAACCTTTACCTAGCTCAAAAAGATTTGCTAGAAGTCAAGAAGAATCTTAAAGTAGGATATGGGGCAGATTTATTTGGAGAGGGGGTTCTCCCCATGACAGATTATTGGACATTAAGGGCAGCCCAACTGGATATGGAGCAAGCCCAGGATACCCTGGATATAGCTAAAGATAGGTTAGGGAAGGTGGTGATAGCTGCCCCATTTGATGGTTTCGTCACCACGGTAAATGTCAAGGGTGGTGACCAGGTACAAAGGGGCACGGTGGCAGTGCGCCTTGTTGACCCCAACAAGTTTGAAGCTGAAGTCATGGTCAATGAGATGGATATATTTCAGGTAAATCTGGAGGGAGATGCCACGGTGCAGATAAATGCCATGCCAACACTTGTTCTTCCGGCCAAGGTCACCTTCATTTCGCCGACAGCTACTATTACGTCAGGCGTAGTGAATTACAAAATCAAGGTCGAATTACAGCCACTCGGACAGGCCACGCAAGGGCAACAGGGGTCATCGCTGACAACGATTCCCGAAGGCATTCAGCTTAGGGAAGGGTTAACAGTCACGGTGAGCATCCTGGTAGCGCAGAAGAAGGACGTGCTGCTGGTACCCAATGGGGCGATTAACACTCAGGGGGAGAAGACATATGTCCAGGTCGTGTCACCTAAAGGCGTCATTGAACAGCGTGAGATAACTACTGGCATCAGCAACTGGCAGTACACCGAGGTAACCAGCGGGCTCAGTGGAGGTGAAAGGGTGGTTGTCCCACAGGGGACTACTACCACAACGACGACATCACAATCAAGGGTACCAATGCCATTCTTGGCACCACGTAGATGAGGGAGACCGCCGCGATGATTCGGTTACAGAATATAACTAAAGTCTATCCCATGGGCAAGAGAGAGCTGACCGTGCTCAGTGGGGTAAACCTCAACATTAAAAAGGGTGAACTGGTGGCGATTATGGGTCCCTCTGGCTCGGGGAAGACAACCCTGCTCAATCTGATAGGTTGCCTGGATAAACCGACTTCAGGCAGCTACTATTTGGAGGATAAAGAAGTCAGCCAGCTCAGCAGCGATGAACTGGCTCAAGTCAGGGCTCAGAAGATTGGCTTTGTCTTTCAGACGTTTAATCTGCTACCCCGGCTCTCGGCAGTGGCAAATGTGGAGCTTGGTACGAGATATGCCGGTGGAAGCGACCGTTCGCGAGCTCTCGAGGCACTGGCTAGGGTCGGGCTCTCTGACCGAGCTAATCATCGCCCTGCAGAGCTTTCCGGTGGCGAGCAGCAAAGGGTTGCTATAGCCCGGGCTCTGGTGAAAAACCCACCCCTGATTCTGGCCGACGAGCCTACTGGGAATCTAGACAGCCGCTCTGGCAAGGAGATAATCTCTGTCCTCACCACATTACATAGTGAGCAGGGTATTACTCTGGTCATGGTAACCCACGATGTTAGTATTGCTCACCACTGCCAGCGCATCATCCACCTAATGGACGGCCAAGTAGTAACGGAGGAAAAAGTATGAAGAGGTGGTTGGGACTTTTATTAACTGCTTGGGTCGGGATGGTTACTCACAAGCTCCGCAGCTTAAAGTGGTTAGAGCCTTTAGAGACTGCTTGGGTTGGTGTGGTCACTCATAAACTCCGTAGCTCCCTGACCATACTGGGAATTGTTATTGGCGTAGGTGCCGTGATTACCCTCATGTCTGTCGGTAGGGGTGCTGAAGCACAAATCCTCACCAATATCCAAAGTATGGGGGCGAACCTGATTACCGTCCGCCCCGGGGCATCCATGTTTGGTGGTGTCAGGAGTGCTGTGGGTGGCGCTACCACACTGACTATGGAAGATGCGGAGGCAATATCGCAGCAGATTTCCTACACATCTGCCGTGGCATCTTCTTACTCAAGCAGTCTCCAGCTGGTTGTGGGCAGTAAGAATATGAACTCTCCGGTCACCGGAATCACCCCCGAGTATATGTCGATAAACAACATGAAGATTGCCAGTGGCACCTCCTTTTCGCAACAGGACTATCAGCGCGGTGCCAAGGTCGCCGTGCTCGGCTCTAATGTCGCTGAAACCCTGTTTGGCAGTGCTGACCCGATAGGGCAACAAATGCGGATGGGCAGCATTATTGTACACGTTATTGGCGTGTTGCAGAGCAAGGGAGCGATGTTTGGCTCCCCTGATGACACTATCCTGATTCCATTGACCGCCATGCAGCAAGCGGTGGCTCAGCCGCTAACCCCCCAGGGTGGCCGCATCGTGTCAAACGTAACCCTTACAGTAAGCGACCAGTCACAGACACAGAATATCATTAATGCTATCACCAGCCTGCTCCGTACCCGTCACCGGCTTGCCTCCTCTGCTGATAATGATTTTAACATCATGTCCACGGAGGAGATAGCTAGCACCCTTTCGCAAACGATGGGTACGTTGACCCTTCTTTTAGGCGCCATCGCTGGTATTTCACTATTGGTGGGGGGTATCGGCGTGATGAACATTATGCTGGTATCGGTGCTGGAGAGAACCAGAGAGATAGGCATCCGTAAGGCGCTCGGAGCCAGAGAGCGAGACATATGGATTCAATTCCTCATTGAGGCAGCCTTCTTGACTTTTGCTGGTGGTATCATCGGGATTATTTGTGGCTGGGGAATATCATCAATACTTAAGGGAATGGGAGTAATGCCAACTTTGGTTACTCCTGATATAGTTATCCTTGCCGTCTCGGTATCGATTGGCATCGGGCTGTTCTTTGGCTTTTATCCGGCGTGGAATGCCTCCCGTCTCAATCCGATTGAAGCACTGAGAGCTGAGTAGGGGCTGACTATTAAACTTACTCCCACCACTTTTTAGAAATAGGCATGGCGATTATTTCTTTTATCTCCAGCCTTTTTGTCGGGTCCTTATCAAAAAGACAGGCAGGATAGGTAGCTCGAAGAACAATAGCTGTATCTGCACCCCTCGCCGAGCCACCAACACCGATAACATCTTCAAAAGGGGCCACATAGCCACAAGAAACCCCAGTAAGGGCGACTTCCACAGCCACCTTCATCCCCTGTCCAAAGCAGTACAGGGTTTCCTTTACCAGGCGTTCAGGAAAGACATCAGACCATCTAGCCGAATCTAATACTGAACTGTGGAAAACATAGGGTGCATTGTCAATAATAGCCACTCCAAGTCTATCCAGTTCTTTTCTGAATTCCTCTTTGAGACAGGGCCAGCTTTCACCCCACTCCCGCCGGTAGGGGGCTTCCGAAACACAAACCAGCTCAGCCTTACCCTTGAGACTACGGGCAAATTTAGCCGCTGTCTCACCAGAGGTGCTGGCAACGACGACTTTTTTGATTCCACCGGCTTCCAGCCGCTGAGCGACAGCTTCGATTACTAACTGGGTATTTTCCCCACCAGGTTCATCGAAGTAATAGACCTCCCTTTTGATTACCTTACTCATTGCTCACCCCTTTCAATAGTAATTTCTGTTCCTGAAGCTACCTGCTTAAAGATAGTGGCCTCTCCTGTGATTCTACCAAACACAGTAACCGCGCTTGCCGGGCGAATTTCGCCTCCCCGGCTAATAGGAGTTGGGCCATAGAAGATGCAAAAGGCATTACCTTCAGGCCAATAGCCCAAATCCCCAGCGCTTACCAGTTCCTGCCCCGCCTCCAGCTCCAGGCTAACCGGGATTGAGAAGTATACTTCTTCTCCCCAAAGATTGGCACGAGCTTTGATGGGCAATGCTTCCCAGATTGCTTGTGCCGTCCTGGTATTATTTAACTCGGCAGCTGCTTCAATCAAACCAGCTTTTATGTAGATTCTCTTTATCTTTAAGCCTCAATCATATTTTAGCACAGACTCTTTCTGTATAATACCTTGCTGGTTGACAGTTGCGAGTATATTTGCTACCCTGCTTCCAATGGTAGGCCAACAACTCGGGGAACAGATAGCCGAGCTCAAAAAGAAGCTGGGGGCGGTTATCGTTGCCCATAATTATCAGCGACCTGAGGTTCAGGATATAGCCGACTTTGTTGGAGATTCGCTTGAGTTAGCCCGCCGCTGCGCTGAGGTTAATGCGGAGACTATCGTTTTCTGTGGTGTTGACTTTATGGCAGAGACAGCCAAAATCCTCAATCCAGACGCCACCGTTTTGCTGTCTGCCGCTACCGCTTGCTGTCCCATGGCAGGTATGATTGATGCCGATGATTTGAACGAATGGAAGGAGAGATATCCCAAAGCAACGGTGGTGGCCTACGTTAACACTACGGCTGCGGTCAAAGCCGGAAGTGATATCTGCTGCACCTCGGCCAATGCGGTTAAGGTGGTAGAATCAGTACCCAACGACGAGATTCTGTTTATTCCCGACAAACACTTAGGGCATTATGTCTCTACCAAGGTGAGCGGGAAAAGGATAATTCTCTACCCGGGATATTGTATTGCTCATGCCCGGCTGACGGCTGAGGAGGTGCAGCGGGCTAAACACCACCACCCTGAGGCTAAAGTGCTGGTTCATCCCGAATGTCGGGAAGAAGTAATCGAACTGGCTGACGCTGTTCTAAGCACTTCCCAAATGGTACACTATGCCAAAGAGAGTCTGGCAAAAACCTTTCTTATTGGTACGGAAGAGGGTCTACTTCATCGATTGCACCAGGAAAACCCGAAGAAGAAGTTTTATTTACTTTCTCCCAGCCTCATTTGCGCCAATATGAAGAAGACCCGTCTGGAAACTGTGGTCGAAACCATGAAATTAAAGCGCAATCGGGTCACCGTACCTGAAGATATAAGGCTGAAGGCAAAGCAAGCCCTGGACAGAATGTTAGCGGTGGTTTAATGAGAGATAGCAAAGCCTCGAATTATTATGATTACATTATAGTTGGCAGCGGCATTGCCGGGCTGTATACTGCCCTGCTGGCCAAAGAACAGGGAAGCGTGGCTATTCTCACCAAGGGTAGCATTGACGACTGCAATACCAAACATGCCCAGGGGGGTGTTGCTGCCGCTATTGGCAAGAGTGATTCGCCAGAACTTCATTTCAAGGACACTATCGCCGCCGGGGACGGCTTGTGCGATGAAGAGGCAGTGCGGATACTGGTCAACGAAGCCCCAGCCCGCATTGCCGAACTGGTCAACCTTGGAGTGCCATTTGATACCCTCGATGGAGAGATTGCTCTTACAAAGGAGGCGGCTCACAGTGTGCCGCGCATCCTGCACGCCGGCGGTGACGCCACCGGGGAGCACATTGAAACTACTCTAAGTAACCGGGTACGAGCATCCAAAATCCAGGTGCTTGAACACTGCCTGGCTACCGAGATTCTGATAGAAAAGGGGCAGGTTTCCGGGGTAAGGGCTCTTGATTGCCGCACCGGCTCTATTGAGGAGTTTGGCTGCCGCTTTCTTATTCTGGCTACTGGTGGCGCCGGGCAGCTATACAAGTTCACCACTAACTCTGACATCGCTACCGGCGATGGTATCGCCTTAGCCTTTAATACCGGGGCGGAGATTGTTGATATGGAGTTCTTTCAATTTCACCCTACGGCGCTGCACCTGCCCGGAGTAACCCCGTTTCTCATATCAGAAGCGGTCCGGGGTGAGGGGGGAGTGCTGCGCAATGTGGAAGGGCGCCGCTTCATGCCCGATTATGCCCCGGAGGGTGACCTGGCAACGCGTGACGTAGTTGCCCGCAGTATCCTGCATGAGATGGAAAAAACAGGCTCAGATAGGGTCTTCATTGATGTAACCCACCTGCCGCCTCATCTTATAACCACCCGCTTTCCCCATATCTACCGCTTTTGCCTAGACCATGGTCTGGATATTACTAAAGAGCTTATCCCCGTAGCCCCGGCGGCCCACTACCTGATGGGCGGCATCAAGACCAATAGCTGGGGGGAAACTAATATAAATGGGCTATTTGCCGGCGGTGAAACCGCCTGCACCGGGGTCCACGGAGCCAACCGCCTTGCTTCCAACTCAATGCTGGAGGTGGTAGTGTTCAGCAAAAGAATTATCGAAAAAACCGGAAGCGGTGGCGAGATTAAGGCTCCTGCCCCCGGCAAAGGCGGGGACGTTCATCACTCCCTTAGTCACCGGAGATCTCCAGCAACGGTGCCGGCACCCAGCCTTTCCGCTTTGCAGCAGCTCCACTGGGATAAGGTAGGCATCATCCGTAACAAGACGGGACTTACTGAGGCGGCAAATATTCTTGCTGCCTGGCAAAGTTGCTTGCCCCAGCCGGTAGACCGCCCCTCCTATGAGTTGAGCAGTCTGGTATTGACCGGTCGATTAGTAGTTGAGGCTGCCCTCATCAGGGAAGAGAGTCGTGGCGCTCACTTCCGCTCCGATTTCCCTCAGACCTTAGCGGAGTGGCAGCGCCATATCATATTTACCCAAACAGGAGGCTAGACTTGGAGCTACCTGAAGCCGAGGTTGATGCCATTATAGAACGTGCCCTGGCTGAGGATATAAGCCATGGAGATGTTACCAGCGAGCTGCTGATACCACCCCAACTCCAGGGGAAGGCATCTATACTGGTCAAGGCAAGGGGGATACTGGCCGGCGGCGCCATCGCCAGGAAAGTGTTTCTAAAGGTTGATCCATCGCTTGAGGTTGATGTGCTTATTGAAGACGGGGAGCGGGTTCAACCCGGGGACATAGTGGCTACCGTTTCCGGTAAGGTAGCCAGCATCCTCAAAGCGGAGCGGACTGCCCTCAATTTCCTGCAGAGGCTCAGCGGCATTGCCTCAAACACCGCCCAGTATGTCGCCAGAACAAAAGGCTTCAATGTTATAATCAGTGATACGCGTAAGACTACTCCGGGGTTAAGGTTGCTGGAAAAGTATGCGGTGCGCATGGGTGGCGGCAAGAGTCACCGCTTTCATCTGGGCGATGGTATCCTGATTAAGGATAACCACCTGGCAGCACTGCGCGCCCTGGGCATGAGCTTAAAGGATATTGTCGCCAAGGCTAAGCAAGATGCCCCCCGGGCGCTAGAGGTGGAGGTAGAGGTCAACACTGTTCAGGAAGCCCTGGAGGCGGCTGAGGCCGGGGCGGATATTATCATGCTGGATAATATGAGCCCTGATGAGATGCGCCATACCGTGGGCTTAATCCCGGGTCAGGTTAAGATGGAAGCCTCGGGTGGGATTACCCTGGCTAATGTCCGTCGGGTGGCAATGTCAGGGGTTAACACCATCTCGGTTGGTGCCCTCACCCACTCCGCAAAAGCCCTTGATATTAGCCTTGAGCTTGAGCCACAGACACTGAAACTAATCTAGCTCCTATCTCTGGTCGGGGTGGTCGGAGAGGGTCCTGCTATACTTTATTATTCCCGTGCCGCTAGGGGTTGTGATTTTAGTCTTTTTTGTTCTCTGGTCTTTTATCCCCGGTGTCGCCTGGCAGGCTCATCTTGGCGGTCTGGTTTTCGGGCTGGCTATTGGGTTTTTCTTCAGGAGAAGGAGAAGCTATTTCTTCTAATAAGTCACGAACCTGGGCAGGAAGGTGGCTATCTGCGGGAAGGCAACGAATATTACTGTAGCTACCAAGAACGGAACAAGATACGGGATAGTCCCCCAAAAAATAGTCGTTATCGGCACATCCCGGGAAATCCCCTTCACCACGTAAACATTGACCCCATCCGGTGGGGAAACGACGGCAATCATACTCAATAGCGTAACCATCACCCCAAACCATATCGGGTCGTACCCGAGACCGATTACCATAGGGAATAGGATAGGTACAACAAGTACAATACAAGCCATAGCATCCAAAAAAGTGCCGAGTATGAAATAAAAGATAAGTATCAGTGTCATTATCATTACCGGCGATAACGAAAGCGTGGCTGACCCAGTTAGCCAATTCAAAAGGCATCGTTGTTCTCGTAATAAAGTGACTGAAGACAGTAGCCCCGGCGATAAGAAGCATAATCATGCAGGATATACGCAGTCCGTCTTTGGTGGCATCAATAAATTTCTGCCAGGTAAGCTCGCGGTTCACTATGCCGATTATCAGTGCGCCCACACTCCCGATGGCCCCTGCCTCGGTCGGGGTGAACCAGCCGGCAAACAGGCCGCCCATGGTGACCAGGAACAGTACCAGCGCATCGGCAACCCCAATTAATGATTTCAACTTTTGCGCCCAGGTGGTGGAGGGACCGGGAGGGCCGGCATTCGGTTTAAGTTTGCACCAGACCAGTATGGTGCCGACAAAAAGGATAGCTATGATTATCCCGGGGATAATACCGGCGATGTAGAGCTTGCCGATGGACTGCTCGGTCAATATTCCATAGACAATAAAGGACAGTGCTGGGCGGAATCATAATGCCCAGCCCGCCGGCCGTGGCGACGGTACCCGTGGCAAACATATCGTTGTAATGATATTTTTTCATTTCCGGCAGAGCCACTTTACCGATGGTGGCGGTGGTGGCTGCCGTGGAGCCGCAAACAGCGCCGAAAAGGGTGGAGGCAGCGACGGAGGCTATGGCCAACCCGCCAGACAGGCGCCCCAGAATCGACATAGGCCGTATTCAACAGTTTTCTACCAATCCCCGAGGCAAAGGCATAGCAGCCCATCATGACAAACATGGGAATAACGCTCAAGCGGGTAAGAGGTGAACTGGTCAAACACATCTCGCGGCAGCAGACTAAAGCGGCGTCCGGCGAGACCATGTAGGCAAACCCGGCCATGCCCACCAGCGCCATGCTGAAAGCCATCGGTATACCTATGGAAAAGCATACCAGCAGGACAACAACACCGATCGAACCGATTAGAATGGGGCTCATCTTTTTGTCGTCTCCAGCAGCGAAGTAATAAAATCTTTAATCAATATCAAGACCACAGGCAGGCAGCACAGGGCAAGCCAGAGGGCAAAGGGATAAATGTTAACTTGGCGGTAGCGGTAACCTCATGATTGAGCCTCAGCGCTTGGGCATAATCGTAGCTTTTCCAGCTGAGGATGATAAAAAAGGCCAGACTGAGCAGGGCAACAAGGGCGTGGACAATACCCAGGCCGGGCTGGGGCAACCGGTCAATGAGCTCGATGCGGACGTGTCTGCCGTCAATTTTAGAAATGGCGAGGGCGCCGGCGATGGCGATTATTTGAAACAGGTAAACCACCTCGGTGCTGCCGGGTAAAGGCCAGTGAAAAAGCTTGGCACCGATAACATCGACCATGATGCCGAGAATCATGCCGATAGCGCCTAAGATGGCGACACGCTCAAACCAGATACTTAACTGGTAGTTAAACTTCTCCAGACGGCTCACGCCCTTGCTTATCTTCAAGAAAGAGCCCCCCTATTTTCAGCTTCGAATTCTCACTCAACACAAGACAGAGTACCCCGGGGAGGGCCGGGAAAGCCCGCCGCCCCCCCGGGGGCTTGCCCACTCTATCTGGACGGCCAACTTAAGGCGCTGTGGGTAAATTCACGTCGAACGGGGAAGGGATGTTCTGCTTTTCTTCGCGCGGCGTCCAGTATTCGATGCGGTCCCTGATGTAGTCAATGTAGGCCTGGGCATCGTCAAAACCATTGGCAGTCATGGTGGCGACATACTTGTCCATGACCGGCTGCACAGCATCGTGCCAACGCTGGCCTTCGGCGTCCGAAAGCTTGTACACCTCGTTGCCCGGAATGCTCAGGCTGTAATTGATGCCGTTGACATCAATGGCGTTCCAGGTTTCGGCCCACTTCTCGGCATATTCCTCACTGACCTCGGTGAAGATATCCTGGATATCCTTGGGCATAGCATCCCACTTGTCCTTGTTCATCGCCAGGTAAAAGGTATACATGTTGCCCACCTGCCAAACGAAGGCAGTGTACTTGCAGACATCGGCCATCTTGAAGGTCTTGAGGGTCTCGATGCCGACCAGCGTGCCATCGACGACGCCCTTGGAAACGGAGTCGTACATCTCGACCATGGGAATATCACGCGGGGTCGCGCCCAGTGCGGCGATAGCATCGCCTACCTCTCCGGCGCCCCTCAGGGTCTTGCCCTTGAGGTCCTCCAGCTTGGTAACTTTCGTATTGTGCAGCATTAGGCCCGCGGTGCAACCGGCGTTGAAGAGCAGCACGTGCAGGCTATCCCACTCCGCCGGCTTGAATTTATTGTAGAAATCAGTAGCGACGTGCGAGCCTACCCAGCCGGTGGGGTAACCCATCGGCAGGTCCAGGGCCTCGGTGACCGGGAAACGGCCGCGGTTATAACCGATGTGCGAGAAGGCGATATCGGCGATGCCCTGCTCCAGGCCATCAGGGACCTTGGGAGCCGTAAGTAATGAGCCGCCGGGATAATAGGTAATCACCACCCGCCCCTCGGAGCGCGCCATGATTTCCTTACCCCACTGTTCCTGAAGCGGGGTAAAGTTGTGGGCGATAGGCAGGTAGTTGGCCATTGCCAATCTTATCACTTCTTGTGGAGCTGCTGGGCCAGCACAGGCCCCAAGCACTAACGATACTACCATAACCAGTGCAAAAAGTGGCAAAAAGATTTTTTTCACGAATTAACCCCCTTAAAGATTTTTTTTTGACAGTAACAGCATACTATCACATGTTTTCCTCCTTTCATATTCTCCTCAATCAAGCTACCTCGTTAAAACTTAAGGGCTCGTAAGCACACTATTACTGATTTGCTCCGAGCCCTCATCTCGCAATCTAAACTCATCATTATCTTGCGTCCCAAAATTTCACATCATAGACTAACTTATATGAGCACCAGTCTATTATAAGGTTAAACGCTTGTTTGTCAATAGGGCACTTGATTTTCCTGATTAACTTTCATTTTGTTGTCGTAAAACAATCTGACGACTTGTTCAATAATTCCCCTTTTGGTTTCCGTCTTGTTGGCAAAGAACCAATAAGTGTAAAATACAGAGTGGAGTAGAAGTTCAAGTCCTGCACGGGGAGACAAGATGAAAAGTAATTCTCATGAA
This sequence comes from uncultured delta proteobacterium, assembly GCA_963739245.1. Taxonomy (GTDB): domain Bacteria; phylum Chloroflexota; class Dehalococcoidia; order Dehalococcoidales; family BS750m-G39; genus CAVTZP01. The sequence goes on from CAVTZP010000004.1 coordinate 139,898, forward strand.
CATATGCGCGGTATGGGGCGTGATAGGGAGAAGACGCCTGAGATGCCGAAGGAGCATCATGGCATGGAGCACGGTGAGCACATTGCTCAAAAAGCAAAGATGGAACCTGAAATGCATAAGCATGGGGAGGGAGACCATGCCCAAATGGTTGCCGACTTCAGGAAACGGTTTTGGATATCCCTGATTATCACCATTCCTATTCTTGTCCTTTCTCCTCTAATTCAGAAATTCCTTGGTCTTAGTGATGCGATCAGGTTCGCCGGGGATTACTATGTTCTTTTCGTCCTGTCCTCTGCTGTCTACTTCTACGGTGGCTATCCCTTCCTCAAAGGAATATATGATGAACTAAAGATAAAATCTCCAGGAATGATGACTCTTATTGCCCTGGCAATAACCACGGCCTATGTCTACAGTTCCGCCGTAGTCTTCGGCCTCAGTGGCGACGTGTTTTTCTGGGAGTTGGCAACCCTTATTGATGTCATGCTTCTTGGCCACTGGTTAGAGATGAGGTCTATTATGGCTGCCTCATCAGCCCTGGAACAACTCGCCAAGCTCGTGCCCTCAGAGGCGCATAAGGTGATGCCTGACGGCAGCGTAGTAGATGTCCCGCTTGACGAGTTGGTAGTTGGCGATAGAGTAATAGTAAAACCGGGCGAGAAAATGCCTGCCGATGGCAAGGTGATTGAAGGTGAGACATCAGTCAATGAGTCCATGCTCACCGGCGAATCCACTCCGGTACCCAAACAGACCGGTGCGAAAGTTATCGGTGCCTCAGTAAATGGCGAAGGCTCAATCACAGTGGAGGTACAGAGAACAGGTGCAGACTCCTATCTTTCCCAGATTACGGAGTTAGTGAGGCAGGCGCAGGAGAGCAAGTCCAGAACGCAGAACCTGGCCAACCGTGCCGCCCTATGGCTTACGATAGTCGCCATCACGGTGGGAGTGATAACACTAGCGGTGTGGCTAGTCATAGTACCACAGGAATTCGTGTTTGCGCTGGCACGCATGGTAACGGTAATGGTCATCACCTGTCCTCATGCTCTAGGCTTGGCCATTCCACTCGTGGTGGCTGTTTCCACTTCTATTTCAGCGAGAAACGGCCTGCTGATAAAGGACCGTGACGGTTTTGAACAGGCCAGGAAGGTTGGGGCGATACTATTCGACAAGACCGGCACTCTTACCATGGGGAAATTCGGCGTTACCGACGTTATCACCTTGAGCGGCAAAATGAAGGAGGACGAAATTCTAAAGTATGCCGCTTCCATCGAGGCGCGTTCAGAACACCCCATTGCCAAAGGAATAGTCTCGTCGGCGAAGGAGACATTTTCAGTGGAGGGATTTATGGCAATTCCGGGCAAGGGAGTGCAAGGAAAGGTAAACGGTAGAGATGTAATGGCCGTAAGTCCGGGTTATCTCAGGGAGAATAGTATAAAAGTTACTGACGGTAGAATTGATAAACTCGCCGCCCAGGGCAAGACGGTGATATACGTCATGATTGACAGAGAGCTTGTGGGGGCCATTGCCCTCGCCGACATCATCCGGCCGGAGTCAAAGGAAGCGATTTCCAGGCTTAAGGAGATGGGTATCAGATGTATGATGATAACCGGCGACAACCGGCAGGTAGCCAAGTGGGTAGCCGGTGAAATCGGGCTTGATGAATACTTCGCTGAAGTCCTGCCGCATAAGAAGGCGGAGAAGGTGAAAGAGATTCAGTCTCGAGGCCTCATGGTCGCCATGACCGGTGATGGCGTGAATGATGCACCCGCCCTGGCACAGGCGGACGTAGGTATTGCCATTGGCGCTGGCACTGATGTCGCAGTAGCGACCGCAGATGTGGTGCTAGTAAGGAGCAACCCCCTTGATGTTGTCTCAATAATTAAGCTTTCACGTGCCACTTACAGGAAAATGCTTCAGAATCTTGTCTGGGCCACCGGTTATAACGTTGTTGCTATTCCCCTGGCTGCAGGAGTTGCTTACGGTGCCGGCATCCTCCTGGACCCAGCAGCAGGAGCGGCGCTCATGGCGCTGAGCACAATAATTGTAGCTATTAACGCCAGATTCTTGAGAGTGGAGAAATGACAAGGTAAAGTAGAACCTGTATTGCAACACCGAATCCCGTATTGGCACCTGTGGGACTGAACAAAAGTCCATATTGTGTGATAAGGTAGCTTGACGCTAGACCGATTGAGGCGTTATGCTATCTGACAACAATCGGATTCAGAGGGGGTAAAATAAAAATGGGGAAAACACCCCAAGAACTATTCAAAGAAAGAACCAAGCGGGTTGAAGACGCTATCCAGTTAAAAACGCCGGATAGGGTTCCATTCCTGCCATCTTTCAGCTTCTTCCCGGCAAAATATGCCGGAATAAGTTTTGAACAAGCCATGTATGACTATGACAAACTGGCGGAGGTATACAAAAAGGCAATTATTGATTTTCAGCCGGATATGTACACGAACCCGTATGGTCTTATTTCGGTAGGACCTACGCTTGAACTTCTGGACTATAAGCAACTTAAGTGGCCTGGGCACGGAGTTGACCCCAATATTACATTCCAGTTTATCGAAGGGGAGTACATGAAAGCAGAGGAATACGATGCCTTTCTCTTTGACCCATCCGATTTTATGCTAAGAACCATCTTCCCCCGGATATTTGGCTCATTAGAAGCTTTCAAAATGCTGCCTTCTATATCCTCAGCGTTTTACCTTAGGACGGTTCTGCGTGTTGCCGTGCTCGGTATACCGGAAATTGCTGCTACCCTTGAGCGCTTGTTAAAAGCGGGAGCCGAGGCCCAGAAAATGATGGCTGGGGCGAACTCTTTTGTTGAGGAAATGAAACGGCTGGGATTTCCCTGCCAATTCGGCGCTACGGCATATGCCCCCTTTGACTACATGGGGGATTTCTTTAGGGGAACCCGTGGCATAATGCTAGATATGTATCGAAACCCCGATAAACTCCTTGCCGCCGTAGAAAAAGCATTGCCAATAATGGTTGAGGGAGGGGTATCTCCAGCCAAAAGGTCAGGTATTCCCAGAGTGTTCATACCTCTTCATAAAGGGGCTCATGGTTTTATGTCTTTAGAGCAGTTTAAAACCTTCTACTGGCCCACCCTGCACCAGCTCATTCTGGCACTGATTGGTGAAGGGCTTACGCCTTGTCCCTTCTTCGAGGGGGATTACACCGACCGCCTGGAGATTATCAAAGATATACCTAAGGGGAAGGCGATATATATATTTGAGTCGACGGATATCTTTAAGGCGAAGGAAATCTTGGGCGACCGCGTTTGCATCCGGGGAAATGTGCCGGCGGCACTGCTGTGCACCGCTACCCCCCAGGAAGTCAGGGATTACTGCAAAAAGCTTATTGATGTCGTCGGCAGGGGCGGGGGCTTTATCATGGACGGCTCTATCGGGGTACCCGATGAGGCAAAACCGGAGAACGTGAAGGCAATGGCCGACTTTACCAGGGAATATGGGGTATACTCCCCCTAACCATATATTAAGTGAACAAACCACATCGAGAGTGGTGGGAAGAACGCGACGAGAAAACAGACCAAGAATCCAACCCCAACAAAGTAAAATGCATATGGAGTGGCCTTGTGGGGCGAAACTTTAGCTACAGTGCACGAAGCATATAAGCCAGTAGCCATAGGCGGTGTTGCCATCCCCATAAGAGATGCCATGCAAAGGAAGACACCAAAATGAACCGGGTCAAACCCCAATGTCACAGCTGTAGTGAATAACATTGTAGCTAGAATATAAAGTGTCGGCAAACCATCCATAAAACATCCTAATATTGCTGCCGCAATCACAAAAAGGACAATGAAGCCAGGGAGACTGCCCGCCTCTTTAGCTATGTTCGCAATCATAATGGGAAAACCAGTATAGTGGAAGAGCGTTACGATAGCACCGACACCGGTAAGAAGAATATATATCATTGCGGTATTGGCCATGGCTAGTTTGGCTGCCGACCAGAACTTAGACCAATTCAAGCCGTGGTAAAAAATCCTGTCGATGACAATGATATAAAGGGCCGACATGGCACCAGCCTCAACCGCAGTTAGGACTCCGGTGAAAATGGTGCCTAATATGAGCACCGGCATGCCTATAACCGGCAGCGCTCTAACTAAAGCTCGCTTAAATCTTTCCCATTCGAACCTACCTATGGTAATCCTGCCCTGAGGCAAAATGATACTGGCAACAACCAGGGCAAGTAGCAGGATTATCCCCGGCACTAACCCCGCGGCAAAAACCTGCCCCACTGGTGTTTCCGTCACCGCGCAATACAATATGAAGAAATTGCTGGGCGGAATAATATCAATTGAGGCAACTGCCAATAGTCCAGCAGCAAAGCCTGGGGAGTATCCGGCGGCTTTCATCCTTGGTAACATTATACTTCCAATGGCGACAATAGCCGCCAGTGTTGAGCCAGAAAAAGCGGAAAAAAAGCCTATACTGGCTACCAGGGCTAGAGCTAAGCCGCCAGGCAGATGCCCCAATAGAGCTTCAAAAAAATCAACAAGAGCGCTGGCAGAACCCGATTCCGTCATTAAAAATCCGGCTAACAAAAACATGGGGAGCGCTAGTAGAATATAGGAGTTAATCATGGACACCATCTGGGTAACTACTACCACCAGGTTGATATCAAAAACAAAGACACAGAGAAATATACTACCCAGTATGAGTACGGCGAATATTGGTACCCCTACCACAAGCAGAAGTCCGGATAAGCCGAGGCCAAAGGCAAGCATTAGGGCTTATTTTCCCCTTTCTTTTTCTTAAACTCACCGTATATAGAAGTAACACTATTGATTAATGCATGGAGCACGAATGGGAGTCCCAGTACCATACCTAAAAAGACGGGAAGACGGGTTAACCACTGAGGAATATCAATCTCGGCGGGATAAATTGAGCCTATTTCATATAAACCTTTGAAAGCAAAAAATCCGTAATAGGCAACAATAACGAAAGTGACTAGGAGCGCGACGTTAATAAAGAGCTTTAAAAAATAAAGACGCAAACCAGTAAGCCGGGATGAGAAATAGTTAACAGCAATATGTCCTTCGGTCTTGACCAGCGGGCCGGCAAGCAGTAAGCAAGCCCATATCATGGCAATAACATTAATCCTGTCCAGAGCCGACCACGGGAAGTGAAAAACAGTCCGACTAAACGCCATTTCTAGCATCGACAGGGCAACTAACACGATAAGATAGGCACCTAACCATTCTATTGCCTTAAAATAGATTTGGCCGATTCTTCTAAGAGTTTTAGGGAGCATGATACCCATCTTCTAAACTGGTAACCTTAAGAGTCTCCTGGCGTTGTCCTCAAATATCAGCTTCTTTTCAGCATCGCTTATGTTCATTTCTTCTATTGAGCTTATTACTTCTCTTACCTGCCGAAGGCCTAACTGGCTATCATAAGGCATATCAGTCCCAAATAGCATGTGTTCGGCACCAAAAAAGGCGTAGCAGCACATGAGCGCCGGTGTGTTTTTATAAATGGCGGTATCGTTATAGAAGAGGCGGTAATAATCAAGCGGCCTTTTGGTGAGCTCGTATTTAAAATTCAGGAGCATTTCATTAGCGTCATAAAAGCCGGCAATTCTGCCCGCGAAATAGGGTATCATGCCACCGGCGTGATGCGTTATCACCTTAAGATTGGGATACTTCTCAAATACACCACTAAATATCAATCGCGTCATATACACCGAAGTTTCGTAAGGCCAGCCGAAAGTAGACCAGACGACGTATTTTGAGCTTTTCTCACCAGCGTAATCAGGCACATTAATATCTCTCTGGGAATGAACCCAGATTGGCAGGTTATAATGAGCCATCTTCTCGTAAATAGGCCAAAATTCCGGGGAATCCATCGGCTTGTCGCCTATAGGGTTGTGTATTTGTATTCCCCTGAACCTCAGCTGGACTATGGCTCTATCTATCTCCTTTAAGGCGGCGTCTATATCATTCATTGGTAAGCAAGCTACCGCCGCCACGAACCTATCCGGGTATTTTGCCACCAGCTCCGCCATCTCGTCATTAGCTATTTTGGACAATTCTACGGCATCTTTGGGGCCAACAACCTTCTCCACCGGCGGATTGCCCAGGGTTAGCACCTGCGCCATGCCCTCGTATTGGTCCATAATCCTGAATCTAGCCTCTAAATCAGTTAAGGGGGGCATTGCCTCTATCCAACCTTTACCAAAGAAACCACCCGGTACCTTTTTATAGAGAGCTTCTTTGAACTTCGGCGGTATAATGTGTGGAAAGACATCGATTTTCATTTTTACCCCCTTGTTTTCGTCTAATTGATTCTTAGTAGCATCGGGCAAATTTGCTGTCTATTGTAAATGCTGATTACTATCTTGTCAATAGGTTCATCCCTTATTGACAAGAGAGGAGTAGTGTGGTAGATTCTGGGGTAATTGTGCCCATTTAAGCGCTCTCAAAATTAAATAGCCCCAAAAGCGAAAGGAGGTGTCAAGCTCATAATAATTGGAATTATTCAGGAAAAAAACCATATTACATAAATGAGGAGGAAATGAGCTTTGAAGAAATTTACGATCGCTATTTTGTTGGTGGCTTGTTTGGCTTTAGTTGCCCTCAGCTGTGGCCAGGCGGCTCCACCAGGGGTAATAAAGGCCAGGTATTCGGGTTGGGCACCGCCACCTAGTATAGTAGGGAAAGTCGAAATACACTTCTTTGACCTTCTAAAGGAGAAAGTCGGTGACCGCCTACAGGTGGATGTATTCCAGGGTAATACCCTCTATAACTATCAGGAGGTCCAGCTACCGCTCAAGGAAGGCGCCGTAGAAATGGCTTCTTATGGTAGCATTGAGCTGTATGAGTGGACAACACCGTTCAAGGTGACAACGTTAACCGGTGCCTGGACTATAGAGGAACTGATGGCCTATATGAATTCATCTGATTTTAAATCTGTCTGGAAGGACATAGAAGAGGTATCCAATGCTATCCCCATCTGTTTTTATCCTGCGGGAACCTTTTACCTCTGGTCTTCTAAACCAGTAACCAGCACCGCCGGTTTTAACGGGTTTCGGGTAGAATGCGGAAATTTTGAACCGATTGAAGTTATAAAGGAACTCGGTGGCAGCGGGGGTGCGCTTATGGTTACTGACATATATACGGCTCTACAGCAGGGTATGTATGATGCTGCCATAGGAACACCAAGCATAGCACTTGGGTTTGGCTGGCCGGAATTCGTTAAAGATGTGAGTAAACAAGGGTGGTTTTACAATATTAATGTTATGTTTATGAACAAAGACTTCTGGGATTCCCTGCCCGATGATATCCAAGATGCTATTAAGGCGACCGCTGAGGAAACAAAGGCGTATAGCATGACCTTTATCCCTCAAGGAGAGGAAGGTCAGCTGAAGGCGATAGAAGGGAAATGGAGCGGCATACAATACTTCACCATATCCGACTGGGACAAAATAATAAAGACTGCTGAGACAAAGGTGTGGCCAAACATAAGAGAGGAAGTGGGCACTAAATTCTTTGATAAGGCGTTGGAATATGCGGGAATAACCGAGTAGCAGTCGCTACCGAAGTTCACCTAAGAGCCTCTCGCATGAGAGGCTCTTTCATTTCCGTTTTTGCTTATGACTCCTGGCCCGGGAGGGAGAGCCAAACGTGCTAGGTTATCAGGTATAACAAAAGAGGCTTTGGTGCAGCCACTTAAGGCAATCCTGGATATGTGTCGATTCCTAGCACCTTATAGTAAACGTTTTGACAAGAAGCTCTGTATAGAGTATATTGTAGCTACAGGTATCTACAAGATAAGGTCGTCCAGCAAGCTTTCAGGACAAGAAAATTTAATGTATTGGTCTCGGAACTACTTTCACCTTCATCGCTTTCGAACAGGAATTCTTCGCTGATACAGGCTTCGCCAATGAGGCGAAGACGCTGTCGAGGTTGCCGGAGACTAGAGACGATACAGTTCAGATGTTGTGGTAGCTATCAACAGCGAAGCTAAGTAAGCCAATTATCTACATCCTCCTCGTTAAAACTATGAATTGCCATTTGAACTTCCCAGAGACAGCACTGCCTATTGTGGCGATTAATATGAATGAAGACGAGTAGGTAATACTGACGAGGACAGACTACAATGAGAATGGCTAGAGGAGAAGTTTAGCTAAATATATGAATTATCGCCGGGACATAAGGAATGTAGCTATTATCGCCCATGTTGACCATGGTAAGACTACTCTGGTAGATGCCATGCTTAAGCAAAGCCGGGTGTTCCGGGATAACCAGGCGGTAGGCGAGTTAATAATGGACCAGGGCGTCCTGGAGCGAGAAAAAGGCATTACTATCATGGCTAAGAATACCGCCGTAGTTTACTGTGGAGTCAAAATCAATATCATTGATACTCCCGGCCATGTCGATTTCAGTGGAGAGGTGGAGCGTGTCATTAGTATGGCGGACGGTTGCTTGCTTTTAGTAGACTCTATAGAAGGTCCCATGCCCCAGACTAGGTTTGTGCTCCGCAAAGCTCTGGAAAGGGGCCTAAAGCCCATTGTGGTTATTAACAAAACAGACAGGGAAAATTCGCGAATAGCGGAGGTGCTTGGACTCACCCAGGACCTATTCTTAGAATTAGCTACCAGTGCTGACCAGCTTGATTTCCCGGTACTATATGCCAGTGCCAGGGAAGGTACAGCCGTAACCGAACTAGGTATGAAAGGCAAAGACATCACTCCTCTCTTCGATTGCATCTTGGAAAAAGTACCACCACCGCAAATTGAAAGCGGGCCATTTCAAATGCTGGTTTCTAACCTGGACTATGATAGCCACAAAGGTAAAATAGCGATTGGTAGAATCTGGAGAGGCAAAATTACTCCCCACGACCCGGTAGTTAGTATGAGTGCTGATGGCAGCATAACTCATTATGAGATTGGTGAAGTATTTACGTATCTCGGTCTCAAGCGCTTGGAGGTAGCCGAAGCCGAGGCGGGTGATATAGTAGCTGTAACCGGGATCGAAAAAGTCAACATTGGAGATACCATTGCCAGCCCGGAGCAGCCTGAAGCTCTACCGCGCATAGAAGTTGGCGAACCTACGATAGAGATGACCTTTGGCGTAAACACCTCACCGTTCGCCGGCCGTGAAGGGCGCTTTAGCACCACACGCCAGCTACGGGAGCGCCTCTATAAAGAATTGGAGATTAATCTTAGTCTCCGGGTACAAGATACAGATAGCCCAGACACCTTCCTGGTAAAAGGGAGAGGAGAACTACACCTGGCTATCCTGATTGAAACCATGCGTCGGGAGGGCTACGAATTTGAAGTCTCCAATCCAGAAGCTATTACCAAAGTAATTGACGGGGAGCTTATGGAACCCATGGAGGCTCTTACCCTTGATACCAAAGATGGATATATTGGGGTTTTAACCGAGATGCTGAGCAAGCGGCAGGCTCAGCTTACGGATATGCGCAACGATGACCGTGATAATGTGCATTTAGAATTCCATATACCCACAAAAGGACTCATTGGTTTCCGTAGTGCTTTTCTTACTGCAACCCGTGGTGAAAGCGTGATGAATACTATTTTTCTTGGTTATGAGGCCTGGCATGGAGATATAGCTTCGACTCGTAGTGGGGCACTGGTAGCATCGGAACAAGGCGTAGCTCTTACCTATGGTCTAAATAATGCCCAAGGGCGGGGTCTCACCTTCATCGAACCCAATACACTAGTCTATGAAGGTATGATAGTGGGGCTGAATCCGCGGCCTCAGGACATAGCCATCAACGTATGCAAGGAAAAGAAGAAGACAAATATACGCTCGTCAACATCCGATATTGCCGTAAAGCTGACTCCTCCCGTGAAGCTGAGCTTGGAGCAAGCCATTGATTTTATCAATAAAGATGAACTGGTTGAAGTGACTCCTTCGAACATCAGATTGAGGAAGAAGTTACTCACCCAGGCACAGCGGTTGAGGAGCATCTCTCTTTCCCGTCGGAGCACAGAAACATAGACTATGGCCTACCATTAACATACTTTAAGGCTCGAATTGATACCCTATTCTCTTACAATGGGGTTTTGGTTCCTATCTATGGTCGGGGTGGTCGGATTTGAACCGACGACCACCTGAACCCCATTTACAGGCTAGGTATGCCACCTAGTGCCGCCAGATAGCACAACGCCTTATCTGGTCTGTCGTCAGGCCAGAGTTTGTATCTGGCTGTACCACCCTGTACCATTGGGTGCTAAACAGTCTGTTGGCAAAATGTTGGCAAAAACAGGCTAGTCGCAATATTGTTTCACGACTAGATTACTTTGCACTTTCTGGCTTTTTGTCAACTTACATTGACTCCCTGCCCTCCTGACCTTTGCCTATCTTCCGTACCATGTGGCGCATGACGCCCTCAGCACACTTGTTTATCTCCACGGCCTTTGAGATAATTACTTACCGAAGACAATGTGTAGGGGTCATAAGTAGGCCATGTTAAACACACTCCTAGGATTGAATACAGAAGAACTACGTGCGCTGGTACAGGAGGATGGCGAACCAGAATATCGCGGTAGCCAGCTAGCAGAGTGGATCTACCGGCGTGGAGCGCACACGTTTGAGGATATGACCAATCTGCCGGATCAACTGCGCTCACAGCTGAGCAAGGAATATGAGGTCGGTCGCTCCCAAACTCTCACTGCCCAGCACAGCCGGGATGGGACTATAAAGTTGTTACTGGCAATGCGTGACGGCGCGAAAGTGGAAACCGTGGGCTTGCCATATGCGGACCGTTTCAGCTGCTGCCTATCTACTCAGGTAGGCTGCCCGGTGGCTTGTGTTTTTTGTGCAACCGGGCTGAGTGGCTATACCCGCAACCTCACAGTGGGGGAGATTGTGGATCAAGTGCTAGCGGTGCAGGAAGCGGTGCGAAATCAACCATTGCAAATTGATAGCCACACTTGCCGTATTGACCATGTTACCTTCATGGGTATGGGTGAGCCACTACTTAACTATGTGGCGACTGTGAAGGCGATGCGATTGCTGAACAGCGAGTTAGGTATTTCCATGAGGCATCTGACAGTGAGTACCGTTGGTTTTGTTCCCGGCATCCGCAAGTTAGCACAGGAGAAAATGCAAGTCACCTTGGCAATCTCCCTCCACGCTCCTACCGATGACCTGCGCCGACAACTCATCCCTGGGATGAGTAGGTGGAGCGTCGCTGAAATCGTGGATGCCTGCCGAGAATACATGCAGCAGACTGGGCGACGGGTAACATTTGAGTATTGCTTGCTCGATGGGGTCAATGACGGGCTCGCAGAAGCGCATGAATTGGCAAAGGCACTACATGGGCTGAACTGCCATGTGAATTTGATTCCATACAACCCGGTCTCCAGACTCACTTTCCACGCCCCGCCGCGGAAACGCATCCGAGCTTTCCGCGAAATCCTAGACGGTGGAGGCATCCGCGTTACGCAGCGGGTTCAGCGTGGTTCAGACATTGATGCCGCTTGTGGGCAGTTGCGACAGCGGACAATGTGAGCAGGACTTAGCCAGTTGTCGCTCTGCAGGCATCACTCACCGTGAGTCCAGGGTTAGACGCTATGTTAGAGGACAGAAACAGAGTCTTAACATCTCGCGTTCTCTGGTGTACTAGATATACTGCACATTATGACGTTTTGTTAAGTGTATTCTCATACCCGCGGCCCAAAGGTCGCTGGTTCGAATCCAGCCCCCGCTACCAAGAAATATAAGGCAAGCCAAATAGGGTTTGCCTTTAGTTTTGGCTCTGAAGTAGGTGTAGGGGTTCGCTCCATACACTACCAGGCGCACCAGCCACCATCCACTACGTAGGTGGCACCGGTGATGAAGCTAGAGGCATCAGACGCCAGAAGAACGGCCAGCCCCTTGAGTTCTTGGGGATGCCCGAATCTATTCATGGGGGTCAACGCTGTAACCGCCTTAAACAATGCCCGATTCTGCTCGTCGGTTCTTCCCGATGCTTCGGCAAGCCTGGTTTCACCGATGAAGCCGGGAGCAATTGCGTTTACTCTGATGTTATCCCGTGAATATTGGACCGCCGCCGATTTGCTCAGGCCAATGACGCCGTGTTTAGCAGCGACATAGTTGCTGAGCCCTAGAAGGGCTGGGTCTGCCCCCAATCCCAGTATCGAAGAGATGTTGATTATAGAGCCCTTCTTCTGACGGAGCATCAGCTTGATGCCCTCCTGCATGCACAAAAAAACGCCGGTAAGGCTAACACCAATGAGTCTGTTCCAGTCCTCTAGAGGCATTTCATGGAGCCTGTTTCCTCTGGTAGCAATGCCGGCATTGTTGAACAGTATATCGAGCTTTCCGAACTCCTGGTCAACCTTTCGGAACAATGCTTTTACTTCATCTTGTTTTGACACGTCTGCCTTAACCACCACCGTCTTTACCCCGTATTTGGCAATAATACCTGCTGTCTCTTTTGCCCAATCCTCGTTTATATCCGAGCAAACTACGTCACTGCCATATTCAGCTAGGGCCTCACAAAAAATTCGGCCAAGCCCGCTTCCGGCACCAGTAACCAAGGATACTTTTCCTGTCAAGTTGAAAAGATTTGTTTCGGCCACTTTCTACCCCCCTTCTAAAATTTCCCTATCGATGACTTCGCGGATACGTGTGAGCAACCTTGTACCCTCCTACAATGGAGAGTATGTCATTGGACCCATCACAAATAAGGGTCTCTCGGGCGTCTCTGAAGAGCTTTTCTATAAGGTATTCCTTTGATAGCCCGATACCTCCGAAAATCTGGACGGCATCGCTGGTGACCTCTAAAGAAGTCTGAGTCGCGAGGGTCTTAGCAGCTATTGCATACTCTATTAAACGCTTTTCAGGTGGGTTGCTCCAGTTGTAAACGAAGGCGGCGCGGCACAGTTGCCGACTGGATTCCACCTTGCGGAACATATCAAAGAGCTTCTGTTGCACGGTAGGGTGCTCAACGAGGGGCTTCCCACCCTGGACCCGTTCCCTTGCGTAAGCCAGAGCCTCTTCGAAAGCCGCCCGGGCCAACCCGGTGGCCCACGTGCCCACCATGGGAAGGGTCAAGCATAAGTGTGCTTCCAGCGCGGCTTCATAACCCTCCGGCCCTACAACCAGGTACTTCTTGGGCACGCGGACATCGTCGAAATAAATCTCACTTTGAGGGAGGTCCCGTGCGCCAAGTTTGTCGAGGGGTTTCCCTTTGGAGACGCCGGGGCGGTCTAATGAGAAGACAAACATGCCGCTCCCCGCATGCCCCATCGAGGGTTCGATCTGGCACATCAAGAGAATAGATTTGGCGATAGGCCCCCCGGAACACCAAGCGGATTTCTGGCCGTTAATCACATACTCATTCCCCTTCAGGCGAGCTGTACACTGGGCCTTGATGTTCGGGTCTCGGAAGCTGGGATAACCGGGCATGACTGTATCCGACCCGTGGTCAGGCTCGGTGATGGCCCAGCAACCAATGTAGCTGGCATCCGTGCACTCACAATATGGAATAGTAAACTCTTTGATGAGCTCTTCGGTTCCTCCCATCGCCACCGCGGCGTCTAGGCTTGTATTAAGAGATAGTGCCAGACCAAAACTCCCCCAGGCTAACTCTTCCATGACAATCTGTATCTGAAATGGCGTAAGACCGGGTCCGCCAAATGCTTCCGGGAATGGGAGCTTGTGGTAGCCAAGCTCGTATGCTCTTCGCATAAAATCCCAGAATGGGGATTCGGGAGCAATGGCCTCCTCTGGAGTCATTCGGTCGAGCTGAATTGAAACGGGACGCATGACTTCTCTGGCAAACTGGTTGGCGCTTGTCTTTAGGACAACTTCTGTCTCTGATAAGCCCATGTTTAGGTCGAAATATTTCATTGACTTTCCTCCTTTCCCTTTCTCTCGGCTGGTTTGCCACCAAGCCTAAAGCCTGTTCAATATGTGTACCGCCGTGGCGGCGGCATCACCCTACAGTGTGCCTCACCACTTTGGCTGTATGATTTCTGTGAGCATTCCGAAGTTACTTTGTGGGTGTATAAATGCTGCTTTGAAGTCCTCGGTATCAGCCTCCGATATTACCCTTAATCCCTTTGCCTTGATTTCCTCCATCACCTGGTCAAACTGGTCAACCTCCAAGGACACGTGATGGATTCCCTCTCCTCTACTCTCAATGAACTTATCAATTAAACTCTGCGGTTCGAGGCTGGCTAACAACTCAAACTGTGCTTCGCCAATTGAAATTAAGGCTGATTCTATTTTTTGGTCATCGAACTTCTTCTGCCAAACTAGTTTGGCACCGTAGTTCTCATGAAAGAACTCAACCGCTCTGTCCAGATTCTTGACGGCGATTCCCACATGGTTGAATTTCTTTATCAATTCTCGCCCCTTTCTTTACATGTCTCTCTGTATAAAAAGAAGAAGTGTTATCGTGCAAGTATGTGAATACCGGCAACTATTCCGTGTTCCATTCCGGCAACAACACCACCATGCATATGTGCCAGTCCGACCTTGGCATTGGGTGTTTGTCTTGCGCCAGCTTGATGCCTTAGATGCAGGACAATCTCACAAATGGTGCGAATACCCGATGCACTTAAGGGATGTCCCAAGGAAAGTAAACCACCACTTGGATTGACTGGAATCTTGCCCCCTATCTGAGTCGCACCGGATCTGAGCAGGGCTATACTTTCGCCTCGCTTACACAGACCAAGGTCTTCATATCGCAATACCTCTTCATTGGCAAAAGCATCATGCATTTCAACAAGGTCTATGTCCTCCGGGCCACACCCCGCCATTTCATATGCCATCCTTGATATCTTTTCGAGCAGTGGCGAGACTGTAATATCTTTTTGGAACTCTTTGTAGTCGCCACTGAGGAGTGTAGAAGCAAGCACCTTTATTGGTGTTGTAGCATATTTTCTGGCTACGTCCATCGAGCAAAGAATGGCAGCTGCCGCCCCGTCGGTATTCGGGCAGCACATGAGCAGTGTAATGGGTTCGCATATCATGCGAGAATTTAAGACTTCTTCTATAGTAAATTCCTTCTTATACTGGGCATAGGGATTCAGACAGGCGTGGTGATGGTTCTTGACCGAAACCTGGGCAAAGTCCTCTACGGTGGCTCCGTGTTCCTCCATTTGCCTTCTGGCGACCATTGCGAACATGGCCGGCATGGTCATCCCAAGGTGCCCATCTAGGTCACTCTTCTCCGGAGGAATTAGTTTACCAGCTATCGGACTGGTAGTCATTGACTCCACACCAACGGCTATGCCGACATCATAGTGACCATCGGCTATTTCCTTCCAGACTCCCCTGAAGGCAGTAGACCCACCAGCACAGGTATTCTCCACATTCACCATCTCAATATTTCTTATGCCTACTTCCTTCAATATGTCTTGTGCTGTACACCACACGTTGTACAGTCTCGACGCATAGGCAACCTGGATATCCTTGGGGGCGATACCAGCATCAGCGAGCGCTGCTGAAACAGCCTCGCTCCCAAGCTCAGCCACCGTTTTCTGTGGTAACTTGCCGAACATGCTCTGTCCCACCCCAATTACAGCTACTTCTCTCATCGCTTTTCTCCTTGCCTACAGAATTGACAATTTGAACAGCTACACAGGCTTGAACTTATAACCAATGACCTGTTTGTCGTTTTCCCGCCAGAGCTCTTCTATCACCACTTCCATATCCATACCTACTTTGAAAGGCTTGTTTTCTGTCATCTTTAGTGGGGCAAAGACCCGTACCCCTTCAGGCAAATCTACGAACCCTACAGCATACGGGGGCTGAAAGTGGGTTGAAGGCATATGCCCGATTGTGTAAGAGTAAAGCTTACCACACCGGCTTAGCACTACCTCCTCCATACTCTTGTTAAAACAGGTGAAACAAAACTGGGCTTTGGGGAAAAAGATCTGCCCACAAGACTTGCATTTATTACCGAGTAGTTTACCGCCCTCAGCATCCTCTACAAATATACCTTCCCTAACCGGAACCCTGTTAGTCATTATATCCCCCCAATTCTAGCTGGACTTTCTATCTCTTTACTTTGTACCCCGCCTTCTCCCTGTCCCAGGTATTTTCCGTAATGCCTGCCTCTCTGAGCAGGTTCTTTTGCACCCTATCGGTAGGTGTTTTCGGGAGGCTTTCCACAAACTCCACGTACCTTGGGACGGCAAAATAGGGCATCCTCTGTTGGCAAAAATCAAGCAATTCCTCTGGAGCCAACTTTCCTCCCTTTTTCAACACAATTACAATCTTAACCTCATCCTCGGCATGCTCTGATTTGACCGATATGGCCGCCGATTCGGCTATTTTGGGATGAGCGTTGATTGTGCGTTCAACCTCGAAAGAAGATATATTCTCCGCGCGTACTCGAATATAATCCTTGATGCGGTCAACAAAGTACAGGTAACCATCTTCGTCCAGATAGCCGGCGTCCCCGGTGTGGGTAAAGTAGTTTCTAAAGAGTTCAGCCGTCTTCTCGGGCATATTATAATACCCTAAGGCTGTAGCCCAGGGCACTCTGCCCCGGGCTACGATTTCCCCTACAGTCCCCGGCGGTACCGGAAAATCATTCTCATCTACAATCCTGACCTCAAAACTCTTGGTTTCCTTACCACAGGAACCAATTTTTGGTTTATCATATGGATTATAGGTGATAATAGCTAATTCGGTGAGGCCGTAACCCTCTACTACCTTCAGGTTGTACCTTTTCTCAAAATCCTTATATATTGCCGGCGGCATGGGATACGCCATGCAGACCCTTATCGAGTTGTCACCGTCATCTTCTTTTCTGGGCTGGTTATAAATAAAGTTAGCCATGGCTCCGAGGGAGTTGAAGATTGTAGCTTTGGCTTTCCTAGTCCAGTCCCAAAAGCGGCTGGCACTAAACCTTTCGTAGATAACTGCCTTTGTTCCTAACAGCATGGCTGGATATAGACATAATATTCTGGCATTGGCGTGGAACAGTGGCAAACAGGTAAAGAAGACATCGTCCGGTCTGGCTCTCGCTGCCTCGATGTATTCAAGGGCGGACAAATATATCATGGAGTGCGGTTGCAATACCCCTTTTGCCGGGCCAGTGGTCCCAGAGGTATACACTATCATTTGCGGGTCACTGGCCTTAATATCAACCTGAACTCTTTCGGAAGGGCTATTAGTTAGCTCTTGGTAATCGACCACATCAAATTTCAGTTTTGGTATCTCTTCTGAAACAGGGGGTTTCGACCAGACAACCACCTTCTCTAGCTTGGGCAGGTCGTTTTCAATGAACTTGAGCCTATCAATTAGCTGGCAGTCTATGACCAGGATTTTGGAATCAGAGGTGTTTATAATGTGGGAAAGGAAGTCACCCTTGTTCGCTGTGTTTATAGGCACCTCTATTATTCCCGCTTTTGCCGCCCCGAACCACAAATAAACCTCCTCTAAGCAATTTGGCAACAACGTGGCCAGTTTATCTCCCTTTCCCAAGCCGAGACTTCGTAGCCCATTGGCAATCCTGTTTGTGATCTCGTCAACCTCTCGATAAGTAATTTCCTTTCCTTCCTCATATTGAAGAAAAGCCTTATCGCCGTGCGTCTCGGCTTTGTCCTCAATAATCTGTCCTAAAGTCTGCTGGCTAAAAGGATACTCCTTCATTTTCATCGTGCTCGTAGCCTCTTTTTATTCCTCTATTTGGGGCTTATCAGAGCCGGGGCGAAACCAGGTTATCGGCCGGAACATGCGGGGGACCATGCCTTCCTGCTTGAATTTGGGATAACCAAGGCACATAGCTATTATAATGTTCCAACCATCAACAAATCCAAGCCTGGCCCTTATCTCGGGAACGAACCTGACGTCCCTGCCGAAATTGCTCCAGCAGCAACCAAGTCCGAGGGATTGAGCTGCCAGATTCATGTTCTGTCCGCAGATGCCGATTTGCAGCTCTGGCCCATTCAGGTTTTCATGGCCACCCAGGAAGATGACACACGGCGCATTGAAGAAGATAGACAGGTCTTTTGCCACCAAGGCACGAAACCCTCCAACTATGACCCGGTAATCGAAAACTGGTGCCGGCAGAGTCCCGCCGACCATGGCGAAGGCCTTCATTACGGTATCATCGTTTATATACAGCTCATACAATCCTTTATTTACGTTATAGGCGGCCTCTTCAAGCTCAGTAATGAACTTTTTGTCCGTGACCACGGTGAATTTCCAGGGCTGGTGGTTGCCGGCACTTGGAGCAAAACGACCCGCTTCCAAGACCCGTCGTATAAGCGGTTCGGGTACAGGGGTTTCTTTAAAGTTCCTTACACTCCGGCGATTCAATATGGCCAGCTCTACCTCAGTCCACTTAGCAGGATTGCCTTCAGCATCTCTAGGCTCTAGAGGCATCTTAACCGGCGGGAATCCGGTATCCCAGTAACCACCCTCGACTTTATAAGTCTGAACGATGGAAATAGCGTCTACTGGACAGGCAACCATGCAGTTAAAGCACGAAAAACAGGCGTATCCGCTCTTTAATCTGGGAATTTCGTCTTCTCCCATCTCCCAGCATCTGAAAGGGCAGTTCTGGGTACAGAGCCCGCAGCTCGTGCATTTGTCCGGGTCGACCTTCATCACGCCATTTTGTACCCCTTCCGGACGTAGTACAGGTTTAAGTTCTTCAAAGGTCACTTTCTTGCCGGCTTTAATCTTTTCTATCGTTTCCTTCTTGAGGTCTTTCATAGTCTATTTCCTCCCATATATCCATAATATCTAGGGTGTCTTTTTTGAACCTACGACGAGATAATAACATCACCGCAGGAGAAGGGCAATACTTTGATCCCAACAGGTGACCGTGAAGCATAAACCAGTATGCTGGCAGGGTAGGGCACAATATAGCGGATTGTCCACCTTGAGTAACAAAAGTCCAGCTTGTGTGATCACCAATAAAAAGGCTGGGCATCTTTACTCAGATTTACCCAGCCTCTTTAACAACTATCCTGATATCTACAATGCCAGCTAGCTCTTCCCTATCCTGAACATCTTAGTCCCACATACGGGGCATACACCCCGAGTTGCCGGCTTGCCATTCTTCATAATTATGGCCTTGGCATCCTTCATCTCCCTTTTGACACGGCATTTCATACAGTATGCTTTCATTTATCAACCTCCCTTTTTGTTTGAAGCGTAGACCATCTGGTCGTGTAATGTCAATAGCCTAATAGTCACACATAAACTCGGCATACAGTTAACATTTGCTTGGTTTGTAACCTCGCTTGCGCTTTGTGACAGAACGTGCAACTGTGCATGACTTCTCTCTTTTCCCACTTGCTGTCAGACAATTGTCAAGGTAGAATGAGAAGCAGCTGCTCAACACTTTGATGAGCTCCTTACCTCGGGAAAAGCTGAAACAGAAAATGTTAGCAAAATGTTAGCAAACACCCGAAAAGATGCTGGGCAAATAACTGGAATCAGTGTCGGGGTGGTCGGATTTGAACCGACGACCACCTGAACCCCATTCAGGTGCGCTACCAGACTGCGCTACACCCCGAGTTCTTTGAACCATATTAGCATAGTTTGTTTCTTGGGGCAATAAGGCCTATTTGAAAAGATTGCGCTTTTGGGTTATAAATATAGGGTATTAATCTTCGGAGGTTTAGATTTGGCGAAGAAGAAGGCGGAGAAACCCAAGCAAGAGCTGACTAAGCGCCAGCTTTCCCGGTGGCAGCAGCAGAAGAGGAGGCAGCGCTTTATCCTCAGCTCAGGAATATTGGTTATTGTTGCGGTATTGGCCGTTGTCGGAATTGGGGTTTATAATCAGTGGTATACTGCCGAATATAAGCCACTGCATGAAACGGTGATTGAGGTAAATGATACTAAGTTTGATATGAATTATTACATAAAGATGCTTAAATACTATGGAACGGGAGTGTCTGGGCAACAGTTGGCGACTCTCGCTGATGAGGTGGTCAAAGTCATTGGGCAAAGTGAGCTGGTAAGGCAGGAGGCTGTGAAATTGGGTTTTACTGTTAGCGATGACGAGGTTGATAAGGAGCTTAAGAGTTCTAACCCGCCACTGAACAAAGAGTATCGGGATGTGGTTAGAACACAAATGTTAGTGGGCAAGTTGAGTAAAGAGTATTTTGATAAGCAGGTGCCAACTTACGCTGAACAGAGGCATATCTTTGCCATGTTCCTTGAGAGTGAGCAGCAGGCAAATGAGGTTAGAGCCAGGCTTGAGGCGGGTGAGGATTTTACTCAGCTGGCTGACAAGCTTTCCCTGGATACTACTTCCAAGGAGAAGAAAGGCGACCTTGGCTGGCACCCGGAAAGTGTTTTGACTTTAACGTTAGGGACTTCTTTAGTTGATGAGTACGCCTTCAGTGCTGAAGTGGGGGCGTTGAGTCAGTCAATTCTTGATGAGACCAGAACCAAGCCGGTGGGCTACTGGCTGATTAAGGTCGTATCCCGGGATGAAGAGGCAAAAACGGCTCAGGTTAAGGTAATGCTGCTGGGTAGTGAGCAGGAGGCAAATGAGGTTAGAGCTAAGCTGGAGGCTGGGGAGGACTTTGCCACCTTGGCTAAGGAGCTCTCTCAGCATGCTGGTTCTAAGGAGAAAGGTGGGGATTTTGAGGTGTCTCAGGATACGATGAGTTCGGCGTTTAACGAGTTTGCTTTCAAATCTGAGCTTGATGTGTTAAGCCAGCCAATACGTGATGATACGGTGAGCACTAAGGGGGGCTATTGGCTGGTGAAGGTTGCCGAAGTGGATAATAATAGGCAGATTGGTGAAGAGGACAGGAATTTGCTGAAGGCTGATGCTTTTAATAAGTGGGTTGAGACATTAGTTAATGACCCTAATAACAAGGTTCTGAGTCATCTTGATGAAGGGAAGAAGTTGTGGGCAATTTCGCGTGTTCTTGGGGGCTAGAATCAGATCGGGAGGTTTGAGTTGTGAAGAAGAAGAGCATCGGGGTGGGGTTAATGGGGCTGGGGGTTGTTGGTGGCGGGGTAGCTAGGGTTCTGATGAATAAGGCAGAGGTCCTGGCGGAGCAGGTGGGTTGCCCGCTTGTCCTGGAAAGGGTGAAGGTCTTAGAGGTGGACTTGGCCAAGCCTCTGGCAAGTGAGATAGGTCTCAAGCTTTTTACCACCGATGTTGATGAGTTTTTTAGTGAACCTGGGGTGGATATAGTCGTTGAGGCTATCGGGGGTGAGAAACCAGCCCTGGATTACTTGAAACGGGCGATAACTGGCGGTAAGCATGTGGTTACCTCAAATAAGGAGGTTATCGCTAAGCACGGAGCAGAACTGTTTGCCCTGGCTCAGCGGCATGGGGTTGGAGTGCACTATGAGGCCAGTGCTGGTGGTGGTATCCCTCTAATTGCCCCATTTCAGCGTGACCTGGTAGCTAATAAGATAAGCGGTATTTATGCCATAATAAATGGGACCACCAATTATATTCTCACCCGGATGGCGAGAGAGGGCATTGATTTCCCTTCGGCGCTTAAGCGAGCCCAAGAGTTAGGCTACGCTGAGGCTGACCCAAGGAATGATATAGACGGCATAGATGCCACCTATAAACTGGCTATCCTTGCCTCTTTAGCCTTTCATTATCAGGTTCAGCCCAAGGACATCCATTGTGAAGGCATTTCCCGAATGGATAGTCGTGACTTCAAGTATGCTCGGGAGCTGGGCTATGCCATAAAGCTGCTGGCTATAGGCAAACAGGGTGATAACTTAATTGAGGTGCGGGTTCACCCTGTTTTTATCCCCGAGGAGTCCCTCCTGGCTAAGGTTGATGGTGTCTATAATGCTATTCTGGTTGAAGGTGACCTTGTGGGCAGGGTGCTTTTCTACGGTGAGGGGGCTGGTGCCTTGCCGACGAGCAGCGCAGTTGTCGCTGATGTGGTATCCGCCGCCCAGGATATCCTCAGTGGTGGGGGGAGTAGGGTAAGGTGGCGGCTGGAGCCGGGCAAAAAGATTAAACCTATGGCTGAGCTTGAGACCAGATATTACCTGAGGCTGAATGTTGCTGACCAACCTGGGGTCTTGGCTCAGGTAGCTAAGGTTCTTGGTGGGCATCTGATTAGTATTTCCTCAGTTATTCAGAAGGCGGCTGATGCTGCGGCTCAAGCGGCGGAGATTGTTATTATGACCCACCCGGCGAAAGAGGCAGCAGTGCAGCAGGCTCTCGGGGAGCTGGTACATCTGCCTGTGGTCAAGGCGATAAGTAACTTCATTCGGGTTGAGGCGTAGGTGATGGAGATGAAGACTGGCGTTCTGCTTAAATATAAAGATTTTCTTCCCATCACGCCTAAAACGCCTGTATTTTCATTGGGC
>CAVTZP010000005.1:0-249247 GCA_963739245.1 uncultured delta proteobacterium
GTAAGAGGACGGCTACTATCAAGGCTGAGGATAATATAATCTGAGCTATATTTAAATAGGTCTGCATCTTATCCTTCCTCTAGCTTTTTTTTAATAGTTCGTTTACCAAGCCTGGGTTGGCACGACCTCTGGTGGCTCTCATCACCTGCCCGACGAGAAATTTTAGGGACTGTTTCTTCCCCGCCTTATAATCGGCGACGGCTTGGGCATTGTTTCTTATCGCCGTGATTATCTCCTTCTCAATCTCTTCGGTATCGCTGATTTGGCTCAGTCCTTGCTGGGCAATAATGTCATCGGCGTGCTTACCGGTATTAAACATCTCCTCAAACACTTGCTTGGCACTGGTGCCGCTGATGTCGCCTTTTGCACCAAGTCAAGCAGCTGGCAAAGCTGCTCCGGGCTAACCCTGGAATCATTTATCTCAGTATTGGTGGCATTAAGCAGCCGGCTGAATTCGCCCAAAAGCCAGTTGCTCACCATTTTAGCTCTTTTGGCTATTGGCAAGCCATGGGGCATTCCTGTTTTCAGGCAGGCTTCAAAGTAATCAGCCATTGCCTTGGAGCTGGTAAGCAGGTTGGCATCATAGACGGGCAAGCCATATTCAGCAATAAATCGGTCACGCCTGGCTTCGGGCAGCTCCGGCAGATTTGACCTTATCTCCCCCACCCGCTCCCGGCTTAAAACCAGTGGCGGCAGGTCGGGCTCAGGGAAGTAGCGATAGTCGTGGGCATATTCCTTGCTGCGCTGGACAACCGTTTTCCCCTTCTCCTCCACCCAGCCCCTGGTCTCCTGGCTAGCCTTTTGCCCTCCTCAGCCATCCTTCTCTGCCTTTTAGCTTCATACTCCAGAGCCCGGTAGACTGCCTTGAAGCTATTCATATTCTTGACCTCGACCTTAGCCAGGAATTTTTGGCTATTCTCAGGGCGAATGCTAATATTGGCATCACACCTGAAGCTGCCCTCCTCCATATTGCCGGTGGATACACCCAGGTACTGGAGTATAGCTCTGTAGCTTTATCAGGTATTGCCTGGCTTCTTCCGGGGAGCGGATGTCAGGCTCGCTGACAATCTCCATCAGCGGCACCCCCGCCCGGTTGACATCAACCAGGCTATAGGACTGCCCGTCTGAGGAGGTGCGGTGGAGCAACTTGGCTACATCCTCCTCAAGATGAACGCGGGTTATGCCCACCCTCCTTTTTTCGCTATCAACCTCAATGGTAAGCCAGCCGTCATGACTGATGGGGGTATCATACTGGGAAATCTGATAGCCCTTCATCAGATCGGGATAGGGGTAGTTCTTGCGGTCAAACTTGGTGTAATCGGAGATAGTGCAGTTGAGAGCCAGAGCGGTCATCATGGTATATTCTATTGCCTGCTGATTAATAGTCGGCAGAACCCCGGGCATCCCAAGGCAGACCGGGCAGACATGGGTATTGGGTGGAGCAGCGGCATAATCGGCGCTGCAGCGGCAGTACATCTTGCTCTTC
Source organism: uncultured delta proteobacterium (assembly GCA_963739245.1). Lineage (GTDB taxonomy): Bacteria > Chloroflexota > Dehalococcoidia > Dehalococcoidales > BS750m-G39 > CAVTZP01. Next base: position 1,487 of record CAVTZP010000005.1, read on the forward strand.
GTCAAAAGCTGGGCATGAACCTCCAGTCCAATAATGGTCTCGTAGCTCATAACAGATTTTAGTATAGCAACAATAGTGATGGCTGGCAAGAAAGACTTATGCTATAATTTAAGTGCAGGTTGGGGATATAGCTCAGTTGGGAGAGCGCTGCGTTCGCATCGCAGAGGTGGGGGGTTCGAATCCCCCTATCTCCACCAACTTTAGACGGGAGAGGGGGTGTATCATGGCACGGTATAAGAGACATAGGCCACATCATCACAGGCGACATCCTAGAAGAATAACAGAAAGGGAATTCCCTCGTAACTGGGACGCCATATGGCGATTGGTTATAAGTGGTAACTGGGATGCTATATGGTGGGTGGTTAAAAAAGCCCTTTTAATCTTATCAGCTATTGCAGACCTTGCAGTTATTGCTTTGTCAGTGATTAATTTAATCAATGGTCAGAAGGTGCTGTTAAGCGGTGTAGGGATAGTAATAGGTATTTTGCTCATGGTGTGGGCATTAAGGAGCGTTTCTAGGTTCAGGGTTAGTTTATTGCGTGCTGTTATGGTTCCGGTGATTACGGCAATATATTTCGCATTTTTCTTCGCATATTATTGACCCCATCCCCCTGACCCCCTTCCCCCAGAGGGGAAGGGGGAAATATTTAATTAAGAGAGGCTTCGCCTCTCTTTGACTCTCTTACTTTTGGGGTGTTTAAGAGGGGCGCCAGCCCCTCTTTTCTATTCCTCTCCCTCTCCTTCTAGGAGAGGGAGATAAAGGGGGTGAGGTTACCATAAAAACCTAAGGTTCTGCTCTGTTTTGATTGCTCTTGGCTGCTACGGTTGTTTTTGTCCGAAGAAACCGTTGTAAGCTCTATATACTTTCGTATACAACTCGCCGGATTTGGGGAACAAAGGTGACCAGAATAACTGATCATAGCTTAACTATTCGCTACCTTCGTGACAACTATCAGTCCACTCCTAAGGTAGGTTCTACAATATTCTCGTAAACCGTGACTCTTAAGTATATCCTCTAATCCGCCATTTCTAAGATAATCTTTAAAACTCTGATAGTGAGATCCGCCAGCGAAGAATTCTATGGCCCTCGCAAATACGGCCCAAACACTCCTGGGCAATGGAACTTGGAAATCTATGAGGATAAGGGCTCCATCTTGCTTAACAACCCTCTTCATCTCAGAAATGATTTGATATCGAATAGGCTTTCCCTTATCGTGTAATCCCAAAGATATGGACGCATAGTCAAAATAACCGTCTAGAAAAGGCAAATTGGTTGCGTCTGCGAGTTGAAAGGAGACATTTACCGCTTTCTGTTTCATTCTATTCCTCATAGCTATGTTAAGCATCTTTGGGCTTATATCTATGCCTGTAGCAATAATGCCCCGGCGCCCGTACTCAAGAACTTGCGCCCCGGTTCCACAGCAGACATCCAGTACCTTATCTCCAACCTTCATGCCAGAGAATTCAGGAGTACACTTCCTGATGTCTCTCAACAAAGGGTCTACCAAGGTTTCGTAGTTGAACATGAACATCGTGTTCTATCATATCACACAGTGTTCAAAGCATGGACTCGCATAGTGCGGTATTTTGAACAGAATCTCTCTGTTACCTAGTTCTCTGCTGGCGGATTGGTGTTAAAAAATGACCAGTCTAGCCAGGTGTCCTGACTTCCTGTGTGCCATGGTATAATGTATTTGCCGCAAGAGAGAGAGGTGCCTTGGATAGTAAAAGCCTAGAAATGCTTGATTTTAGGCAGATATGTGAAATAGTGGCCGGGTTTACCTCATTTTCCGCCAGCCGCGAATTAGCCCTTAATCTGCAACCGCTTTCCGATTACGAACAGATTTTTCTGCTGCTGAGGCAGTCGGCCGAGGCACGCCACCTCCTCTCGCTGGAGCCTGCCTTCTCTATTGGAGGGGCCTTTGACATTCGAGAAGCGGTAAAGATGGCCGCGCGGGGTAAGGTTCTTGAACCGCAAGGCCTTCTAGAAATTCAGCAGACTCTGGCTGCCATGCGCCAGCTGCGGGGCAGTCTCGAAAAAATGTCAGAGGAATTCCCGTTACTTTGGAATAATGCCAGCGGTATAGTTGAGCTTCGTCAGCTGGAGAAAGACATCGCCAGCTGCCTGGCGCCAAACGGCGAAGTGCTGGATAGCGCCTCTCCCCGGCTGGCTGCAGTTAGACGGCAACTGAGACAGGTGCGTCAGCAGTTATTAGACCGTCTGAAGGTCACTATGGAGTCACCTAGAGGACGTACGGTAGTCCAGGAACCTATTATTATCGAGCGGGAAGGCAGGTATGTTATTCCCGTCAGGATTGAACATCGCAAAGAAATAAAGGGCATCGTTCACGATGTTTCTAACAGCGGAGCTACGGTATTCATCGAGCCGTGGGTGACCGTAGAACTGGGTAACACGCTCCGGGAGTTGGTGGTAGAAGAAAGCTATGAGATCGAAAGGATTCTGGTAAGCTTAAGTGCTAAAGTGGGAACCCACGAGATTGAAATATCTCAGAGTGTAGCTTTGACAGCTGAGTTAGACCTAGCAGTGGCTAAGGCAAAGTATGCCAGGAAAGCCAGGGCTACCGAACCTATCCTTACCACATTCAACAAAGACGGGAGCACTCTTGAGGACAAGCCGGCTCATGTGCTAAGACTTGTCGAAGCCAGACACCCGTTACTGGCAGAAAAAGCGGTGCCTCTTTCTGTGGAGATAGGGCGAGACTTCTCTATCCTCGTAATTACGGGGCCCAATACCGGCGGTAAGACGGTAGCTCTGAAAACAATTGGTCTGCTCAGTTTAATGGCACAAGCTGGCATACCCATTCCGGCTTCAGCGGAAAGTCGTATTCCCGTTTTTGATGGCATATTTGCCGACATTGGTGATGAGCAGAGCATTGAAAAAACACTCTCCACGTTTAGCTGGCACATCGGCAATATCGTACGAATCATTAACAGCACTACAGAAAGGAGTCTTGTACTTCTCGATGAGCTGGGTACGAGCACTGACCCGGCGGAAGGCTCGGCCCTGGCGCGCTCTATTTTGCTCTACTTCTTATCTCGTGGAACGATGGCCGTAGCCACCACACACTTTAGTGACCTTAAGGCTTTCGCGCATACGACGCCCGGGCTACAAAATGCCTCGCTTGACTTTGACCCGGTTACGTTAGCGCCTACCTACCACCTGACAATAGGTATACCTGGCGGCAGTAACGCCCTGGCTACCGCTGCTCGCCTGGGCTTGTCCCCCGATATTGTCTCTCGGGCAAGAGAGATGCTAACGAGAGGTAGCGAGGAGATGGAGACTCTGCTAGCCAATTTGCTTGAGGAAAAGCATGGAATTGAAGCCCTCCGTGATGATCTGAAAAGAAAGACAGACGAGGCGGCACGACGGAACATTGAATTAGAAAACGAACGGCGACGGCTGGCGGAGGAAGAAAGAAAGGCTATTCAAGAGACCCGGGACAGGGTTGTCCGTGAGGCGGCTGGTTTAATTCAGGAAATCCGGCAAGCGGCATCAGCCTTGCGCAAGGAACAGAACAAGCAGAGGATCGAGCAGGCCCGGCAGGCGATAGCACTGGCAAAGGAGCGGTTGAAAACGGAGGTATGGCAGCCAAAGACGGGAGAAATCGGTGATGAGACAGAAGACGAGGGCAGAATCACTGTAGGCGACATGGTCCGGCTGAGAGAAGCAAACCTTGTGGCGACAGTGCTTTCGGTATCAGAAGAGACACAACAGGTTGAAGTCCAGGCCGGACAGGCAAAGCTCAGACTCGGTCTAAATAGCGTGGAAAAGGTAAAAATGACCCCGGGTACAGCACCCCCGGAATTCACCCCGGTTAAAAGGCTGGTGACGTCACGGCCGGTTTCGATGGAACTTGACCTGAGGGGGAAACGGGCCGATGAGGTGGAGTGGGCGCTTGACAGCTACCTGAATGCCGCCTCTCTGGCTAATTTGAGCGAGGTACGTATTATTCATGGTATTGGCACCGGCGCAGTACGTAAAATCGTCAGAGAGCTGCTGGCCTCTCACCCCCTGGTTGAGTCGTTCCGTCCCGGGGTGAGGGGCGAAGGTGACGATGGAGCCACCGTTGTCAGGCTATAGGTTTCTAGAGCAGAGGCATTTCTTATGATGCTAGTTTCAAGACGGTTCTTCCTGAGTAGGCCAAGGATGCTTACCTTCCTTACTGAACTGGAGGCAACCAGTGGTCCGGCTGAGTCCCTATACATACCGTCTGACTTGCCTTTACAAGAGGTTGGAAATTTACTGGAAAAGGTGCTTGACCCACAAGCCATTCCACCGGAATTAGCCGAACTCGCTGCTGCTTCGAAAACGGGGGCGGTCATTTTTTGGAGCCCTTCCCAAACGCGTCTAGTTGTACCACCATTTCCGATAAGGGCAGAGTACTTCGCGCGGGGTTATGTTGTTGAGCCGTTGCGTTCTCTGCTCAAACGCAATTTCAGGGTTGCCTTGATTCTAATACGTTTGGGGGCATATGCCATCGGGCTCTCTGAGGGTGAAAGTCTGGTCACCAGTAAGGTTGGAACCGGGCTTATCCACGGGCGACACAAGAAAGGTGGTAGTTCACAGCAGCGATTTCGGAGACACCGAGAAAAGCAGATCGAATATTTTCTGACTCGGGTCTGCGGCCACATCCAGGAACGTCTTAAACCTCATGCCTCGACGCTAGACTTTGTAGTTTATGGTGGTGCGCAAACTACAATATTGTTACTGCAAAAGCAGTGTCCCTTTCTGGCCAGGCTTGAGGGTGCAATCCTGCCACCTCTGCTCGACATACCCGAACCACGTCAGGCGGTACTGGAAAAGGCGGCCAGGCGTGTCTGGTCAAGTAGCGTAATTGAGTGGCGTGATGATGAAGTTCTCGTCTGAAAGTTGCACAAGCCGCTAGAAAGTGCAATGCAAAGTTCTCCTCAAATCTAAACCTACTTGCTTAGACGCTGGTACGATGATAGTATAGAGCATTATCTGGAACTGATTATGACACTCTAGCCACTTCGTGATATAGCAATGCAGTTCTTTTCTGAGAATATGATTGCCGAGCTTCCTCTGGTGGTTCTTATTACCGGGGCCGTCCTGATAGGGCTCTGGATTTCCAACATTGTCTATGACCTTGGCGTACCACACTATATTTCAAGAAAGATAGGGCATGGTGCTGGTGGGCTTGCCTTTCTGGTCTCATTCACCTTTTCTTCACCTGCGTGGCCAATCATCGTCGCTGCCGGTCTGGGCGTACTGCTCCTGGGGGCTCGTCTAATTAGACCGGAGATGTTCCGCGGCGTTGGCGGCACAGGTCGGACCGATAAAGTAATGGCTGAAGTATGGTTTGCCTGGGTCGCCATCCCAGTATTTTGTATCTCTTGGCTTTGGCTGAACAAGCCAGCAGTAGCTGTAACTAGCCTGCTCTTTATGGCCTGGGGAGATGGTGTCACCGGCCTGGTCCGCTCGCAGGTTTATCACCGTCCAGTAAAAGGCTTGTGGGGTTCGCTGGCAATGTTTTGTGTCTGCCTAGCTATCTCCGGGGTTTTTATCCGGCCTTTCTGGATAGGAGTTGCCGGGTCCATGGTGGCGGTCATTACCGAATGGGTTTTTGGTGATAACGGCGTTCTAAAATGGGCCGATGACAACTGGGCTATTCCCCTGGTCAGTATGGGAACCATTCTAGGTCTGATGGCCTTGGTCGGGAATCTGTGAATAGGGAGGTTTTATGAGAATAAAGTTCCGGGTTCATCTCTGGACTCTACCGCGCTGGTTTGCCATGCCAATATTCGGTGCTTCAGCAGTGCTCGGCGGATTACTATCCGGCGGTATGACACTGAACTCATGGCTTGGAGTTATTGGCAGCCTGCTGATTATGGCCGGGGGTCACTCCTTCAATAGTTTACTGGACTACGCCTGGACGGGCCTGGACAAAGGAGAGCCGGCGGAACGTAGTGCTGAGAAAGACTATGCCGGCGGACAGAGCGTTATCGCCGCTGGCATCGTCAGCGCTCGGGAGGTCGCCTTCAATGCCATTACCTGGTATCTCCTGGCTTTGGCACCTCTTATTTACCTGGCGCTCAATGTTGGCTGGCCGATACTCATTATCGGCTTCCTGGGTATGCTGGTGACCTTCGGCTATGCCAAGGGTAAATTCAACTGGACGCATGAGTTAATGCTGGGCCTCGGTGCGGGGCCACTGGCGGTCTTAGGCGGCATGTTTGCCACTAGTGGTTCGCCACCGTGGGTTACCGGCCTTGTGGTCAGCGTTCCCTCGGCAGTACTCATTTCCTTCATCGGACTAGCCATAGACGAATGGCCTGATGCCGAAGCTAACCTCAAAAAGGGTGTCAAGAGCATCGCCTATAAAGTCTGGGAGAACGGGGTTTCTCTGGAGTGGTACCTTTCCTCATGGTTACTGTTTATGTACCTCTACCAGGTCTTTCTGATAAGCATCGGAATACTGGTCCCTCTCTCCGCCATTTCATTTTTCACCTGGCCTTTGCTGATGTCTTTCCTTGTCTTGCTAAAGCAAAACTTCAGGAAATGGGCGGGAATTATTGTCCTGACTGGCGTCACCTATCCGCTTCTCTTGGCGCTCGGTCAATTTATCGGTAGCTAAGCACAACGGCTGTAAATTCAGATTTGGGAGTAACTCGGGCATGGCTTGGATTGTTGCGGTAGTTCTAACGGTAGTTCTGGTGGTAATCATCGTACTGGGGAGTCGTCCCATGAAGATTTCGCGTGAACCGGATCGAGAGGGTATTGAGGACGCGGAGGCAGTGCAAGCCTATGACCGCGTCAGTCGTTGGCCTATCTTCACCCTAGAACGGCAGATAATTCTTAATGCCCTGACAAAACATCAGCCTGAAGGCTTACTTGTGGATGTAGGCTGCGGTCCCGGCTATCTAACGTCTCGAATCAGCCGGAGGTTTCCTGGCTTAAGGGTTATCGGTATAGATATCAGTGACCAAATGCTAGTGATCGCGAAACATAACTGGCCATCCCGGTCATACATGAACTTAGAGTTCTTAGCGGGAGATGCTCAGCGATTGCCCTTTGCTGACGGTACGGTCGATTTTGCCGTTAGCTCGCTATCCCTGCACCACTGGGCCAATGCGAGGATAGCTGTCAGGGAGATCTATCGCATTCTGAGACCCGGCGGACAGTTTTTGCTCTTCGATTTGCGGAGGGATAGCCCTCGCTTCTTCTATTACGCACTAAGACTCGGGCAGGCACTTCTGGCGCCAGCGGCCATCCGCCGCACTAACGGCGCAGTTGGCTCATTCTGGGCAAGCTACACTCCCCCTGAGCTTGAGACTATCCTTGCCTCAATCCCCCTGCAGAAGCGGCAGATTCATCCGGGGTTGGGCTGGATGTTCGCCTGGGGCAGTAAAGAGCAGTAACCATAAAAAGCAGCGCTCAAATTTTTTCCGCAATAACAACTCCGCTTTTCAGTTTACCCTGCTGCATAGCCAGTTTCATTGGCCTAATGCTCTTCAGGAAACTCCGTAACTCCCTTCGTTCCTCACTAGTGGCTTTGTAGGCAAGTTCCCAGACCGCCGGCTCCTTGATGACCGATAGGGCATCATCCCATGTCTTGATAGTATGAGAAGTGATGTCTTCTGAGTAAGTTATCCGATAGCCATGCTTGATGAACCATTTCAGGTATGTGCTAATAGGATATAAGCTTGACAGAAGCATCCCTTCGGATACCAGTTCGATGTACCGGTCATTTGGCCAGTCAGCAATACCTTCGTCCACCATCCAATCAAAGATAATAAATTTGCCTCGCTTATTTAGTAATTTTGTGGCTGACCTCAGGAAGTTTTCTTGGTTTCGGAAATGACTTAAAACAGCCACTGCCCAGATAACATCGTAAGACTCGGTAAGAGACATTTTCTCAGCATCCATCAATAGAAATGATGATTTTACCTTCCGGTCCCGAGCCAACTTCCTGGCTATCTCCACTTGCACCGGGCTAATGGTAATACCCACAGTAACTGCTCCAAGGTTTTCTGCCAACCAAATAGAACTGCCACCTACGCCGCACCCGACATCCAAGATTCTGCCCCCCTTTTTGATTCTCGCTTTTTCAACCAGAAGTCTGATCAAATTTTCTTGTGCTTCTTCCTTGGACTCTCTGCCGGTAACATAGTAACCATCATGAATATGTTCCCCATATATCTTATAATAGTAAGGGGAACCAAGATCATAAAATCTCTGGACTTTTTCCCTTACCGATGCCTTAGCTGAATAGATAAAACTGGTTTTCATGTTCCTATTGTAGGATTTTCCCCAGTTTTGTTCCGCTTTTCTATAAGTTTCAAGGCATAAAGTCAGACTTTTATTTTACTCTGCTTATGTTTGTCCGCCAAATATAGGGCAAAGGACAGGGAACTGTGGCTTAACAATCTGAGTGATTGTTACCAAAGGTGAACATTCCGCTATTTTATTTATCCTCCTTGACCGGCTCTTGCACCGCATTTAAGCCGGCAATGTAGCCAAAGGTCATCGCGGGACCGATGGTGCTTCCTCCCCCCCAATAGGCATTGGCTGTGGGCGAAGCAATACAATCTCCGGCGCCGTATAATCCGGCGGTGGGTTTATTTTCCGTATCAATTACTTGTGCTTTATGGTTAATAAGGGGACCCCCGTTGGTATCCAGCGTACCGGCGCCCAGTATCACAGCATAGTAAGGTCCGGTTTCAGCGAGGGGATACATCGTATAGTTTTTAGTACCTTCAGGCGGCCACGTGGTGCCGGGAACGGTGGGCGGGAAAGTGGCCCATTCGCGGTCGTAGTCAAAGTCGCCTCGGTGAAAATCCGGGTCGGTACCCGTCCTGGCATACGAATTAAAGCTGGCGGCAGTCTTTTTGAGGTTTTCTTTAAAACTGGCATCCAGGCGGAATCCCCCAGTCTTGGCAGCCAGCCGGGCGAGGCGCTCATCAATATTCTGCGCCAGCTCATCAAGTGTATTTCCGCTAATGACATGTGGAGCAGGCGTCCCCTGGACAGGCAGCGGCGGGAAACCCTGCCACAGGGTGGCGGTGCGCTGGTCATAAACCATAAATACCAGCATGTTTTTCCATTCGGCGCGCAGCGGGTCCCAGATAAAATGCATCATGGCCCTGTCGTTATAGTTCCGTTTTTCATCCATAATTCTCAAACCGTAGCGGTTCACCTCCATGATGCTGTCACCCATCAAAAAGAAAACGTTATGGACACCGCCCGGGTCTTGAAGCGCTTGTTCCAGGACAATCTCGGCGCGGAAAGCACCCGCCATATTACCCAGTTGGGCACCGATGGCTCCTGCCAGATAAATAAAGTCTCCGGTATTGCTGGACGCGGCACAACCCCCGAAGTGAGGTCCCCGCTGAAAACGTAACATTAGCTCGGGGTTATGCGTGTAGCCTCCCGAACCGAAAATAACCGCTTTTCTGGCGTGGAGACGCACTTTCCCGTCTTGATGAGTGGCCTCGACTCCCACAACCTCGCCTTTTTGATTACGCACAATCCGGCTTACCCGGTGATTGAGTAACAGCTTGATATCATGGCCGTCTGCCCAGGTCTTAAGTTGCCGGATTAGCTCGCCGCCATAAGCCAATTTCCCATCTGCGCCCATCGAATATAAGAGTCGGCCGCGGACACCCTTGTTTTCTGGCAACATCTCCATATAGTCTACCTGCGGCTTGCCTGTCCAGTTAATCTCTTGAATAGTCTTTAAAGCCCCGATATCCTCGAGGTGACTCACCATCTGTGATGCCGTATCGTAGTAGGTAGAAATCAGATTGTATTCATTTTCAGGTAATCCGAGGCGCGGGTCATCCGGATTATATAGCTGCGGGAAGGAATATCGAGCCATATAACGGATGGCATCTTCTTTCTTATCCTCGATACCTTTTTCCTTCTGAAAGCGATTGTTGGGAATCCAGAATCCGCCACCTGACCTCAAAGTCGTGCCCCCATATAGAGCCGCTTTCTCGACCATGATAACCTCCGCCCCGCGTGCCCTGGCGGTTATCGCCGCGCTGTAAGCCGCAGCACCGCTCCCCACTACGATTACATCTGCTTCATGATTCCATTGCGATTTAACCATTTCCTCCTCCCTTTAATGTCCAGCTAATTCCAGTTCATTGCCCCTGGTGCAATATAATTCGTGTTTGAAGTTCATCTCTTCCTGCACCGGGCAGCCGGGGCAGATACATCCGCTTTCGATTTTTATACACTGGCTTTTTCGCGCTTCCGGCATGCAAAAAGCTATCTTTTCACCACAGGCATAATAAGTGGGACACCCTCCACAAATACAGGCGTCTTGAGCCTGCTCCCAGTCCATATCTCCTCCTGATTTGCCTTACCAGCTAAATTTTAGTGAACCTTCAACGAGTTCTATTAGTTCGAATTTTTACTCTATGCCACATTGATTTTAATTTTGTTCTCTTCGACTTTAACTTCAAAAACAGTCTCGTCTTTGGCTTTACCTCTGAAGAAACCAATTTTGGGACCTGCGATGCATTTACCGGTGGTTACATCAAATTTGGAGCCGTGGTTAGGGCAAGCTACTATCTTCCCTTCCAGCTTCCCTTTGGAGAGGTCTCCGCGTGCATGGGTACAGATATTATCAATCGCGTAAAACTTCCCATCAATATTGGAAACACAGACCTGTTTGCCGCCGGCTAAAAAGGATTTCATTGCCCCCGGCGGAACCTGGCTTACCAGACCAACCTCAATATAGCTCATGATTTTCCTCCTTTATTTTTATCCGGACTATCCCCTGAGATGACTGCCATCGCAAAAAGGTTTGTTTGAGCTTTTACCACAGCGGCACAAAGTAAGCGAAATTTGATTGCTCTTGGCTGCTACGGTTGTTTTTGTCCGAAGAAACCGTTGTAAGCTCTATAGACGTTCGTATACAACTCGCCGGATTTTGGGTTTTGCCAGCTGTGCATCCATTCGGATACGGTTTGCATCCATGTGCAGGGTACGACGCCGGCTTGTATCATGCGTTGTACGGCCATGTTGTAGGCATCCAGCGATTCTGAAGCAGCCGCATCCATCACGCCAAATACATCAAAGCCTTCACGCAAGCCACGCAGTGCGGTTATCGCCATACACATACTAGTCCACAAGCCGGAAAGCACCAATTGTTTTCTTCCTGTTTTCCTTACGGCATCAAGTACTTCCTTGTCCTCAAAGGCATCAAAAGAGGGCACCTTGCGGTCAATTACAGGAGAGTTAGGGAACATTTCTACAATTTCAGGTAAAAAATCTCCATTGTTTTTAGCGCCGATGGTGGTCAGAACGGTAGGAATGCCCAGTATTTCGGCTCCTTTTGCCAAGGCCATGACATTGTTTTTAACATAAGTAGGGTCATGCGATATAGCCCCCCAGAACATTCTCGCCTGGTAGTCTACCAAGAGCAATACGCTGTTATTGGCTTCTAACGATTTAAAAAATTTATTATCCATCTTAGGCTCCTTATTTTAAGTCTGCATTCATGTAAATAATACATCACTGTAAGTGCGGCTTCAATACCCTTTTCAACGACTTTAATAAAAATCCCGTAAAAGGTATTGACAAAAATTCCGAATAGTGGTATTATAGAAGTTTGTTATTATGCCACTTAAGGTTTCACCTTATTATACCTTCCTGTTAACCACAGATTTGGCTTAGGTTAGTGCTGTACTGTTGCAAAATTTGGCTCATCTATTGTTAGGATTAGAGTAAGAGACGATTTTTTATGTTGCCGATAGATAATAAACGAAGGGTGCCTCCTATTCCCAGGAAGTCTTACGCCAAGTTGCCTGAGGTGGTGGAGATACCAGACCTGCTCAAGATTCAGACCGATTCATTCCGCTGGTTTCAGGAACATGGGCTAAGGCATTTGCTGGAGGAGATTTCTCCTATTGAGGACTTCACTGGCAATAGGCTGGCGCTTAGCTTTATAGACTATGAATTCCGCGAGCCCCATTTCACTGAGCAGGAGTGCCGCCAGAGAGATCTCACCTACTCCGCCCCACTCTATGTCAGGACACAATTACTGGTTAAAGAGACGGGGGAAATCAAGGAGCAGGACCTATTCTTCGGTGACATCCCGCTGATGACAGCTAAGGGCACCTTTATTACCAGTGGCGCAGAAAGGGTAGCAGTAAGCCAGCTTCTGCGCTCTCCAGGCATCTATTTCTCGGTTGAAGAAGACCCCACCACCGGCCGCAGGTTGTGTCACGCCAAACTAATCCCTACCCGCGGGGCTTGGCTTGAGTTTGAGACCAGCAATCGGGATGTAGTCTCGGCTAAGATAGATGGCAAACGCAAGATTCCCATTACCACATTGCTCAGGGCTATCGGCTATAGTGGTGAGGAACAACTGCTTGAGCTATTTGCTAATGAGGATAGCTCCCCGGAGCACCAGTATATCCACTCAACTCTGGAGCGCGAGCCTGCAGTCAAGGATGAGCCTGAGGCATTGCTTGATATCTATAGGAAGTTACGCCCCGGCGACCCGCCTAACATTGAAAATGCCAAAAAACTACTCAAAAATCTGTTCTTCGACCCAATGCGCTATGATCTTGGGGAGGTAGGGCGCTATAAGCTTAATAAGCGATTAAGGCTTGATATCCCGGAAAGTCAGCTGGCTCTGACCAGAGAGGACATCGTTGAGATAGTAAGACACATTATGATGGTTAACAATGGCAATGATACCACCGACGATGTTGACCATCTGGGAAATCGGCGAGTGCGCACGGTTGGTGAGCTAATTCAAAACCAATTCCGCATCGGGTTACTGCGCTTGGAACGAGTGGTCAGGGAGCGCATGAGTATTCTCGCGACTGAGTTGGTAACCCCCAGTGCCCTGGTCAACATTCGCCCGGTAATGGCCGCGACCAGGGAGTTCTTTGGTGGCTCCCAGCTATCGCAGTTTATGGACCAGACTAACCCGCTGGCTGAGCTTACTCATAAGCGAAGGCTATCAGCCATGGGACCAGGGGGGTTATCCCGGGAGCGGGCGGGGTTTGAGGTCAGGGATGTCCACTTCTCCCACTACGGTAGAATCTGCCCCATTGAGACGCCGGAGGGACCTAACATTGGTCTTATCGGCTCCCTAGCCACCTATGGACAGATTAACCGCTACGGCTTCATTGAGTCGCCATACCGGAAGGTTATTTCTGAGGTGAACAATACCCCAGGTGAGCTGGTGGGCAGGACAACCAGGGAGGCAGTGGTTGATGATAAAGGCAATACCGTAATCGAAGCCAGGACTGCCATCACCCCCAAGCTTGCCACCAAGCTATCTAAGCTACCGCCGAGAAAGATAAAGGTGGTGCCTTTTGTCTCTGATGAGATCGTTTATCTATCAGCCGATAAAGAAGACGAATACGCCGTAGCCCAGGCTAACGCTCGTCTTGACCAGAATAACCAATTCGTTGATGAAAAGGTGGAAACAAGATACGCTGACCGCTACTTGCTAGCAGCACCCGATGAGATTAAATTTATGGATGTTTCACCCAAGCAAATAGTTAGTGTTGCCACATCGTTAATACCCTTCCTTGAGCATAATGATGCTAATCGTGCCCTGATGGGGTCTAACATGCAGCGCCAGGCAGTACCCCTGCTTCGCCCCGAGGCACCGGTGGTAGCTACCGGTATGGAGGTAGAGGTTGCCAGGCACAGCGGGCAGGTCATCTTTGCTCAAAATGCCGGGGTAGTCGCCTCGGCTACCAGCTCCGAGATTGTGGTTGCCACGGATGGCGGCAAGAGTGATGTCTACCCATTAATGAAATTTGTCCGCACCAATCAGGGGACGTGCATCAACCAGCACCCCATTGTCAGCAAGGGGGAGCGGGTGGAGGCGGGGCAGGTTATGGCTGATAGCTCATCTACCGAATATGGGGAGCTGGCTCTGGGGCAGAATGTAATCTGTGCCTTTATGAGTTGGGAAGGCTATAACTATGAGGACGCTATTATCATCAGTAGCCGCCTGGTGCAGCAGGATAAGTTTACCTCCATTCATATTGAGAAGCATGAGATAGAAGCCCGGGATACCAAGTTGGGACCGGAAGAGATTACCCGGGATATACCCAACGTGGGTGAGGAAAGTCTACGCGAGCTTGATGAAGAGGGCATTGTCCGCATCGGCGCCGAGGTGGGCCCGGACGATATATTAGTCGGCAAGATTACCCCCAAGGGGGAGACCGAGCTATCGGCTGAGGAGAAACTGCTTAGGGCTATCTTTGGCGAGAAGGCTCGAGAGGTGAAGGACACCTCACTACGTGTACCTCACGGTGAGTGGGGTAAGGTGATTAATGTCAGGGTCTTCTCTCGTGATGAGGGTGATGACCTGCCGGCCGGGGTCAACCAGTGGGTACAGGTCTGGATTGCCCAGAAGCGGAAGGTTTCGGTGGGTGATAAGCTAGCCGGGCGCCATGGCAATAAGGGGGTTATCTCCCTCATTGCCATGGCTGAGGATATGCCCTTCCTTCCCGATGGCACACCGGTAGATATTATTCTGAACCCGATAGGTGTCCCATCGCGGATGAACCTGGGGCAGGTTCTGGAGACCCACCTTGGCTGGGCGGCCCAGGCTCTTGGCTTCAAGGTGCTTACCCCGGTTTTTGATGGTGCCAGTGATGGCGAGATTGAGGATGCTCTGGCTAGAGCCTGGATTGCCCAAAAAGCGGGAGCAGTTGACCTTGAACCAGTTAATGACCGCCCCAGCGTGCGCTTGGAGCAGGCTAAGGTATGGCTTGAAGACCACGGCTACAATGGGGATAGGGTATTTGGTGATGACTACCCCGGGGAGGCGAGTGAGGTTTGCCTGCGCCTGTGGCTTGAAGACATGGGCATAGCCAGTCGAAACCTCAAAGAACACCAACTTAGGGAGGCAGTGGAGAAAGTAAAGACCGAACGTAATCTTACCCCGCCGATTATGGGCAAGGTTATGCTCCGTGATGGGCGCACCGGCCAGCCCTTTGACCAGCCGGTGACGGTGGGGAGCATCTATATGATGAAGCTAATCCACCTGGTTGAGGATAAGGTTCACGCCCGCTCTACCGGACCATACTCCCTGATTACCCAGCAACCCCTGGGTGGTAAGGCTCAATTTGGTGGTCAGCGCTTTGGCGAGATGGAGGTATGGGCGCTGGAAGCCTATGGTGCTGCCCACATCCTTCAGGAAATCCTGACTATAAAGTCGGACGATGTTACCGGTCGTGCCAAAACCTATGAGGGTATAGTTAAGAATGAGGATATTCTCCAGCCTGGAGTGCCGGAGTCGTTCAAGGTTCTGGTTAAGGAACTGGAGAGCCTGGGGCTTGCCATTGAGGTGATTAATGAGGAGGAAAGGGCAACATTGGCCGCGGAAGCTAAAGAAACCCCAAAACTAGAGGCAGTTGAGGCTGAGGAGAATTTAACTAAGCAAGAGGTAAAAGCGGAAGATGTTTGAGGTTAACGATTTTGATGCTATTCGTATCTCACTGGCGTCACCAGAACAGATTAGGAGCTGGTCATATGGGGAAGTGACCAAGCCGGAGACTATTAACTACCGCACCCTGAAGCCAGAAAGGGATGGGCTTTTCTGCGAGAGGATCTTTGGCCCAACCAAGGACTTTGAATGCTATTGCGGTAAGTATAAGCGGATACGGTACAAGGGGATTATCTGCGATAAGTGCGGGGTTGAGGTCGCCAGGGCTAAGGTGCGCCGTGAGCGCATGGGGCACATTGAGCTGGCAAGCCCGGTGAGCCATATCTGGTTTGCCAAGGGGATACCCAGCCGAGTAGGATTACTGCTTGACCTCTCACCGCGGAGCCTGGAGCGTGTCATCTACTTCTCTCACTATATTATTACCTCCATAGATGAGGAGGCGCGCCAGGAAGTAATTAAGCAACTGAAGCAGAATAGCTTACAGCAAGTAGATGAGCTCCAAAGCGCCCTGGAGGCTAAGATTGCTGAGAAGGAGCAGGCGGGGGCAACCGTAGATGAGATAAACCAGCTCCGGAGCGACATGGCTGGGGAAAAATTGCAGGCTGAGGAGAAGCTTTCGGTGGTGGTGGAACAGCTAAAGGATTTGAGGAAGGGCGTCCTGCTCACCGAGAATCAATATTATGAGCTAAAACAAAGATATGGCCAGGTTTTTACTGCCGACATAGGGGCTGAGGCTATTCTCCAGTTACTTAAGGACCTTAACCTGGATGAAATGCGTAATCGGCTGCTCCAGGAGACCCGCTCCACTTCGGGGCAGCGCCGCAGAAGGGCAGCCAAGCAGCTGCAGGTAGTGGAGGCGTTTCGCCGCAGTGGCAATAAGCCGGAGTGGATGATTTTAACGGTGTTACCGGTGCTACCGCCTGACCTGCGGCCTATGGTTCAGCTGGACGGTGGTAGATTTGCCACCAGCGATCTTAATGACCTGTATCGGCGAGTCATCAACCGCAATAACCGGCTGCGCCACCTCCTGGAAATAGGGGCGCCAGGGATTATCATCCGCAACGAGAAAAGGATGCTCCAGGAAGCGGTTGATTCTCTTATTGATAACGGAAGGAGAGGACGGGCGGTTGCCGTTGGCGGTAATCATAAACTAAAGTCCCTCTCCGATATGCTCCGGGGCAAGCAAGGGCGCTTTCGCCAGAATTTGCTGGGCAAGCGGGTTGACTATAGCGGGCGCTCAGTCATTGTTGTTGGTCCCGAGCTTAAGCTTCACCAGTGTGGTCTGCCAAGGCGGATGGCGGTGGAGCTATTCAAGCCGTTCATTATGCGGCGGCTGGTGGAGCAGGGGCTTGCCCACAATATTAAGAGTGCCCGCCGACTGGTGGAGAGAAATAAGCCAGAGGTATATGACATACTTGAGGAGGTGGTCAAGGAGCGCCCGGTAATGCTTAATCGGGCTCCTACCCTCCACCGGCTCAGCATTCAGGCGTTTGAGCCAGTGCTCATTGATGGTAGTGCCATCCAGATTCACCCCCTGGTATGTGCTGCCTTCAATGCTGATTTTGACGGTGACCAGATGGCAGTTCATGTTCCCCTGTCTAAAGCTGCGGTTACACAAGCCAGGGAAATCATGCTCAGCATCCACAACATGCTGCTGCCAAGCTCTGGGGAGCCAATAGTAACACCAACCCTGGACATGGTTCTTGGCTGCTATTACCTGACTACAATCATACCCGGCGCCAGGGGTGAAGGGGCAATCCTTGGTAGTTTTGAAGAGGCTAAGCTCGCTTATGAACTGGGACGTATTGACCTCAGGGCTGAGATTGAGGTCAGAAAGCAGCAGGAAGATGGGCAGAGGATTAAAACTAGCGTCGGGCGTATTATATTTAACGATGTTTTGCCCCCCCAGCTCAGTTTCTTCGATAAAGCTGTTGATAAGGTAAGCTTAAAGCAATTAGTAGCTGACTGCCATAAGCTGCTGAGTAACGAGGAGACGGCTAAGGTGGTGGACAGCATCAAACAGCTCGGCTTCAGCTATGCCACAAAGTCAGGGACTACCATTGCGATGGGGGATATTCAGGTTCCAGAGAGCAAGCCCAAGCTGCTGGAGGAGGCGGGGGAGAGGGTGGCTATCATTGAAAACCAGTATAACCGGGGCCTCATTACTGAGGGCGAAAAGTATGATAGCACCATAGCCGTGTGGATGGAAACTACCGATAAGATTACCGATGTTATCTCCCAGACCCTTGACCGCTATGGTGGCATTTATATGATGGCAACATCAGGGGCGAAGGGTAATATCTCCCAGATAAGGCAGATGGCCGGGATGCGGGGGCTGATGACTGACCCCTCGGGCAAAATAATAGACTTCCCGATAAAGTCAGGGCTCCGGGAAGGGCTCACCGTTCTGGAATACTTTATCTCTACCCATGGCGCCAGAAAGGGATTAGCCGATACTGCTCTGAGGACGTCGGATTCGGGCTATCTCACCAGACGCCTCATTGATGTTGCCCAGGATGTTATCACCCGCGAGGATGACTGCGGCACTACTGATGGTATGTGGATATCGGAGCCACAGGAAAAGGAACTACTGCCGCCATTTGCCGAGCGAATAATCGGGCGGTTTGCGGCTAGCAAGGTGGTCGACCCCAAGACTGGGGAGGTAATTGTTGACCGAAACGAGGAAATTAACGAGGAGAAGGCAAACAAGATTGTTGCCGCCGGGATAACCAAGGTTCATGTCCGCTCTCCACTTAGCTGCCGCTCCAGGCACGGTACCTGCCGGCAGTGCTATGGACTTGACCTCGCCCGGGGTCGCCTAGTTGACCTCAACACGGCGGTAGGGATAATTGCCGCCCAGAGCATTGGTGAGCCAGGTACCCAGTTAACCCTGCGTACCTTCCACACCGGCGGTGTGGTCGGGCTTGATATTACCAGCGGTCTACCCAGGGTGGAGGAACTATTTGAGGCAAGACCGCCTAAGGGTCAGGCGATTATCTCAGAAATAGACGGGAAGGCTGAGGTGACTCAGGATGAGGAGGGGAGGGTGATAAGGGTCACCAGTTCTGAGGTGTACCGTGACGAACATCAGCTGCCGCCGGGCTGGCAGGTTATGGTCAGTAGCGGGCAACAGGTAGATATAGGAGCGGTGTTAGCCTCCCCACCGGCTGAGGCTTCAGCAGAGGAGGTGGCTCTGACCACCCAGGTTAAGCCTATCCAAGCCCGTGTTGCCGGGGAGGTAACTATTGACGGTGAGCAGCTGTTTATTAGCTATATGGAAGAGGAGCAGCAGGAGTATGTTGCCCCGGCGAGTGCCCATATTCAGGTCCATGACGGGGATTATGTAAAGGCAGGGCAGCAACTTACCGATGGCTCAATTAACCCGCAGGACATCCTGCGTATTTTAGGTAAGGAGGCAACCCATCAATACCTCTTAGATGAGGTGCAAAGGGTATATCGCTCCCAGGGGGTGAATATAAACGATAAGCATATTGAGGTTATTGTCAGCCGGATGCTGTCTAAGGTTCGCATTGACTCCTCCGGTGATACTGACCTCGTGCCCGGGGAGCTGATAGACATATTCCGCTACGAGGATATTAACGCCAAGGTACTGGCGGAAGGGGGTGAGCCGGCTACTGCCCACGCGGTACTAATGGGTATAACCAGAGCCTCACTGAGCACCGAGAGCTGGCTGGCAGCGGCGTCATTCCAGGAGACCACCAGGGTGCTCACCGAGGCTGCGATCAAAGGCGAGATTGACCGGCTGGTCGGGCTTAAGGAAAATGTAATTATTGGTAAGCTGATTCCGGCTTGCTACCCGGTCGCTGAGGAAATACCAAGTCTGGTGGCGGCCGAGGTGCCAACTCTGACCGCTGAGGAGACGCCTAGTCTAACCCCCGGAGAAAAAGTAGGGGAAACACCAATTTTGCCCGTGGGGGAGATGCCAAGTCTGGCAGTGGAGGAGGCGCCAGTTTTGCCCGCTGAGGAAAATAAGGAGGAGACAACCAGCTAATTATCTGGCACTAATTGCTTTAGTTATAAGAGGGTCGCCCAAGTTCGGGCGACTCTTTGTTTTATGCCAGCTAGAGATTAAACACCCAGAAAAATCTTCGATTTTCCTGGGAGCCCGCTGAGATGTGGTATAATAAATTGGTTTAGAGGAGGTTAGAGATAGAGCGCATTATATCAGGCCAACCGGGGGCTGAGGATGTAGCCCTCGACAGTAGCCTTCGTCCCCGGCGCTTTGCTGACTTTATCGGGCAGAATAAGGTTAAGGATAACCTCAATATAGCTATTACTGCCGCTAAGGGCAGGGACGAGGCACTGGACCATATCCTGCTTTACGGCCCACCCGGGCTGGGCAAAACGACCCTGGCTTATATCATTGCCACCGAGATGGGGGTAAACATCAGGGTTACCTCCGGTCCGGCGATAGAGCGCACTGGAGACCTGGCCGCTATCCTGACCAACCTCCGCAACCACGACGTCCTGTTTATTGACGAAATCCACCGTTTGAGCCGGGCGGTGGAAGAGGTGCTATACCTGGCGATGGAGGACTTTGCCCTTGACATCATTATCGGCAAGGGTCCCGGCGCCAGGAGCCTGCGCCTGAACCTGCCGGCGTTTACCCTGATTGGCGCTACCACTCGCTTTGGCTTACTCAGCCCGCCCCTCAGAGACCGCTTTGGTGCTGTCTATCGCCTTGATTTCTATGACCAGGTATCTATAGAAAAAATCCTCCACCGCTCCACCCGAATCCTCCAGGTAAAAGCGGAGGTTGAGGGGCTGGGGGAGATAGCCCGCCGGGCTAGAGGCACACCCAGAGTGGCTAACCGACTGCTCAAGAGAGTGAGGGACTACGCTCAGGTGATGGCGGACGGTGTTGCTACCCAGAAGGTAGCCGTTGAGGCATTATCCAGGCTTGAAGTCGACCCCATCGGTCTGGATGAGATAGACCATAAGGTGCTTCACACCATAATTGACAAGTTTAATGGGGGGCCAGTGGGGTTGGAGACCATCGCTGCCTCTATCAGCGAGGAGGCAGATACTATTATGGATGTCTATGAGCCCTATCTTTTGCAGCTTGGCTTTCTTGAGCGGACTCCCCGGGGACGATTAGCTACCCAGCTCGCCTATCAGCACCTCGGTCTGCCC
Source organism: uncultured delta proteobacterium (assembly GCA_963739245.1). Lineage (GTDB taxonomy): Bacteria > Chloroflexota > Dehalococcoidia > Dehalococcoidales > BS750m-G39 > CAVTZP01. The sequence continues at coordinate 22,057 of CAVTZP010000005.1, forward strand.
TATAATAAAGAAAAACCACCTCAGCCAACCCTGTGGCAAGGCAGCAATGAAGAGGAACAAGCTTCTAGTTCATAGCTGCTGTGCCCACTGTGCTGCCTACACTGTTGAATACTGGCGGCAGCAGGGGTATGAGGCGAGTGCCCTGTGGTATAACCCTAATATCCACCCCTATACTGAGCACCAGCATCGCCTTGAGGCAATACAGTCTCTGGCTCAGGAAGTTAAACTGCCCCTGATAGTAAACGAGGGCTATGACATGCCCGAATACTTCCGCCAGGTAGTGGGGCACGAATCCGAGCGCTGTCAGTATTGCTTCAGGCTTCGCCTGTCAAGGACGGCGGAAATTGCCCTAAAGATGGGCTTTGACGCTTTCACCACCACCCTGCTCATCAGCCCCCAGCAGAAGCATGAGCTTATCCGGGAAATTGGCAGTGACATAGCAAAGGAAAAGGGCATAGATTTCCTCTACGCCGACCTCAGAAAACGCTACTCAGATAGCCGCAGTATGACCAAGCCGCTGAATCTCTATCGCCAGCAGTACTGCGGCTGTGTCTATAGTGAGTGGGAGCGCTACGCCAATAGACGTCCTTGAATAACTATTAGTAAACGGAATGTGTTAGAATGATTATGGAAATTTAAACCTTTCCCGGGTGAGAACTTGGCTTGTTATGTGCGGTTGATGCATAAAGGGGACATCCCCCAGGTCTCTGAGATTGACCATGAAGCCTTCCCCACTTTGTGGCCGCCGGCTAACTATCAGCGTGAGCTAGAAAACCGCTTAGCCCATTACATCGTAGCCTGCGATTACGAAAAAAGGGTTGAAGAGCCGGAGAGGGAAGCTACCCCACTAAAGGGCGCCTCCGGGCTTGCATCTCGGCTGAGGTATCTGTTTAATCATGAGCGTTTTTTGGGCAGTGAGCTTCCCGCAATGGGGAGGGAGTATATTTTCGGTTTCGCTGGCCTCTGGATTATGGCTGGGGAAGCCCACATAACTAACATCGCGGTAAGGGAGAGGCAACGCCGCCAGGGGGTAGGGGAGCTATTGCTGATATCCCTTATTAACCTGGCCACAGAGCTAGACGTTCATCTCGTTACCCTGGAGGTGCGTGCCTCCAATACTCCTGCCCAGGGTCTCTATTCCAAGTACGGCTTCGCCAAGGTGGGGGTGCGGCGTGCCTACTACACCGATAACCGGGAGGACGGGGTACTAATGTCCATAGAGGATATTACCTCAATCCCGGTTCAAGCGAACCTTCAGCGGTTAAAGCAAGCTCACTTTGAAAGATGGGGAATAGCTGCTTACTGTGCTGACCACCATTAGAACCCCTTGACAAAAGATAAAAAATGCCGATAATACGATGCATATAAAAAGCACTCCATAATTTGAGGTTAGAGACAATTCTATGACTAGCTTAGAACGAGGGGAACCCAAGGTAAGAATCCGCCCCATGGAACATGAGGATGTTGACCGTGTTTTAGCCATTGACCGGAAGATTACCGGGGTGCGGAGGGCGGTTACCTATACCGAATTGATTACCGGAGACCTGGGGGGAGTGCTTGCTCTCAGCCTTGTCGCTGAGGTTAACGGTGAGGTGCAGGGCTTTATTCTGGCGCGGCGGGCGTACGTTGGGGTGGCTATGGAGGTGGGATTGATTCAAATTTTGGGCGTTGACCCTGACTATCAGCGGCGCGGTCTTGCCACCAAATTGGTCAATACATTGCTCGATACCTGCCGGGCCAAGAAGCTAAACGCAGTGCGGTTAATGATTAACGTCCGTGATAGCCAGCTAGTAGGCTTGTTTGAGCATTTGGGCTTCCGCCGCGGCGAGCTTGTAGACTACACCAAGACCTTATAATTGGGGAGGTGCTTATAATGAGCGCAATAGAAGGTACAGCAAATATTCGGCGTATGACCCGTAGTGATATTGATGCCGTTCTGGTTATTGACCGGAAGGTCGGTGAGGGGCGGGGGCTTATCACCTATAGAGATATGGTCGCTGCCGACCCGGGAGGGGCACTTGACCTGAGCTTCGTCGCCGAGGTTGAGGGTAAGGTAGCCGGCTTTATCCTGGTCCGGCTGACCTATGCCGGCATCCCGTTTATTGAATTAGCCGTTATTCAGGGGGTGGCTGTTGACCCTGACTATCAGCGGCACGGCCTTGCTGGCCGACTGGTTAATGCCCTGATGGAACACTGCCATGCGGAAGGGATTAATGCCATACGCGCCATCCTTGACGAGCGCAATGCTGACCTCAAACGCTTCTTCCAGCGACTAGGCTTCCGCCGTAGCGAGCTTGTTAACTACGTCAGGACCTTTGAGGATTAAGCCGCCTTTCTCACCAGCAGGCATATATTCCTGGAGAAAAACTTTATCGGGAAGCGGTAGGCGCTTTCGGGGAAGGATTTTATTACCACAAAGCCAGCCTTCTTCACTAGCCTCTCCAGTTCGGGGTAGGAGAAAAGATAGTGGTAGCGATACAGGGTCTTACCCCCCTTCCGCCACGGGACTTTTAACTCCTTCGGCTTGAACCAGAACTTCGGTTGCCCCCGGTTCCATACCGTGATAAAGGCTTCACCACCGGGCTTCAGTACCCGCCTCAGCTCATTTATAGCCGCCTGCTGTTCCCTGCCCTTAAGATGGTGGTAGGTAGCTACCGAGATTGCCCAATCAAAGCTCTCATCAGGATATGGCAGTTTTCTGACATCAGCCAGCGTCAGCTTTACGGCGAAGCTAAATTTTTTAGAGTATTTTCGGGCAAACTTCAGCATCTCGGTGGAGAAGTCAACCCCGTATAACTCAAAGCCCTGCCTGAAGGGAAGAAAGTCAGCGCCATGACCGCAGCCAAGGTTTAGTAGCTTACCCTTCTGCCACCGCTGCGCCAGCGCCTCAAGCTCACTGGGGAATCTAGACCAGTGCCTGAAGTTATACCAGCTTGAGGCTATCTCATTGAATACGTCTTTATTCAACTCCCCTCTTAATGCTATCTCCAGAAACAATTTGTTGCTATAGGCTGAAATTTGCTACACTGTTTATGACATAATATGAAGAAATTTGCAAGGACTATATCCGGCGTCACCCCGGTGGCGGTAATGACCCAGCCTTTGAAGTGTCCGGGGCAATGCGTCTATTGCCCTTCTTACTCAGCTGTCCCCCGAAGCTATACCCCGGAGTCGCCGGCAGTACTGCGAGCGATAAGGTGCGACTTTGATGTTAAGAAGCAAATCAAGGCTAGGCTAAAGGCTCTGGCAGAAATGGGACACCCTACGGATAAGGTTGAGCTGATAGTGATGGGGGGTACCTTCCTGGCTTGCCCGGTGGATTATCAGTATCAGTTTATCAAGGATTGCTTTGACGCCCTGAACGGTGAGGAATCAGCCGACCTGGAGGAGGCGAAGCGCCTTAACCAGACCGCCCGGCACCGTTGCACCGGACTCTGCATCGAGACCAGACCGGATTGGTGCGGACAAGAAGAGATTGTTCGGATGCTTGAGTTTGGCACCACTAGGGTGGAGCTTGGGGTTCAGACCCTGGATGATGAAATCTACGAACTGGTAAGAAGGGGGCATAGGGTTGAGGATGTGGTCAAGGCTACCGCCTTGCTCCGGGAGAATGGCTTTAAGGTGCACTATCACTGGATGCCAGGACTGCCCGGCTCAAACCCGGAAAAGGACTTGGAGCTATCCAGGCTGCTGTTTGATGATAGTCGGTTTAGACCGGATGGCTTGAAGCTGTATCCGACGATGGTGATTGAGGGCACTGAGCTGGAGAGATGGTATCAGGAAAACCGCTACCAGCCCTACGACACCAAAACATTGGTCGAACTTATGGTTAATATTAAGTCCATCGTGCCTAAATATGTTCGGATATCGCGGGTGCTGCGCGATATCCCACCCCGGTTTATCACTGCCGGCTGTAAGAACTCGCTACGGGGGGTGATTAAGCAGCAAATGAAGCAGAGGGGGGTTGAATGCAAATGCATCCGCTGCCGGGAGTATGGTCACCGGGCGCGGGATGGCTGGGAAATAGGTGAGCCCCGAATGGTGAGGATGGATTATGAAGCATCGGGGGGTAGGGAAATCCTTCTATCCTTTGAGGACGACGCGGAAACCCTGTTTGGCTTGTTGCGGATGAGGATTCAAACTAGGCCAGAGGAAAATTCCGCCCTGATACGGGAGTTACATGTCTACGGGCCTGAGGTTCCCCTGAGCCAGCAGAAGGAAGAAGCGGCTCAGCATAAAGGTCTGGGCAAAGCCTTGCTCCATGAGGCAGAGCGGGTAGCCCTTGAGGAATTTCGGGCCAAGAGGATGACAATCCTGAGCGGCGTTGGGGCTAGAGAATACTACCGCACTGAGTTTGGCTATAGCTTACAGGGAGATTACATGGTCAAAGGCCTTTTTAATGGCTCTTTATGAAGTCTATAGCCCACTGGATGTTGTCCTCCCCTTCCTTAAGCTTATAGTCCGGCTCTAACCCTTTGCCTTCTATAAGACGGCCATTGGGGGTGAGCCAGCGAGCGGTGGTGATGTATAACCCTGAGCCGTCTTTAAGCTGGCGCAGGATATCGACACTGCCCTTGCCGTAGGTTCTGGCACCGGCAATAGTGGCGCGACCGTAGTCTTGCAGGGCTCCCGTCAGCACCTCACTGGCACTGGCACTATAACCATCAACCAGTACCACCATCGGCAGTTCGGTGGGTAGATTGCTGCTGGGCTTGACTGGGTAAATAGTATGCTTTCCTTCATTATCCACCACATCCACCACCACCCCCTCCTTTAGGAAGAAGCCGGCGATAGCAGTTACTGTATCCAGCAAGCCGCCAGGATTACTGCGCAGGTCAAGGATAATGCCTTTAGCCGCTTGCCGGTTTATATCCTCCAGCACCGGGGCTAGCTCTTTAGCGGTGCGCTCAGAAAAATAGTCAATCTTAATATAAGCGATATCCTCCTTCATCTCAAAGTGGACGCTGGGCACCTCAATCTCAGCCCTAACTACCTCAATCGTTTCTGGTTCGGTCTCCCCTTGATGAAGGATAAGGAGGGTAACCGGCGTCCCCTTAGGACCCCGGATGCTGAACACAGCCTCATCCCGGCTCATCCCTGAGGTAGACTTGCCATCAATCTCCAGGATTACATCGCCGGCCCTGATGCCTGCCTTTTCTGCCGGTGAATTAGCAATGGGGGCAATAATTGTTATCTGTCCCTCCTTATCGGCGACATAGGCACCAATGCCCTCAAATTTCCCTTCCATGTCCTTCAAGTAAAGCTGGTAGGTTGTGGCATCAAAATAGGAGGTGTAAGGGTCATCCAGCGCCTCCACCATACCCTTGATTGCCCCGTGGGTCAGTTTGTTGGCATCAATCTTGTCCTTGTCCACATAGTCCTGAGAGATTATGTTCCATGCCTGCTCCACAATATCCAGACCAAGCCCGGGGGAGGTTTTTGAACCTAGAGTGCAGCCGGCGCCGAAGGATAAGGCGATAGTAGCCGCCAGTAACAGGGTTACCGCTATAATCTTTATTGTTTTTAACATTGGACTTACTCCCCCTTGAAGCGCTCTAAATAGTTAAGCGGGCTATCTCTCAACCCCAAAGCTGGAAAGAAATTAGCAGTAGAAAGGTCAAGTAAACCTGTAAGCCGAGTTCTGTACTCTGACCTAGGTCGGAGCGGTGACTATCTATCTAGCCCTGATGTTGCCACCAGGGTCAAGCGACCAACCCGGGGACAGGCCGGGCGTCCCTTTGTCCCTCTATTTGGTCTTGCTCCGGATGGGGTTTACCCGCCACTGATGTCACCATCAGCGCGGTGAGCTCTTACCTCACCATTTCACCCTTACCCCAGGGGGCGGTATGTTTCTGTGGCACTTTCCATAGGGTCACCCCTCCTGGGTATTACCCAGCATCCTGCCCGGTGGAGCTCGGACTTTCCTCTCGCCTAAGGCGAGCAGTCACCCGGTTTACTTGACCTAATTACACTGTAATATAGAAGGCTTTATAAGTCAACAAATTATAACCCTCAGGCTAGGAACAGGATACGCCCGCAGCTACTACATTTTATCAAGTCGCCACTTCTTGCCCGCTGCAAGTCGGTGGTGGGCAGTGATATACGACAGCCCCGGCATATCCCCTGCTCCACCCTGGCTACCGCCGCCCTCTTTCCTTTCCTGAGTCCCTGGTAGAGTTCTATTGCCTGGGGAGAGATCTCTTTTAGAAGAAGCTGTTGCTTGTGCCTGAGGTCGGAGAGTATGGCTTTAAGCCGCTCAACGCTGTCAGATAGCTCCTGCTGCTGGCGGTGCCACTCCGCTTTCACTGTTTCCAGCTCGCTATTTATCCTGGCGACACTGGTCTCAGATAGCTCAACCTGCTCCATTATCTCCAGCGCTTTCTCCTCTATCTGGTTGCGCTTGGCTTTCAGCACCTCAACCTCGTGCTGGAGGTTGGTCAGCTCCTTTGGGTTCTTTACCCTACCACTGAATAGTGTCTCTTCAGCAGTAGTGAGCTTGGTTGCGAGGTCTTCTAGCTCCCATTCTGCCGAGTGCTGTTTTCGCCTTAGCTCCTCAAGGCGCTGCTGCTCCAACTGGAGTTGGCTCTGGACCCTGAGCACCACTTGGCTCTCCCCCAGTTGGCTTGTAACCTGGCTCAGCGCCTGCTCCTGGGATTCAATCTCTAGGTCAAGCTCTTGAAGCTGATAAAGTTGTCTGGCAACACTCATTTTCTTTCAGCCCATTTTACAATGGCTATGCTGTAATATCAATTTATTGAGTAACCTCACCCCAAGCACCCAGAAAAATCTCCGATTTTCCTGGGAACCCGCTTAAGTCCCCTCTTAACTTTCGCCCACTTCAGAGCTTATTTAGTTAGGGATGTCTAGGGGGGGGTAGGGGGATGGGGTGAATACAAAAGTGACAAACGCTGGTAGTCATGCTAGAACACATGTGCTACTATATAGGCATGAAAGGGGGAGATATGAGGCTATTGAGGCTAGCCGTGGAAATTCAGCAGTGGGACCTGGCAGCCCATACCATTGTCCTGGCTACCGCCAGACTACTGAAGAATGGAGATAGGCCATATGCCGGCAAAAGCGAAGGGAAAAAGAGGCGCCCCAAAGGGCAATCAGAACGCTAGGAAGCATGGCTTTTACGCCAGGGTCCTTGACGAGGCGGAGCGGCTCGATTTTGAGCTGGCCTCCGGCGTTGAGGGGATTGATGATGAGATTGCCCTGCTGAGGGTTAAGATAAAGTCTCTCCTGGAGAGTGAGCCGGAGAATATCAATCTTCTTATGCAGGCAACCAATGCCTTAGCTCGCCTGGTCAAGACTAAATATAACATCAGCAAAGAGCAGAGGAAGGGGTTGAAGGAGGCAATAGGTAATGTCATCAGGGACATCGCCATCCCGCTGGGAATCGGGGTCGGGGCTGCCCTCAAAAAATAGGCAATTGATAACCTATGATTAGACTTAGACCCTATCAGCGAGAGGTGGCGCTGGCGATACTTAATAGCGTTTTTGGCAAGAAAGGGCTTACCTTCTCCGTGGAGATGGCTCGCCAGGGGGGCAAGAATGAACTATCGGCTCAGCTTGAGCTTTTGCTCTTAACCCTTTATATGGTCGAGCCGAAGAACCTGGTGAAGTGCTCGCCCACCTTCAAGCCCCAGACGGTCATCTCTATGATGCGGCTAAAGGATAGGCTGAACGATGCTGGCTTTAGCGGCATCTGGGTGGCTGAGCTTGGCTATATCATCAGGCTGGGGAATGCCCGGGCGATATTCTTGTCGGCTGACGAGTCGGCTAATGTGGTGGGCAACACCGCCCATATCCTGCTGGAAATAGATGAGTCCCAGGATGTGAGCAAGGAGAAATATACTAAAGAATTCAAGCCGATGGGGGCAGCAACCAATGTTACTACCGTCCACTATGGCACCACCTGGGATGACTCTACCCTGCTTGAGGAGGTAAAGCAGACTAACCTTGAGCTGGAGAGAAAAGATGGCCTGAAACGCCACTTCCGCTATGACTGGGAGGAGATAGCCAGGCATAACCCCGATTACCGGGCCTATGTTGAGGCGGAAAGGGAACGTCTGGGGGAGAACCACCCTTTATTTTTAACCCAGTACCGGCTTCTGCCTATCCACGGCGGTGGGGGATTCTTAAGCCGCCAGCAACTTGCTCAGCTCCAGGGAGAGCACGAAAGAAAAAACCAGCCGACCTCGGGGCGAGTCTATGTTGGCGGTATTGACCTGGCGGGGGAGGCTGAGGTGGAGGAGGGTATTTAATAGCCAAGCCGCGCCAGGATTCCACGGTGGTTACCATCGGCGAGCTGGACTTTTCCACCCCTGACGCTCTCCAGAAACAGCCAAGAATATGCGTTGTTGAGCATTACTGCTGGAAGGGCAAAAGGCACACCGAGCTCTACCCCCAGCTGGTTGATATCCTCAAGAACGTGTGGCATTGCCGCAGGGTAGTGGTTGATGCTACCGGCATCGGCCAGCCGGTGAGCTCATTCTTAAGGCAAGCCCTCGGCTCAAGGGTTTCTCCCTTTACCTTCACCCAGCCGGCAAAATCGGCTTTAGGCTTTAACCTACTGGCGGCGATTAACTCGGGCCGGCTTAAGATGTATAAGGGCGACGGCTCAGCCGAGGGGCAGGAATTCTGGTTTGAGATGGAGAGGGCGAGGAGCCAGTATCGCCCATCGCAGACGATGAACTTCTATGTTGACCCTTCCGAGGGGCACGACGATTTCCTGATGAGCCTGGCGCTTCTGGTTGAAGCCGGTAGCCAGTACGAGCCGAGGGGGGCGAGGGGGACATAAGAAGTAGGTGGTGTCAATAGGGTCAAAACGGCTGAAAACACGAGAAAAGTCTGCAAACGTATGCGAAAACAGGCGGAAACTCTATAGACACCTGACAAAACTATGTTTGTGGGCGTATACACCGTTTACATTGTTTACAATGTTATATATTATGGTGTAAAATAGTAATAGATGGTAATAGATGGTAATAGATGGTAATAGATGGTAATAGATGTAGTGTAAAGTAGTATGAGGTAGTAAGAGATGCGGTTAAGGGGGTTTTGAAGGTAAAACCTATAAAGAATGAGGATAAAAAAATGGCAACCAAAGTTCATATGCAGAAGATTAATTTCAACTTCGATTGTAGAAAAACCACTCAAGCACTTAATTATTTTGCTATAAAAGCAGGTGGCACAATTAATAGAATGAAAGCAATCAAGTTAGTATATCTTGCTGACCGTTATCATTTAAGGAAATACTGTCGTCTCATAACTAATGATACTTATTTCGCTATGGATAATGGGCCAGTAGCCTCTGGTGTAAAAGATATTGCAGAACAAAGCAAGTACATAGGTATGAAAGAACGCAATTATGCTTCCGATTATATCGGTGCTGCTCCCCCGTATGATATGCAATCTAAGAAACATATCGATAATGATGTATTTTCTGTTTCTGACATTGAAGCCCTAGAATATTCGTGGAATAAATTCGGACACCTTGACAGAGAGGCAATTGTAAAGCTCACTCATAAGTACCCTGATTGGTATAAACATAAACTATCACTGGAACAGAATTCTAGAATCCAAATGGATTTAAGCGACTTTTTTGATGACCCAAACTCTGATGTTGATAAATGCTTCGAGTTGACAGATGAAGACAGAGACGTTAGGCGGGAAAAACTTGAAGAGATGCTTTACCTTGAGTCCATTTGGAGATAATGTTTGCCCAGTGCATACGATATAATTAAGTCTACTATACAAGCTGGGTCTGTTTATTACTATTACGAGAAGGCTCTCAAATCACCAAAACAACATAATTTCATCGTAATAAATATCAACCCATCAAAAGATACAGTCATACTCCTTGCTTGTTCCTCAACTCAAATCGATAATACTCGAAGGCTTAGAAAGTATTGCCCAAGTGAAACGCTGGTTGAAATTACTCCTAATCAATATCCAGGGTTTAGCAAAAAGTCAATAATAGATTGCAATGATGTATCTGGAAGAAGTATAGAGGAAATTGCAGATATGCTTTCCCGAAGAAAACTACAGACAAAACCAGTAATGGGTTTGAGATTAATAAAGAAATTGAGACAGGGGGTAATACTTAGTAACCTAATTTCTAAGGAAATTAAAGCATTACTACAAAACGATTAGTTATTTTAACATCAACCGTAAATAAAGTGGGGTGTTTAAGAGGGGCGTAAGCCCCTCTTTTTATAAACAAGTTCCCCTTCCCCTTAACTAAGGGGAAGGGGATGAAGGGGATAGGGTTCTCAACAAACTGTAATCTATTTCTTCTTTTTCTTGTCTGAGGCACTCTTTGTTTTCTTGGGTATCTTTTTACCCTTTAATACTTTAGGGGCAATCTTCTTGCCCACCCTTTTAGAGGTTTTTACATTCTTAGCCATAATACTACCCTCCCTTATGTGGATTATACTACTAAAATAGGCGGTGTCAATGGGCGCAAAACATAGAATGTTTAAGAGGGGCGGAAGCCCCTCTTTTTATAAAAAAATTCCCCTTCCCATTACTAAGGGGAAGGGGATAAAGAGGATAGGGTTCTAAAATCTAAACTCTTAAATAGTATAGGCGGATCTTCTGCCTATCCAGATGCCGAGGAAAAAGAGCACCACCCCACCTATCACCATCAGAGCATATATCCCCCACTGAGGGAAGACAAAGCTAACCTTGCCGGCATTTATGGTGAAGGTGGTAGCAGCAGCATTGCCCTCTGCGTCGGCTATATCCACCCCATAAGTCCGGAGTTCCAAGTTTGGCACATCAAAGGTAGTTTTAAAGCTGCCATCACTACCTGTCGTCGCTGTTGTCACCGATTTCTTATCAAAATCAATACTAATCCGACTCTTGTAGCCAAAGCCGGTGCCGCTAGCAGTTACCTTCTCACCGATAGCCCCTGATACTGGGTCAAGGACAATAGACGGGATAACGGAAAAGGTAGCCTCAGCGGTATTACTTGCCGGGTCCTTAGCTATAATCTTATTTTCCTTGCCGGTGCTCTCCGGAATGGTAACGACATAAAAAGCAAATTCACCTATAGGGGAGGTTGTCACTGAGCCCAGTGGTGTCTTAGTATGATTGGAATAGGTGAAGGTTACCGTTTGGTTGGCGTGAAATCCTGTGCCGCTAATTTGCACCGTGGTGCCGACAACGCCTCCACCTCTATCCAGGATAATGTTTGGTTTGGGAATAACAAATTCCGCACCTCCGCCTAATTGGCTGCCATTTTGATCCCTAACCGTGATGACATAGGTTCTTCCCGGCACCGCATCCTCAGGAATTTGGAAAGTAAGGGAGAAATCGCCGCTTCCGGGAACGGTTAGCGGGCTGCCAGCGGCCTCAGTGCTGCCAAAGTATACGTGTATCTGGTCACCGGCATAGGAGGCAAAATTTTCCCCGCTAACGATAATTGTGGTACCGGCGGTACCCGATGTTGGGGACAGGGTAATGGTGGGGGCAGCAAGGGCTGGTGTGGCGGGGATGGTTACTGCTAGCAGCGAAAGGATGACGGTTGTCGCCAAGATGGCAAAAAATCTGTTAAATCTCACCGCTTACCTCCAATGCCGCCGGATATTGGCCAGGGCAATATACCTAGGGTTAATATTTATTTAATAATAGCCTTCCCTCCACCCCATGTCAATCCCCCTTTAAGCATCCAGAGAAATTAAAGATTTTTCCGGGAACCCACTTTGTCCTCCCTCCCCAAAAGGCGACAAAATACTGTTGACTGAATTAGAACATATGTGCTACTATGAGCATCGCACCACTAAGCTTTGGGGATATAGGCTATGTGTTGGGATGAGAGTGGACAGGATTTACTCCCGGAGTACTGCCACTATAAAGATGACGGGTGCGAACTTGCTGACTCATGTCTTAGCTGTCCTTTTCCTGACTGTATTTATGTTCGGCCCGGGGGTAAACAGCAATGGCTAAAGGAATTGAGAGACGGGGAGGTATTAAGGCTGTTCACTACCCGGGACAAAGGAGTAAAGGAGCTGGCGTTTATGTTTGGCGTTAGTCGGCGCACCATCCAGCGGATACTAAAGAGAGCGAAAAATGGATAAAACTTCTATTTCGGCACAGTTAAACCGTCTTGATATTGACCGGCTCCGGGGATACCGGGAGCGGCTTGATTTCTACCACGGTCGGCAGTGGGAGGGGAGAGAGAGGTTGGGGGAGAAACGCCTGACCTTCAACTATACCAAGGTCTTCATCGACAAGGTTACCTCATACCTGATGTCCGGCATTAGCTTTGTCGTGGATGCGGTTGGGGATTCAGACGAGGCTAAAACAAAAGCCCGTAGCGCTGAGGCCGCCCTGCGCCAGGTCTACGAGGATAATAACCTGGAGCAGCTTGACCTTGAGACCGAGATTGGTTGCGCCATCCTTGGCGATGCCAGCTACAAGGTTATCTGGGACGGGGAGGCAAAGAAGGTAAGGGTTACCGCCCCTGATGTCCAGGGCATCTATGTCTGGTGGCTGGGTGATGATACCTCAAGGATATGGAGGGTAGCCTCTAAATACAGCCTGACCGCTGAAGAAAGCGAGTTCCTCTATCAGGTAAAGCCCAGGGCTAAGACGGCGACTATTGTTGAGCTGTGGACAGACGCTGAATTTGAGCTCTACCTGGATGAAGCCCTGGTTGAGAAGAAGCCTAACCCCTACGGTTTTATCCCTTTTGTTATCTACCCCGACAGGATGCTTCAGAACCTATGAGGTCATTCTCCCCCAGGTGCCAGAGAGGTACAGCCTTCTGCTTTAGTCGCGGTCGACTCAGATTCTTCGTTCGGATACGACAGGCGACACCAGCCAGACTTCGTCCCAGTTTGATAGCAATATCGGCCAGGGCATCACCACGATTGTAAAGCTCAAGTAGTCTGGCATCTTCCTCCCGAGTCCAGGGACGCCAGACCTTAGCAGGGTGATGGACTCGCTGTCGCCTGACACCTAAGCGGCGTGCCAGCAGCTGAATGCCCTTCCATGTCCTGTTAGGTAGTATAGCTTCGACCTCACGTCTAGGAGCAGAGGGCCATAGGGCTCGCAGGATTTCCTTTTCTTCAGAGGTCCAAGCCTTCTCCTTCCCGCTATTGCTCTCGGGCCTCTCTATCACTATGCTTTGCCGGAGACCTACCTTCCAGATGATAGTTGCTTCCACAAGCTTATTGCTCGGGCGCACCTCTACACGTTCCAGGAATAGCCGCAGTAGCCGGTTACGAACAATAGGGGAGTAACGCTCCCAATCAGACCTTATCCGAGCTAAAAGGTTACGAACAAGGTGAATGTTCATGGGAGCATTCACCTTGGGCGCAGGTTGAGCACGAAGTTGCTCCAGTTGGGCTTGTGTCTCCTTGATCAGGCTCCAGTAGGTTTCCTCCCGATCAGGGTCATTAGAGCCAAGGTAGCTTTTAAGTTGCCTGATTTGCTGCTCAAGCTCGGCTTCCTGGCGTCGCCGGTAGCTCTCTTGGGCTTTACCCGCATCATATTCTGCCTCCAGTTTGGTCATCACCTCGTCTGCATACGGGGTAAAATCAAGCTGTCCAAGCACAACCTCAAGAAGTGGTATGTCCAATACGTGGTGGCTTATGTCCATGCAGATTGCCCCCTGTCCGAGAGCGTAATCGCGATTACACACATAGGTCCCGTCATTGGAGTGACCTGAGATACGATGTGGGGCAGGATGGTTATAGCACCATAGGAGATTGCTGAAAGGAAGTGGTTCAAATTCAACCGCCTTCCCTTTCGGTTTTCTCTCTGTTGCTGCTACCTCGTAAGCTTGCCAGAAGAGGCCTTCACTCACAATGTGGTCGTGATTATCAACTATTACCGGTTGATTACTGAAGCTCCACACTCCGATGAGAGCAGGATTCTGGGCTAGACCGCTTATCAACGCCGGTGTGATGACATAGCCTGAAGCTGTTTTGTGACAGGACCTGAGTTCGGTGCGGGTCACCATGTAGCTTAGCTCCGGCGGAAAGTAAGGAAAGACGATATTTTGCTCCTTAAGGGCTTGAGCCGCCTTCATAGGGCTGCGCAGATCGACCAGGTGCTTTAGCACAATATTGACTATCTCAGCATGAGGTAGATACGCCTTCCACTTGCCGAAGATATAGCGTCCGTCCGGGCGCTGTTCTTCAATCTCTATGACGAACCCGGCGACCACCGGACTACCAACATGTCTTCCTTCTCTGGCCTTGCTATTGCGCCGTCGCTGTAGCCTCTTTCCCATGACCTTTAACTCCTGGGCGGCATCTTCCAATTCCTCATGCAAATACTCCCAGTCTCGCTCCACGGCAGGATTCCAGATCCCATCCGGAGTGCGCACCCGGCATTGTTGTTCTTTAAGTAGCTTGAGTACTTGGTGGGAGATAATCCGGTTCTGGTCACGCGACAAGCGGCTCATGCCTTCGGTCAGGTAGAGACAACCTACTTCGTTGGCTTCTAGTCGGCTACGCAAGTTAGCTAGACCCGGACGCTTGTCCTCAGATAGTTGGCCGGATATTCCCAGATCACGGCAGTCAACGATGACTTCGCCATCTTCCCATACCAGGATCGCCGTGGGCAATCTCTGCCAGATCGCTTGAATACGGCGTTCTACCTCTTCCTGAGGAAGTATAGTAACATAGCCATCGCTTCGCGCTAGCGCTACTAAGTGGGCGATTTCCTTAATTGACTGCTCACTTTCGTGTATTTGGTCCGTACTCGACACCCGCCCATAGACGAAAGCGTGGCGAAACGGTAAGCGCCGCAGGTCCTCTTCAGTAGGTGACTGGCGGAATCTCCGCCGGTGTTCTACAACTTCCTGAAGATTCATGCTATCTCCTCCCTGGTATTTTGCCGGTCGATTCCGGCATTCGAAGATACGACCTTTTCTTTTACACTTCCAATAAGCAATACCAGGCAATTAATGAGAGCTTCCCTGCTCTTTTTATCCAGGTAAATACCATCATAACCGAGCTTAAGCATAAGCCGACCGGCCAGCTCTACTGCTACCGTCCCCAGCACCTTGTCCTTCAGAATAACCTGGTCAACAGCGACCAGTATTTCCTCGTCACGACGGCAGAAGGTTTCACCATAAGCCACTATAAGGGCTTCAGGGATGGGGTCCACCATCAACACCTGCGCTAGCCTGTTACCAAGATCTGTAAACCTACTCGCCGCCATTATCGGTATTGCTCGCAGTAACCTGCCCACTCTGCCGGGGGTCGAATTTGCAGCCAGACTGTTGCCTACCTCTTGCAGGATTTCGTTGGCAGCGGTAGCTATGTCCGTGACTCGCCAGCGCTCTCCTTCATAGCTCAATGCATCAACCACTTCGTCGCTATCGAGAAAAGACGAGAGTTGCGAGAGACGGTTTCCGTCTTCAGTAGGACTAATGCCCAGGGCGTTGAGGAAGGTGGTTTCATCACCAAGCCAGGCAATCTCTTCTACCATCTTCGGCGGCACCAGCGTTTCAGCTAGCCCCCAAACTCGGGTGCCCAGTATAACACTTCTCGCCAGCAGATCGCGAAAATCATCAGGGCCCGTCATTTCTGCGTTCCCTCTTTGGTTACCTCTTCTACGGAGCCTAACCCCAGCAATCGGAGGAACACGGGCAGATTGCGCCACAGGTTGTGCAGAAAAAGGTCAGTCGTTTCTTTATTCTCGCCGGAGAACTCAAGATGGATAGCCAAAGCATCTGCGTCCATAGTTACTGTTGCCTGAATGCCCCTCATCGTCTTAGAATATGCCTCCACCATCTCCTCTGGGATTGTCTCAACCCTGACTGATCCTTTGGGTTCAATCTTTACCGCTCCTTCCTGAAAAGTGAAGCGCACTTCGTCGCCCTTCTTCAGGTTCCACTGCTCTACTACCTCGTTTGGAACGCTGACAACTAGGCTACCGCCCATCTTCATGAGCCGTCTGTCTACTGAAATCTGCTGTTTCTTTTCTTCTGCCATTTGTCTATATTTATAGTATAGACAAACTAACCGGCATTGTCAAGAGGCTGGATAAAACCGGCTTAAGTCGCCCCTCTATTCTATGCTATCAATACTATCTATGTGCGTAGCACTATTAGGTGGGGCGCACTGCCAGTGCTGTGCTAATGTCTCTGACCAACTACCCCCGGATGGCCCCCCTCCCCCCCTCTTATCTATCTCACTATTCTACACTTTCTTCACTACAGCCCTTCCTCGGTGGAAGTCGCATAACTGTTGTTAGCCTGCATGAAATACCTTGGTGACATACTATTCTTACTAAGATCTAATTGGCAGTGGGTTTCGCTTATCCTGTAACCCAAAAAGATGGAATGTGCAATTGGTTAGATTATCCTCTTGTAGCATGTGGCACCGTGGGCTCTATAAACCTACAATAGGATACGCTATATCCGTCACCTGAGTTCTCGGTCAACGAATTCTGCCAGTGAAAGGATTCCTACGTCTTTATATTGACTAACCAGCGGGATGTGTTTTGTGACCAAGTACGATCGAACTTCATAAGCACCCAAATCACTCCCTGGTTTTAGATATTGCTTGAACAATCCAAGATTCTTTTTCAGATAATCCACTCTCAGGATATGTCGCTCAGCTTCATACTGCAGGCCTTGCCCTGGCTCCAGCAACTCTTGTTGAATTAACGTGGATGCCGAGATCGAGGAAGGTGAGATGTCGCGGAATTTGGCATCTATCACAAGTATTCGCTTTTTGCTTTCGGAGATACCGAGAACATCGTAGTCGTATTTTGCTTTCACGGCAGATTCGGGGCCCGTGTATCCATACTTGCGCAGCTCACTGCGAACCTTCCCTTCGAACACATCGGCCGCCTTTTTCTTCATCTCGGCAATATCGTCGTTACCTCCATTGCGTCTGTTAGCCTCGATGAATTGACCGTGCAGATGAATAGCGAAGTATAGCAGCGTCATACGGTCTGCTATGATCTTATCTCCGATAGATAGCATTATGGGGACTTTCTGGTCGTTCGTAACGTACTCCGCCAGGAACTGGTCAAATGTTCGCCCCTCAGCATAAGGCCCGTACTTCGCGAAATGTCGGGCCATATTCTGCTTTGGTATTAGGAAAGTCTCTCCCGGCTTCAAGCTATAGAGCAGCCCCATGATGACTGGTATATCAAGCCTCGCTGGTGCATATCGGTATTGCAGGGAAGTTCTGTAGTACAAGGAGAAGCCATAACGCAGTGTTATGATGTAAGGCCAAAGCGAGTCAAAGAAATTTGACATGTCCACACCCGGCCCAAGTTCAACGTCCTTGATAACGAGCTCGTCGACGTCTTTGAACTTGAAAAGGTCAGACTCATTAACCAGGTCACCTGAAGATGCCAATCCATATACCCTGAACATATCGTGGACAGGCTCTAAATACTTCATCATCAGCACGCTCATCCGACCGTCGGGATAGCGAACTATCTTGTGTCGGCCATTCTCGACATCCTCAATGAAGTTGAGGTGTTCGGTACGTCTGTAGTTCATGGCCACAACCGATTCGAAAGTCGACTCGGATTTGTCCGAACCCCGAGGCGGGTGTAGGTTCATCAGAATCAGCAGATCGCCTATGGCGTGCCACATCGGGATCGACGGCATTACTCGTTTGTTAACGGCGCTCTCGATCAGCTCCCTGCGAATATTGTAGACGTACAGAGCTAGCGCCTCATGGACACATGCTTCGATTGATGCAACTAACTTGGTTTCCTCCTCCTTCAATTCGGCATGCAAAAATGGTGATGACTCTGCGGACGGATCCATGACTACCATATTGTGCGCGCAGTCCAGGCACGTTGGATTGATACAGAATTTGCGGGACTTATCATTGATGTCACAGTAGATGAGATTACCGCAAGCGGTACACAAGTAGTCTGATTTGTAGTCCGTGAGCCGGAAAGTCACATCCATATGAGGACTATTCTACTCGTAAGAGCTAAAAAAGGCGAGTTATGTTGTATTCGAACCTCTCAAACGGTTAATCCGGTTGAAATACCCCGGCACCAAACTCTCGTCTAGATACGATTTCGCGATTCATTCAATCGTTCCATACGTTCGTTCACCGCGCAATCGGATTCTACTGCAGCGGTGGGTTAACAAAACTGACAATTGTTAAGTCCAAGCGCCTATTGAGTCTCGTTGCCTCACTTGCTACAGAGGAGCCATTAGCATAAAATGAAGGCACCAGGACAATGCTCAGGGGAATACAGTGGCCGGCATAATTCAAACTATAAAACAACTCCGCTCAGAAGGAATCGAGGGCTACTTCGCTATTAAATATGCTGAGTTTGCTAAAGATACGCCTATTATGCAAGAGGCCTACGCTAACCTCGCTGATCGGGTGATGGCTGTAATCAGCGAAGGAACCTTTCTGGAGGTGGGTCCAGGGCCAGCTTTTGTCTCGATTGAGATCGCCCGGCGCACTCCTCGGGCTCAGATTGTTGGCCTCGATATCTCAGAAACGATGATCGGCATCGGCAGGGGAAACGTTGCCGAGGCTGGCCTTTCGGAGCGGATTACATTTCGACATGGTGACGCTACCAAGATGCCGTTTGGCGATGCGGAATTTGGTTTCGTCGTTTCAAGCGGGTCGCTCCACCACTGGAGCAAGCCCGTCGAGGTATTTGAAGAGATTTACCGTGTTTTGAAGCCAGGTCATCCAGCTCTTGTTTACGACGTGCGGAAGGATGCGCCAAAGGACAAGGTAGATGAATTCTCCTGCCATATCAAGTCCCGGTTTATGCGCTGGGGTCTGAGGCATTCAGTGAGTGAGTCGTATACACGGCAAGATATTGAGGAGCTTCTCAGTCGAACTCGTTTCAAGAAACCAGAGCGGATTGAGTTGGATGATCTCGGCATGTTCATTTGGTTGCGGAGGCTCGCTAGTCCAGTGAGTTGACAATCTCCGCTCACTCCAGTGCATCATACAAGTAACAAACACTCAGATTGTGCAACAGGCTGGCGAAAATTGTAGCGCCAACACGTGATAGGCCGGAAACTGCAATTCTTGAGTGTAACGTCTTAATAGGAGTTTTCTCGGTCTACCGATAAGGGGGGCTCCTAGTGTTACTGCGCTGTCCAGCCTCCATCCGTTACGTAGGTGGCACCGGTGATGAAGCTGGATGCATCAGACGCTAGAAGAACCGCTAATCCTTTTAGTTCTTCAGGTTGTCCGAACCTCTTCATAGGGGTCAACGCTAGTACCTTTTCTGCCCATGCCTGAGCCTCCGCCTCGGTTTTTTCTTCCACATCACCAAGCTTGGTTCCTGCGTAGAAACCGGGAGCAATCGCATTTACTCTAATGTTATCAGGCCCATATTGTACCGCCGCTGTTTTGGTAAGACCAATTACTCCGTGTTTGGAAGCAGTGTAGTGCTGTATGGCTAGAATATCTGGATCAGCTGCTATCAATCCCAGTATCGAAGCTATGTTGATGATTGAGCCACTTTTCTGCCGAAGCATCAATTTTATACCTTCTTGCATGCACAGAAAAACGCCGGTCAAGTTTACACCAATGACTTTGTTCCAGTCCTCTAGCCGCATTTCATGGATTTTTACTCCTTTGGTGGCGATTCCAGCATTATTGAACAGGACATCTAGCTTTCTGAACTCTTGGTCAACCTTTCGGAACAATGCTTTTACTTCATCTTGTTTTGACACGTCTGCTTTAACAACTAATGTCTTTACCCCGTATTTGGCAATTATGCCTGCTGTCTCTTTTGCCCAAGCCTCATTTATATCCGAGCAAACTACATCACTACCGTGTTCCGCCATAGCCTCACAAAAAACTCGGCCAAGCCCACTTCCGGCACCAGTAACCAAGGATACTTTCCCTGTCAAGTCAAATAGATTGGCCTCGGCCATTGTCTACCTCCTTATCGACGACTTTGCTAAAGCCTCAGAGTACTGTCTGCTTTCATTTAGTGCAGGTATTCGCCAGCGTTAACGGCCAGTGTTTGTCCGGTAATCACGTCAGCTTCATCGGAAGCAAGAAAGACCACTGCCCCAGCTATGTCTTCCGGTTTTGTACTTTTCTTGAGAAGTTGGTTAGTCTCCACTGTTTGTTTTGCATCTTCTTCGGAGAACACCGTCTGCATCGCCTCGGTCATGACCAGCCCAGGTGCCACCGCATTTACATTGATATTGAATTCACCCAGCGTGGTTGCCAGGCCACGGGTCATCGTAATAACACTGCCCTTGGAGGTACTATAGTGGAGGAAGAATGGTAAGCCAGTGAAAGCGGTGGTTGAAGTAATATTAACAATTTTACCCTTACCCTGTTTTTTCATGTAGGGAATAACGGCTTTACAGCAAAGGAATACGCCTTTAATATTGACTGCCAGAATCCTGTCCCAGTCTTCCGCCATTAGCTGTTCCGGCGGTTTCATAAAATCCTTACCACCAACAATACCAGCATTGTTGACGAGAATGTCTATCCGGTCAAAACGCTGGACCGTCTTTTTTGCCATCTCGGCGGTATCTTTTTCACTGGTAACATCAGTTTTTAGAACCAGCACCTCCCCACCGATAGCTTCTATCTCTTTGGCAACCGGTTCACAGTCAAGGATATCACAGATGGTTAATTTGGCTCCTTCCCTAGCGAAACGTAAGGCAAATACCCGGCCCAAACCTCGGGCACTTCCGGTGATAATGGCCACTTTGTCCTTTAACCGCATATTTTTACCTCCTTCACTATTCAAAGTATTATTTGTATAGCTTCAGCTATACAAATACCCAGATCAGTGCTTGGTAGCTAATTGCAACAGGGAACGGTAAGTTCGGGTCTTGCGTATAGAGCCCATAATACCTTGCGGTGCCAGTAACATTATGCCGACCAATATTACGCCCTGTATTATCAGGCTGATTTCAGCGTATCTGGATAGTAGAAAGTACAAAAAGACAACGATAATCGTTCCAACAACCGGTCCCTCTTCAATGCCTTCCCCCCCTATGACAGTAGCGAGCATTATGGTGATTAGCCACCGTATACTGAAGGCGCTCGTTGGCTCTATAAATCCTTGGTAAATGTAGAAGATTGTCCCCGCTATTCCAATTACAAAGGCGGCAATGACAAAGGAGTACAGCTTTAAGTTGAAAACATTTATCCCAGAACTGGCCGCAGTGCTATCATTATCACGGATTGCCGCCAACCCTGATCCCAGTTTTGAACGCAAGATATATCGCATAAGGAAAATTGATGCAATCGCAATAGCCAGAGCCAACCAATAAACCTGCGCGTGTGAAACCTCAGTCACACCGAGCACCGTATAGCCCCTACCCCGGCCATCCAGCAGCCCTCCAACAGGTCTCCAAAGCAAAAACACAACCCTCAATATTTCAGGTACAACTAGTGTCCCAATAGCGAAATAGATACCTTTCATCCTAAAGACAGGAATAGATATGAGTATAGCAAATAGTGCCGCTACTATCCCTCCAGCAATTATTCCAACATAATAAGGCAAACCAAGCCATGTCATTATTGTCATGGTGTACCCTGCCAGCCCAATAAAAGCTGCCGGGCACAGGCATATCAGACCACTATAACCAGCCAGCAGATTCCACATATTTGCCATAGCTAGGTATATAAAGAAGAGAAAGAGGTAAAGGAGCCAAACGCGGGGCACCCCTATTATTGGAAACAGTGCCAGCACCACTACGACCGCTATTAACGGTGTTAATCCCCCCCGCAGTCGAGGAATGCTAACTTTCATGTTCATCCTAACGGCCAAATATACCTCGTGGTATCACGGCTAACACTACCAGCACCATGGTGTAAGCAACCAGCATCTGAGCGGCAACTCCAAAGAAATATCCACCAAGGGTTTGGGCTAAGCCAAAGGCTATACCCCCTACAAATGTCCCCACTATGCTACCCAAACCTCCTAATACAACAACACCGAGGGCAATGATCAGGAAAGGCATGCCTGATATCGGGGTAAAGGGAAAAGTCAATCCCAGGAACACGCCAGCTATAGCCGCCGATGCCATGGCGATAGCGAAGGTGAAGGCATACACCTGGTCGGTATTTATCCCCATCAGATGGGCTGCTTTCCTATCTTGGGCGGCGGCCCTTATAGCCCTGCCTAGATATGTTCTCCTCAGGAATTCACGGATAAAAAGCATTACTACTATGGCGACGATAAAATCCAGCAGATACGTTAGCGGGAAACGAATTGGTCCGGCACTAAGATTGCCAAGGGCGTAAGGTGTTGTCAAACCTTGGGGGAACGGAGTCCAGATAAGTTGGCATGTGTTTTGCAAGATTACAGAAATCCCAAAAGCCAATATCAATGCAGCGTCCATTGATATTCTAAAGGCTCGGTTCAGGAGATATTTTTGAATAGCGAAACCGATGCCAAACAACAGGGGCATACCTATGATTAAGCTCAGAATAGGGTCTATCCCGATAACGGTCATGGCAGTATAACCAAAGTAGCTGCCCAATATGACCAGGTCTCCGTGGGCGACGTTTACCTCCTTCACCACCCCGAAAACCAGTGAAAGACCTAGGGCAGTTACCGCGTATAATCCGCCCAACAGAATACCCAGCACTACAGGCGCAGCTAAATCAGCTATCATTGTCCTAATCAACCTCAGGCACCAAAGTAGGCTTTTTTAACTTTTTCCTCCTCCCTCAGTTCTGCTACGTTGCCGCTTAAAACAACACGCCCTGCTTCCATTATGTAGGCTCTGCCCGCTTCGGTGAGGCTTCGCCTTACATTCTGTTCGACAAATAAAATAGTAATGCCCCTTTCTCTAATTTCCCTCAAAACTTTATACAATTCATTAACTAATATGGGGGCAAGGCCGAGAGACATTTCATCAAGGAGCATAAGTTTGGGGTCTGACATTAAGCCCCGCCCTATCGCTAACATCTGTTGCTCCCCCCCGCTTAGTGTTTTAGCCAGTTGAGCCTTCCTCTCTTCCAGTACCGGGAAGAGTTGGTAAACCCTTTGCAGATTTTGTGCTCTCTTAGACCTTGCCTGACGGTTATACGAACCTATTATTAGATTCTCTAAAACGCTCAGGTCGGCGAAAATCCTTCTTCCTTCTGGAACTTGGGAGATGCCAAGGCCAACTATCTCGAAAGGTTCCAATGCAGAGATATTCTTGTTCTCAAATTCAATACTGCCCTTAGCCGGATGTACTAAGCCCGATATTGTGTCCAGCAGGGTGGATTTACCGGATCCATTGGCGCCAATAATAGCGACAATTTCCCCCGGTTTAACTGACAATGATACATCCCACAGGGCTTGGAAGCTCCCATGAAATGCATCTATATGGCTAACTTTCAACAATGTTTCTTCAGGCATTTCTTGGCTATATTTTCCTATTTTACTTCGCCGCCAAATAACATCCCCCCATTTATACCGATTTACCCAAGTAGGCTTCAATTACCTTTCTATCTTCCATTACTTCGTTCGGTGAGCCTTCGGCGATTTTCATGCCCTTATCCATCACTATGATCCTATCAACTGCCTTCGTCATTACTCTCATAACATGTTCGATCAATATATATGTTATGCCCATTTCGCATACCCGTTGTAGGATCTCTAGTATCTGTGGGATTTCCTCTTCGGTTAAACCCGCGGCCACTTCATCAAGCAGCAGTAGTGTTGGACCGGTGGCTAGGGCTCTAGCTAATTCGAGCCTTTTCAGAGTTATCGATGCCAAATCTCTAGCGAATACATCCTTCTTTTCTGAAAGATCAGCAATATCAAGTATTTTGTGAGCCTCGCTTTCAGCGGCAGCTTTCCCCAAGCCTCTTCCATACTCTGCCGCTACCACGATGTTCTGCAGAGCCGTTAAATTGACAAAAGGCTGGGGAATTTGATAAGTTCTAGTAATTCCAAGGTGGCAAATTCTATGCGGGGCCCGACCCGTGATGTCATGCCCTTTAAACTTTATTGTTCCAGAGTCTGGCTTGTATTCACCAGATATGATATTTAATAGGGTGGACTTGCCAGCACCGTTTGGGCCCATCAAACCTAGAGCTTCACCCGCCCGAACATCAAAATTCATGTCTCTAACCGCCGTCACCCCTCCGAAATGCTTATTCATATCTACCACTGAAAGAATCGGTGCTTCCATGTCACCACCCTTTTTCTCCTTGTCTGGCTTCCTCCCTTGCATCAAGCAGGGCTTGGGTGTGTAGCCTAAGCCCTGCTTGATTTATTCATACCTTGGTTTAGTAAGGCATGGGGAATATGTACTTAGCCGTCGGCACCAAGAAGTCGTTAAGGGAAAAGACTGTCGGCGCTTCCCATACCCATGGGTTATCAGTCTTCTGCCACTGGCCCCATGCCACTGGCCATCGCCAAAACTGCGTCCCTTTTTCAAACGTGGCACGCCCATTCATTGTCATCATATCGGTTTCACTTAAAGCTTTGCAAACTGCATCTGCATCAAGTGTGCCCGCTCTCTCAATGGCATTAAATAATATTTGCGCTTCCCCATATTCATAGCCTATACCCTGGGCCAATGGTTGCCCTGTCTTTTCATTAAACCTTTGAAAGAGCGATTCTGGGGTTGTGTCACCAATACCGACGCCTTTAACTTGTGGGTTCCAAAACTCTTCCATACCGACACCGTTCGGTAAGTCACCGCCCCAGCCCTTTACATCATTATAGTAACCTCCTGCCCTGGTAGCGGAAACGAACTTAGGCTCAAAACCCAGCGTATGACATTGCTTCCATAACATCCCGTAATGGGGCCCGGGACAATTGCCCCACATTATTTCACAGCCAGCTTTCATCCACTCCTTTATTAGGGGTGAGAAGTCAGTAGTATCCCCAGGAAATATGCCAAACTGCTCGTCGGCACCGTAACAATCATAACCTGCCTCTTTTGCCGCTCCAGTAAATGCCATGTACCAGGCTCTGCCGTCGGCGTCATCAAGCGCAAAGGCAGCCACTTTCTTGTTGGTCTGGCCAGCGTTAGCATCCAGCACACCCATCATTGTAGGCCACATCAGATATCCATCGTTGCCATACCGCCAGTCTCCCGGCTCAGGCGGGGTGGCTATAGCAAAACCAGCCCCAAAGGTGTATTTCCATTCTGCCTTAGCTGACTCCTTCATACCCATCCAGGATTCAAAAGGACCGATTCCGATACAGGCTGGTATCTTATACTTGTCAGCTATCGTCGCTGTACCTTGGCGCATCGTTGGCACCTCAAAACCAGGCCCAATGAACTGTATCTTGTCGCTGAGAATCAGGTCTTCGGTAAGAGGCGCTACCTTATTCACGTCGCTCTCACAATCACGGGTTATCCATCTGACGGGTATTTTAGTTCCGTACTCTTTTACATATATTCCACCCTCATTGTTCATATCCTCGAAAGCCGCTTCCACCCCAAATTTATTAATACCGAAAGTGGCATACATACCCGTGTAGGATACAACATCGCCTATGCGAATTTCTTTTGGAATTTCTGGTGATGCTGGTTTAGCGCAACCGCCGAAGATTAAGGCACCCGCCAGTGCCATCGACAATAGAATTGGAACAAACCGTTTCACTGCTACCTTCCTCCTTTTTAAGATTTTAAGCTATCCATTATCCAACTTACTTTCTTACATAGCGGTGCCTCCTTAAATAGTGTAGTCACAGTAACCCTTTTGTTAATTCACGCAGAAATTATGATAATCCATATATGATAATCCATACAAGCAAGGGGTTTCAAGACAGAGTTAATTGTGATATTATAAGAATAGCTTATAATTCTACCGAGGAAATTGCGGCTCTCTGACTGGGAATGGTTATTTATTCTGAGGAGGGAAGCACTATAATGAAAACTCCCAGTATAAACCTTCACCAATTGATTACATTCTATTTCGTCGCCAAAGAACAGAGTTTTACTGCAGCTTCTGGGGAGTTATCTTTGACCGAGGCAGCGGTCAGTCAGCAAGTTAGAGCTTTGGAAGTATCCGCCGGGGTGAAACTGGTCTATGTAAAAAAGAAAAGGGTTCATCTAACCGAAGCCGGGCAGATCCTCTTAGGATATGCTGAGGGAATATATAAGCAAGCGAAAAGCGCTGACATATTTTTGGAGGAAATGAGGGGGCATAGCCTTCGAGTAGGTGCGGCTGTTACTTTTTCCGGCATTGTTAGCTCGGCAGCAGCTCAACTCGAAAATCATTTCCCAAATACAAACCTTAGCATACAGAATGGCCCTTCCTATAGGATCGTTAGTCAGCTTCTAGATCTGCAATATGATGTTGCTGTCGTGATAAGTGAGGATTATCAGACAGATAAGCTTATAGCCACCAGGATATCAGAAGGAGAAAGACTTCTGCTTGTAGCCAGCTGGTCTACGTCTATCGGGGCGAGCGATTCACTGACCTTTGCCGACTTATCTGATTACAAATTCATCCTTCCGCCACCTGGATCAGCAACTCGGCAGATCCTGCTAGACAGGTTTAAAGCCGACGGATTGGAGCTCTTAAACTTCTTAGAGGTAGACACAGGTTACCTGCACTATTCAAGGATGCTTGCGGAGATGGGGAAGGGCATTGCTTTGCTACCTGAGGCTGAGGCACGCAGTGCGGTTAGCGAGGAGAGGCTGAGGATACTCCACCTCACCAATGAGCTAAGTGTTGCAGTAGACGCTCTAGTCGTCAAGGATTCCCCTAGACATGAAATCGCTGAAGAATTTATTGAATTGGTTAAGCAAGCTTTTGATGCCAGCCACACTGCTATTCGGTCACCATCTTGAACCAAGAACCAAGTTGAAATCATGCTCGACTTAAGCATATTGTGCTAATCGCTCTATTAAATTCGACAATCCGTCAAAATGTTAAGGAGGCCCAACCATCCTTTATCAGCTGAGAGATTATTGGGCCGACGTACACAACTTTTATTCCGGCTTTTTCAAGTAAATCTGTTATCTTCATTCTATCGGCACACCATCTGCATGCGATAACATCGATGCCAGCCCCACTCAACTCCTTCAGCTTTGCCTGAATTTCCATATCATGTGCAGCGAGTTTCTCCGATGGGCCAAAAACAATGAGTTTGACCTCGTCCATCCACTTATTTTTCACCGCGTTGAGCGGGTATACCAGCCCAACCTCTAAAGCCACTTCTCGGTCTCCGGTGCTCAGAAGTACAAAGAGTTTTGTTGCCATGATCAGTTCCTCCTTGTGTCAAGCCCGTTTAAGGCTGGATACTAAGCCATTAGCGGGAAATGCGCCTGGATTGAATACCCACCCGCTACCACTATTGAAAACAAATCTACCATCCTTTTGCACATGCGTCAACAATACACTCGGCTAAGGGAACATAAAGCCAGAAGGTGTGATTTCTAGGCGTTGTGGAAATGCTGTCATGCTCAATCGAGATTTCGGTAGTTACCCCTAAATGGTTCTTTGGGCTTGATGACGAGAGTTGGTTCGTGTATAAATTTTAGATCACTCACCCAACCACTCCATAGCGCCACACTCCCTATCAATGAGAGTGGTTTTTCTGCATATACTGGCTCTCTTGCATCCTGTAGTTTCGTCTCATGTCTGTAAAAGAAGTTCACCGCGGTCGCCGCGTCCATTAGGTGTAGCTCGCTATGAGCTGCTCCGGAAACAAAAGCTTCCCAGCAAAAAAGTACCGGCCGATGACCACGAGGGGGCCAGTCTTGCTGCCAATCCAGCGTGAAATCACACTCACGGGATGATGACTCATATAAACTTCTTAAAATCCAGGCAGACTGGTGGATGCCTAGAGCGCAGACTGTCAGTCCTACCGGAGATGCGAATGAGCGATTGCCGTCTCCTTCGCGTCCTTTACTTAAGCCTTTCCAATCTTCAGGAACTGGAATGAACAAAGGTGCTTCAAATCCAAGAGCAATACTGCATCCTTGCCGAATGTCTGATTCCAATTGCTGAACCAGCTTGTCAATGTAGGAAGACACCTGAATGGCGCCATCCTCGGGATTCACTCTAGCCCACGCAAAGGATGGTAAACCCGTCTTTGCGGAACACCGGGTGGATCCAACGTCACATGCATATATTATTCGCTTTTGCCCCATCGGTCACAATTATAGCTCATGACCCAATCATCCAACAAATCATCTAATTGTGCAATAAATTGGACTTTCCATCGCTTTGTTACCTTAGTCAATATTCCTTGTTTTTGAGCGTGGTAACAGCTCCCCGGTTGAGTTTCATTTTAGGCTGTCTGGGTGCTCGGCAACTGTTTATCTAAGCTCTGCCTTCTTGCCTATCTCTCAGCGCTCAGTGCACTCCCAGCATAGGGATGACCAAGCCTCTGTCAAGGTTACCTTACATTGACCTTACACGTAAGGTAATTACCAACCACATGTAAGGCCTTACACGTAAGGTTCCCTTTTCCCCTGTAGGGAGAGGGGGTAACCCCTCTAGTGTCAAGAGGGTGTGCTATACCGGGCAATGAGAGGGAAAAAACTCTGTCAGCCTCCTCTTTTGTTTTAGCCAATCGAGCTACTCTTACTGCCTGTCTCGGGTCTGGGAAGTTCTCGCTCAAGCACCACTGTCAAGGTTACCTTACATTTACCTTACGTGTAAGGTAACCTTGCGCACACCTTGCACTTGAGGGTGAGTCTCCAAGCGCAAGGTCTTGCGCACAAGGTTCCTATTTCCCTAGTAAGGAGAGGGGGTAACCCCCTCTGGTCTGTATCTACCGAGTAAACGACCTAGGTATGCTCAGGTGTTACACTAAGCTGCTACACCAGGTACAGGTGCTACATAGTTGCTTAAAGCATTGGAGATGCGAAATGGCATGGGAAAAATAAAGTATTAAAGCTGTGCATTAAAGATAAGAAATGATCCAGTTATTGGTCAGAGTCAAGACCTTTAGTCTAGATTTTCAGGAGTAACAATATTGTCTTTTGTTGGAGTGGATGCCCAGCACCACTACATACACCACGCTACAAAGGCAAGGGTATGAAGTCCTAGACATAAGCCGAGTATCAATCTATGTAAAACCCTATCCGTAGAAGTTACCCGATAGGTGGGATAGGAACAGCTATCTCGGTAATAGACTTCAGATAACACACCAGAGGGGGTTACCCCCTCTCCTTATAGGGGATATGACAACCTTACGAATAAGGCCTTACGCTTGGAGAGGAATCACCTTATGCGTAAGGTGTGCGTAAGGTAAGTAATTAACCTTACGTGTAAGGTAAACTTGGCAGAGGCTTTGTCACCCCTATACTGGGATTGTACTGAGCGCCGAGAGATAGGCAAGAAGGCAGAGCTTAAATAGACAGTTGCCGAGCACTCAGACAGCCTAAAATGAAACTCAACCGGGGAGCTGTTACCACGCTCAAAAACAAGGAATATTGACTAAGGTAACAAAGCGATGCTTTGTTATCTAAGTTAAAGAGAGGAGCGCTAAATCAACTGTAAATAAAAACCCATTATCCGCACAACATGCATACCTGTGTCTGTACACTATTCATGTTTATGCCTATAGTGCTTCTTAGAAGTTCAGATCACCCCCAGATTCTGCGTCGTCAAACGAGAAGAATTCAGACAAAGTAATGTCTAGGGCTTTCGCTATTGCAGCGATATTTTTTAACGATGGATTCCGTTCCCCTCTTTCGATACCACCCAAATAGGTCCGGTGCACACTCGCTTTGAATGCCAATTCTTCCTGAGACAAATCCCTTGCCAGTCTTAACTTCCTCACCTTTTCTCCAAACTGCTTCTCTAGCGTCTTCATTTACCATCTTACTTAGCCAAATACTTGACTAAATCGTAGCTTAATGTATACTATAAGTCTACATACTATAAGTAGCATCATCAGAGGGGAGAATCGAACAAGGACAACGTAAGGCTCGCATTTAAGATGATATATGCTATTTCCCCACTTAATTCACGGGGTGGGCTGAGACCAAAGAGTTACATGGTTGATGCCTCCTTAATAAAAGCCTAATAGCTCTACAGAGGCGGCTCGTAGACCCGCAATAATCTTGGTCAAGATACTGGGGCAGTGGGTGAGATCAAGTGATTGATTGGTCGGTATTTAGAGCCAGAGGCCCACCATCATGATGGTTACACTGCACAGATTGCCCACCCCGTAAACTCAAAGTAAGGAACGAATGAAGGGTCACAAGCGGAAACTCTATGTAGGAATTGATGTTCATAGTAGGGAGCATAAGGTAGCACTTGTGCCTATAGCTCTGCTAGAGTTTGGCGAAGCATGGAGAAAGGTGAAGCCACTGAATATCAAAAATAATATAGGTGACTTCGAGCGTCTTGATGCAGCCATTAGAGCAAAACTGTCTAGTGTCGAAGAAGCAGTTATTGCAGTTGACCATACAGGAGGTCACTACTCGGAGCCTATAGTCTATTTCCTACAAGCCAGAGGATATACTGTTTATCATTTGGAGACTAAAGCAGTCAAAGCAGCCAGGGAGCGCTTTCTTGACCAAGAAAGCAAGAGTGATGTAATCGATGCTACCAGTGCTGCATACCTGCTTTACCTAAGAGATGCACATGGACTATCATTCCGTATTTCAGCAATGACGCCTGAGCTGGGATCCAAAGCAGCAGTTCTAAACTCCTTGGTATTGCAAAGGTGGCAGTTCAATAAGTTGGCAAGCCAAGCCACTAATAGGCTGCATCAATTTTTGCTAGCAGTCTTTCCTGAAGGTGAATCCCGATATTTTAATCAGCTCTTAAGGATCTCTCCTTATTACCCGACTCCCAAGGATATCCTTAACAGCAACGGTCTGGAACGTATCAAAAAGCTGCGGCGGAAAGACAGGGAGAAGATACTAGAGCTTGCGGCCAACAGCGTTGGTGTCCCTGGTGATATCTACCAATGGTTGATTAGAGACCTAAGTGTTCAAAGAATGGAGGCGCAGGCAAAACGTGATGCTCTCACATCTATGCTTCGAACACAAGTGGTGGCCCATCCCTACGGGGAGATTCTACTTTCCTTTCCGTATCTTGGTGAGATCGCTGCAGCCACTATTCTAGCCATTATCAAGGACATAGAGCGGTGGCCCGACAAGAAGAAGTTCAAAAAAGCTCTTGGAGTTTATAACAGCATGACTCAGTCGGGCACTGGCTCCGGCAGGACTAGGCAGGGAAGAGAGGGAAGCAGGGAGGGACGCCGAGTATTATTCCAGGTATGCTTCGGCTGCGTCAGAACCAACACTTCTGACAACGATTTCAAGGACTATTACCTCCGCCAAGTAGCACGGGGTAAACCACGGATCAAGGCATTAGTCAGCACCATGGGTAAATTAGCTGAAATTATTTATCACTGTCTCAAAGCCGGAGAGCTATACCAATATCAGGGCAAATAAAAGGCGATGACAACTCCTGATAATAAGAAATTACGAGGTGGGATAGACTCCTAACCTTGCGTGTTGAGAGCAATAGTCAAGTTCAAGCAGGTGCTCCCGAAGGAAGATTTACATGTTCGAATGCGCTTTGTAGTGGTTATCTAGGCGGTGACTATGTGGCAATAGATATCTTGGGGTAGCCACCATGCAGACGTTAGTGTTTAGACTTTCTATTTGGCTTCAACCGTTAGTCACATTCCCGTTTACTTATTCATGTAGACCTGGCATAATAAAATCGCCAAGTTACGTAACTGAAGTGAAATAATTGCCAACTAGCGCATCGGGGGAGGAAAAGTGCCTCAGCAAAGTCACGATGGATTGCTAGAGATAGAAAATGTTGCCTAAATTAGTATATGATATTATGGCATGTGATAAAAGGTAATAGTGATTTTGGATTAAAGGATAGTCAAATGGTGGAGCGGAAATCTAACGATAGATCTAAAATTATAGCTGCTATTCCTGCCTATAATGAAGAGGCGTTCATCGGTGACATAGTCACCAGAGCTAAAAAATATGTTGACAAAGTAATCGTGGTTGACGATGGCTCAACCGATAATACCGCTGAAGTCGCCCGGACGGCTGGGGCTAAGGTCATAGAGCATAAAACAAACCAAGGTGCTGGAAAAGCTACCAAAACAGCTTTCGAAGTTGCTAAAAGGAGCCATGCCGATATATTGGTGACCTTAGATGGTGATGGGCAGCACAATCCTGATGAGATCCCTCAGTTACTAGCCCCGATTCTAAAGGGGGAAGCCGACCTAATCATCGGCTCTCGCTTCATCCACCCCAATCTCCACCAGATGCCGAAATACCGCAAATTCGGCATTGACGTTATCACCTTTCTCTACAACCTCGGCTCAAAGGTTAGGGTATCTGATTCACAGTGTTGTTTTCGTGCCCAAAGTCGCAGGCTAATTGAGGCGGTCAGTATCACTGAGGCTGGCTTTGGCTTTAGTATTCAAGTGCTCATCCAAGCCAGAAGAAAGGGTTTTACTATCAAGGAAGTGCCTGTCTCCTGCATCTATCATTCACAGGGCTCTAGCCTTAACCCCGTAATTCACGGCCTTGGAGTTGCCTTCAATGTCATTAAACATCGCCTCTTAGGTCGCTAGCACCTAGCTAGTCACTCGCTCGCCCAAAGTGATATAATCTCACAAGGAAAAACGTAATGCCCAAATTAGGTAAAGCCCTGTTCATATCATTAGTGGTAGCTATCGTGGTAGCTTTAAGTGGCATCGTTTATTTTGTAGTTACCCCCCAGCAAAATGAGAAATTTACTGAATTCTATATTCTTGGCTCTGAAGGCAAGGCTGAGAACTACCCGCAGCAAGTTATGCTGGGTGCCAATGTAGATGTAATTATGGGTGTGGTCAATCATGAACACCAGCCAGCAAGGTACCGCGTTGAGATAACCATAAATGGTGTCAGAAGCGAAGAGGTGGACATTGGCACCCTGGCTCATGAGCAGAAGTGGGAGAAGGAAATCAGCTTTGTCGCCCAACCACCGGGAGATAAACAGAAGGTGGAGTTCTGGCTGTATAAGGATAACAAAGTTGAGCCCTCTCTCCAAGACCCGCTCCGGCTATATGTTGATATCAGACCGTCAGATTAAACAGGCATAGTGGAGATGCCCATAGTCTGGCTTATTTAAGAGCAAAAACTCGAGGATTGACAAACCCTGAAACGCGAATTATTATGAAGCCAAGGCTGGCTACTGCCAGGGATAATCCCGGAGAAATGTCATCCCAATGTTACACTACTCAAACTTGACGTGTAAAAGTTAGCTATTACATTATAAAATGTTACAATAAGGTGTTAAATACTTTATGAGGGAGTGTCATTACAAGAGGACATCCTATTTTTAAGCAATCTTTATAAGATAGGAGGCTAGCAATGATTTGGTATGACAAGAAGGTTTTAGTGGCAGGGGGAGCTGGGCTGATAGGGTCGCATCTAGCACGGACATTGTTAGGCAAGGGAGCTAAAGTCTGCGTAGCAGACAACCTATCCAGCGGCTCGCTTAAGAACATTGAGGATATCCAGGGCAAGGTAGACGTGCAGGTTGTTGACCTCAGAGAAGAAGGTAATTGCAAAAAGCTGACTAAGGGTACCGACTATGTCTTTCAAGTGGCAGCCAATATGGGCGGCATAGGATATATAACCAGTATCGGGGCTGACATTATGCGGGACAACATATTGATTAACACAAGTATGCTCCAAGCTTCGCTGGAGAATAAAGTAGGGGAATACTTCTATAGCTCGTCGGCGTGTGTGTACCCGGAATACCTCCAGAAGGATACGGCGGTAACTCCACTTAAGGAAGAGAATGCTATACCTGCTGACCCCGACCAATTTTATGGATGGGAGAAGGTTCTGGCTGAGAAGTTATGTGAGGCGTACCAGAAGGACTACGGTATGAATATCAGGATAGCCAGATTCCACAATGTTTACGGCGAAGTCTATACCGCCTTTGACAAGCAGAAGGGCAAAGCCCCTTGCCACCTGATATTAAAAGCGCTTAAGTATCCTGAGCAAGATTTCATGCTTTGGGGGGATGGCAAGCAGACCAGGAGCTTTCTGTATATTGACGATTGTATTGAAGGGGTCCTCAAATTGATGGAGAGCGCCTATACAAAGCCGGTGAATATAGGCTCTGATAGACTGGTAACTATAGAGGAATTAGCTAAAATTGTCATAAAGATATCAGGTAAAGAAATAACCATAAAGCATGATCTGACTAAGCCTCAAGGCGTTAGAGGCAGAAACGCCGACCTAACCCTGGTGAAAAAGGTGCTGGGTTGGGAACCGAAGATTAGCCTTGAAGAAGGCATGAGAAGAACCTACCAGTGGGCAACGGAGAGAGTAACAGAGCTCGAGAATATCTCTTAGTCAAGGGAGTTGGTGGGCACAGAATTATGATTGTCAGGCATTTTGATGTTGATACCCCTAAAACTCAGCCACCTGAGGATGAGGGATGGGAGCAGGGTTGGTATGGCTATTACTGGATGACAAAATGTTGGTCTCAACAGAGAAGGACAGAATTTGCAGAGCGGACGCACGCTATACAAGCGAAGGGGGAGGTAAGTGAGCGCCAGTTTGAGCAGGATTGTTTTCTAAGCGTGTTAGCTGATATCAAGAGGAAACATGTGAATATGCTTGAGCTGGGGGCGGGATGGGGGGATTGGTGTTTGGCTCTAGCTGGTGTGATAAATTACAGAGTTGTCCCAGTTACCCCGGTGAGTTATCGCTGTCTGGCGGTTGAGGGTGAACCTACTCATTATCAGTGGACTAAGGAACATTTTGAGGTTCAAAATATTAATGGTACAGTTGTGCATGGGGCGGTTTTTAGTCGGAATGGTAGATGCCAATTTAGTGCTTCTCCTGCCCCAGATTCTAGTTATGGGCAAGCTATAACTTCCCACAAGCTCTCCGTGAGAGAGAGCGTCAGGAGTTTCTACAACTTCATCTTTAAAAGGACTATTGAGATACCAACGTATACTGTGGATTACCTAATACAGACATACGGGTTCGACCATGTGGATATTATTGATATGGATGTTCAGGGCGCTGAGTATGAAGTGGCACTAGGGGCAGCTGAGAGCATTAAAAATGATTTAATTGATTATCTGTCAATAGGTACTCATCATAGAAAATTAAACGATAAGTTAAGACAATTGCTTTCTCCGAAGTTTGATTTAATTGTAGATATATATCCCAATTCTGTTGCAACAGTGGATGGTTTTGCTCCTATTAGATGCCAGGATGGGATTCAGCTATACAAGCGGAAGAATATGTGATTGTCGAGGAAGGTAACAGGCTATGAAGACACTTTCTGTTATCGGAATAGGCAAACTGGGGCTACCTTTAGCCGCCTATTATGCTCATAAGGGCTACAAGGTCATTGGTGTTGATGTGAGTCCTGCCATAATAAGAGCCGTCAACGAAGGTAAGCCCCCTATTTATGAACCAGGGCTAGATGAACTCATGAGAAGCTTGAAGGGGCGGCTTTCAGCGACTGACGATTACAAGTCCGCCATAGATAACTCCGAGATTACCTTTATCACAGTGCCCACCCCCAGTGAAGAACACGGGGGTTTTTCCACTAAATATGTCGAGGTCGCTGCCAGGAACATAGCCAAGGTACTCAAATCCAAAAATGCTTTCCACGTGGTGGTGATAACAAGCACAGTCCTTCCCGGCGCCACCGAGACGGTGATAAAACCGCTGCTTGAAAATGTGTCCGGGAAGAAGTGCGGGGTGGACTTTGGACTTTGCTATAACCCGGAATTTATTGCCCTGGGGAGTGTTATCAGAGACCTGGCCTCCCCCGATGCAGTGCTTATTGGGGAATCTGACCCCAGGTCAGGGGAGCTTTTGGTCGAGATCTATAAAACGGTCTGCACTAACAACCCGCCAGTAGTGAGGACAACCTTTTATAACGCTGAGGTGGCGAAGCTAGCGCTTAATGTATTTATCACCACCAAAATCAGCCTGGCTAATGTCTTTGCTGAAATTTGCGAACAACTGCCTGGGGGGGACGTAGATGCGGTGACCAAATTCCTGGGCTTGGATTCCAGGATAGGCCCCAAATACCTGAAGGGAGGACTGGGTTATGGTGGTCCCTGCTTCCCCCGTGATAACCTAGCCTTTATCACTCTGGCTCGGCAACTCAACATCCAGGCCCGGCTTCAGGAGGCGACACATCAAGTCAACCGCCACCAGAATGAAAGAATAGCGAAGTTAATACAGCGAAAGCTAGGAGATACTAAAGGCAAGACCATTGCCTTATTAGGTATAACCTATAAGCCCAATACCGATGTGGTTGAAGAGTCGGCTTCTCTGGAGACAGCCAAAAGGCTCTTAGAGGATGGGGCCAGTCTAAGAATATACGACCCGGCCGGCAATGATGCCGCCCGCCAGGCGCTGGGAGATAAGAAGGTGGTATATGTCACCTCAGCGAGGGATTGCCTAAAAGGGGCACAACTATGTATTCTAGCGACACCCTGGGAAGAGTTCAAAAGCTTGACGCCAGAGGATTTCATTGCCCATATGGAAAAGCCTCTGCTTTTGGATTGCTGGAGGTTCTTTGACCAGCAAAAGTTTGCCGGAAAGGTAGATTACTTTGCTCTCGGGCTGAGTCCGGAGGTTAGATAGGCATCCAAGTGGAGATAAGGAACGAAATAATGCATTACTGGGAGCAAAGCACTCCAATGAGCTTTGTTCCAGAAAAGCTCAGTTACGAAGAGAAGCGAAAGTTCCGCTATTCGCTACAGGACTACATGCATGATGCCTTCAGATTCGCCGATTTCTCAGGGAAATTGGTTTTAGAGGTAGGTTCTGGCACTGGCATTGATTCGGCCGAGTTTGCCCGAAATGGTGCTAAGGTCATAAGTACTGACTTAACCCACGCAGCTACTGAATTGGCTAGAGACCTGTTAAAGGAAAACGGCTTACCGCCTGTGGTGATTCAAGCTGATGCCATGGCTTTACCTTTTAAGGATGAGACCTTTGACTGTGTTTATTGCTTTGGCGTTCTTCATCACATTCCTGAGGTAGAAACTGCTTTGGCTGAAACACACAGAGTTCTCAAATCAGGTGGGCAAGTGATGGCAATGCTGTATCACCGGGACAGCTTGCTTTATGCCTACAGCATAATATACTGGAGGGGTATAAAGGAGGGAATGCTGGGGACTCTTACGCCGGAGCAACTTGTATCTCGTTATTCGGAAAGAAACGAAGGTTGCCCTTATACCCGAGTCTATACTAAAGACGAAGCAAGAAACCTCTTCTCACCCTGGTTTAAACAAATTACCACCGAAGTGCATTATAATGTCCTTGACCTTCCCGAGCAGAGGAAGGTCAAGGTGGATATTCCCGATACATACGAACTCGGCTGGCACCTCATAGTGAAGGCAGTCAAGTGACCAACTCCGAAGACTTCGGCAAAGTTAGGAAGAGATTGACACGAAAGCGAATTAAAGTCCTCTATGTTTGTCCTTTCGCCCACTACCCCGGGCACCCGCCATGGGCGGTGCTAAACGAGCCAGTGGCCTTGGAGGAGGCTGGCTCCGATGTCAAGGTGATGACATTCTGCGGGATTATAGATAATACCAAAGCTCAAGTTTCCGAGATTGTAGTCGTGCCAGTCAAATATGGTTTGGCTCACCGATTCTTTAGCCTTTTGCGGAAGTGGACACCTACCAGATGGGTACTGATGCTCTTTGAGACGGCATCAACGATTGCCAAAGCGATCAGCATTAAGTATAGGGAGGGGGTTGACATTATCCATTTGCGTGATGGTGAGCCATTTTTGTTTATGTCGCACCTTTTGAGCTTGCCGTTTAAGGACATCAGTTGGGTTGTATCCTTGACGGCGGCTAACATCTATCTGCCGAAGATGCCCAAATTGGAGACCAGGACATTGCCTTTAATCATCTATATTCTTGTTTTGAGGTTTGTTGTAAACAGCCCTGTGTGGAGATTGCTTTATCGCGTAAGTTTGAGGCGAAACAACTTTAGATTTATCACTCAAAATAGAGCAGCAGAGCGAGGGTACAGCCAGTATCTAGGCGGGGTCTTTAGCAACAGGGTTCAATATTTACCCATAGGCGTGGGACGCCTGAATCACAATATGCAAGTAAGCAAGCGGGAAGCTCGCCGCATTTTGGGATTGCCTCAGCGTAAGCCTATTTTCTTGTCCTTCGGTGCCCCACATAGCGGCAAGGACCTCGATGTAGTATTCAGCGTGTTACAGGGGATGCGAGACGTTTACCTTGTTCAGGCTGGTAGGCAGGCATTCAGTTTAGGATCTCACCCTGAATCGTTGGCTAAGAGATACGGCATGGAGGACAGGGTTGTACTCAAGGACTACTATATACCTGAGGAGGAGAAGCCTTACTACTTCTCCGCTGCTGATGCAGTAATCCTTTCTTATACCAGACAGTTCTTGTCTACAGTGAGTGTGCTCTGGGAGGCATGCCACTTTGGGACACCGGTCATTGCCAGCGACAATGGTCAGCTAAAGGAACTGATGGAAGCCTTTCAGCCAGGCTTGCTCTTTACAGCCCAGGACGCTGATTCTCTGAGGCAGGTTATTAGGCAATTTTTGAGCCTCAAGCCAGAGGGGATAGAGAGACTGAAAGAAAACTGCCGCAGATTTAGCGATGAGTTCGCTATGGAGAAATGGGCTCAGAGATGTCTCGAGATTTATGATAGCCTTTTAATGAAACAACAGCTAAAAAGCTCTCTAGTTTTTATTCCTTAAGTCCGTAGCTACTCATTGTCTGCGAACTAGATCAAACTAGTTATAGTTACTTTTGTCAAATTTCAGGTAGAGCACAACATCGAAGCGGGCTAGCTCCAAAAGCTTTCTTATATATAAATCTCAGGTAAATTTTCTCCTCCAAGGCCCCATGTTTCGTCGTTAAAAATAATTGGCTTACGTTTTTTGAACAGTCGGTGATAAGCTGACTTAACTTCCGGAGAAAACGGCTTGCTACTTTCTAGACGGCCATGGTCTTGATGATAAATTCTTAGCGGGCTCCTTAGCACAATCTGTTCTAGCCCTCGAAACAGTGCCACATATAGAAAAAGGCTATCAATGTGATGAACCCCTGTTACTTCTGGATAGCCACGCAAGGAATGCCAGTGACTCCTATGCATCATAAAGAAGTCACCTGCTGCGTTCGTAAACGGAACAGCAGAAGGAAAAAGTGGTAATCCCCATTTTAAGTATGTAGCGAGAGCCCGTGTTAACTGGTAAG
The DNA here is from genome assembly GCA_963739245.1 of uncultured delta proteobacterium. Taxonomy (GTDB): domain Bacteria; phylum Chloroflexota; class Dehalococcoidia; order Dehalococcoidales; family BS750m-G39; genus CAVTZP01. The sequence goes on from CAVTZP010000005.1 coordinate 61,138, forward strand.
GGTTAAATTTCCCAGTAAATTTGTTATCATAGCTCGTATAACCATGAATCCTAAACACATGTTGCTCGCAATAACGAAGTTCTTCTTCTACCGGCATATCCAGAGGAATAGGACTCTTCACATCGTATCTGACGATGCGGTAAAAACACTTTGGTGAAAGATTTCCTGAACCTAGGAATTTTACTAGCTCTTCGCTAAATAACAAATCAGGATTGGTCGACAGAATAAACTCACCTTCGGCACGGCGTACTCCCACATTTTTGCCAACATATTCAGACAGAGGCATGCGGTCAGAGTTAGGTGATCGCTGGTGTATTTTGTTGGGAACCTCAACAATACGCACCTTGCAATTTTTAGGGTGTTTCTGCCATTTCAGAGCTTCTATCAAGCGCGGATTGTTCCTGGGAGGATTCCATTCAACGATCACCAACTCAAAGTTGGTACTTTGCTCTTCGCACAAGGTCAATAGTACATCAATGGATACCTGCATACGATGGAGAAAATTTCCACCATAGTTGTCATTACGCGCTACGACAACAAAACTAATATATGGCTTATCATCCATGGTCGTATTCCCCTTTTTATTACTCCTAAACAATCCTAATCGCCTTGATTCAGTCCGCATGTGCAATTAAATAAGCGTCGACTGTTTTCTTAAGGCCTTCATCCAGAGCAACCCTTGGTTGCCACTTCAATACTGTTTTAATTTTCGAATAATCAAGAGCATATCTCATTTGCTCACCGGGGCGGTCTGGTAAATATAGCGGTCTAGCTTTTCTATTCAACATTTTGGCAATCTCCCTGTACAAAGCACTGAGCGTTGTCTCGATACCAGTACCAACATTAAAAACAGGATATGGGTAATCAAACGGCAATTCAAGTGCTGAAAGATTAGCGCGCACAACATCATCAACATAAACATAGTCCCGGGTTTTGCTACCATCGCCCCAAATTTGTGCCTGTTCACCACTTGCCAATTTACGAATATAGTCAGCCATCGCTCCGGTCACTTGCCTAGGGCCGTAAACAGCTGCATAACGTAAGACAACGTAGCGTAAGCCAAAGGTAGCCCTAAAGAACTCTAGATAATTCTCGACAGCATGTTTAGAAACCACGTATGGGGAGATGGGACTAACAGGTTCAGTTTCGCGAGCAGGGAGGTTCTTAGTATTGCCATAAAGAAACCCCGAAGATGAGAAAATAATCTTTTCGACGCCATATTTTTTAGCATTTTGAAGAATATTAACTGAACCAGCAATACTATCCATATCCATAAGGGGGTTCTCAATTGCTTTGGGCACTAGAACATTGAAGGCAAAGTGATAAACAAGTTCAGGCCTTTCTTTCTCAAAAACATTCTTGACTTCAGGACTTGCGGTATTTAACTCATAAAATGTTCCTCTAGGATTAAGATTTTCCTCCCAACCGGTAACCAGATTGTCAATTACAATAACTTCAGCCCCCTTTTCAAGAAGAGCATTAACGGTATGGTAGCCTATGAAACCAGCTCCTCCAGTAACCAAGACTTTCTTACCCTTAAGTTCCATTTCCACTCAAATTCCCTTTTAAGACTCTACCTATATTTTCACTTTCTAGGTTCTTTACAAATTGCCAAAAGATTAAATGACTTCTCTAAATAATCGTCGAAGATGCCAAGATTCTGAATTGTTGTTACATGTTCCACATGCATATGCCAATTCTCTTGCTCTCTCTTCCCGTCTAATACAATATCTTGGCAAAAGATCTGTACGCCAGCAAAGTAAGACTCTAGCAAGTCTTTTAATTCACTGCATGACAGTTCTTTTTGGTGATGTGGGTTGTCCCCTTTACTTACATAAGCATTAGGCATACTCAATAACGCAACACCTTCTGGACGTAGCACATTTGCAACATTGCTGAGGACTTCATATTGTCTATTTGGCGAGAGATGCTCTACAATCTCAAATAATGTGACTACATCAAAAAATGACATTGGAAAATTCAAAGCTAGATCACAAGCATCCATTATATTAAACCACAAATTGGGCAAACAATAATATTTATGTGCAAAGCTTCCAATTGCTCTTTTCGAAATATCAATCCCCATTACCAACGGAATTTTAGTGTCCTTAGCAATCTTATAAACACCATACCCAGTTCCACATCCTACATCTAAAAGTGTTTTTGCACGTATTTTCCCTTCATTAACTAATCCTATGACCCATTCATATCTTTGCAAATGGCATAGTTCTATGAAATTTCCATGCCTTTTGATATGTTCCCAATCCCCTTGAATGATTATCCGCTCCCCTTTATTAGTAATTTTGGAGTATTCACTAAGTTTTAGCTCGCTATCCACAGTAGATAGAATCAATCTAATGGTGTTGACTGGGTGGTGTCGCATGCCTTTAAATAACCTTCGCAAATTTTTAACGACAGCCATTCTTGACAAATTCCTTTAAATTCCCCCTTCTCTTAAGACTCTACTTTTTACGCTTTTAATTACTGCTCTAAATCTACTTGGTATTCGCAGCCAAAATAGTTGCAGCCAATAATGCCATATCAATACTTTCAGAGTTTTCTTACGCAGGGTCGGTATTAGACTACCCTCTATCAAAGATGCATTTTTCTTGGCTTCTTTATAGGTATATGCCGTCTCCACAGAATAGTCTTCTTTAACAAGGGTCATACCAAATGTATCTGCGGGCTGCTTCCCATCGCAGAAGATACCAAATCGGTGATAAGGCCATCTTAGGTCTATCTCTCCTAAAGGCAATAGCCCTGACTCCCATATTAAGTCCAGTGGTTTACTAATCTCAGAAAGCATATTTGTATCTACTGTTATAATTGCTCTGCCACCTAGCTTTAAGATTCTTGCCATCTCCTGCATCCCTTTCCTTTGCACCGTGTAAGGTAAATGTTCTATTACACTTAGGCAGAAAACTCTATCAACAGAATTTGAAGGGAGAGGAATATTTTCCATACGCCCATTTATGATTTTCAGTCCGGTTTTCCTGATAAATTCAAGGCTTACACCAAAACCCTTGTACATAATGCGAGATGAGAATATATCTGGGTCAATGCCTACTACATCACATCTAGCTACATCTTTTAAATAAATTGTAAAAGGTGTCATTCCACAGCCCATATCAACGCATTTCATCCCTGGTTGCAATTCTGCTGAAAGTAAGGCAAAGGGAAACTCCCACATCCGGGCAGCATAAAGTGAGGGGGTACTTAGCAAGCCAACTGACCAGGGATAACGTGCTCCATTGGCATCTGAGTAATCAAGAAGCTGGTAGTCGACTGCTATCTTGTCCAAGATGTGAACTATAGACATAAACTCCTCTGTCATCACCTCTTCAATAGAAGCGAAACGTGTTAAAGGGCTTTGTCGCCTCTGCCTACTCATCCTTGCCTCCTTTATCCTCATCCTCAGGGTAGTAAGCCCAATATCCTGACATAGTCTTTTGGGTATACGCTACTGTGCTACTATATTGCAGAGGATGGTTGTTCCTCTCCGACCAAGGGCCAATATAGTATCCACCTAAAGGTAAACCTGCACCAGCACCAATGAGACCGGGAGGGATCCTATTGAAGTATTTCGACCACCATTTCTCGGAATAGAATAGGGCGACATAGTCTGTCCCTACATATTCATCCGTGAAGATATAACCCTGATCAACCAAATTTGGCCAGATGCTTTTAACACAAGTGTGAAGACTTGCTTGTAGGTCCACATCAAGAAAAGCCAATAATATCGGGAAATCCAATTTTGGAAGGGTATCTTTGAACCAGCCTTTCACGAACTGACAGCATTCTATCGCCCCGTACCGTCTAATATTTGATTTGACTTCATCAAGCGTTCCCAGATAGTCACCCTTCTTGCAGTGCCTTGCTTCGGGATAGCCTGCTTCACCTTCAGGAAGCCCCTCAAAGGAATCGTATACCTTCAATTTCCTCCCAACAATCCTACAGACCAGTGACAAATTTGTAGCGCTACCACCCTTCCAAGTTCCACACTCAATAACATTACCCGGTACATCCGGTGGAGTTTCAAGTATCTTCAAAGCCATAGCTAAATGTGCTTTGTACGAAGTGCCGGTTGGAATGCGTATGTTGTTAAGGAACATTGTGAAACCCAATTTGAACTTCTTGAATAGAGACATCCTGTACGATTTATGTATGCTTTTAGAATTCAAGATAAAGAAAATACTGACAGGCACCAAAAGCACATAGTAGACTTTCATAAGTAGGCGCAACATCAATATCTTACCCTTTTTGGTATTCTGGGGAGCAATTTAATACAACTTATTATATTAGAACTTCGCATTCTACTTACCCTAATTTGGGAGTAATGCGAACTGCTTCATCGTCCCCACCCCTGAATGAACTTCCAATATGCCCTATCAATTTGTGCCTAAATTATATATAATATACCACATATGACCAAAGCTAGCAAAACAACTCTTACCTCGTCGTAGTGGTCTCGTGAAGACAAGGGCATAGATAAATATCAGGCACTCATTCCAAGCCCAGCATAGCCAATGCCAATTATACCAAACCGTGGCAAAGTTAGATAGCTTGTTAAAAGTGGCTATGGTCATAAATCCACGGATTATTGCCAGCACTTTTAGCCCGCTGTTAGCCGAAGGATAAAGCCTTGCATTACCGCTGAAGCAGCACTATAATCTAGCCAAGGGGTAACATTGGGATAAGCTTGTAGAATCTGGCTTTAAATATATTTACCTTATAAATGAAGAAAAACAGAGACTAGAGCCAGCTGATTTTGCTTCTATGATGAGATTCTGTAAAAGTACCTTCTTTAGACACCCGACAAGCATGAATCTGCTGTGTGATAAGGCTCCTCTAAGAAAAGAGAGCAACTATTGAATCCGCCTAATGACTGGGAAATCAAAAAGTGTCTAGCGTTTTGCCTGGGCTTGCTACTAGCTATGCTTGGGCTAATCTGGCTTGATGTCCCCGGCCTAAGACAGCTAATTGGCTTCATTTTTCTGACCTTTGTCCCTGGCCTCCTCATTCTCAGAATCCTCAAAATTCATAATATAAGCGTAATAGAAAGCTTGCTTTATTCGGTAGGACTCAGCCTCGCCTTCGTTATGGCAACCGGTGTAGTGGTAAACTTTGCCCTGCCACCTTTAGGAATCTCCCATCCTATCACCTTGGCACCACTGACAGCTACCTTTACTGTCTTTTCCCTAATATTATGCTTCCTGGCTTATGCGCGTGATAAGAACTTCCGCCCAGCTAATCCCCTACCTGATAACAGCGAAGAGGTGGCGAAACCAGGCTTTACCGCCACCATTAACCCCTTTTTGGTGGCCGTCTTGCTACCCCTTCTTGCTATCCTGGGAGCCAGCCTGGTCAATTCCCATCACAACAACTCCATCCTTCTAGTTCTTATCTTTGTCATTACCATTCTCATTGGAATGGTCGTTTTCAATAAATTCATCCCACCACGAGTTTACCCTTTCATGATAGCCATGATGGCTTTGGCACTCTTGTATCAGACTACTCTCATATCTAACTATCTGGTAGGCAGCGACATTCATGAGGAGTATTATGTCAGCAAACTGGTAATGGAGAATGGCTGCTGGGATGCTACTATCCCCAGACTAATAAACTCCTGTTTAAGCATTGTTATGCTGGCGCCTATTTACTCGCTCCTGCTCAATACGGGTATCATTTGGCTATTCAAAATAGTCTATCCCCTTTTCTTCTGCCTGGTGCCGTTAGCACTTTTCCATATCTTTCGTCTTCAGATTGGCTCTCGCTATGCTTTCCTTGCTGCCTTTTTCTTTATTGCCATGCCAATGTTTTTTATGGACATGGCTCAGTTGGCTAGGCAGCAGGTCTCCGAGCTCTTTTTCGTCTTGGTGATATTGCTGATGGTAGACCGTAAGCTAACGCTGATACAGAGAACTACTTTAGTCCTTATCTTTGGTTTTGGCGTGGTCGTGTCTTACTACGGGTTGGGCACCGGCTATGTTATCGGTTATGTAGCCTTTGGGGCGCTGGTGCTTATCTTTATTAAAAGTCGGCCCGGGCGGACTATATGGCAGTGGCTAGTGGGAAAGTCCAATTCCTTACCTGCTGATTTAACCTCATCGGGGGCTTTTACGAAGAAATCCTTAGCCATCATTGTTGGCGTAAGCCTAGTTTTCATGCTCGGTTATTATAGTGTCGTTGCCTCAGGGGCAGGCCTCAGCGGATTCCGTATTGCTACCGACATTGGTAAGCAAACAGGTGGGCAAGTGACTGCTGGCAGCTTTGGGTTTTTAAACCCCTTGACTAAAGAGCCTTTGGCTCAGACTGCTTTAGGTCTTGATTTCCCTTCAGCGTCACTGGGGGGGAAGTGTGGCGTATCTTCCAATACTTAGTCGAGCTTTGCCTTGTCATTGGCTTCATCAGGCTAATTTTCCGCCCTGGAAGATTGGGGGAATTCAAAACTGAATACCTCTCCCTGACCATAGTCAGTGTCCTGATTTTACTCGGCATCTATGTCCTCCCCAATTATGGCTGGGGTATGGGTGGCGTTCGGATTTGGCAAATCACTTTACTTCTTATGGCTCCTTTGTTTCTCCTTGGTGGCGAGGTCATTGGGTATGGTATAGTGAAGTTAGTCAGGGTATTCCGAAGGAGTTTTGCCTCCTCCCAATTAAGCCTTGATAGTCCGGTGCCCTTACGGTTTTTGGTCCTTGCTATACTGATACCCTATTTTATCTTCAACAGCGGAGTCGTCTTTGAGCTTAGCCGAAGCCAGACTACCAATTTCATCAATATGCCCTATTCTATTGCCCTGTCCAGCTATCGGGTAGATGTGAGCACTGTTTTTACCAAGCAAGACGTTACCGCTGCCGAATGGTTTTCCAGAGTGGCTGAAGAGGATTGCGTAGTCTATGCTGACCATCATAGCGGTAAGCTGTTTTTAGAACAGATTGACTTTCCCTGCAAGGGGTCGGAATTCTCTCGTGATACTAAGGAAGTTCGCTTCCCCAGCTATTTTTACTTGAGAGCTTGGAATATCCAGAATAAGGCGCTAACCTTCGGCACAACTTATGCCGGACGGCAAAGCGTCAGCTTTGATGATTTGCCTGGAGTAACATACGTAATTGACAGTGGAAATAGAATCTACAACAATGGCGGTGCTCAGGTGCTGATGCTGAGTGAAGCTCCCCCTTAGCCGGGTAAGACTAAACACTAACTCTGCTATACCTCCATAACCACTTCTTTAAATAATCTGCCTTTGCAATTTTGGTAATTACTGCCTTTATTTGCTTCCTTAATTTGAATGGGAGGAGTACATAGAGTTTAAGCAAAATAGTTTCACAAACTAGCACAATTGAAAAGGGAGTATAAGGAATATGAGCTGATGATTCATAATTGTCTGGTTTGCAGATTCTTATTTTTATCCTAGAAGCAATACTTTTAATTTCATCTGGGTACTTTAATAAAATATCTTCGTGAACCGCAGTCCACATAGCACCATTCGCAATGTTGTAAGCTTTATCAAAGATTTCGTCGAATTTTTCTCTGGGCACATCACAAAATAAATATTTAGGTGCACTTGAAAAGTCTCCTAAATTTGACCAATCAATATGTTCTTTCGATAACATATTATTATTGACAAATTCGTAATAAAAGGGACTACCCGGTAAAGGTCGAAAACTTCCTACACCCCTAAAATTGCAACCAACGCTTTGCATAAAAGCAACGGTTTCATTCATTTCCCTCTGAGTTTCACCAGGAATACCAAGCATGAATGAAACAGCCAAGTGTAAGCCTGCTTCCTTTACGTAAGCACACGCTTGTCTGTTCATTTCAACTGTGGTCTTCTTATTTATTACTTTAAGCATTCTCTCAGAACCGCTCTCAATTCCAATAGCCATACTGTAACATCCTGCTCTTTTCATCAGTTTTAATGTGTAAGGATCAACTTGATCAACTCGCATGGAAGCAGTCCACCTCAATCTGGTGTGAGGCCAAAAAAGTCTTGAACGGATAAATCCCTCACATATCTTGTACAGACGGTTCTTCTGGAGAGCTATCGTATCATCAAAGAACGAGATGGAATCAATATCGTATGTCGAGAGATACTTTACCATTTCAATTACATACTCTGGGGAATGAAAACGAACAGGTTTTGACCAGTCACTTGCACAAAATTTACAAGAATATGGGCAACTTCTTGAAGTGAGGGAGGAAATGCCTTTGTAACCCCAACCAGTTATCGTGGATGTGCTAAAATCAGTGTAAAAATTACGATTTGCAAGGTCGTAATTTGGAAATGGATATTTGTCAATGTCTAAATTTACGGCTCTCCTTTCAAATTTATCAACGTGGTCTCTGTGCATAAGACCTTGTATACCACTAATTTTCTTTCCATCCAAAACATCCAGGCAAACTTCCTCTCCAGGCCCAATGCATATTGCATCAATGTATTGATTTTGCTGAAAGGTTAGTATCGGCTCTACAGATGGATGAGGTCCTCCTGCAATAATTATGCGATTAGGAGAGTGCGTTTTAAGTGCATATGAAATCTTTTTTGCTTCATCAAATAATGCCGTTAATATATTTATTCCGATGATGTCAGGTTTAAATTCATCTACGATTTTTAAAATGAGTGGAATATACTCATTTGTTTTATGTTCCACAATAAGCTCGCGACAATCTATAATCTTGACATCATGACCTTTTGCCTGAAGATAGCTGCCTATTGTTATCAACCCGATGGGAGGTATACGACCAATACTCCAAGAAGGATTCTTGAACGTATCAAAGTCCGAACTGTGAGGTGGCAGTATAAAAAGTACTCTAGATTTCACGTTAAAAGTCTTCCCCTCAAACCCTTAGAATAGTTTTCCCCCTTCAAATATTCATCTTGATTTTCTACTGCAAAATGGAGGGCAAAATCCATATCCCACTTAGCCTCCTTATTGACTGCTATGTTATCTAAGGAAACATTTCGTGTCAAGCTAGGAAGCTACAATTTTTAATTTATAATTAGACGAATCTCCTTAGTATTTTCTTTATGGGGGTGACGTTTATGCCACTCCTCTTTTCTATCTCCAGAAGCAGGGCTATATCCTCCTGGTCAAAGCTCCGGGTAAACACCGTAGCTATGCCATATATAACGTAATACAGAACAAACAGCAATGGCAGCATCCATAATGTAACGCTGAGAAAGCTGCCAATTGTAAACCGAAAAAGAAGAGCCAAAACTATAGAAGCTATAACCGGCTTAAGCAGGTTCTTGCTCAGTGGCTGAGCCCGACATAGTGAATAAACCCTTGCTGTTAGGATAACATCAACCAAAATGAGAGATACCGCCGAGGCAATGGCAGCGCCGACTATACTCAGGGGTGGGATAAGAACAATATTCAGAGCTACATTCATCATAGCTCCAGCCAAAACAGACCACATTATGAATCTGGACTTGCCCCAGGCTAATAGTGTGCTTGCGCTGTGACCAAGGAGATTATGGATGATAGAACCAAGGGAAAGAATGCGCACAGCCGGGGCGGCGGCAATATAAGCCGAGCCAAAGAGAAGGTTAAGCACAGCTTCGGGGAATAAGCACAAAACTAGAAATATAGGCAAGGTTAGAGAGACCACCCATTTAGTCAAAATGGTATAGTTTCGCCTCAGTTCAGCCATCAGATTTTGAGAGTATAAACCGGTAGCCACCGGGGTATAGATTAGCAGCATGGCAGCTAAAGGCTGAGAGATAAACTGAGCTAAGGGATAGGCGGCATTATATAAACCTACTACCTCTGGCACTTTAAAATAGCCCAGCATTAAGGTATCCATTGAGAATAATATCATGGTAAACATGGCTGTGCTTAAGAGTGGCAGGGAGAAAATCAATAGCTCTTTCCTGCCAGAGAAATTGGCTCTTTTGCTGTCGGTGAATGTTATCGGCTGGGGTAATTTCCTTACCGTGTATAGGACTAAGGCAACGAAGGTAAGAATGAGAGCTGACAGATAGGCATAAAAGACAGCGACGAAGGGTAGGTCAAGTAGGATTACTGCTAATAAAAACAATAGAAACAGGATGTTTAGCAGGATGGACTGAAAATATGTCTGAGGTTCTACGTTGTCAAAGCCGAGGAAGATAGCAGCAAGGATGTTTATCAGGGTGAAAAAGGGTATCCCAATGGCAAATATCCTCAGTGGCAGTGCCAAATCGGAGGCATGGAAGATGTTCAGGGCAATAGCCTCAGCGCTAAAGAAAATAGCTATGCCGATGATGATGCTAGCAGCAGTAGCTAACTGTAGCGAAGCCGATATGGTTCCGCGGACTCTAGCCGCTTCTTCTCTACCTCGAAAGTAAGCAATGTATCTGGTGGCTCCGAGCTGCAAGCCAAGGCTAGCTAATATCATGGAGAAGTTCAATACCACTAGCGCTAAGGAGAAGATGCCGTAATTGGCCTCCAAGGCATATCTAGCAATGATGAGTCTAGCGATAAACCCAAGCAACAGCCCGAGGAATATCCCAACCACGGCAATTCCGGCACCATGGGTTATCTTCTTCAGGGAATCGCTCAAAGGTTCATACATATCAGTATCTTAATGATGCCGGGGCAGCCTTCAAGGGTCATCTGACATACTCAAAAATTTTTACTCCGGGAATGCTAGCGCCACCCGGTTGTGTTACGGTGCTATCTGAGCTATAAATTAGCTTATAATGCTCTAACGCTTCTAATGGCACCGGGCTGACGAACGGATCATTGCTAACTATCCTATAACTACCAGATTCCTGACTTGAGACATAAGCTTCAGCCTCTTCGTAGCTGGGGAAGGATTTTACGTCGATAATCTCCTTATAGGTCACGCCTTCTCGACTTACCTTTTCCTGATAGGAAATCACCGTGGAGCTTTGGGGGGTTACCTGCCTGCCATCAAAGTTATATAGCCTGATAACTAGCGAACGGTAATATTCAGGATGGAACAGCATTAGCGGCTTAAGCTTACCATCTTGTGGCAGGTAGTAGACATCGTAGAACTTTTCTCGGCTGCTGCCGCTTGACGTTGCCACCGCGTCAAACTTGCCTGTCACGGCGATGGCATAGTCAACAATTACATACCTTGAACCTGCCCATTTATCCATTAACTCGTTAGCTGAGGCTTCATCCTGAGCAGTAAAAATGCTAGCCTCTCCCATATGGCCAGTACCAGGGTTAGAAGTGGGTATACGATGCCCGATTCGGGTTATCCAGTAGCCATAGTCCCACCAGGCAGTTACGCCATAAGCCGATTCAGGATAGTTATATGCTTTCCCCGGTGGGGGTGGTTCATAAAGCTGATAATAGAAATCAGGGTTGCCAAAGGGCTCCGGGGTGTTGTCTCTCATCCAGGAAAGCGACTCACACCAGGCATCACTGGGGGCGAATGGTGTCTGGCTGGCGGTAGCTACCGCCGGGCCGATATTGGGGAAGAAGCTGAGGAAGAAGACAACTATTACCCCGAAAGCCATATAAAAATGTCTGGCGGTGGTACCTTTTTTCACCTTGGCTTTCTCACTCTTCATTATCCTTGGTGTTTCCACAGGTCGGCTGCCACTTCTCTTGAAGCCAGCGAATCGAAGGATTAACCACGACAGGTAACCGGTGAGCAAAGCCACATTGACGACAAAGTAATAGGCGAAACGGCGCATGGATAGGGTGGCTGCCAGCATTACCAGGCTCCAGACAACAAACAATGTCTTGTCAGCCTCGCCTCGCTTGACAATGAAGTAAATGAGTATACCCAGGGATATTAAACTGAGGAAAAAGCCGGTGGTAAAATTTCCCCAGGCAAGCGAGAGGGTGAAGTTGCCACCAGGGAAGAGGAGAGGCTGCATCTCAAGGACAGTTGTTTTTATGGGCCAGGTAAAGATGCCTAGACTCTGCCCCACCATTGTTTTAAGAAGAGCAGGGGTCAATAATATAAAAAATTGCCAAGCTGGCTAGACCAAGCCCGAGGAGAGCAACCGGGTAAAAGATTGGCTTTATGCCACGGCCAGCTATGAGACGGGAAAGCCCAGCTAAAGCTATGGGGATAAAGATGGCAACAAGCAGAGAGGCTAAAGACAGCTTGTCTGGAGATGTGGGCAAAAACATCAGCAAGGTGATGGCGAAGGTAATAGTGCCAACAAAACAGAGGTAGTCAGTAGACCTGCCTCTTAAGTGGTCAATGATGAACTGGATTATGAGATAGACAGAGATGATGAAGACAAAGAGCAGAGCGCCCTGCCAGGTGAGGAAGTAGATTCCCAGGAAGAGCCCGGCAAGCAGGCTATAAATAAGGGGTTTAGTAATTATTGCCCAGTTTCGGTGCTTTATATGGTTGAAAGATAGCCGCCTTTGCCTAGCAGTCTTCACCGCTAGAATCAGAAACAGCATGGCTACAGTGGTGAATAGGGTCTCAGCAACATGGTGGTCGGTGAAGCCGAGTATTGACCGGCCTAAAAATTCACCGGGCAACAGGGCTACTAAGCCAGCCGAGATAACACCAGCCCAGCGGTTAAATAGCTCTTTGCCGATAAAATAGACCGGGATAACGGTTAGGGCACCTAAGACGGCTGGGAAATAGACACCGACGACATCAATGGTATGCTGAGTTGGCGAGCCTAAACCGATGAGCCAGATAATGCCAGCGAGGAGATAGTCAAAGAAATGGCCATGGTTGCCTACCCAGCTGACCGCCAGGGATAAGAGAAGTAGGGGTCAAAGGAATTAAGGTGAGGGAAGTTATGGACGAGATTATCGACGATGCGCATGTGATACCAGGCATCAACCCCGGTAAACTTTATCCAGTCGCCGCTAAAGACCTGGTCGTAGGGGAGGACAATTCGGAGATAGAGGGCAACACCGAAGAATAGAGCTACTATTATGCCTGCAACAAGCTTCGGCTGAAACTTACTTTGACCCATTTGTTGACCTCAAAGTAAATTATATCACAACCTTAGCACCGGCTAATCATGCTGGTTCGGCGGTAATAGATTGGGAATGGAATCAATAATGGGGTAGCGCTCATCACACCTGTGACAATACAGGGAGCCGGTGACTATTTCCTTCCCGTTCTTCTCCCCCACATTTAGTTCCAGTTCTCCCTTACACACTGGACACACCAGAATATCCATGAGCTCTTTTTTCACAAAGTCAATTATACTACCTCCTTCCAAGCCTTTTCAAGCCGAGTTTGTTAGTGGTGAACCTATCTTTCCCCTCGCATTCTTTGTGGTTCAAGGTAATAGTCTAACCATGCCTTAAGAATTCGCTTCCGACTTTGTATTACACAAATACCTGTCCTGTAATGTATGGTAAGAATTAACAATCGCTTGTTTTGTTACCTCAGAGGTAAAAAATATGGCCGGGGAATTAACCTCGGCCATATATTCAGTTCAAGGGTTCCTAGAATTGGAACAGTGCCGGCTGCTCAGCCTTTCTCAATTTTAGGTTTATTCAATTGTCAGTTCCTTTCTTTATTCTAGGCTCTCTGTTGAAAATCCTAACTTTCTCTCCAGTTTCGCTTCACCCAATTTACGGCTTACCAGTTCCAGTGCTGACAGGACCGCCGCACATATAGCCAGACGGAGAGCACCCTCCACCCCTGGGGGCAATTGAGGTTCAAAACCCACAACTACCATATTCGCTGCCCGGGCAACTGCCTCAGCTAGGTGATAATTATACGAAATAAGCTCCGGACATAGTTTGTGCCATCCTTCCTCAAAATCTTCCACACCGCTTCCTCGCTCTATCAGTGTCGGTACTAGCACATCCCTGGCGTACTCAATATCCTCTTGGTTTATAACGGGTAAGTTCTCCAGCATTGTTGCCTCCTTTCTTCCAGATTTTGGGCGCAGTTACCCCTTCAATTCCCGGTAGGTTTTAGATTAGTGATTGCTGGCTGCCATACTCCAAAGCCTTGCGTTCCTCCTCCAGGGCATCTTTTGGTATGTGGTCACGGATGCGCTCAATGTAGCCCTTCATATAGGTGTTGAAGTTATCAACCTTGAAGGTCATAGTGGCAGTAGGCTGGTCAATATACCCTGGTAGGTTGGGTATCCGCCTCAGCTCCTCCGCCTTTTCCCGTATTCGCCACAGGGTCGGCCTAATGGAGTTCATAAGCTCCTCAACCTCATCCACATTCTGGCTAACTCTGAGTGTGCTCCATCTGATAGGCATAGGTTTAACCTCCTTTCTGGGCATAGTTACCCTTTCAAATAGATAACATCCTCCCTGGTCAAGAGAAAAACTACCTCCCTAGCTCTAATCACTTAATCACCTCCCTTCTGGCTGAGTTTGGCAAAAAGAGGGGGCCGGTAGTTCTAGGCTTCCCGACCCCCTGCCTTTGTGAGAGGGGCGGAAGCCCCTCTTTCGAGCTATTCAGTTGTCTACTCGTTCCAGATGGCTACAGTTCTGATTTCAAACTCTAGCCCACAGGACTGACACTTTGCTCGGCTTGGAGCTTCTTCGTAATCTACATCATCGCTGTCGCACTTGGGGCAGGTCATAATGTCGCCTTCGGCATACTCTTTGCGCTTTTCCACCGGTATCACCTCCTTTCGGGCATAGTTACCCTTTCGTTATTGCCTCTCTTTTCAGCTATTCAGTTTGTCCCTTTTTATTCTTTCGGCTCTGGCTATGGACAGGTAATCAGGACACCTGGTTGAGCAGTGGCTATGTCCCTTGAGGCAGTCTTGACAAAGCCAGTAGCACTTGCGCCTGTTGGGAAGGCGGTAAACTATGTCCATATTCCCCCTTTCCAGCCACAAAAAGGGGGGTATCACTCCCACGCTTGGGGAGCAATACCCCCTGAAAAAAGCAAAAAAGCGGGATACTCTCCCGCTTCTTTGCGTGGCGTTCTGTTTGGGCTATAAGCGTTTTAGGCTGTTACTGGCTCTTTAGCTCGGCTACGCTTGCCAGCCTTTGGCTCGGCTCTGGCTCGGCTGGTGCTGGCTCGGCTTACTGGCTTGGCTTTAGCCTTTGCCTTCTGCTTCGGCTTGCTTTGACTTGTCGGTTAGCATTGGCATAACTACCAGCTGATAACCGTCGAGTGCTAAATAGCATCGGGCTTAGGCATTGGCGAGGCTAAAGTCCACCATACCCCCGCAAGCCTTTAGCGCATTGGCAAGGTATTTACCGTCTATCCTCACAAAGCCTTGACCATCGGTGTCGGCTGGTAGCTCGGCTTGACCAGTGCTATCAGGATTAGCCATTACTATCTTGCCATCACCAATCGTCAAGTCTATCGGATAGTTTTTAGGATTGTCCGATAGTGCTTTCAGGGAATTGACGGCTTTGATTGCCTCTATCGTGTCAAAGTGGGCTAGGGTGTTAAACTCGGTAGGGATTAGCTTTTGCCATTCAGGAAAGTTACCGCCATAGCTAGCCCACTTATAGTGGATTAGCTCGGTGTCCAGTATCAGGCTTGAGGGCTTGGAAACATCCTCACCCTCAAAGCTAACCCTTGCCCGCTTGGCACGCCTTAAGGCATTGGCTATGCCTCTTAACTCATCACGATTGACTAGGGCTTGCCCTTCACCATCACAGTCAAGGCTAACTACCGCTAGCCTAAAGCCATCGGCACTAACTAGAGTGAGCTTGCCCTCTTTCGCTATAAAGTTGACGCAGGATAAAACTGGTCTATCGTCACCCCAAGCGGTAAAGGGTAGCACTCTATTTAGTGCTTCGGCTAGCTCTAGGCTTCCGATATTAGGCGTGACAGCGTTATTAGGGCTAACCCTAACCTCACAGAGGGTAAGAGGCGTTATCCGCTTGCCTTCCGTCTTAATCCAAGCCATAGTCCTCAAGGTAGCTGGTATTAGCTCCGCAGATTACCTTAAGCCTTTTGTGTCCGTTAGCCTGCGTCTCGCTAGCACTACCGTTGGCAGGCACTACCTTGACAATGTTTGAGCCTGCCAAAGCCTTAAGGTAACCGAGTAAGCCTTTGCGCCCAATGGTAAAGTCCATCAGCATTACCCTTTCGGCTAATGCTCTGGACAGGGCATTTACCAGCATAGCCTTATGAGCGACAAAGCCATCGCCTGAACGCTTGCCCACGATATTAAGTTGTTCCATAAACACCCCCCTTTTGGCTATCCGATAGTGGGCAAGGCTATCGGCTTTGCCTAGTAGTCAGCTACCGTCTAGCTGCCACCCGCTAGCCTAAACGGTGCTGCCACTATATATATGGGGAATTGAGGCTAAAATCTCTACACTCAGATTAGCGTTTTTTGCTCTCTTTTACGGTATCGCCACAGGTATTGTCTATCTGTAGTGGTTAGCGGTTTGCCCACTTGTTATCTTATGGGCTATCTCTATTAGTCTTTGTGGGCAACCTGTCAAAAAGGTCTTGCTGTCTAGCCAAGCGTCAAGGTCAATTGCTTGGTCATCGGCTATCAGCTCTCCGAGTTCGGTTAGGTTACCGTCATTATCGGTAATAGGCTTGTCTAGGCTCTCCAACTTGATAGCCTTTGGGCACTCGGAATAGAGGTAAGTCCTTTCCGGCACTTGCGCCTTTGCGCCTTGCTACAGCTACCGCACTCCAGTCCGTTAGTGAGCTTGTATTGAGTGCGCCAATAGTGGGCTAACGGTAACGCTGGCTACCCGATACATAGCTATCTCGGTAATGGGCTTGTGTCCGTTATTCCTAGCTGCATCGGCAAGGGTGATGATTATATCGTGTAGTAAGTCCTCTCTATCCTGTGCCCTTGCCCTGTTGGCGTATTTGTCGGCTACCTTATAGTAGGTTAGCCATTCGCCGTCTAGCTGTGCATAGCCATTCCCGTTAGCGTTACTCAACTTGCCTTTCTTATACCTTCGGCTAGACTTGATACTAGGCAAGGCTTTGTCTGTGGGTTTGGCAAACTGCCAATTGACCGCACCACTGGCAAACGCCTTGCCCTGTTTCTAGCGTCCAGATTTTACCGCAATGGCTACAATGTCCTGTTAACACGCTTCCCCCCTTCTTTTCTGATTAGGGCAAGCGTTAGGTTAGGCTTTGAGCTTTATTCGGTTGTTAAGGTTCAAATTTACAATAACAGCATCTCACAAAAAGGCATTTTGTGAAATCAAAAAAATTAGCTAAATTATCCTCCTCCCCTGGGGTGGAGCCAGCATGTAAGTAAAACCAAAAAGGCAAGGATAGACGGTCTACAACCTGAGTATAGCCATAGAATAGGCCAAGTTTCGGCGTTGCTCGTGAGGTAATTACTTGGGGCTCTGTAGTCAAAAATTAGGGGGCTAAAACAACTTTTCAGAGAAAAGGAAAAAAGGGGGGAATGGGCACCTGTGAGAGGGCCTTTAACTCTAGATGTAGGAATGAATCTTGGCGCTACGCTGTTCTCTGGAGTAGTGGTAGAGGGTCATAACGGGATCGGATATCTCCGGCATGGTTGCTTTCCACCCAGCGTCGGTGAGACGGTAGTATACCCGAGCAGGTGCTGGGGGTAATCGTCCTGGATAGCTGATGGCTCAGTTTCCCTTTGCCTCAGCAGGCATGCGTCTTACCGCCAGTTTACAGGCTATTTAACCCTCCGCGTTGTAGTAGAATGTCCGCACTCGGCATAATGGGCACCACGTCGTATGCCCGCCACGACATTGCTTCTGTTCTAGCTGATGGTGGCAGAGCTTACCTCCCAGGCGGAGCCGCTCTAGCAGCTGCGGGTTATCGAAGAACGTAATGGCTCCGCAACTCAGGCAATGCCCCATATAGCCTCTTTCCAGCTCGAAAATACGGGCTTTTGCCCCGCACGGGCAATCCAGTGAAAACTCCGTTGACCTTTTCTTTGTCGACTTCTTTCTTGCCATCTCAATCCTCATGGCAACAGCTTAAGTGCGGTGCCAGATGGCTGAGCCACAGTTGCATAAGCATTCTTGTCAGCCTCGACAAGGACAAGGCCACACCAGGGGCACTTATAGATACTACTCGGTACGTTGCCTGGGCGAAGGACCCAGAATAGAGCGCCGCACCACAGACAGTGGTGAAAGGTTAGCTGGTCGCTGGTGCCCAGATACTCGATAAGTGATCGCAGATGCACATAGCGATGGTAAAAGCCTACCAGTTCTCCTTTCTCCGCTATCTCTGTTTTTAGTTGGGATAAGACCATTTCGTGCTGGGCCCGCTCCTCCCTCAAGCGGGACAGGATGCCATCGAGATTGCGCCGGTTTTCGCCGAGGGTCTTGATGTCAGTTTCAAGTGCGGCCAGATAGCCGGTAAGTTTCCCATGTTTCTTCAGTGCCTCAGCTAGCCTTTCGCGAGCATTCGTGTAGCCAGCAAACTCTGCGGCCATACCAAGAGTCAGCTCAAGGCTGAAACCATGTCTTGTCACTTTCGCCTTTACTTGCCCGGCAACGGCGATCTCTGCTTCGGTAACATCAGCCTTCCGGCGATATTCGGCCAGCTCTTCATCAATACGCTTCCTTTCCTTGGCTGCCTTGTTCTTGAAAGCTGCGAGCTCCTTTTCCTCCCTTTCCCAATCCTGCTTCACCTTGCGCAGTTGTTCTGTGGCATACTCGGTTGCCTTTACTGCTTCTCGATATTTCTCTTCCGTTTCCTTAGCTCGGTTTTGTAGTGTTTCGAGTTCCAAGCGTTGAGCGGCAACCCTTCGCTCCAGTTTCTCATTCTCTTGCAATAGCTGATTGTGCATCTCTAGAGCTTGGCTCAAAGACACACCCTTTTCCCTTTCCAGCTTTACGAGGCCATTTACAGCTTCGAGATAACCGGAGTCTGCGAGCCGTGTCTGAAGTTCGACCAGACTTTGAAGCTGCTTTTCGCTAAATCCGGGGTTGAAGGCTCGGGCTGACCTTATAACCTCTTTTAGTTCTTCCGGTGTGAATTCGTGTGTCATCGTTGTCCTCCGTTAGCCACGTTTTGCAGGATCATTCGTATCGCCTCCTCAAGCGTCTGGTTGGCTCTTAGATATGGCATTGCACGGTCAACCATCTCTTTAGCCTCGCTTGCCGGATATGCCATTGCTTTCAGAGCGTTGAGCAGTTGCTCGTAGGTCCATCGCTGTTCGCCAAGTGGCAGGTCCCCGGCAGTGACCATAAACTGCATACCGAGCAAAGCACCAACTATTAAAGGGGCTATACTCCTTCCCTGGGAGCCAAAATCGCTAAGCCATGCGGCCACGGATTTACGCCTTAACGTATCTGAGACTCGGCTAACAAGATCATCGGGAAGTACCACCGGCTTGAATCCGGGTACTTCCCAGGTCGTGCGACCAGCACTTCTTGCTAGCACGACAAATCGACTCAGGTCATCATCGAGAATGGCCTGGAGGAGGACAAGGGGGATAACCAGCATTTCCGGCTTCCCAATTGGACCAACTAGCGCCGCTGGATAACAACGGTCGCCGGTTTCCACTTCTCCTGCTGCCACCAGGTACATCTTGAGGTCAATTGTGATGTGTGGAGTACCCCGGGTATCGTAGCCAAGATTAGGAACGGCGATATACCACCGTGTCCCATCCCAGGTTGGATTTTCCCGATACCTGCCTCGAATCGCGGTTGTAATATCCTTCTCAGCTTCGGAACGTTGCTTAGTGACGTCTATGGCCGACTTAAATAGGTCAGCGACAGAAGACCGCATATCATCCGTCCCAGAATCGCGAAAAGCCAAATCAGCAGCTTCTCTGAAGTCTTTTATTTGTCTACCATGTAAGACCTTCATTCACCTTCACGTCCCGCTTTGCCAATGGCACTGGCAACTGCACTCAATTCCTCCAAATGGTTGGTGAGCATGAGTTGTATAAACTCAGAGGTTCTCAGGGCTTCTGTCCCCTAACCTTAGAGAGCCAAAGAGGTTCTGGGGTATATCTGACCTGTCGCAGATTATGGAGTCGCAGCGGGAGCTTAACCGGGCAGTGTCACAGCTATCCCGGATATTGGAGCTATCGGGTAACCCTATTGCCGTGCTGGAGAATGTGGAAGAGGCTGAGGATATTGCCGTCAAACCGGGGGCGGTGTGGACTATCCCCGAGGATGCTAAAGCCTATCTCCTTGACCTGCTACAGGGTGGTGGGGTCGGGCTGCACATAGATTATATCAACCTATTATATAGAATCCTGCACGATATATCTGAATCCCCCCGGGCCGCCTTTGGTGGCACCGAGAGGGACCTATCCGGGGTAGCCCTTGAGATTGAGCTTAACCCGCTGCTGCAGAAGGTGAGGCGAAAGCGGATTATCCGGACTGCCGTCTATAACCGGAGAAACCGGATGATTCTTAACCTTCTGGAGCAGTACCACGGGGAAAGCTTCGGTGAAAACCGCTTGCGGGTAATCTGGAGTCCGGTACTACCCCAGGATTTAAGCCGGCTAATTTCTAATGAGCAGACACTGGTTCAGAGTGGTATTCATTCCCGGCGTGGGGCTATGGAAGAGGTGGGGATTGAGGACCCGGAGAACGAGTTTAAGCGGTGGTTGGAGGAGAGGGAGACAATTCTCAAAATGAATAAGCAGCTTAACGCTAAGTCAGCTCGAGGCGGAGAGGGAGGGAGAGCTTTAGCCACCGAGGCTGGAGGCGTTGAGGAATCTCCATCATAAGGAGGTGAAGATTGCCGGATAAGAATAATCAACCCCAAAATCCCGCCGGGGAGGAGCTGGAAAGTGCCGCGACTAGGGTCGTGGAGCTTGAGGAGCTTGTCGCCAGCAAAGAGAGGGAGCTTGCGGTCAAGGACTTGCGTATCTCTGAGCTTGAGCCAGCAGTAGCTAGTCGGGATGACCAGATTGTTGCCCTCAAGCAGTCCTTAGCTGAGCTGGGGGGGAGGTTGTCTGAGTTGGAGAGCAGGTTATCGCAGGCGGTATCAAGCTACCGGGCTCTGGTAGTCAAATCAAACCCCGCCGTGCCTGAGGAGCTGATAACCGGGGACAGCATTGAGGAGATTGACCACTCTCTAGCCAGTGCCCAGGTCCTTGTTGATAGGGTAAGGCAGGGGCTGGGGGCTGAAATCGCCGCGGCAAAAATCCCGGCGGGGGCGCCACTACGGACGCCGCTGGACTTCTCGGCGCTGTCCCCCAAAGAAAAGATTCAATATGCAATAGGAGAAAGGAGATAAAAAAGTGGCATTAACATTGAATGAGGCAGCCAAGCTGTCAAACGATATGCTTCTGCAAGGGGTGGTGGAGACCATAGTCAGGGACTCGCCCATCCTTCAGCAACTATCCTTCATTGAGATTGTAGGCAATGTCCTGACCTATAACCAGGAAAAGACCCTGCCCAGCATAGATTTCTATGATGTCGGTGACACCTGGGCTGAGTCCACCCCCACCTTTGAGCAGAAAACGGCAAGCCTGAAGATTATGGGTGGTGATGCCGATGTTGATAACTTCCTTAAGGCGACCAGGAGCAATATCCAGGACCTGGAGGCCGCCGTGGTTGAGCTCAAGGCTAAGGCACTCAAGGATAAGTTTGAGGATACCTTTATCTACGGCGATTCCGCCGCCAGCGCCAAGCAGTTTGATGGCCTGAAGAAGCTCATTGATACCACCACCGCCAGCCCCCAGGTAATTGCTATGGGGCCAACCGGGGCTACCCTTACCCTGGCGAAGCTGGATGAGCTTATTGATGCCGTAAAGGGCGGTAAGCCCGCCCTGCTGCTGATGAGCCGGCGCTCAAGACGCAAGCTCAATGCCCTGGTCAGGGCCGCTGGTGGCATGATTGAGACCGATAGAGACAACTGGGGTAACTTTATCCAGTTGTGGGACGGCATCCCCATCGGCGTCAATGACTGGATACTGGATACCCATGTCCTTACCGATAGTGTGGAGACGGCAACCACCGGGGGCACCTGCTCCACTATCTATGCCTTCCAGATGGGCGAGGGGGCGCTATGCGGCTTGACCAGCCCCGGTCACATCACTGTTGAGCCAATCGGCTCGCTGGAGACCAAGGACGCATCACGGACCAGGATTAAGTGGTACTGCTCGCTGGCCCTGTTCAGCTCAATCAAGGCCGCCGCTTTAATCGGGGTTCAAGACTAAAACTAGCCAATTTTGGGGAGCCCTTCGGCTGAAGGGCTCCCCCGGAGGAGAGAAAAATGGAAAATAAGATGGAAAATAAGGATGTAGCTCAGTGGATTTGTCGCTATCGGCTGGAGAAGAGAGAGGGCGATATCAATGCCTGTCAGTCGCCAGAGGAAAGGCTCGCCTTTTTGGAAAATATCAAGCCTTATGAGGTGATTGAGGGCGAGGGTAACTGCCTGCTTAATACTGGCATTGATGAGATGTGGGACCTGATCGCTGGTGACTCGGCTAACCACTTTAATAATGCCAATGCCCAGATTGGCGTTGGTGATTCCAATACTGCGGCTAATGCCACCCAGACCGATTTACAGGCAGCGACTAACAAGACCTACAAGGGTATGGAGACCGGCTATCCCACCTCTACTTCTCAAAAGGCGACCTTTAAGGCTAGCTTCGGTGCTTCTGATGCTAACTATACCTGGAATGAGTGGGTGGTGAAGCAGGCGACCAGTGGCAAGTGTCTTAACCGGAAGGTTGACGCCTTGGGGACAAAATCAAGCTGGCACCTGGACTTTAGAGGTTAGCATTACTTTGAGCTAATAGTAAGTAGCCAAGACATAAGGAGAGTAAATGGCGACTAAATTAGTCGGTGCTGATGATGTTGCTCAAACTGGTAATGAAGGCGCAAATTACTTTCTCCTCTGTAAGTTTACTGCTGTAGCCTCAGGGACCATGACCGAGTTTAGAGTAAAGTCAGCGGTTGCTGGTAATGTTAAATGCGCTATCTATGCTGATAACGCCGGAGAACCCGGAGCTTTAATTACTAGTATGAACACCGGGCAAGCAGTAACCGGTAGTGGCTGGGAGACGTTAACCTTCACCCCAACCTCTATAACCAATGGTGTTGCTTACTGGCTTGCCGTCTGCTTTGATACAGCAGGAGCAGTTACTTATAAAAATAGTGGTGGCGGCACACCCTATAGAACGAAAACAGCAACCTATTCCTCTTTTACTTTCCCCGACCCAGCAGGTTCAGGTTTTACTAGCTACAACAATTTCTATGACATAGAAGCAGGCTGGGAAGCAGCCACTGCCAAGACCTCATCGGATACTGGCTCTGGTGCTGATGCCTATGTCTCGCTGGAAACCGGCGAAGCTAAGACCTCATCCGATGCCGGCTCCGGTGTAGATGGCACACCAGTGCCGAGTGCGAGCTTGGCTGGCAGTGAAACCGGCTCCAGTATTGACGCCATTATTGCCCGGTTACTGGCTGCCTTTGACACTGGCGGTGGTGTTGAAGCCGCTAGTATTGAAGTTGGGGAGCTGTTCCAGGAGCTGTTTGCCAGCTGAACTGGGGCAGGGCTCCGATTCCCTTGCCGCCAAGATAGAAATGCCAACCAAGGGGGGAGGTATGAAATTATGGACCTAAACACAATGAGAAGTATTATCCGGCGCGACCTGAAGGATGAGGACCCGTCAAACTACCGCTGGAGCGATGATGAGCTGGATAGGCACATCGCCCACGCGGTAAAGGAGTTCTCGGAAGCGGTGCCTCTGCCGGCAAAAGCCACCCTGCCCACCACCCCGGGCTCCAGGGTGATTGATATATCATCCCTCACCGATAGGGTTATGGTGGAGGCGGTGGAGTATCCGGTAGATAAGTTCCCGCCCGGCTACCAGAGGTTTGCTCTCTGGGGGCATGCCCTGACCCTTTTTGGCGATGAAGTCCCCGATGGCTCTAACTGCATTGTCTATTACGGTATGCTCCATACCCTTGATACTCAGGGGTCTACCATCCCCACCAAGCACGAGGACTTGATTGCTATCGGCGCCGAGGGCTATGCCGCTGTGGAGTGGGCGAGCTATGCCATCAACAGGGTTAGCCTCGGTGGCACCACAACCCCGGGGGAGTTCCTCAACTGGGGCAATGAGAAACTAAATCAGTTTAGAAGCGAGCTAAAGAGACTGGGGAGAAGAAACCTGGTCAGAATTCGCCAGCTCTACAAGATGTAAAGGAGGTTAAAGAAAAATGATAGAACGACTGTACAAGTGGCTTTGGACTAGGATAGGTGGCCGACCCTGGACTTATATTATCCGGGATAACCAGAGGCAATATCCTCTGTTCTGGCTTCTTCTGTTTGGTGCCCTCGGCATTTTGCTCGGTCACCTGTTCTGGTGAAGTCTAAAGGAGCTAAATGAGGCAGCTTAGTTCAACATTGCTTGCCGCTCAGCAGCAGGCGACCGGTGCCCCCTATGTCAGGGTGGAGGCATCAAATAGGCACGCCGGGGTGGTCAACCTGCGGTGGGCAAGGCTTTATACCGGCGCGGAGGATGATTACTTTCACGCTGTGGCCATGCCCGGGGATGGCTCCCTAATCAGGGTCAGGATAACACCCCCGGCTGACTCCAGGAAGCTGTATCGCCAGAGGGTGGCCAGCCCCAACCCCCAGTCCGATTTCAGCCAGTGGGCCTACACCAACCAGTATGACGTTGTTACTGTGGCTGGCTGCTGTCTCGGGGCTGAGGTCTCTATCTTCTGGATTAAGAGCGACCGGAAGGTCTACCAGCTAAAGAGCACCGACTACGGGGTTAGCTGGGGAAGCCCCCAGCTCCTTGGCTATACCCCCACCACCGCCATCAATGGCATTGCTGCCTCGTATAAGCCGAACGGCGATATTGCCCTGTTCTTTGCTGACCAGGCAACCCTCTATGTAATGAAGCGAATAGGTGGTAGCTGGGGGGATAAGGTCGCCTGGAACAAGTCAACCGGCGACCTGTCAGGTGTTGCTGCCGTTTATGGTGGCGATTGGAACCTTTTTATTACCGGGAAGGATTCTAACGGTAATTTCAAACTTTGGTCGCTGGTTTATGGTGACGGTGGGGATGTCGCTGCTGGCACCTGGTCGGAGCTGAAGGAGTTTGCCTCAGCCCCGTCAGATGGCAGCTTTGAGTACCGGGCGGCGTTTATGGATAAGCCCGATGTCTATCGCTGCTTCTTTGTTGAGAAGTTTAGCGGAACCACGTCGTACAGCCGCCCCTTCTGGTCGCACTCAGTGTTGGATGCTAAGTTTATTGACAACCCGTGGCATGAGCCAGTACCGTTCAACCTTTCCTGCCAGTATGGCATGGCTATCGCCCACCACGGCGAGTATTGCTGGCTATCTACCCCCTATGGCGTGTGGCGGGCTAAGCTGACCCCCGAGAGCCTGGACTTGTCTGCCGACGTCCTGTCATTAAGGCAGGAGCTCACCTCAAACAGAGGTAGTCTTACTGTTGAACTCAGAAACGATGATGGCCGGTATGCGGCACCAGGACAGGGTGACCTTTCCGTCCTTGACATCGGCGGTCAGCTTGAGCTTAGCCCGGGCTATGTTACCTCTCAGGGGAGTGAGACGAGCTCAGGACTTATCTTTACCCTCAACGCCTATGAGCATACCAGCTCCGGTGGTAAGGCGAGCCTGATTCTCCATGCCTCAGACGGCTGGAGCCTGATTGAAAGCTGGAGAGCCAGGCACCAGTTCCGCTGGAATAAGCAGAGTAATGAGCTGAGCGTTAAACAGCTCCTTCAGTTTGTGCTGGCCAGGGTCGGGCTGGGCTTGAGACAAAATCCCAGTCGGCGGTGTTAACCGGCTACTACCCCGATTTCACCATCAACCCCAATAATAGCGGTGACAGCGTTATCAGCCGCCTGCTGTCCTTCGTCCCTGATACTTTATTTATTGAGGGCAACAAGGCCTACGTGGTAAACCCGCAAGCATCGGATAGCTCCGTCTATAGCTATGGTTCCTCTCATTATATTCTGGATGGCAGGTATAGAGAGGCGGCTCAGGAGCTTAACCGAGTCCAGGTTGAGGGTTATGACCCGACGCAGAGCAAGGCGATTGTGGTTGACTGTTTCGCCTGGGACCAAATAGAGCGGCTCTATGACCGGCTGAGGCAACTTGAGGATAAGAATATAGATACTGTAACTAAGGCGGAGCAGAGGGGGGAGGCTTATCTAAGACGGGCGGAGGTGGCATCGGTTAATGGTTCCATCCTCATCCCGGTTAATTGCGGCCAGCAGCTATATGATGTTATTGACATCACCGATAGCCGGGCCGGTCTTGATGCCGCCAAGCGGCGGGTGCTCGGGCTGGCCCTGGTTTATAGTCCCAAAAGCGGGGAGTACCAGCAAAGGTTATTGCTCGGCGGGGTATAGAAATTGTTTATCTACCTCACCCCCTTAATCCCCCTCTCCTTTAAAGGAGAGGGGGAGGAATAAAAAAGAGGGGGGGGCGAAGCCCCCCTCTTAAAACTACTTCCCCCTTCCCCTCTAGGGGAAGGGGGTCAGGGGGATGGGGTTACCACCTAAAGCAGGTTCCCTGAAAATCAAAGATTCTTAAGGGTGCATAAAAGCGATAGGGTTATAAGAATATTTAAGGGGAGACTGAAATGAGGCTGAGGAAAGCAGTGCTGAAGGGTTTCAACTCCGGGGACTATACCGCCACCGTCCAGGTTGCTGGCAGCTATAAGGTCTATCTGGAGGGTATTTCTGTGGCGCGGAATCTGCCCGCCGCCGAGATGGCGCTGGGCAGAAAGGTAGCGGTTATATTCTTTGACGAGAATAACGCCAAAGACGCCGTTGTTATCGCCGTTTATACTTAATCTGTGCCGAGAGAGAGCTGCCGCGCTGGTAAAAACAGGCTAGCTAAAGTGAGTGCCAGCACTATTGTGGTGCTTGTTCTTTGCTCACGCCCTGGGCAATATTCTTTAAGATAGTAAGGATGGCAATGAGGGCACGCTGCACATCAACCGGCTCCCGGGCAAGCACACCAGCCACATAGGGGTCTACCATGCCCCCGGAATACTCCGACCCGGCCTCAGCCACGCCGGAAGAATGGGAAGATAGATACCCGGCTAAGGTAAACAGCCCATCCTCACCAATGCCCAGAGGCTTGGCGATTCTCCGCAGAACGCGGGCCGAAGGATAGCGCTCCCCCCTCTCTATCCGCCCGAGATGGGACGGGGATACCCCTGACATGGTAGCCAGCTCCTGGAGTGTCAGTGGTATGGTAACCCTCTGCCGCCTAATGATTTCGCCTAAATTGTTACTTCTTCCGTCAAACATAAAAACCTCGTTATTTTAATTTACTGGATGTAAAATATCAAATAAAAAAGTATAAGCTAGTTAATTTAAACACAGGCTTCGCCAAATGGCAAGTTTTCCATTCCTTGACGACTAAAGCCACTGGTTATACAATGGCAGGGTTGGCGAAAATGGCTAAAAGATACGATGTTATCATCGTTGGTGGTGGTCCAGCGGCTATCTTTGCCGCCCTTGAGCTGTCCCAAGCCTCTGGCCTGGATATCCTGCTTATAGAGAAAGGGAGGCATATTGATAATCGCCACTGCCCGACCCGTGACACCGGCAATCCCTGCCCCCCATGCTCACCGTGTAACCTTGTCTGTGGTCTGGGTGGGGCTGGCGCTTTCAGCGACGGCAAGCTAACCCTATCATCGCTGGTTGGCGGCCGGCTCCCCAGTTACCTCGGGGAGAGCGAGACTGAAGCCCTTATCCGCTATGTTGATGAGGTATACCTCAGGTTTGGCGCCCCGAGCAAGCTGTATGGTGTGGGCCAGGGAATTGACGTGCTGAGCGCTAAGGCTGACCGCGCCGGGCTCAAGCTGGTGGCGGTGCCTATCCGCCACCTGGGCACCGAGAATTGCCGTTCGGTGCTTAAGGCGATGTGGGATTACCTTAGCCCGCATATAGAGTTCAGGCTTGAGACAATGGCGGCCACCATCACTACTGACCAGGGTAAGGTCAAAGGGATTAAGACGGAAGCCGGGGAGAGCTTTGACTGCCGCTACCTTATTCTGGCTCCGGGAAGGGAAGGAGCCGATTGGCTCGCCCAGGAAGCGGGCCGACTCAATCTGATCGTAGATATCAACCCCGTTGATGTTGGGGTTAGGGTCGAGGTGCCGGCGACAGTAATGGAGGAGTTGACCAGTGTCCTCTATGAGTCAAAGCTGGAGTTTCAGTCAAAGAGCTTTGACGACCGGGTCAGGACCTTCTGTATGTGTCCTGGTGGAGAGGTCATCATGGAGACCACCGGTGGTGGTGACCCGGTAATCACCGTTAACGGTCATAGCTATGCCGAGCGTAAGACCAGCAACACCAACTTTGCCCTGCTGGTGAGCACAACCTTCACCAAGCCGTTTCGGGAGCCTATCGCCTACGGCAAATACCTGGCGAGGCTGGCTAATATTTTAAGCGGCGGGGTTCTGCTCCAGCGCTTTGGCGACCTCATGGCGGGTCGGCGTTCCACCCCAGCCCGCATTGAAAGGGGCTTGGTTCAGCCGACACTAATCGATGCCACTCCCGGCGACCTCAGCTTTGCCCTCCCCTACCGCTACCTCACCGACATAGTGGAGATGCTCAAGGCAATGGATAAGCTGGCGCCGGGTGTCGCCTCAGACCACACCCTGCTTTACGGGACTGAGGTTAAATTCTACTCCAGCCGGCCTCAACTCAGCCCCAGCCTGGAGACCGAGGTCAGCAACCTGTTTGCCGTTGGCGATGGGGCTGGCATTAGCCGTGGCTTGATTCAGGCGTCAGCTTCCGGTGTGGTCGCCGCCCGCGAGATATTAAGGAGGGGCAAGCATTAGCCCCAGTTTTATATGGTAACCCTATCCCCCTGACCCCCTTCCCCTGAGGGGAAGGGGGGAGTAGTTTTAAGAGGGGGGTGAATCCCCCCTCTTTTTTATTCCTCCCCCTCTCCTTTTGAAGGAGAGGGGGATACAGGGGGTGAGGTTACCTATGGTTGACAGGGCGATTCAAGCTGACTAGAATGTAGTGATGTAAAACGACCTGAGGGTAAGATTGTGAGAAGGAGGCGGATGCCATGTGGCTAATGTAAGAGCTGGCGGTGATGAGAGCTTTGAGAGTTTGCTCCGTCGGTTTAACCGGAAGGTGCAAAATGATGGCATCTTATCTGAGATACGCCGCCGCGAATACTTTGAGAAGCCTAGCCTTAAGCGTAAGCGAAAGGAAGCAGCCAAGAGACGCAAGAGCGCGAGAAGTTCAAGGGGTTCAACAAGAAGATAGTAAGTAATTATGGAACAGAAAGAAGCCGCACTAAAGCAAAAGCTGGTGGATGACCTCAAGCAGGCGTTAAGACAGGGGGATAAGGTGAGGCGCTCGGTCATCCGCTTATTGATAGCAGCGATTAATAATGCCGAAATCGCCCGTCAGGCTAAATTAGAGGACACCGATATTTACGGCGTTATTGCCAAGGAAATCAGGCAGCGCAAAGAGAGTATTGATGCCTTTAAGCAGGGCAACCGCCCCGACCTGGTGGCTCAAGAGGAGGCCGAGCTAGCCGTCCTTCAGGAATACCTGCCCCAGCAGATTAGCCGGGAGGAGATTGTGGCCGCAGCCCGCCAGGTTATTGCCGAGGTTGGGGCACAGGGGCTCGGTGATAAGGGGAAGGTCATGCCCAAGCTCATCGCTCAGCTCAAGGGCAAAGCCGATGGGCGTTTGATAAACGAGGTAGTAACCGAGCTACTCTCCTAACGCCGAGTCAAAGCCCTTTTCCAGCTCGTTTTTCAAGTGCTTGAGCTTTGTCCCGGAATCTATTATAGCCCACGGTAACCTCTGTTTGGTATCCCATCTCTGGTTGACATAATAATCAATGTCTAGCTGGCACTTTTCTAGTGCTTTACGCCAGCCAGATAGCGATACCTCCTCCATATTAGCCAGCACCTCGGCTATTTTTTCGTCCCCCCGGGCTAAAACCCCCTGCACCTGACTCCACATCGGGCTTTCACTATTAATCTTGATGCCCTTCGGCATCAAGCGGTTTTTAAGTAAGGACAAACGCTGGTTCAGGATAGAGGGCTCGGTCATGGGCAGCCACTGGAAGGGTGTGCCGGCCTTGGGCACAAAGGGAGCAATATTAAGCACCAGGCGGCAGCCAGCCGGCTGCTTATCAAGGATATCCTTGCCCTTTAGCGTCAGTCTTATAATCCCTTCTATATCCTCCTCGGTCTCCGTGGGCAAGCCAATCATGAAGTAGAGCTTGACCTGCCTTATCCCCTGCTCCGCCACCTTCCCCATCGCCTCCAGGATATCCTCCTCGGAGAGGCCTTTTTTTATCATCTGGCGCAGGCGCTGGGAGCCAGCCTCGGGGGCAAGGGCAATGGTTCGGGCTTCTCCCTTAGCCAGCTCCCTCAATACAATGCGAGAGAGTGGTCTCATGCGCAGGGAGCTGATGGAGAGTTCAGCCCCCATCTGCCCCAGTTTTAATAAGAGCTCCTCTATCCGGGGGTGGTCGGAGACGGCAGCCCCAACCAGCCCCAGGCGCTTTCTATATTTAAGTCCCTGCTCCGCCTGGACTATCAGATTGTCCAGAGAGCGATAGCGCATGGGGTGGAAGGCTTGCCCGGTGAGGCAGAAGCGGCAGCCCCAGTTGCATCCCCGCTCCACCTCAATTAAATAAAGGTCGCCCAGCTCGGTGTCCGGGGTGAGTATGATTGAGGTGACCGGAAAGTCATCCAGATTTTTTGCCCACTGGCGGACTACTGGCTTTCCCGAATAGTATTGCGGGACATAGATGCCGGGCAGTGCCGCCAGCGCCTTCAATAATTCATCCCGCCTGCCACCGAGGCTCTTAAATAGTACCGGCATCATGGCGGGTAGTATGGGCTCGGCTTCACCGATGCACAGGCAGTCAAAGAATGGAGAAAGAGGCAGGGGATTGGCGATGATGCAGGGGCCACCGGCGATAAGCAGGGGATGCCTCTCATCACGGTCGGCGGCATAAATGGGTATGCCGCTGGCTTTAAGCATAGGGACGATATTGAAGTAGTCAAGCTCGTAGGAAACAGAAAAGGCAAGAACGGCGAAGTCAGAAAGCGGGCGCTGAGACTCCAGGGAGAGAGGGGGTAGACGCTTGTCCCTGTTTTCCCTTTCCCAGAAGGCTCGTTCGCAGACAACCTCATTATAACTATTGAGCAGGCGATAGATGGTATGGAGTCCGAGATTGGACATGCCTAGATAGTAGGAGTTGGGGTAGACCAGGGCGATGGGGATTCTACCCCCCCAGTCCTTGATGATGGCCCCCTGCTCCCGGGAGAGCCGCCGCCTCGCTTTCTTGATTTCATTCCAAGCCATAATAGTGGTTTCATTATATAGGCTCTAGAATAAAATTGCGATTTTGGGGGAAGAATAAAAAGAGAGGGGGCGGAGCCCCCTCTCATGATGATACTCCCGTTCCCTATATTTCTAGCACTTAGTATAGCCGCAAGAGGGGCAGTTGTAGCACCCCTCCTGGTAGCGGAGCAGGTTGCCGCACTCCGGGCACTGCCCGGCAAGGTTCCTGGCTAAGCCGTAGTCCTCCAGCTTTGGTTCAGCGCCGCCGCCAATGTGCTTCTCCAGGACGCTGGCAATGGCATCGGCGCAGGAGAGGATGGACTTGCCCTCTTCCCAGGCGATGGAGGGGCAGCGGATGCCCCGCAGCTGCTTTACCACCGAGGCAACATCTACCCCAGCTCTTAGTGCCAGAGAGATAAGCCGGCAGGTGGCTTCAAGCTGTGCCGAGGCACAACCTCCAGCCTTGCCCAGATTGGAGAAGACCTCGCATATGCCTTGCTCATCGGAGTTCACCGTTACATAGAGGGCGCCACAGCCGGTGTTGACTCTTTCGGTAACCCCGTTGGTTACCTTTGACCTCTTCCTGGGGGTAAGCCCGACACCATCAACCTTTTCCTCCTTCTCCCGGCCCGTGACCAGCACCTGGGTCTCGCGGCTCCGGTCCCGATAGATAGTTATCCCCTTCAGCCCCTCGTCATAAGCCATCATATAAACCCTGGCGATGTCTTCCCTGGTGGCCTCGTGGGGGAAGTTGACCGTCTTGGAGACGGCATTATCGGTAGACCGCTGAAAGGCGGCTTGCACCCTCACATGCCACTGGGGGCTTATCTCGTGGGCGGTAACGAACAGGCGCTTGATTTTCTCGGGAACACCCTCAATATCGCTGAGGTGAGCACCCTCGGCCAGCTTCTGCATCAGCTCTTTGGAGTAGAAGCCCCCCTTTCTCGCCGCCTCTTCAAAGTACGGGTTCACCTCAATTAGCCGGGCGCCGTCAAGGATATTTCTGGTATAGCTCAGGGCAAAGAGGGGCTCAATGCCGCTGGAGCAACCGGCGATTATACTCAGGGTGCCGGTGGGGGCGATGGTGGTGCCGGAGGCATTCCTCATCCGGGGACCCCCCGGCCTATCGTAGATACTGCCACTAAAGGCGGGGAAAACGCCTCGCTCCTTGGCCAGTTCTACTGACGCCTTAGTTGCCTCATCCTGCACAAAGCGCATAATCTCGGTGGCAACCTTGAGCGTCTCCTCTGAGTCATAGGGGATGCCGAGCTCAATTAGCATGTCGGCGAAGCCCATCACCCCCAGCCCTATCTTTCTCGTTTTCTTGGTCATCTCCTCTATCTGGGGCAGGGGGAACTTATTGACATCAATGACATTATCTAAAAACCTCACCGCGACCTTTACTGTCTCCGCCAGCTTGGGGTAATCAATCTTAAAACTGCCATTGGCGGCTCTTAGCATCCTGGCCAGGTTAATCGAGCCGAGGTTGCATGACTCGTAGGGCAGCAGTGGCTGCTCACCGCAGGGGTTAGTCGATTCAATCCGGCCCAGTTGCGGGGTGGGGTTAGCCTTATTTATCTGGTCAATGAAGACAACGCCGGGGTCGCCGGTCTTCCACGCCATGTCCACTATCTTATCAAAGACCTCCCTGGCGTTGAGCTTAGTTACCACCTCCCTGGTGCGTGGGTTTACCAGGTTATAGTCCTTGCCGGCCTTGACCGCCTCCATAAACTCATTGGTTACCGCCACCGAGATATTGAAGTTAGTCAAGGCGGTAGGGTCGTCCTTGGCGGTTATGAACCGCATAATATCGGGGTGGTCAACGCTGAGTATGCCCATGTTTGCCCCCCGGCGCGTCCCCCCCTGCTTGGTGACATCGGTGGTGGTGTCAAACACCCCCATAAAAGAGACCGGACCACTGGCGACACCCGAGGTGGACTTGACAAAGTCGCCCTCCGGTCTCAGGTGGCTGAAGGAGAACCCGGTGCCCCCGCCGCTCTTATGAATGAGGGCGGTATACTTTACCGCATCAAAGATGGACTCCATTGAGTCGCTAACGGGAATGACAAAGCAGGCTGACAATTGCCCCAGTTCCCGCCCGGCGTTCATCAGGGTGGGAGAGTTGGGCAGGAACTCAAGGCTTGCCATCAGCTGGTAGAACCCCTCTTCGGTTGCCTTGGCATCCGCCTTGGGACTATAGATAAGCTCCGCCGAGGCAATGGCCCCTGCCACCCGCCGGAACATCTCCTCTGCGGTCTCAATGACCTTTCCCTGCTTATCTTTTTCCAGATACCTTCTTTCCAGGACCTGAACCGCATTTTCGCTGAGACCGATGCCAGCTGTCGGCTTAATTCCGGGCTTAACGATACTGGTTGGTTCCATCTCGGGTTTAACCTCCTCTCGTTTGGGTGGCGCTTCAGCAGCCAGAATCTCCTTGACCATAGCTTCAATTTCGGCATCGGTCGGCAGACGCTGGCGGTGGGTACGCTTTCCTACCAGGTCTTCCATGCCCGGTAAAGCCGGCATGTATTCCTTCTGTGTCTTTTCCAGCCGCTCAATGACCTGGGTTGTCAGCCGCTCCACCACCTGCCTGTCCCTTATACCCATGGACTCGGCGGCGGCGAAAATGGCCCGCGCAATCTGGGTGCGGTCAACTAGTGGCTTGTTAGCTGGGTTCATGTCCGACTCCTTACTTTACTCCGTTTGCGGCTTGCCCGGTGGCCCTTAATTGCTCCCACCAGCTCCGCCTCGGGCAGTAGCGGCAGTTGGCCGGAAGGTGTCTCATCGCCACTGAGCAGGGTATCTACCTCCTGTTTTAACGCGGTAATATCAGCAAATTCCCGATAGACGCTGGCAAAACGGATATAAGCAATGTGGTCCAGCTTCTTCAGTCGTTCTATTACCATATCACCAATAAGGTCACTGGGTATCTCCGCTTTGCCCAGGCGGTAAAGCTCAGCCTCTATATCATCAACTAGCTTCTCTATAGCACCGGTAGGCAGTGGCCTTTTTTCACAGGCCTTGTGGATACCAGAAAGCAGCTTGTTGCGGTCAAATTCCTCACGCCTCTCATCCTTTTTAGTCACAAAGAGGCTGGCTGGCTGGAGTCTCTCATAGGTGGTGAAGCGAGCGCCGCAGCTCAAGCACTGGCGCCGACGGCGTACCCCATCGTTGACATCACGGGAATCCACAACCTTAGAGTCATAGTGTCCACAATAGGGACAATTCATCATTAACCCCTACATTCTATAGTGTAGAGATTATAAAATACCACAATATGTAGTATTTGTCAAGGGGTTATTGGGCTAAGAAAGGAATAAAAAGAAGGCATTAGGACAGGAACTCCTATCGCCTTCAGCCTGGCTTATAAATTCCTGCGGAATTTTACCACTAGGATGCGCCAGGCGTGGTCTTAACCGGGTTGGTTGCTTGTGGTATTGGCTGACGCCGATGGCTAAATAGCGGACGACGCAGGAAGGCAGGAACATCCAGTTCATCATCGCTCTTTAGGCCCTTAAGCAGTTGGGTAAACTCGTCTTCCCGGCTAACTCCGGCTAGGCCTAGCTTGGAGGCGAAGCCGGTGGCGATTAGGGTAATCCTTACCTCCTCCTTCATACTCGGGTCCTGAACCACGCCAAAGATGATGTTAGCCGCCGGGTCTACTGCCTCTCTTATTGACTCAGCCGCTTCATTAACCTCAAACAGGGAAAGCCCGGGACCGCCGGCAATATTGAACAGCACTCCCTTTGCCCCCTCCATGGAGACATCCAGTAGCGGGCTAGCCAGGGCTTCCTTAGCGGCGTCAACCGCTCGGTTCTTACCGGTACCAACGCCTATGGACATCCAAGCCGGACCAGCGTCCTTCATCACTGTCTTAACATCGGCAAAGTCAAGATTAATCAGCCCGGGGACAGTGATAACCTCAGCAATAGCCTGAACCCCGTGGCGCAACACATCGTCAGCCAGCTTAAAGGCATTATCTACCCCTGTCGTCTCATCACAGAGGTCAAGCAAGCGGTCGTTAGGGATGATGATAAGGGTGTCGACCTTGCCCAGGAGGCGGAAAATGCCATCGTTTGCCACCTCAGTACGGTGGACACCTTCAAAGGTGAACGGCTTGGTGACGACGGCAATGGTGAGAGCTCCAGCTTGCTTACTTATCTCAGCCACCACTGAGGCTGAGCCGGTGCCGGTGCCACCACCCATACCGCAGGTGATAAACACCATATCAGACCCGGCGAGAAGTTCCTTAAGGTCGTCGCGGCTTTCTTCGGCTGCCTTCTGACCTAGGATATGGTCACCACCTGACCCCAACCCCCGGGTGAGCTTCTCGCCAAGCTGGATACGAACCGGGGCTTCGGTGATGGCCAGAGCTTGGGCATCAGTATTGGCGCCAATGAACTCCACCCCCCGAATCTGCTCCCTGACCATGCGGGTTATGGCGTTGCAGCCACCCCCACCCAGGCCGATAACCTTAATCTTAGCCGGATTAGCACTGAAACTCGCTTTTGCCATCTCCTCCTCCTTTCTTTACCACTTACTGGAAATCATACTAGCCAAACAGACCAAAAATTCGGGAAACAAAGCGCCGTAAGCCTGAGCCTTGTTGCTGCCAGGCTTGCTTTCCTCTATGTTTTGCTCCCCAGAGTACTAGTCCAACGCCGGTGGCATACGCTGGGTCATGAAGGGCGTCAGCGATGCCATTTATATTGTTCGGAACCCCTACCCTTACCGGGAGTTGCAAGGTATTACGCCCTAGTGCTTCTATGCCGGCGAGATTAGAGCTGCCGCCGGTGAGGACAATGCCGTCAGGGACTAGCTTTTCATATTCAGAACTTGGCATCTCAAGCACGATAAGCCTCAGGATTTCCTCCACCCTGGCCCGGATGATATCGCACAGGTCTCGGTGAGAGATACCGTGTCCATTGGTGAGTAGGTTATCGTTTTTTACACCGGCCTTTGTCTCATAAACCGGGGCAACACTGCCATACTTTTTCTTCATCTCCTCGGCGACATCAAATGGCAGCCCCAGGCCAATAGCAATATCCCGGGTGATTTGATAACCAGCTACCGGCAGGACAGCGGTATGCCAGATGCTCCCCTCTCTGAAGATAGCAATATCTGTGGTACCACCTCCGATATCAGCTAGTAGCACACCCACCTGCCTCTCATCCTCGGTCAACACCGCCTCGCTACTGGCTAGTGGTTCAAGGACGAGTTCCTCAATATCTATGCCAATACTCCGGACGCACTTTATTAGATTCTGAACCGAGGTAACGGCAGCGGTAATGATATGTGTCTCCACATCAAGTCTGAAGCCGTGCATCCCTACCGGGTTCTTGACTCCCGTTTGGCCATCAACCGCATAACCACGAGGAATAACATGGAGCAGCTTTCTATCGGGGGTAAGTTTAACACCCCGGGCGGAGGCGAGGACTCGCCTCAGGTCTTCAGAACGCACCATACGGTCACCGCGGGTGATGGCGACCACTGCCCGGCTATTCAGCGAGCTAACATGCCTGCCGGTTACACCAACGTAGGCTGATTCCACTTTATAACCGCAAGTCCGCTCTGCTTCCCTTACTGACTTCTTGATTGATTCCCTGGCGTCGTTGATGTTGACGACCAGCCCTTTGTGCAGCCCTGTGCTTGGGGTGATACCTACTCCGATAACCCGAACGTTACCATCATCAACATTGGCCACTACCGTGCATACCTTGGTGGTGCCAACATCAATAGCGGCTAAGGTACCTCGCTTGCTCATCTACCCCTCCTTACTGGCTAGATTCTAGACTCAGCGATAGCATAAATCCTCACATCTTTAACCCTCCCTGAGGGGGTCTTCATCTTTACCCCTGTTTATAGCGTATGTTCCATTTATTGCACATGTCACTCAAGAGAGCCCTTAGCTCATCGTTCGGCACCCGATGTATCTCGGCAAGGAAACCGTGCAATAGTTCCCCCCCGCTCATTCCCGGATCAGGTTCAGTCGGCCCGGGCAGGTTTACCCATACTATCTCGGTCATTACCTTTTGATACTCAATAGACTGTTTAGCCACAAGCTACCTCCCTTGATATGGTAATGCACTCAGCCGCCCTCAATTTGGCACTGCGGCTGCGGGGATTAAAATGAACCTCAGCCAGAGATGGAGTAATGACCTTCTTATAGACCAACCTCAGGTTTGCCTCCTGGCGCATAAAGCGCTTCACTACACGGTCGTCAAGGGAGTGATAGCTAATAACAACCAGTCTGCCACCAAACCCAAGGAGACTAGTTGCCTGTTCCAGGGCTGACTCTAGGTTCTCAAGCTCGTGGTTAACGGCTATTCGCAGGGCCTGGAAGGTTCTGGTGGCGGGGTGAATTCTGCCCCTTCGGCTACCGACGGCTTGCTCTATCGCCCCGACCAGTTCAAGGGTGGTTTTTATCGGGCGCTCCTTGACAATATAATGGGCTATTCTGTGGCTGTAGCGTTCCTCGCCGAATGTTCTTATCAGCTGTGCCAGTTCTGCCTCGGAGGAGGTGTTAACAATATCGGCAGCCGTGACCTCCTGGCTTGAGCTTAAGCGCATATCCAGGGGTTCATCACTCTGGAAGCTGAAACCACGACCACTGCTCGAAAGCTGAAGAGAGGAGAGCCCCAGGTCAAACAAAATGCCATGCACGGGAAAGAAGTCGTATTTAATAGCGATTGCCCTGAGATTAGCGAAGTTATCGTTAATTAAAAGTGTTGAGCTCTTGTAAGCTTCAAGTCTTGCCCTGGCGGCGGCAATAGCCTCATGGTCGGTATCAATGCCCAAAAGCTGCCCCCCGGGCGAGCTACGTTCTAAGATGGCAAGAGCATGACCCCCAGCCCCAAGGGTGCCGTCAATATAGCGACCTCCAGGCTGAACCGCCAGAGCCTCAATGGTCTCTTCAAGCAACACCGGGATATGAGTCGGTGCTGACATGGTTACGCTCATTGATGCCTCTCTAGGCTTTCTACAATCTGCCAGGCTTGTTCCTGGCTAACAGTCCTCTCCTCGCTCCAGTTCGACTTACTCCAGATTTCAAGATAGTTATTGGCGCCAACTATAACTACATCATCCACAATCTCGGTATAGAGCCTAAGTGGAATAGGCAGGGCTATTCTTCCCTGCCCATCCATCTTGAGGCTGAAAGCAGTAGCGAAAATCGCCCGCTTTAGCCGTCTCAATTTGCCTGGTGTGACTGAACTTGTGGTCAAGGTCTCAGCCACCTTTTTCCATTCCGGTAGTGAGTAGAGGGTGATGCATTTCTCCACCCCCGGTGCCAGTATCACTCCCTCCCTCAGCTCTGTTCTGAACTTGGGTGGGATAGGCACCCTCCCCTTGTCATCAATCTTATATTCAAACTCCCCGAAGAACATACCTGCCCCCTAGTTTACCCTATTTTACCACAATCCACCACTTTTTACCATTCTACATCACATACACCCCTCTTTGTCAAGCCCTTTTAGGCTAAAATGTGATGGTTATTTAGTAACCCCACACCCTTTATCCCTCTCCCCTTGCCAAAGGGAGAGGGAGTGAAATGAAAAGAGGGGGCGAAAGCCCCCTCTTTAAAAACTCTTTCCCCCTCTCCAAGAATGGAGAGGGGGATTAAGGGGGTGAGGTTGATAAACAATATTTTGCTCTACCCACCTTATGTGGTAAAATAGAGTCTGTCTTTAGTCGAAGACTCTCCGAGAGGGGTGTTATGTTTAATATCGGCATTATTACCATCAGCGATGGGGTCTCGCGGGGGGAGCGCCCTGACGACAGCAGCAAGGCAATTGAGAAGAGCCTGGCCGGGGTAGATAGTCGGGTGGTTAAGTACGAGGTCATTCCTGACGAGGCGGGAATTATCTCAAGCAAGCTTGCGGAGTGGGCGGACGAGGGTAGTGTCGATGTTATCATCACTACCGGGGGCACGGGGCTGGCGCCACGCGATGTTACCCCTGAAGCCACCCTTTCTATAGTGGATAGGGTTGTGCCGGGATTGGCTGAACTGATGCGAGCCCAGACCTTTGCCAAAACACCCTTATCTATGCTGAGTCGGGCGGTGGCTGGGGTGAGGAAGAAGTGCCTTATTATAAATTTGCCGGGTAGCCCTAAGGCAGTCAGGGAGTGCCTTGAGGTCATACTGCCGGCCATCCCTCATGCGGTGCAGGTTATCAAGGGAGAAATAACTCAGCACACCGGCACGGGGAAGGATTAGATAGGTGGATATAGATATTTTGACCCTGTTTCCCGAGGTGTTCCAAGGCGTATTCGGCTTCGGCATTTTCCAGCGGGCTATAGATCAGAAACTGGTCAGTATCGCCGTTCACAATATTCGTGACTGTACCCATGATAAACACCACACCGTTGATGACAGCCCTTACGGGGGTGGTGCTGGGATGGTGCTCAAGCCCGACCCCATTTTTGAGGCGGTAGAGTCAATAAGGAGGGAGCCTGAAGCCCCCATTATTCTGCTTTCCCCGCAGGGCCGCCTTTTCTGCCAAAAAATCGCCCAGGAGCTAGCCACCTACCGCCGGCTAATTCTCATCTGCGGTCACTATGAGGGGGTTGATGAGCGGGTGAGTGAACACCTGGCTACTGACGAGATTAGCATTGGGGATTATGTGCTCAGCGGTGGGGAGCCGGCAGCCATCGTCGTTATTGACGGCGTAGTCAGGTTACT
Source organism: uncultured delta proteobacterium (assembly GCA_963739245.1). Lineage (GTDB taxonomy): Bacteria > Chloroflexota > Dehalococcoidia > Dehalococcoidales > BS750m-G39 > CAVTZP01. Next base: position 100,903 of record CAVTZP010000005.1, read on the forward strand.
CCCCGGCGTTCTTGGTTCGGCAGAATCGCTATTAGATGATTCCCATGTTGGGGGGCTACTTGAGTACCCTCAATATACCCGCCCCGCTGTGTACCGGGAATGGTCAGTGCCCGAGGTCTTACTCTCCGGAAACCATGCCCAGATTGCTCAATGGCGTCATGAGCAGGCTATTTTGCGCACCATGAAGCGCCGCCCGGAACTCCTGGAAAAGGCTGAGCTAAGCCCGGAGGAGAGAAAATTAATTGAGAAGTTGAGGTAATCTTAGTATGGACGCTATCTCACTATTTAACAACAAATCAAACCCCAATATTCCCGAGCTTTCCCCCGGCGACACGGTCAAGGTGAGTGCCAAGATTGGGGAGCGGGGACACCCCCAGTTATTTCAGGGGGTAGTAATTAAGGTTCGCCGTGGCGCTGATGGCGGAAACTTCACCATAAGGCGGGTTTCCCACGGCATAGGGATTGAGCATACCTTCTCCCTCGCCTCACCGACGCTGGAGAAGGTAGAGGTGGTGCGGCGGGGGAAGGTGCGCCGAGCCCGGCTTTATTACCTGCGCGGGCTCAGCAGCAAGGCATCTCGTACCAAGGAGAAGCAGGTAAAAGAATAGGTTGGGGTAAGGGATGAGCTATGCTGAGGTTAGTGTCAACTCGCCGGTAGCCCAGCGTAGAACATTCAGCTATACCATACCATCGGGGCTGAGTATTGATGTCGGGCAGGCGGTATGGGTCCCCTTTGGCAATAAGCTGCTCCAGGGCATCGTTTTAGAGCTTAATTCCTACCCCTCGGTGGAAGAAACCAGGGAAATAGCCGGTGTTATTGAACCCCGCCCCTTGCTCTCTAAAACCCATGTCTTGCTGGCGCGGTGGCTAAGCGAATATTATCTATCCCCCCTTTTTGACGCGGTGGCCTTAATGCTGCCGCCGGGCTTTGAGCGCAGGACGGTCACCTTCATCTCCATCTCCCCCAACGCCGAGGTGGATAGGTCAGCACTTACCCCGGAACAAAGGCAAATACTAGAGCTGGTCCAGAGGCAGGGCAAGGTCAGTTTAAGGGAGCTTGAGAAGAGGTTAAGAACAAGAGAGGCCAGGTTTACGATATCCAAGCTGGTCAATCAAGGGCTGTTGGTTAAAAGCTACGAGCTGGAAAAGATTAAGGTAAGACCGAAGACGGTGGCTTACCTTCGTCTGGAAGTGGCGGCTGGTGAAGCTCGGCAGGAAGCAGCCGGCCTGTATAAAAAAGGAGCCAACAAACAGGCAGTTCTTCTTGAGTATCTGGCGCAACAAACCGAGCCAGTTTCTCTCGCTGAAGCCAGGAGGAATGTTAGCTGTGATAAAGCAGTAGCTGATGCTTTAGTCAGAAAGGGCTTGGTCGCCATCAAGCCGGTTGAAGTAAAGCGCGAACCAATTTCATACCAGGGCATAACCCCCTCTCAACCGCTGACCCTTACTGCCGCCCAGAGGTCAGCCCTCGAGGCTATTAAGTCCAGCCTGGCTAAGGGCAATGCCTCAGTTTTTCTTCTTCACGGGGTTACCGGTAGTGGCAAGACCGAGGTCTACCTTCAAGCCCTGGCTGAGGTGGTAGGGCTGGGGAAACGGGGCATAGTCTTAGTCCCCGAGATCGCCCTTACCCCGCAGACTATAGAGCGGTTCGCTTCCCGTTTCCCCCACAGGGTGGCTGTCCTTCACTCCAAGCTCTCTCTGGGTGAGCAGTTTGACGAGTGGCAGCGCATCAGAGACGGGGAATTTGATGTCGTTATCGGTCCCCGGAGTGCTATCTTTGCCCCTCAACCCGACCTTGGGCTCATCGTTGTTGATGAGGAGCATGAATGGGCCTATAAACAGCAGGATAAATCGCCCCGCTATCACGCCCGTGATGCGGCGATAAAACTGGCGGAGCTAACCGGAGCCGTGGTCATTTTAGGCAGTGCCACCCCGGACGTGGAGACCTTTTACCACGCGCAACAGGGAGACTATCACCGGCTCCAGCTTCCCGAGCGGGTCACCCCCCGTGATGGCTCGGCACTGCCAGCGGTTGAGGTGGTCGACCTGAGGGAGGAGCTAAAGGCGGGGAACAGGAGCCTCTTCAGCCGCTCCCTGTCTCAGGCGGTGACTCAGGCGGTGGCCAACCGGGAGCAGGTCATCCTTTTTCTCAATCGCCGTGGAGGAGCCACCTTTATCCAGTGCCGTAGCTGCGGCTTAGTCCTCACCTGCAAGCGTTGCGAGGTTCCGCTTACCTATCATCCTGTCGGGGATGTCTTGGTTTGCCACCAGTGCAATTACCGGATGCCAGTCCCTCAGATTTGCCCCCGGTGCTTGAGCCGCCGGATAAAGTTTTTAGGCGTTGGCACGCAGAAGCTAGAACAGGAAGTGGGGCAGGGCTTTCCCCAGGCCAGACGGCTACGCTGGGATAGTGATGCGACCAGAGGCAAGCATTCTCATGATGAGATGTTAGGCAAGTTCCGTAGCCACCAGGCTGATATTCTTATCGGCACCCAGATGATTGCTAAGGGCTTGGACTTGCCCCTGGTTACCCTGGTTGGGGTGGTTAGCGCTGATACCGCGCTGAATCTACCTGACTTCCGCGCCGGGGAAAGAACATTTCAGCTCCTCTCCCAGGTGGCGGGAAGGGCAGGGCGGGGCACACTAGGGGGAAGGGTCATTATCCAGACCTATACCCCTGAGCACTACGCCATTCAGGCGGCGTCAAGACACGACTATGCCTCATTCTATGAGCAGGAGCTTAACTATCGGCGCCAGCTCCGCAACCCTCCCTTTACTCGCCTTGCTTGCCTTGTCTATACCCATACCAACGATGCCCATTGCCAGCGGCAGGCAGAAATGATGAAGCGTCGGCTTACCCAGGAAATAGACGCGCAGGGTATAGCTGGTATTGAGCTGATTGGACCAGCCCCGGCCTTTATTCACCGCTTGCGGGGCCGGTTCCGCTGGCAGCTTATACTCCGGGGTTCAGACTTGTCAGCGTTTCTCTCCAGGATAACTTTTCCCCAGGGCTGGACGGTGGACATTGACCCACTGGGTCTGGTTTAGGTAAACTGTTTTCTAGAGGTTAAGATGGCAGTTCTTCCTATTCATACTGTTCCTGACCCGATACTGAAACAGAAGTCAAAGCGGGTTAAGACTATTGACGGCTCAATCAAGAAGCTAGTAGGGGATATGATTGAGACACTGCACGCTGTCCCGGGGCGAGTAGGCTTAGCCGCGCCCCAGGTGGGTGTTTCCTTGCAGGTGATTGTTATTGGCATACCCGAGGAGGAGGATATAGCCCTGATTAACCCGGAAATCGTGCGCCGGAAAGGGGAACGCATGGTAACCGAGGGTTGCCTCAGCATCCCGGGCTACTTCGGGGTGGTCAAGCGTGCCGAGTCGGTCAGAGCCAAAGGGCGTGATGTGAGGGGGAAGGGGATAAAAATTAAAGCCGATGAACTTCTGGCTCAAGTACTGGAGCATGAGATAGACCACCTAAATGGGGTGCTGTTTATAGAACACCTGGAAAGCCCAGACCAGCTATACAAGGTAGAACCTGAGGTAGCCCAGCTTTAGGTGCTTTCTGCCGGTTTTCTTTCCAAGCTAACTGGTTGGCTCTTTTGTCTCTCCATTGGCTGGACCGGGGCTGTGTTGCCAATCAGCGCCTCGGGGACAAGATAGAAAAGGTCATCAAACTTATATTCGGGGAAGGCTTTTATTGCCCCGATGATGAATTTTCGGTTGATGTGGCGTTTGCCTTCAAGCACCCGGTAAATCTGGCTTACCGATATTTCCATCGCCATGGCGAGCTCAGATAGGTTCCGATATTGTGCGGCGTACAAATCGAAGACCCTTGTTTTCAGTATCATGGTTCGCCTTTTCTGCCAGTTGGCAATATTGTAACCGAGAATTTGCCTATTGTCAAGACCTTTCTATTCTTTTTGTGCTTTGTTGACATTTGCCAGATGGCGAATTATAATTTAACTATATGCGGGATATAGACAACAATCTGGGTGAGATACTCAAGCAGCGAAGGCTTTCGCTATCACTTACGCTGGGCAAGATTAGTGCCATGTGCGGTGTCTCGGTGTCGCACCTGGGCCGTATTGAGAGAGGCGAGCGTTTTCCCTCAGGCTCAATTCTGCGCAGAATCGCCAAGCCGTTAGGTTTTGAGGAGGACGAGCTGTTTACTCTCGCTGGCTACCTATCTCCCCCCACCCCGGGTGTGGCTGAGGGTCAACAGCACTACGGGGGTGGGGAATTAGACCCCTATGTGGCTAAGATGCTGACACAGGAGCCTGTTGATATACAGCGTGCTGTCCTTGGAATCCTCAGTATCCTAAAGAGCATTGCCAAGGGCGTAACCAAGGCAGGCAAATAAATATCTAGCCTATGTTTTTAGCCTGCCCGGGAAAGCGCTTGGTAGTCTTTCACTGAATTCCCCCTTGATATATGGCTAGACTGGTAGTATATTGTAGCTTTAGAGTATTATGTGGGGAAGAATGAAGCTATCTATTGACCCTAGAGTCTCATCATTACTAGCTGCAGTAAACAACCTTCTCACCGAGCAGGGGGTAAAATCATATCTTGTCGGTGGGTTTGTGCGTGATGTTCTGCTGAAAAGAGATACGGCTGATATTGATATTGCTGTTGCCACAGACGCCGTAGAGATTGCCCAACAAATAGCCAATGCTCTTGGTGGTAAGTTTGTCCTGCTGGATAAGGTGAACCGGGTGGGCCGGGTGATTATAGCTGATAAAGAAGCATCGCCCGCTCGGTGGGAGCTTGATTTCTCCACATTTCAGGGTAGCATTGAGCACGACCTGGCACAGCGCGATTTCACCATAGACGCCATCGCCGTTGACCTTAGTGAGCTAACCAAAGGTTCCGGCGATGTCCCTCTCATAGACCCGTTTAACGGTTGGGCTGACCTAAAGCGTGGCGTGATTCGGGCTGTTTCTGAAACAGCCTTCCAGTCGGATGCCGCCCGCTTACTGCGGGCGGTGCGCCTGGCTAGTGAGCTTGGTTTTTCTCTTGACAATCAGACCGAGACTTGGGTTCGGGACGATTGCCATCTTATCGCCGGTGTGGCTGGTGAGCGAGTGAGAGAGGAGTTACTCCGGCTCCTCGCTGTCCCTCAATCCCAGCGATTTCTCCCCTACCTTGATGACCTGGGGTTAGTCACCGCTATCATCCCTGAGCTGGCGGAGGCAAAGGGGGTGAAGCAGCCCAAGGAGCACTTCTGGGAGGTCTTTGACCATTCAATAGAGACAGTAGCTGCCGTTGATTTTGTCCTCCGCGAGGGAGCGTGGGAATATGCCAGTGATGAAACCCTGGCTTTTGTTCCCTGGTCAGAGTCGCTGGCTCAGCACTTTGCTCAGGAGGTCAGTCATGGTAGCACCAGGAGGGTGCTGCTCAAGCTAGCGGCACTGCTTCATGATGTGGCTAAGCCTCAGACTAAAGCCATTGCTGAAGATGGTCGGATGCGCTTTCTTGGGCATGGCAAGCTGGGGGCAGCGGTGGCGGCTAGTATTCTGGAAAGGTTGAGGTTTAGCAGCAAAGAGGTTAAACTGGTGGAGGTTATGGTCAGGGAGCACCTCAGACCGGGGCAGATGAGCCAGGGAGGACTTCCCAGCCGACGGGCTATTTACCGTTACTTTCGTGACACTGCTGATGCCGGCATTGATATACTATTTTTAGGCCTGGCCGACCACCTGGCCACCAGGGGACCACAATTAAACCTAGCTGGATGGCAGGAGCATGCCCGGATGGTGGATTATGTGTTAACCCAGCATTTTGAGCAGGAGAAGGTGACTACCCCGCCCAAGCTAGTTGACGGGTATGATATAATAAATAGTTTTTGCTTGAACCCGGGGCCAAAGATTGGTAAACTGCTTGAGGCGGTGCGGGAGGCGCAAGCCTCAGGGGAGATAGCGAGCAGGGAGGAGGCTCTGTCTTTTATACGGGAGAGACTAACAACCAAGGCAGTGAATAGATATGGCTAAAAGAAGTACGCTGATTTTTTTTATACTACTTGCCCTTTTTGCCTTTGCCATCTGCGCCCTAATCTACCCTATGTTTGGCCGGGAGGGGATACGCCTGGGTCTGGATTTGAAGGGCGGTATTCACCTGGTCTATAAGGCTGACATGTCAGCGGTGGAAAAAGGGCAGGAGGCGTCAGTCATCGAAGGTGTGGTATCAGTTATTCAGAATCGGATTAACCCCCTGGGAGTAACCGAACCGGTTATTGAGAGACTGGGGGCAGACCAGATAGTAGTTGAACTACCCGGACTCGGTATCACTGATGTGGAAAAGGGGCGCATCGGACGCACCGCACTACTTGAGTTTGGCGAACTGATTACCGGCGATGAAGCGTTCAAGTGGGAGGATGAGCTAGGTAAGTGGAAGCCAGCCACCGCGGTAATTGACAATCAGGAAAAAGAACTCACCAGCAGCTACTTTAAAAGCAATACTTATGTAACCAGGGATAACATGGGCCGGATTCTCCTTGTCTTTTCGTGGAATGAAGAGGGGAGTAAACTATCAGAAGAGATTACTGGGCGGCTTATTGGTAAGCCACTGGGTATTTTTGAGGGGGATACACCGCTGTTAGGTGATGACGGACGGCCAATAGCGCCGACTGTCAATTCACAAATTACAACCACTGGGCAGATTGAGGGATTAAGCATAAAGGAAGCTACTGCCATCTCCAAGCAGCTAAATGCGGGGCGTCTGCCGGTGCCGCTGGAGCTTGTTTATGAGCAGACCATATCTCCGGTGGCCGGCGCTGACTTTGTAAGCATGAGCCTTAAGGCCGGGCTAATTGGCATGATACTGGTCATGGCATTTATGACTGCTTACTATCGCTTGTCTGGGTTTCTCGCCAGTCTGGCTCTAATTTTTTATGGAGCGCTTAACCTGGCGATATTTAAGCTGATACCGGTAACCCTGACTCTGGCTGGAATCGGTGGTTTCGTCGTGTCCATAGGTATAGCGGTAGATGCCAATGTCCTTATCTTTGAGCGGATGAAGGAAGAGTTGAGGGCAGGGCGGACATTGGGGGCGGCCATTGATGCTGGCTTTAGCCGTGCCTGGTCGGCTATCTGGGATAGCAACGTAACTACCTTTATCGTCTGCATAATTCTGATTGTAATCGGCAGCCAGGTTGCCTCTGGGGCGCCAGTAAAGGGATTTGGCATAACCTTACTTATCGGCACAGTAGTAAGCATGTTCACTGCCATTACCGTGACGCGGACATTATTACATCTGTTCGTAGGGACTCCCCTGGCAAACAGGATTTCACTATTCAGCCCATATGTAGGTAAAGCAAAATGATTGATATTATAGGTAAAAGACCCTGGTTCTTTCTCATCTCAGGGATAGCTATCCTGCTCAGCATTATTTTTCTCGCGGTGTTCGGGCTTAAACCCGGGCTTGAATTCAGCAGTGGCTCATCAATGACGTTAAGCTTTACCCAAACGGTAGACCCCGGTGCCTTAAAAGAGGAACTGGCTAATTTAGGCTATGGCAATTCCATTATTCAAACCACCGGCGAGGGTGACTTCATTATCCGCACCGTGGCTTTAACTGATGACGCAAAAAAGCAGCTGGAAGCCGGGCTGACTGATAAGTTTGGCCCTCTTACCGAGAAGAGTTTTCAGACTGTAGAGCCAATTATAGCCAGGCAGACATCACGGACAACCGTTATTGCCCTAGTTGTGGCTACCTTTCTCATGCTCCTTTATATTATCTTCGCATTTCGTCGGGTGCCCAAATCCTTCCGCTATGGCACCACGTTTACCGTAGCTCTGGTGCACGATGTATTAATAACGGCCGGGGTTTTCTCGGTTCTCGGTGTCCTGGCTGGCTGGGAAATCGACCTTATGTTTATTACCGGTATCCTGGCGGTCATTGGCGTCAGTATCGATAACACGATTGTCGTATTTGATAGAATACGGGAAAATGTGAGAAAGGGCATCAGCTCCAGTTTTGAGGTTGTAACTAATTACAGTATAGTTGAGACTCTAAGCCGTTGTCTGAATACCTCTATTACCATTGTAGTTACGATAGCAGTTTTGCTCCTGTTTGTTGGAGGGTCAATTCGGAGCTTCGCCTGGGTGCTGCTGATTGGCACTGTTGTCGGAACTTTTGACTCAGTCTTTGTTGCCCCATCTCTGCTGGTGGTATGGGAAGGGGGGGAGTGGGGCCGGTTCCTGCACCCCCGCGGGGCGTCAAAGTAGAGCGTGTGTTTCCTTTATTGCCCTAATCAGGTTGTCAATCTTTGGTGCCGTGAAGCTGCGCGGTGACTGACCAAGAGGGTCATCAATACTGGTATTACCCAGAAGGACGTCAAGGGTAGCTTTTACCGAAGCCGCTAAAGCGCTGAGGTGATAACCCCCCTCCAGAACAAAGACCAAACGACCATCGCATAGCTCATCAGCTAACCCCTTAATAATCCTTGCCATTTGAGCAAAGCCGGAGACGCTAACCTGCATCATGGCTAGCTCATCAGCCCAGTGGGCGTCGTAGCCGGCGGAGACTAAAACAAGCTGGGGCTTAAACCGCCTGGCTGCCGGGGTGATAATCTGTTCAAAGGCCAGTAGATATTCATTATCGCCGCAGCCAGCCGGCAGCGGTATATTAACCTTAGTCCCCTTGGCTGTTCCCCTGCCTGTCTCCTCAACACCGCCTGTCCCCGGGTAGAAGGGGTACTCGTGGGTTGATATATACATCACCTCAGGGCGGTCATAAAAAATTTCCTGAGTCCCGTTGCCATGATGGACGTCAAAGTCAATGATTAGGCTTCGTTCCAGCTTATACTTAACCAGGGCATGCGCGGCAGCAATAGCTATATTGTTAAACAGGCAGAAGCCCATAGCTCGCCGGCGGGTGGCATGATGCCCCGGGGGTCTGACCAGGGCAAAGGCGCTATCTATCTTTCCCTCCATGACCGCCTCCGTGGCGACGATAGTGCCACCAGCCGCGTAGAGGGCAACCTCGTAAGAATCAGGCGACACTACGGTATCGGCATCAAGCCAGCCACCACCCTTCTTGGCGACATCCTGGATATGCGAGATATGCTGTTGTTGGTGCACCAGCGATAATTCTTCAACCGAGGCGGCTCGGGGTTTGAGCGGGGTTAGCTGCTGCCTGAGCCCGGTTTCCTCAAGACGGGAGATGATTGCCTCCAGCCTTCCGGCGTTTTCCACATGCTCTCCGGTGTCATGCTTGAGATAGATAGGGTCATAGACCAGAGCCTACTTTCATAATGGCTTGATGATACCAGATACAATTTTGATAGGCAAGGAGGATATTGTTTAGCATCCCCTCCCCCTGAGTTTATCCCTTTCCCCCTCCCGCCACTCCCCGTGCGTCTTTTTCCCACCCTCCCGCCCTTATGGCGTCTGCAGCTTATCCTTTGTTTTTCTCCCCACTCTGAAAGCGGGGCGTCTAAGAGGGGCGTCAGCCCCTCTTTCTTCTCTTCCCCCTCTCCTTGCCAAGGAGAGGGGGTAAGGGGGTGAGGTTAAAAAACAATTGAGTTCATTAACTTAATGCATTATACTGTTATCTGAACAGAGATATAGGCACCGTTGGAGGTGACAGGATGCTGGCAGTAGAAAATCTCCAGTTGAAGTTAAATGGCAAACCAATCATTGATGATTTAAACCTGGATGTTAGCCAGGGTGAAATCCACGGGATTCTGGGGGAGAATGGGACCGGTAAGACCACCATCGCCTACCTCATAATGGGGGTGAATAACTACAAGCCCACGGCGGGGAGAATTATTTTTGAGGGTCAGGATATCGCCAACCTTTCTGTCTCTCAGCGGGCAAAGATGGGGATAACTCTAGCCTGGCAGGAGCCGGCCCGGATTGAGGGGCTGAGGGTGAGAGACTACCTCATGCTCAGTGGCAATAATCAGGGGATTGAGCAAACTAAGCGCTATTTATGGATGGTGGGGCTGGAGCCAGACAAATATCTAGAGCGGGACATTGATGCCACCTTGAGCGGTGGGGAGAGGAAGAGGATTGAGCTGGCTTCGGTGTTAGCCATGCGCCCCAAACTGGCGATACTGGATGAGCCTGACTCCGGCATAGATATTGTCGCTTTGCCGTTAATATTTAATGGCATTGTCGAAATGAATAAGCAGGGCTCAGCGGTTCTATTGATTACCCATAGTGAAAAGATGGCAGAGATAGCCCACCGCGTGTCTATACTATGCGCCGGTAAGATAATCAGGACCGGAGCACCCTTGGAAACAAACCAGTGGTTCAAGGATAACTGCCAGACTTGCCTCCATATCAATGAGCCGAAGACTGAAGTAATATGATTAACTACTCAGTGGAAAAAGAATATGAGGGAATGCTTGATGCCTATGAGAAGGCAGGCGGAGACAAGCGTGTCTTACAGACTAAGGACATAGCCAAGCTGGTTATTCATGAAAACAGGGTGCTGAGTGATGATGGCGTCAAGGGACTAAGAATAGAAACCAGGGAGACCAAGACCGGCGTTGATGTCCATCTTATAGTAGAAGAGGGGGCTAAGATACCCCAACCCGTCCACCTCTGCTTTGGCGTTCTGCCCAAAGAAGGGCTTCAGGAAATTATCATGAAGGTGACGGCTCAGGATAACAGCGAGGTAAGCGTCATTGCCCACTGCATCTTCCCCAACGCGGTCAAGGTGATACACAAGATGGATGCCGATATTGAGATTGGGAATAATGCCAAGTTTGACTATAAAGAGACCCACTATCACGGAGAGTTTGGCGGCATTGAGGTAATCCCCAAGGCAAGAATCAGGGTAAAGAAAGGCGGGGTCTGGCAGAGCACCTTCGCCTTAAGCCAGGGGCTGGTCGGCAAGCTTGACTATGATTTTGAGGTGCTCTGCGAAGAGAGGGCAGTGGCGGAGCTGGTGGTAAAGGTATACGGAAAGGGTTCTGATGATATAAAGGTCTGGGAGAAAATCTACCTGAATGGGGTGGGGGCAAGGGGTCTGGCCAAGAGCCGCATCGTGCTGAGCGATAAGGCTAGGGCTGAGATAAGGGGGGAGACCTACGGCAATGCCCCCCTCGCCCGGGGGCATGTTGACTGCATTGAGCTGGTCAACGGCACCGAGGCGGTAGCTACGGCCATACCCATCGTCTCGGTAACCAATGATAAGGCCAAGGTCACCCACGAGGCCGCTATCGGCAGTATAGATAAAAAACAACTAGAGACCTTGATGGCAAGGGGACTTGACGAGAGCGAGGCGGTGGATGTTATCGTTAGGGGCATCTTGAGGTAGAGGTGTCACTGGATTTAACCAGGGTAGCGGCTCAAATTTGGGGCATGGTTGCCGGGCTGAAAGCCGGCGATGAAGAAAGGCGAAAGCACCTTCAGTATGCCCTGGATATTCTGCGTGATAAGTCTATTGACCTTGCCCAGCTGCGCCAGAGGATAGAAGATAGCCGCGGTAAGACCACCTGGCTGGTCGCCGGTCTGGTTGACGGGCTTGACCAGCACGATAAACCTTCCGCTCTCCCTAAAGAATTTACCGTCATTGCTACCGATGGCTCTCATATTGATGTTGACCGGCACCGCTCAACAAGGTGCTATTTGATAAACATCGGGGCAGTGGTTCTTGACTATGGCACTCGCCCCGATGCCCGCCTTGAGAGCCTCCCTCAACTCTACTCTGAACCGGAAGACCTGGTGATTGCCCCGGAAAAGGGCCGGCAGCAACCGGTAGAAGGTCCACTTCTGGGCATCAAGCGCAGTGTCGAGGAGGGCAAGCATCTCGCCGCTCTGGCTAAAGAATTACCCCCCAATACGGCAACTTTAGCCCTGCTTGACGGCTCGCTGATTCTGTGGGGTCTTGAGGCTTACCCCGAATTCGTCACCGAGGCGCTTCTGGATAAAGGCTTTATCCCTTGTCTGGAGGAAATAAGGAAGCTTAATATTGCCCTTGCCAGCTATATCAGCTTTCCCCGCTCTACCGATGTCGTTAATGCCCTGCGGGTGGCTATCTGCCCCTATGAAGCCCCCGACTGCGACCGCTACTGCCCGAACAGGGCTAAAGGCTGCGATAAGGTGGCTGGTGTCCAGGACCGGGAGCTATTTATAAATCTACTGGGGCCGGGAGAGAGGTCAGCCCTGTTTATCAGCCCGTCAAAGATAATGAAGCGCTACGGAGAGCACCGGGTCTATTTCTTCTATCTCAGGCTGGATGATGAAATCGCCCGGCTTGAGATTCCAAAGTGGGTAGCCACTAATGATAACCTGCTCAATCTGACTCACGCCTTAGTCTTAGACCAGTGCCAGCGGGGACTTGGCTATCCGGTGGCGTTAAGCGAAGCCCACGAGCAGGCGGTGGTTACCACCGCTGATAGAGAAGAGTTCTGGCAGCTGGTGGAGTCATTGATGGTGGAAGAAAAAATGCCCACCCCCACCTCCGCCAAGAGCCAGAGCAAGAGGACAAGGTGGGTGTGAAGTAATTGACCTCACCCCCTGTCCCCCTCTCCTTTTTTAAGGAGAGGGGGAGTATAATATAAAAAGAGGGCTACCGCCCTCTTTAACTCCGGGTTTTGGGGGAAGGGAAGATATGGTAACTAAAAGCAGGAAGAATATTAAAAAGCCTAGGCAGCGAAAAGGCTATTCGAACAAGGATATTTACCTGAAACTAGAGAGCGTCGAAAAGAGGATTTATTTTAGTCACCGAACTCAAATACGTATAGGTCTTTCTGCTGTTGGTATAGCTTTTGTAATTCTCGGTTTAAGCTTATGGTCCGATTTCTTGCAACTAATCGGTATTGATTCGTCACAAGGCTCTATTCTCCCTATTGGGTACATAATTATGGGAGCTATTACCATGATATGTGCCTACATTGTTACCAGACCAAGGCAAGAAGTAAAAAGGAGGCAAGCAACGGAACTAACCGAGCAAGAAATAAGAAAACTTGAAAAGTCAATCGCTACCAATCATGGCAGCTTCTCATTAGGCTTGTTTGCAACTGCACTTTTGGTATATAGCACATCCGAAGGTTCTGGATGGGTTACGTTCGTCGTTATTGGCGGAATCTTTGTGCTATCTAGTTTGCATTTTTTATGTGCAAACAAATTTATACCTAATAAGAAACGACGGAGTATTATAAATACGGCATCTTTTGCAAGAATAAACCACATAGAATGGTTCTTAGGGTTTGTGCCATTTGGAGTAGGTCTTATACAAACAATACGACTAGATTGGGCGGCGGTTGTAGGAATAATCTGTATAATTGTTGGATACGCTGTTTTGGCTTATGGCCTAGGTAAATCAATCAGAACAATCAAGGAGGAGGTTCAAAAAATGGGAAGTAAAGGCAGAAAGAGCATCAAGAAGCCCAAGCAGCCAAAGAAGAAATAGATTGGGAAACTCTAAATACTAATATCTAAATCCTAAACGGGTTGAGATGGCTGTGGTTAAAAACCCCAAACAGTATGATTTGGAAGAGCGAACTTTCAGCTTTGCCAAAGAGGTAATAGCGTTTGTAAATATTCTCCCGAAAACCATAGCAAACCTGGAGATAATCAAGCAGGTTATCAGGTCTTCCGGTTCAGTGGGAGCTAATTACATTGAAGCCAATGAAGCCTTGGGCAAAAAGGATTTTGCCATGAGGATTAAGATTTGTCGCAAGGAAGCTAAGGAAAGTATGTATTGGCTAAGGCTTATTGAGGCAAGGGGGGAAGACGCGGAAAAGAGAAGCCAAGCGTTGATTGGCGAAGCTACAGAGCTTATGAAAATATTTGGCTCCATCGTCGGAACTAAAACACTAAATCCGAAATCCTAAATTCTAAATATGTTTAGGATTTAGTGCTTAGATATTAGGATTTGGAAAGGAGGAGGGTAATTGGTGGAAAGAGTTGGCGAGGTTATTGAAGCCAGCACGGCGGACTTTGTTGCCCAGTGCTATGAGCTTTACCAGATTCCGCCACTGGGCAGTCTGGTGAAGACCAAAGACCAGCAGTTTGAGCTGTATGGCATCGTCTATAACGCTGCCACCACCAGCCTTGAGCCGGGAAGGCGACCAATTGCCCGGGGCAAGGAGGAAAAAACCGAGGAGGAAATCTACCGAACAAGCCCCCAGCTACTGAAACTGCTTAAAAGCGAGTTCGGGGTGGTGGTGGTGGGGCATAAGGATAATAGCAAGCTGTATCATTACCTCCCACCCACGCCCGCCCGAATCCATAGCTTTGTCTACCAGTGCCCGCCGGATGAAGTAAAGGAGTTCAGCCAGTCCTTTGACTTTCTTAATATAATAATAAACGCCCGCCTGCCGGTTTCCACGGAAGAGCTTATTGCCGCCGCGCTCCGCCAGATGAGCCAGGTATATGAAGAGCGGCAGACCTTTTTGGTCGCCGCCGGCAAGGAGCTAGCCGTATTGCTCAGCGGCAACCTTAACCAGCTCAAAGCCATTCTGGGGAGGATTAAGCCATGACTCAAGAAAATGAGAGGCTTGGGATTGTCGTCTCCGGCTCACTGAATAAAGGGGTGGAGGTCAGGCTTGATAGCTCAGCCTCGGTGGAGGACATGGTGGTGGGGCGGTTTGTCACTATTGAGGGGCAAAAACGGCGCTTCTTCGGCATGATAAACGATGTCAGCCTCGGGGTGGCTGACCAGAGGATTTCTCTTACTCCACCCGATGTTACAGATCCCTTTATTGCCGAGGTGATTGCCGGAACCAGCACCTTCGGCACGATTCACGTTTCTCCCAGCCTCGTTATCAGTGGCGATGCTGCTGCCATGCTGGAAGGACCCCAGCCGGTCAAGACCATCCCCAGCCATTTCTCGGCGGTAAGGCTTGCCTCCCAGAGGGATGTTGAGCTTGTCTTTGGCACCGAGGATGAAAAGAGGTTCTTCATCGGCACGCCGCTGGATATGGAGACCAAGGTCTGTCTTAATTTAGAAGAGTTGGTCAAGCGCTCCAACGGCGTCTTCGGCAAGAGTGGCACGGGCAAGACCTTTCTTACCCGCTTGCTTTTAATTGGCATGCTGCAGAAGAGGGCGGCGGTAAGTCTGGTCTTTGATATGCATAGTGAGTACGGCTGGGAGAGCCGTGACGAGCGGGGGCGAAAGGTTAAAGCCCTGAAGCAGCTCTTCTCCTCGCAGGTGGCGGTGTTTACCCTTGATGAAGAAAGCTCGCGGCGCCGGAAGGTGAGCACCGACTTCGTCGTCAGGATAAGCTATGACGAGATAGAGCCTGAGGACATTGTCCTGCTGCGCCAGACCTTAAATCTGACTGAGCTTGCCGTTGAGGCTGTCTTCCAGCTAGCCGGAAGATTCGGCAGGGGCTGGCTACAGAGTACCCTTAATCTGAAAGGCATTGATGGGTTGCCCGAAGGCCTGAACATCCATGAGAGCACCCTTCAGAATCTGCAGCGGGGTCTGGCTACTATCGGGAGGTTTCCCTTCCTCATGCCCCACGCCCCGGATAATGCCGTTAACCGCATCCTGGAATACCTTGAGCGGGGGACGAATGTTATTCTGGAGTTCGGCCGGTATACCGATATTACCGCCTATATTCTGGTGGCTAACCTGCTTACCCGCCGCATCTATGCCCGATACCGGGAAGCGATGGAAAGAGCAATAGGCGAGGGCACTGCCCCACCACGTCAACTGGTTATAACCATTGAGGAGGCGCACCGCTTCCTCAATCCCGAGGTTTCCAGCCGGACCATCTTCGGCACCATCGCCCGTGAGATGCGCAAGTATAATGTCACCCTGCTGGTGATTGACCAGAGGCCCAGCGGCATTGACAGCGAGGTTATGTCGCAGATGGGGACGAAGATAACCTGCCTGCTTGATGATGAGCGGGACGTTGATAGTGTGCTTACCGGGGTGCCCAATAAAAGCGAGCTTAAATCAGTGTTGTCAAAGCTGGAATCCAAGCAGCAGGCGCTAATCTTCGGTCATGCCGTGCCGATGGCGGTGGTGGTCAGGACAAGGGAGTATGGCTCCGCCCAATCCTACAAGGACTTTATCCCCAAAGAAGCGGAAAAAGACATTGAAAAGCTGTGGGAATAAAAGCTAGCTGCCTACAGAGGCTCCAGGCTCCGGACAATGTCATTGAGGTCATTAAACGGCGTACACTTGAGGCCTATTTCCCGGCAGCCGTCAAGCATCCCATCCCGGGCGAAGACGTGATGAGCATGAAGTGCCGGGGCGACATCAGACGGACCATTCCCCACATATATTAGCCGGTGGTCCTGCTTGAGGAAGACTTTGGTATAAGCCTCCTTGAAATTGCTGGCTAGTGGGGTGCTATCCGGACCTATATATTGAACCTTAAGCCCGCGGCGATAGAACCAGGTTTTTGCCGCATGTACCTCAATATCTCCCAGGCCGGCATCCTGCAGAATCGCCGCTATATAGAAGTCTAGCCCGTTGCTGACAATGACGAAGCGAAACCCCCGGCTCCGGCAATAGCTTACCAGCTCTGGAAGCCCGGCACGCAACCTGACCTTGTCCCGGGTAACCTTAAGTAACTCGGCTTTGCTCGCCTTGACCATGGCGAAGGCTCTGGTATTGAACTCGCCGACAGTTATCTTATGTTCCTTGTAGTGCTCGAGCCATTCTCGCCAATCACCTTGGGCAAAGACATCAAGCAGCATAAAGCTGATATCCTCTTCGGTAATGGTGCCATCAAAATCACACTGGATAATCATTTCATCGCCAGTCGCATTATACCTATTAGCGTTATAGCAATCAATCTAGTTAGCGTTATAGCAATCAATCTAGCGTTTGGCCGCTTTTATGGGTAGTTCTATTTTTGTCCCATCCCGTAGCAGGGTAAGGGTGACCTCGTCACCCGGACTGGTATGCTCCCCCAGATAGCAGGTAAGGTCGGCTATATTCCGAACCGGTGTCCCGTTAATCGCAACTATAATGTCATCAACCTTAATACCGGCAGCCTCAGCCGGGGTAGCCGATATGACCGTCTTAACCAGCGCGCCATTAACTGTTTCCAGATTTCTGGTTTTAGCCGTTTCCGGGGTAAGGTCAGTTATCTCCACGCCGAGCCACGGGTAGTCAAAAGAGCCCCGCTCAATGAGGGAGAGGGCAACCCTTTTCACCTTGTTTGAGGAAACAGCGTAGTAGACCCCGTCTCCGAGCTTGGGGTCAATCCGAGCGACAACCATCCCGATGACCTCTCCTTTAGAGTTAAGAAGAGGGCTGCCGGAGTTGCCGGAATTGATTGCGGCATCAAACTGGATTATGTTGGCCACCCCCCCCAGGCATAACGTCGTATTTTACTTGTCGGTTTGTTTGGCTAACAATGCCTGAGGTGATAGTCCCCGGCAGGTCAAAGGGGTCACCGATAACTATAACCGGCTCGCCAACCTCTACCGTGGCGGAGTCCACCAGTGTTAACGCCGGGATAGGCAAACTTTGTTTCAATACCGCAATGTCGCTATATTCGCAGACGCCAACGATACTGGCTAGCGAGGTATGACCATCGAGTGTGATTATATATATCTGGTTTTGCCCTTTCACTACATGCTGCGGGGTAAGGATGTAACCCCCGGTATCAAAGGCAAACCCCGAACCGAGCACCTTCTCTCCATCGCTAATCCTGACTACGCCCTGGCTAACCTCCTGATATAGCTTGCCGGCATTTATGACCGATTGTTCCATTTCATCAATCTTAATGGCAACACCTTTCAGCTCGTTGTGCAGGGCGCTAATCTTCCCGCTGAGGTGGAAAGCGTAGGCGCCGAGGGCACCAGCTAAGACCAAGGCGAGGACTAAAACTCCAATAACCGCCTTGTTAGCCACTTTGCTAACTACTTTCTTAAGCCCCTTCTTAACTGCCTTCTTATTCACCTTGTTAGCCACTTTGCTAACTACTTTCTTAAGCCCCTTCTTAACTGCCTTCTTATTCACCTTATTGACCATTTAGCATCTCCTATCTCGTCACTTTATGAGTGCTATTTTGAACCTTTAGCCGAATTTTGGCAATTGCGCCGTTTTGTAGCTTTAGGCTACGATGAAAGTGTATAATTAAACCACCGTAGATTGGAAGGGACGATGTATTATTTTGCCTATGTCTCTAATCTTAGTCGTAAGCAGATGTTAGAGCGCTGCCCTGATGCCAAGCCAAGGTTCACCGCCACCCTCCCCAATTACAAGCTAATATTCACCGGCTGGTCAAGGGAGTGGCATGGTGGGGTTGCCAGCATCAAGCCGCTTAGAGGGGAGAAGGTTGTTGGTGCTGTCTATGAAATTTCGGAGAGGGATTTGAGGTTACTTGATAAACACGAAGGCTACCCTAGTATCTATAATCGGAGAGAGGTAATTGTCTTCACCGAGGATAGAGAGCCGGTCAAAGCCGTAACCTATATCAAGGTGGAACAGTCAGAAGAGACCAAACCTTCCTTGGAATACCTGGCTACTATTCGGCAGGGTTACCGAGATTGGGAAATCACTTAAAATGCCCTGCGCTAACCCATGGAAGTTTAGTATCTTCTATCCCTGTCTCCACCAAATCCACCGCCTCCCCTGCCGCCTCTGTCATCAGAGCGAGGTCGAGCGGCATCAACATTGAGCGCCCGATCCTTTAAAGTCTTCCCGTTAAGAGCAGCGATTGCCGCCTGCCCCTCGGAGTCTGAAGGCATTTCCACAAACGCAAATCCTTTTGGCCGTCCGCTATACCTGTCAGTTATGATATTCACAGATTCTACCCCTCCAAAAGGGGTAAATTCTGCCCGTAGTTCCTCCTCAGTCACATCAAAGGATAGATTACCCACGTAGATTTTCATAATCTGCTCCTCTCCTTTCCTACTTTCCGGTGTTACATCCGGGTCAGTTGCCCAACCCGGACGTAACTTTGGGGGTTAACCTTGTTTATCTACTCGGTCTGACTTTACGGTAGCAATCGCTACAGTACACCGGCTTGTCCCCACGTGGTTCGAAGGGTACTTCGGTATCCTTGCCGCATTCCGCGCATACTGCGGGGAACATTTGGCGGCGAGAGCTGTAGTTGCTGTTTCCAAAACGCTCTGACTTCCTTGCTTGGCGACACGAGGGACAACGCTTGGGCTCATTGGTATAGCCCTTGGATTGGAAAAACTCTTGTTCCTCGGCGCTGAAAGTAAAGGTAGCCCCACAATCAGAACACTGGAGAGACTTTTCTTGGAAGCTCATTGGATGACCTCCTCTCTTTTAAATTTTAGTTAGAGTTCGGTCATCCAATACTTAAGTGGTTTGCAGTGACTTAAAAAGCTTGTAATAACCTAAGCTGTAACTATTGACTATTATACACTAAAGGGAACCACTTTGCAAATTGAGTTCAAGTCCACCCTGCCTGCGACGTTACTTTTTTGTAAAATACTTACTTGTGCGCTCTACCTCTGGCGATAGAGGCAAAAATACCGGCAAAACAAAGAACCGCAGAGATGGAGAAAGCTGTTTTCATACTTTTTAGGAAAAGCGGGTAGTATTCGGGGGTTATCTGAACCCTCCCGATGTACGAGGCAAAGAGCAGCAAGGCTATCCCCATGCTAAGAGCCTGCCCGGTCAATCTCATAGTACCGAGCATACCCGATGCCACTCCATAGAACTTGCTTTCCACCGAGCACATCACGGCATTGGTATTTGGCGAGGAGAAAAAACCAAACCCGAGGCCCAGAATAACTAGGCTAACGAGGATAAAATAAAGACCAGTATCACTGCCCAGGAAGGCCAGCATCGCCAGTCCGGCGGTTGTCAGCGCCATACCTATTGATGCCACGATGCGCGGCTCAATTCTATCAGAGAGACCGCCAGCAATCGGGGAGCAAATAACCATTATTACTGGCTGGGCTATTAGAATCAGACCGGCATGTTCCGGGGTAAACCCTTTTACGTACTGCAGGTAAAGACTCAAGAGGAAAGCAACGGCGAAGGTGGCGCTATAGTTGATTAGCGCTGCCAGATTAGAAAAAGCGAAGACGGTGTTATTTCTGAAAAACCCGATGTTGAATACGGGATGTTCCTGCCTCATTTCCCATCTCACAAAGGCTATAAGCCCAAGCACACCGAGAATGATGAGCCAGATACCCCATAGCGACGGCAATACGGAAAAGGCGTAGATTATGGCCACCAGCGCCAGGCTATAGATTATCGAGCCCACGTAATCAAACCTCTCTCCCTTAGCCTCCGCCCACTCTCCCTTCAGTTTCCCAAAAACCACTGCGATAATTATTAGTCCCAGAAGAGCATTGAGAAGGAAAATGCTTCTCCAGCCCAAATAGCCGGTCAGAAGGCCACCGACCAGTGGTCCTACCGATAGCCCGGCGTAAACCGCTGCCGCGTTTATTCCCAAGACTCGGCCCCTCTCATGGGCCGGAAATACTGACGTTAGAATCGCCACCCCCGTCCCAAAAATCATGGCACCACCAAGCCCCTGCAGGGCACGGAATACAATAAGCCACTCTCCGGAGTTCGAAGTGGCACCAAGGATTGAGGCAATGACATCGATTATTATGCCGAACTGGAAAATCATTTTCCGGCCGCGGATATCGGCAATCCGCCCGAAGGGCACGAGAAATACAGCCGCTGCCAGCAGGTAAGCGGTAGCCACCCAGCTCAATTCCACGGCATTTAACGATAGCTGTATGCCAATCGTGGGAAGGGCAATATTGACCGAAGACGATGTAAAAGGAGTAAGGAACGAACTCATAGTGGCAATGAGTAATACCACACCCTTGATACCACCGGTTGTCGTATTGTTCTTCATTTCACCCGAATATGCTCAAGAGAATCAAACAGCTAACTGGGCGTTTATCTGCTCTGTAGTAAAGCCGCCCTGTTCAATGGCACCGGAGGGGCAGGCGGCACAGCAGGTGCCGCACCCCTTGCAGAGCACCTTGTTTAAATTGGCCACCTTTCGCTCCTTGTCCAGTTCTATTGCTGAATAAGAGCAAACTGCCTGACAAATGCCACAGCCGCTGCAGAGGCTCTCATTTACCGAGCAGACTATTCCTTCCGCCAAGATAGAGTCCTTGAGCAAGATAGTGGCGGCTCGGCCAGCCGCTGCCTTGGCCTGGGCGATGCTCTCCTCGATGAATTTGGGGCCATGAGCCAGACCACACAGAAATATGCCTTCCGTGGCAAAGTCTATGGGTCGCAGCTTGGCGTGCGCCTCCAGGAAGAAGCCGTCTGCATTCAAGGGTACTTTGAATAACTGAGACAGCTTCTTATTATCAGCGGCGGCAACGGTAGCTACACCTAATGCCAGCAAATCAGCATCTATCAAGAGTGTTTCATCCAATATCGTGTCGGTTAGTTTGACCCTTAAGATGTTCTTGCCATCCTTCTGAATAGCTGTTACTTCCGGCTTTTCTTCTGGCTCGTAGCGCAGAAAGACAACCCCCTCCGCTCGAGCCTTCTCGTAATAGTCTTCCTTGAATCCGTACGTCATTATGTCTCGATAGAGGATATAGATATTTATTCTTGGTTTCACCTTCTTCAGCTCTAGGGCGCACTTTATGGCTTCGCTGCAGCATACCCGGCTACAATACGGCCTCTGGTCATCCCTTGAGCCGACGCATTGTATCATTACCAGGGTATCGCAATCTTGAATCTTATCACTCCCCCGATTTATCTCGTTTTCCAGTTCCATGAGCGTGAGCACCCTGGGATTTTCTCCATACTGATATTCAGTAGATTTATACTCCTGTGCCCCGGTGGCGATAATGGCTGCCCCGTGTTTAATTTCCTTAATGTCGTTGTCTGGCCCCTTTATTCGAGTGGTGAAATTACCGACATAGCCGGAAACATCAACAATGCCGGACTCGAGGTAAGAGCTGATTAAGGGATTTTTAGAGATTCTGGTGATGAGGTCAGTCAGGTAAGCCTGGACATCTTCCCCCTCCAGTGTATGGTGGATTCTTCGGGCTATACCGCCGAGTTCCCTACTCTGTTCCACCAGATGAACCCTTAGTCCCTGCTCGGAGAGGCTCAGAGCGCTAATCAGGCCAGATATGCCACCACCGACTACTAGGGCTACCGGGTTTATGTCCAGGGACATTCTATCTAGAGGAGCCAAAAGACGCGCCTTAGCTACCGCCATCTTTACCAGGTCTTTCGCTTTTTCGGTAGCGTCGGCTTTTTCCTCGTGAACCCAAGAGCACTGCTCCCGGATATTCGCCATCTCAAATAGGTAGGGGTTCAGTCCCGCTTCCATCATCGTTTGCTGGAATAGGGGCTCGTGGGTTCGGGGTGTGCACGAAGCTACTACCACTCTGTTCAGGCTATGCTCTCTTATCTTTTCTTTAATCCTTTGTTGCGTATCCGGGGAACAAGTATAGAGGTTCTCCTCCACGTAGACGACATTGGGAATCGTCTTAACACACTCCAATACCTTAGGAACATCTATATAGCCGGCGATATTTATGCCGCAATGGCAGACAAACACCCCGATTCGAGGCTCTTGTCCCGTGACATCGATTTCAGGCGGGTACTCCTTTCGCCGGCTCAGCATTCCCCTTGCCGGGGCCAGCCATCTGGAGACCTCAGCCGCAGCGGCGCTGGCCTCCGTTACCGTTTCTGGGATATCCTTTGGCCCGCTAAAGGCGCCACAGACATATACCCCAGGCCAGGAAGTCTCTACGGGGGAAAAAGTGTTTGTCCGGCAGAAGCCATGCTGCTCCAGTTGAATGCCAAGTCTTTCCGCCATTTCCTCAGCACTCTGGGGGGCTTCCAGACCAACCGATAGCACTACGAGGTCAAAGTCTTCGGTCACCAACTGGCCGTCCTCCGTCTCGTATGTTATCCTCAGGTTCTTCGTTTCGGGCACCTCTTCGATAGCCGGCACCCTAGCTCGGATGTACCTTACCCCGTACTCGCTCCTTGCTCTTTCTGCATATTGGTAAAAGCCCTTCCCATAGGCGCGCAGGTCCATGTAAAAGATGGTAGCTTCTACTCCCGGTGCGTGTTCCCTGGCGATAACCGCCTCCTTGGTGGCATACATACAGCAAACGGCAGAGCAGTAGCTCCGATGACAGGAACGGTCGCGGGACCCGACACACTGAATGAAGGCGATTCTCCTTGGCATCTTCTTATCAGAAGGCCGGAGTAGTTCGCCACTGAAGGGCCCCGAGGCATTCAGGATGCGCTCGAAGCCAATACTGGTAACGACGTTGGCATACCGGCCGTACCCGTATTCGCTTTTGCGTGAAGCGTCAAACTCCTCAAAGCCCGGGGCCAGTATAATAGCCCCGGCGGCTATGTTTATCACTTCTTCTTTCATTTCATGGTCTATGGCCTTGGCCTGGCAGACCTTAACACATTCCAGACACTCCGAGCAGACGCCACAACTCAAGCAGCGCCTGGCCTCGTCGGCAGCTGCCTCCTCGTCAAGGCCCAATTCAACCTCGGCGAAACTCTTTCGTCTTTCCGGTTCGAGGACGGGCATAGCCTGTCTCGGCTTTTTCTCTACCCCTTCTTTGCTGACCTCTGACACCCGCTCCCGCGATGTCGGTCTTCCCTCCTTCAGGTCTACGCCCTCAAGATAGCGACTGATGGAGATAGCCGCCTCTTTGCCCGACGCGATAGCGTCAATAACGTTATCCGGGCCACGCACCATGTCACCACCGGCGAAAACGCCTTCCATATTCGTCGCCAGTGTAACCGGGTCGGCAGCAACGGTTTCCCGCTCAGTGTAATTGAGTTCCTTGGGTAACATTGTCCTGTCTACCGCCTGCCCGATAGCTATGATGATACTGTCAAGGGCCATCTGGAATTCTGAGCCTTTGACCGGTAGCGGGCGCGGGCGTCCGCTGGCATCAGGTTCGCCCAACTCCATCCGGATACACTCAATACCTGCCACGTGGCCATTTTCCATTAAAACCCTGACTGGCGCCGCCAAGGTATTGAGTCTGATGCCCTCTAGCTCGGTTTCGTTAATCTCACTGACAATGGCCGGCATTTCAGCCCGGGAGCGTCGATAAATAATGGTAACATCCTTTGCGCCCAGGCGCCTGGCTACCCTGGCGGCATCAACCGCCGCGTTGCCACCCCCCACAACCGCAACACGCTCACCCACCCTGACCTCCATACCTGAGTTTAGCTGCCGCAGAAAGTCCAAGGCGTAGATTACCCCGGGGGTGTCCTCATTAGGAATATTCATTTTCTGACTTGTCCCGGCACCGGTAGCCAAGAATATAGCTCCATAACCCTGCTCAAAGATATCCTCAAGGTTTTTCACCGGGGTATTGGTCTTTATCTCTACTCCGAGCTCTTCAATATAGCTGATTTCGTTGTCTAGTATCTCCTTAGGCAGTCGGTATTCGGGGATGGCGTAGCGCAGCAGGCCGCCCGGTTCGGGGGCGGCTTCGAAGACGGTAACCGGATACCCCTGCCGGACCAGGTCATAGGCGCAGGCCAGGCCGGCCGGCCCCGAGCCGATAATGGCTACTCTATCCCTTTTCGTTCTCTCAACAGGCACCGCCTTTTCTCTACCTGATTTAAGTTCGTAGTCCGCCATAAAACGTTTTAGGGAACGTATGGCTATAGGCTCATCAACCTTACCCCTCTCGCATTCGGTCTCACAAGGGTGGGTGCAGACCCGCCCGCACACCCCGGCAAAGGGCATTGTCCTTCTCAGCACTTGAAGGGCTTCCTTGAATTTACCTTGCGAGATAAGAGTGATATAGCCCTGCGCGTTGACTCCCGCCGGGCAGGCGACCTGGCACGGCGGATAGCCACGCTTATCAATGGTGAAGACGTTTGGCACGGCCTGAGGAAAGGGGCGGTATATTGCCTTCCGCCGGGCCAGTCCCAATTCGAACTCAGCCGCTATCTCCACCGGACACGCCGTTACGCAATCTCCGCACCCGGTGCATATACTTGTATCGACATACCCAGCCCGCTTCCTGATGCTAACCCTGAGGTTGCCGGGTTCTCCCTGAACATCTAAGAAATCGGCGCAGGTAATAATCTCAATATTGAGATGGCGGGCACACTCCACGAGTTTGGGAGAAAGGATACACATAGAGCAGTCGTTGGTAGGGAAGGTCTTATCTAGCTGGGCCATAACCCCACCAATCGTGGGGGATTTGTCTAGTAGATAGACCTTAAAACCCATTTCGGCTAAGTCCAGGGAGGCCTGGATGCCACCAATACCACCCCCAATCACGACTACGGCACCGATTTTATTGTTTTTAATACTTTTGGCCATTCTTAGCTCAGCTTTTTTAATAGTGCGTCCACTTTCACCCGGTTCTGATCCAGCCCTAACTCTCTGGGCTCCCGGCCAAAAGCCAGGCCCAGTAGCTGGGGATAGTACAGCACGGGCAGCTCATAATTGGTACCAAAATCCTTTTCTATGCTTCTCTGGAGAGTATCAAGCTGAAGACCGCATGCCGGGCAGGCGATGACCAAGGCATCCGCCCTGGAGCGGCTGATATTATCCAGCTTTTTCTTGGCCATGGCTAGAGAGATATCCTGGTTTATGCCCATGATAACGTTGCCGCAACACCCGTTCTTATCAGCGTACTCGACCACCTGGGCCCCGGCATTCTTGACCAGGCACTCAAGAGATTGGGGATTCTCCGGGTCGTCAAACTTGTCCAATACTTCGGCTGGTTTAAGGTAATGGCAACCATAATGACATGCCACACGAAAGGCAGATAGGTCTTTGCCTACTTTTTCTTCTATCCTCCGGCTGCCGATTTCTTCATAAAGTATCCTGGCAAGGTGCCTCACCTTTACGCTACCTTTAAGTCTCTTATTCCATATTCCCAGTCCGGCATTGATCTCCTGCCTCAGCTTTTCATTCTCCCTCAACTCGCTATTAGCCTCGCTAAGGAAGGAAGCACAACCCGGGCACAGCGTACATATATCAAGGCCCCGCTCTTGGGCAACGCACAGGTTCCTGGCCGCCATAACCAATGCTGTTTTGATATCCACATTCTTAACGGGGAAGCCGCAACAGCCAAATTCATCGATATCTAGCAGCTCTATCCCCAAGTCTTGGGCCACTCGGCGCGCGGCGAGCTCGTAATTTAAGGCTCTGACAGGGATTAAACAACCGAGAAAGAGCGCGTACTTCACCTTCATTTACCTTCCTCGTCAGCCGCAAGACTCTTCAGCCCAGTAAGCTCAAAAACCTCGCTGGCGTAGATATTCTCTGCCGGGACTGGTGGCAGGCCGTTCCTCTCACGTCTCCGGTTATCCACGGGATAAATTGCGCCGATCTTAGCGAGGAGCTTTATCTGTTCCTTATACAGGGGGTGAATATAGCCGGCTTTCACCGCCATATTCTCTAGAGCCTTCATGATATCAGTGAACCGAACCCCCTGGGGACAGCGCTCGTAGCAGGTATAGCAGGTAGAGCAAAGCCAGATGAAGTCGCTCTGGAGGACTCTCTCCCTCATGCCCAGGAGAATCATCCTGATAATTCGTCTCGGATTAAATTTCTGGTCAATTTCTCTGACGGGGCAACCGGCGCTGCACGTGCCACAGGCAAAGCAGAGCCGGATATTTTCCGCGCCGGGGTATTCCGCGACTTCATATTTGAAGTTCGGGTCTAGTTCGCTGACTTTTGTCGGCTGTCTTGCTTTACCCATGTCTTGTTTCACCCCCTCATTTCCCGAACGAAAGCCTGATAGGTCTTACTATACTCACTATACTCACTATACTCAATTAATCCCAGTTGGTAAACCATGTATAGCATTCGTTCTTAGTCAAAAAGAAAAAGAGTTACTTAATGTCTATCCTACCAGAAAAGGCAACTAAGAAAAAAGAGGGAGTTCTACCTACCGTGCAGTATGGTGGGCGGTGCTGGGCTCGAACCAGTGACCTCTGCGATGTCAACGCAGTGCTCTAACCAACTGAGCTAACCGCCCCCCCAAGACACACTAATTCTACTAGGCACCCTTCCCTTCGTCAAGCCGTCGGCTTCGTATCCGGTTATCAATGAAACTCACCAGGAAAAGGAGTAAGCCGCTAATCAGCAGACCACCAAGGTCGAGGTATTTTATGTGCCCTAATTTACTAATAAGCCCCGCTGCCCCCCCGCCAATAATTGCCACCAATGCCCCCATGGGGGTGAGCTTCAGCCTGTCCCTATAAAAGCCGGCGATTACCGGCAGAATCAAGCCGCAGGTATATATGGTATAGGCAAAAAGAAGGGCATTTATCACCCCTTTTAAGGTCAAGGCCAGGAGTAGGGAGAGTATCCCCAGGACTACTACCCCCCAGCGAGAAATAAGCACGACCTGTTTTTCATTGAGCGAAGGCCGGAGTTTTGTAATGATGTCGTTACTTAGTATGGTGCTAGCAGTCAGTAACAATGCTGGAGACATAATAGCGCTGACCACTGCCGCCAGAACGATAGCGCCCACAACTGGCGGAAAAACCCCTTGTATCAACGCCGGGAAGGCCTGTTCCGGTGAGATGTTGGGGAACAGGATTGATGCCCCCATCCCCATCAGGGTTATGGCAAAAGCGAGGGGGGCAATGAGCAGAGCCGCCCAGAATACGGAGTTTCTGGCCGTCTTGGCATCTCTGGCGCTGAAAAGTCGGGAATACATGTCCGGTCCGACCACGTAGGTGAGCCCAATCAATAGAAGGTAGGAGACCAGCTCATAACCGCCAAAAGTGGGGCTGAGAGGGAAGGAAAGCTTCGCGGGAGGAAGAGAGTTGACCAGTCCCCCAAATCCGCCCAGGCGTGATAAGAGCTGAGCTAAACCGACAAAGATGCCAGTAAATATCATGCCTGTCTGCAGTACATCAGTCTGGATAACCGCATACTGGCCACCAAGCAGTGTGTAGGTGATAAGGACGGCATTAAAAATCACCATCCAGAGAATCGGCGTTCCTATTTTCAGGACGCTCAAAATCTGCCCTGCGGCCACAATCTGACCGGCGAGAACGCCCAACCAGGCAATCACGATGAGTATTGAAGCCGCCAGGGCAATATTGTGTCCATATTGCTTTCCGATTAACTGCGGAAGTGTGTACAGGCCGAATTTCCTTACCCTTTCGGCAAAGAAAAGACCGAGGACAACCAGACCGATGCTCCCCACCAGAAGCCACCACGCCCCGGTAAGTCCACGACTGAAGCCCAAGCCAGCCATGCCTACTGTTGCTGACCCACCGATGATTGTTGCCACCAGAGAGCCCGCAATCCATGGAGTGGAGCTACGGCGGCTAGCAACAAAGAAGCCACTGGCATCACGGGCTGCTTTCCGGCTGAATATCCCGATGGCAACCACCACGGCGAAATAGACCGCAATAATTATCAGGTCAAGCATCTTATATCCTTCCTAGGGAAAATGTTTTTGAGGCGAACAATTGCCGGAAGCTAAAAAGCCCCGCCTAATAGGATTCCATACCGCCACTATCTGCCTGGCTTCTCACTACCGATAATGGCAATCTCTATATTCCTGCCACAGTGAGGGCAGGTTAGAATAAGCGAAACAGGCTGCTTCATCACCCGCTCAGCAACAGCACTAACCACTGAGTCAATATTATCCAGACGGTGGTCTAGACTATCAATACGCTGCTTAATGTGTTCAATATCCTGTACTTGAATCTTTTTTTCCGCCGATACCTCTTTCTTCGCCAAGAACACACCTCTGCAGAGATTGTAGCTGAACTAATTATATGGGTTAAAAAGCACTATGTCAAAGAGCTGTTCTCATTCCATATCTTAGTGGTATCTCAACTTTCTACACCCCCTCCCCGCTTTAAGCTTATCTTTTTTTCCCACCCTCCCGCCCTTAGGGGCTTCGCCCCCCCTCTCTAAGTCTTCTCCTTTTCAAGGAGGGGGGAAGAAAGAAAGAGGGGCGTCAGCCCCTCTTAGACGCCCCCTTAAGTTAGCCTCCTTGAAAAGGAGAGGGGGGATTGAGGGGGGATTAAGGGGGTGAGGTTAATAAGCAACCTAAAGTATTGATTTACCCAAACTAGATGACGTATACTAGAGTTAATAAAGGACAAAGGAGGTGCCCAAATGCCAGAGGTGGTAATTGGAGAGGTGACTGACTTCTTTGCTCACCCTGTGGTGGCTGGTATTACTCTAAGCGGTCCCCTAGAGGTGGGTGACAAAATCCATATCAAGGGTCATACCACTGACCTGGAACTAACTATTGACTCCATGCAGATTAATAATGCGAACGTTCAAACCGCCAAGGCGGGAGATTCAATTGGGGTCAAGGTTGGCGATCGGGCGAGGAGGGGGGATATCGTCTACAAGGTTACCTGAAGGTTCCCCAGCGTCACAGGAAGCGAAAAAGTATGGTAAAGGTATTGATAGAGCGTCATGTAAAGAAGGGCAAAGAAGGGTATCTAATTGAGCTACTTAATAAGCTACGTGCTGAGCTAGTCGCACAGCCGGGTTATGTTTCCGGTGAGCTGCTCCAGAGCACAGAGGGCGAATCTACCATCTTTGCTCTTAGCACCTGGCTAAGTCCACTTGACTGGAAGTCCTGGGAGGGCAGCCCCCGGCGTCTAGAGGTTGAGTCAAAGATTGAATCGTTATTGACCGAACCGTCTAAATTGACTATTGCTACCGTTATTTAATAATCAGCCTATGCTTTTAGCCAGGTTTGCCATCTCAATGGCACTTGTTGCCGCCTTAAAGCCTTGATTTCCCTCTTTGGTTCCGGACCGATCAATTGCCTGCTCTAAGGTATCGGCGGTGACAATGCCGTAAATAACTGGCAGTCCGGTGTCCAAGCCAACCTTAGCAATCCCCTTGGTTACCTCAGCGGCAATGTATTCAAAGTGAGGGGTTCCACCACGAATAACCGCTCCAAGGCAGATAATGGCGTCATAGCGCTTGGTCTGGGCTAATTTTTGGGCGATTAGCGGGATTTCAAAGGAGCCTGGCACCCAGGCAACATCTATGTCATCCTGGCTAACGCCGTGGCGAAGCAGGGCGTCCTGTGCCCCCTCAACCAGTTTCTTGGTGATGAACTCGTTGAAACGGGAGACCACCAGCCCAAATTTCAGCCCCTTCCCCAGTAACATACCTTCAAAAGGCTTGCTCATTGCTTTCTCCTTATTTTAGTTTAATTAATCAGAAGCCTTGGGTATCTCTAGTAGATGACCCAGCTTCTTTCTTTTTGTCTCCAGGTAATCCCGGTTATAGGGATTGGGGGTGACGATGATGGGGAGGGTCTCCACCACCTTCAGCCCGTAACCCTCCAGACCGATGACCTTTTTGGGGTTGTTGGTGAGCAGCCGAATCTCATGCAAGCCAAGGTCAGCCAGGATCTGGGCACCGATGCCGTAGTCCCGCAGGTCGGAAGGGAAGCCCAGGGATAGATTAGCCTCCACTGTATCCAGCCCTTTATCTTGAAGGGCATAGGCGCGCATCTTATTATGGAAGCCAATGCCTCGTCCCTCCTGCCTCATATAGAGCAAGACGCCTCGACCTTCTTTCGCGATATTCTGCATGGCCAGGTCAATCTGCTCACCGCAATCACAGCGAAGGCTACCAAATACATCGCCGGTGAGGCACTCACTGTGAACCCGGACTAAAACCGGTTCCTCGGTAGATATATCCCCTATGGCCAGTGCCAAGTGCTCATCCGGGTCTATGTCACTCTTGTAGGCGATAGCGGTAAACTCGCCATATCTTGTTGGCAATTTTGCCTCAGCTACCCGGTGCACCAGCTTTTCATGGCGGCGGCGGTAGGCAATAAGGTCGACTACACTTATAATCTTAATCCCAAACTTGTCTGTCATCGCCTCAAGTTGAGGTAGCCGCGCCATAGAGCCGTCCTCACTCATAATCTCACAGATAATCCCAGCGGGATAGAGCCCAGCCAGCCTGGCTAAGTCAACGATAGCCTCGGTATGGCCGGCTCGGGCGAGGACACCCCCCTCCCGTGCCTGCAGCGGGAATATATGTCCCGGTCGGGCTAAATCGTCAGCCCTGGTCGCCGGGTCAATGATAACCTTTATTGTCTCAGCTCTATCCGCCGCCGAAATGCCGGTGCTTATACCATGCTTGGCGTCAACAGAGACGGCAAAGGCAGTGGCGAACTTTGAGGTGTTGTCACCGACCATTAGGGGAATCCCCAACTCACTTAACCGCTTTCCGATGATAGGCAGGCAAATCAGTCCCCGAGCATGCTTGGCCATGAAGTTAATCGCCTCAGTGGTAACCTTCTCCGCGGCTAGCGCCAGGTCACCCTCGTTTTCCCTATCCTCATCATCAACGATGATGACAAATTTACCGGCCTTTATATCTTTAATCGCCTCAGCAATACTTGATAACCCCATACTTAACCCCTCCTAGCTGGCCAAAAACCCATTCTGCTCAAGCAATTCAATAGTTACGCCCCGGTTGCCAGCCTGGCTGAATTGTTTCACATACTTGGCAATAATATCCACCTCCAGATTAACCACATTACCCACTCGCTGGCTGCCTAAGGTGGTGTGTTTCAGGCTATAATCAACCACCGAGACCCAGAGTGAGCTGGTATCCTTAGTCACAATGGTTAGACTGACCCCGTCAACAGCGATAAAACCCTTCTCCACCAAATAGTCCATTACTTCAGGCGGGGCCTCAAATCTAATGAGCATTGCCTCATCCTCCCTGGTGATGGAACTCACCCTTCCGGTAGCATCAACATGTCCCTGCACCAAGTGTCCACCAAGACGCCCGCCTAAGGGTAGGGCTGGCTCCAGATTAACTGGGTCTCCGGCATAAAGCAGCCCAAGGTTAGTCCTTCTCAGTGTCTCCGGCATTATTTTCACGGAAAAAGAATTCCGGTCAAAATCGGTTACCGTCAGGCATACCCCGTTAATCGCCATACTGGCGCCACGCTCTATCCCCGGGATAACATCGCTGGCAGCGATAACAAGCTCACCAGCTCGTGCCGATATGACCTTACCTACTTCTTCTATAATCCCGGTAAACACGTATTCTCCTCTTTATCTCGCAACATATCCACTGACTGCCAAGTCATCGCCAAGCCTTTCCACTCTAACCCGCTCCAGTCTAAGCGATTCTGCCACCTTATCCACCCCTTTGCCAGCAACTGCCGTTTTTGCCTCGGCCCCGCCAATGATAACCGGGGCGATAAAGGCGATAACCTTATCCACCAGCCCGTGGTCAAATAGAGAGCCAAACAGAATGCCACCGCCTTCAACTAAAACGCTGGTAATTTCCTGCTCACCTAATGCCGCCAGTAATCTTTCCAGGTCGACTAGCACCTTTGGCGGCGGGCAATTCCAGTATTTCAGCACCAGCCTGGGCAAAGGCTGTCTTCTCCTCCGGGGTAGCCTTTCTGCCCAGCGCCAGGATTGTTTTCCCCGGCTGCGTAAATACCCGAGCCGTTAGTGGCGTGCGCCCTTCACCATCTACAATCACCCTGAGTGGTTGCTTTCTCACTGTGCCCCCCCGGCCACCACAGCATCTGGTGGTAAGGTGGGGGTCATCGGCTAAGACGGTGTTCACCCCGGCCATAATAGCATCACTGATATAGCGCAGGTTGTGAGCATACTTCCTCGCCTCATTGCCGCTAATCCACCGGGAATCTCCCTTTCTGGTGGCAATCTTACCATCCAGGCTTACCGCAAATTTGGCGGTAACAAAGGGAATGCCGGTGGTAATGAATTTAGCATAAGCCTCATTAATCTCCTTAGCCTCCTCTTCATGCTCGCCAAGATAGGTTTTAATCCCATCCTTCTCCAGCTCGTCCTTACCCCGCCCTGATATTATGGGATTGGGGTCAATCATCGCCATATGGACCTCGCTGATGCCGGCAGCAGTGATTGCCTGGGTACAGGGTGGAGTCCGGCCATAATGGCAGCAGGGTTCGAGGGTGACATACATCGCGCCCCCTCTAGCCTCCTTCCCCGCCTGCTTCAGGGCTAACACCTCAGCATGATGGGAGCCCGGTGGTTGGGTATAGCCTTGCCCGACGACTACCCCCCCCTTGACCACCACCGCCCCTACCGCCGGGTTAGGACTAGCCTGTCCCTGGGCTAATCTAGCTAGAGAAAGAGCCTGTTCCATGTAGTTCATGGCATTGCCATTCTAACACCTCCCTCAAAAAAAGTGCAACATTGGGGACTATTTATCAACCTCACCCCCTAACCCCCTCTCCATTCTTGGAGAGGGGGAGTATTTTTAAAAGAGGGGCTGACGCCCCTCTTAGACACCCTGCCTCCGGGGGTAGGGAGAAAAAATTATGGGATAAGCCGCAGACGCTACGAGGGTGGGTGGGTGGGGAAAATAGATAAGCTTAAAGTGGGGAGGGGGATGGGGCTACCCATAGAAGAATGAAGCTCGATAGAGTATAATAGTAAAACTGCCTGGAGGGGGGGGTAGATTTAGATGAAAGCCGTTTCCCGTGATATTTTGATAACGCTCATACTGGCTGTAGTCATCTTCTTCGTATTACAAGCCGTAGTGCAGAGCTTCGTTATTGTCGGCTCCAGTATGGAACCTAACTTTCAGGATGGGGAGCGACTATTAATTAATAAACTGGTTTATAAAATCCATCAACCAGAAAGAGGCGAGGTAATTGTCTTTCACCCTCCCACCGACTCGCAGGTAGACTATATTAAGCGCGTCATCGCTCTACCCGGCGAGACGGTGGCGGTGAAGGACGGGGTGGTATATATTAATGACCGCCTGTTAGACGAGCCTTACCAGCTCAATGGGTTGCCTCAATATACTTTCACGGAGCTAAAAGTCCCTAGTAATGAATATTTTGTTCTTGGCGATAACCGCAATTACAGCAACGATTCCCATAATGGCTGGACAGTGCCCAGGAAAAATATAATCGGCAAAGTCTGGCTATTAATCTGGCCACCAAGCGAATGGGGGCTTGTTCACCACTACCCACTACCGGAGCAGCTTGTTAGCTTTGCTAAGTAGATAGTCGCCTTTACTAGGGGTAGTTTGAAGGGGGATGGGGTTGATAAAGAACGTAGAGGAAATCTTTAAGAAATCGGGGGCGATACTGGAGGGGCACTTCCTGCTCACCTCGGGGCGCCATTCCCCTGTCTACTGGGAGAAGTTCAAGGTCTTACAGTTCCCCAGCTATACCGAGCAGCTCTGCCAGATGATTGCCGACCACTTCCGGAAGCAAAAGATTCAACTTGTCGCCGGGCCGACCACTGGCGGCATTATTCTTGCCTTTGAAGTTGCCAGACAGCTAGGAGTAAGGGGCATATTTGCCGAAAAGGAAGGCGCCCAAGAGCGGGCTTTCCGGCGGGGCTTCACCATTAACCCCGGCGAGCGAGTCCTTATTGTTGATGATATCCTCACCACCGGCGATTCCATACGCGAGGTTATGGCAGCGGTAACAGGGCTGGGTGGCAAAACAATAGGCATCGGGGTACTGGTTGACCGCTCCGAGCAAAAGATAGACTTTGGTGTCCCCCTCTTTAGCTGTCTCCGCTCCGAAACTATAACCTATCCCCCGCAGGACTGCCCCTTGTGTGCGGCTAAAATCCCTCTGGTCAAACCCGGCGGTGGGTAAAAAGTACTAAGACCGTTGACAAAACGATAATCAGCCCTTATACTGGAATTGCAATAGCTATCGACCCATAGGGCGGTAAGCTTTTTAAGGTTTGTTAACAACTGGGGTCGCTTGGATCGGATACGACCGAGACGGCAAAAATAGAGCCTTTTTGATGCCTTCTCTGGCAGTGTCGGAGAAGGTTTTTTGTAATCTTAATCTGGCTGGGGAAAATGCTAAAATTGGGATTTATCGGCGCTGGAACCGTAGGTACTGCCCTAGCAGTTAGGCTGAGCAGCAAGGGCTATCCCGTCGTTGCTGTATCCAGCCGAAGCCGAGCCTCAGCCGAAAGGCTGGCACAGGCGATCAGTGGCTGCCGTGTATTTGATAACAGTCAAGACGTCGCTGACAATGCTGAACTTATCTTCATTACCACCCCTGATGATGCTATCGCCCCGGTAGCTTCTCAAGTAAAGTGGCACTCGGGACAGAGCGTGGTTCACTGTAGCGGTGCCGATTCCACCGATATTCTCCAACCAGCCAAGGGATCAGGGGCACAGGTTGGTGTTTTCCACCCCTTGCAGACCTTTGCCAGCGCCAAACAGGCGATAGAGAATATACCGGGCTCAACCTTTGCTCTTGAGGCTGGGGAGCCACTGCTAAAGACACTCAAGGAGATGGTTGCCGCCATCGGCGGTCACTGGGTGGAGCTAAAGGCAGGCGATAAGGTGCTCTATCACGCCGCCGCCGTCATTGCCTGTAACTACATGGTAACCCTCCTCAAGCTAGCCACTGATTTGTGGCAGACCTTTAATGTCCCCCCGCAAAAAGCAACTCAAGCACTACTCCCGCTGCTAAGGGGGACAATTCATAATATTGAGACCGTTGGTATACCCCAGTGCCTTACCGGGCCAATCGCCCGTGGAGACGTGGGGACAATTCGGAAGCACCTTGATGCCCTAAGTCATAAAGCCCCCCATCTTGTCTCCACCTATCGGGAGCTGGGGCTACAGACTATTCCCCTTGCCGTGGCCAAGGGGAGGATAAATCAAAACCAGGCGCAGGAGCTATGGGCGATACTGGAATAACTCAGAATAAATTTTGGAGGGTGTGATGAGAATAATGCTTAAAAGCAAAATCCACCGAGCCCATGTCACCCAGGTCAACATCCACTACGAGGGGAGCATTGCCATTGACAAAAGGCTTATGGAAGAGGCTGACATCCTTCCCTATGAGCAGGTTCAGGTACTGAATGTCAACAATGGTGCCCGTTTTGAGACCTATGCTATTGAAGCCGAGCCTGATAGCGGGGAGATTGGCATCCGGGGGGCGGCTGCCAGATTAGCCGCCGTCGGCGATATTGTTATCATCCTCACCTACCAGCAACTTGAAGAAGCGGAAGCCAAAAACTATGCTCCCAAGTTGGTATATGTTGACAAGAAAAACGCCATCACCGAGACCAAGCGGGTAGTCGGGGCTATATCTTTCTAGGAGAGAAATGCGCATCACCGTAAGTCAGATAAAAGAGATGAAGCAAAAGGGCGAGAAAATCGCCATGCTTACCGCCTATGACTATCCCACCGCCAGGATTGTTGACGAGGCGGGAATCCCGCTAATCCTGGTTGGAGATAGCCTGGGCATGGTTGTCCTCGGTTATGAATCAACCATACCGGTGACCATGGAGGAGATGCTCCACCATACCAAGGCGGTGGTCAGGGGCACCAAGCAGGCGATGGTGATTGGCGATATGCCCTTTATGAGCTACCACATAAGCGCTGACGACGCCCTGCGTAATGCCGCCCGTTTTATCCAGGAGGGGGGCGCTCAGGCCGTCAAGCTTGAGGGTGGGGTAACGGTGATGGAAAAGGTAATGAGGATTGTGAGGTGCGGCATTCCGGTTATGGGTCACATCGGGCTTACCCCCCAGTCAATCCATCAGCTCGGTGGTTTCAAGATGCAGGGTAAAACCCCGGAGGCCGCCGCCAGGGTACTTGAAGACGCCATAGCTTTAGAGGAGGCTGGAGCCTTTGCCATTGTCCTGGAGACCATTCCCGCCCAGCTTGCCCGGATAATCACGGAAAGGTTAAGCATCCCCACCATCGGCATCGGTGCCGGCATACATTGCGATGGTCAGGTTCAGGTTATTAACGACATTCTGGGTTCGTACACCGAGTTTGTCCCCAAGCACGCCAAGCAATACGTCAAGCTCACCGATATTATCGCCAAGGCAGTAACTCAATACCAAAGCGAGGTGAAGGCTGGCACCTTCCCCACCGAGAAGCAAAGCTTTTCTATAGACGAAAGCCTGCTGGCTGAGCTGACCACAGATGAAGGTCATTGAAACAATTGCCGACCTCAGAAGGTTAAGGCCCAAGCTCCCCGAGCCGGTCGGCTTTGTCCCCACCATGGGCTATCTCCACGAAGGCCATCTGGTTCTAGCAAGACAAGCTAAAGCCGAAAACTCCTCGGTTGTCGTCAGTATCTTTGTTAACCCCACCCAGTTTGGTCCCCACGAAGATTTTAAGAAATATCCCCGCGACCCCCAGCGCGACCTGGCTATGCTGGAAAAAGAAGGGGTTGATATTGTCTTTATGCCATCGGTAGCCGAGATGTACCCCCCAGAGTTCAGTAGCTGGGTAGACGTTGGCAAGATTAGCGAACGGCTGGAGGGCGCCTCCCGCCCCGGTCATTTTCGGGGGGTGGCGACGGTGGTTGCCAAGCTGTTTAACCTCGTCCAGCCCGATAGAGCCTACTTCGGGCAGAAGGACGCCCAGCAGCTTATAGTTATCAAGAAGATGGCGGCTGAGCTTAATATGAACCTGGAGGTCGTTGCTGTGCCTACGGTGCGCGAGCCTGATGGTCTGGCGATGAGCAGCCGCAATACCTATTTAAATCCCGAAGAACGAAAGGCCGCCGTCGTCTTATATCAGGCGCTTACTCTGGCGCAAAAGCTCTGGTCGCAGGGGGAGAAAGACGCCCAGACCATCCGCCAGCAGATGACCGAGCTTATTCAGAAGCAGCCATTGGCAAATATAGAATATATCAGCATCGCCGACGCTGAGACCTTAGACGAGCTAGACACAGTCAAACCCCCGGCATTAGTCTCACTGGCGGTAAGAATTGGCAAGACTAGACTAATAGATAATATAGTGGTGGGATAGGAGTTGGGTGAAGCTTGAGGATGGTCTTCTATTGAATCTTGAGAAGACTCACTAGTTGAGAAACGAAATAATCTATGCGAAGCGTTTATCAAATTTAGTAAGAATCGAGAAAAGAAACACAAAAATTAACAAGTATAATGGGACAGCACATACGTAGAATAAATACACTATTTTCGGGTCACAAGAGCCCCAGTCCAGTCTGGCGAAAACTGCGTAGAAAAAACCCATCCCCCCAAGCAGGTAAATCAGTATCGCAGAAGCTTTGATACCTCTTTTAGGATTTCTGATTAGTAATTTAAGGGTGCTATCAGCCCACTTCAAGAACGCAGAACAGTCAAATCTAGGCTCATTAGCCATGTTTCTTCATATACACGATATAGGAAGCGCCGATTACGACGCCTACCAATGGCATTACAAACAGCCAAGAGAGCAGCGTATAGTTGAGAACAAGTGAAACAACTAACCCCGCCAATGACAATATACCTGTTATGGAAAGCCCAGCTATCTCAGCTGCCATTGTATCTTTAATTGTAATAACACCATGTTCTCTTTCACGAGTTTGGTACTCTAATTTATCACGTTTTTCGATGTAGCCTGTTGAGCCGTTATAAATTTGTGATACTGCTGGTGATAATTGCTCAGCACTCATATGACTTCCTCCAATATTTTCTCAAATCCATCAGAATGAGTCCGGCAAAGCTCAAACGAATTTACAAGGAACTCCTCTAAACTTTTTCTTGAGTATTCTACCACATCAGTACTTGATATGGTAGTTGACAAGAAAATAAACACTTTAGATGTAACCTTTTTCATTTTAAATACTCTAAAATCTTTTTGCAACTGACTAATGTCCATTATGCCACTTTGATGATGCAAATTCAACCTACCTCTACTCATCTCTAATACAACGCTTGAGTCACAACAGTCATCAAAGATTTCGCTTTCCTTTATAAAGCATTGTCTATATTTATGTTCTAATGGCTTAAACTCATAATTTCTAACAGGGCGAATCCAAAATATTCTCAAGCGGCGGGATTTTATCTTAGCTATAGGTGCAACATCGTTTATATTTTCTAATA
This sequence comes from uncultured delta proteobacterium, assembly GCA_963739245.1. Taxonomy (GTDB): domain Bacteria; phylum Chloroflexota; class Dehalococcoidia; order Dehalococcoidales; family BS750m-G39; genus CAVTZP01. Next base: position 139,552 of record CAVTZP010000005.1, read on the forward strand.
TTGATAATGTTCTTGTAATAGCTTGCTTATGGTCTATCAGGTCTTCATACAGTATCGAACAATTGTCGTAAGTCCATAGAGCTGCGAACTTTAATTTTTCGTCCCGAATTCGAGCACCTGGCTCAAATGGTCTTTCAAGTTTACTAATATCCTTAGCACTTATACGTTGCATAACGGCTTGTGCCGGAGTAATAACTCTTGTCTTTTCTGAGAATTCCAAGTTTGTTTCAAATCTTGAAATATCCATATTTACAAGTGTCTACAATTCATTATCAAAATGATTATAGTGTAGAAATACAAATACGTCAACCCAAAATAGACGCTAAATAACGAAATTTATCACCCGCATAAAAATCCCTCACTCCCTCACCAGCCCCATAATCCCCACCATCGCCAGAAAGGCAAGAGCGGCGCCGAAGAAGAAGGGGGCGGCGGGATTTACCGCATCCCATAGCCACCCCGCAATCAGGCTGGCGGGCAAAAGAGCCAGCCCAACCACCCCGTGATACAGCCCATAGGCCGTGCCCCGCTTCTCCGCGGGAACCAAATCGGCGACAAAGGCTCGTGCCACCCCTTCTGCCATCCCATAAAAGACCCCATAACAGGCAAAGAGCAGCCATACCTGCCAGGGCTCCGATGCCAGGGCAAATCCCAGATAGACCAGAGCATAGATAGCCCAGCCCACGGCGATAATCCACCGCCTCCCCAGCCTGTCTGATAGCACCCCCGCCGGTAAGGCGGTAACGGCATAGGTAAGATTAAACAGGACGAGCATCAAGACCACGGAGATAAGCGATGAGCCCAGGTTCTGCGCCCGCAGAATGACGAAGAAATCACTGGAGTTGCCCAGGGTGAATACCGCCATTATCGCCAGAAAAAGCTTGAAGCGGGTATCAAAGCCACCAACTGACCTAAAGAGGGGCAACTTCTGGGCAGCCGGCGAGGGTTTTTTCTCGTGGACAAAGAATAGCAGCACCAGTACCGACAGCACTGCGGGGACAATACCAACCACTATCAGCCACTGGTAGGTCTTCAGGCTAAGCTCAAGCCCCGCTCCCTGAACCAGATAGATAATGACGGCGGCGAGCGCCAGCCCGAGGACGGCGCCGGTGGTATCCATCGCCCGGTGCAGGCCAAAGCCCCTACCCCTTTCCTTAGCTGAGACCGAGTCAGCCACCAGGGCGTCGCGGGGGGAGGTGCGGATGCCCTTCCCCAGCCTATCACCAAACCTGATTGCCAGCACGCTACCCCAGCTTGTTGCCAGATACATGAAGGGCTTAGCTAGAGTGGAAATGCTGTAGCCTAATATTGCCAGAGGCTTGCGCTTTCCCACCCGGTCGCTGAGCCAGCCGCTGAATATCCTGAGGATAGCATCAGTGCTCTCAGAAACCCCACCGACAAGGCCGACAATAGTGGTCGCTGCCCCCAGCACATTGGACAGGAAGAGGGGAACAAGGGTAAAAATCATCTCGGTTGAGATATCGGTCAGCAGACTGACCACGCCCAGAAAGAAGACATTAGGGTTAAGACCGAAGACCCGGCGCTGCATAGCTAACCAGTATAGCATAATGGGGTGAGGCTAATTGACAACTAGGCTGCTCACTAGCTACAATGATTTCCGTGCCGAGGTAGCTCAGGTGGTAGAGCACTTGACTGAAAATCAAGGTGTCCCCAGTTCGACTCTGGGCCTCGGCACCAAACTGGTGGGTGTTGAGCGGAAGTAGTTCAGCGGTAGAATGCCTCCTTGCCAAGGAGGAGGTCGCGAGTTCGAATCTCGTCTTCCGCTCCATTTGAGTTTTAAGCCGAAGTGGCGGAATAGGTAGACGCGACAGTCTCAAAAACTGTTGGAGGGCAACCTCTGTGTCGGTTCGAGCCCGACCTTCGGCATAATATAGAATGCCGAGTAGTGCAGCGGTAGCACAGAGGACTTTGGATCCTTTGACCCAGGTTCGAATCCTGGCTCGGCAGCCAGTTTGCTTTCTTCCAAGATGCTTGTCTGGAGGTCTTTGTTGTGGGAATTAAGGGGAATGTTCAAGAAGCTACTGAGTGAGCTGCCCGGCGGGGTGGTGCTGGTGGCGGCGGTCAAAGACAGGACGGCTAAAGAGGTGCTTGAGGCGGTAGAAGCCGGCATAGAGATTGTCGGCGAAAACTATGTCCAGGAAGCGGAAAGATTCTATAAGGTGATAGAAAGTAAAGCAAAATGGCACTTTATCGGAAGCCTGCAAAAAAATAAGGTGAAAAAAGCGGTAAGACTGTTTGATATGATACAGACCGTTGATTCTATGGAAATAGCCCAGGAGATTGATAAGCGAAGCGCTCAGATTAGCAAAGTTATGCCGGTATTGGTCGAGATAAATAGCGGCCGAGAGAAACAGAAATCAGGCGTCCTGCCCGAAGACGCTGAGCATTTAATAACGACGCTTTCAGGCTTACCCAACATAAAAGTAATGGGACTAATGACTATGGGGCCTCGTTTTGGCGACCCTGAGGAGTCAAGACCCTATTTTGTCACCGCCAGAAAGATATTTGAGCGGATTAAGAAGCTCAAGATACCGAACATAGAGATGAGATACCTTTCCATGGGAATGACCAATTCTTACCAGATTGCTATGGAGGAAGGGGCGAACATGGTAAGAATAGGGACTAAAATATTTGAGTAGCCCCTTGACTAAGTGAAGCCTTAGACTTAATCTATAACGATGGGTGGGCTGGAAACTGAATAAGACAAATGATAAAATAAGCCATAGTCAGGAGGTTAGTTGAATGGCGTACAAGATTACTGAGGAGTGTATTAGTTGTGGTGCCTGTGAACCAGAGTGTGGGAATGAGGCAATCTCTGAGGGAAAGGAAATCTATGTAATTGCCCCCGATAAGTGCACTGAGTGTGTCGGCAATTTTGAATCACCGAAGTGCGTTGATGTCTGCCCGGTGGACTGCTGTGTACCTGACCCAGACCATAAGGAAAGCCGGGAGCAATTGCTTAATAAATGGAAGAAGCTGCACCCGGGTGAAACTCCAGCAGCTACCTAAAAATATCGTTTGATTTAGACTTTTATAATAGCAATAAAGTTGCTGCTTTTAGCCGTTCCCCGATAGCTCAACGGTAGAGCGGGCGGCTGTTAACCGCTAGGTTGTTGGTTCGAATCCAGCTCGGGGAGCCAAGTTGTTTAATAGATAGAACTTCTTGCTCGGAGGTTCTGTTTTTTTCTACGGGCATAGGGATGGTATAACTGATAGCCACCTGCCCCGGCTCAAATTCAATTCTCTTGATGAAAGACCTCAAGAAGGTTTTCTGTTCCATGAATGTGCCGTGGGCGAGTAAGGTTTTGAGGTCTTGCACATAGCTTAGGATCTGCTCAGTACCCAGTTCCTTCAGCTCTGTATCTTCCAGTTCTGCTCAACCTGCAGTAACGCACTGTGGGTAACACGCCGAATTACCGTTGCACATTCCTGACTATTGTTCAACCTCGCTCCCATCCAACAGAAAAGTCACAAAGCGGATTTCAAGAACTAATGTCTAAGCACCACGTCTGGGGCTGAATATGCTACAATATGTCTCTCACCATACCAAGAAGGAGCTAAAGCACGCTGAAGCGCACCTACCTAAAAGAAGTTGCCCTGCTTTTTCTGTGGATCGGGGCGACGGCGTTTGGTGGCCCGGCCGCGTACATCGCCATTATGCAGCGCGAGACTGTGAGACACCGTCACTGGCTTGATGACCAGAATTTCCTCGACTTGGTCGGTGCCACCAACCTTATCCCGGGGCCTAATGCTACTGAAATGGCACTGTATCTTGGTCTCGTTCGGGCGGGCTGGCTCGGGTACGCCGTCAGTGGAGTATTGTTTATCATACCGGGGATGACAGCTACGCTAGCTCTTGCGTGGGTCTATGTGACCTACGGTTCACTCCCCCAGGTCGGCTGGGTGCTCTATGGTGTTAAGCCAATAGTCATCGCTATCGTCATTCAGGCATTGTGGGACCTGGGCCGGCAAGGGGTCAAAGGCGCATTAACGGCCATAGTCGGGGCGGCCGTAATTGCCCTTTACTTCCTCGGCTTTAATGAGATTGCTCTCCTCTTTGCCGGGGCGGCAGTGGTGTTGCTCTTCCACTTCGTACGGCGTCTCTTGAAAGGGGGATTCTCCACATTATCGCTCTTACCGCTACTAGGTATGCCTGTGCCGATGCTCTCCGCTGGTATTGTTCCCTTCAGCCAGACGACCCTGTTCCTGACCTTTCTCAAGATTGGTGCGGTTCTCTACGGCAGTGGCTATGTGCTGTTTGCATTCTTCAACTCCGAGTTTGTTACCCGTTTAGGTTGGCTCAATCATCAGCAGCTTCTAGACTCGATTGCGGTGGGACAGATTACTCCAGGACCGGTGTCCACCAGTGCTACCTTCGTCGGTTATCTTATGGGAGGTTGGCCCTCGGCGCTGCTTGCCACCCTAGCATTTTTCCTGCCATCGTTCTTCTTCGTCGCCCTGATAAGCCGTTTTGTGCCCCTGTTACGTAAGCAGTGGTGGTCAGGGGCGTTTCTCGATGGCGTAAACGTGTCCGCCCTCGGCCTAATGGTGGGTGTCACCTGGACTTTGGGGCGTGCCGGAGTGGTGGATTGGTTTACCATAGCCCTCGCCGTCGTTGCCCTAGTTCTAGCCTTTCGATTCAAGGTCAATTCAGCCTGGCTCGTAATGGGTGGGGGTCTGCTGGGGGTAGCCTACAAGTTACTACTTGGCTGATGAGCAATCTGGGCCAATGGAAATGGGCCACTCTATGAAACAAACAACGCGTCGGACTGCCTGTCCAACAAACACTCAGAATGTTCAGTCGTCTCAATATAAGTCTGGATCTCTATACATAGCGTCCGCAGGCGAAACCTTCGCCCAGTTTGCACCACACGCAGCTGCCCACCGTCTGGTCAGCGATTATGAGTTGCGATTCACAATTGCCGCATAGCCGTTCCTCGCCGGGTTTCATGGGGCCATCGCAGGGAGTGATGGTCATGGGGCAAAGCTGGATGCAGCTGCCACATTGCTTGCAGAAATCAGGCCGAACGCCAAAGGGATAGTCCACATGGCGATCCTTGCCCCTTCCAACAAAGCCTTTTGCCCGGGCTTTCCAGACCTCGGCGCAAACCCGCACACAGCGCCCGCATAAAACACAGTCCTCATTCCGAAAAGGATAACGTACCTCTTTGACCCCGCAGCGTAGGGCGATATCCTGAATGGCACGGGAGTTAGGGGCCTGTGCTACCAGCAGCTCCGCCAAGTTGCGGCGCAATTTCCGGATCTTATCCGTATTAGTCAATATTACCATGCCCTCCTGCACATTCAAGGTACAAGAAGTGGTGATATTAGAACGGCCATTGACCACGTGCTCGACAATGCACAGCCGACACGCGCCAATGTCGGAGAGATAGGGAACATGACACAGATGGGGAATGCAGATGCCGTATTCAATCGCGGTGTCGAGTACGCTAGTCCCTTTAGTTGCGTGAATAATAGCCCCATCTATGTTAACGTTGACATATTGCAGCATCTTGTTACCTCGCTTTCTCAGACAACTCGGACTGCATCAAACTTACACTCGCTTCGGCAGATCCCGCACTTCTGGCAAAGTTGTGGGTCAATAACATGAGGCTGTTTTTTCCGGCCGGTGATAGCTTCGTGCACGCATCCTTGTAGACAGACCCCACAGCCGGTACACTTGTCCGGGTCAATCCAGTAGGTAATCAGCGCCGGGCAAACTCCGGCGGGGCATTTCTTTTCGTTGATGTGCGCCTCGTATTCCGGACGGAAATAACGCAAGGTGGTGAGTACCGGATTGGGCGCGGTTTTACCCAGCCCGCACAGGGCAGTCTGGGAGATAGTATCGGCTAACTCCTCCAGTAAATCAAGCTGCTCCGGTCGGCCACGGCCTTCAGTGATGTCGGTGGTTATCTCGAGCATACGGTCAATCCCTAGCCGGCAGGGCAGGCACTTGCCGCACGACTCGTCCTGCAAAAAGGTAAGAAAATACTTGGCCACATCCACCATGCAGGTCTCCTTATCCATCACCACCATACCGCCCGAACCGACCATAGAGCCGGCTTTGGGGAGCACGTCAAAGTCAATGGGAAGGTTGAACTTATCTACCGGAAGACACCCGCCCGATGGCCCACCAATCTGGACTGCCTTAATCGGCTTGCCGTTGACCGCACCGCCGCCGATGCCAAACACCACCTCGCGGAGGGATGTGCCCATAGCCACTTCCACTAGGCCGGTGTTCTTGATGCGGCCGGTTAGAGCGAGGATCTTGGTCCCCTTGCTCCCCGGAGTCCCCTTCGAGGCAAACCAGGATGAACCATTCAAGATGATGGCGGGAACATTAGCCCAGGTCTCGACGTTGTTGAGAGTCGTTGGCTTGTGATAAAGACCGTCCACTACGGTGTGGACGTCCTTCGGTCGGGGCTCGCCGACCTTACCCTCTACGGAAGCCATGAGAGCCGTTGATTCTCCGCAGACGAAAGCCCCTCCACCCCGGGCAATGTCAATGTCGAAGGAGAAGGACGAGCCCAGTATATTGTTGCCGAGGAGACCGAGTTCGCGGGCTTGCTCAACCGCAATCCGGCAATGCTTGACCGCGAGCGGATATTCGTTGCGGACGTAGACGTATCCCTTCCCAGCGCCGATAGCCCAGGCGCCGATCATCATGCCTTCTAGAATCAGATGGGGGTTGCCTTCGAGTACACACCGGTCCATATAGGCCCCGGGGTCGCCCTCGTCCGCGTTACAAATTACGTACTTCTCGTCCCCGGGCGCCTCTTGGCACTCCGTCCATTTGCGTGCGGTGGGGAAGCCACCGCCACCACGCCCCCGCAGCCCCGAGGACTTTATCTCCTTGATAATCTCCCCAGGGACCATGGCACTGAGCGCTTTGACGAGGGCAGAATAGCCACCGGCCACGATGTAATCCTCGATGGAGCAGGGGTCAACCAGGAGGTTCTGGGAGAGGATTTGCCGGTCCTGCGCCCGATAGAAGGGAATCTCCGCCTCGGTCTGAACTCTCTCGCCAGAGACTGGGTTTGTGTAAAGCAGCCGCTCGATAATCTCTCCCTTCATTACGGTCTGGTAAACAATCTCGAAAGCATCCTCCGATGAGACGTGGCAATAAAATACGTTGCCCGGCTCGATGATGATGACGGGACCCTGTTCGCAAAAACCATGGCATCCGGTAACGCAAAGGCGCACGCTCCGGTCCAATCTCTGCCGGGCTAACTCGTCCCTGACCGCGTCAATGACGGCCTGGGACCGTGAGGCCTGACAGCCGGTCCCCCCGCACACCATCACCGTGGTGGTAATGTCTTGTCGTTGCTCCCGGCGCCGCTCCCTCAGGTGTTCCAGTTCGCGGATACTATTGAGCCTAGGCATTTTGCTTATCCTCCACTTTCCGGCGGCTAAGGGTCTCGATGAGTTTTCGAAGCTTCCCCGGCGTCATGTGGTGATGATATGACCCGTTTTCCCTAACGATTGGTCCCAGGGCACAGGCACCCAAGCAATTGACATGCTCAATAGAGAAAAGGCCGTCAGGGGTTACCTCACCGGGTTTAACGCCAAGCTGGCCGTTAGCCTGGTCGAGGAGAAGGCGAGAGCCCCGAACGTGACAGGCCGTGCCCATGCACATGGTGAGAACATACTTGCCAGACGGGCTTAACCGAAAGGCTTTATAAAAAGAAGCCACACGATAGACCTCAATAATCGGCACGCCGAGACCCTGAGACACAATTTGCATCGCCTCTTTGGGTATATAGCCGTAGTTTTCCTGAATGTCCTGAAGAACTTCGATAAGCTGGTTCGGTTGACTGCGGCGTCCTTCCAGAATTTGATCTAGCGTTTGTGACGACATTTTAACCTCCTTAGATTGAGAGAGCCCCTTGATTATTGTCAAAATACCTGATAATATCGATGATGTAAATACGGAATAAATGCACTTATATTACCTATATAAAATAGGCATTATATTGAACCTACCCATAACAAGCGGTCTAGTGGAGGAATCTAGTGGAAGATAAAGAAACCTCACCATCTCTAGGTGACGGTCGGCATCTGCCCTTTTCCTCGAAAGACCTGGCTCTTTTATGGCGGATTCCGTTTCCCACCGAAATGGAGCCCAAAAAGATTGAGTCAGCGCTGCGCGAACGTATTAAGGAATTGAACTGCCTCTATGGGGTCTCCCAGCTGGCCGAGCGTAATCTGCATTCCCTGGATAACCTTCTGCAGGAGCTGGTGAACTTCTTACCCTATTCCTGGCAGTACCCGGAGGTTACCTGCGCCCGCATCCTCTTTAAGGGAAAGACCTACACTAGTGATAGATTCAGGGTGACCAACTGGCGGCAATCATCACGGATTTACATGTACCACGAGGCAGTGGGTGAATGCAGCATTTTCTACCTAGAAGAATGCCCGCCGGCTGACGAAGGTCCTTTTCTGAAAGAGGAACGTGCTCTGCTCGACGCTGTAGCCGAGCAGATCGGCACCATTGCCACCCGGATATCGGCGGATTTGGAATTGCAGGAGACCAACCGGCAATTGATGCTAGAACACCAAGCCTTGCAGGAGTCCAACACTGCTCTGCGGATAGTCCTGGCTCGAATTGAACAAGAGAAGCAGGAGATTTACCGGGACATTAAAACAAACGTTGAGAAAATCCTGATGCCTATCCTGCACGCCCTAGCCTTACGACTACCCCCGGCCCAGATGAAATATGTGGAGATGCTCCAGACTAACCTTGAGGAAATTACCTCGCCGTTTATCAGTCAGTTGTCCCTTTCCTACCACTCGATGACACCGACCGAAATCACTATCTGCAATATGATTCGGAACGGAATGCGTACCAAAGAAATTGCCGAGACGCGAGGCGTATCCGGGGCCACCATTAACCGCCACCGGGAAAAGATCCGACGCAAACTCAAGATAACTAACCAGAGTGTTAATCTCGCGACGTTCCTGCAATCAAGCATGTGGGAAGGGAAATAGGAACCCTCCGATGCTACATACAACGCGTTAGCATTGCACAATCTAGCGTACTGTTTAATGTTAGGGCGTGTCTTTAAAAGGCATAATCATATCTTCTGCTGGCATTAAATAGCTATTATAGACTTTTTCGTCCTGGGTGTAACTTGCTCAGAATAATGCGCTAGCTTGATATTTAGGGTTAAATTGATTAGCATTAACTTTACCTGTGGGGGTAGGGGATGGAAATAGAAAACAGCCTGAGTAAGCTGGCAATGACAAAGTAAGGGGGTTAGATATGGGTGATATTTTAGATGAAGCCTATGCTATAGCCCAGTGCAAGGAGTGCACGTGGTATAAGTCCTGCGTGCTGCCGATGAGGTTCACTGCCGAGGACATCCACCGTCAGCTAGAATCCTCAGCCCCAGGGATGAATATCTCGCCGCAGGCCGACCTAGGTATACAGAGCCTCCTTTCCAGCATGGCAACCGCTGCCCAAAACTCCCTGCTGGAAGGATGCCCCATCTTCATTGAACGCCTACGAACCAACCCCAAGCTTGCCCAACGCCTAAAGCAAATAATGCAAAACTGGGGCAAAGAAGAGGAATAAGTTGCTATGTGGGACAGATTAGAGCAAATAGAGCGCCGTTACCAGGAGTTAGACCAACAAATGGCCAGGCCGGAGATAGCCACCGACCTCAAGCAATTGCAGACATTGGCTCGGGAGAAGGCGAGCCTTGAGGACGTGGTAACCAAGTACCGACAGTACCGGGTAACCTCAAAGGAGCTGGAAGGGACAAGGGCCATGCTGGTCACTAAGCTGGATGAGGAGATGAGCGCCCTGGTCAAGCAGGAGATAGAAGACCTGAAGGCAAGACTAGACCGCCAGCTTCAAGAGCTGAAGCTTGCCCTCCTGCCCAAGGATGCCAGCGACGAAAGGGACATCATTGTGGAAATTCGGGCGGGGACTGGGGGTGATGAAGCCGGGCTATTTGCTGCCGACCTCTTCCGCATGTATACCCGCTATGCTCAATCTAAGGGCTGGGAAGTAGACATTATTAACAGCAATGAGATTGGCATCGGCGGCTTTAGGGAGATTATATTCGAGATAAAGGGTAAGGGTGTCTTCAGCCGTATGAAGTATGAGCGGGGGGTGCACCGCGTGCAGCGAGTGCCCGTCACTGAATCTTCCGGCAGGATTCATACCTCAACCGCTACCGTCGCCGTTCTCCCCCAGGCCGACGAAGTAGAGATAGCTATCAACCCTGGCGACCTTAGAATTGACATCTACCACAGCGGTGGGGCTGGGGGGCAAAATGTAAATAAGGTAGCCACCGCCGTCCGTATTACTCACCTGCCTACCGGGATAGTAGCCATCTGCCAGGATGAGCGCTCACAGCTAAGAAACAGAAAGAAGGCAATGGCTGTGCTCCGGGCCCGACTTCTTGATTTGGAGCAGCGCAAACAAGAGGAGGAGATAACCAAACAGCGCCGCTTGCAGGTGGGCACCGGCGAGCGTGCTGAAAAAATAAGAACCTATAACTTCCCCCAAGACCGTGTTACCGACCACCGTATTGGTCTAACCCTCCACAACCTTCCCCGAATACTGGCTGGGGAACTCGATGGGTTAGTTGACGCCCTAGCTACCAGCGACCAGGCAAAGCAGCTGGAGGGGCAACTGGCGTGAGTCTGAAGCAGGCTCTTAGCCGCGCCCGGGGTATTCTTGCCGAAAAGAATATTGAGGATGCCCCTCTGGAGGGCGAGCTACTGCTAAGACATGCCCTGGGAATAAGCCGAACCCAGTTATATCTGGACCTCGACCGCGAATTAAGCCCCAAACAAGAGGGAACCTTCTGGCAACTCGTTACGCGCCGCCTTAACGGCGAGCCTATAGCTTATATAACCGGGCATCGTGAGTTCTACGGCCTTGATTTCTATGTCGACCCCCGTGTCCTCATCCCCCGCCCGGAAAGCGAGCTACTGGTGGAGGAAACCCTAAGTCTGGCGCAAAATCACCCCTTATCCACCATAGCCGAGGTCGGCACCGGCTCTGGGGCTATTGCCATCAGTCTGGCGCTTAACCTGCCAGAGACCAGGATTTATGCCAGCGATATATCAGCCTCAGCCCTTGAGGTCGCTCTGATTAATTGCCAGAAACATGGGGTAATAGATAGGGTTTATCTCCTCCACGGTAATATGCTTGAGCCTCTGCCTGAGCCGGTTGACCTTATAATCGCCAATCTCCCCTATGTCAGGGAATCAGAATTAATCGGAATGAGGTTCGAGCCGCGGCTGGCGCTTGACGGCGGTCGAGACGGAACGGAAAGGATACGCCAGCTCTGCCGCCAGGTAGGTGGTAAGCTGCGCCCCGGCAGCTTTTTGCTTCTGGAAATTGGGGAGGGGCAGGGAAAGGTGGTAACCACCTTGCTTAATGCCCTATTCCCAGGTGGTAAAATCAAGCTCATACCTGACTTGAGTGGCATAGAGCGGGTGGTAAGCCTCAGCCTAACTTGACACACCAAGCTGTCAGTGCTAAATTAATCAGTTAGGTTTTTGCTTTAGACGGAGGAATAGCCATTATGAATATGGTTGTCTGTATCAAGCAGGTGATTGACCCTGAAGCACCGCCTGCCAGCTTTAAGATTGACCCCGCCACCAATAAGGTGGTGCTACCCCCCGGCGTATCACCAGTTGTTGACCCATATGCCGAATATGCCGTAGAGGCAGCATTAAGAATCAAGGATGCTAAAGGCGGCAAGGTCACCGCGGTAAACCTGGGAACAAGCCAGCTCAGGGACATAGTTAAAAAGCCCTTGGCTATGGGGGCTGACGAGCTCATCCTGCTTGAGGATGAGGCCTTTGATGGCGGTGATAGTTACTCAACCGCCTATGCCCTGGCTATGGCCATCAAGAAGCTCGGCGACTATGATATAATCTTCTGCGGCCGGGAGGCTTCTGACTGGAATGCGGGGCAGGTGGGCTCGGGCATTGCCGAGATACTGGGGCTGCCCAGTGTCACCCTGGCCAGGAAGATAGAAATCACCGATGGCAAGGCAAGGGTGGGGCGGGTAACCGATGAGGGTTATGAGACGGTTGAGGTATCCCTGCCGGCTTTAATAACGGTAAGCCATGAGATTGGCGAACCCCGCTACCCGACGATAAAGGGAATTATGGCGGCCAAAAAGAAGGAGCCGGTTGTCTGGAAACCGACTGATATCGGGGTAGAGCCGTCCCAGATTGGGGCTAGTGGCCGGCGCACCAAGCTGCTCAAGCTCTTCCAGCCAGTTCGTGAAGGGAAATGCGAGATTATTGGCGGGGAGAGTCCTGAGGAGGCAGCGGCTAATCTGGCTCTGAAGCTAAGAGAGGCTAAAATACTTTAGAAATTCTTAACAAGTTTTTAACATTCATTGGCTAGAATCGAGGAGATAGAGCTATGGCTGAATATAAGGGTGTTATGGTTTTTTGTGAGGTGGCGGAGGGAAAGCTGGCATCGAGCGCCACCGAACTGCTGGGTGGTGGTAAGAAGCTGGCTAATGACCTGGGGCAGGAACTATCGGCAGTGTTAGTCGGCAGCGGTATAGGCGGCTTGGCTCAGGAGGCAATTGCCTTTGGTGCCGATAAAGTCTATGTAGTTGATGCCCCACTGCTCAAGGACTATCAAACCGATTCCTATGTAATAGCTCTGGAAAAGGTGGTTAAGCAGGTAATGCCCCAGATTCTCATTATGGGGCAGACTGCTATTGGTCGCGACCTGGCCCCGAGGCTAGCCTTCAGGCTAAACACGGCGGCTTCTTTGGGTTGCCTGGAGCTAGCTATTGACCCCCAGTCAAAGCTAATGTTGCAGACCAAGCCTGTCTATGGAGGGAATGCTCAAGCCGTCTTTGTCTGCTCCTCCTATCCCCAAGTAGCTACGGTTAGAGCCAAGGCAATGACGCCTCTAGAGCCAGATGGGTCAAGGAAAGGGGAGATAATCACCATTGATGCTGGTCTGGACCCCTCGGCAATGAGAACTAAGGTGATTGAGAAGGTGACAGAAAAGGTAGAAGGGATAAGGCTTGAGGACGCTGAGGTGATAGTGAGCGGAGGTAGAGGCATTGGCGGGAATGAAGGTTTTAAGCAGTTAGAAGAATTGGCAAGGCTGCTCAAGGGGGCGGTAGGAGCTAGCCGACCCCCCTGCGATAATGACTGGGTACCAGCCGGGGCACAAATCGGGCTAACCGGCAAGATTGTTACCCCTGACCTCTACATCGCGGTAGCCCTCTCCGGTTCCAGCCAGCATATGTCCGGTTGCTCTGGCTCTAAGACCATAGTAGCCATAAATAAAGATGCTGAGGCAAACATCTTCCGGGAAGCCCGCTTCGGCGTAGTCGGTGACTGGAAGAAGGTGATACCTGCCTTCACCAATAAGCTTAAGGAGCTTCTCGCCGGGTAAATCAAGCACTATTAAAGGAGCAAGACGATGAAGACAAGAATAGTATTGGGTTTATGCTTATTACTGGTCAGCTTGCTTGTTATTTCGCCAGCTGCCTTAGCCCAGGAGGGGAACTCTCCCCAAGGAAAGATTGAGCTGACTACTCCCTACACCAAGCTTGAGGCAACATCCGGGGCTAGCTTTGCGTTTGAGATTACGTTGAACTACACAGGGACTGAGGCTCTACGCTTTGACCTATCGGCGACAGGGCCAAAGGATTGGACGACGTATATTACCCCCAGTTATCCCAAAGACCAGAGGATACTGGACATTTTGCTTGAGCCAGGAGCGACCTACGCGCAGAAGATAGATGTTGATACCGCTCCCCCCTCCTGGCTTCTGCCTGAGCCCGGGGAATACAAGGTAACCCTTGAGGTAAGCTCAGGCGAGATTAAGGGCGCTATCGACCTCACCGCAGTAGTAACTGCCAGATATGCCATGTCTCTAACCACACCCGATGGGCTTCTTAATACCAGGGCTACCGCCGGGAAGGATAACTACTTTTCGGTAGTTGTAATCAATACGGGCTCAGCGGCCATTGACAGCATTACCTTCTCTTCGGAGAAACCAAGCGGGTGGACAGTTGAGCTCTCCCCGGAAAAGGTAGATTCCCTGGCTGCTGGCGCTAGTAAGACGATAGATGTCAACATAAAGCCACCGTCTAAGACCATAGCCGGGGACTATGGATTCCTCCTTACTGCCAGCGCCAAGCAGGGAACAACGAAGGATATCAATATCAGGGTGACGGTGGAGACACCCACTATCTGGGGGTGGGTTGGGGTTATAATTATACTCCTGGTTATTGTCGGGGTAGGTTTTGTCTTTATGCGATTTAGCCGACGGTAAGAAGATGGGCAAAAAGATTGTCGTCGAGACCAAAGACCTGACCAAGAGGTATGACGGCGTCACTGTGGTTGACCGCCTCAATCTCCGAATTGTTGAGAATGAGGTCTTTGGCTTACTTGGTCCCAACGGTGCCGGCAAGACCACCACTATCCTCATGCTGCTGGGACTAACTGAGCCAGCGTCAGGCACTGCCAGTATCTTCGGATTTAATCCTACCCGGGAGCCGCTCCAGGTAAAACGCCTGATTGGCTATCTGCCGGAAAATGTGGGATTTTATAACAATCTTAGCGCCAAGGAGAACCTGCAATTTATCGCTGAGCTTAATGATATAAGCCAGTCGGAAAGCGATAAGCGCGTTAGCGAACTGCTTGAGCTAGTTGGTATTAAGGACGCCGCTGACTTGCCCGTAGGTAAGTTCTCGCGGGGAATGAGGCAGCGCTTGGGGATAGCTGATGTCTTGATTAAAAAGCCAAAGGTTGTTTTTCTTGATGAACCAACTGCCGGGCTTGACCCGGAAGGGATTAACCAACTCCTTGACCTAATCGCCGGCTTGCCGCAAAAGGGAACCACGGTGGTCCTGTCTTCCCACCAGTTGCAGCAGGTACAGAAGATATGTCACAGGGTGGGAATAATGTCCAAAGGCGAGCTGGTTCTTGAAGGTTCGCTGGATGAGCTGACGAAGAAGGTAGCTCGCGGCGCTCGCTACTCTATTGAGGTCGAGACGGCTGTGCCCAGCCCGCAGGCAGTAAAGGTTATTAAGAAGGTGGCGGGAGTGGTTAAGGCGGAGGCGAAGGAAAACTTTCTAATCATCAGCGCTAGTGATGACCTGCGACCAGAGATAGCTAAAGTAATGGTGCAAAATGGCTTTCCCCTAGTTAATATGACAATTCATGGTTTTACCCTGGACGATGTCTACATGAAGTATTTCAAAGAGGACCAGAGCAAATGAAAGCAGTATTTCGGAAGGAAATGGCGGATTTTTTTGGCAGTATAAGGTGCTTTATACTGTTTCTTCTGGTAATTTTTATTAGCGCGGTAGCCCTCTTTGCTGCCTATAAGGGAATGCGGGGTAGCGGCGGCGAAGGGTTCGTCTTTCTAAGGCTTTTTACCGCCCAAATACCAAATTTCCCATTTGCTTTTCTGCTTAGTTTTCTCAACTTTAATGCCCTATTTTTCATCCCGATAATCGGCATCACCCTGGGTTTTGATGCCATAAATAGTGAGCACTCAGGCCGGACTTTAAGCCGAATCCTGTCTCAGCCAGTCTTCAGGGATAGCGTTGTCAATGGCAAATTCCTGGCTAGCACCACTGCTCTATCAATGATGGTGGCAGTTGGCATACTCCTGGTTTCAGGATTTGGTCTGAGGATGATTGGTGTCCCACCGAGTTCGGAAGAGATTATCCGGCTTTTCCTCTATCTTGTTCTGGCTACTATCTATGGAGCCTTCTGGGTAGGCTTGGCTATGCTTTTCTCTATCTTATTCCGCGGTATAGCCACCTCTCTGCTAGCATCGCTGGCTCTTTGGATATTCTTCAGCTTTGGAATGTTTATCATCGCTCTAACCGTACCACAGGGAGTAGCTGTAGGGCTGCTGCAGTTTTCCCCAAGCTGGCTGTGTGCGTTGGCGTCTACGGTACTAATCCAGCCTCAACTGGGAGCGGGTATCGTGCTCGAAATGATAGGTAGTACAATAAAACCTAACGCGCTTTCTTTAGGCCAGAGCTTGCTTATGGTTTGGCCCCACCTCACGGTATTGATTAGTCTAACCGCGGTTTGCTTCGCCATAAGCTATGTGGTCTTTATGAGGCAGGAGATAAGAACCACATAAAAAATTAGCCTTCCTTTTCCGCCTGCCTCTCAGCAATAATCTTCTGGACGACGTGAGATGGCACCTCTTCGTAGTGGCTAAACGTTGCCTTATAGGTGCCCCGGCCTTGGGTTATTGATTTCAGGTCTATGGCATAGCGCAGAATCTCAGCCAGCGGCACCTGAGCCTCAATAACATTGAACCCCTCCCCCGGGCTCATCCCTTGCACCCGCGCCCGTTTGGTGTTCAGGTCGCCAATAATATCACCGGTAAAGTCCTCAGGGATGGTAACCTTGATATGCATTATTGGCTCAATTAAGACTGGTTGCCCCTGGGATAGCCCTTTCTTAAACGCCCCCGCCCCGGCAATCTTAAAGCATATTTCCGAGGAATCAACCGGGTGAAAACTGCCATCATAGACTGTTGCCCTTATGTCCGTAACCGGGTAACGAGCCAGAACCCCTTCCTTAATCGCCTCATTAACCCCCTTTTCCACCGCTGGGATGTAGTTCCTCGGTATGGAACCGCCTACCACCCGGGCAACAAACTCATGACCGCTGCCGCGGGGTAAAGGCTCAAGCTCAAGCAGGACATGCCCGTATTGGCCGTGTCCTCCCGTCTGTTTCCGGTGCTTATACTCAGCTTTGGTTGGTGTGGTGATCGTCTCCTTATATGGAACCTTGGGCGTCTCCAGCTTCACGCCGACGCCGAACTTGCGCATCATCTTTTCGGCTACCACCTCAAGCTGGGACTCGCCAATCCCGGAGAGGATTATCTCATTGGTATCAGCATCATGGTGCACCTGAAGGGTGGGGTCTTCCTCAGCCAATCTGGATAGCGCCATTCCTAGCTTATCTACATCTGTCTTGGTTATAGGGTGCACCGCCAGGTTAAAAGCCGGCTCGGGGAACTCTATCGGGGCAATCTTCACCGGCTTATCCTGACTGGATAATGTATCCCCGGTGCTGGTCGTGGTCAGCTTGGCTACCGCCCCAATGTCTCCGGCTCCAAGTTGAGGTGTTGGCTCCTGGTTTTTGCCCCTGAGTATAAATAGCTGGCCGATGCGCTCAGCACCACCCCGGCTGGCATTCCACACCTGGGAATTGCTCTTAATGGCGCCGGTGTAAACACGGAAGTAGGTGAGTTTACCAACATACGGGTCAGCACTGGTCTTAAACACCAGAGCCGCAAGCGGACCATCCTCAGTTGGCTGAATCCTCTCTTGTTTGGCGGAATCACCAACAATTACCACCTCTCGCTCTTTAGCCGATGGTAGATAACTACTTATGGCGTCCAGGAGCAGGGGAAGACCTATGTTCTTCATTGCCGAGCCGACTAAAATGGGCATAATCCTGCCGCTCAGTACTGCCTTTCGTAAACCACCGCCCAATTCCTCCGGGCTGAGTTGCTCGCCCCCTAGATACTTCTCTATAAGCTGGTCATCAACCTCAGCCACCGCCTCTATCAGTTTTTCATGAAAAGAATCGGCTTTGGTCTGAAGTGAGGCGGGAAGCTCCGCCTCCTTTGCCTCAGAGCCGGTGTAGCCTTTCATTGTCAGCAGGTCAACCGTTCCTTCAAAGCTATCCTGGGCACCTATCGGCAACTGCAGCGGCAGGCATCTTGAGCCAAACTTGGACTGAAGCTGGTCCACCGTCCGATAGAAGTCGGCATTCTCCCTGTCCATCTTGTTAATAAAGATAAGCCGGGGCAGCTTAGCCTCCTCGCAATATGACCACGCCCGCTCCGTGCCAACCTCAACCCCGGAGGCGGCGCAGACGACAATTACTGCCCCTTCAACCACCCGTATTGCCGCCTTGACCTCGCCGGCAAAGTCAGAATAACCAGGGGTATCAATCAGATTAATCTTTACCCCCTTCCACTGGCAGGGTAGTATAGAGAGGTTTATACTAATCTGGCGCTTTATCTCATCAGGGTCATAATCTGAGGTAGTAGTCCCCTCGGCAACCTTGCCCAGCCGGGTAATGGCTCCGGCAGTAAACAATATTGCTTCTGAGGCTGAGGTCTTGCCAGCGCCACTGTGAGATAATAAAATTACGTTTCTAATATTCTCTAATCCAAATTGTTGCATCTAATTACCTTTGTCCCCGCTTCTCCTCTCTAGTTTATTCCACGATGGTATTATACTCGTGGTTGGTTGACGGGGCAAGTTTTGCCAAGATTAGACCATAGTCTGATTAGCGGAGTAATAATGGTGTGATATAGGTCTCAATGATGGCTGCTGGTAGGAGTAAAGCCAGGGCTATCCACAAATACTTCAGGTTCTGCCTCAGGATGGAGGGTAGCAGACTTCTCCTCTCCTTTTTGAACAGGGCTATTATCACCATGGCACCGAAGCTGAGAGCCGCTGCCTCGCCGATGAATAGAGCCGGGAGCTCAATAATGCCGTGAGGGAGCAAGCCGGCTAAGACAAAACCAAGGGATTTCTCCTTAGCTACGATGCTTGATACCAAGGTCAGGAGCCAGCCATTAACCGATAAGGTCAGAATCGGCACCAGACAAAGAATTGGGCTTAGGACGAAGCTAAACAGCAAGACTGTGACGTTCTTAATGAAGATAAAGATAACGGTAGACACCTTAAATGGACCCAGGATGCTGCTGAATTCTTCAATGCTGACAAGCTGTTTAGAAATTAGGCTAGTGATGTTCGCCGGGGTAACCAAACCAGCGACAATACCAATAATAAATAAGCCGATAGCAATAAAAAGCCACCATCTATAGCTCATCGTGCACTATCCAAGACCAAATTTATCATAGAAAACAATCTCAGATAGCTCTTTCCTTGGTCTTACCGACGGCTCCTCGTCGGGGTAGCCTAAGGGCGTCAAAGCAACGACACAAAATCCCTCCGGCACCCCAAGAATGCTAGCCACTTTTCTAGCGTCAAAAGCGCCAATAGGTACCGTGCCCAGACCCAGCGAATGGGCAGCCAGTATCAGGTTCTGCATCGCCAGCGCCACATCGAACATATACCAATCTCCCTTGTCGGTAACCGG
Organism: uncultured delta proteobacterium; assembly: GCA_963739245.1. GTDB lineage: Bacteria > Chloroflexota > Dehalococcoidia > Dehalococcoidales > BS750m-G39 > CAVTZP01. The sequence goes on from CAVTZP010000005.1 coordinate 158,677, forward strand.
CTTTCTCGGCTCTTTAACAGAATACCCCGACTTCCTCAGCTCAGCGCAGACGACAATCGCCACCGGAGCGTTCCTGATAGCCTCGGCAGCCGGATTAGGTCTGTCCGATGCAGTAGTTAACACCTCAGCGAGTTTATCCTTTATCTTACTATCCCGCACCACAATAAATCGCCAGCACTGGGTATTAGCCCAGGATGGCGCCCAGCGGGCAGCCTCCGAGACAGTTTCAATAGTTCTGTCATCTACTGGGGTAGGCTTATACTTACGAATGCTCCTCCTGGTTTTGATTGCTTCCAGAACCTCCATTAATCCTCCTTTAGACTTTTATTCCTCTTCCCAGGCACCCTTACCAATAAGGGAGACAAAGCGGCAGCCACCTAAATTCTCAATCTTATTCCTATTCCTGCCTCGGGTAATTTTATATAGCTCCTGGAGGTAGCGGGAGCCGACCGGGATTACCAATCGCCCGCTAATCCGCAACTGGGCCAATAGGTCAGGCGGTACCCTGGGGGCAGCAGCGGTAACCATTATCGCGTCATAAGGAGCTCCCCTCTGCCAGCCCAGCGCCTCCTCGGTCACATGCACCTCAATATTGGTAAATCCCAGACTGTCCAGCACCTTCTTGGCTGCCTCAGCCAGGGGCTTTATACGCTCTGTGGTAACGACATGCCGGGTTAGCTTGGCTAGAATGGCTGCCTGATATCCGCTACCAGTGCCTACTTCCAGAACCTGCTCATCGCCTTTAAGCGCCAGAGCCTCGGTCATAAGGGCAATGATAAAAGGCTGAGAAATCGTCTGGTCATAGCCTATAGGAAGGGGTCTATCTTCATAGGCTAGGTGCCGCCTTTCCCGGGGGACAAAAAGTTCCCTCGGGATACTGCGCATTACCTCCAATACCCGCTTGTCTTTAATCTCGGTGCTTAGTTGGTCAATCAATTCAGCTCTGGCAGCATCAAAATCCATAGTCGGCACCGCTGGGATAGTAGGGCTAATGGAGAACCAAGGTTAGCACCACAAGAATAACCAGTATTATCCCGAAAAGAATACCAATTCTCCGTAGTTCAGCAGCTACATAGGGAGGCTGAGCTAAGGTAATCGCAGGCTGTGGGGTTGGTGCCTTTGCCACGGGAACAATCCTCTCAGCTCGAGGCGTGGGCTCATAAGTCTGAGCTGCTGCCGATGGCTGAGGAGCTACTGCCGATGGCTGAGCCGGGACGAAGCCTTGTCTGAATTTTCTCCTCTTACTCCGGGACATATGCTGGCCGTGATGGCGTGATTTGCGTGACATTTAAAAACCTCCTACTTAGCCCGTGGGTGAGATCTCTCATAAGCGAGCCGAATATGGTCAGTGGTGAGATGGGTGTAAATCTGGGTGGTTGAGATGTTGGCATGACCCAAAAGTTCTTGAACCGAGCGCAGGTCAGCCCCTCCACTCAACATATGGGTAGCAAAGCTGTGCCTTAGGGTATGGGGGGTAACCCGAGCCTCCAGGCCAGCTTCCTTGGCATAGCCCTTCAATATCTGCCAGAGTCCCTGCCTGGTCAGTCTCTCGCCACGGCGATTGAGGAACAAAGCCTTTTCCTCGCTGCTGCGTACCAGATGAGGGCGCGCTTCGGTTAAATAATCCTTTAATACCAGAACCGCACGAGGAGCAATAGGGATAATCCGCTCTTTATGCCCCTTGCCGAAGCAACGTACGTAGCCATCATCAATATTTATGTCAGTCAAGTTTAAAGACACTAGCTCGCTTACTCTCATGCCACTGGCGTATAATAGATGCAGCATCGCACTATCTCTCTTGGCTTCCGGCGTTGACCGCTTGGCTGGTTGTTCTAGCAAAAGGCGGGCCTGAGCGATTGAGATTGGTCTGGGCAGTGACTTTCCCACCTTAGGTGACGGCACATCCCGCGTCGGGTTATCCCGCAAAATGCCCTCAGCCACCAAAAAGCCATAGAAGGACTTGATCGCAGCTATCTTGCGGGCGACGGTGGTGGCAGCATATCTTCTCTCCTTAAGCTCAAGGAGGTAGCGCAGCATGGAGTCGCGGTCAAAAGCTGCCCAAGGGGGGATAGTGCCCCGCCTTGCCGCCTCCTTCTCAACAAAGCTAGCCAGTTGATGCAGGTCGTTCTGATAGGCAAGCTTGGTGTTCTCGGAAAAGCCCTTTTCCACAACCAGATAGTTTAAAAATTTGTCAATAACTTCTTTCACCGCTCTCCCTCACTGCCAAATAGTCTTTATGTATTTTAACATAACTAGAAAGAAAATTCAGCCCCCAGTAGTGGTTCTTTAGTAACCTCACCCCCTTAATCCCCCTCTCCTTAGAAAGGAGAGGGGGAAGGAGAAGAAAGAGGGACTAGCGCCCCTCTTAGACGCCCCGTTAAGTCAGGCTCTTTCAAAGGGGGAGAATAAAAGAGAGGGGGGCTTCGCCCCTCTTTCTATTTAATTCCCCCTTCCCCTCTAGGGGAAGGGGGTAAGGGGGATAGGGTTAGCAAATAATCTCAAATAGGCATTTTGTCCTCTCTATGAGCTATGGTAAAATAAATTTGTATGGCACAAACCTATTTAACCGAGCAACTAAGAGGACTACCAGCCAGCCCTGGCGTTTACCTGATGAAGGATGCCGAGGACAATATTCTGTATGTTGGCAAGGCGGCTAATCTCCGCCACCGCGTCGGCTCATACTTTGGTGCCGGGCAAAAGCTAACGCCAAAGCTGCAGCGGATGGTAAGCGAGGTTAATGACCTTGACTACTTCGTTACTGGTTCGGAACAGGAGGCTCTTATCCTTGAGCTAAACCTGATAAAGAGGTACCATCCCCGTTACAATGTTCGGCTTAAGGATGATAAGACCTTCCCCTACCTCAAGATAAACCTGGGTGAGGACTGGCCCAGGGTTTTTGTCACCCGGCGCCTGGAGGCGGATGGGGGGCGTTACTTTGGTCCCTTTGCCAGCGCCAAATCAGTGCGCCAGACGCTGAAGCTAATAAAAGGAATTTTCCCCTTCCGCTCCTGTTCCAGAACTATCACCGGCACCGACCCCCGCCCTTGCCTTGAGTACCATATCGGGCATTGCCTTGCTCCCTGCATTGGCGTGGTGAGCCGGGAGGAATATGCCGCGGTAATAAAACAGGTAATCCTCTTCCTTGAAGGGAGGCAGGAGAGGGTGGTGCGGGAGCTTGAGAGCAAGATGAATAAGGCGGCTGAGGCTCTGGACTTTGAAACGGCGACCAGGCTCAGAGACCAGCTCCAGGCGGTTAAGGAGGTGGTTGAAGGGCAAAGAATCGCCACTACGGTGAAGGGGGAGCAGGATGTTATCGCCTTTGCCCAGGACAAAGACCAGGCTTATGTCCAGGTCTTCTTTATCCGTGGTGGTAAGCTAATTGGTCGGGAGAGCTTTTTGTTGCAGGGGACCCGATATGAAGAGCCGAGCCAAATCATGACCAGTTTTATCAAGCAGTTTTACGATTCCAGCCCCTATATCCCACCGCTACTACTGCTCCAGCATCCGGTGGAGGATATGGCTACAATCCAGAGCTGGCTTCAAAGTAAAAGGGGAAAAAGAGTTAATATTCAAGTGCCGCGCCGGGGAAATAAAAAACAACTGCTGAACATTGTTGCTGAAAACGCTGAGCAGGGCTTGGAGCAACTGAAGATTAAGCAGCTCGCCTCGCCGACAGCACTGTCAGCAGCGCTGGACGAAATAAAAAGGGAACTTGCCCTGCCCCGATTGCCCGCCCGTATGGAGGGCTACGACATCTCCGATATCCAGGGGATGGCAGCGGTAGGCAGTATGGTGGTCTTTGATAAAGGAAAGCCAAAGCCGGCTCACTACCGGCGGTTCAAAATCAAAACAGTATCTGCCGCCAACGATTATGCCATGCTTCAGGAGGTGCTCCGGCGACGGTTCAGGAGGGCTAGTGGTGCCTCAGATACCTGGGCAATCCTGCCTGACCTCGTCCTCATTGATGGCGGCAGGGGGCAGCTTAACACCGCCCGGGAAGCAATAGATGAAGCGGGGGCTGGCCCTGTGCCTGTTGCCAGCTTAGCCAAGGAAAATGAGGAGATTTTTATTCCCCAAAAGTCAGAGCCTATCATTCTACCCCGCTCTTCCCCTGGCCTCCAATTACTTCAGCGCCTCAGGGATGAGGCGCACCGCTTTGCCCTGGGCTATCACCAGAGCATGCGTAAGCGGGAGACCTTTGCCTCGGTCCTGGACAGTGTCCCCGGCGTTGGACCGAAACGCAAGCGAGCGCTATTGCGCCACTTCGGCTCAGTTACCGCTATAAAGGGGGCTAGCGTTGAGGAGCTAACCACCGCCGGCGTAACCAAGAGCCTGGCCAAGAAGATAAAGGAGTATCTATAATTTACCCGGAGGAGAGATGCCAGCTAATCTACCACCACAATATCATGAAGCCGAAGAGAACTTACGGTTGGCTAAGACTATCCCGGAGAAGGTAGCCGCCCTTGAGGAGATGCTGGCGGTCATGCCTAAGCACAAGGGGACTGACCACCTCCGGGCTAAGCTAAGAGCCAAGATTGCTCAGCTGACCGAGGCGTCAGAAAAAAAGTTAGCCACCAAGCGGACGTCAACGGCTATACCCAGGGAGGGGGCAGCCCAGGTGGCGGTAATTGGCTTGCCTAATTCGGGCAAATCCCAGCTTGTTGCCACCATCACTAATGCCTCCCCGACTGTAGCCGAATACCCCTTCACCACCCACAACGCCACCCCGGGGATGATGGAGTTTGAGAATATAAAAATCCAGTTGATTGATACCCCGCCCTTAGCGCCACAGTCTATTGAGTTCTGGTTGCCAGCCTTGCTGAGACGGGCTGACGCCCTCTTGATTATGGTGGACTTATCCGATGCCCCGGAAGAGCAGGTGGCGGCTATCCTTAAACAGCTGGAAAATATGAGGATAGTAACTGGTGACAGTGGGGCAAAAGAGGATGCTGAGTTTATTATCTGGCATAAAAAGGCATTAATTATTGGCAACAAAATAGACCTGGATAATGCCCAAACCAATTACACCGCTTTGAAGAATAAGTATGGAGAGAAATTCCCAATTATTGCCATCTCCGCCAGAGATGGGACAGGCTTGGAAGAGCTGAAGCTTAAGCTCTATCAGTTTCTTGACATTATTCGGGTATATACCAAAGCGCCGGGGCAGAAGCCGATTTTCACTGACCCCGTCGTCCTGAAAAGGGGAAGCACCCTGGAGGATGCCGCCGCCGAAGTCCATAAAGACTTCCGGGAGAAGCTAAAATACGCCCGGCTCTGGGGCTCAGGTAAGTACGACGGCGTCATGGTGAAGAGAGACCATATTATGCAGGACGGCGATATTATAGAGCTGCACCTTTGAGATAATGAACAATTCGTCAGAAAGTGCAGCGCCATAAGGTTGACAAAGGGGACTCAGCTATATAAAGTGTTAATTACTAATTTGTGCCTGCACTTCATGACGCAAAGGTAAATAATGGCAGACATTATTGAGGGTAGAAACCCGGTCATTGAGGCACTAAAGTCTGGCCGTCCCATAAATAAAATATTGCTGGCCCGTAATATTGGACGGCATAGCGCAGTTGCCAAAATATTGCAGCTTTCTCAGGCCAGGGGAATACCCGTTGAATACGTGACAAGACATGCTATTGATGAATCGAGCACAACTTCTGCTCACCAGGGGGTCATTGCTTACGCCGCGGTCAAGGAATATGTTACCTTAGAGGACTTGCTCATTATCTCTAGAGAAAGGAACGACCCCCCTCTTTATTGCATCCTTGATGGTATTGAAGATCCGCAGAATCTGGGGTCAATTCTTAGAACCGCCGAGGCCAGTGGTACCCACGGCGTGATTATCCGTTCAAGAAGGGCTGTGGGGCTCACCGCTGCTGTGGCCAAGGCATCGGCTGGTGCCGTGGAGTATGTGCCGGTGGCAAGGGTATCCAGCATCTCTCAGACTATAGTAACCCTCAAGAGAAGTAATGTCTGGGTTGTTGGCATAGACCCCGCCGGCGAAATCGACTACACCCACGTGGATTTCAGACTGCCGACAGCGATTGTCATAGGTAGTGAGGGCAAAGGACTATCTGATTTGGTCCAAAAAAGGTGTGATTATTTGGTGTCTATCCCGATGCGAGGGAAAATTACCTCGCTTAACGCTTCGATTGCTGCGGCTTTGGTAATGTACGAAGCCTTAAAACAAAGAAGCCGGTTTTCACTGACCCCGTCGTCCTGAAAAGGGGAAGCACCCTGGAGGATGCCGCCGCCGAAGTCCACAAAGACTTCCGGGAGAAGCTAAAATACGCCCGGCTCTGGGGCTCAGGCAAGCACGACGGCATCATGGTAAGGAGAGACCATATCATGCAGGACGGGGATATTATAGAGCTGCATCTTTCTAAAGAGTGAACAATTCGTCACATTAGTATATGGAATAACAAAAGGAGATGGCTCCGGCTACAATAGAACGGTGCAGATCACAAACACCAAATCTAAAGTAGGAGGAGCCATCACAAATGGAGAATACCGCAGCCAGGAAACGAAAGCAAGTACCTGAGGGATACCTGATTATAGGGATTGACCCTCACAAAAAGAGGCATGCCGCAGTGGCTATAACTCAAGATTTTACCACCCGGGACAAATTCAAGTTCGACAATACCAGAGAAGGGCTGGAAACCATGTTACGCCGAGCCAGGACGGAAATGGTGGAATCCGGTTGCCGGGGTGTCATGTTCGCTATCGAGACGGGGGGCCACTACTGGCGAAATGTGGCCTACTTCCTGGACGAGCAAGGCATTCCGTTTCGTTTCATCAACCAGTTTACCTTGAAGCGGAGGCGGGAAGGGAAGGATCTCAATCGTAGAAAGAATGACTACCGCGACAGCGAGGTGGCGGCGCAGCTCTTATGTACCGGGGAGTTTACTGAGAGTAAAGTGCCACAGGGGGTTTATGCTGAACTGCGTACCGCCCACAATGCCTATCGCCGGCTGGTCAAGGAAAGGACCAGAATAACCAACCTGGTAAAAGGGCTCCTGGACGCGTCTTTTCCCCGAGTTCACCCGGGTCTTTAAAGACCCTTGTGCTTTGACGGCTCTGAGCGTACTCTCCACATGCCCAATCCCCAGGGTGATTGCCGGGATGACGGAGGATGAATTTGTGGCTACAATTGAAGCCAAACATCAAGGGCGCCTTATGCGAAAGAAACTGAGAGCGCTTCATTACTCAGCGAGAACATCAATCGGGATCGATGCTGGCGCCCGGTCGGTGTCCTCTGAGATTTCATTCCTGGTAGAGAAACTCGAGCTCATTAGGCGGCATATTCGCATCATAGAGGGGACGCTAATCAGGCTGGTGGATGAAACAGAGGAAGGCAAATACCTGCTCTCGATAAGGGGGCTCAACTATATTGCTGTTGCCGGATTACTGGCAGAACTCGGCTGTTTCAAGGCATACCGGAGCGCAAAGCAAATGATAAAGATGGCTGGCAGTAATCCTACCGAGTCCGAGTCAGCGGGGAAACGAGGTAGCCATACCCCAATGAGCAAGCAAGGGCGCCCGGTCTTGAGATACTGTGCGTGGACAGCAGTTATTCCGATGCTACGATTCAATCCTGATTTTCGCGCCTGGGCCAAGCAGAGGCGAGAGCGGCCAGCCCATGCCAACCCCCTCAATGGAAGGGAAGTAGTCGGGGCAGCACTTAATAGGCTGTTGCGTTTGGCATTTGCCATGGTTAAGAATCAGACCTATTACCAGGTTTCAAAACCAGAACTAACGCTGGTAGCAGTCTAAAATATTGGAGGTTATTATAATTGCATCAGGGTGGGCAGGGAGACGCCGCTCGTCAGTTTTGGGAGCTCATTTGAGCAAACCCGTGTGCACAACATGGTGCCCCTGCCCTCCTGGCCAAACCCGTATGAGGTATGATGGGACTCTCCCATTGAGGAGTGATCCCGTATCTAACCGCTAAATTGGGAGCCAGGTAAAAAGAGGCTGGGGTCTGCCCACCGATGTGAAGATAAAACAGAAGCGATATCGTGCTGGAGCCATTGACTAAAAGAATATAGTATGTTGTTAAATAATTACAACTGGAAAATCGGCGAATATCAATTTATAATCAAAAAGGAGGGTTCACAGATGTTTGGAAACAGTAATTACCCAAGGTTCAAAGTTGCGGCAATTCAGGCTAGCCCGGTTGTGAGAGATGCACCAGATTGGTTCGATTTAAAGTCAACCTTAGACAAGGCAACAAGCCTTATTATTGAGGCTGGTAGAAACGGAGCCAGGCTAATAGTATTTCCAGAGACCTGGTTACCCTGCTACCCATACTGGTGCTTCGACTTCACTGATGCAGCCACCTACCGGGATTTATGGGCCGCTTATCTCTGGAATTCAGTTGAGGTGCCAAGCAGGGAGACAGAAGCCCTGGGTGAAGCGGCTAAGAAGGCTAATGCTTATGTCACAATTGGCATAAACGAGCGGGACAAGAGGTTCCAGGCTAGGATGTACAATTCTATCCTTTATTTGAATCCGAACGGAGAGATAATGGGAACGCACCGGAAGATATGCAATACCCATGTTGAGCGCCTTTTCCACACTCCGGGGGATGGTGGGGACAACCTCAAGGCTGTATACAAGACTGAGATTGGATACATAGGTGGCTCGATTTGTGGAGAGCATTCACAGCTTGCCTTGATGTACAACTGGATTATGCAGGGGATCCAGATACATTGTTCCTTGTGGCCAGGAGTTGTGGTGACCAAACTGGAAAGCGATATCTGCACACGGGCAGTGTGCTGGGCAGCACATGCTTTTGGGATTATGAGCGCGACCTATTTTAGGGAACAAGACTTGCCGAGGAATTTTTATAGGAACAGTGCCTTTAACAGCCCTGGAATGATCTGTGGAGGTAGTGGGGTAATCAGTCCCTTTGGCACATATATTGCTGGGCCAGTCTACGATGAGGAAACTATAGTTTATGGGGACGTAGACTTATCAGATATCGACAAAGCACGTCATGCTGTGAATTTGACTGGCGCTTATAGCCGGTGGGACCTGCTCAGTCTCAACGTGCGCCAAGAAGCATATGAGCCCTTTGTGCCAATGAAAACCACCGAGGAAGAATCACCCTCTCCAGCATCAGACTGCATAATAGAATTAGAATCGCGCATAAACAAGCTTGAGCAGCAGATAACCTCCTTCTCACCCGAAAAGTGCGAAGACACTTACGAAAACGGATAAGGACATCTTTGCACTGATGCAGGAAATTGCACATTCAGCCAGAATGTGCAATTTTACAACAAAAACTTATTAACCGCCGCTGCCAGACCGCTGTGGTCAACATCAAGGGTTATATAGTGGGCTATTGCCTTAACCTCATCGGGGGCGTTGCCCATAGCCACCGCCAGACCGACCGAGGAAAGAAGGGGGAGGTCATTGGTGCCATCCCCTATCGCCATAACCTCAGCCATAGATATGCCTAAATACGAAGCTAACACCAGCAAGGCTTTCCCCTTTGATACCTCAGGGGCAAGGACATTAGTGAATTCAACCCCGGGATAAGCCGGTGACCTTGCCAGGGAAAAGTGAAGGCGATGGTTAAACCGAAGGCGAAAAGTCTTCGCCTTAGCCGCCTCCTCAGCCGAGGCGGTTACCAGCCCCCCTTTAATAATCCTCTCTCGCTCCCATAGCCCGGTGAAATCAACCACCGTAGGCTCAAGGTTAAAGAACTCACGATGGATTTTAGTCGCCCATGACTCCCGCTCAACGAAAAAACGGGTTAACGAATAAAGCTCAAGATAGGTGTCATTTTGGCGGGCAAATTCAATTGCCTCCCTTACCACCCGGCTATCAAGCGGCTCGGCATAGACCTCCTCAACGAGGTTAGAGACCAGAGCACCGTCAAAGAAGATGTGATAGCCATCCAGCGCCAAGCGGTCAATAATTGGCCGGCAACTTTGAGCCGCCCGTCCCGTAGATAGGGAGACCCTTATTCCTGACTGGCGCGCCTTAGCCAGCGCCTCCCTGTCCTCGGTTGAGATGCTCCCATTCTTGCCGACAAGTGTGCCATCTATATCTACTACTAGTAGCTTATATTTCATTGCGGCTTTTCGTCACTCATTCTATCATCGCAATAACAAATTTCCAAGCTTGAATGCACCCAGAAAATAGACTATAATCCCGACTAATGAACTGTGTTGGCATAGATATAATTGAAATCGCCCGCATTGAAAAGGCTATCGCCCGGCGGGGGGAAGGCTTTCTCCATCGGGTTTATACTGACCCGGAGCTAAGGCTATACCGAAAAAAGCCGTCATCGCTGGCGGCCCGTTTTGCCGCCAAGGAAGCGGTAATAAAGGCCCTGGGAAAACCAGCCAGTATCAGCCTTAAGGAGATTGAGATATTATCCGAACCAAGTGGCAAGCCGGTGGTCAATCTCTACGGTAAGACGCAAAACCAAGCCCGGGGCTTGGGCTTAGATAGGTTTGCTATCAGCCTTTCTCACTCCAAGGAGTATGCCGTCGCCTTAGTTGCCGGCGAGACTAAAAAACCTCAATGAACCTCTTTACCCTGAGACAATTAAGGTGCTAGAATTTAGAAAGAGGGTAAGATATGTCGGGGCATTCTAAGTGGTCAACGATTAAGCGTCAAAAGGGGGTGGCTGACGCCAAGCGGGGGCAGATTTTTACCAAGCTCGCCCGCGAGATTATTGTTGCCGTGCGGGAGGGGGGAAGTAACTCCGAAGCAAACTTCAGGCTCAGGCTAGCCATACAGAAAGCCCGCGATAGTAACATGCCGCTGGATAATATAGATAGAGCCATCAAGCGGGGCAGCGGGCAGGCAGAAGGGGCCAGCCTGGCGGAGTTGGTGCTTGAGGGCTACGGACCGAGCGGGACGGCGATTCTGGTATCGGCGCTGAGTGACAATCGCAATCGTACCTTACAGGAGGTAAGAAGTATATTCTTCCGTCACGGTGGTAATTTGGGGGAGAGTGGCTGTGTCGCCTGGCTCTTTGACTCCCGGGGCGTGATCACGGTGGACACCAAGGAGCGTGATGCTGAGGCGCTAGCCCTGGAGGCTATTGATGCCGGTGCCGAGGATGTCAAGATTGAGAATAACTATATTGAGGTCTATACCAAGCCAGAGGAACTGGAGAAGGTTAGGGGAGCGCTGAAGCAGAAGAATATACCCATAGCCTCGTCTGAGCTATCCATGGTGCCCAAGACCGTCGTCCAGCTGGAGGAAAAGGCAGCGTTGCAAGCATTGAAGCTACTGGATAAGCTGGAGGAGCTGGATGAGGTGCAGTATGTCTCTAGCAATGCTGATTTTCCCGACTCTATTCTGGAGAAATACCAGTCGTTGAGCCCAGCCCGATGAGAATCTTAGGTATTGACCCAGGCACAATAACCATGGGCTATGGTGTTATTGAGGCTAAGGATGATAATGTCACCATGGTTGATTGCAGTGCTCTAAATGCTCCTCAGTCCTCCACCATGGGGGAGCGCTTAAATTATCTCCACCAGAGGCTTTTGGAAGTTATTTCACGCTATCAGCCTGATGTCGTGGCTATAGAGCAGCCATTTATGGCCAAGAATGTAAAAGCCACGCTAGCGATAGGTATGGCTCAGGCGATAGCTATCCTGGCAGCAGCAAGCAAGGGAATCCCAATCTATGAATACACCCCAGCCCAGGTAAAACAGAGGGTTACCAACTACGGGGGTAGCTCCAAGGAGCAGGTTCAGGAGATGGTCAAGCTCCAGCTCGGCTTGCCTCAGGTTCCTCAGTCCAGCGATGCCGCCGATGCTCTAGCCGTAGCCCTTTGTCATGTGCGGGAAACACATTTAGATAGCCTGCTGGCTAAGCTGAGGGGAAATGATAGCTGGTCTTCAGGGCAAACTACAGGCGATAGGCAATAGTTGGGCAATCATTAATGTTGGCGGCATAAGCTTTCAGGTATACATGCCTACCTCCACCCTGAGCACACTGGGGGTTATTGGTGAGGAGGTGGAGCTATATACCCACCTCCACCTGAGGGAGGATAACGCCACCCTCTATGGCTTTGCCACCGCCGAGGAGCTGGGGCTATTTCAGACCGTGACTACCGTATCGGGGGTGGGACCAAAGTTAGCCCTGGCGATGCTCTCAGCGATGAGCGTGGAAAAGCTGACCATGGCTATTGTCACCGGCAGTGCCGACCTTTTATCTGAGGTTCCGGGGATAGGCAAGAAGACGGCAAACCGGCTTATCCTTGAGCTTAAAGGGAAGCTGGCTGCTGGCTGGGTAGCTCCCACCGGGCTAGCCGAGGAGAACACCGATGTCCTAGCGGCGCTCACTTCGCTGGGCTACTCAGTAAGAGAAGCCAGCCGTGCCGTTGCCACCCTACCCTCAGACCAGAAATTAAGCCTTGAGGAAAAGATTAAGCTGGTACTCCAATATTTTGGAGGTAAGTAAAGACTGGGAGGCAGATTATGGGACTCATCACGAAATGCCCTCTAACCGGTGTTTCCTGCAGCAAGCCTGTAGCAATAGAGGAGAAAACCTTTTTCCTCGCTGAGGCGGAAGAGCCAGATTACGATAGGCAACGCCGCAAAAAAGCGATACAGGAAGCTATCGCCGATGAATACAAGATACGAAGCGCTCTAGATGAAAATGGGGTAAATGCTTTCACCTGCCAAATCTGCGAGATGATTCAAACCTGTGCCCGCGGCATAGCTGATATAACACAAAACAATGCTAATGTTCTACTGGAATTAGGCATGATGCTAGCCCTGGGTAAGCCAACAATAATACTATTGAAAAAGGGACATGAGCCGCAGCTAAGATTACCTTCTGAAGTCGTGGCCACAGAAATCATGCTCTTCGAAGAGTACTTGGACATAATAGACCAGTTGAGGGAAGTGGTGAAGAAACAACCACCCCCAGTATCACCCCCAAGCCTTATTCCAGATTTAGAGAAGACGACACCCCCGTTTACTGATGAGCTGAGGAAGATGGCAGATGACATAGCCAGGGAGTTCAAGGAAAGCGTTGAGGAGGCCAAGCTAGACACGGTAGCACTTAGGGACAAAAAGATTGAAGTTCCCTCTGAGCTCAGCCAAAGAATAGACAATCTGGAAGAGAAGCTAAATGAGATGGTAAAGCTGGGTTTTACCATAGATGCTAAGACTGCCTTTCTACGGGGTAACTACTATTATAACCAGGGGAAATATAATGAAGCCCTTGCTGACTACAATCGGTCTCTGGAGCTAAGACCTGATGACCCAGATACCCTCTGCAATCAGGGCACGACCTATGGTGAACTAGGGAGGTATGACAAAGCGCTCGCCGACTACAATCGGGCTTTGGAGCTAAGACCTGACAATCCAGATACCCTGTGCAATCGGGGCACGATCTATTATAAGCTGGGGATGTATAACGAAGCGCTCGCCGACTACAAACGGGCTTTAGAGCTGAGACCCCAAGACCCCACCACCCTCTACAATCGGGGCACTACCTATGCCAAGCTAGGGAGGTATGAGGAAGCCCTCGCCGACTACAATCGGTCTCTGGAGCTAAGGCCTGACCACCAAAGTACATTGTACAATATAGCCTGTCTTCTCTCACTCTGGGGGAAAACCGATGATGCGCTTACTTATCTGGAGAAAGCCGTCGGCAGAGATGAGAGATATCGTCAGATGGCGAAGATGGATAAAGACTTTGATGGTATTCGGGATGATCTCCGCCTCAAGAAGCTAACGGAATCTGTCTAATTTTTTTGGGGGAAGTGATGAAGGCAAGCGAAGGGAAAATAGGGCGGGTGTTTGTGGTGAGGCTTGAGGACGGCGATGTGGTGCCCACCTGCATTGAGCGCTTCGCCGCAGAGAAGGGAATATCAGTCGGGCATGTTATTCTGGTGGGGGGAATCGGGAGTGGTGAGGTTGTAGTTGGCCCCCGTGATTCCGCGAAAATGCCCCCCGAACCAATGCTCCTCCCCGTTGACGGCGTTCATGAAGTTGTCGGCGTGGGCATAATCGCCCCGGATAAAGATGGCAAGCCCGGCCTCCATATCCACGCCTCATTGGGGCGGTCGGGGCAGACTATGACCGGCTGCCTCCGCCCCGGCGTTAAGACCTGGCTGGTGGGGGAAGCCATCATCTACGAGATTTTAGGGGCTAAAGTCTCCCGCCTCCCCGATAAAGCGAGCGGGTTTAGTTTGATGGAGATGTGAGGGGGAAGGAATCAGCCACACAAAAGCTTATAGAACCGACAATCCAGGAGACGATACATGTCCCTTCTAAGAGAAATTCAGAGTGACGCTGTAGATAAGAATGTGGACATCTCCGTGCTCTTACGTAAGTGTAAAATTCTCGCCGCACGACTTGGAAATGAAGAATTTAAACTATGGGTCGAACGTGAGCTAAACGGCTATACGTCCAAAGAAGATGTGCCAGGCTATCGGATACTAAAGGCAGAGTCCTATGGGTATTTTGCCGGTATAGCAGGTAGTGCTCTAAAGAACGCACCGATACCTCTTTCATATATATCAGGTATATCAAAGGAATGGAAGGAGTTTATAACTACTCTTTATCTTATGAATCCCATAAGTTATTTTACTTCCTTCACGAAAAATCGGAGTGGTAATGATGTTCTTAAAATCGATTGGCCTGCCGACTTAATTGCATATGTTGGAGATAAGATCTATGAGGGCATGAATTGTATGAGTGCTTGGAGAATTATTTCATGCAGCTCGATATTTTCGCTTCTTGATACTGTTAGGAATCGAATTCTTAGTTTTGCTCTGGAAATTGAGGCAGAGGCACCAGATGCAGGAGAGGCTGAACCCAACATCAAGCCCCTAGCTGATGAGCGAGTGTCCCAAGTATTTAATACCTACATTATGGGAAATGTTGCTAACCTAGCTACTGGTAGCCAAAACGTTGCACAAAGCACCCAAATTACAGTGTTTCAGAATGACCTTGACAGTTTAAAACAATATTTGGCGTCCCTTGGGATTCATGAACCAGATTTGAAAAAACTTGAACAGGCTATTCACGAGGATGCACAGTCTGGAGTGAAAGGGGATCTAGGTAGCAAGGTTAAGGCCTGGATGGGGAAAATGATAAATAAGGCTGGAACTAGCACATGGAACGTAGCAGTTTCTGTAGCCGCTATACTTCTTGCGGAAGCCCTCAAGAAGTATTATGGTCTCTAGTGAGCGACTTAGCCACCCTTAAGGTGAGTCTAAGAGAGCCTCGCGCTCTCTTTTTTATTTCCCTCCCCCTCACGGGAGAAATTTCTAAATCCTAATATCTAAACTCTAAACAGGCACGAATTGCGTTGTTTAGTATTTCGGATTTCGTGCTTCGAGTTTCTGATGAGGGGGTGAGGTAGATAAAAAACCCCCTATAAGCTATACTATTAGCAGGATTGCTATGCCCCAGTTTGAAATTATTATAGCCATCATCGCTACGCTTTTTGCCGTGGTCGCGGCGGGGGCGGGAGTGTATTTTTTACTCCGCGGGCTGGGCTTTTTCCAGTATCTGGGTGGGAAGAAGAGCAGCTTGAGCGCAGTGAGCAAAGAAGCGCTGGTGAATAATCTTTTAGCTTTGAACGACTCGGCTAAGCCATATCATATTGCCAGGGGTGAAGATACTGACCTCGTTGCCGAGTGGAAGTTTGTTGACGCCTCCTGGTATGGCATACTCAGCAAGAGCGGGCTGAAGGGGGCATACCGGATGAACCTTCTACTTGACGAAGCAAGGCGCTCCGTCCGGTGCTATGAAGAGCTTGGCTCGGTAACCTGGTCAGCCGGCGCCAGCGGGTTAGTTCCCAGCGTTCACTACCAGAAAAGCTTCTTCGGCGGCAGGGTATTGTACAAAAAGGAGTACGGGAAGGGTTACGGGATAAAGGAGCCGGGAAGCCTTAAATTCGAAAAGGTATATGACTATAAGTTTGATATTAATGACATCAGGCAACCAGTGATAGCGGCGGTTGAGGGGAGTGGTTGGGAGTGGGTGCCGGTAACAGCCCGGAGACACGCCGCATACAAGGTATAGACTGCCCTATGTCAAATGTTGAGTTAGGTGGTGGTTAACTGCCTTCGTATTTGAAGGAGACCTTTATCTTGGCGCGGTAGCTGATTATCTTCCCCTTATCAATCTGCATATCCAGCTCTTCAATTTCGGCAATGCGAAGGTCGCGCAGTGACTTCGCCGCCGTCTCCACCGCTATCTTTGCCGCATCCTCCCAGGACTTGGGGCTGGTCCCCACTAGTGTGATTATCTTGTAAACGCTGTCTGACATGGTTCTCTCCTTTTACTCTTTTAATCAGGTAGATGCTATTTTACAGGGCAAGCTCCCCATAGTCAATAGCCCTAAATTGTAACTGCTGTACCGAGAGGCTATACTATTTGTAGAACCTATGCTACAGTTTGAAATAGTCTCCGATTTCAGGATGACCGGCGACCAGCCCCAGGCGGTGGAGGGGCTGGTGGCGGGCTTAAATAAGGGCTTTAAGCAGCAGACACTGCTCGGCGTTACCGGCAGCGGCAAGACGTTTATCATGGCCAATGTCATCGCCAGGGTAAACCGGCCGACGCTGGTTATCTGCCATAACAAGACCTTAGCCGCCCAGCTCTACACTGAGTTCAAGGAGTTCTTCCCCAGTAGCGCCGTGGAGTACTTTGTCAGCTATTACGATTACTACCAGCCGGAAGCCTATGTTCCCCAGACCGATACCTATATTGAGAAGGAAACTGATATAAACGAGGAGATTGATAAGCTGCGCCACTCCGCCACCCGCTCCCTTTTTGAGCAGCGGGACGTGGTTATTGTGGCTTCGGTGTCCTGCATCTACGGTTTGGGCGAGCCCGAGGAATACCGCAGCTTTGTTGCTAGCCTTAAGCGGGGCGACAGCTACCGCCGGGAAAAGCTCCTCCGCCAGCTGGTTGATATGCAGTATGAACGCAACGACATTGACTTTACCCGGGGCAAGTTCCGTATTCGCGGCGATACTTTGGAGATTCAGCCTGCCTACGAGGAGTTAGCCCTGAGGATTGAGTTTTTGGGCGATGAGATTGAGCGCATTATCCAGATAGACCCGCTAACCGGCGAGCTACTTAACGAGATGGAAGCGGTGGATTTATACCCGGCAAAGCACTTCGTTACCTCCCATGAAAAGCTGATGGCGGCTATTGAAAGCATAAAGCAGGAGCTGGAAGAAAGGCTGCAAGAGCTAAAACAGCAGGGCAAGCTACTGGAGGCAGCCAGGCTTGAAGCCAGAACCAACTATGATATGGAGATGCTCAAGGAAGCGGGGTATTGCACCGGCGTGGAGAACTACTCCCGCCACCTGTCGGGGCGCGCCCCGGGCAGCCCGCCATGGACACTGCTTGATTATTTCCCCGATGACTTCTTGCTGTTCCTTGACGAGTCGCACATGACCCTGCCCCAGATTCGGGGCATGTATCACGGCGACATCTCCCGCAAGCAGACGCTGGTGGACTATGGCTTTCGCCTGCCCTCGGCGCTGGACAATCGCCCATTGAACTTCAACGAGTTTCAGCAGCGCATTAATCAGGTTATCTATACCTCAGCCACGCCGGCGGAGTATGAGTACGAGCACAGCCAACAGGTGGTGGAGCAATTGGTCCGGCCTACCGGGTTGCTTGAGCCCACGGTTGAGGTCAAGCCGACCAAGGGGCAGATTGATGACCTCCTCTACCAGATTAAGACCCGGGTAGATAAAGGGGAGCGCTGCCTGGTGACCACCCTGACCAAGAGAATGGCTGAGGAACTGGCTGATTACTTGCTGGAGATGGGGGTAAAGACCCATTACCTCCATTCCGAGATTGAGACCCTGGAGAGGGTGGAGATACTGCGAGACCTTCGTCTTGGGGTTTACGATGTTGTTGTCGGCATAAACCTGCTCCGGGAGGGGCTTGACCTGCCTGAGGTAAGCCTGGTGGCGATTCTTGACGCCGATAAGGAAGGCTTTTTGAGGTCGGAGGGGGCGTTAATCCAGACCATGGGGCGTGCCGCCCGCCATATCGATGGGCATGTCATCATGTATGCTGATACCATTACCGGTTCCATGGCTAGAGCTATCGAGGAGACACAACGCCGCCGTGAAATCCAGGAAGCCTATAACCTTGAGCACGGCATTACCCCGCAGGGGATAAGAAAGGCAATCAAGGACATTACCGAAAGGGTAAAGGTTGTCGCTGAGACCCGGGTTGCCTATGTTGCTGCTCGTCCTACTACCAGAGAGGATGTCGTCCGTCTGATTAAGGAGCTGAAAGGGCAGATGAAGACTGCCGCCCGAAATCTGGAGTTTGAGAAGGCGGCACTGCTCCGCGACCGAATTATGGAGCTGAGAAAAGAGTTTGAATACGTGGATATAGAGAGATGAGCGAAGAAAAGATAGAAATAAGGCAGGAGCGGCGGGAGAAGAAGCTCAAGAAGAAGCGGGAGCGAGTGCCTCAGCACGGCAAGGGTCTGGCTAGAATATATAGGGATGCTATCCTCAAGCGGCTAAAACGCTCAAAGTAAGGAGCAATCTTTAGCGGGATAAAAATATGTTAGATTTTTTGTCAAGCCTTCCTCCAATAATACAAGCCCTTCTTGCTGCCTGTTTTACCTGGGCAATGACTGCCGTTGGGGCAGCGGTAGTATTTGTTGTTACCGATGTAAATAGAAAGCTGTTTGATTTGATGCTGGGTATTGCCAGTGGCATCATGTTGGCGGTTATTTATTGGTCGCTGCTGGCACCGGCGATTGGGATGGCCAGAGGCGGTAGCCTTCCTGCCTGGTTTCCGGCGGCGGTGGGTTTTCTTGTGGGCGGTATTTTCCTGTGGGGTATTGATAAGGTACTGCCCCACATCCACCCCGGCTTTCCTGCCGAGGAGGTTGAGGGTATTAAGACCACCTGGCGGCGCAATACCTTACTTGTTCTGGCTATGGTTTTGCATAATATTCCCGAGGGGCTTGCCATCGGGATTGCCTTTGGTGCTGCCGCCGCTGGCTTGCCTTCGGCAACCTTAGCTACAGCCATCGCCCTGGCTATTGGTATTGGGATTCAAAATTTCCCAGAGGGGCTTGCCGTCTCTGTGCCTCTTCGTAGTAGCGGGATGTCCCGCTTGAGGAGTTTCTGCTATGGACAGCTATCGGCGATAGTTGAACCTATTGCCAGTGTTATTGGTGCTGTCGGCGTAATTTTTTTCCGGTCTGCCCTGCCTTATGCTCTAGCCTTCGCTGCCGGGGCGATGGTCTTCGTCGTAATTGAGGAAATAATCCCGGAGTCTCAACGTAGCGGAAATGTGCATCTAGCCACTATGGGGGCAATGGTCGGTTTTGTCATAATGATGATACTTGAGGTCGCCTTCAGCTAGAATATATTGATGCCATCCTCAAGCGATTAAAGCCCAGCTCTAAGTCAATAATTTACAATCGCAATTTATAGACAAATCAAAACTTATGTTATATGCTATTATTAAAGATACGAAGTATCCCGTTTGGGGGCTAATATGAGACGAAAGGAAATAATACAAGCCGGTCAAAAAATAATTGATGCGATTACAAGAAGTGAGATTCTTAAAGGTTTTGAGGAGACGGCGCATAGGGTTTCACCAGAACGAGAAATTTTTAATGCTGATTTAATGTATAAATTGCATCAGTATTCCCTTCTTGCTTCGGATTACGGGCCTATCGAGAAACAGATTATCGATATCTTGGGGTTAACTGATTTGACTAATCCCCAAAAATGGTCAGACGTTGTTTATACCAGAGAGGGTAGCTACGGGGCTATTTTCGTATGGAATAGGTATTTATATTTTGCCGTAAACTATCTTCCGCTATTTCTGGAATTAATTAAGCCTGATTATTTAGCTATTACACAAGAAAAGCCGGAGGAACTTCCCGATGAATATAAGGGGAAAGCGCTATTAACTACAATTCTCGTGGAAGATAGTAAGCATCCAGTCACACTAGAGCGCGTCATGGACCTTCTATCGGGTATATCTTCGCTGTACGAGGCTTCCTCTACAATAATTAAACACCCGGCTGTTCCTCTGATTATGATTGGCTGTGATTCGGGTAGTGAAAAGGCGTTTGATTTCCTCGGCGCAGAAAAAATCATGCAAATGGTCAAAGAAATTCTTCTTTCACTTTGGGATAGCATTATGTTCTTCCATGAACGTCAGGTTGCGCAAAAGTTTGAATTGGTTGCCGAATCATTACCTATTATTGAGCAAATTGATGTTTTAGAAGATGAAGATAAAATTGGGCATGAAGAGGCGGCGTTGCTTTGTAAAAAGATAGTTGATTCTGTGCAAAAGTTTATTACCTGCGGGGCTTTTATACCAGAAATGCAGGAGAGAAGTACCTTTGACCCTCATGAGCTTATGATGCCGGAACCGAAACTTCTGGAAGAGGGTCAAAACTGAAAAGAATGAAGAGCAATATATTTCCTCCGTGTGACTTGCTCTGATTCTGTACCTGACCATCTGTCAATGTTGAGTATATTAACCCTTTACAAAGCATCGATTCTAATACTTTTCTATATTCATCTGTATCAACGATTTTTAATATATCAATTATTTGTTTAGCCGTCATTAATTTTCCAAGTCTTCCTAATAATAGTATTTTTTGTTCGTCTTTAGACGCATTAAAAATAGAATAACTACCAAGCCAAGCTTGGTCTCTTTCAGAAAATATTGATTTGCTATACAAGGTAATTTTAAACCCGTTACCTGTTTCCATAAGCTCGGGTTGAACTAGGTCATATTCCGCCATAGCGCGAAATATACGGGGTATCCCTTCTCCTAACTCTCTCATATAACCAATTTCTCTAAGTACTCTTGCGATATGCGGATTTCTCGACTCGTGTACGCGCCTTAAAGCTATTAAGTCTGCTAGCTTGATTGTGGACAAAAGTCTACCAGGGCTAATTATTTCAATCCTATCATCAAATATGAATATTTCAATCCCTTTACCTTGGACTGAATAATCCCTATGTGCTATCGCGTTTGTTAGTGATTCTCTACACGCAGTCTCTGGATATAGTAGTGTTTCAGCAAAAATACTGTCTTTACCAAGCTTGGTAACAGCCAAGTTCGGTCTCAAGATGTCCCAACCACTATTAAATAGTTCCATTATGTTTCCTTCTGTAAACTCATCCTTCTCAACCTCATACTGTTCCCCTATTGAAGTGCCAACAACACGTATTATCCTTATTTGTGACCTTGGATGCCACCTTGAAATATTTTTGGCAAAGAGTAGTAATGCTGCTCTTTTCAATTTCATACCTTGTGGTGAGTACTCCGCCAAATGTAGATATTGCAGAAATAGTTCAGGTGACGATCCTGGCATTATCTTTTCAGCTAAAGATGCTACTAAATCAATATTTAGGTCACTCACCTCTGCATTAGTCACTAGCTCACGGTCATACTCCATAGCTTTTATTTCTTGTCTCTGCTTTTGGATTTGCTCTGGAGATACCGGTCTGTTCTCCCTATCTCTTCTCTGTAAACACTTGCCATCACTCGTTAAATGAACATAATCCACGCTTTTTTGAACAGAGAAATATAATATTTTACTGTCAGGTATACTACTTAAATTTAGTGACCTCACAATAGGATTTATCAGAGGTGTATCCTTATGAACATGTGTAACAGGCGCATTTAAAATCGTATCCAGATGTTCTCTTATGTGGGGAACACCAGTAGTATGGCCGTCATCTTCTACTCCTACAAGTAGTTCACCGCCATCTGCATTAGCAAAAGCGACTAATGTTTCACCAACGTCTCTAGCTATAACTTTTGCCTCTCTCCTTCTAGGACCCTGAGGTTGCTGCTCATAGGCACTCTTAAATTCTCTGAAATGGCTTTCACCCAGATTAATTGATTGCTGGATTCTTTTTTGGAGGGTCAATACTATTGATGTGTCACTACCCATTCCACCATACCTCCCATACTCTTACCATACTGCCATTTCAGCAATTCGTATTGTACTTTGTAAATTGCATTATATCATTTCACTTAAACAAGTTAAATGTTACGTTGCTATCTAATCCTCAGACTACCTCCTGTATCCCATCGATATTCAGGTTTGTTCTCCCTTGCTGCCTTCTTCCTCAAGCTGCTCCATAATGCGGGCGGCCTTATTTACGCCGGCGTCTAGCTGGCTTCCGGGCTGAGAACTCCGGCTTGGCCATAGTAACGAAAATGATTCCTGGTATGCCACAGGGGAAGAAGGTCACTGTACCGGCTATAGCCCCGGCCAAAGCTAGGCCCCATAGCTTTTTCTTCAGGGCGAAAACGCCACCAACTATTCCGAGTACGCCGACAAGCAAAAAGAATATGCCGAAAGCAGAATAGAAAATCATTATGAGAGTGAAGAATCCGGGAGGGGGTGTGGAGGGGTAGTAATGGTATGGCATACTGAACATGTATCTCATCATGAGGATTGCGAATACCGCCCAAGCTAACCAGAGAACACCAAAGGCGCCGGCAATGATGGTTAAAATTCCTCCTGTTTTGGCATGATTCTCCATGGCTCCACCTCCTTAGTCAGTTATTCACGGTTAGGCCGGTATTTTTAATCAGCCGCGGACTCCCCCTTCCCCCTTCTCCCTCTCTATCTCCTCCTCAAGCTGCTCCATAATGCGGGCGGCCCGGGGATAGCCGATGCGCAACCGCCGCTGCAGAAAAGAGGTGGAGATGTGCCTGGACTCCTTCGCCAGCTGCCTGGCGGCGTCCAGAAGCGGGTCATCGGGGAAGCCTCCCCTTCCGGCACCGGTCAGAGATGAGGCAAGCTCCTCAATTCTCATCGGCGCTAACTCTTCCCTGTGCTGGCTACTCCAGAAGTAGACCAGCCTTTCCCTCTCGGCATCAGAGACATAGCAACCCTGAAGGCGCTTGGGCTTAGCCGCCTCAGTCGGCATATAGAGCATATCCCCCCGCCCCAGTAGCTTTTCGGCACCCCCCATGTCAAGGATGGTGCGTGAATCAACCTGGGAGGTTACAGCAAAGCTAATGCGGGTGGGGAAGTTAGCCTTAATCAGTCCCGTGACCACGTCTACCGATGGTCGCTGGGTAGCCACGATGAGATGAATGCCAACCGCCCGGGCAAGCTGGGCCAGGCGGCACAGGGTATGCTCCACTTCATCAAAGCCAGCCATCATTAAATCGGCAAGCTCATCAATAATAAGTACCAGGTAAGGGAGCTTCTCATCCCCCTCCCGGCTTTTATTGTAACCCTCAATGTTGCGGGCACCGACAGTAGCCAGTGTCTGATACCGCTTATCCATTTCCTGGTTGAGCCAGCGCAGTATACTTATGGCTTTCTGGGTATCAACTATAACCGGCGTCGCCAGGTGAGGTATGCCGTTGAACACGGTCAACTCCACCCGCTTCGGGTCAATCATAATGAACTTAACATCATTGGGCGTGTTATGTGCCATGAGGCAGCAGATGGTGGAGCTTAGGCAAACGGTCTTGCCACTCCCCGTTGCCCCGGCGATAAGCAGGTGGGGCATTCGGGATAGGTCGCCAGACACCGCCTCGCCCCCCGCCCCTTTGCCCAATGCCAGAGCCAGCTTAGACTTGGACTTTAGTTTCTGAAAAGAGTTGGTTTCTATTACCCCGCGCAGACTGACCAGACCTAAAACGGTATTGGGCACTTCAATCCCCACCATCGATTTGCCTGGAACCGGGGCTTCAATCCTGATGCTGGGCGCTGCCAGAGCCAGAGCCAGGTCATTGGCTAGAGAGGTAATCCTCTCCACCTTGACCCTGGTCTTGGACACCTCTTCCAACCTTATTTTGATATCCCCATCCTTATCCCTTTCCCTTATCTCCCTCGTCTTCCTATCCCAGCCCGGCTCGACACCAAACTGGGTGACTGTTGGTCCGGCGTTTATCTGCACCACCTTAGTCTCAACACCATAGCTAGTTAATGCCTCTTCAATCAGCTTGGCTCTCTGCATGTTATCCGCCTGACCAAACTCAATCTCAGGAGTGGTATCCAGAATATCAATTGGCGGTAACCGCCAGCCATCAACGGTGACCAATGTCGGCGATTCGCCATATTTCTTCCACACCTCCTGGGCTACCTGCTTAAGTTCCTGCTGAGCCGGGTTAGGGGTAAGCACCGGCGTCACCGCCTCCTCAGGTGTTGTTAAAGAGGGTGGTAGCGGCTTTTCCATGGTAGGTTCAATATAAGTAACCGGTTGGGGAGGACGCTTCTTAAGCTGTTCCCTCATCCAGGAAAAGAACCCAACTAGAAGGCGCAGGCAGGCGCCAGGGGCAACTAAAATAATGCCTAGAATCCCCAGCCCCAAAAGCCGGAGGGCACCGAGAAAAACGTCAGTGCCGATAATAGCCTCACCAAACTTACCCCCCAGCCCCCAGACAGCCATTATCCCCCAGGCCATAAAGGTGAAGGCAATGCCAGCAAGGCACTGGTTCCAGTGGTAGATAGCGGCTAGGAGCTTGTGCCGCCACACCACCACCACCAGGGTGCCAAAGGCAATAACGAGAAAGATAAACCCCCAGCCAAAGAGGGAAGTAATATTCTTCCATTGCCAGGATACCACGGCGGCGATAATGGCGAGGAGTATAAGCCACCGCACCGGTGGCAGACTTATGAAGTGGGAAAACTGCTTCCACCCTGATTTTCCCCCCGTCTTCTTCTTAGCCATATAATCCCTTACACCTTCACCATAACCGGAAGAATCATAGGATGGCGCTTGGTCTGCTCATAGTAAAATTTATTTAATACGTCCCTGACCTTGCTGTAGATAAAGCCCCAGTCGGAGGGGTGGCTGCCGCTACGGTCTAAGGCTCGAGCCACCAGGTCACGGCTTTCCTCTATCATATCCTTATCCTTGGCCTCCCCGGGCTCAACAAAGCCCCGTGAAACAATATCGGGGCGCCCCACCAGTTTGCCGGTTTGTCGGTTAAGGGTGATGATCACCATCACCACCCCATCCCGCGATAGCATCCTCCGGTCACGAAGGACAACGCTGCCAATATCACCCACGCTCAGACCGTCAACATAGACATTGCCCGAGCTGACCTTGCCTGTTTTCCTTCCCCCCTGCGGGCTGAGCTCAAGGACATCGCCGTCTTCCAGCAGGAAGGTATTCTTCTCCGGCATGCCCAGAGACTGAGCTAGCTTAGCATGAAGGCTCAGGTGGCGATATTCGCCGTGGATAGGCATAAAGAACCTCGGCTTGACCAAATTTATCAGTAGTTTTAGCTCTTCCTGGCTGCCGTGCCCGTGGACATGGACCGGCGCCACCTTATCATAGAGGACCTGAGCCCCCTGCTTGAAAAGGTTATCCACCGTCTGGTTGATTAGCGATTCGTTGCCCGGGACGGCGGTTGCGGAAAGGACTACGGTGTCGCCGCGTATGATGTGAACCTGACGATGGTCTCGGTTGGCGATTCTAACCAGGGCTGAGGTTGGTTCCCCCTGGCTGCCGGTAGTAATAAGGACAACCCGATTGTTAGGCAAACCTTTGAGTTCATCAAGCCGAGCCAGTATGCCGTCAGGCGCCTTCAGGTAGCCCCACTCTAAAGCCATGTTCACAATATCGGTCATACTCCGCCCGACGATAGAGACACGGCGCTGGTGCTTGGCTGCCGAATCAATAACCTGCTGGATGCGGGAGACCAGCGAGGAGAAG
The DNA here is from genome assembly GCA_963739245.1 of uncultured delta proteobacterium. Lineage (GTDB taxonomy): Bacteria > Chloroflexota > Dehalococcoidia > Dehalococcoidales > BS750m-G39 > CAVTZP01. The sequence goes on from CAVTZP010000005.1 coordinate 184,334, forward strand.
GTAGTCACAATCACCCTCCCCGGTGCCTCCGCCATGACCCGGTCCAGCGTCTCGCCGACCACCCTCTCTGAGGGGGTATAGCCGGGAAGCTCGGCATAAGTGGAGTCTGATAACAAAAGTAGCACTCCTTGTGCCCCGAGTTGAGCCAGCCGGGAAAGGTTGGTTGGTTTCCCATCAACCGGCGTATAGTCAAGCTTGAAATCTCCACTGTGAATGATAGTGCCGATGGGGGTGGATATTATTAGGCCGGCGGCATCGGGTATACTGTGGCAAACGGGGAAGAACTCAACCCTGAATCTTCCCAGTGTGACCTGATTGCCGAAAGGTACGACCTTTAGATTCGCCCCGGCCAGTGCCTTTCTTTCCTTGAGCTTTACCGAGATGAGTCCTTCGGTAAGCTTGGTGGCATAGACCGGCACATTAAGCTGGGGCAATAGATAGGGCAAAGCGCCAACATGATCCTCATGGCCGTGGGTGATAACGATGCCCCTTATCTTCTCCCGGTTCTCCAAAAGGTAGCTGATATCAGGGATTACCAGGTCAATACCCAGCATCTCCTCCCCGGGGAACATGAGTCCGGCATCAACGATGACGATGTCGTTTTCATACTCAATCGCCATCATATTCTTGCCAATCTCACCTAGTCCCCCGAGGGGTATTATTCTTAGTTTTGATTTAATCATAATTCTTTCACCTAGAACATACTTAACTGTTGTGGTTGTTTTTCCTCTTCTTTAATATTTTCTGCCTTGGCCAGTAGTGGGGGGATTTTAAGCATATCCTCTTCTATGGCTTGGCGGAGACTCTGCTGGTGGAGAGCCGCTGCCGGGTGATACATGGCGTAGTAGATAGTATCACCCTGCTTTTGCGCTGTGCCATGGATTTTGCTTATGCTCTTGCCGGGGAAGAACATCGCCATGGAGTAGCGCCCCAGGGTTACAATCATTTTAGGGTGAATGAGTTCAATCTGGCGCTCCAGCCACTGGCGGCAGTTTTGGATTTCCGTAGGTAGTGGGTCGCGGTTTGCCGTGGGGCGGCACTTAATGACATTGGCGATATAGACCTGTTCCCGCCTCAAGCCGATAGAAGCCAGTAATTCATCTAGGAATTTCCCCGCCGGTCCGACAAAAGGACGCCCCAGTTGGTCTTCGTGCCAGCCGGGTGCCTCACCGATAAACATTATCCTGGCGTCCTCCGCCCCCTCACCAGGCACCACCTTATTTCGATATTTGGCTATCTCACACTGCTGGCACAGGGCAATCTCTTGATAAAGCTCGCTTAGAGCTGACATATTAGCTTGCCTTTTGATTATAATAACATTTTAAGGGGTCTTTTAGCAACCTATCCCCCTCTCTAAAATCTCTTTCCCTTTGTTGATGAGCCTAACTCAATGGGGTGTTTAAGAGGGGCGCTAGCCCCTCTTCTATAAATACCTTCCCCCTCTCCTTGCCAAGGAGAGGGGGATACAGGGGGTGAGGTTAATAAATAATCTCTTTGTTGACACTAAAAGAGCACAGTTGTAGACTTGAGCAAAAGGAGGAAAATGGACTTCTTACGCAAAATTGACCCAGAAATTAGCCGTGCCCTCGATCTGGAGGCAAAGCGGCAAAAAGAAACAATAAATCTTATCGCCTCGGAGAACTATGCCAGCCGGGCGGTGCTTGAAGCAGAAGGCTCCTTTCTGATTAACAAGTATGCTGAGGGTTACCCCTCGCAGCGCTACTACGGTGGCTGCGAAAATATAGACATAGTGGAAGACCTGGCTATCCGGCGGGCAAAGGAGCTGTTCCATGCCGAGCACGCCAATGTCCAGCCCCACAGTGGAGCTCAGGCTAATATGGCAGCATACTATGCCCTGCTGGAATATGGTGACACGGTCATGGGTATGAGCCTGGCTCACGGTGGTCACCTCACTCACGGTGATAAGGTAAGTTTCTCCGGTAAGTCCTATAATTTTATCCTTTATGGGGTTAGCCGGGAGACAGAAAGGATTGACTATCAAGAGGTAGAGAGGCTGGCCATAAAGCACAAGCCAAAGCTGATTGTGGCTGGAGCCAGTGCCTACCCCAGGATTATTGACTTTGAGCGTTTCCGGCATATCGCTGATCTGGTGGGAGCCAAACTTATGGTTGATATGGCTCACGTCGCTGGTTTGGTGGCGGTAGGTCTTCATCCCACCCCCATCCCCTACGCCAGTGTCGTAACTGCCACCACGCATAAGACGCTGCGCGGTCCGCGAAGCGGGTTCATCCTTTCCCGAGGAGAGCTGGCATCGGCAATAGATGAGGCTGTCTTCCCCAGGATGCAGGGGGGGCCGCTGATGCACGCTATCGCCGCTAAAGCGGTATGTTTTTATGAGGCGATGCAGCCTAGCTTCACTGACTATCAACGCTCAACCCTTGATAACGCCCAGGCTTTAGCCAGTGAGCTCCAGCGACTGGGTTTGCGCTTAATCTCAGGTGGAACCGATAACCATCTCATTTTGGTTGACCTCACCGGCGCCGGTGTCAGTGGAAAAGAAGCCGAGGAGTGTTTGGGCGCAGTCGGCATTGTGGTTAATCGTAACACCATCCCCTTTGACTCACAGCCGCCGCGGGTAACCAGTGGCATCAGGCTGGGCACACCGGCAGTGACCACGCGGGGCTTCACCGTTGCGGAAATGAAGCGCATTGCCTCGCTGATGGTAAAAGTAATCACCAATATCGGCGACACCAGTATTCAGAAACAGGCGAAGGAGGAAGTCGGCGAGATTTGCTCTCGCTTTCCCGTGCCCGGCATCGATGACTGATATTAATTAGCAACCCCATCCTCTTTATCCCCTTCCCCTTGTCAAGGGGAAGGGGAAGGTTTTTTTCTGAAGAGGGACTTCGTCCCTCTTAAACTCCCTATGGTGTATTTGGGGCTGGCGCCCCTTCTAATCCCTCTACCAAATACCACAGGAAGGGGGTGAGGTTGACGACCAATAGTGCTATAATAAGTTTGTTTAGGAGGAGGTATTTTAGTGGCTGATACTGTTATTCTTAAGAAAGAAGGCTATGTTACTGTAATCACGCTAAGTCGCCCTGAGCGGCTAAATGCTTTTAATCGCCAGATGGAGGAGGAGCTGATAGAAGCCTTAACTAGTGTCCATGAGGACAAGGATGTCAGGGTCCTGGTGCTAACCGGTGCCGGCCGTGCTTTTTGTAGCGGTGGCGATGTCAGCGAGAATATGGCTGAGGAGTACGGAGGTACTGCCCAGAAAGTAAGTGATACCTTTCACCATATCTACAACGGGATAATTCTTCGGCTATTTAACCTGGATATACCGACAATCGGCATGATAAATGGCGTGGCTGTTGGCTTGGGATTTGACCTGGCTCTGGCCTGTGACATCAGGATAGGCTCGGAGGATGCCCGATTTATGGTAGGGTTTACTAAGATGGGGCTGACGCCGGCGGCGGGGGGAGCCTGGTTTATGCCGCGGCTAATGGGGCTAGCCAAAGCCATTGAGTATATCTATACTGCTGATTTTCTGGAGGCGGAAGAGGCATTAAGGCTGGGGGTGCTGAATAAGCTGGTACCAGCCGCGGTGCTGGAGCAGGAAACCATGGCGCTGGCGCGGAAAATTGGGGAAAATTCCCCACTAGCTAACAGGCTGGCTAAACTCCAGGTACACAAAGGACTAAATAGCGACCTGGGAACAGCCTTGGAACTGGGGAGTACTTGCCAAGCTATATGTCTAACCTCGGAGGAGACTCGCGAAGCTCTAATCGCCTTCCGCGATAAGAGAAAACCTGTATTTAAAGGGAGGTAGTTCTTGATGGATGAACTGAAGGTATTTAGTGGTAATGCGCATCCGGCTCTGGCCCAGGCGGTTGCTGAATATCTGGACACACCTTTGGGTAAGTGCGAGGTCTTTGAGTTCAGTAATGAGAATATTTTTGTCCGCATTCTGGAGAACGTTCGCCAAAGGGATGTCTTCGTTATTCAGCCCCTGTGCTCACCAGTCAATAAGAATCTGGTTGAGCTACTTATTATGCTTGATGCCCTGAAGAGGGCTTCGGCGGGGCGGATTACTGCCGTCGTCCCTTACTACGGTTATGGTCGCACCGATAAGAAAGACCAGCCCAGGGTGCCGATAACTGCTAGGCTGGTGGCTGACCTGCTCACGGTGGCGGGCGCCAATCGCTTGCTGACGGTGGATTTACATGCTGCCCAGATTCAGGGCTTCTTTAATATACCGGTTGACGAGCTGACCGCTCTATATCTATTTAGCAGCTACTTTAAAGATAGAGACTTTGATGACCTGGTGGTAGTAGCTACCGATATTGGCATTACCAAGCGGGCGCGTGACCTGGCCGCCAAGCTCGATGCTCCCCTGGCGATTATGGAGAAGAGGCGAGTGGGTAATGTTGACCAGACTGAGACGCAAAACGTCATCGGTGAGGTGGAGGGCAGGGTGGCTCTTACTGTGGATGACGAGATAGATACCGCTGGCTCACTGGTGGGCGTGGTCACGGCACTGGAGAAGCGGGGGGCCAAAGAGGTATACGCCTGCTGCACCCACCCCATATTCTCCGGACCGGCTATTCAGAGGATAGCCTCTTGCCCGGTGAAGGAGGTGGTAGTTACTGATACCGTTCCGGTCACCGGGAAGAAGAAAATGGATAAGATTACTGTCTTACCCATTGCCCCCTTACTTGGTGAAGCCATCCGCCGCATCCATACCGGGCTATCTATTGGCGCTATGTTTGAGCAGGGGTGAGCTATGTTTAAGTGGTTGGGTGGACTTGGTGACTCAAATGAGAAAGAGCTGGGGCGGCTACAGCCAATAGTAGAGCGGATAAATTCTCTTGAGCCTGAATTTGAGAAGCGTTCCGATGCTGAGCTTCGTGCCAAGACTGACGAATTTAAGGCTAGACTCAAGGACGGCAATTCGCTTGACGAGCTCCTTCCCGAGGCTTTTGCCGCCGTTCGTGAGGCCGCCAGGCGGACTATTGGTCAGCGTCACTTTGATGTCCAGCTGATGGGGGGCATTGTCCTTCATCAGGGCAAAATCGCCGAGATGAAGACCGGCGAGGGCAAGACCCTGGTAGCTACCCTCCCCTTGTATCTAAACTCTCTTTCCGGTCAGGGTTGCCATCTGGCTACGGTTAATGATTATCTGGCTCGGCGCGACCCCTACTGGATGGGGCCCATCTACTACGCCCTAGGGGTAAGCGTAGCCAGTATTTACCCCCAGACCCCGGATGAACATGCCCCAGCCCGCCTTTATGACCCCGGCTATGATTCAGGTAAGGAAAACGACCGCTGGCACCATTTCCGTCCTATCCCCCGCAAGGAGGCTTATCAGGCAGATATCACCTATGGCACCAGTAGCGAGTTCGGCTTTGACTATCTGCGGGAGAACATGGTCTTAGACCTGTCCCAGTGTGTCCAGCGCCCCTTAAATTATGCCATCGTTGATGAGGTAGATTATCTCCTTATTGACGAAGCAAGAACCCCGCTTATTATCAGCGCCCCGGATGTAGAGGCAGGACAGCTATACCAGCTCTTTGCCCGCCTTGCTCCCAGCCTGAAGAGGGGGAAGGAAGGGGAGGAGGTGGGTTATGATTATACCATCGATGAAAAGGAACGCAATATAAAAGAGATAACTGAAGCCGGCTATGGCAATGTGGAGAGGATATTAAAGCGGGAAGGGGTACTGAAATCAGGCAGCCTCTATTCTGACGAAGCTAGTGCCGTGCTTCTCCACCACCTGAGAAATGCCCTCAGTGCTAAGGAATTTTACCGGAGGGATAAAGAGTATGTCGTCAAGGATGGGGAGGTTATCATTGTTGATGAGTTCACTGGCCGGCTGATGTATGGTCGCCGCTATGAGAGGGGGCTGCACCAGGCGATAGAAGCCAAGGAGCGGGTCAGGGTTCAGCAGGAAAGTAGAACCTTTGCCACCATTACCATCCAGAACTACTTTCGCATGTACCAGAAGCTGGCAGGCATGACCGGCACTGCCGTCACCGAGGCTGAGGAGTTTCATAAGATATATAAGCTTGAGGTAGTGGTTATCCCCACCCACCGGCCAATGGTTCGCGAGGACTCCCCCGACCAGATTTACAAGGATGAGGAGGCTAAGTTCAGGGCGGTGGTGCGTGAGATTGAGGAGCTTCATAAAGAGAACCGCCCGGTGCTGGTGGGCACGGTTTCTATTGAGAATTCAGTAAAACTTGGCGAGCTTTTAAAGAGAAGGGGTATTCCTCATGAGGTGCTTAATGCCAAACAGCATGAGAAGGAGGCATATATCGTTGCCCAGGCAGGACAGCCGGGGGCAGTAACCGTCGCCACCAATATGGCGGGGCGGGGTGTTGATATTATACTGGGGGGAAATCCGGAAGGGCAGGATGAGGCTGAGTGGCAGGAAAAACATAATAAGGTGGTAGCCCTTGGCGGGCTTCATGTTATTGGCACCGAACGCCATGAGGCGAGGCGAATTGATAACCAGCTCCGGGGTAGAACCGGGCGTCAGGGTGACCCGGGGAGTTCTCGCTTTTACGTCTCTTTAGGGGATGATGTTGTCCGGCGCTTTGGTGGCGACCGGATTAAGGGCTTGATGGAGTGGGTGGGGATGGATGAGGATACCCCGATTGAGAATAAGCTGGTCAACCACGCTATTGAAAATTCCCAGGTCAAGGTGGAAGGCTACCACTTTGATATTCGTAAGCACCTGGTAGAGTATGACGATGTCATTAATAAGCACCGCGAGGTTATCTATAGTGAGCGAAGAAAGCTCTTAGAGGGTGCCGACCTCAAGGCCAATATCCTGTCAATGGTCAGGGAGGAGCTCCAGGGTGTAGTCGCTGCTTACCACACTGGCGGGTACGGCGAGGGCTGGGACGTAGACGGCCTGGTCGGCGAAGTTTCCACCATCCTCCCCCTGCCCCCGGAGCTTAATGCCGCTACCCTCTCCCCGATGAAGCCGAAGGAGATTGAAGACAAGCTTATTGAGCTGGCAGAGGCTCTTTATGAGCAGCGGGAGAAAGAATTAGGCTCAGAGAATATGAGGATACTGGAGCGGCTGGTGATGCTCCGCACCATAGACAACTTTTGGGTGGAGCACCTGACGGCGATGGAGCATATGCGTGAGGGGATAGGGCTGGTGGCGGTCGGTCAGCGCGACCCGCTGGTTGCCTATAAGACGGAGGGGCATGCTATGTTTCAGGGCCTTTTGTCGGATATTCAGCATGCTGTAGTTCATACCATTTATCATGTCGGCATAGCCAGGCAGGAAGCTCCCCAGAAGGCCCCCACGCCAGTTCAGGCTAGTGGCAAGCAGCAGCAAAAGGTTGGGGGCAAAAAAGTAGGCAGAAACGCCCCCTGCCCCTGCGGCTCAGGGAAGAAGTACAAGCATTGCTGCGGGAGGTGAAGTAAAAGGAGGTGGTTACTTATGGCACAAATTAGAATAAAGGTTGTAGAAGATGTTTGTCTTAGTTACAAAGTATATCGTGGGAGTGTGAAGGCTTGTGATTTAGAACCGGCAACATGGCTAGACTTCTACGATGAGGAAGTAAACCCGATGGGGTACCAGCGTCCTTTTAGTGAGAAAAGGAGTCAGGATGCTGCTAATTACGCGGAAACACCTGAAGCTTTTTGGCCAGAATCAATATTAGCGATAAGAGACAACGTGGAAGTAGATAATGAAGATGACAAAGTAACATACAATTTCATACCGGTATCGGCAGGAAGCAAGGTTGGAGAACTAATTGTCGATTATAACGACCAGAGAGTAGAGACAATAGGCAATCAAGTCTTTAAATGGAGAAGGGCGTTCAGTCAGGTGGACTGTCAGCATAGACTGGGTAAAATGGGTAATAGCGATAAATCTGTAACAGTTTGCATAATTCCGGGGATTAATATAAAACAAGAGGCGATTATTTTTAAAACAATAAATGATAAGCAGAAAAGGGTTAGCACGTCTCTAGTGGATGCAATTATTCAGTTGTCTCAAAGTCCGCTTGAGGCACCAGAGGTACATTGGGCGTTTGCTATGAGTAGAGATGTGGGTAGTTGTTTCTACAAAAAAGTAAATATGGAAGGACGAAATATAATTGGGCAAAGATATTTGGTCACTTTGCGGACGTTACAAACAAGTGTATCTTTATTAGTGGGGGGCAAGAGATTCATAGGTGCAAATATGAATGATATGGCAGCATATGATCAGTTCTATATTCTGATAAGAAACTATTGGAATGAAGTAAAGAATCTGTGGCCAAACGAGTTTTTGGATACAAGAAACTTTAAATTAATGATGGTGCCGGGTATAAAAGGTTTAGCAAGATACAGCCGAAAAATGTTTAAAGAAGCATTTGAGGTGGGAAGCAATAGTACAGACCTTACAAGTAGAATAAATCAAGTTGGAGCGCATGTTATGGACTGGAGCTCAACGGGAGAGTTGAAAGAGGCTACCGGAAATAAAGGTGCGAAACCCGTGTATGAATTGCTAGTTCGAAATTACGGCGTTCCGTAGATTATTTAGTAGTTGTTCTGTACTCATAGGTGTAGGTTCATCCCCATGAACAACAAGCAGATTGCCAAGGTCTTTGAGGATATTGCTGACCTCCTGGAGCTAAAGGGGGAGAACCCGTTTAAAATTCGGGCTTACCAGAGAGTAGTCCGCTCTATTGAGCACCTGCCCGTGGAAATAGAGCAACTGGTCAGGGAGGACAGGCTGGGGGAAATCCCCGGGGTGGGGGAGGCAATCACCAAGAAGCTCACCGAGCTGGTAACTACCGGCAAGCTTGACTACTACGAAAAGCTAAAGGCTGAGTTCCCCGAAGGCATCAGCACCCTGCTTGGTATCCCCGGCGTCGGCCCCAAGACGGCAATGCTCCTCTCCAGTGAGCTTGACATAAAGACAATAGATGAGCTTGAGGCGGCGATTGTTGGCGGGGAGGTGGCGAGGCTCTACCGCATGGGGGACAAGACGGCGGAGAATATTTTGCACCAGATTCAAGCCATGAGAAGAAAAGACCAGCGCATCCCTATCGGTGAGGCAATGCCAATAGTGGACGAGGTCTTGTCCCGGCTGGGAGAGGTGCGTGGGGTTAAGAACCTGGTTCCCGCCGGAAGCCTGCGCCGTTTCCTGGAGACGGTGGGCGATATTGACCTCATGGGGACGGCCGATGATGCCACCGAGGTAATGCATACTTTTACCACCTTGCCGATGGTCAAGGAGGTCCTGGTCAGCGGCACAACTAAATCAAGCGTGGTCGTCTCCGGCGGGCTTCAGGTTGACTTTAGAATTGTGGAGCACGACTCGTTTGGCTCTTTGCTCCAGTATTTCACCGGAAGTAAGCAGCACAATATTAACCTGCGGGAGAGGGCGCACCGCCGGGGACTGAAACTAACTGAATACGGCATCACCGACCTGGCGACGGGTAAGCTGGAAAAGTTTGCCACCGAGGAAGCCTTCTATCAGCGGCAGGGGCTTGAGCTGATGCCCCCGGAGATACGGGAAGGTGGGGAGGAGATAGCGAGGGCGGAGGCGGGCACCTTGCCCGAGCTAGTAGAGCTATCGGATATAAAGGGAGACTTTCATGTTCATACCGATTGGAGCGATGGGCGCGACAGCATTGAGGCCATGGTACTAGCGGCTAAAGCCCTCGGTTATAAGTATGTGGGAATCTCCGAACACTCCAGCGGGCGCGGCATTGCCCACGGGCTGGATGCCAAGAGGCTGAGGCAGCAAATGTCAGAGATTAAACAGCTCAACCAGAAAATCGGCGGCATTCATCTCTTTTGCGGTATGGAGGTGGACATTCGCGCCGATGGCACTCTAGATATGCCTGACGAGCTTCTTGAGGAGCTTGACATTGTTATTGCCGCCGTTCACTCGGCGATGAACCAGAGCCAAGAGCAGATGACAAAACGGATTATACTGGCGATGGAAAATCCTAATGTCGACGTGGTGGCGCACCCAACCTCCCGCCTGTTGCCGGGGAGAGAGCCAGTGGCGGCAGATATGGAGGCTATCTTCCAGGCAGCAGTTAGAACTAATACTGCCCTGGAAATCAACGCCATGCCCAGCCGACTTGACCTCAAGGATATCCATGCCTATCGGGCGAGGGAGCTGGGGGTAAAGCTAGTAATTAACACCGATGCCCACTGCACCGAGCATCTGAGATTTATGCGCTTTGGGGTGGAGGTAGCCCGGCGGGGGTGGTGTCAGGCGCCGGATATACTGAATACCAGACCACTGAAAGAGGTCATCGCTTATTTAAGGAAATAAGTCAATGCCAACTCACAGCCTAACGGCAACCCGCAGTAATATTGAGGCAATAAGACACCTGGAGCAGGCAATCATAGGTGGCAAGCACTGGTATATTGCCCTGCTTGAGGCTATCCGGCTATGGACGGAGAGCGAGGAGACCTATAACGGCCGCTATTACTGCTATCTTATTGATGGCGAAGCCTTTGACTGGCTGCTTCTGGCGGAGCGGCTATGTGAGGCGGTAGATGACCTGGTGCCTGAGGAGGGAAAGCTCGCTCTCCTCTTCCGTAGCCAACCACCAATTAGATTGACCAAGGAGAGATTCAAGGAGCTTATCGGCGGGGCTAAATACCGTCAGTACCTGAACTACTTTTATGGCATTACTGTGGAGGAGGCTCTGATTCTGGCAGTACGGGGGGAGGTGCGCAAGGAGAGACGCACCTCAGGCTATAATAATGAGCAGAATCTGGTTAATGAGGTCTATCACCGAATATACGGTGCGACCAAAGCGACATTGCTTAAGCGTTTCCGTCGGGAGAAGGGCTATCCACAACTCAGGTCTATCACCCTGACCGAACTCAAGGAGTTTGCCTACTGGCTATTTAAGTATCGGCTGAAGAACTGTGATAAGGCAAGGGTTGCCAGTGACACCAAGAAGGCGCTGGTACAATTGGTGGCTAACGGTTTCTCCAGCTTTAGCTAAGTTTATCCAAACCTTGTTTTAGCCTTTCCAGCTTATCTTTTCTTGTCGTTAGTTTATCTCGTTCCCGGTCAACCACTGCCGCGGGTGCCTTGTTGAGAAAGGCTTTGTCCTTGAGCCTGGCTTCAATGGCGGCAATCTCGGTCTGGCTCTTTTCTATCTCCGTCTGCAGCCGTTTCTGCTCCGCTTCAAGGTCAACCATACTTTCCATTGGTATAACTATTTCAGACTCTTTTAGCACCAACGCCACGATATTTTCACCCCTTGGGGCTTCCTCTCGGCTATCCAGGAAAGTAATCGGTCTTGCCCGGGCTAGGGTCTGGATTACCTCGGAATAGGCAGTTATAGCCGACTTCAGCTCGCCAGCATAGACCTGGACCTCAATCCATCGGGCGCTCTCCACCTTATGTTCAGCGCGGACATTGCGGATAGAGTGTATTATTTCTATTATCGATTCCATAACCCGCTCCGCTTCCGGGTCAATAGCCTTTTTATCTGCCTCAGGGTAAGCTGATATCATTATGGACTCGGTTTTCTGCCAGCCTGAGGGCAGGCGCTGTTTAACACTTTGCCATAGCTCTTCGGTGACGAAGGGCATATAGGGGTGTAGCAATCGGAGCGAGGTCTCCAGAACATGAACCAGAACGGGGAGGGGGGATGGCACTTCCCTGGAGCGCAGACGAATCTTGGCCAGCTCAACATACCAGTCGCAGTATTCGCCCCAGAGGAAATCGTGGATTTGCCCCAGGGCTTCCCCAAACTGGAAGTTCTCCATCAATCTGGTTACTGAGGATATAGTGCGACTAAGGCGGCTTAGAATCCAGCGGTCTTCAAGAGGGAGCGTGCTCCACTGAATCTTAATATCGCTGCCTTCAGGCTCGATGCTCCTGACGACAAACCGGGTGGCGTTCCACAGCTTGTTGGCAAAGTTGCGGCCAGCCTCCAGTTTTGATGGTGACAGCTTGATGTCATTTCCTGGAGCAGTGCCGGTGGCAATAGCGAAGCGCAGGGCATCAGTGCCATATTTCTCCATGGTGTCAATGGGGTTAAGCACGTTGCCCCTGACTTTACTCATCTTTTCCCCCTTCTCGTCCCGCAGCAAACCGTGAAGGTAAACGGTGCGGAAGGGGATATCGCCGGTATCCTCAAGACCCATCATAATCATCCTGGCGACCCAGAAAAATAGAATGTCATAGCCAGTTTCCATTACTGTGGTCGGGTAGAAGTAGCGCCGGTCTTCGGTATCATCCGGCCAGCCCAGGGTGGAGTGAGTCCACAGCGCCGAGCTGAACCAGGTATCAAGGACGTCCGGGTCCTGCTCGATATTAGTTGAGCCGCAGTGGCTACAGGATTTCGCCTCATCAACGCTCACGGTCAGTTCGCCGCAGCCCTGGCAATACCAGACCGGGATTTGGTGTCCCCACCATAGCTGGCGGCTGATGCACCAGTCGCGGATGTTCTCCAGCCAGTTAAGATAGACCTTATTAAAGCGCTCGGGGATAATAGTAATGCGCCCGCTGGTGACAGCATCAATCGCCGATTTAGCCAGAGATGGCATCTTAACAAACCACTGTTTGCTGGCGAGAGGCTCAATAATTGTCTGGCAGCGCATACAGTGTCCCACCGAGTGCGAATACGGCTCAATCTTCACCAGAAGCCCGGCCTTTTCCAGGTCAGCTAATATCGCCTGACGGCAGGCAGACCGGTCGAGCCCGGCATATTTCCCGGCGTTTTTATTCATCGTTACGTCCGGGTTTAGTATATTTACCATCGGTAGTTCATGACGCTGGGCGACCTCAAAGTCCACCGGGTCATGGGCGGGGGTGATTTTTACCGCCCCGGTGCCAAAATTAGGGTCAACGGCTTCATCGGCAATAATCGGTATTACTCTATTCACTGCGGGGAGGGTAACCTTTTTACCGAGCATGGCCTTGAAACGCTTATCCTTGGGGTTGACCGCTACCGCAGTATCGCCAAGTATGGTCTCGGGGCGGGTGGTAGCTACGGTGATAAATCCCTTATCGCCTTCAGCCAGGGGGTATTTGACATAATATAGATTTCCCGGTATATCTTTATGGTCGACCTCAAGGTCAGATAGGGCGGTAGCACAGCGGGGGCACCAGTTAATAATCCGCTCCCCGCGGTAGATTAAGCCCTTGTTATATAGCTGCACGAAGGCAGTGCGCACTGCCCGGCTTGGTCCCTCATCCAGGGTAAATTTCTCCCGGCTCCAGTCGCAGGATGACCCCACCCTCTGCTCTTGCTTGGTAATCGTTTTGCGGCATTCTTCTGCCCACTGGTACATTCTTTTGAGGAACTTCTCTCTACCCAGCTTATGGCGGTCTGTCCCTTCTTTAGCCAGCTGTTGCTCCACCACTACCTGAGCGGCGATACCGGCGTGGTCAATTCCGGGCAGCCACAGGGCTGGCTCTCCTTTCATACGATGCCAGCGGGTCATGATGTCTTCCGGGGTAAGGAAACAGACGTGCCCCATGTGAAGCTCGCCGGTGACATTGGGCAGGGGCATAATGACAACGAAGGGCTTCTTTTTGGGGTCTATCTTTGGGGTAAAGTAGCCCTTCTCCAGCCAGAGTTTATACCATTTCTGCTCTACTTTGGCTGGTTCATAGGCTTTGGGCATCTCTTGTTCAATTTTCGGTGCTTCTGGCATAGTTTCCTTTCAGGATTTTATGAACCTCACCCCCTGTATCCCCCTCTCCTTGTTAGGAGAGGGGGAGGAGATTTTTAGAGAGGGGGCGAAGCCCCCTCTCTTTAACTCTTCCTCTTATCGCGACCCTGCAATAAATAGCTGCAGTTTTCATAGTTTACCCCTTGTCCCAAAAATCTGAATCATTTAGGGACGCTGGACTTTCTAGATACCATGCGGGAATCAATCGGTCAATAAATGCTAACATTTCGGTAATGTGAGTGACACCTTGATTGGCACGCCAAATCGTGTCTTTTATTGAACCCAGCCTGAACTTTTTACTTTCTTTGGCAGAACATACCGTATCTACCAAACACATACCTTCGTAGTAATACTGAGCACCAATAGTAAGAATCTCTTTCAACCATTCAGGCAAATGGTCATAGGAAGCTTTATTTATCAAGCCTTTGGCTTGCCCATGCCAATGCTGAGTGTTTATTTTAATATCGGCATCGTTTGACTTGACCAATTCCCTCAACTTCTTCTCATTATCAATCAGCAACTCTAGATCTTTCTTCCAGCCCTCTAGATAATTCTGTACATGTATTATTGAGTAGGCTCTAGGTAGGTTAGATATTACACTCGCTCGTTGAGATTCCCGTAAATTAGCTTCGCCTAATTGGACAGACTTACGAGTGAGGTAAGTTTGCCAGCCGACAAAACATAAAGCTAGTAAGTTGACTATCCCCACACCTATTGCGATTATTGCTGGAGCTTCCATTTCCTTACTCCTTATCGCTTGAGCAGCCCCACCACCCTATCCAGAATCTTATCCGCCACTTCTCTCTTGCTCATCAGGGGAAGTTTTTCTGTTTTGCCGTCGCGGCTAATTATAGTCACTTTGTTGGTGTCAACGCCGAAGCCGCTTTCTTTGTCAGTAATATCATTGGCGACAATAAGGTCAAGCTGTTTCTTTTGCAGCTTTTTCTTGGCGTTGGCGACTACATCCTCGCTCTCGGCGGCAAAGCCAACCCGGAGAAAATCGCCCTTGACCTCGGTGATAATGTCCGGCGTCCTGACCAGCTCCAGAGTTAAGCTAGGGCTTTCTTTCTTAATCTTGGTCTTGGCCGTTGTTTTTGGCTGGTAGTCGGCGACAGCTGCCGCCATGATTAAGGCATCAGCCTTGGCTACTGCCTTAGCCACCGCCGCCTTCATCTCAGCGGCAGTTCTTATCCGGATAACCTCCATGCCTGCCGGCTCAGGGAGGGAGGTGGGGGCGGTTATCAGGGTTACTTTAGCTCCCCTATCCCGGGCGGCTAGAGCTATGGCGTAGCCCATCTTGCCCGAGGAAGGGTTGCCAATATGGCGCGCCGGGTCAATGGGCTCCTGCGTGCCGCCGGCAGTAACTACCATTCGTTTACCCTTTAAGTCTCCGCTTCTACCCAGTACCTGCGTGATGGCGCCGATAATCTTGTCTGTATCAGCCAGGCGCCCCTTGCCGACCTTGCCCGAGGCCATCCGCCCATAACCAGGTTCAACAATAATAAAGCCTCGGGCTTTAAGCTTACTTAGGTTCTCCTGGGTGATGGTATTGGCGAACATATTGACATCCATTGCCGGTGCCAGAATAACCGGGGCTTTGGTCGCCAGCACGGTTAGACTAATCATATCGTCGACGATGCCAACCGCCAGTTTAGCAATAAGAGACGCTGTGGCCGGGGCAATAACCACCACGTCAGCCACCTCACCCAGGGCGATGTGCTCAATACCGTGCTGGGAGGCTGTGTGAAACATGTCAGTTACCACCGCCCGACCGGTAATGCTGCGGAGGGTGAGGGGGGTGATGAACCAGTTTGCCGGCTCGGTCATAACCACCTCAACCTTAGCCCCAGCTTGAATTAGCTCACTGGCGATGTCTGCCGCTTTATAGGCGGCAATACTACCTGTTATCCCCAGCACTATCGTTTTATTAGCTAGCATAAGCACCTCCCCATAACAAACTCTAAATCCTAATTTCTAAATTCTAAACATTCAAATCGTTTAGGATTTAGGGTTTAGAATTTAGTATTTTCTCCTCAGGCTTCATTCATCTGGTAGATGAGCCTTAGTCCAATTAGGGTCAGGCCGGGGTTTACCTCATCAAAGACCTTGGTTTCTTTAGCGATGAGGCTAGCGTAGCCGCCGGTAGCTATCACCTTAGCCTTTTCCCCCAATTCCTTCTGGATACGGGCTACTATGCCCTCAACCAGTCCGACATAGCCAAAGATAATCCCTGATTGCATGGCGGCAATAGTGTTGGTGCCGATAGCCCGCTTGGGGCGAGCTAGCTCCACTCTTGACAGCATTGACGTTCGGGTAAATAAAGCCTCAGCCCCCGCCATTATCCCCGGGGCAATCGCCCCTCCCAGATAGTCACCCTCTTTGGATACCGTGTCAAAGGTAGTGGCTGTGCCCAGGTCGGTGACGATTACCGGGCCACCGTAGAGGTGATGGGCGGCCGCGGCGTTGACAATGCGGTCGGCACCCACCTCTCTGGGATTATCCATTCGGATGCGTACCCCCGTTTTTATCCCCGTCCCAACCACCAGCGGCGAGATATGAAAATAGCGTTTAAATAGCTCATCAAATGTAGATATTAGTGGCGGGACAACACTGCATAAGGCTATCGCCTTAATATCGGGTATGTCTAGACCCTGCTGGCGCATCAGGTTAAGTAGTAGGGCGGCGTACTCATCGGCCATGCGGTGGATGTCAGTAGCTATATGCCAGGTGGCACGAAGCTCCTCGCCATCAAAGACGCCGAAGGTGGTGTCAGTATTCCCGATATCAATGGTCAATAACATTTTATCTTTCCTTCAACCCTTTAATAACCTGAGGCAGTTCCGGCAAAAGGTCGCTGGCAATCATACCGGCATCGCCAAGCCTAGCCCTGACCATCTCACCAGCCTCGGCATGGAGGTAAACACCACTGGCGGCGGCATCAAAAAGGGATAGGCCCTGTGCCACCAGCCCGGCTATGGCTCCAGTTAACACATCACCGGTCCCGGCTGATGCCAGCCCGGGATTGGCGATAAGGCTAATCTTGACCTTACCTTTCGGTGAGGCGATAACGGTATGGGCTCCTTTAAGGACGATTGTTTTGTGCCACCTTGCCGCCAAATTCTGGGCAACTCCCTCCCGGTCTGCCTGCACTTCCTCCACTGTCATTCCCGCCAGCCTTGCCATTTCCCCGGGGTGGGGGGTAAGTATAGCATCGTTGGTTAGCCTTGTCCACCATTTTGGGGTATTGGCCAGGATGTTGAGGGCATCGGCATCAATAACCAGTGATGGCAATGCCTGTTTATGCCCACCAGTAAGAATGGACCTGACGAAGCTTGCTACCGACTGGCTCTGCCCCAGCCCACAGCCAATAAGCAGGACATTAAACTGGTCTAATTGCTGGAGTATCAGCTTGGCGGCTTCAGCCGAGATGATGCCAGGGTGAAATTCAGGTAAGGGGAGATAGGTTACCTCAGTTAACTTTGACGCCAGTATATGTTGCAGGCTGGTAGCTGTAGCCAGTGTTACCAATCCGGCCCCAACCCTTATGGCACCGCTGCAAGCTAAATAGGCGGCACCGATATAATTTATTGAGCCAGCCACCACCAGTACCCGGCCAAAGCTCCCTTTATTAGCTTGAAGCGGGCGCTCAGGAAGGACTGATTTAACCCACTCACCGGCGATATACTCTGCAGTTGCCTCCTCCACCAGCCGTGCCGGCATGCCAATATCAACCACGGTTATCCTGCCCACCCTCTCCGCCCCGGGGAGTTTAAATAAGCCTGGCTTGGGAAAGCCAAGGGTTATAGTATAATCAGCATAGAGACAGCTAGGGTCTACCGCTCCGGTATCAGCGTTAAGCCCCGAGGGCAAATCCAGGGCAATAATACACCAACCCCGGTGCTCCTTTTTGGCTCTATTTATCCTGTCCAATACCATCATGATAAGACCGCCAAAGCGGCGAGTAAGACCAGTGCCAAATAGAGCGTCAATAACGGCGTTAGCTGACGCCAGAAGCTCGTTAAGCCTGCCCAGATCTTCATCCTCAGCGGCATCAAGGCAAGTAACGCCGCGTTCCCGGACTAGTTTAAGTTTTGGGTCATCTTCCGGTCTCTGCCCAAGGAGGTAGATGGTGACCTTTGCCCCCCAGTCATGAAGATGGCGAGCGGCGACTAACCCGTCCCCGCCGTTATTACCGGGTCCAATCAGGAATAGAATGTGTTGCTGGTCAATATTGCCCAGGATGCGCCTCACCTCTTCCGCCACCGCTTTGCCGGCATTTTCCATAAGCACATCGGTGGTTAAACCAATCTCGGCGCAGCTTTCCTCCAAGTGGCGCATCTGGCTCGTGGTTAGAATTTTCACTTGCCCCCCTCAATTCCTCCCTCAATAAAAGGCTATCTTATCCAGACCGGTTTTCTCTTCTCCAGGAAGGCTTTCAGCCCCTCAACGCTATTCTCTCCACCCATCACCACGGTAGCATCAACCCCGGTTACTTCCATAGCATTATGAAACTCAAGGTCAAAATTACGGTAGAGAGCCCGCCTTGCCTGGGTCAAAGCCAGCCCGCTATTAGCGGTAAACCGCTTGATAAATTCCTCGGTCGCCTTCTCAAACTCCTCCTCAGGGACGGCTTTGTTTATCAGACCAATCCTCTCCGCTTCCTTAGCGCTAATACTGTCGCCGGATAGAATAAGCTCAAAAGCCTTTCGTCTGCCCATAAGCCTGGGGAAGAGGACCGAGGCCGGGGGTGGATAGACGCCAAGCTTAATCTCAGGCTGTCCCAGTTGCGCCTTTTCTGAGGCGATAGCCATATCACAGCCAGCCACTATCTCGCAACCCCCGCCCAGGGCAAGACCATTGACTACGGCAATAGTTGGCTTATCTACCCCTACTAGTGATATAAATAACTTGTGGAATACCTCAACCATTTTTGGTAGCTTCTCCCCAAGGTGGTCGCCAACAGCTACCCCGGCAGAAAAGGCTTTATTGCCGGCGCCGGTAATAACCACCACCTTTACCTCGTCATCCGTCCTTAGCTCGGCTAGGGCTTGGTTCATCTCTTCTAGGGTGTCAATATCCAGGATGTTTAACGGTGGCTTATTAATGATAATCTTTGCCACCCCATCCTTCTTCTCCAGCAGTATATTTTTAAAACTCATTCTTCCCCCCTGTTTCTAGTGTTATCAATCTGAAGTGTAACAGTATCCTTAAATATGGTCAAGAGATTGTTATGTATGGAGAGTCAAAAGAGAGACGAAACCCCTCTCTAAAATCTCTTCCCCCTCTCCTTTTAAGGAGAGGGGGATAAAGGGGGTGAGGTTAATAAATAATCTCTATGGTCAACTTTTTACAAATTTCTTTAGCGTCTTGGTCATTGCCTGCCAGTGAGTTCCCCGCCAGTAGATGCGCTGGCAGGCGGGGCATTGCATAAACTGGCTTTGAGTTTGGTAGACATAGGGCGGCACCAGGTCTTTCACCTCCCCCTTATCTCTCTCCACCAGAACCTGATTGCACTCCAGACAGAGCGTGAACGGTCGGAACTGGAGTCCAGGTCTAAGGTGTCTATTACCTGGCGTATCTGTAGCTCGGGTTCATCACTCTGGATAAGGATAGCTTTGAGCTTTCCGCTGGTTATCACCCGCCGTTTCATAATCTGGGTATCCCGGCTCAGTATCACCCTGCCTTCGGCTAAAGCTATGGCAACCAACTGGGAATCATTGCTGCCGTTAAACAACCGGCTATCATATCCCATGAGTCGCAACCATTTAGCTAGCTTTCCCACATTGCAGTCAGCTATGAACTTTGGAGCGTCTCTCACCTTACCCTCTACAGGTTGAGCTGCATCCCTTCATAAGCAATGGTGATTGAACCACCCAATTCTTTTTCTACTGCCGCTATTTCTGCCGCTATCTCCTTCTCCAGAGGCGGGTTCATGTGAACTATCACTACCTTGGGGAGGTAGCCTTTAAGTTCTCGGAAGCTGGTTAGCTCCTGCCCGAGCAGGCTCGGGGTGAGGTGTCCTCCCTCAGCCGCCCCCTCCTTATATTTATCCGGGGCAGTAACCTCAATAATAAGTAATTGTGGTGAAACATGTTGCCAGCAGCTAGCCAGGCCCGGGCCGGTATCCCCGGTATAGAATACTGCCTTACCATCAGGAGAGGTAACCTGGTAGCCAACGGCTGGGGTGCTGTGACTTACCGGGACAGCCAGGACGCTATAGCCCTCAATCAGCCCAGCTTTGTAGGGTTCTATTATACTGAACCTAAGTGTTGGGTTATGCCGAGGTCGCTGGTAGAAGTTGGGATAGAGCTTATCATCCAGTAGATGGGTGGTAACAATATCATATACCTGTGGGGTAGAGTAAATAGTGATTCTGGCACCGTGGAGGAAAAGGTTCATGGCTATAGCCGGGATGTCCCTAACATGGTCATAGTGCTGGTGGGTGAGCAGGATTGCCTTTATTTTCTGCTGTGCCTCAAATGACAGGCTGGAGGTAATGGCACCGGCATCCACCGCCAGAACATCATCAATTAGTAGGCTGACGAGCTTTGTGCTTTGCGATTCGCAGTTATGTGCCCCCAGGAACTGGATATTCATTGCTTTAGCCTTTTCTTAATTTGAAATGAGGAAGGGGTTGAAATTTGTCTCATAGTCATAGGTATCAATTGCCTCTTTTTTCTTCAGGTAGTTCACCACGGCGTAGGTGAATGGGGTGGCGATGGTTTCAATGCCAGTCTTCGCCAGCCAGTGATACAAAATCATTATTATTACAAAGGAAGGGGTGCCGATGAAGGCAAGTGTAATGAATACTGCAGTGTCCAGCCCTTGCCCGACGATAGTGGAGCCGATGGTTCTTGTCCACAGCCAGCGACCCCGGGTCAAAATCTTCATCTTGGCCAGGACAAAGGAATTAGCGAATTCACCGACAAGATAGCCGCCGAAGGAGGCGGCAAGTAGCCTCGGGGTGTAGCCCAAAATGGTTTCATAAGCCTCCTGTCCTCCCCAAAAAGGGGCTGGAGGCAGAAGCTGCCCTGCCCAGGCAAAGATGACGAAGATGAGGTTACAGATGAAGCCAAGCCAGATTACCCTCCTCGCCCAGCGATAGCCATAGACCTCGGTGAGAATATCGCCAAAGATATAGCTAATGGGGAAGATGACGATGGCTGCCGGCAGAATGACAGGACCGACGCTTATTATCTTTACGGCAATGATATTGGCAGTAATGAGGCAGGTAATGAATACAGCGGTGATAATGACAAAGCGGTGCGAGACCTTCATCTCTAAATCCAGCGCTTGCGGCGGAAGAAGTAGAGCATGCCTCCGGCTACACCAATCGATACAACCACCATAGAAACGAAGACATAGGGGCTACCCCCAGGGTTAGCCCCCCAGGGTGTGGGAACATTCATTGACCACAAGCTTGAAATGACTATAAGTGGCAACATAATGGCGCTTATGATAGTTAAGACACGCATGATTTGATTAATCCGGTCAGTGCCTAAAACATAATCGGCGTCCTTGAACACCTCAATGACCTCTTTGCACTCATCCAGGGTATCCCAGATTTTGTTGAGATGGTCGGAGAGGTCACCAAAAAGGTCGCTCATATTCCTGGTAGTAAACTTCTGTAGCTTAACCTCCAACTCAGCAATGACTGTCCGCAGCGGCCAGATGATGCGCCTTTGGGCAATAATATCCCGCCGTAGCACGGCTACATCCCGGGCAGTCTCAGCCGCCTCATCAAAGACGGCGTCCTCTACACTCTCTATCTGGCTCAAGATTTTATCCATGATGGGAAAGCAGTAGTCAACCAGGAGGTCAATGATGCGGTAGGCAAGGAGGGCGGAGCCCCTGCCCATAGCCCTCCGGCGCACCACAGTGTTGTCCTTGCACACCTCAAAAAGCTTGACCAAGGGGGTGAGTTCGCCGGCATGGACCGTGACCACATATTTTTTACCAATGAACATGGCAACCTGACTTGGTCTGGCTATCTGGATTTCTTTGTACCACTTGGGGAAGTGGAGAACCACGAAAAGGTAATCCTTATATTCATCAATCTTGGGACGTTGCCTTCGGCTGAGGCAGTCATCCAAATCAAGCTGGTTAAAGGAGTAATTTTGCGCCAGATATTCCGTCTCCCGTTTTGCTGGGCGCTCAATATTGACCCAGGTCAGTCCCCGGTAGGTAATTAGCTCAACATTTAGCTGGCTTTCTTTCCTCACCTCTTGAGACGCCACTAATTTTTCTCTTTTCACCCTCGAGGTAACCATGAATTATCTCCCGAAAGCTGTTATCAAATCTTACCTTATTTTACCACAATCGTGGCTAAATAGCCTCTACCCTCTCTCCATAATAGTCGCCATTCCCTGGCCGCCACCGATGCACAGTGTTGCCAGACCCAGCTTATAGTTTTTGCGCATCATCTCGTGGATAAGGGTGACTATAATCCTGGCTCCAGTACAGCCTATAGGATGTCCCAGCGAGATTCCGCTGCCGTGAGAATTCACCTTCTCGTAATCAGAGCCAAGCTCTCTCATTACCCCTATTGCCTGAGAGGCGAAGGCTTCATTTAGTTCAATATAGTCTATAGCCTTAAGGCTAAGTCCAGCCAGCTTTAATGCCTTATTTGTTGCCGGGACTGCCCCCAGACCCATATACGCCGGGTCAACACCGCCGGAGGCATAAGACCTGATAGTTACCATTGGCTTTAGCCCCAGCTCTTTTGCCTTTTCTGACGACATTATCACTAAGGCGGCAGCGCCATCAGTTATCCCTGAGGCGTTGCCTGCCGTTACTGACCCGTCCTTCTTGAATACTGGCGGTAGTTTGGCTAAAGCCTCTATAGAGGTCTCCCTGGGATGCTCGTCGGTGTCAAACAGTCTGACTTCCTTCCTCTCTCTAACCTCAACCGGGACTATCTCCGGCTTAAATGTGCCATCCTTTATCGCCGCCAGCGCCCGCTGGTTGCTTATCAGGGCAAGCTTATCCTGCTCCTCTCTGGTTATGCTAAGCTTCTCGGCGATGTTCTCTGACGTTAATCCCATATGATAGTTATAGAATATCTCCCACAAGCCGTCGTAGACCATGCCGTCAACCAGCTCGGTGTTAAACATTCTGGCTCCCCATCTGGCGGCAGGCAAATAATAAGGGGCGAGGCTCATATTCTCCATGCCACCGGCAATAATAATTTCAGCATCGCCCGCCTTTATCGCCTGGGCAGCCAGGGCTACCGCCTTCATCCCCGAGGCGCAAATCTTGTTTATAGTGTAGGCGTTTGTCTCTTTGGGAATACCGGCGTATATCATTGCCTGACGGGCGGTGTTTTGTCCCTGACCGGCCGGGAGAACATTGCCCATTATAACCTCGTCTATCCTCACCTCTTTTAGAGAGTCTTCCCAGTTGAAGTATTTCTTCTCCAGCTCAGTCAGGCCAGCACCCTTGAATACTTGAGGGGCATAGCTCAGCACCTCGGCGTCTGGTTTCGGGCGTAGCCCCGCCCTCTTTAGTGCCTCCTTGATGACAAGGCTGCCCAGTTTCACTACCGGCATATCCCGCAGCGCCCCGCCGTAATTGCCTATAGCCGTTCTTACCCCGCTAACAATTACCACCTCGGTCATAGAATATCCTCCCTTTTCTAAGACGAGCTACCTATTTCAGTCTGGCTAATTTATTCGGGATTTTACTTATACTCGTAGAACCCCTTACCCGTCTTGCGCCCTAGCCAGCCAGCGGCAACCATCTTGTCCACCAGTGTCGGCGTAATATACCTCGGGTCCTTAAGCTGTTCATAGAGGGCATCAGAGACAAATTTGACCACATCTATTCCGACCATATCCGACAGGGTGAGCGGACCCATCGGGTAATTCAAGCCCAGCATTATGGCATTATCAATATCCTCCCGGCTGGCGACACCCTCCTCGTAGAGGCGAATAGAATGGAGAAGAAAGGGTATCCAGAGCCGGTTGACAATAAAGCCCGGCGCATCCTGAGCAATGACTGTGGTCTTGCCCAGAGACTGGCCAAATTTCTGGCTAAGCTCAACTACTGCATCGCTGGTGGCGATAGTCTTCACGATTTCCAGCAGTTTCATCACTGGCGCCGGATTAAAGAAGTGCAATCCCACCACCTTGTCCGGCCTTTTGGTTACCACCGCCATATCAATGATAGACAGGCAGGAAGTGTTGGTGGCCAGGATGGCATGTTTGGGACAGATTCCATCCAGCTCGGAGAATATCTTCTTCTTCAAGTCCATATTCTCGATGGCGGCTTCAATCACCAGGTCGCAGTCGGAGAAGTCCTTGGTACTGGTGGTGCCCTTAATGCGAGCTAGCGTGGCATCCTTATCCGGCTGGGAGAGCTTGCCCTTCTCCACACTCTTCGCCAGTACCTTATCAATCGACCCTATCCCCCGCTTCAAAAGCTCATCGTTTATCTCCGATACCACTACCTGATAGCCCGACTGAGCGCAGAGCTGAGCGATGCCAGCGCCCATAGATCCACAGCCGACTACACCGACCCTCTTAATTTCCATAGTGCTCCTTAATGCTCCTTTCTTTATTTTGCCTTGTAGACCGGTTTTCTCTTTTCGACAAAGGCTGTAGTCCCTTCAGCAAAGTCCTCGGTGCCCATGATATAGGCGACGAGGGAGTTCTCCAGCCTTAAGCCATCTTCCAGGGTCATGTTATAACCCCTAACCATAGCTTCTTTAGCCGCCCTGACCGCTAGAGGTCCCGCTTGACAGATAACCTGAGCCCATTCCTTCGCTGTGGTCATAACCTCGGCTTGAGGCACAACCTTGTTTACCAGGCCTATCCGGTATGCCTCCTGGGCGTCTATCGGTCTTCCCATAAGCAGTATCTCAGCGGCTTTACACCAGGGGACCATTCGGGGCACTCTCTGTGTCCCTCCCCACCCCGGAATCAGACCTAGATTTACCTCGGGTGTGCCCAGGCGAGCCGTCTCCGAGGCTATTCTTATATCGCAGGCTAGGGCTATTTCCAGCCCACCGCCCACTGCCAAGCCGTTGATGGCGGCGATGAGCGGCTTCCATAGCTCAAGGCCGCGCATTATAGTCGGTGGAAACGCCCACTGGTCCCGGCGATGCTCCTTCATGAAGGATAGGGTATCCTTTATATCGGCGCCACCGCAGAAAGCCTTATCACCAGCACCGGTGATGATACCAACCCATGCTTCAGGGTCATCCCTGAAGTCCGCTATTGCCTTATTAAGTTCTCGCAACGCCTCCATATTCATGGCATTCATTGCCTCGGGGCGATTAATGGTAAAGGTGGCGATTCTACCTTCCTTTTTGTAGTCAATAGCCATAATAGACCTCCTAAGTGAATTTTTAGGGTTAATCGTCGACTAAAAAGGGGGATTAACTATGTGGATTTTAACAGAGGCTTGTATTAGCGTCAAGGCGGGATAGAAATTGACAACATAATTTAACCGTGTTATATTCTGCCTGCGGCAGCGTAGCTCAGGGGTAGAGCAGGGGACTCATAAGCCCTTGGTCGGCGGTTCGAATCCACCCGCTGCCACTTATTGTTGAGATGAGACACATAATAAAAAGGTGGGATGCCACTTACCCGATTTTAGTCAGGGCTCCCCTTACGGGAGGGGATGGAGGCAATTTAAGCTGCTAGGCAGAAAAAAATTAAAACGTCCTGCAGCACCCTGATTTCCCCTGGCAGAGCCCACCCAGTCCGGTGATAGCTCTTTATCCAGAAAGGAACGAACTTCTTGTCGGAATCCCTCCTTCCCCGCTTTGGCAATCAAAGGTGCAGGCTGTCCAAAAGACCCAAGATACTCCAAGCCATTATCTCCCTAATAAGTAGGTCTTTCTAGACAGCCTGCTTACTATTACTGCAAAACTCCTAATCTTAACGTCCTATTATGGTGCTGGCCACGCTGGCTTGGGGTATACAAATGATGCGGTAAGCTTAGTGGCAGGCCAGTTACCTCCTCCTACAACTTCCATAACCCCACTTTGCCACTGGCCAATCTCTCCGGGATGGCATTCCTTAGCCAGAAGTCCACCGCCATCACCGAACATCGTAAACCAAGTCGATCCCAGAACCGTATCAAGCTTCGTGGTAGCAATTATATCTCTTACCTTTTTCTGGTCAATGGCTCCAGCCTTCTCAACAGCCGCCTTCCAAATGTCCAGCGACGCCCAGTAGAGACAATGTCCCCACCAATCATTGATTTCTTCAGGCTTGCCATTGTAGAGTTTATCAGCTAATTCATTGAGTGCGGGAGAAGTCTTCCGGTTAAAGGTGGCAAAAGCACTTACTCCCTCCACCGCTGGACCAAACGTTGTATGATAGAACCCGAAATTGGCCCCGGGTCCGCATACCATAGCCTTTGGGTTATAGCCAAGCGCTATTGCCGTCCCAGTAATCGGCATGACCTGGTCGGGATAAGCAAGAACCATAAAGACATCGGCACCAGACGCCTTAGCCTCCAGTACTATGGGCGCGAAGTCCTTAAGGGTAGGCGGAATGCTCACATTTGCAATGATTTTAATTCCCACCCTGCCGAATTCATTACCAGTCACGCCGGAATACTCTATGCCAAAGACGTCAGCCATGTAGGTTACATATGCCGTCTTCGCGCCGGCTGCGGCAAGCATATCAGCCAGAACCGGTATCTGGTACCAGTCGGAAAAATTCAAGCTGCAAAACACGTAGGGTAGAGCAGGAAGCATGTCCTTGATAGTCGTGGCACCACCCTCGGCGGTCACTAGTACATACCCGTACTTATTGGCTATAGGACCTTGAGCAAAGAGAAAAGCGCTGCCACAGGCAGGCCACAGAAAGTCAACCTTGTCCTCTAGAATCAGTTTTTCCGTCAGTCTCGTCATCGTGCCCACGTCAGATTTATCATCATATATGAGTGTATCTATGGGCAGTTTCTTGCCAAGCTCCGCGATAAATACCCCGCCCGCGGCATTGACCTCAGGAACCCATGTCTCATAGATTGGCCGGAAAGCCGAGTCGCCAATAATAGTCATTGGGCCGGAGAGAGGTCTTGACATACCAACAACGATTTTATCTTTGGCTGGCGGTTTTGGGGTACAGGCAGAGCACAAAGGCAATACTACTAGTACTACTAGTACTAAGGCTATTAAACCAAACAATACCTTTTTGTTCACTTGTTTCTCCTTTCTAAGACTTCTACAGATTGTCTCGGTCTTATTATCATAGAATCTCACATCACTTCTCACCTCCTCAGATGGCTGTTAGCTAGCGTCCTTGCTTTAAGCTCCCATTACCATAATTGGGCTGAGTTAACGTACCAACAGTGGCGCCGGGGAAAGAGTTTAGCAAAGATAGTATTTAAACTATAGCAGGGCAAGAGTGAAATTGCTAGACAAACTTTTCTATGATATCATAAATAAAAGAATGTATTAACTCAACTCGTTCTGACCTAATTCAGAAATGTGTAAAGGCACCCTGCTGAGGCAATTACTAAAGTCTGAATCTAGACCTATGTTGGTTAATAGCGATGAAACCGCCAAAGTATAACCTTTATCATCTCATCGTCTTTTATTTCGTTGCCAGTGAAAAGAGCATAACAGCCGCTGCCGAGAAGTTATGTCTGACTCAACCAGCGGTAACTCACCATATTAAGTGCCTGGAGAAGGCTGCCTCCGTAAAGTTCCTTGATGTAAAGAGGAAAAAAGTGAGCCTTACTTACGCCGGGGAAGGTCTCTTCCAATACGCGACGGAAGTTTACCAGCAACTCATTAGCGCAGAAAAGTTTGTGGAGGATATGAAAGAGGCCAGCCTCCATGTTGGTATAGCCATGAGTTTCAGCTCCACCATTGCCTCAGCAGCATCCGCATTTGAAGAGCTCTACCCTCATGTGAAGCTGACAGTTAAAAATGCACCCTCCTTTGAGGTTGTTCAAGATGTTCTAAGTTCGCAAGTTGAACTTGGTCTCGTGGTCAGCATGGACTATGGAATCCCTAAGCTGAGGCCTATAACAATCTCAACGGAGGAAAAACTAGTGTTTGTTGCTTCTCCGTCTAACCCCATTTTTCAAAAAGAGCATATAGAGTTGAGAGACCTCTGTGATTACCAACTGGTCTTGGGACCTGAGACATCAGCTACACGTAGAGTAGCTTTTAGCAAGTTTGAAGCTGAGGGACTGAAAGTGAATCCCCTTATAGCCGTGGAGGTAAATAGCGTGGAATGGGGTAGGGGTCTGGTTGAAAATGGAAAGGGCATAGGTTTCTACTACATAAAGAACGTAGAAAAGGAAGTCTCTGAAGGACGGCTGAGAGTACTTCCCCTAACCGATGATATACGGGTAGGGGTAGATGCTCTTGTCCGCGTAGATGCTTTTCTACCTCCAATTGCAGAGAGATTCATTTCCTTGCTTAGAGAAGCATTTCAGAGTCATCGCTAACGAGCTTTCGTTACCGCTATCGTCTACGCAGAAATCTAGTCTAGCATCTTCCTTAATTTCATGACCACAACAGAGAGCACAAGTGTGCTGACCCACAGTGAGAACCATGCTACACCCGCTAATCCGTGTTGGCTAAAACCCACGACAAACTCCCATATCAATCCTATTAAAGCCAGTAGGAACAGAACCCAAGCCGCAATCGACGCCAAAACTTTAAATATTTTTTGCAAGTCACTCTCCTTCTTTCCGTTATTATCGAAATGTTAATCCCGCTTCGGACGTTTGTCAAGAGTAGCAGTGCATTGCACTTATTTACCCAAGCCACTCAAAGTATGTTTAGAAGCGCTGAAATACGCACAGTTCGCTAAAAAGTGTGATTCAGTGAGACCGGTTGACATTGAAGCTGGGAATAATCTATATTCGTTAGCATAATGTTGACAAGAACTTGCTCTAAATCTTTATCTGAGGAGGGTACAATAAGATGAATGTGCCTGCTATGTACTATGTGGGTTGTGGCTTTAACTGGTTTTTTGTACTACTAACCATAGGTGGATACTTTTACATTCTGAGTAAGACAGGCAAAAAATGGGTATTCATGCTCATATTTGCTGCGGAATGGGTGGTTATGGGGTTATCGTATGTGTTTCTAATCAGCGGTGTATCTTCAGACGAATGGTATATAACACTCATCAGGACAATCGGATATGTATTATTCCTAGCAATGATATTGACTGCAATAGTAGAATTGACGAAGTTTGGGAAACGAGTTGAATAATTAGGCGTATGAAGGTCTGTAGACCATCTAAATATGTCAAAAACATAAATGAGTAGAGCTTAACAATTAGCCATCTTGTGTTCTGACAAAACATCGAAATGTGCAGCTCAAAAACATCTCAAACATGGAGGAGGTTTCTTTCTTCTTTTTTTCTTTAAAGATTGTTGCATTATTGGCAATTATTTTTCTTCTTCTCTTTGTGATTCAAGCCCCGCAGTTATTGACAGGCAATATCTACATTTGTATACTATCAAGTAAACTTGTTTTTAATCACCTCAGGTTGTGCAATATGCCACAATAAGGGGGTATACTGAAATGCTTAAAAAAAGGGGCTATTGGCTTAGGGCCCCTATCGCGTTAGCGCTGGTACTTGCTCTCGGGCTATTCTTGTGCCCAGCCCCGGCATATGCCATGCACATCGCCGAGGGGATTTTGCCGGCGAGCTGGTGTGCGATATGGTATGTGATAGCGGCCATATTTGTGGTCTTCGGCATTATCATCATCAGAAAGAAGACCAGAGAGATAAGAGGGCTTATGCCTCTGCTCGGTATATCAGGGGCACTGATATTCCTGATTTCCGTTTTCCCCATCCCGGTACCCGTTTCGGGAAGTTGTTCTCACCCCTGCGGCACTCCTTTGGGAGCAATTCTGGTGGGGCCGTTTATTAGCACTGTTCTCGGAGCGCTGGCTCTTCTTATCCAGGCCCTGTTCCTGGCACACGGGGGCATAAGCACCTGGGGAGCTAATATCGTTTCCATGGCTGTTGTCGGCTCTTTCGCTGGCTTTGGCGCCTTTATTTTGTTCCGGAGGTTCAACGCCCCAATATTTGTCGCGGCTTTCGCCGCCGGACTATTTGGTGATTGGGCGACCTATGCCACCACCTCTTTTGAGCTTGCCTCGGCTTTGCACGGTACCGGCTCGCTGTGGGGCATGTTTGGCGCCATTGCCCTAGCTTTTGCTCCCACTCAGTTGCCCCTGGGGATTTTGGAAGGACTGTTCACCGGGGGAGTGGTAACATTTGTCTATCAGCGTCGACCCGAGCTTTTGTCCCAGATAATCCCAAAAGCTTTCAAGCCGGTGCCCACCCCGGTAAAAGGGGGTAGCCAGTGAAAAGTATGTCCCGGATAATCGCAACCAGTATCGTGGTCGTTTTTGTGATTCTGGCGGTCTGGGGATGGCTTGCCCTGTCCCGGCAGGCACCTGAGGGAGCCGAGGGTCCGTGGGGAGGGGTGGACGTTAATGTCATTGAAAAATATGCCACCGATGCCGGCAGGGAGCCAAAGGAGCCTTTGATTAACACTGACCAGGGTGACCTGTTGCTCTTTGTTTTTGCTCTGGGTGGGGCGGTGGGTGGATTTGTTGCCGGCTACTACTGGAGAAGGCTTATCTCCGAAAAAGCGGGGAGGTGAAGCGCCCCTGGCTGATATAGATGTTTGATAAAAGCAGTATTTTTTCTGACGTCTTTGCCCACAAAGAGAATCTGGTAACCGGGATAGAGGCGCGGACTAAAATAGTTTTTACTATTCTTGCCCTGGTGATTAATCTTTTGTCGCCGAGTGTCTATACGCCAATAGCCATCGCCTTTTTTTGTTTAATTACCCTAATGGCTATCAGGGTTCCGCCAAAGCTACTCGGGTTAAGGCTAATTATGCCTCTGGCCATGGCGGCGGTGGTGCTGGTTACGCAGATATTCTTCTACGGCACCACCCCTTTGTTTACTATCCCCTTTTGGGGCTTCAACCTGGTGGGTTATGAAGAGGGTTTGGCTCGTGGCCTTTTAATCATGTGCCGGGTAATCGGTGGCGTATCGCTAATATTATTTCTGAGTATGTCCACACCAGCGAATAAGTTGCTTCTTGCCGCTCGCTGGTTTAGGCTGCCTAAAGTCGTTATTGAGCTGGCACTGCTTATTTATCGCTACATCTTTGTCCTTATTGAAGAAGCGATAACTATAAAAGATGCCCAGAGGGTGCGCCTGGGCTACGGCAACTGGCAGCAGAGCATGAGGTCGGTGGGCACGCTGGGCGGTATCCTCGTCTTACGAGCCTATGACCGGGCAGAGAGGGTCTTTGAGGCGATGATAGCGCGGGGTTACACCGGCGCTATGGCCATTAATTATACCGAACATTTTGGCAGGAAGGATTTTATCGCTGCCATTGGTTTAACCACTGTTCTGGCGATTCTCTATCTTTTAGGACGGTTGAGAGTATGATAAAAACTGAAGCCTTGTCCTTTAGCTATGACGGTTTTAGTCAGGCACTGGGTGAAATCAGCCTGGAGGTTAAGGACGGCGATTTTTTGGCCCTTCTGGGGGCTAACGGCTGCGGCAAGACGACGCTACTAAAAAACCTCAACGGTCTTTTGAGACCATCATCAGGTAAAGTCTTCTTGGATAATACGGAGCTTCGTTTTTTCAAAGATGAGGAGATTTTCCGGCGGGTGGGAATGGTCTTTCAAGACCCTAATGACCAGCTTTTTGCGGCTACCGTGGAGCAGGATGTCGCCTTTGGTGCTGTGAACCTGGGACTAAAGCCGGATGAGGCTAACCATAGGGTTAACAATGCCTTGAAGATGGTAGGAGCATCGGAGCTTGCTGGTAAGGCTATTCATACCTTAAGCTTTGGACAGAAAAGACGGGTGGCTATTGCTGGTGTTCTGGCTATGGAGCCAGAACTAATCCTGTTAGATGAACCGACAAGTGGCTTGGACCCCCGGGGTGTCAGTTCAATTATGCGTTTACTCAGGAAACTGAACAAAGAGAGGGGGACTACCATGATAATGGCTACCCATGATGTCGAGCTGGTGCCTCTATTCTCCGACCGGGTAGCTATTATGAGTAAAGGTAAGATAATCACCGAAGGACCACCAGGGAAGGTGTTTGCCGATACCGATATGATTAGGGAAGTAGAGTTAAGGCTACCACGGGTAGGTCATCTTATTGAGATTCTCCAAAAGAAGGAAGGGATAGATTTTCAGGAGATACCGCTGACTATTGGCGGGGCAAGGCGGGCGCTATTGAGATTGGCGGGGATACATCGCAGAAGTTAAGATGTGACTTTACAAATCGAGTTACTTTAGGCGGTTAAAATCCACCCGCCGCCAGTTTTATTATCCTTCTCTAACGGCTGCAAGCAGTGTCCCTGGACCACCGTGCACCCCAAGTCCTGGTCCTAGCCTGGCTAACCTAATCCGCTCTTGAGGGAATATAGAACCCATGCGCCCAGATAAAGCTAGTGCTTCATCAGGTGTAGTGTTATACACAATAGCCAAATCTTGAATATTAGTGGTCTTTTTCACAAAGTCAAATAACTTGTCTATGCCTTTAGCCCGGGTGCGGACTTGACCAGCGGGCACCAGTTCTCCATCTTTTACAGTCAGTATCGGCTTTACACTCAATACTGAGCCTAGTAGTGCCTTCACCTTGCCAATACGCCCGCCTTTGGCCAGGTATTTAAGGGTATCAAGAAGGGCAAACAAATGTATCTTAGGAATGGTCTGTTTTGCCTCTTCCACCACCTTGTCCAGACTTCTCCCTGCCTTAGCCGCAGTGGCAGCAACTATAACTATCAAGCCTAGACACATGCTCAGTGTCTCTGAATCAACCACTTCAATAGGGCATTTCGTCTTCAGCATATCCTTAGCCATCAGCGCTGAATTGCAGGTACCACTCAATTTACTGGAGACATGAATAGAAATAATCCCCTCAGCCTTCTGGGACAGCTTCTGGTACACATCGGCAAAATCCTGCGGAGTCGGCTGAGTAGTGTTGGGATGGATAGGGTCATGTGTCAACCTCTCATAAAACTCGTCCTCGCTGATGTCCACCCGGTCACGGTAGACCTTATCGCCAAAGCGCACATAGACCGGCACCACGGTAATCCCCAGCTCCTGAAGTAGCTGGTCAGGCAGGTCGGCAGTGCTATCGGTAACTATTCTTACCGCCATAATTCTCCCTTCACTAAGGTTTGCTGAATTATAGGGCTTTTATCTGTTTTGTCAATTCCTATTTAGTCTAGGTATATGGTAAGATGAGGTTACTAAACAATCTATAAATGTGTGCTGGTAAGTAGTAGAAATGGCGGCTATTTTATCCAAGCAGGAAATTCACCGATTACTGAAGAAAACGCCACCTTTAATAGAAGACTATATCAATCTTGAGGAGCAGGTGCAGCCTAATGGCATTGACCTTACCCTGCGTGAGATTGCCTTGCTCCAGTCATCGGGCAGGATAGCAGTCCAAAACAGCCAGAGGCTGGTGCCTGAGCTGGCGCCACTGGTTTTTGACGGGCTGGGTTTCATTGACCTTATGCCCGGCGCCTATATTATTACCTACAATGAGATTGTCCACCTGCCCAAGAATATCATGGCATTAGCCAGACCCCGCTCGAGCCTGCTTCGCTGTGGTGTTAATGTGGGCACCGCGGTATGGGACGCTGGCTACTCCGGGCGCTCCCAGTCCCTGATGGTGGTATATAACCCCCAGGGGTTCCGCTTGCAGAGAAACGCCAGAATCGTCCAGCTTATTTTCTTTAGGCTGGGGCAAAAGACGGAGGGCTATCAGGGTGTCTATCAGGGGGAGAATATAGGGTAGTTACACCACAATGCTTAAAGCCGCCGGTACCACCCAGAAAGCGGCTGGCCCTTCCCCCAGTAGTTCACCATCAGCATGGACAAGCATTCGCTCCGGGGATTTAATGGTGATGCGCCTTGTCTTTATCATCCTGACGCAGGGATGGTTAATATGAGTCCCTTTATATACGGTAGGCAATTGCTTGAGTAGTTCAAGCTTGCCAATATCCCCTATCATTACCACATCAAGTAAGTTATCGCCGAGCTCAGCCTGGGGGGCAATATGCATCCCGCCGCCAAGGTAGCCGCCGTTAGCCACCACCAGACTTAGCACCCGCTCGCTCATCACCTCATCTTCTATATTCACCACCACCGGTTTGTTTTTATAGCTAAGTAAAGCCCTTACTAACCCGAATAGATAGGGAATAGTACCACCAAAGTACTTGGGCAGGCGCTCGGTTTGCTCTACCACCGCAGCGTCAAAGCCGACGCCGGCACCATTGACAAAGAAGCGCTGTAAGGTCTGCCCTTTACTTTGGTACTCAACAACACCAACATCAATAGTTAACCTTCTGGGGCTGGTCAGGGTGGAGCAAGCCGAGGGGTAATCCCTGGGGATACCAACCGAGCGGATAAAATCGCTGCCGGTGCCGGTGCTTATTATACCGAGGGCGGTTTTGCTGGCGCCAGTGGAATGAAGTATGCCATTGGCGACCTCGTTTACCGTCCCATCCCCACCAACCGCTACCAGGTATCGGTAACCATCGCTGGCTGCTGCCCGGGCTAGCTCAGTGGCATGCCCAACACCCTCGGTATACTGAAAGTCAAAGGAGAGACCGATGTGCTGTAGCAGCTTACTAATGATTGGCCACTTGCGGCGGGTGGAATAAGCTCCAGCCACCGGATTAACAATTACCTTGGCATGCAAAGCTGGCATTACATCAACCTCAAAAATGGGCTATTTAATTTTACCACGAGTGTCAAGCCAATAGCTAATCCAGATAGCTTATCTGGGACGGAGGTCTTTTCTTGATATCAACTTCTATGGCGGCTTCCCGGAACAGGTCAGTAAATGAATTATCGTCATACCGGCCAAAGCTGACATATCGCCTTATCTTGGCATTAACCAACATCTTGGCACATAGCACACACGGCGTGTGAGTGCAATAAATAGTGCTCCCCTCAAGGCTAACGCCGTGGAGGGTAGCCTGGATGATTACATTCTGCTCGGCGTGAATGCCCCGGCATACCTCCTGCCTTGTCCCTGAGGGTATGCCCAGCTCATCACGGAGACAGCCAAGCTCAAGGCAATCCTTAAACCCAGAAGGGGCACCGTTATAGCCTGTAGCCAGGATATGCTTATCTCTTACCGCTACTGCCCCGATATTATGCCGGCGGCAGGTTGAGCGCTCAGCCACCACTGAGGCTATCTTGAGAAAATACTGGTCAATATCTGGTCGGGTCACTCTTTTCATCTTAATATGGAGATAATCCTTTTCGTTTCTCGTTTCAGGTTCTGGAGGGCAGACTCGTTTATTATGGTGAAATCAGCCATGGCGATAGGGCCGCCCTTATTAGTATTCTCTATCTCTGCCCTGTCCCGGCTAATAGCCTCGTCTAAGGTTAAACGCCGGCTTGACCTCTTGCCCAGCCGGGCATACCTTGTCTTGGGTGATGAGCATACTGCCACTAGATAAAGGTTTTCTCCGTAGCGCCCCTTGAGGTAGGTATATTCCTCCCAGGAATAAAGCCCGTCAATGACCACGTCGGAGCTTTTTAGCCCCTGCTCAATCTTGGGGAGGTTAAGCTTGGCATAAGCGGACATCCCGTGCTCCTTTCTCAGGAGCTCCCTGACCAGGCGCTCGTTTTCCTCGCTTGGTTTTAGACCCCTCTTCCTCATCTCCTCATCGGTGAGGTCGCCGAATCTTATCCGGATAAAGCCATTCTCCTCAAATACCCGTGATACCTCCGATTTGCCGGCGCCGGTCATCCCCACAATTGAGACCACTTTCATTATGTACCTCTGGGGCTTCATTATAAGAGAATACAAACCAAATAACAATGGGCTTAGATTATTTGTTGACCTCATTCCCTGTATCCCCCCTCTCCTTCCAGGAGAGGGGGGAGGAATAAAAAAGAGGGGGGCGAAACCCCCCTCTTAAAACTATTTCCCCCTTCCCCTCAAGGGGAAGGGGGTCAGGGGGATAGGGTCAATGCTTCTGAACTAACTAATGGGCATAACAAGTGACCTGTGCTATAATTCATTTACATAAAAGGAAAATGCCTAAGCGGATTGGCCTCGCCCAAATAATGGAAAAGCAGCTGCCCGCCGAGCTGGTCAACTTTATGTGGCTTGCCGGCGAGCTTACCCTCACCCGTGGGGAAAGGCTCTACCTCGTCGGCGGGGTGGTTCGTGACCTGTTTTCTGGGGCAAGCCAACCTTGACCTTGACCTGGTGGTGGAGGGGGATGCCATAGAGCTAGCCAAGCAGTTAAAGAAGATTAACCAGGCTAAAATCACCACCCACCCCCGTTTTAATACGGCTAAGCTCCAGTGGGATAGATGGAGCGTTGACCTGGCAACTGCCCGCGCTGAGACCTATGCTAAGCCCGGAGCGCTGCCCAGCGTGACGCCAAGCTCAATTGCTCACGACCTCTTCCGCCGTGATTTCACCGTCAATGCCATGGCTATCCACCTCAACCCCGGCGACTACGGCAAACTGGTTGACCCCTGTGGCGGGCGTAACGACCTCAAGAATAGGCTTCTGCGGGTGCTCCATGAAAAAAGCTTCATTGATGATGCCACACGCATCTGGCGAGGTCTTCGCTATGAGCAACGGCTTGATTTTCATCTGGAAAGAAAGACTCTAAAGCTACTCAAACGAGACATAGATATGCTGGATACCATTAGCGGCGCCCGCATCCGCTATGAGATTGAATGCGTCCTGCAGGAGGAATACCCGGAAAAAGTCCTCCGCCGTGCCGGGGAGCTGGGGGTGCTGGCGAAGCTTCACCCGGCGCTGAAGGGCGACGGCTGGTGTGCAGAGAAGTTTGCCCAAGCCCGACGGCTGGCCTCCCCCCATCCCCCGGAGATTGGGCTCTATTTGGCCCTCCTCGTTTACCCCCTGACCAGCGAAGAGGTTGAGAGCCTCATATCACACCTCAACCTGCCCAAGTCGTTAGCTCAAACTGTGAGGGATGCTATCACCCTTAAGAGCAAGCTCAAGCTGGTGTCTATCCCCGGGCTTTCGCCGAGCAGTATTTATCGCTTCCTTGAGGGCTACTCCCCTCAAGCCCTGGTGGCAAATTCCTTAGCCGCTGAATCCCCTACCGCCAGCCAGAATATCCGCCTTTTCCTCACCCGACTGAGGCATGTTGAGGTAGCGCTCACGGGCAAGGATTTAATGCGAATGGGCATTGCCCAGGGTCCTCAAATCAAAGAGGTAGTGGAGCTACTGCACGAAGCCAGGCTGAACGGCAAGATAACCACCAGAGAGGGTGAGGAGGAGTTAGTTAAGTGGTGGTTAGCGGGGAAGGGTAGTAGCTAGATAGCATTCCACGCCTTGTTTTTGCAGATACCCATATAGCTCTTCCGCCTCAGCCCTGTCCTCCACCAGAGTAAATAGCGCCGGTCCGGAGCCAGCGAGGTGGACATCCGGGGCGCCGAGTTTTAGAAAATGCTCCTTATAGACCTTCAGCCCGGGGAACTGGTCAAAGGCGACATTCTCAAAGGTGTTGAACAGCAGGGACGGCTTAAACTCCCTGCCGGCTTTTAGTGCTTTTATAAATTTTTCCGTAATCTGCCCGTCGGTGTAGTGATTTGTTTTCAGGCTGGCGTAAAGCCGTTTTGTCTTCTCCGCCATCCGGGGCACATCCGGTATCATCAGGACAACCCAGCGGTGGGGCAGTGGTGGTAGCGGGGTTATTATCTCCCCCCTGCCTTCCACCAGTGCCGTGCCGCCATAGAGAAAGAAAGTAACATCTGAGCCCAGCCTTGAGGCTAACTCAAGCAGTTCCGCCGGCGATAGCCCCAACTGCCAAAGCTTATTCAGTCCCCGCAACGTAGCCGCAGCGCCACTACTGTCTCCACCCAGCCCCGATGCCAGAGGGATACGCTTGGTGATTTCTATTGTTGCTCCCTTGGTGCACCCTGTTACCTGCTGAAGGAGAGCGGTTGCTTGTGATATAAGGCTCTCTTCCCAAACAAAGCCAGGGCTATCACAGCCAAACTTTATATTATGGCTCAATCGGAAACGAAGGCGGTCGCATAAATTTATGCTCTGGATGATGCTGCGGATTTCATGAAAGCCATCGGGGCGCTCAGCCAGGACCTCAAGGGTCAGATTAATTTTTGCCGGTGCCAGAATGGTAAACATGCTTCTTTTCCTTAAAGACCTGCCACAACTGTGCCCACTCCTCAAGGGATAAGGTCTCGGCTCGCCGCTGCGGCACGATACCGGCCGTTTCCAGCAGGGATAAGGCGTCAATCTTTGACACCCCCAGACCTTGAGCCAGGGAATTGACAATCTGCTTGCGCGGGGTGGTAAAGCCAGCCCGCACCAGCTCAAAGAAGCCCGCCTCATCAGCTACCGCCACTACTGGTTGAGGGTGGGGGTCAATCCGCAGTATTGCCGAATCAACCTTGGGCGCCGGGTAAAAGCATTGCGCCGGGACATAGCCGATTATCCTTGGTTCCCCGTAGAACTGGACGCTAACGCTCAAGAGGCTCATCTCGCCGGGCTTGGCGACGATAACCTCAGCCACTTCTTTCTGCACCATTAAAATCATAAGCCGAGGTTTAGCCGGAGCCTCAAGAAAATGGCGCAATACCGGAGAGGTAATATAGTAGGGGAGGTTAGCCACTACCTTATAGCCGGTCTTCGGCTCGGTTACTAAATCTTTAGGCTCAAGCCGAAGCACATCGTCGTTAATGATAGTGATATTATTAAGCGAAGCCAGGGTTTGCTTTAATGCCGCCGCCAGCTTATTATCAAGCTCAATAGCAATCACCCGGCCGGCTTGCTTGGCTAGCTCCCTGGTCAGGATACCCAGCCCGGGGCCCACTTCAACGATGACATCAGCGGGGGTGAGCTCCGCCGCCGAGGTAATACGCTTAAGCACCTCCTCATCAATAAGGAAGTGCTGCCCCAGTCCTTTCCTCGCCCGAAGGTCAAACTGGCGCAACAGCCTCTTGGTTTGAGTCAAGAGTGAGCCAGTCACCTTACCCCCTAATCCATAACGTAATCACCGTCTAGGCTAACAATAAAACTTGAGGTCGTGCACCTGCCCTCGACCTCGCCTGACAGCTTGCTTGAGCCAGCCAACTCCAGCCAGGTAGCCCTACGGCACCCAGGGCTTCTATTTACCGCTGCTTCCTCTCGGATCTGACGGGGTTCATAGGGCTCTGCTGCGTAGGACCCAGCCTTCACCGCCGCTTAGCCCAAGTAGTCCTACCAGACAAAGGCCTCAAGCAGGGATTCGACCCCGCTATAGCGGATTGCGGGTTCAGGGCACCGCTAGCTCCCCGTCTAGCACGACCTCAATGAAATGCTAATCTGTGCTCATCCCTTTGTCAAGCAAAAGAAAGCCCCGAGGCTTTACCACCCCGGGGCTTCTCATCACAATCCGGTTTGGTTGTATTATTTCTGCTGGGGTTTGCCCAGAACGGCTTCGAAAAGCTCCTCGTCCATGGCATGCCCATCGGCAATGAGCTGGCGATACTTGATGAAGTCGATGGTGTCCTTGCCGGTTATCTTCTTGGTGTTGAAGGCGCCGAAGCCCAGGAAAGCTTCGCCTGTCATGTTGGTAGCCAGCCAGTAGAGGTGGTCATTCTTGTTCGTATCCCAGAAGAATTTCTTCTTCTCCCGGATACCCTGGATGGACTTCATCAGGCAGCCTTCGAAAAGGTTGGTAAACGTCCAGAGTATCTTATTCACCTCATTATCCAGCAGGGTGAAGTCCACCGGGAGGGACTTGACCAGCTCACGGGCTGCCTTAGCCGCCTCGCCGGTAACGGACTCGCCGTAGACAATCTCGCCGTCTTTAACATAGACATCCGTAATGACCTGCGGGTTGCGGATGAATTTGTCGCCCTGTTTGAGTACCGGCACTACTTTGCTGAGGTAGTTCTTGCGCAGCATCTTGTAGGCGCTCCAAAACTCGCAGGATATGCAGTTCCACATGGCGTCCTCTATGCTGAGGGCCCAGGGCAGGAAGTCCGAAGAGCCGCCGACCGGCGCCGAGCCGTGCCGGGTGCCGGCCTGCCCGAAGATAGCCAGGTCGGAGGCGACGGCGAGGTCGCAGGCGCCGCCGATTTCCTGGCCACCGGCGATACTCATGCCGTTGATCCGCCGGATAACCGGTTTCTGGCACATCAGAATGGAATCGACCATCCCATTGAAAAGCTCCATGTACTGCGTGTACTCCATCGGTTTGGTGGAGTAGTATTCCGAATATTCCTTGGTGTTGCCGCCGGTGCAGAAAGCCATATTGCCGGCACCGGTGAAGACCACCGCCACTACTCTGCGGTTCATCTGCGCCCGGTGGAAACCAGCGATAACGCCCTTAACCATCTCCGTGGTGTAGGAGTTATACTGGGCGGGGTTGTTCAGGGTAATCCAGGCGCTGTAAATCCCCTCCACCGGTTTGCCAGTGGGGTCGATTATGGGTTTTTCCTCATACATGGTGCAGGGAGCTTCCGTGCCGAAATGCTCCATGCCCCAAATATTGTGGTCTTTGACACCGCCTTCTCTTGGTAGCCAATCTAAAGCCATTTATAATACCTCCTTTTTGATTTTAGAAATCTGGTGTTAATACTATTCGCTTCATCAGGCTGGTAGCATGAGCTTCCTCAAATGCCGACTTTATCTGGCTCATTGGTCTGGTCTCAATAAAGGGCTCTATCTTTACCTTACCATCGAGAACCATGCTGAGAACCTTGGAGTAGTGTTTGGGCAGACAGCCCCATGAGCCCAGAATATCAGCATCAAATGCCATCAACCGTGACAGGGAGTACTCGTTCTTCTGCATGCCAAAGCCGCATATCACCAGCTTGCCAATAAATGATAGTAGTTCCAGGGCAATTGCCTGACCACCGCCGGTGCCCGTCCACTCAAATATCTTCCAGCCATAGTTTGCCGGCACACCCTTTTCCTTACAATAGTTGCGGAATTCATCTCTGATAGCCTTGGTGTCTTTATCCTTTGAGCTAATGACATGGGTGGCGCCAAATTCCAGAGCTCTCTTTAGCTTCTCCGGATTTCGGGCAATACCGATAACCTCCTTGGCACCCAGCGCTCTGACAATCTGGGTGGCATAGACGCCAAGACCGCCGGTAACGCCGATGATGATGGTTAAGTCCCCCGGTTTTACCTCAGCCCTCATCGCCGCCTGATAGGGGGAGGTTACGGCATCAGCCACCACGGCAAGATGGGAAAGGGGTATCCCCTTCCTATCAGGAACTAAACACAGGTCTTGAGCCGGGACAACAATATGGCTGGAAAAGCCGCCGTAAATCCCCATGCTATTCCCCGGCATCTTCTGGGCTAGGCAGCGGTTGCCTCTACCGGCAGCACAGATGGGGCAATTATTGCACGGCATCACCGCCGGGATAATCACCTCCTTGCCCAGCCACTTTTCGTCGCCGGCGACTACCGTGCCGCTGATTTCATGACCCAGGGTGAGCGGTGGCTTGTTTACCGTGGGCACACCATCATAAAAATAGCCGAGGTCGGTGTGGCACACCCCACAGCCGGCAACCTCAACCAACACCTCTCCCGGCTTTATCTCAGGGACATCAATGCTTACTTCTTCCAGTTTGCCTGGTTCTACCATCTGCCAGGTTTTAATTTTATCCGGTATATTTGCCATAACTTTGCCTCCCCTCTATAATTAAACTCTATAATTAATTAGGACAAAATTCAATCTTTACCTTTGCTTCATCACCCCCTCACCAGGGATTTTCCCGCCGTGACTTGGACAATCCAAGTAATAAGTTTATCGTGTTAGCCTGCTCTGTGTCAACAAGCTATGTGCCATGACTGAGACGAGCCACCAAGCGCACCGGCAACCTTTGCTCTATCATCTTGGCTTGAGTGGCGGCAATATCATAAGGGATGCGGTAGAGATTAATCGTTTTGGCTTCGCTATCATAGATGGCATAGCTTGCCCTAGGGTCGCCGTCACGAGGTTGTCCCACGGCGCCGGGATTGATAATCAGTCGCTCCTCGCCGAGGTCAAGCTTCTCCTTGGTTGAGAATTGCCGAAAGGAGCAGGAGCCGCCTTTACCATATTTGAATGCACCGGACGTATGGGTATGGCCCACCAGACAGAACTTTGACTTAAAGTAGGCGAAGTTTTCCCTGGCCGTGCTGATTGACAGGATATATTCCCAGATAGGCTGCCGTGGGCTGCCGTGAACCAGGGTAAAATCATCCTTCTCAATAACCAGTGGCAGACCATTAATATAGGCTCTATCCTGCACGGTTAGCTGCTTTGCTGTCCACTCACAGGCGGCGGCAGCATCAGGATTAAAATCAGAGGTGCCTATCTCACCTATTGCCGCCAGGTCATGGTTCCCAGCGACACAGATATGGTTGGTCCGGCGCAGGAGTTCAATACACTGGTGCGGGTCTGGTCCGTAGCCAATAATATCTCCCAAACACCACAGCTCACCTATCTCTTCCTTCTGGTAAATTTCAGCCAGCACCGCCATAAGAGCGGCTAGATTAGCGTGAATATCAGCAATAATGGCATAACGCATTTACCTAAACTATACCAGCTTTTTTATCATAAGGCTAGAGCTACGTTGTGACCCCAGCGATAAGCGTGCTATAATTTTAGCTATGAAGGTCTCGGAGCTGGGGGAATTCGGGCTGATTGACCTCCTGGCTAAGATGGTTGGTGGCGGGCAGGATGAGCGCCTCTTAATCGGCATTGGCGATGATGCTGCCGCCTGGCGGGGTGATGCCTCAATCCAGCTGGCCACTGTGGACTCCTTCATTCAGGATGTCCACTTTCCCTCCGGTTTAGCCTCCTGGAAAGAGCTGGGCTGGAAGGCATTGGCCGTCAACCTCAGCGATATTGCGGCTATGGGCGGGCTGCCCCGATACGCCTTGGTGTCTTTAGCCCTGCCCGATAATACCGAGGTGGACGATGTTACTGCTCTTTACACCGGAATGCTTGACCTGGCGCAGCAATTTGGGGTTGCTATAATTGGTGGTGATACTAGCCGTGCCCCTTTAGTGGCTATTGCTATTACTGTTCTGGGCAGCACCAATCAGAGCCAGCGCATGCTCACCCGCTCTACCGCCAAGCAAGGAGAGCAAGTAGCGGTTACCGGCTATCTGGGGGCGGCGGCGGCGGGGCTGGAAATGCTGACCAAGGGGCTTAAGTTTGACCCCCAAGCCACCACCGCCTTTAGAAATGCCTTTCTTCATCCCGTTCCCCGAATCGCCGAGGGGCAACTATTAGTGGAGCAGGGGGTAAAGACAGCCATAGATTTAAGCGATGGACTGATTTCAGACCTGAACCAGGTATGTAAGGCAAGTCGGGTTGGCGCCCGGGTGGAGGTTGAGCGGGTGCCGATTGAGCCGAGGGTAAAAGCCCACTTTGGTGACAGAGCCCTTGAGCTGGCACTGTCCGGGGGAGAGGACTACGAACTTCTGTTTACCGGCAGGGCTGAGGTCATAGAGAGGGTAAAAAGGAAAGCTACCTGCCCGATAACGGTAATCGGTGAAATTTTAGCTGGTAACAAAGGAGTAACACTGGTTGACAGCC
Organism: uncultured delta proteobacterium; assembly: GCA_963739245.1. Classification (GTDB taxonomy): domain Bacteria; phylum Chloroflexota; class Dehalococcoidia; order Dehalococcoidales; family BS750m-G39; genus CAVTZP01. Next base: position 227,501 of record CAVTZP010000005.1, read on the forward strand.
GGGGGAAGTCGGTTAGCCTTCCTAGGGGAGGGTGGGAGCACTTTATTACAAGATGAGCCACCTTGAGATAATTAGCCATAGTCCTGAAGAGACTCAGAAGATTGGGGTCCGGATTGGCGAGGTAGCCCTGCCCGGAGATATTTTTCTCCTGGTGGGGGGCTTGGGGGCGGGGAAGACCTGCCTCACCCAGGGTATTGCCTGGGGACTGGATATTAAGGAGTATGCGGCTAGCCCCTCGTTTGTGGTTATCAGGGAGCTTTATGGCCGGTTGCCTCTATATCACCTAGATTTCTACCGGCTTGACCATCTGGAGGAGATTGCGGAGCTTGGTCTGGACGATTATCTCTATGGTAATGGTGTCTCGGTAGTAGAATGGGCGGAGAAGGGGTTAAACCTGCTGCCAGAAGAGCACCTGCTGATTGAGATGGGCTATCTTTCCGATACCGAGCGTAGCCTTAAATTCAAGCCCAGCGGTAAGCGCTACCGACAAAATATTATCACAACTAAAACATCTTCGCCTCAACTCATAGGAAGGGTGGTAATGCTACTGGCAATAGATACCTCAACTGATAACGCCAGCCTGGCTCTGGTTCAGGGTGACGAAGTGTACGCCGAGGCGAACTGGCGCTGTGAGCAAAACCATACCGTTGAGCTATTGCCCCACCTGGCTCGCCTGCTGGAGGAGGCTAAGGTAGACATTAAGCTCTATTAGTGGCGTTATTGTGGCGAAGGGACCGGGAAGTTTTAACGGCTTGCGCGTCGGGATTAGCACGGCCAAGGGGTTAGCCTTCAGCCTGGGGATTCCAATTATCGGTATCAGCAGCCTGGAGGTAGTAGCCTACCAGCATGCCAAGACCGGCTTGCCTATCTGCCCGATATTCAATGCCGGCAGGGGAGAGATTGCCACCGCCATATATCAGAGGAAGGATAATAAGTGGCGCCAGCTTGTCGCTGAACACATAACCACCGTTGACGCCCTATGCTCGGCGATAACCACCAAGACTATATTTTGCGGGGAATTCATATCCTCCCTCGCCAGCGAAATAAAGAAGCGGCTTGGGGAAAGGGCAATAATAGCCACCACCGCCTCACCCCGAGCTAGATTACTGGCGGAGTTGGGGAAGCGGCGGCTTGAGGCCGGTGATTATGACCACCTGACTACCCTGCAACCACTCTACCTCAGGCGGCCGGCAATTACCCAGGCTAAACACCGATGATTTAAGGAGAGGGAAATGGCAAACTGGCCTCAGGTATCAGTTGATATGGAAAAGGAACAGGACATGTGTTTTGCCTGCGGGCAGAAAAACCCCATTGGCTTGAAATTGAGTTTTGGCTGGGATGGCAGGGTAGCCAGGACAGAGTTTACCCCCAATAAATTCCATCAGGGTTGGGCAGGGGTGGTTCATGGTGGAATTATAGCCTGCCTCCTTGATGAGGCGATGAGCTATGCCGCCCGGTTCAGCGGGGTGAACAGCCTAACCGCCAGAATGCAAACCAGGTTCAGACGCCCACTCCAGATAGACGAGCTCCTCATTATCACTGCATCTGTGACCAAGAAGACCAGAAAGCTGGTTGAGGCTAAAGCCGAGATGTCACTCAAGGATGGCACAGTGGTCGCTGATAGCACGGCAACTATGTTTGTCCTTGGTCAAAGAAAAGAATAGGAGATTAACCATGGAAAAATCTTTAGTCCTAATCAAGCCTGACGCTATGCAGAGGGGCTTGGCGGGCACTATTATCTCCCGCCTGGAGGCTTTAGGGTTTAGGCTGGTGGCAATAAAGATGCTCCACCCGTCTAAAGCCCTCGCCCAACTCCATTACGCTGTCCATAAGGATAAGCCCTTCTATAATAGACTTGTAGCTTATATCAGCTCAGAGCCGATAATCGCCTGCGTCTTTGAGGGGAAGGGGGTGGTGGAGACAATCAGAAAGGTAATGGGAGCAACTGACCCGGCTAAGGCTGAGGTAGGGACGATAAGGGGTGATTTCGGCTTGGATATTGAGCGAAACACCGTCCACGGCTCTGATTCAATAGCCACCGCTGAGGAAGAAATCAAGCTGTTCTTTTCTGAGGGCGAGATATTCGGCTATTGAATCCTGAGGACAGGGGTAGCCTGGCTCCACAGCTCATCTAACTGGTAGTATTCCCGCTCAAGCTGGTCAAAGATGTGCACGATGATATCGCCAAAATCAAGCAGGAGCCACCCTGAGTCCGCAGTCCCTTCACGGTGATCGGGTAGGATGCCCTCGTGTTTCAATCTATGCCAAACTTCGTCATAGATAGATGAAATCTGCCGCTCCGACTCGCCACTGCATATCACGAAATAATCGGCAAAGCTGCATACCTTACTGGCATCAAGCAGCACAATATTACTTGCCTGCTTATCGGCAGCAGCCTCTACCGCCTTGTGCGCTATATCTATTCCTTCCAGTAGCTAGCCTCCGCTCACTTAATTATATCATATTCCCCAATTTCAGAGATTGTTTAGCAACCCACCCCTCTTAGACACCCCGAAAAATATTGTGCTGAGGGTAGGAACAAAAGGCTTTCGAGAACTGGCTTGTGTGCTTCTGAACTCAAGAATAACGAACGATGCGTTTCCTAATGTACTTACTTCCGGTAGCTGGGTCTCTGAATTGTATCTGATACCTAACACCCAAGTTGACTGTGCGAAACTGCCTTTGCTGACTTATATTTGGCTCTAGATGTTCTATAAACCACTCATCGGAGGGAACTTTTATCCTAACCTCTGTCACAGGATAAAGCATAGCGGATACACGGCAGGTAGTATTGCCTTGCGTATCTGGCCTTGACCACTCTGCGTCAACATCTATTTCATTTGTGATTTCATCCTCAACACGCCTTATTCTATAAGAGTCCCTCAAACTCAAAATAAGAGCTGCAAAACCACAAAGACCAAAAGCAAAGGTTATCCAAAATTTATAATCTTCCATTCCTCCACAATCCTCTGCTTGTCATTAAATTAGCCTAGTCTTTGTGTGCTCAAGTACTTTTTGATAATCTCCTCTTGCTTCTCTTCGCCGACCTTCAGGAATTCACTCAAAGATGCCGCTACTAATAAGTTTTTCCTTCTGCCAGTTCTTAGAGATAGTTCATGCAGGGAAATCATCAAGTCTTCTGGTAATTCAACAGATAATGCTCTCTTTGCCATACCATCCTTTACTAGACTATATAAGTCTTTACTATATATAATAACAGTGAATAATGCACTTGTCAAGCCCCCTCTTTTTAAAAAACCCTCCCCCTCTCCTGAAAGGAGAGGGGGATTAAGGGGGTGAGGTAGATAACTATTCCCCGACGCTTTTATCTCCCACTATGGTATAATATGTTAACTGCTCAGGCAGTAAGGATAGAAATAGATGGCAGGGCTTCTTTTTGGCACTGGTGGCGTTCCCCATAGCTCCAAGACACCATCCAGCCTGGATGGCATTAAGCGCATTGCCGAGCTTGGGCTTGGCTGCATGGAGATAGAGTTTGTCCAGGGGGTGAAGATGGGGGAAGGGGGGGCTCGGCTGGTTGCCGAAATAGCCGCCGGGGAAGGGGTAAAGCTATCGGCTCACGGTCCTTACTTCATCAACCTCAACGCCCATGAGCTGGAGAAGATAATCGCCAGTCAGGAGAGGATACTCCGGACTGCCCGCATCGCGGCACTATGCGGGGCAGAAAGCATCATCTTCCACGCCGCCTACTACCTCGGCGACCCTCCGGAAAAGACCTATAGTTCGGTAAAGAGATACCTGGCTGAGGTGATGAGCCAGCTTAAGCGGGAGAATAATCGGGTATGGGTCAGGCTGGAGGTCATGGGTAAGCCCAGCGAGTTTGGCACCATAGACGAGGTGCTGAATCTATGCACTGAGCTTGAGGGGGTGGGTATTGGCATGGACTTTGCCCACTGGCACGCCCGGAGCGGGAAGTTCAATTCCTATCCCGAGTTTACCTACATCCTCCAGCAGATAAAACAGCGGCTGGGAGACCAAGCCCTGGAGAATATGCATATTCATCTCTCCGGTATTGCTTATGGTAAGAAGGGGGAGATAAAACACCTGAACCTGAAAGATTCAGATTTGAAATATATTGAACTTCTAAAGGCGTTACAGGCTTATAATGTTAAGGGCATTGTTATCTGCGAGAGTCCCAACCTGGAACGGGATGCCCTGCTCCTTCAAGAAACCTACACTAACCTGTAAAACAGGCGCCAAACTTTTTCATTGGCGGCTATTTTTGGTATAATATAAGAGTTAGAGTAAAACGATGAAGGCAAACTGGATGCGTAATAGCTTAATATATATCATTATTCTTATTGTCGCTATAGTTTTGCTATTCCAGTTTTTCCCGGTGTCGGGAAAAACGACTGAAATCGGCTTGGATAAGGCTATAGCTATGTCACAAAATGGTGAGATAGCTAAGATTGCGGTGAAGGGTGATGAGCTACTCGTTACCGCTACCGATGGGACAAAGCTAAAAGCGACTATTGGTAACCTTACCCTGGTTGACCTTAAGGAGCTTGGGCTTAAGCTTGACGGGGTAGACTATGCGGTAGAAACGTCAGGGTTTGACTGGGGTGGGCTACTGATTAGTTTTCTGCTTCCCGTGTTATTTTTTGGTGCCATTATTTACTTCATCTTCCGCTCGGCGCGGGGGGCTAACAGTCAGGCTCTTAGCTTTGGTCGGAGCCGAGCCCGACTCTTCCCGGCGACTACGCCAACCGTAACCTTTGATGATGTCGCCGGGGTGGAAGAAGCCAAGCAAGAGCTGCATGAAGTAGTGGAGTTCCTTAAGTCAAGGGAGAAGTTCCAGAGGCTTGGGGCGCGCATCCCGAAAGGGCTATTACTAATCGGTCCGCCGGGCACGGGGAAGACACTGCTGGCTCGGGCAGTAGCCGGTGAAGCCGGGGTGCCCTTCCTCTCTATTAGCGGTAGTGAATTTGTGGAGATGTTTGTCGGTGTTGGCGCCTCCAGGGTGCGTGACCTCTTTGACCAGGCCAAACGCAATACCCCCTGCATTATCTTCATTGATGAGATTGATGCTGTCGGTCGTCATCGTGGGGCTGGGTTGGGTGGAGGTCATGATGAGAGGGAACAGACTTTAAATCAGATTCTGGTGGAGATGGATGGCTTTGACACCAACACCAGTGTCATTGTTATGGCGGCGACCAACCGCCCTGACATACTTGACCCGGCGTTGCTTCGCCCCGGCCGCTTTGACCGGCGGGTGATTTTAGACCGTCCCGATATTAACGGGCGAATCGGCATTCTTAAGGTTCACATCAAAGGTAAGCCGCTTGCTGACTCAGTCAATCTAGAGGTCTTAGCCAAACAGACCGCCGGTTTTAGCGGTGCTGACCTCGCCAATCTGGTCAATGAGGCCGCTATTCTGGCGGCCCGACGGGGCAAGAAGACCATTGATATGGCGGAGCTTGAGGAGTCTATAGACCGGGTGGTTGCTGGCCCGGAGAGAAAGAGCCGGCGGATAAGCCCCAAGGAAAAGGAGATAACCGCTTACCACGAGGCCGGACATGCCGTTGTTGCCAAGATGCTGCCTAGCGTTGACCCGGTGCATAAGATTTCCATAGTCGCTCGAGGAATGACCCTGGGGCATACCCGCCAATTGCCTATTGAAGACCGATACCTGACGTCACGCGGTCAGCTTCAGGACATGATAGCCACCCTGCTGGGCGGACATACCGCGGAGAAGCTGGTCTTCAATGAGGTGACGACCGGGGCTTATGACGATATTAAGCGCGCCACTGAGTATGCTCGTAGAATGGTGACTGACTTCGGTATGAGTGATAAACTGGGGCCGCGAACCTTTGGCGATAAGCAGGAAATGGTCTTCCTAGGGCGGGAAATATCTGAGCAAAAGGACTATGGCGACAAGGTAGCTGATACCATCGATGCTGAAGTTAGCCGGATTATCCAGCAGGCTCAGGATACGGCAAGAGAGATTCTCACCACGAACCGGTCGAAGCTAGAGCTTATTGCCCGGAGGCTTATTGCTGAAGAAACCTTAGAGGGCGAGGAGCTGGAGGCACTTTTCAAAGAACCTGCCCCCTCATCCGCGCCCGAAGTCGCCCCGGCCTCATAACCATATGATTGAGCTTACACAAAAGCCAATTTCCCCGGAGCTTGTGATTAGTAAGGTCAAGACCGATTCTAGCGGCTGCGTTGCCACCTATGTGGGCTTGATTCGTGATTATTCCCACGATAAACCAGTTCTTTCCGTGGAGTATAAGGACACTGAGGGAACGGCAGAAAAAGGGCTTCAGCAGATAGCCGATGAAATCGGGCAAAAATGGCCGGTTAATAATATCGCCATATGTCATAGAGTGGGCAAGCTCAAAGTAGGGGACATCAACTTTCTCGTTGCCATAGCTGCTGCCCACCGCCAGGAAGGCTTGGCTGCCTGCCGGTATGCTGTTGACCGGTTCAAGGAGCTCACGCCAACAAAGAAGATAGAGACCTACACCGACGGCAGCACTTCAGTTACGGCAGAGTAGTTAGAGTTTGGCTGATTTAATGCCAACGCCAAAGAATAAATCTTCCGGGCCAGCAATAGAAGTAGATAGGGTAACCTTTAATTACGGTCGCCTCAAGGCAATAGACGACCTGTCCCTGGAGATTCCCGCCGGCACCAGCTTTGGACTGCTGGGGCCCAACGGCGCCGGCAAGACGACGCTGATTCGGTTGATGGTCGGGCTACTCAAGCCAGCCGCCGGCAGCATAAAATGCCTGGGTAAAACGCCCTCCTCCGCCAATGCCAGACTGACCGGCTATATGCCGCAACTCCCCGCACTGTACTCAGAACTCTCGGTAGAGCAAAACATCGACTTCTTTGCCCGCATTTACGGATTGAAGGATAGAAAAGAAAGAGCGCAGAGAGTGGATGAGGTTATCAAACTGGTTGATATGTGGGGGCACCGCCGTAAGAGCGTAATGAGCTTGAGTGGAGGGATGAAGCAGAGGGTTAGCCTGGCCTGTGCCATCGTTCATAACCCGCCCCTGCTCTTCCTTGATGAGCCTACCGTTGGCCTTGACCCTGAGCTAAGGGTTACCTTCTGGGAATACTTTACTGCCCTGACCAGGGAGGGGGCCACCCTTATTATCTCCAGCCACACCATGGATGATGCCGCCCACTGCGACCGCCTTGTCTTTATGCGTGATGGCAAGTTCGTTGCCCAGGGCACCCCCGCTGAGTTAAGGCAGGCTACGGGACGCCCCGAAGCTACCTTGGAGGACGCCTTCCTTCACTTTATTAAGCTCGGCGAGGTGAAGAAAAATGTCGAGTAATACGCTGACCATTGCCCACCGGGTTATGCTGCAGGTTATACGCGACCGCCGTACTATCGTGATCCTGGTGTTCGTGCCGCTGGTTATCGCGAGCATTGCAGGCGTTAGCGTCCCCAATAAAAGTATGCTGGACAATGCCGCGCCAGCCATACTGGCGACGCTAATTCTCTTCTTCGGGTTTCTTATCACCGGCATCAGCGTCTTGAGAGAGCGCACTCAGGGGACGATGGAGCGTCTGTTGGCTTCACCGATATCGCGAATGGATATCGTGGCGGGGTATCTCCTCGGCTTCCTGCTCTTCGCCCTGGTGCAGACCCTGATTCTCTTCTTCTATATGGTCTATGTCCTCAATGTCAGTTTTCAGGGTGATTTGTGGCAAATCCTCGTCTTCCAGGTGCTTATCGGAATCAACGCTGTCTGCCTGGGCACACTCTTCTCCGTATTCGCCAGGAACGAGTTCCAGATGATGCAGTTTATCCCCCTGATGATCATTCCCCAGGTATTTCTCTGTGGTCTTTTTATCCAGATAAACCAGATGCCGGACTACCTGCAATGGATTGCCAAGTTCCTGCCGCTGACCTACGGCGTGGAAGGCATCGAGGCACTGATGCTCCAGGGACAGAACCTGCTGGATATCGGCAAGGATGTCGGCGTGCTGGCCGCTTATGCCGTTGGGCTGTTGATACTGGCGGCGCTCACCCTGAGGCGCGGCGCTTCCGCCTAGGATTTCTCTGTTTCTATTTTCTCCGGCTTATCACCAGAGCGGCTAAATCCTTCAACGCCTGATGGCTGGGACTATCCGGCAGGAGTTTAAGTCTTGAGCATGCCTTGGCACAGTACTCTGAGGCAACCTTATAGCATTGTTTAACGATTGACGGCGTGTGGACTAACTCTATCGCCTGCTTTACTGCTTTCTGTTTCTCCCTCTCCGGCGTATCAGGGTTATTGAATAACTCCTTTACCGGGTTATCCGCAGGATAGCTCTCCAGAAGAAGCATTGCCGGCAGGGTAAGTGTTCCCTGAGCTAAATCTGAGCCTATTGGCTTGCCCATTTCCTTCTCGGTGCCAGTAAAGTCCAGTATATCATCGACAACCTGGAAGGCAATGCCAAGGTTATAGCCATACTCCCTCAGGATTTCAATTGACTCTTCCGGGGCTTGGCTTAGGATAGCCCCTGACTCTGTAGCCAGTGAGAATAACGAAGCGGTCTTGCTGGCAATCCTCTCCAGGTAGTGGTCACGGGTTTTCTCCAGATTAAAGGCGTCAAAGGTCTGCTTTAGCTCCCCAACGGAAAGAATCTGGAGAGTCTGGCTGAAGAGCCTTATTACCCGCAGGTTTCCGGTAGCAGCGGCGAATTCTCCCGCCTTAGCAAATAGATAGTCGCCTAATAGTACCGCTTTATCCTCCCCCCAGAGGCGGTTAATTGTTGGTCTACCCCGCCGAACCAGGGAGTTGTCAATGGCATCATCATGAACCAGTGTCGCGGTGTGCATAAGCTCAAGGGCGGTGGCCATGGGTAGAAGCAGGTCAAGGTTATAGTGGTAGAACTTACCGGAGAGTAAGGTAAGCGCCGGGCGGATTCCCTTGCCACCACTCAGAATGTAGCTCAGCAGCTCAGCCAGATGGGGGAAGTCAACCTGGCTAACCGACCTCAGTTGGCTCTCCACCTTAGCTAGGTCTTGCTGAACCGGCGCGTAAATCTGGCTAAGTTCCAATACGCCTGGTCTCCTCTTCTATTATGCTGTCATCGAGTTTGATAAAGAGGGGCTTAGGCTCCTGCAGTTTTTGCCCCGGTAGCGGGGGGTGTAGCTTCCAGCCATCATCTTGGACATCGCCCTCAAAGCCAAGATATTCATGCAGCTTCTGGGAGCTGAAAGGCAAGAAGGGATAGAGCATAGTTTTCAGGTAGGAGATTACGCAAATAGCTACATACAGAGATGTGGCCGCAGCCTCTCTGTTCTCTTTAATCATTTTCCATGGGGACTTATCGTCAAGGTAACGGTTAGCATTTTGAGCTAAGGACATAGCCGACCTTATTGCTTCCCGAAAATGGCAACGGTAAAGAAGCCCATCCATGCTCTTAAGGGTATCCTCAGCCTTATCAATGAGAGCCTGACTTGGGCTATCAAGCTCCCCAGGTTGGGGAACGCAGCCATCAAAATTCCGATAAACGAAGGTAAGCACCCGGTTGACCAGGTTGCCATAGGTTGCCACCAGCTCATCGTTATTACGGCGAACGAACTCACGCCAGGAAAAATCAGTGTCGCTAGTCTCGGGCATGTTTATGGATAATAAATAACGTAGCGGGTCAGGCTCATAGCGGGATAGATAGTCAGGCAGCCATACTGCCCAATTGCGGCTGGTAGAAAGCTTCCTGCCTTCTATAGTTAGGAACTCATTAGCCGGTACATCATGGGGCAAATTTAACCCGCTATAGCCCATCAGCATTGCTGGCCAGATAATAGTGTGAAACGGGATATTATCCTTACCAATGAAGTAATAGCTCTTTGCCCCCTCCTCCCAGAAGGAGCGCCACCTCTCCTCATCCCCGCTGGATTTAGCCCATTCCTTGGTTGCCGATAGATAACCGATAACCGCCTCAAACCAGACGTAGATGCGCTTATTTTCAAAACCACTAACTGGCACCGGTACTCCCCAGTCAATATCACGGGTGATAGCCCTATCCCTCAGCCCCTCTTTGAGATAGCGCTGGGTAAGATTATAAACATTGGGCCGCCACTGGCTCTGCTCGCCCGCCCAGGCGGAAATCCTATCCTGGAAGGCGGAAAGTTTAAAAAAGAAATGTTCAGAATCCACGAACTGGGGAGTGGTAGCGCATAGCCGACAGCGAGGGTTAATTAACTCCAGCGGGTTTATCGGCTTGCCACAGTCGTCACACTGGTCGCCGCGAGCTCCAGAAGAGTGGCAGTAAGGGCAGGTGCCCTCAATATAGCGGTCAGGCAGGAACCGCCGGCAGTTAGGGCAATAGGGCTGCGACACGGTAGCCTTATAGATATAGCCCTTCTCCAGCAGGGTGAGGAATATATCGTGGGCTACCTGGGCGTGGTTAGCCGTGCCGGTAGAGGTAAATAAATCAAAGGAGATACCAAGCCGCTGCCAGCAGTCAAGAAACTGCTGATGGTAGAATGTTGCTATTTCGGCGGGTGTCTTCCCCTCCTCATCAGCCCTGATGGTTATTGGCGTGCCGTGCTGGTCTGAACCCGATACCATTAATACCTCATCCCCCCTGGCGCGGTGGTAACGGGCAAATATGTCCGCGGGCAAATATGCCCCGGCAATATGACCTAGGTGTAGCGGACCATTAGCATAAGGCCAGGCGACGGCAACAAGAATTCTCTCGCTCATTTCTGGCTACAACTTTATCACAATCTGGTGCGATAATTAAGGCTTTTCCGGGAAGATGGTGAGTATTCGCTGACCCTTCTCTTCGGAATAGCGGGCATAACCCTTGTCCACACAGCAATTAATGCATAAATGCAAGATGCCCCCGGCCTCATTAATAACCAGGTAACGCTCAGGATACGGTATAGTGCGGTGACACTCATCGCAGTGGACATCACCTAAAGATATGCAACCACAGCGCATTTGCTAACTCCCTAAGATAACTTGAGCCAAGCCCGATATAGCTCTTTCCGAGAGACGCCAGTTTTCTCAGCCAATTTGGCTACCGCCTCCTTAGCTGCTATCCCTGACCGGCGCAGAGCCTGTAATTGCCTTTTTATATCTGGCGTCAATTTGGGTTTTTCCGGCTCTTTCTTGCCGTCAATAACCAGGGTAAACTCTCCCCTCGGCTTGGTGAAGTGAGCTATGGCTTGGTTTATTTCCCCCCGGAAAACCTCTTCATGAATCTTGGTTAGCTCCCGGCAAACAGCTACTTTTCTATTGCCAAGAACTGCCAATATATCGTTCAGTGCTGCCAGGAGACGGTGTGGCGACTCTAAGACTACAATGGTGGCATATTCATCGGCAACAGACTTTAGGAGCTGCTGCCGGGCACCAGCCTTGCGGGGCAAAAAACCAACGTAGGTAAACCTTCCTGTATCCAGTCCCGAGACAGCAAGCGCGGTGATAACCACCGAGGGTCCGGGAATAGGAACTACCGGAATACCCTGCTGGGTGCAAGCCACAATAAGCTCATAGCCGGGGTCGGATATGCCTGGCATTCCGGCGTCAGAAACAAGAGCCACGTCCTGGTCTTTAAGGCAGTCCATGATATAATTCAGTTTAGTTCGCTTATTATGCTCATGATAGCTTGTTATCGGGGTTTTAATATCATAAGCCGCCAGAAGCTGCCTCGTCCTGCGGGTATCTTCAGCAGCAATAAGCTTCACCTCATGCAAAGTCTCTAGGGCACGCAGGGTGACATCCTCCAGATTACCAATGGGGGTAGCCACAATATAAAGAGGCATTGTCAGCTATTATAACGTATAGCTAACCCCCCGTCTACTTTAATTGTTTATCAACCTCACCCCCTTAATCTTACCCCACGAAATCTTTGATTTCGCGGGGACCCCTTAATCCCCCTCTCCTTAGAAAGGAGAGGGGGAGGAGTAAGAAAGAGGGGCGTTAGCCCCTCTTAAATGCCCGTTAACTTGGGCTCATTATCAAATGGGAAGAGATTTTAGGGAGGGGGCGAAGCCCCCTCCCTTACTTATACCCCCTTCCCTTAACAAATTCCTGAGGGAAGGGGGTTGGGGGGATAGGTTTCTAAAACTTTCTTGACTTTAAACTGCTGCTTCTGATATAGTTTGCGCTTAAGAAGGACAGCAAAATGGCTAAACCCAAATTTAGGGAGCTTAGGCGTTCCTACGGCTTTGACGAGGTGGCAATCGTCCCCGGTGATGTAACCATCAACCCCGACCAGGCAAACATTGAGCTCAAGATAGATAACTTCACCTTCTCCATCCCCATCCTGGCGTCGGCAATGGATGCGGTAACTGATGTCAATATGGCTATCCTGTTGAGCAAGCGGGGAGGGCTGGCGGTTCTCAACTTGGAGGGGGTGCAAACCCGGTATAGTAATCCCGAGGAGGTTCTGGCTGAGATTGCTCGGGCTTCGGCGGCTGAGGTTACCCCCTTACTGCAAAAGGTCTATTCTGAACCAATTAAGGGGAAGCTTATCGGTGAGCGAATTGAGGCGATTAAAAAGGGTGGGGCGGTATGTGGTGTTTCCGTGGCACCGGCTAATACCAAACGCTTTGCTTCCATCGCTGCTGAAGCCAAGGCTGACATCCTTTTTGTCCAGTCCACGGTTACCACTGCCCGGCATATATCCAAAAGTTACCGGGGGCTGGTCTTTCCTGAGCTTTGTAAGTCCGTACCGATGCCTATTGTTGTTGGCAATTGCGTCAGCTATAGTGCCTGTTTAGAGCTGATGAGGACCGGAGTCTCCGGGGTTCTGGTGGGGGTAGGGCCGGGGGCAGCCTGCACTACTAGGCAGGTCCTTGGCGTTGGTGTGCCCCAGATAACCGCCACTATGGATTGTGCTGCCGCTAGGAATGAATATATGCGCGAGTCGGGGAAGTATGTAGTGCTAATCACCGATGGCGGCTTTCGCAATGGTGGTGACCTGAGCAAAGCCTTCGCCGCCGGCGCTGACGCTGTGATGATTGGCTCAATCTTTGCCCAGGCCAAAGAGGCACCAGGACGGGGTTATCACTGGGGTATGGCTCATCCTCACCCGGCACTACCCAGGGGGACTAGGATAAAGGTGGGGACTACCGGCACACTGGAGCAGATTCTATTCGGCCCGGCCTCGGTTACCGATGGTAGCCAGAATCTCATCGGGGCGCTGCGCACGGCAATGGGCGTCTGCGGCGCATTTAACATTCAAGAGATGCATAAGGTTGAGATGGTGATTGCCCCGGCCATTACCACTGAGGGAAAAACCTGGCAGATGTCGCAGTCTTAGCCATTAATACTATATAAAGCTCTCATCTTCCTCTTCAGCCGCTGTTTCTCTCTCGCCACTAATATGAGGCAGTAGGGGCTCTATTTTCCCCCGTTTGCTTGGTAAGGGAAAGGTCAGTTTATCAATTATCTGGCGCAGCTCCAGTATTCTCCCCTGAGGCGGCGAGTCCACAACCACACCAACCACCCCTGCCGCCCATAGAGCCTGAAGCTCACCGGCACTGACACCTGAGGGCGCAGACGCCAGCAAGGGTTTGGTCAACAGGTCGCCGCAGCGCCGAAAGAACATAAGATGGCGCCAGGTAAGAAGATTGTCCTTCTCTGGCTCACTACTAATAAGCACCGCATCTACCGGCAAGTCATCAACTGCTTTCAGTAGACCTTCGCTGAGCGATGACCCAACTTCTAATATCTTACCCACCTCATTACCGTGGAGTGTTGCCAGCGGTGTATCTGACGGGAAGACAACAAAATCACAACCAGCCTCCACCACCGACTTTATTCCCTCCCCGCTGGTATCTTTTAGCCAGCCACCCCAGGGAATACTAGACATCGCCTGAGATATTTTGTGAATGGCTTTAGCCCCCGAGCTTAATTTGGGGATTAGCAGTAGCCCGGCATCAGCGCCGGTCACATAATCAGCCAAACCTTCAATACTAGCCTCAGCCAGAGTGGCGACAAGCAGCATCCTCGGCTTCGGTGGTGCTGCCGTTGCCGCCCTAAACCCCATAGGCTGGGGTCCAATCTGTGAAATCAGCTTCAACTTATTTATAAACTTGCTCATTTACCGGCCTTAATATTAACACTGTTCTATAAGTGCTTTCAACTTTCTGCACCTCACTCCCTTCTAATCCCCCTCTCCTTCCAGGAGCTTTGTATCATAAGTGCCTTCTGTATCAAAAGTCAGGTGGTTGTATCAAAAGTCTAATCACTTCTTCTTGGATGGGGTATACTTGGGAAGGTCTGCTCCATCACCAGACTTATCTGGTCGTAGTCCTCCGGGAGTCCGAACTGGTCTAGCGATGTTTCCATCTTTCTGTGTTGGTGTTCCTTTCATATTAGCCTCCTATAAATTAGGCTTTGCCTCATAAGTGCCACTTGCCCTAAAAGTAGGCGAGTTGCCCCAAAAGTGGGGGGCTTTTGATACAACGCCCGTCCAGTGGGAGACTTCGTTCGGCTCCTCTTCATCTACTTTCGCACGTTTCCTTCTTGTTTGCGGAAACGAGTTTGTAGCTATCGGAGACCTCCAAATCTCCCGTGCTTTGGTTGTGAGTACTGCAAAGTGGGTAGATATACCACTTATCGTCGGAACTATCAGATTTCTGGACGTGAGCACCCACCAAGTCCTTCTTCAGGCATCCATTCGCTTGACAATAGTTGGTCGACTGGCCGCTAAACTTCTCCCAATGTTTTAGCCATGAACCACAAGAACACATGGTTTGGGACGTTCCGTTGATATTTTTAATCTTCATGGTTCTCCTTTCGTAATTTCATAGCAATGTTTTTTGATGGTGTTGCTCTTGCGCAAGTTTAGCCTTACTTGCCGGATTCTCACCCCAAAGTATTGTCAAAACATCAGCCATAACACACCCCCTACTGTAGTTGCCTCAAAGGTCACTGGTTCATCACCTGCAAAGTCTGGGATTCAAGTTGTTCTGATTGGACTCGTAGAGCGTTAGCTTGATTCAATTTCTCAACTACGGTCTTGACTATATCTGCCTGTTCATCCTTATTGGTTGGCAGTAAGACTTTCAATTCTCTAATGGATGTATAATCAAGCGCCAACCGTGATGAACCAGTGGCAGCCCTATCTATCTGCGGACGACAAAGCTGTGTATTTAGGAAAGCACTCAAGTAATCGGGAATAATGTCTTGATTAACACGAATGCGCACACTATGCTGATTTATGTTGGCTTCTCCAAAGTTCTCTGGCACTACTGCGGCTATACCATAAGAACCAGTGATGGTGAAAACTACGTCCTCTGCTTTCAGTTGTGACCTTTTCAGCAAGACCGTATGAGTATGAGTATCAATGCAAGGGTCGTCCTCTGAATTCCAGACTAATTGATTAGGATGCACATTTTGTACACGAACAAATTTTGCTCCTTCATCAGGATATGATGCACCTAATGGGGTCGCACCGCCCGTTAGTGCTTCTTTACCGGGTTGAAGCAGGGTTTTTAGTTGGACTACCTTCCAGCTATGCTTCTCTGCTATTTGTTCTAAGGAGTTCATTGTGCTGAAATAGCGAGGGTCAAAAAAGTGAGCATCGAGCCGCTTTGTTGGATTGTTGGAGAATAGACTATCGACTAGGAATCCGGTGGTAGGTGTCTGCTCGGCCAACTTCCCATCCTCTTCAAACTGGCGATACCGTTCCAAAATCTGCGGCAACTCGTTAAGATGCGGACGTTCTTTCCCGGAGTCGCTGTGTCCTATGTTTGTACACAACGCCATGAATATACTTGGCTGTGGCTCTAGGGGGTCAGTCTTCTTTTTAAGGTATAAAACGGATGTGGATACTGACCCTTGAGCTTTGACAAATGCATTCTTAGGTAGTGAGATTATTGCCTTAAGAACAAAGTGCTCTAAGATGTATTCCCTGAAAGGTCGTGCGGTGCGAGTATTGAGAACGCTATCATCCATTACAGTAAGTAATCTGCCATCCTTCTCTAGTAAATCCCAATAGCGCTCTAGAAACATCACAGACGACTTAAGAGATGTTCTGGGTCTGCCCTTTTTATCTACAGAGAGCGTGTAATCGCTCAGGACACTCAATTCTTTAGGGTCTTTTCTTTCGTAGGTCATTGAGAATGGTGGATTACTAAGAATTACGGAGAACTTCATCTTTTCGGTCACTACGGCAGTACGCAGTTCATCAATTTCTTGTCTCGTATGAATAGGCAATCCGGCTTCCACCCGTAACTGCTTATCCAGCGAATCGGCATAGTAAATTCGGCTCCCCCCATCCTTATGAAGAAGCATATTTAGTCTTGCGATTCTAGCAATTGGTGGGTCTTGTCCGGCATCAATACCCCACAGTGTTTCCGTCCGCAACTGCTTAATGAGTGTCTCTTTCTCGGTCTGGCTCAGCCCTTTGTGGCTATTAAGTGCTTCACTCATATTTGACATTGCTTCAATTAGGAAACCACCCGTGCCGCAACAGCCATCTAGGACTCTGTCCATATAGTCTGCGGATGCACGTAGTTTAGCCAGTCTGACCATGAATTTCACCACCGCTCTCGGAGTGAAGAACTGCCCCAATGCCTCTCCCCTCATTGTGGCCGTTAAGAAGGTTTCGAACAGTCGTCCATTCAAGTCTTCATCTACTGCATAAAGGTCAAGATGTTCGAGTATCTTGATGACTTCTTTGATGGTGGATGGTGCTAATCTTATACCTTCACCTTGCTCAAATATCCTCTTTTTTTCTTTCTGGAGAATTTGCAGTTCAATGGACTGTGCCAGTTGCGAAAACAAAATAGTATTGACTGGATTGTCCGTAACCTCTTCCATCTCATTTATCCAATGCACGGAGAGGCGGACGTATTCTCTAGGTACATAGCCAGTACCTAGACCTATTGGGGGTTGCGAAGATAGCTTTTCGTGTAGTTTCCTATCCTCAGTAATCTTCACAAACATGATTTTGGCAAATTCGTAAAACGCTGATGCGGGGCTTCTCTTTTCTGCCTTCCAAATCTTCCGGTGGCACATTTCAAATATACTTGGTAGGTCGGGGGGGATGACGGTTCTAAATTCGAAAGCCTCAGTTTGCACCTTAGTCTTCTGCTGAGCAGCCAACGTTTCTCTGCCTAAGTCATGTTTGAGCGCCTCGAATTTGGGATTCTTATCCACAAAATCCTCGAAATTGAGGTCATACAGGATGTTGTCACTATCATAGTGTTTGACAAGTAGCTTGTGACCGTTTACACCGATACAATACTGGTCTGGCTTTGGAGCAGTCATATGGCGTCTGATGACTGAGGCATATAATTGAGAATCCTCTATCCCATCTTCTGCTACCTCATCTGGGTGTTTCGCATCAATTATTAAGACCGGCTTCTCTTTACCTTTCAAGGGGTAGGCGAGATAATCAGGAAAATACTGCTTACGCTTTTTGCCCTTCCCAATCATTGCTTTCTGAACACTTGTCTTGGTTTCTAGGTAGTCGGAGGTATACCCTAAATCAACGAGCCAGGGCAAAATGAAGAACTGCTCTACATCGCTCTCATTCTTTAGGGAGGCCAAGGCACAGTATTTGTTGTGTTCGCTAACCATCTGCTCTCTCCACGTAATTTCTGCGACTACCCTTAGCGTATCGTCTCTGCTTCGGTATTCTCTTCTGCTTCAACAGTTCATCTAATATCACTAGCATACCCTTAGCGTTAGTAGCGTTCCGGCGATTAGCTCTCCAGTTTTCCACCGTATCGGATGTTACCTCCAACTTATCCGCTATCGCCGCTAGTGTCCAGCCCTTCTCTTGGAGCTGGGCTATTTTTGCCTGTATTTCGTTCATTATTAGATATAATAGCATACAACATATACTTTTGTCAATAGGCAATTTTATAAAATCGGGCAAAATTGACATAAAAACTATTGACAAAGCCATACAATGTGTGCTATTATAGATATAGAATAAAGAGTTGTAGTAAGGAGTATTGAGATGGATGCGAGAGAAGAGAGAGGGCTGGTTATAGCCAACACAAGCAAGATTGAGAAAAACAGGCTGGGCTGGAAAGTCCCCTCCCAGTCCGGCAACGGAAGCTATATCGTAAACCTCGACCACGGCGAGCCGTTTTGCACCTGCCCCGATTATGAGGCTCGCCACCTGCCCTGCAAGCATATCCACGCTGTAGAGTTCGTTATCCAGAGGGAAACCCGACCAGACGGAAGTACCGTCTACACCAAGTCTATCAAAATGACCTGCACTCAGGAATGGACGGCTTATGATGATGCTCAGATGCACGAACAAGAACGGTTTTTGACATTGCTCAGAGACCTCTGCAACGGTATCCCTCAACCTGAGCAAACGCTCGGCAGACCGAGGCTTCCATTGTCCGATGTGGTATTTGGTGCGGTCTATAAGGTCTATTCCACTATGTCCGGCAGACGTTTCATGTCCAACATCCGTGAAGCGGAAACAAAGGAACTGGTTGGCAAATTCCCGTCTTTCGCCAGCAATGCCCGTTACCTTGAGAAATCCGAATTGACGCCACTGCTCAAAACCATCATCGAGCAGAGTGCCAGCCCATTGAAGGTGGTCGAGACAGACTTCGCCGTTGACTCCTCCGGCTTCGCCACCAGTGTTTATGCCCGATGGTTCGACCACAAGTGGGGAAAGGAACGCAGTCGGCAGACTTGGGTTAAGACGCATCTTATCTGCGGTGTCAAGACTCATATCGTTACCAGTGTTGAGGCAACCCCAACCGAAACGGCTGACGCTCCGCAATTTGCCCCACTGGTAAAGGCGACAGCTAAAATGTTTTCCATCAGTGAAGTGTCGGCTGATAAGGCATACTCCAGCAAAAAGAACCTTAACGCTGTAATGGCAGTAAACGGAACGCCTTATATACCCTTCAAAAACTATTCTAAGGGCAGTCAGGGTAATCACGGTTTTGATGGTCTCTGGCAACGGATGTGGCACTTCTACAACTTCAACCGGGATGTCTTCTTGGAGCATTACCATAAGAGGTCGAATGTCGAAACCGCCTTCTCGATGATAAAGGCTAAGTTCGGCAGTGCGGTTCGGGCTAAGACTCCGACTGCTCAGGTCAACGAGGTTTTGTGCAAAGTGCTTTGTCATAACATCTGCGTCCTTATCCAGAGCATATACGAGTTGGGGCTTGAGCCGACATTCTGGACTGGTGAGGTAAAAGAGCCAATTGCTCCCAAAGCCCTTATTACTATGCTTTGATAATTGACATTACTTCCACCCTGTGATAATCTCTTCTCGTTATGAACAGCTTCAGCTTGCCTAAAGGCTGGAGTTCTTGGGCGATAATAGGTGCTATCATTTTTCTCGCCTTGCTTGCAACGCATCATACTGCCACTGCCTTTGCTGGTCTCGCCTTTATCGGGGTTATTTTCCTCATTGTGCTTCTCGCTAATGCTGGCTTTTCTTCCCGGGTTTTGTGGATTGCTTTGCTAATTCTTCTTGCGCTTCTCGTAATTCTCGGCTTAAGATACGTACCCGCCGAATGGCAACCACAACAAATGCTAAAAGCACCAGCACAAGGGTTAACAATACTATCGCCTCTCCTAATGTGAGTGTAAACATTTATTCCCCCTCCCTTTTTAGATTATTGATACAGAAATAGCAGTTGTATCAAAAGTCGGCGATTTTTGGCACTTGTGATACAACGCCCCTTCCAGGAGAGGGGGAGGAATAAAAAAGAGGGGGGCGAAACCCCCCTCTTAAAACTATTTCCCCCTTCTCCTTTAGGGGAAGGGGGTCAGGGGGATAGGGTCAATGCGTAGTATCAAGATAGCGGCGATACCAGGTTAGATGGTTCAGCACTCTGGCCGCCTGGTGCGGACTTGAGTAGACCGGGATTCCTTCTCTTTGGAAGAGGGAGGACACCTCAGGGTCGCTGACAAATTCAACCGCCGGCTTCACCATAAACACCGGCTTTCCATACTCCATTACCCGTTGCCTGAGCAAACCCAGGCTCTTTTCCTCCTTCTCCCGGAGTGCCCTGATTTCTTCACTATTGAATATACCAGATAGACGCTTGTTGCTAAACCCCACCGGAGCCTGAAATAGGATAGCGTCTACATTTTCATCCTCCATTAGTGCCCAAAGGGAGGAAAAGGCTGTTGGATTCTCAGCCATGCTTATACCAGCCATATCAACCGGATTCCCATGGGACCATCTTGGCGGCAGGTAAGTGTTCAATTTCTCTATCGTGGATGAAGCAAGCCTGGCGACCTCAAGTCCTTCCTTCTCAACGGCTTCAGCTGCCACCACCCCCAGGCCACCCCCGATAGTCAATATGCCCACTCGGCTAGCCCGAGGTAATGGCTGATAGAGCAAGGCGGCAACCACATCGCAGAGTTCGTCGTCATCGTCCACCCTTATCACCCCCGCCTGCCGGAATGCCGCGGCATAGACGGCTTCTGAGCCGGCTAAGGCTGCGGTATGAGACCTAGCGGCGCGGGCAGACTCCTTGGTCCCCCCGGCCTTAATCACTATAATCGGCTTGTTAATGGTAGTCTCCTTGGCGAGCTGGAAAAAGCGTCTCCCCTCCCTCAGCCCTTCAATATAAGCGGTGATGATTTTGGTATTCTCATCCTGTGCCAGATACTCCAGGTAGTCCTCCAGACGCAGGTCGGCTTCGTTGCCAGTGCTAACAAGCTTGCTGAACCCAATCCCTAAGTTCATGCCGTTGTGAACTATTCGGTGACCGTAGTTGCCGCTCTGAGAGATGAGGGCCACCGGTCCGGAGGCGATTTCTCCTGTCCAGGCGAGGGTGGAGAGCTGAGAGGAGGTATCAGCATGCCCCATGCTATTTGGCCCGATAAAGCGTATGCCTCCTTCCCTGGCAATCTTAACCAGTTCAGCCTCAAGTTTGCTGCCTGGCTCATCGGTTTCAGCAAATCCGCCGGAAATAATAACCGCCGCCTTCACCCCTTTCTCCACACATTGGCGCATTACTTCCGGAACTTGGGGGGCGGAGACAGCGATAATGGCTAAATCAACCAAGCCCGGTATATTAACCACGGTGTCGTAGGCTGGTATTCCCAGAACCTCGGTGACGGTGGGATTCACCGGGTAAATCTTTCGCTTCGCCGAGGCGAGGAGATGTCGCATGATGCCATATCCCCATGACCCCGGGGTATTAGATGCGCCAACAAGAGCTACAGAGTCAGGGGCGAATAGATACTTCCAGTGGTCTTGCTTACTTTGCCCTGCCATTTTATTTAACCTTGACCAGAATTATAATATCCCCCGGCTGACCGTCAGTTACCCGGCGGGCGTTTCGGAGTCTTACCTTGGTTCCGGTCTTTACCCCGGCAGGGATTTTCACCCGTAGCTTCTTGCCCTTTCTGACCAGGTCCTTCTCCAAACCCCGGGCGGCCTGCTCTTTGGTGATGGTTATTTCATAGCGGGCATCGCGGCTGCTGGGGACGTTGCGCCTGACTAAATATTTCTTCAAATCTCATCCCCCTCGGGCTACCCGCCCCCTGACTATATACCTTAAAGGAGAAACCCCTCTTCTCCCTTTCAGGGATTCGCCAAAGATGTCATCAAGAAAGTCAAACCCAAGGCCAGACCCGCCAAAGTCTTTCATTAAATCTTCAAAGGTAGTCCGAGTATAAGGACTGCCAAAGATATCGCCAATATTGCCCACGGTGCCGAACTGGTCATATTGCTTTCTCTTTTCCGGGTCACCGAGAACGCTGAAGGCTTCGTTAATCTCCTTGAACTTTTCGTTAGCCCATTTCTCCTTCCCCGGGTTGCGGTCGGGGTGGTATTAGCAATACGCAACGTCAACCAAGCAACAGGGCATAAAA
>CAVTZP010000006.1:0-47852 GCA_963739245.1 uncultured delta proteobacterium
GGGTGGTCGGATTTGAACCGACGACCACCTGAACCCCATTCAGGTGCGCTACCAGACTGCGCTACACCCCGAGTTGCTTTAATCATATTAGCATAATTTGTTTCTTCGGGCAATAAAGCCTATTTGAAAAGATTGTGCTTTTGGGTTATAAATATAGGGTATTAATCTTCGGAGGTTTAGATTTGGCGAAGAAGAAGGCGGAGAAACCCAAGCATGAGCTGACTAAGCGCCAGCTTTCCCGGTGGCAGCAGCAGAAGAGGAGGCAGCGCTTTATCCTCAGCTCAGGAATATTGGTTATTGTTGCGGTGTTGGCCGTTGTCGGAATTGGGGTTTATAATCAGTGGTATACTCCCGAATATAAACCACTGCATGAAACGGTAATTGAGGTAAATGATACTAAGTTTGATATGAATTATTACATAAAGATGCTCAAGTTCTATGAGCGGGGCAGTCTGAGCAGCAGTTGGCGATCTGGCTGATGAGGTGGTCACAGCCATTGAGCAAAATGAGCTGGTAAGGCAGGAGGCGATGAAATTGGGTTTTAGTGTTAGCGATGAGGAGGTTGACAAGAAGCTTAATAGTTATGACCCGCCACTAAGTAAAGACTATCGGGATGTGGTTAGAGCACAAATGCTAGTGAGCAAATTGAGTGAAGAGTATTTTGACCAGCAGGTGCCAACTTACGCTGAGCAGAGGCATATCATGGCGATGTTCCTGGAGAGTGAGAGCCAGGCAAACGAGGTCAGAGCCAGGCTTGAGGCGGGTGAGGATTTTACTCAGCTGGCTGGCGAGCTTTCCCTGGATACTACTTCTAAGGAAAAGAAGGGCGACCTTGGCTGGCACCCTGAAGGTGTTTTGACTTTAACGTTAGGGACTTCTTTAGTTGATGAGTATGCCTTTAGCGCTGAAGCCGGGGCATTAAGCCAGCCAATTCTTGATGAGACCAAAACCAAGACGGTGGGCTACTGGCTGATTAAGGTCGTATCCCGGGATGAAGAGGCAAAAACGGCTCAGGTTAAGGTAATGCTTCTGGGTAGTGAGCAGGAGGCAAATGAGGTTAGAGCCAGGCTGGAGGCTGGGGAGGACTTTGCCACCTTGGCTAAGGAGCTCTCCCAGCATGCTGAGTTCTAAGGAGAAAGGTGGGGATTTTGAGGTGTCTCCGGATGCGATGAGTTCAGCGTTTAACGAGTTTGCTTTTAAATCTGAGCTTGATGTGTTAAGCCAGCCAATACGTGATGATACGGTGAGCACTAAGGGGGGCTATTGGCTGGTGAAGGTTACCGAAGTGGATAATAATAGGCAGATTGGTGATGAGGACAGGAATTTGCTGAAGGCTGATGCTTTTAATAAGTGGGTTGAGGCATTAGTTAATGACCCTAATAACAAGGTTGTGAGTCATCTTGATGAAGGGAAGAAGTTGTGGGCAATTTCGCGTGTTCTTGGTGGCTAGAATCAGATCGGGAGGTTTGAGTTGTGAAGAAGAAGAGCATCGGGGTGGGGTTAATGGGGCTGGGGGTTGTTGGTGGCGGGGTAGCTAGGGTTCTGATGAATAAGGCAGAGGTCTTGGCGGAGCAGGTGGGTTGCCCGCTTGTCCTGAAAAGGGTGAAGGTCTTAGAGGTGGACTTGGCCAAGCCTCTGGCAAGGGAGATAGGTCTCAAGCTTTTTACCACCGATGTTGATGAGTTTTTTAGCGAGCCTGGGGTGGATATAGTCGTTGAGGCTATCGGGGGTGAGAAACCAGCCCTGGATTACTTGAAACGGGCGATAACTGGCGGTAAGCATGTGGTTACCTCAAATAAGGAGGTTATCGCTAAGCACGGAGCAGAACTGTTTGCCCTGGCTCAGCGGCATGGGGTTGGAGTGCACTATGAGGCTAGTGCTGGTGGTGGTATCCCTCTAATTGCCCCGTTTCAGCGTGACCTGGTAGCTAATAAGATAAGCGGTATTTATGCCATAATAAATGGGACCACCAATTATATTCTCACCCGGATGGCGAGAGAGGGCATTGATTTCCCTTCGGCGCTTAAGCGAGCCCAAGAGTTAGGCTACGCTGAGGCTGACCCAAGGAATGATATAGACGGCATAGATGCCACCTATAAACTGGCTATCCTTGCCTCTTTAGCCTTTCATTATCAGGTTCAGCCCAAGGACATCCATTGTGAAGGCATTTCCCGAATGGATAGTCGTGACTTCAAGTATGCTCGGGAGCTGGGCTATGCCATAAAGCTGCTGGCTATAGGCAAACAGGGTGATAACTTGATTGAGGTGCGGGTTCACCCTGTTTTTATCCCCGAGGAGTCCCTCCTGGCTAAGGTTGATGGTGTCTATAATGCTATTCTGGTTGAAGGTGACCTTGTGGGCAGGGTGCTTTTCTACGGTGAGGGGGCTGGCGCCTTGCCGACGAGCAGCGCAGTTGTCGCTGATGTGGTATCCGCCGCCCAGGATATCCTCAGTGGTGGGGGGAGTAGGGTAAGGTGGCGGCTGGAGCCGGGCAAAAAGATTAAACCTATGGCTGAGCTTGAGACCAGATATTACCTGAGGCTGAATGTTGCTGACCAACCTGGGGTCTTGGCTCAGGTAGCTAAGGTTCTTGGTGGGCATCTGATTAGTATTTCCTCAGTTATTCAGAAGGCGGCTGATGCTGCGGCTCAAGCGGCGGAGATTGTTATTATGACCCACCCGGCGAAAGAGGCAGCAGTGCAGCAGGCTCTCGGGGAGCTGGTACATCTGCCTGTGGTCAAGGCGATAAGTAACTTCATTCGGGTTGAGGCGTAGGGGGACGCCCCACCCGTTTTATATCTATTCCCACCCGCCGCCCTTAAGAGGAAGGGGTTACGCCCCCCAATAAAAGGGGGAAAAAGAGAGGTAGAGATGCCGGAGTGGCTAATATCACTCATAAGTGTGGTTGTAGGTGCAGCAATCGGTGTAGGTGTGAGAGAACTCGTTCAATGGTGCAAACGCCCAAGATTAGAGATAGATTTTGATAAATTTCCGCGCGCCGACTGGAACGATTATGAAGCACAAGGCGAAGGTTATCACGGCAATCAAGCTGTTTATAAAGCAAAATTTTTACGGCTTGTCGTCACAAACAAAGGAAGAAGCCCTGCATTGAACTGTGAAGCAAGACTTATGCTAAAAACTAAGCTTGACGCATATATCAGCCTAGTGCACTGGACTAAAAGAGACCCAATATTATATAGAAGATTTGAAGATGGGAAGAAAGTGTTGGAGCTAGATAAAATCTTTGTGCCTATAGATATCAGTAGTAAAAATAGCGAGACATTGGATTTAATAAAGTTTCCATATTGGTTTTCTATCGCTCCAGACCCAGACGCAGACCATTCGCCAAAACGAGATACACAGTATATTTCTCTCGTAACCCCTTTGAACAATCTTATGCTATTTTCAGATGATGAATATTTTATTGAAGTAACGGTATATGCACACAACGCAAAAGCTACAAATTTCGAATTCTGTTGCAAGTGGGATGGCACAGTAGAAGGATTTGAAAAAGCGTTTACTAAGATTAAAGAGCAAAAGCCTGCCCAACCCATATTGAATAGGAGAATAAAATGAAGACTGGCGTTCTGCTTAAATATAAAGATTTTCTTCCCATCACGCCTAAAACGCCTGTATTTTCATTGGGCGAAGGCGATACCCCGCTGGTGAAGTGTGACCGATTGGCCGGTGAGGTTGGTTGCCGGGAACTGTATTTTAAGCTGGAGGGGTGTAATCCTACCGGTTCGTTTAAGGATAGGGGTATGGTGGTGGCGGTGGCTAAGGCAATAGAAGACGGTAGCCGGGCACTTATGTGTGCCTCTACTGGTAATACCAGCGCCTCAGCCGCTGCCTATGCTGCCTATTGCGGCGTTGACGCTATTATCGTTGTCCCCAAAGGGAAGATTGCCCTGGGTAAGATGGCTCAGGCTATCGTCTATCGGGCTAAAATCGTGGCTATTGATGGAAACTTCGACCAGGCTTTGAAAATAGTGCGGGGTCTGACCGAAAGGCATCCGATTACCCTGGTGAACTCACTTAACCCCCACCGCATAGAGGGGCAAAAGACGGCCGCCTTTGAGATTGTTGATAGCTTGGGTGATGCCCCGGACTATCTCTTTATTCCCGTGGGCAATGCCGGCAATATTACCGCTTACTGGAAGGGTTTTGTGGAGTACCATCAGGCGGGCAGGGCAAAAAAGAAGCCTAAGATGATGGGTTTTCAGGCGGAGGGGGCTGCCCCTATTGTCCGCGGGCATGCTATTGAGAAGCCGGAGACGGTAGCCTCGGCAATAAGGATAGGCAACCCGGCGAGCTGGCAGAAGGCAGTGGCGGCTCGGGATGAGTCCGGTGGCGTTATTGATATGGTCAGTGACGAGGAGATTCTCGCCGCCCAGAGGCTTATGGCAACCAGGGCGGGCGTCTTCGGCGAGCCGGCATCAGCCGCTTCTTTAGCCGGGCTTATCAAGCTTTCCCGTAAGATGGACTTCTCCCGAAGCCGGGTAGTCTGTGTGGTAACCGGGGCCGGACTTAAGGATACCGAGACGGCAGTAAAGGATGCTGAGCCCTTTCTTGAGCTCCCGGCTGATTTAGCTGCTGTGGAGAAGGCTCTAGGACTGGGTTAAAGGAGGGCTAGAGTGATTGATGAAAGCGGGATTAAGGCAGCGGTAGCTTCTATCATTAAGGCTATTGGGGAAAACCCCAAAAGGGAGGGGTTGAAGGACACGCCTAGTCGCGTGGCTGAGATGTACACTGAGCTCTTTGCTGGACTTGATATGGATCCCAGGCAGGAGTTAGTAGTGGGTTTCGAGGAGGGGCACCGCGAGATGGTAATCCTCAGGGATATACCCTTTTATTCTATGTGTGAGCATCACCTTTTGCCCTTCTATGGCGTGGTTCATGTCGGTTATATTCCTAATGCTACCGGGAGGGTTGTCGGGGGGAGCAAGCTGGCTCGGGTGGTGGAAATCTTTGCCAAGCGCCCTCAGATTCAGGAGAGGATGACCAGCCAGATTGCTGATGCTATCACTGATGGGCTCAAGCCTGATGGGGTGGGGGTAATTGTCCAGGCTGAGCACCTGTGTATGATTATGCGGGGCATCAAAAAGCCAGGAAGCGCTATTGTTACCTCAGCCCTGAGGGGTACCTTCCGCCGCCGGGCAGAGACCAGGGCGGAATTTTTCTCTCTGCTTCAGGGTAAATAGCGGTTAATCTGAAGACGGGATTGGTCGGGGCTCCTGGATTTGCATTTCCTGACCGCAGCAGGTAGGCGTGCCCTCCCCGGCTTTAGTGCATAGTATTTCCGTGCCACATTTAGCACAGCGATATCTTTTCCCTAGTTGACTTGGCATTTTATAAAATCCTACAAACTAGTTTATTGTTTCTTTAACTCCATGGGTTGACCACAGCAGTGGATTGTGCCTTCACCCCCGCGGGTAACGATAAACTCAGCGCCACATTTGGTACAACAGTATCTCTTGCCTATCTGGTTTGCCATTCTATATCGCCTCTCTATGGTTTAGTTTACTGCCATTTAGTGCCGCTGTCAAAGCGTTCTACTCACCCATAATCTGGACTACGATTTGCCTTGACCTTGGTCTATTGTCAAAGTCTACCAGCACTATCTGTTGCCAGGTGCCCAGAGCCAGTTTCTTATCGCTGAACGGGATTACCAGCGACGCACCCAGAAGCGAGGCTCGGACATGGGAATAGCCATTGCCCTCTCCCCAAGCGCTATCGTGCTTGTAGGGGATGTCCTTGGGGATATTTCGCTCCCACATATCCTTGAAGTCAGAGAGAAGTCCTGGTTCATATTCAATAGTGGATACGCTGGCAGTGGAGCCGGAGACAAAGAGGGTAACTATGCCATCGCTCATATCCGTCTGAGCTAACTGTTGTTCTAGCTGGGGCGTAATATCAATAATATCGCAATTGCCCTTGGTCTGGAGACCGATTTTTTTAGTGGTTACCATAGCCTACCTCACCCCCTTAATTCCCCTCTCCTTTGAGGGAGAGGGGAAAGATAATTTTGAAAGAGGGGCGAAGCCCCTCTTAAACACCCCTAAGTTCCTCCCAGAGGATATCATCTAGGTCAAATATCGGGCCGTCCTTGCATACCTGCTTTAAGCCATTTTTTGTCTTTATGGTGCACCCGTAGCAGACGCCAAGCCCGCACCCCATCATTATCTCTAAAGAAATCTGAACTGGCTTTTTCTTCAAGAGCTTCTGGGTAGCCATAGTCTGGTACATTGAGGTCGGTCCACAGGTAAAAACCTGGTCTGCCCAGTCAATATAGTCTGGCAGGAGGTCAGTTATCATACCCATTTTGCCGGCACTTCCGTCTTCGGTGGCAATGATAAGCTCGATTCCAGAGGGCAAGAGGCGTTGCGGGTAAAGTTGACTAGCAGTTTGTGCCCCTAAGAGTAACGTTGCCGAGCACCCCAGTTTTGGGGCTTGCTGAGCCAGGAAGACCAGTGGGGCAACACCAATGCCCCCCGCCACCAGCAGCAGGTTTTTGGAATCTGGGTAAATCGTGTAGCCATTGCCCAGTGGCCCAAGCAGGTCAAGATTGTCACCGGCTTGGCGTTGAGACAGCCAGCGCGTGCCCCTCCCCACCACCTTGAATAGTAAGGCAAGCCTGTTCCCCTCTAGCTGATGGAGGCTAAACGGGCGGCGTAGCAGGGTATCTTCACCGCAGTGAACCATGACAAACTGCCCTGGCTTGGCTGATTGAGCAATCTCAGGGGATTCAAACCAGACCAGACTAACTCCAGGCATAACTAATGTTTGAGAAATGGCTTGGCACCAAACTTGCTTCAATCTGGTTTCTTCCTCCGGTATTCTGGCAGTGGCTTAACGCTATAAATGTGACTTCCGGTGAGGAGCACCTTTAAAGCAGCCTGGATGGTATCAAGGGAGGTAAAGCACGGGATGCGCCTCTCCGCCGCCGCCCGACGGATGCGGAAGCCGTCTTTTAGTGGAATGCGTCCCCCGGTGATGGTGTTGACGATGCCGCTCACGGTATTGTTAGTGATAATGTCAATGACGTTGGGGTGTCCCTCGCTCAATTTTTTGGTTATCATTGTTACCGGGAGTCCAGCTGACTCAATCATCTTTGCCGTGCCTTCAGTGGCATAGAGCTTATAGCCTATCTCGGAGAACTTCTTGATTATGGGTAGTGCTTCCGACTTATCCCTATCGGCGATGCTGAAGAGTATAGCTCCCTCCTGCAGAAGCATTAGTCCCGCGGCTTGAAGTGCCTTGGCCAGGGCGGCATCATAGGTATAGTCAATCCCCATTACCTCCCCGGTGGACTTCATCTCCGGTCCAAGGTAGGTGTCAACACCAGCCAGCTTTGACATGGAGAAGACCGGGGCTTTAATCCCGACCAGTTTTTGCTTCTCTAGTAAGCCGGTGCTATAACCTTGCTCGTGGAGGGTCTTGCCCAGCATGACCTTGGTCGCTACTTTAACCATTGGCACACCGGTAACCTTGGAGATAAACGGGATGGTGCGGCTAGCCCGGGGGTTTAGCTCCAGTACATAGACTGATGAACCTTTAGTATCGCTGCTGGGCATAATAACGAACTGGATGTTCATTAAGCCCTTAATTTTGAGTTCCAGCCCTATCCTGACGGTATACTCAACGATAGTTTTAATTTCGGCTTTAGTCAGGTTTATCGGGGGATAGACCGCCATTGAATCCCCGCTATGGACTCCCGCCCGTTCAATATGCTCCATTATTCCCGGGATGAGAACGTCCTTCCCATCGGCGATGGCGTCAACCTCTACCTCTTTACCCTCCAGGTACTTATCGATGAGGATGGGGTGCTTGGTATCCAGTTCCAGAGCTACTTTCCCCAGCCGGCTCAGCTCGCTTGGGTTGTGGACTATCTCCATGGCTCTGCCGCCGAGGACATAGCTGGGGCGAACCAGCACCGGATAGCCGATAAGCTCCGCCACCTTGAGGGCTTCATCTATAGCGGTTACCCCGGCTCCCGGGGGCTGGGGGATGCCTAACTCACTGAGGAATTGCTCGAATCGGCGCCTGTCCTCAGCCAGGTCAATGGCTTCGGCGCTGGAGCCGAGAAGGGACATCCCGCTGCGGGACAAGGGTTCCGCCAGGTTTATCGCCGTCTGCCCGCCGAACTGGACTATTGAGGGTGGGGCAGTGCCGTTTCCGTACTCGTTTTCCAGAATATCGCGCAGGCTCTCCTCGTCCAGGGCTTCAAAGTAGAGGCGGTCGCTGGTGTCAAAATCGGTGGAGACTGTTTCCGGGTTTGAGTTTACCATAATGGCTTTATAGCCAGAGTCCTGCAGCGCCCAGGCGGAGTGAACACTGCAGTAGTCAAATTCAATCCCCTGCCCGATGCGGATAGGACCGCTGCCGATAACCACGGCTTTATTTTCCTTAAGGGGCTCAGCCTCGTTCTCCTGCTCGTAGGTGCTGTAGAAATAGGGGGTGGCGGCGTCAAACTCAGCGGCGCAGGTATCTACCATCTTATAGACGGGGCGGATATTCCAGCTGTGGCGCATTTGTCTTACCTGCTCGGGGAGGCGGTCAGCTAAAGTGCCAATCTGCTCGTCGGAAAATCCCAGCCGCTTTGCCTCCCACATAAGCTCTGGCGTCAGCGTTTGAGACAGGAGCTTCTTCTCCATATCCACAATGTTCCGGAGCTTGGTGATAAACCAGAGGTCAATATTGGTGCGCTCGGATAAAGCCTCCGGGGTTATCCCCCGCCTCAGTGCCGCCATCAATGCCCACAGCCTCAGGTCGCTGGGCTCTAAGGGGTAGGAATCAATATTTTTTCCCAGCTTCCAGCTCCGGTCTTCCCAGAGCAGTGACCTTCGGCCGAACTCAAGGGAGCGGACTGCCTTCTGCAGGGCGGCTTCAAAGCACCGGTCAATGGCCATTACCTCGCCGGTGGCTTTCATCTGAGTGCCGATAACCCGGTCGCCGGAGGCGAACTTGTCAAATGGCCAGCGAGGAATCTTGACCACCAAATAATCAAGCGCCGGCTCAAAAGATGCCATCGTCTTTCCTGTTACCTGGTTGGGGATTTCATCCAGCCTCTTGCCGACGGCTATCTTGGCCGCTACCCGGGCAATGGGGTAGCCGGTAGCCTTGCTGGCCAGGGCTGAGCTGCGGCTGACCCTGGGGTTGACTTCAATTATATAGTAGTTGTCGCTTTTGGGGTCGAGGGCAAACTGGATATTGCAGCCGCCTTCAATACCCAAAGCTCGGATAATCTTGAGGCTGGCTGTCCTCAGCATCTGGTATTCCTTGTTGGTCAGGGTCTGGCTGGGAGCAACGACGATGCTATCGCCGGTGTGTATTCCCATGGGGTCAAGGTTTTCCATATTGCACACGGTGATGCAGTTGTCGGCGGCGTCCCGCATTACCTCGTACTCTATCTCCTTCCACCCCGCCACCGATTTTTCCACCAGCACCTGGTGGATGGGGCTGGTTGCCAGCCCCCCCGTTACCACCCGGTCCAGCTCCTTCCAGGTATTCGCCATCCCGCCCCCGCTCCCGCCCAGGGTGTAGGCGGGGCGGATTATCACTGGCAGGCCTATCTCTTTAGCCACCTTTTTCGCTTCCTTGAGGCTGGTTACCGTGGCGCTTGCCGGCACCGGCTCGCCGATGCCGAGTATCAGCTGTTTAAATAGCTCGCGGTCTTCGGCGTTTCGTATTGTCTGGATGGGAGTGCCCAGAGACCTTACATTATATTTATCCAGAACGCCGGCGTCAGCCAGGTCTACGGCTAAATTAAGTCCGGTCTGGCCGCCGAGGGTGGGCAGAACCCCATCGGGGCGCTCCCGCTCAATAATGCGGGTAATCATCTCCACGGTCAGCGGCTCAATATAGACGATATCGGCGATGTCTTCGTCGGTCATAATGGTGGCGGGGTTGGAGTTGACCAGCACCGAGGTCACCCCCTCCTCCCGCATCGCCTTGCACGCCTGAGTGCCGGCATAGTCAAACTCCGCCGCCTGCCCGATAATTATTGGTCCCGAGCCGATGATTAGGACTTTAGATGGTTTAGACATAAACTCCTCTAATTATGGCTTTACCGCCCTTAGCAGTCCAAGTGCTCTTAACTCAATAACTATACGCAAGAACGCAGCTTCCATATTTTCTCGGTTGAACCGTTCCCAAACTTTCGAACTAATGTTTGATGGGAATTCCGTGTTTTCTTCTAACAGGTAGATAATCTTGTCTGCATGAGTTTTCTGGGCGAGACCAATCTCGTGGATGACATTTTGTCTAGGATATAGTTTGCCTTCTATCTCATCGTCACCTGTAGCCAAGATAACGACACAGTCGGCTTGGCCAAGATAATAATCAACTTTGTCATTGATAGTTTTACCCAAATTAGGCTGGCTTTCTACAATAATTGGCTCGATACCAAGAGCACTTAAAAACTGTTGTAGTTTAGCGATTGCTTCACTTTCTTTGCCGTGGGATATAAATGCCTTTGGTAGTTGCCCTGCTAAAGCAGGCCTCTCCTTCTTAAAATCTACGAACCCTAATCGCTGAAATTCGGCGAAAAGGTGATTCAGAAAATGGACGAAGGACGGATTCCAGGTGTCAGGTTGTGGAGATTTGAGCAGAGTTCCGTTGTTTGGAATAAGCTGGAAACTAATAGTACCGATTCGCCCTTCAGTACCTTGAGAAACAGCGTAACTGGCAAAGTAGGTCTTATCCCAGTTTGTATCATCAGGTCTACCGCTTGTTCTGTGTAAGGCGTATTTATATCCCTGAGAATTGAGGTTCTTTATAACATTATTTATCGATGCTGGAAGCATGTCGGGAGTTCCTCGTACAACTAATTCGAAGTCCCCCCCTACTATCCTTCCCCCGTAATCCTCGATAGCTTTTAGTGGCTCTGCTAGAGCCGTACCTTTTGCTTCAATCCCTAATATTTCGTATTTTTGTATTATTGACAGAAGTGCCGTTTCACGCATCTGTAATTCCTTAAGGTAAAAATCCCTGTCCCAGGTCCACACACTCGGCCGAGCATCAGAGAACCTTTCATACTCATTTGACTGACGCCCAAATGATGCTTCTAAGACATTTAGAATCTTATCACGCCATAATTCGTACTCTTGATTGTCATAATCCAGTTTTTTTAGCTTAGGTATCTCAGTTAGCGCTTGTCTCAATAGTTCTAGCGCTTTGTCCTTATTCATTCTTCTACCTCACCCCCTTAATCCCCCCCTTTAATTGGGTGTCTAAGAGGGGCGAAGCCCCTCTTTTATTATTTCCTCCCCTTCCCCTTAATGAAGGGGAAGGGGATAAAGGGGATAGGGTCACTTCTTATCTCCCTTCACCATCTCCACAAACTCTTTAAATAGATAAGTGCTGTCCCAGGGGCCGGGGGAGGCTTCGGAGTGATACTGGATAGCGAAGATGGGCAGCTCCTTGTGGCGCAAGCCCGCCACCGTGCCATCGTTCAGGTTGATATGAGTAACCTCCAGCTCGTCTTTGAGACTATCCGGGTCAACGGCATAGCCGTGATTTTGCGCGGTGATGTAGACCTTGCCGGTGGCGAGGTCGCGGACGGGGTGGTTAGCCCCGCGGTGCCCGAACTTCAGCTTGAATGTCTTGGCACCAAACGCTCTGGCGATAAGCTGGTTGCCCAGGCAGATGCCCATAATCGGCTTCTTGCCAATGAGCTGCTTAATCGTGTCCACGATGTAATCAAGTAGCTCGGGGTTACCGGGGCCGGGGGAGAGGAGAATGCCATCAGGTTTAAGGGCAAGGATTTCCTTGGCGGGGGTGGTGCAGGGGACTGCCGTTACCGCGCAGCCCATTTGGCTGATGAAGCGCAGGATGCTGTATTTCAAGCCGCAGTCCAGGACTACTACATGGTGGGTTGGGGCAGAGCCAGTCGGCTCCCACTGGTAAGGAGTGGGGGTGCTTACCTGCTTGACATAATCTATTGAGCCATAATCGGGCAAGTTCTTTACCTGTTCCAGGGCTTGCTGGGGAGTCTTAGTACTGGTGAGCATGCCCATCATTACCCCGGCGGAGCGGAGTCGGCGGGTAATGGCACGGGTATCAACGCCGCTTATCCCCGTGATGCCAGCTTCGGCTAGATATTGATGAAGGGTCTTTACGCTCAGGTAGTGGTTGGGCTCAAGGCACTCTTCCCTGACGACAAAGCCGCTTACCTGAATTTTATTTGATTCAAAGTCCTGTTCATTAATGCCGTAGTTGCCGATGAGGGGGTAGGTGGGAACGACAATCTGCCCGGCATATGATGGGTCGGTGAGCATCTCCTGGTAGCCCACCATGCTGGTGTTGAAAACAACCTCGCCAAAGGCGTCAGCCTCAGCGCCAAAGGAGTAGCCTTCATAGACCGAGCCATCTTCTAAGACTAGGATTGCCCTTTTATTGGTTATCTAACTCTCCTTTACCTTAATAGAGTCGTCTTTATAGACTAGATTTCCCCTGATATATAGTTGCCATTACCCTGCCTTTAAGCCTCTCGCCGGCAAGGGGGGTATTCTTTCCCTTTGAGGCAAAATCTTTCGTGTCTACCACCCACTCAAGATTGGGGTCAAAGAGGGTGACATCAGCCGGGGCGCCAATAGCCAGAGTCCCCAGCCGGCCGTATCTATCGCCGATAATCCTGGCGGCGTCAGTAAGCTTGGCGATGAGGGTAACCAGACCTATCTCCCCGTTATGCACCAGGCCCATCAGGCTGCCCAGGGCGGTCTCAAAGCCGCTGATGCCA
Source organism: uncultured delta proteobacterium (assembly GCA_963739245.1). Taxonomy (GTDB): domain Bacteria; phylum Chloroflexota; class Dehalococcoidia; order Dehalococcoidales; family BS750m-G39; genus CAVTZP01. The sequence goes on from CAVTZP010000006.1 coordinate 12,740, forward strand.
AAGGGGGCGAGGTCAAACTCGCAGAGCTTATCGGCCTCGGTGTGGGGGGCGTGGTCGGTGGCAATAATATCAATGGTGTTATCGTTAAGCCCTTGAATCAGGGCTTTGACGTCCTGTTTTGTTCTAAGCGGTGGGTTTACCTTGGCGTTGGTATCATAGCCGATGACCCTTTCCTCGGTCAGGGTCAGGTGGTGGGGGGTGACCTCGGCGGTAACCCTGATGCCCTTGTCTTTGGCCCGGCGAATGAGTTCAACCGAGCCCTCGGTGCTAACATGGGCGATGTGTAGCCGACTGCCGGTCAGTTGCGCCAGAGCCAGGTCACGAGCCACCATAATCTCTTCGGCGGCACTTGGTATGCCGCGCAGCCCTAGCCTGGTTGATATTATGCCCTCATTCATCTGACCGCCCTCGGTGAGGGCTTTATCTTCGCAGTGGTCAATGATGGGCCGGTCAAAGGCGCGGCTATAGTCCAGCGCCTGGCGCATAAGGTATGAGCTTAGCACTGGTTCGCCGTCATCACTGAAGGCAATCACGCCGGCTGAAGCCAGCTCCCCCATCTCAGCTAGTTCCTCCCCCTTCCTCCCCTTGGAGATACAGCCTATGGGCAGGACCCGGACTACCCCCTCTAAGGCTGACTTGGACTTTATAAACTCAATAGCGGTCTGGTTGTCCAGCGGCGGGTTGGTATTGGGCATGCAGCAGATGGTGGTAAAGCCGCCTCTGGCGGCGGCATTGGTTCCGCTGGCGATGGTCTCCTTCTCCTCATCGCCGGGCTGCCTCAGGTGGCAGTGGAGGTCAATAAATCCGGGGCAAACGATTAGTCCTTTGGCATGGAGGATGTCATAGTCGGGCTGGGGTGGGGTTTCCTCCCCCTTGCCCCGCCATGAGACCTTGCCGTCACTGATAAGCAGGCTGCCGGTTACATCTATCCCCTGGCTGGGGTCAATTATTCGTCCACCCTGAATAAGCAGTGATTTTTTCATTGTTTTTGGCTCCCGCTGATGAGGTAGAGTAAAGCCATGCGCACGGCGACGCCATTGGTTATCTGCTCGTTGATGACTGATTGCTGACCGTGAGCCACATCCGGGGAAATCTCAATCCCCTCGTTTACCGGGCCGGGGTGAAAGACCAGGGCATCGGCTTTGGCTCTGCCTAGCCTTGTCTCGGTGAGCTGGTATAGCTGGATGTACTCCCGGATGCTGGGCAGCAGTCCGCTCTTTTGCCTTTCTCGCTGCAGGCGCAGGGTCATCACCATATCGGCTCCATCTAAAGCAAGCTCAATGTTAGGCTCAATATTGACCGGAGGTAGTTGCTCCCCGCCCAATCCGATGGGGAGAAGGGTAGGGGGGCAACACAGTGTGACCTCTATTCCCATGGTGGTTAGACCCCAGATGTTGGAGCGAGCCACCCGGCTGTGCATAATATCACCAATGATGACTGCCTTGAGCCCCTTCAGGCTTCCCTTATGCTCGTAGAGGGTGAAGAGGTCAAGAAGGGCTTGAGTGGGATGGGCATGCCAGCCATCTCCGGCATTGACGATGCTTGCCTCGATATATCTGCTGGCAATATAGGGGGCACCGGAGTGGGGGTGACGCATGACGACAATATCAGCCCCCAGCGCCTGTAGCGTGCCCAGGGTATCAACCAGAGATTCTCCCTTGGCGACACTGCTGACTGAGGCATTGAGGTTAACCACATCGGCGCCCAGGTACTTGGCGGCAAGCTCGAAGGATAATCGGGTGCGAGTGCTGGGCTCATAAAACAGGTTGACGATGGTCTTGCCCCGGAGCGTAGGCACCCGTTTAATCGGGCGGGATAGAACCTCCTTCATCGCCTTGGTGGTGTGGAAGACGAGCTCTATCTCCTCACGAGTGAAGTCATCAATGTCAAGGATGTGGTGGTGCCGCCAGGCTGGCGTCGTCTCGGGCACCTGAGGCTTCACTTGCGTTGTCCTCATCGCTCCTCCTTAGCTAGCGGCGTAGTGATAATGGCGACCTCGTCTACGCCGTCGGTTTCTTTTAATCTAACCTTTATTTCCTCGTGCCTGGAGCTGGGGATGTTCTTGCCGATATAGTCAGCCCGTATTGGCAGCTCGCGGTGGCCGCGATCAACAAGCACAGCGAGCTGAATCAGGTGAGGTCGTCCCAGGTCAGTGAGGGCATCCATGGCGGCACGGATACTGCGCCCGGTATACAGGACATCGTCAACTAAGACTATGGATTTGCCTTCAATAGTGGCCGGGATATCGGTGAGTTTGACCAGGGGCTTTAGCTCCAGCGAAGAAAGGTCGTCACGATAAAGGCTGATGTCCAGAGTGCCCACTGATATCTTAGCTTTAGCAAAGCTCTCTATATTGGCGGCAAGACGCTTAGCCAGAGGCACGCCGCGGGTGTGCATCCCTACCAGTAGCAGGTCTTGGAGCAGTTCGTTTCGCTCAACAATCTCGTGGGCGATTCGAGCCAGGGTTCGCTTAATATCCTCCGCGGTCATTATGACTTTTTTTGACATAAAATAAACCTCTTACCATTTATCATAGCTGGCAAGAGGTCTTGCACCCTGACTCTTGTTATTCCCTTGCCAGCCTCGCTGGACCGGCTTAAAGGTTTTTTATTCTATTAACTTAACATTATACCACGTTTCTCTGGGGATTGCAACTTTTTGTATCTAGGGGTTCTGCCAAAGGCTCACGCAGAACGGTGGGGGTATATTTAATGGTGAAAATGCTAGGTCACTATTAGCTAGTGGCTGCCCTGACTAAGAAAACTCCCACAAGGAAAATAAGCAGGTCTATAACCCCCCAGATAACGATAGGCACTAGAGAACCAGTAGCGATGGTGATGAAAGGTAGCCCGATAGTCAAAGCTAAACCTAATACTATGGATAACGCGATTAAGAGTCCACCACCGACAAACATAATTAACCGTATAATAAAATTCATTTTTACCTCTACCTTAATTATAGTATAACACTATTGCCCACCAAAGCCGAGGAGAACTAAAACTGGGCAGTAAAGGACTTGAACCGCGTGCTCTACAACTGAGCTAACTGCCCGCCACTTATTTTACTTTAAACTTTCTGGATTGCCTAAATGCTTTGCCAGCAACAACAAGGAAAAATATCGTAGCTAATGAATATACAACTATGTCTGTCCAACATACGCTAGCCCTAACAAACCCACTTATTGCCAAAGCAAACCCCAAGGCTATAAAACCTAGATTTTGATAGCGGTATTTATCAATTTTCTTGCTTAGTTCTTCAATAGTCATATCATACCTCCTTTCATACTTACTTATATTATACACCGCCATTTTACTCAAGCGGTAGGCTTTTTAAGCTTTTTTAGACCAAAAAGAAAGAGGGGGGCGAAGCCCCCCTCTTAAAACAACTTCCCCCTTCCCCTAAAGGGGAAGGGGGATACAGGGGGATAGGGTTACTGCATAAAGCTATAAGTTTAGCCCCTTATACAAAGCCGGAAAGTTGAACTGCTGCTCTATAATTTCATCAAGTCTCGGCAGCTTCTTTTCCTGGTTAAATCTGGTCTTACCCAGAGCCAGCTCGATGCTATTCACCGTAGAAGTAATATCACCCTTGGTCAAAATAATCGGAATCCCTCTATCCTCGGCTCTCTGGAGCACGGTATGGATTGGCGACCCGCCGCCACTGAGAACAAGGCACTTGGTTGAGGTTTCCAGAGCCGCCAGCTGTATATCGGGGCGCTCGCCCCGCACCACCACCGCCTTATTGTCTTTACGACCAAAATAGTCCAGACCGGAGTCAACAATCATTGCCCCAGACATAAAGGTTTCAACCAGCTCCGATGATTTCTCATTGGAGTTTAATATCTCTCCCTGAATACGCTCCGCCAGCTCCCCTACCGTCAAGCTGATTAGAACTCTATCCTCAGGAAGCACCCCCAGAATATTCACCCCCGATAACTGATTATATAAATGCTTCACCTGGCTTCTCGGCGCCTTATTCACGACGATACCCAGTAGATATTCCCCGAAGTCCTTATATTTATCAATAAACCTTGCCGTAGATAACTCCTCAGAATAAGGCTCGACAATAATCACCCTGCCGTCCAGCGCCTCAGCTATCTGGCGGGAAGCCTCAATTGGCTTGCTCCCCGGCCTCTGGCGCCATACCCCCTCAACAATAACCACATCTTTGCCCCGGGAAACCTTGGCATAGGCTTCCTTAATCTTACTAGCTACATCCTCCCCCCTACCGATAACCGGGCAAAGGCTGTTTATCGGCTCCTTTAAAGCCAAAATATGCTTCATAAACTCGGCGTCACTGTCAACCGCTTCCGGGCTTTTAATATCAGCGACAATAGGCTTAAAAAAGCCAACCCTTCTGCCATCACCCTGCAGATGCCTGCCCAGCCCGGCACAGACCGCAGTCTTACCCGCACCGGCTGGTATAGAGGTAACATACAAGGCTGCCAATTTGCACCTCCGGCTACATTCTGGAAATACCAGCCTATTATAACCGCTTAATTGCCGTTGGTAAAGAACCTATCCCCCTACCCCCTTCCCTTATTATTTTATTGAAGGGAAGGGGGTGAGGTTCATAAATAATCCCTTACTAAGGTATTGATAAAGCTGGCATATTGGTATAAAATCAGCTTTGGCACGGAGTGAATCTTCCAAGGAGGGCAGGTGATTGAATGCACTAGGGAAACATTTACTCTTGGAGCTAAAGGGCTGTAATAAGGAGGTGTTAAACGATATCGGCTTTCTCAGAGAGGCTCTGCTGGCGGCAGCCGGTGAGGCTGGGGCAACAGTACTGGGGGAGTCCTTCCATCAGTTCAGTCCCCAGGGGGTAAGCGGGGTGGTAATTATCGCCGAATCTCATCTCTGTATTCATACCTGGCCGGAATATGGCTATGCCGCCGCTGACATTTTCACCTGCGGCAGCTCCGTCCAGCCGAGGAAGGCAGCAGAGATAATAGTGAGGAAGCTTGGTGGTAAAAACCACTCGATAACGGAGACGCCGATAGGTATCTTGGATACCCAGGTGGTTTGAGACGAAGCTATGGATAAAGACCCTGATAAATGGTTTTGCGATAGAGTAAGCCGAAACTTGATTCAGCTCCACAGCATTGAAGAGGTGCTGTATACCGGCCAGACCAAGTTCCAAATGGCTGAAATTATCCGTTGTGGTAGTTTCGGTAAATGCTTGGTGCTGGATGGCAAGATCCAATCCAGTGAGTTGGATGAGTTTATCTATCACGAGGCTCTGGTTCAGCCGCCAATGATAACCCATCCCCGCCCGCAGACAGTTTTTATTGCCGGGGGTGGCGAGGGAGCTGTCCTGAGGGAGGTACTGTCCCATAAAATAGTAAAAAGGGCGGTGATGGTTGATATTGATGACGAGGTGGTGGCTCTTTGCCAGAAGTTCTTCCCCAGTTATAGCCAGGGCTCGTTTAAGGATAAGCGGACGGAACTACTGCATACTGATGCTAGAGAATATCTGGCGAAGAGTAGGGAGTTATTTGACATAATCATTATTGATTTGCCTGACCCAATAGAGGAGGGTCCGGCTTATCTGCTTTATACTCAGGAATTCTATCAGCTGGTCAGGGACAGGCTTACGGCTGACGGAATTATAAGTGTTCAAGCCGGGTCGGCGTCCTTGACCGAGTTACTGAACTTTAGTGCCGTCAATAAAACGCTGAAAAGCGTTTTTCCTATAGTTTTCCCTTACCAGGTAGACATTCCCTCCTTTGGCGGTCCGTGGGGGTTCTGCCTGGCGTCGTTCAATCTCAGCCCGCTTCGGCTTTCACCCTCTGAGGTGGACAAGAGAATTTCCGCCCGTTCCCTGAGCCACCTCAAATTCTACGATGGGCTGACCCACCAGGGGATTTTCTCTTTGCCCAAGCACCTGCGAGAAGAGCTATCCAAGCAGGGAAGGCTCATCACTGATAACCAGCCTTTATATATCTATCAGGGCTGAAAGTACTTACGCCGGAAGTAGAGGGATACGTTTACCAGGCTGATGAGCACCGGCACCTCAACCAGCGGCCCAATGACAGCGGCAAACGCCTGCCCTGAATTTATGCCCCAAATAGCAACACACACAGCTATCGCAAGCTCGAAGTTATTGCCGGAGGCATGGAAAGCAATGGCCGCTACCTTGGGATAGTCGCCGCTGATTTTCCTTCCCAAGTAGAACGATACGAAGAACATAACCACAAAATAGAGCAGTAGAGGAATGGCGATGCGCACCACATCCAGTGGCAACTGAACAATGGTTTCGCCCTTAAGCGAGAACATGACTATAATAGTGAACAGCAGCGCTGCCAGGGTGATGGGGCTAATCTTGGGGATGAACTTCGTCTCATACCACTCTCGCCCTTTGGTCTTCAGGAAAATGAAGCGGGTAATCATACCTCCGAAAAACGGTATGCCCAGGTAGATGAAGACGCTCTGGGCGACCTGTGCGATGGTGACATGCACCACGACCCCTTCAAGCCCAAACTTCACTGGCAGCACCGTTATGAAGATGTACGCGTAAACTGAGTAGAAAACCAACTGAAAGACCGAGTTAAAAGCTACCAGCCCGGCGGAATACTCACTATCTGCTCCGGCCAGGTCACACCACACGATGACCATGGCGATGCAGCGGGCTAGGCCTATCATTATGAGGCCCATCATATATTCAGGATATGGCCACAAGAATCCAAGAAAGAAGATTGCCAGGAAAAACATCAGCACCGGACCAATGACCCAGTTCTGTATTAGTGAAAGACCGAGAACTCGCCAATCCCGGAATACCCGCCCCATTTCCTCATACCTGACCTTGGCTAGCGGCGGGTACATCATCAGGATAAGCCCTATCGCGATAGGGAATGGAAGTAGTGCCCACTGAGAAGTAGTTGATAGAGTTGGCGACGCTGGGGACAAAATACCCCAGCCCCACCCCGAACCCCATCGCCAGAAAAATCCACAGTGTAAGAAATCGGTCGAGGAATGAAAGTCTACCGACTAAACTTCTTGGTTCGGCGTTAGTCATGCCTTACTTTCCTTATCTATCAGTGTTTTGGGACCAACCCGTCGTGCGTGCTTTAGTCTCTCCTTATCTTGGGCCAAGACCTTGCTGCTGACAAGGGGATCCCTCACCAGCTTGGCTAGTGAGGCAGCGTAGCGGTTTGCTGTCTGCCAGTCCACAGAATAGACTATCCACACTCCGTCTCGCCTTGCCTTTAAAAAACCAGCGTCCTGAAGAAGACCAAGATTGCGTGAAGCCCGGGACTGAGATATATCCAGGGCTTGCATCACCTCGCAGACGCAGCATTCTCTCTCCAAGAGCACATTTAAAATCCTGAGCCTGGTCTCATCGGAGAGAGCCTTTGTTGCTTTGATTAAGTCTTGCATAGCCTTCCCCTTGGTTAGAACAATATATGCATATATCCGCATATATCATACATTTTTTAGCCTTACCTGTCAACAATTGTGCTCGTTCATATTTCTGCACCTCACCCCCTTGGTCCCCCTCTCCTTTGAAGGAGAGGGGGAGAAATAAAAAAGAGGGGGGGCTTCGCCCCCCTCTTAAAACTACTTCCCCCTTCCCCTTGAGGGGAAGGGGGATAAAGGGGGATGGGGTCAATGCTGCCGAGAAACGAAGCACGATGAAATGTTATAATGAGCAAGATGGATATCTTGGCTGAGCTTAATCCGGCGCAGAGGGAAGCAGTAGAGGCAATTGAGGGGCCGGTGCTGATTTTGGCTGGTCCGGGCAGCGGCAAGACCAGGGTCATTGCCCACCGGGTGGCTTATCTTATCAAGGTCTGCCGGATTAGCCCCCACCGCATTATGGCGGTTACCTTCACCAATAAAGCCGCCAGGGAGATGGAGGAGAGGCTTAGCCGGCTTATCGGCAGTTCCGTGGGTGATTTGACCATCGGTACCTTTCACGCTATCTGCGCCCGAATACTGCGTCGGGATGGCAAGGCTATGGGTGTTGACCCAAAGTTTGTCATCTATGATGATGAAGACCAGCTCAGCCTGCTCAAGCAATCAATCCGGGATATAGGGCTTGACCCCAAGCAATATGTCCCCCGGGCTATCGCCTCCGCCATTAGTGCGGCTAAGAGCCGCATGCTAACCCCGCAGGACTATATTCAGAGTACCCGTAGCTATTTTGAGGAGGTGGCGGGGCGGGTCTATGAGCGCTACCAGAAGCTGCTGGAGGAGAGTAGTGCCCTTGACTTTGATGACCTGCTAATGAAAACGGTGCAGCTATTCAGAAATAGCCCTGAGACCTTATCTAAATATCAGTCCCGGTACCTGCATATTCTGGTGGACGAGTTTCAGGACACCAACCTGGTTCAGTATGAGCTGATAAGGCAGCTGGGTGGGGAAAGGCGCAATATATGTGTCGTTGGCGATCCCGACCAGTCTATTTACTCATGGCGGTTTGCCGACCTGCGCAATATCCTTAGCTTTGAGAAGGACTTTCCTGAGGCGAAGCTGGTATTGCTGGAGCAGAACTACCGCTCAACCAAGATGATTCTGGAAACGGCGTCCCATGTCATCTCAGCCAATCAGCAACGTAAACCCAAGGCGCTGTGGACGAATAATGAGCCGGGCGAGCTGATTAATGTGGTTGGGACCTATACTGAACAGGATGAAGCCCAGTTTGTTGTCAGCGAGATTGAGCGTCTGGTGGGGAAGAGAAGGGCCAGGCTAAGCGACTGTGCGGTAATGTATCGGACCAATGCCCAGTCAAGAGCCCTTGAGGAGGCGTTTATTCGCTACGGCACTCCCTATAAGCTGGTGGCGGCCACTCGCTTTTACGAGCGGCGGGAGATAAAGGATATTATTGCCTACCTGCGGCTTATCCAGAACCCTCATGATAACGTTAGCCTTCAGAGAATCATCAATGTCCCGGGGCGGGGTATTGGTCAGGTTAGCCTGAGCCAGCTTTCAAACTTAGCCAAATCTCTGGGTGTCTCTCAGTATGAGGCTTTGCAACTTATCGCTAGATCAAAGGAAGGGGAGGAACGCCAGCATCCGTTTAACCCTCGCGTCAGCAAGTCGCTGGCTGCTTTTCTGAGCCTGGTGAAGGAGTTTATTAGCCGCAGCCGTGAACTAAGCCTGCTTGACTTATTTGATTTGGTGGTGAAACAAACTGGCTATAAGGAATATATTATGAGCGGTGAGAATGGGGAGGAACGCTGGGAAAATATCCTTGAACTTCGCACTGTAGCCCGGGATTATCGTGAACTGAAACCGGGGGCGGGGTTAACTACCTTTCTTGAGGGGGTAGCCCTGGTATCTGATGTTGATGGTCTTGATGGGACGCTGGATGCCGTAACCCTGGTCACTCTACATCAGGCGAAGGGACTGGAATTCCCGGTGGTGTTTATTGTCGGCATGGAGGATGGCATCCTGCCGCACGTTAGGTCCCTTGACGAGCCGGGACAACTGGAGGAGGAGAGGCGGCTATGCTATGTGGGGATAACCAGAGCCAAGCAAAGGGTATACCTGGTTTATGCCTTCCGCCGCAGCCTAATGGGCTCAAGCACGGTGAGTAAACCATCTCGCTTCTTGAAGGATATACCCCAGCACCTGATAGCCGGTAGCGGCTTGTGGCAGGGAGAGGAGAGCCAGATAATGTCATCTTTATATTCCTGGAACAAGGCTAAGACGTCTGCCCCCAGCTCGGATGCTCCCGAACTCAAGGCTGGCGACCATGTCCGCCATGCTCAGTTTGGCGATGGGGTGGTGGTTAGTTGCCAGCCGGTGAAGGACGATAAAGAAGTAGTAGTTGCTTTCACCAGTGGGGTGGGGATAAAGAAACTCTTATTAAGTTTCGCTAAACTAGAGAAGATAGAATAACCATGCCCATTAAGGTCTTAGACCCCAAAGTAGTTGCCCAGATTGCCGCCGGGGAGGTGGTGGAGAGGCCAGCCTCGGTGCTAAAAGAGCTGGTGGAGAATTCGCTGGACGCTGGTGCCAGCCAGATTTCCGTTGAGGTGGAGGGTAGTGGGGTAAGCCTAATCAGGGTGACCGATAATGGCTGCGGGATTCCCCCGGCGGAGGTGGGACTTGCCTTTGACCGTTATGCCACCAGCAAGGTAGCCAGCCTTGAAGACTTGGAGTCGATTAGAAGCCTTGGTTTTCGTGGGGAGGCACTACCCAGTATCGCCGCTGTGGCTCAGGTGGAGGTGGTTACCTGCGCCGCTGGCGATAGGGTTGGCACCTACCTCAGCCTGAGAGACGGTGCTATTGTCACTCGCCGAAGTCAGGGGCGGCCTCAGGGAACGACGGTGAGCGTGCGAAACCTGTTCCGCAAGATACCGGCAAGATTAAAATTTCTCAAGTCGGTGGCTACGGAAAATAGCCATATCGCTAATGTGGTCAGCCAGTACGCCCTTGCCTTCCCCGAGGTTAGATTTTCCCTGTCTATTGATGGCAGGTTGGCACTAAGGACGGTGGGGAGTGGGCGGCTGATAGATAGTATAGTTGAGGTCTACGGGGTTGAGGTGGCCAAGAATATGCTTGAGCTCAAAGACACCACTGTCCTGTCACCCCAGATAACGGGCATGGTCGGTTTGCCTGAGGTAAGCCGCTCCGGGCGGGGCTACCTCAGCTTCTTCATTAACCGTCGCTGGGTAACCAGCCGTTTGCTGGCTCGAGCGGTGGAGGAGGCTTATCATGGGCTTTTGACGGTGGGGAAGCACCCGGTGGCGGTCATCAATATCTTGCTGCCGCCTGAGGAGGTGGATGTCAATATTCACCCGACCAAGAGCGAGGTGAGATTCTGCAGCGAGCATGCCGTTTTTAGCGTGGTTCACAGGGCAGTTCGTCAGGCTTTAATGGAGCAAGTTACCGTGCCTGAGGTTAAGACGGTGGCTAAGGAAACCATATTTTCTTCACCGCTGAGGCAGGCAGTATTAACCCCAATTGCTGATACCGCTTATAGCTCTCCCACCCCACCACTAACCCCAGCAGTGTCCCTGCTGGTGCTGCGGGTAATGGGTCAGCTCGGCAATACTTATATCATCGCCGAGGGTCCGGATGGGCTATATCTTATTGACCAGCATGCGGCTCATGAGCGGGTCCTTTTTGAACGGATTGAGCACGAGAGGTCACAAAAGGAGATAGAGGTTCAAGGATTGCTTGAGCCAATGACATTTGAGGTTAGTCCCAGGCAAGAGGCAGTATTGAGGTCACACTATGAGGGCCTGGCTGAATTTGGCTTCTCCATTGAGCCTTTTGGCGACAGAACCTTCCTCGTCCGGGCGGTGCCGGCTCTGGTTTATGACCGGGACTGGGTGGGGATGCTGAAAGAATTGCTGGACTCCTTCCCTTCAGAGGGTGGGGATGATTGGGTGGAGGGCGTCGCCAGGTCTATGGCTTGCCACAGCGCAGTCAGGGCGGGGCAGGCATTGACCGATGTTGAGATGCGAGAGTTAGTGCGACAGCTGGAACAGTCAGCTACTCCCCATACCTGCCCTCATGGCCGACCAACGATGATTCGCCTCAGTTCAGGGCAGCTAAAAAGGGAGTTTGGTAGAACCTAACCGCGTTGAAGCTCGTGGAAGAGGTCAGAGCAGAGGCTATCGGGGAGGAGGGGTGAAGGCTTGCTCGTCTCTCTGGTGAGCAGTGGCGAGATGGAGATATTGCCCTGGTCTATTGCCCAGGTATCTGTCTTTTCATCTATCGGCTTATTTGTCTTCTGGCGAACAAACCAGTAGTACTGGCGTCCGTTATCATGTCTTTCCTCAATGGTCTCAGTATGGCTTTTGGTGGCAGGATAGGTAATCCTCACCCCCCTGATTTTTTCCCGGGGGAGGCTTGGTAGATTAACATTAAGGCAAATGTTGGCCGGCAAGACGCCCGAACCGAACTTTTTGGCTAGTAAGTCGGCAAATTTAGCCGCATCACCAAAGTTGAGGTTATCCCCCAGCGCTAGCGAGATGGCAAAGGCGGGGAAACCATGCAGACTGGCTTGCAGGGCAGCCCCTACCGTCCCTGAGATTAGCACATCATCACCCAGGTTTGCTCCCCGGTTTATGCCGGAAATGACTAAATCTACCCTATCTTTAACCAGATTGCCTAAAGCCAGAATAACACTATCAGACGGCGTGCCCTCTACGGCATAGGTTTCTACGCCGTCTATCAGAGGCGTCGTCTCCCTTGCCCTTACTGGCTGGTGCAGACTAACCGCGGTGCCTATGGCGCTCATCTCTCTATCCGGGGCTACCACCACTATATCGGCGGTGCTTTTTAGCTCCCTCACCAGTGTCCATAGCCCGTCGGCAAATACTCCGTCATCATTGGTTACCAGTATTCTCACCTAAAACTCCCTTCTTCTAACCCTCCAGTTTATCACGATAGGGATAGTAGCGACAAATTCTTTTATTAACCTCACCCCCTTAATCCCCCTCTCCTTACTAAGGAGAGGGGGAGGGATAAAAAAGGGGGGGGCGAAGCCCCCCCTTTTTAAAACTACTTCCCCCTTCCCCTTAGGGGAAGGGGGATAAAGGGGGATGGGGTGAATAAACTCTTGTTGAGGCAAGTGGGTTTATGGTAGTATTTTATTGGTAGGACGGAGGTTTGAGTGGAACCTAGAATCGGTGTCTATATCTGTCATTGCGGCAGCAATATCGCTGGCACGGTTGATATTGATGAGGTTGTCCGCTTTGCCCAGGGTCTGGAAGGGGTAGTCGTCGCTCGCGACTATAAATTTATGTGCTCCGACCCGGGGCAGGAGATGATTAAGAAGGACATCAAGGAGCTGGGGCTTAACCGTATCGTGGTCGCCTCTTGTTCACCGACAATGCATGAGCCGACATTTCGCCGTGTCTGTCAGGAGGCGGGAATAAATCCTTATCTCTTTGCGATGGCGAATATTCGTGAGCAAGTCTCCTGGGTGACTGAGGATAGAAAAGAAGCTACCGATAAGGCCAAGGCGCTGGTCAGCGCTGCCGTGCGGCGGGTCTATTATCATCAGCCACTGGAGGCAAGGGAGGTTCTAGTTAATCCAAACACCCTCGTCGTTGGTGGGGGAATTGCTGGAATTCAGGCGGCACTTAAGATTGCTGACTCCGGGCATAAGGTCTATCTGGTGGAGAAAACGCCTAGTATTGGGGGACATATGGCTCAGCTGGATAAGACCTTCCCCACCCTGGATTGTTCAGCATGCATCCTGACCCCAAAGATGACGCAGGTGGGCTCCCATCCCTATATTGAGCTGTTGACCTACAGTGAGGTAGAAGAGGTCTCCGGGTATATCGGCAATTTCAAGGTCAAAATCAGGAAGAAGGCAAGATATGTAGATGAAGCTCTTTGTACCGGCTGTGGCTTGTGTCAGACCAAGTGCCCGTGGAAGGTAGATAGCGAGTTTGAGGTCGGTCTGGGTAAGAGGAAGGCTATCTATACCCCCTTCCCTCAGGCCGTGCCCAATATACCGGTCATTGACAAAGAGCACTGTGCCTATTTCTTGACGGGTAAGTGCCGTGCCTGTGAGAAGTTCTGTGAGGCTAAGGCTATAGATTTTAAGCAAGAAGACAAATTAATTGAGGTTGAGGTTGGCTCCATAATTCTGACTACCGGCTTTAGTCTATTTGACCCTACCCCTATCTATCCTTATGGCTATAAAAGGCTGGACAATGTTATTACCAGCCTTGAGTTTGAGCGCATGGTCAATTCCTCCGGTCCGACCGATGGTAATATTGTGCTCAAGGATGGCTCAGCCCCAAAGAGGATTGGCATTATCCATTGCGTTGGCAGTCGGGATGAGAAGTATCACGAGTATTGCTCACGGGTTTGCTGTATGCATTCCATGAAGTTTGCCCACCTGATAAAGGAGCATACCGATGCCGAGGTCTACGAGTTTTATATTGATATCCGGAGCTTCGGCAAGGGCTATGAGGAGTTCTATAACCGTGTCCTTAAAGAGGGGACGGTTTTCCTGCGGGGCCGTCCCGGGGAGATAACCAATGTCGCCGAAACCCCTGAAGAGGAAGGTAAGCTCATCGTCCAGTTTGAGGACACACTGGTCGGGCGGCAGCGGCGACTGCCGGTGGATATGGTTGTTCTGAGCTGTGCCCTGGAGCCGCAGCCGGATGTTGAGGCGGTTGCCCGCTTATTTAATATCAGCCGCAGCGCCGACGGCTTCTTTCTGGAGAGGCACCCAAAACTGGAGCCGGTGGCAACCATGACTGACGGAATATTTCTGGCTGGTTGCTGTCAGAGTCCCAAGGATATACCGGATACTGTGGCTCAGGCTTCGGCGGCCGCCGCTGAGGTTCTGGCGATGATTAGTAAGGGGAAGGTGGAGATTGAAGCCGCCACGGCGGTTATTGATGAGAGAATTTGCTCCGGCTGCCAGGTCTGCCGGCTGGTTTGCCCCTATAATGCCATTGACTATGATGATAAGAAGGGGGTGTGTCGGGTCAACGAGGCTCTGTGCAAGGCTTGCGGCGCCTGTATCGCCGCTTGCTTTAGCCATGCGGTGAGCCTTGAGCACTTCACCAATGAGCAAATCGTGGCGGAGATGGAAGGGGCGCTGGCTTAATACTCGCTGGAGACGAAGCTCTTAATCTGGGCGTAGCTGAACACCGGCCCATCGCGGCAGACATAGATATTTCCGATATTGCACCGTCCGCACTTACCGATGCCGCACTTCATCCTCTTCTCTAAGGTGGTGAGCATCTGCTCTGGAGTAAAGCCCAGCTTGGTCAGCACGGGGAAGGTAAACCGTATCATAATCGGTGGCCCGCAGACAATAGCCACGGCGTTTTTGGCGGAGGGGGCTACCTCCTCCAATATCTTGGGCACTACGCCCACCCTTCCTGTCCAACTTTCATCCCCCCTATCAACGGTGGTGGCAAATTTTACCGTCTTGTCCCTGCTCCAGGCATCCAGGTCATACTTGAAGCACAGGTCAGCGGGGCTGCGAGCGCCATAAATAATATCTATATCTTTATACTTATTTCGATTATCAATGACATTCCAGATGAGGGAGCGTAGCGGGGCTAAGCCGATGCCACCACCGACAAAAACCAGGTTTTTACCCTGTAAGAAGTCAAGAGGGAAGCTATTGCCGTAGGGTCCCCTGAAGCCAATTTCAGCGCCAACACCGAGCCGGTGCAGGGCGTTAGTTACCCTGCCCACGCGCTGGGCAGTAAACTCAAGATGGTCGCGCCGGGTGGGGCTGGAAGAAATACAGAATGGGGCTTCGCCGATACCGAAGACAGAGTATTCGCCAAACTGCCCTGACTCAAAGCTGAACTTCGCCCCCAGCTTCTTGTCCTTAAAGTTGAAATGGAAGGTTCGAATAGCCAGTGTTTCTTCGATTATTTTCTCGATTACGGCTATATGGGGCAGATAGACATTATCCTGAGCTAAGAATCGGCTGGGGCTGATATTGGTAGTCGTCATTTTGCTCCCTGTACCTTGAGCGGCACGCTCTCCAGCACCTGAGTAATATCCCAGTTCACCGGGCAGAGGCGAACACATCGGCCGCAGCCGGTGCAGGCAATGGCATTAAAGTTCATGGGGAAGAAGCCGAATTTATGACATACCTTCTGTCTCACCCTTTTCCATTTCTCATCCCTTGGGTTCTCCATTGGCATCTTGGTATAGACGGGGAAGGCGCAGCTATCCAGGCTCCTGAATCTCGTCCCCTGCTGCTTAGTTAGCTCATCGTTAATATCAAAGCAATAGCAGGTGGGGCAGAGCAGGGTGCAGATGCCGCAGCTTATGCACTTGGCCGCTACCTTCTCCCAGAAGTCTTGGTCATCAAAGCTGGCTAACAGCTTATCAACAATGCCCTCGGCATTTATCTTTCTGGTAACCTTGTTATAGGCTGTCTCTTTTACTTCTTTGGCCCTGGCCTCATCGTCCTTAGTTGTCTCTTTTAAGCCGCTCGCCCTGGCGATTAGCTCTTTGCCCGCTGCTGAAATAGGTTCAATCAGGAACTGGTCGCCAATATCGGTGAGCATCAGGTCAACATCGTTTGACTCTGCCGGGCTAATACCGAGGGAGGTGCAGAAGCAGCTCTCGCCGGGGTTAGTGCAGCCAAGCCCGATTAATACAGCGCTGTTCCTTCTAGATAGATAGTACGGGTCCTGATATAGGTCCTTAAAGTTGGCATCTATTATCGCCAGGGCTCTGGCATCACACGGGCGTATGCCAAAAATCAAATTCTTTTTTCCATTTAATGGTGGCAGTTCTAAATTGTAGCCTTCCCTGTCTTTCTGGAAGCGGAACATCTCCTCCATGGCGGGGAGGAAATTATCCTTTGGGGGGACAACGGTGTTTCGGTACCAATCTAAAAAGCTGGTATTTTTGCCATCCCATTTGGCCATGGTCGCCACGCCGCTTTCTTTTGACGGGACGAATACGGCAAACTCCTGGCTCCACTGGTTAAGGAGTTTGGCTATATCATTCTTGTTTATTTTCTTACTGGTCATTTCTATCTGAAGAAATCTTCAGCCTCTTTTTCTGCATAGTGGGTCATTAGTGGTCGTGCGTCCTTATCCATGCCGGTTTTAAACTGGAAAAGCTCATCCACAATATCATACATCTCCCTGGTCAGGCTTCTTAGCGGTATATTGACCGGGCAGGCACGCTCGCACTCACCGCAGTCGGTGCATCTTCCGGCAACATGGATATTTCTTATGACTTGAAATATCAGGTTATCCTGCCACCGCGGCGCTGGTAATACCCATTGTGGCTCGGTCTCCTCAACAAAGCACCGCCGGCAGAAGCAGGCTGGACAGACATTTCGGCAGGCGTAGCATCGGATGCAGCGGCTGAACTCCCTTTCCCAGAACACCCACCTCTGCTCCGGGACCATCTGCTTTAGTTTCTCAATCTTCTCTTGAGCCACTGGATTGGCAATTGGTGGGCTTGGCTCACCAAGAAGGATGTCATACTCTTTGGGGGTGGGGAATTCACAGGCAAGGCAGTGGTCAAAGAGGGTTTGGGTGGTGGGGAACTCCTTTTTCTTGCCATCAAATTTTATGATTACTTTATCCTCTTCTCGGGTAATATCATTCAGCTCATCCCTATATTTACCCACCAGCTTTTCTACCTTGCTGAGGTCAATAACTCCGGTGCAGGGGACGCCGAGAATCACCACATCCTCTCTGACAACCTTGTTATCCTGTATCAGGCTGACGATGGAGCGGCTTTCGCAGCCTTTAACTACGATGCCAACCCGCCCCTTTATCTGGGTGAGGAAATTGGCTAGATTATTAGTGATAAAGGGATTGATTACCAGGTGGTCGGTATCGTTTTTATCTTTAGTTATGAGGGGGGTGGTGGCAAACTTCAGGCTCCCCGGTTCAAAGCCGATAATCCAGTCAACCTTACCCTGCTCCAGTAGTGCCCTAGTCTCACTTCGTAGTTTTTGTTCCATCTCCCTGTCTTTCGGCAAATAGTTGATTGGGGCCGACCTCTTTTACCTCCTTGGTCACCTCAGTGACGACATCAGCGAATTTCCCTCCTTCTGAAGCCGAAATCCAGCTTGCCTGAATCCTCTGCGGCTCAACGCCGAGGTACTCAAGGAACCTCTTGGTTATGGCTATTCTCCTCCGGGCGCGGTAATTTCCCGTTTGATAGTGGCACTCGCCGGGGTGGCAGCCGGAAATAAGCACGCCGTCGAAACCCAGGCGCAACGCCTTGAGGATAAACAGCGAATCTACCCGGCCGGAGCATGGCACCTTTATTATCTTTATGTTTGCCGGGTACTTCTTACGGCTGGTTCCGGCTAAATCAGCGCCGGCATAGCTGCACCACTTGCAGAGAAAGCCAACCAGCTTTGGTTCCCACTCTGTCTCTTGCTTCATTTCGACCTCTGGGGAGGTAAAGCTTAAGCATTCTAGCACGGGTGGTGGTGTAGCATCAAGGGTGTGAGGGTTATTAGATAATCTGGGAATTGCCTTTTCGTTTTCCGTGTTGCTATACTAGCTTTAGCAGTATGAGGACTAGCGATTTTACTTACCATCTCCCCCGCGAGCTTATTGCTCAGACTCCGGTTGAACCAAGAGACCACTCCCGCCTCATGGTTTTGGACCGGAGCGATGGTTCAATAAAGCACTACCGCTTTTTTGAAATCGTTGATTATCTACGAGCTGGGGATGTCCTGGTATTTAACGATAGCCGGGTCATCCCGGCTCGGCTCAATGGGAAGAAGGTTGATACCGGCGGCAGGGTGGAGATTCTGCTGCTGCACCGGCGTGACAGCGCTGTCTGGGAGGCACTGGTAAAGCCGGGGAAAAGGGTCAGTATTGGCACCAAGGTTGAGATAAGTGGGGACAAGGCTAAGGTTCTGGCAGAAATAATTGGGTTGGGGGAGGGTGGGATAAAGCTGATAAGCTTCTCTGACGAAGTATTATTACCGCAGTTAGGCAGGGTGCCACTACCGCCGTATATCAACAGTCCTTTGGCCGACCCTGAGCGCTATCAGACGGTCTATGCTCGAACCCTCGGTAGTGTCGCCGCACCTACTGCCGGGTTGCACTTTACCCCCGAACTGCTTGGCAGGATAGAGCAGAAGGGGGTTTGCTTGCTGTTTGTTACCCTCCATGTCGGGCTTGATACCTTTCGTCCAGTCACGGAGGATGACCCGTTAAAGCATCCTGTCCATAGGGAATATGGCAACTTAAGCCAGGAGGTTGCCAACCAGTTATCCCGGGCTAAGATGGAGGGGCGGAGGGTAATTTGTGTTGGCACTACCACGGTGAGGCTTATAGAGGCGGCAGCTCAGGCAAGTAAGGCATCTATTTTGGAGCCGTTTGACGGTTGGGTAAGCCTGTTCGCTTTACCCGGCTACCAGTTCCGCATGGTTGACGGCCTGATAACCAACTTTCATCTACCCCGGTCAACCCTGCTGATGCTGGTTTGTGCCTTTGCCGGCAAGGATTTTATAAATAAAGCCTACCAGGAAGCCATCTCTCAGCAATATCGCTTTTACAGCTTCGGCGACGCCATGCTGATTTTGTAGCTAGCCTAAAATCCTTTCTACTTCCGCTCTCTCAACCTCTCGCGTTTCAAAACCAATCATAGGCAATTTGTCAGCAGTTCTTTACAAAGGTGGTTTTTCCAGCTAAAATAGGCGTAACTGGGCGGGAGTAACTCAGTGGAAGAGTACCTGCCTTCCAAGTAGGTGGTCGCGGGTTCGAATCCCGTCTCCCGCTCTGCAAAATGGTTATTCTGGCTTTCTGGCTGTTACCCCACCAAGTTTAAGATACATCGCTTCCAAATCCTCGAGCCAGAGTTTTGCCTCAGCATCAGAGGGCATCCTCCAGTCCCCCCGGGGAGACAGGCTCACCGAGCCAATCTTTGGTCCCTCAGGAAAGCAGGTCCGCTTGAACTGGTTAGCGAAGAACCTTTCAATAAAGCTATTAAGCCATCTTCGTAGATCGTCAAGCGTATACTTTCCGTCAAACAGCACTTGCCTTCTCGCCTCGTTGGCTAAGTACAGAATCTTGCCCGGCCTCATGCCGAAGCGAATGAAGGGGTAGAGGTAGAAATCGGCAAGCTCGACTGGGCCAATGACTTCCTCGCTCTTTTGCGTAATCTGCCCTCTCTCCGCCGGTAATAGTTCCGGGGAAATCGGGGTTTCAAGGACATCAAATAGAACCCTTTGTGCTGGGGAATCGGCTAGCTCTTCGTCGGCGACCCACCGCACCAAGAAACGAACCAGTGTCTTGGGCACGGATGTGTTGACGTGATAGTGCGAAAGCTGGTCTCCGGAGAAGGTGCTCCATCCCAGAGCAATCTCGGTAAGGTCGCCTGTTCCCAATACAATCGCATCGAGCTGGTTTGCTTTGTTGAAGAAGAACTCGGTTCGGTAGCGGGCCTGTACGTTCTCGAAGACCACGTCTTGCTGGCTATCGTGCTTCAGGTCTCTCAGGTGTGAGCGGGAGGTTCGGCTAATAGCCATTCGTTCAAAGCTCACTCCTAGTGCGTGGCACAGTTTTGTAGCGTTAGTCCTTGTCCTTCGGGTAGTGCCGAAGCCGGGAAGGTTATAGGCATGAACATTCGCTCGGGACAGCTTGAGGAAGTCCGCGGTCTTTACCGCTACGAGGAGGGCTAAAGTGGAATCAAGCCCTCCAGAAACTCCCACTACCACGTGGCTCTTTTTCGCCCCCGAGAGCTTCTGGGCGAGGGCAGCCACCTGCATGGAAAAGATGTCGCGGCACCTATCTGCCCTCTTGGTCGGGTCTGCCGGGACAAAAGGGTGGGGGTCAATGGTTCGCCACAGCTTGCTGGCGATAGGGTCCGCAACCTCCGTTTCAACAACCCTGAAGTTTTTCCTCTGTCGGGATGTCTCATGGAAACTGGCGAAAACGCGCCGGTCATGTACCAGCCGCTCCAAATCGATGTCCGAGATTATGAACTGAGGGCTTGAGGACAGGCGTTCCGATTCGCCAAGGATGGTGCCATTCTCGGCGATGAGGACATGCCCGCTGTAGACAACATCATTTGACGACTCCCCGATGCCGGACGACGCGTAGCAATAGGCGGCGATGCACCTGCCCGACTCGGAGGACACCATTATCCGGCGCCAGTCTGCCTTTCCCAGCACCTCGTTGCTGGCGGAAAGGTTAATGAGCACCGTTGCCCCGGCCAGTGCCTGATGCTCATGAGGTGCTAGCGGCACCCACAGGTCTTCACAGATCTCCACCCCGATAAGGGCTGAAGGAATTCCTCGCAGTCCAAAGAGGATGTCGGTGCCAAAGGGGACTCGTTCCCCCAGGAGTTCCACGCTATCACAGTGAGCGTCCTGGCTGGAGGTAAACCATCGGTCTTCGTAGAATTCTTTGTAGGAAGGTAAAAGAGTCTTGGGTATGACCCCGAGGATATGCCCTGAGTTCAGTATCACAGCGCAGTTAAAAATCTTCTGTTCAATATCAAGTGGTATCCCTACTATTACTACTGCAGGGTTCCCGGCACTTTCGTCTAGAATGTGGTGTAGCCCCGTCTTAGCTTTTGACAGTAGCGCCTGGTGTTGTACTAGGTCGCCAATGGTGTAGCCGGTGATAGCCATCTCAGGGAAGGTTAGCAACTGCACGCCCTCATCCCTGGCTTTTTTCATGGCTTCAATAATATTCCCGATATTGAAATCAACATCAGCCACACGAAGCAGGGGAACTGCCGCACCGACACGGAGGAAGCCAAGATCCCTATTCAATAGTACCCCTTGACTCACCTGTTCCTCCTCCAAAAGGGTCAGCCCTGAGGGTAGGGTAAAAAACAAGCTGACCTTTTTGGCTTCTTCAAAGCCACTTGCTCAGGCTACTGGAGTTGCCAGAAGCTAGCTAGCTGCTGAAAATCGATAAGTCCACTCTCGGCTATGTTGGCAACGTCTATTCCGGCCTCGAATGCTGCCGCCACCGGATTCAACCCGCCAAGGAGTACTATACCAACTCGATTCAGACCTACCGCAATTTGACACACTGGTTCACTGGTATTACCCAATACGTAAACGGCGTTAATACCCGCCTCCTTGAGCATAGCCACCTTCTCGTCAACAATGGCTCTAGCTGGGGCGGGTATTTCACGGAAATTAGCTAGTATCTTACCATTGCCGCTCTTAGCCGCTTGGCTAACACTGGTCATCCCGCCACGAATATACTGTTCCGATGGGTCGAGGGATGTGCCGGAGTAGTTGATTACGGCAGTAAAGCGTTTTGGCTTTGACTCTCTGATTTCGAGCACCCCGCCAAACCTGGACTCGATGGGAACGCCAGCTTTTAGAAGTACCCCATTTACCACCACGCTGCACACGGTGGCAAAGCCAATTTTGCCGCTGGGGATAATCACCGAGCCGAGCCTTTCTCCTTCGGAGGCAGTAGCTACCAGCTCGCTGACACAAATCCCAGCCTTAAATACATCGCCCATTGCCGCCAACGCCTCTTTGAAACTATCTTTAGCAATGAGTGAAGTATTTATCGGGACTTGTCCCGTCCGTTTTTGCAGGTCAAATGTGGTGTGGAAGGCTAACGTTTCGAGCTTCTCAAGTATGAAACCGACCTGCTCTGGCGCCAGCGCCGCCTTGAGTTCCTCAAGCCCCTGAGGGGTAATCATTCTGCCGTCACGACCGAGGGGGTGAGTATAACCTCGCTCATCAGTAATTCTCAGGTGATACCTGACCGCTCTCTCGCTCAAAAAAACACCGTATCGCGCCAGCTCTCGAGCGATGGTAATTGAACCCAGCGGTTCAGAGGACTCGCTCAATACTTTAAGAATGGACATTATCTTGCGTTCTGTCTCTGGACCGGTACCTTGTATCATGCGAACCTCTCTTGACTCTCTGAGATAGACCGTGGGGCATTATACCACTCCCCCCGGCATAGCTGAACAGCAGAATTCCACTCACAGCACTGGTAGGTATCTCTTAAGCTCGTAGTCAGTCACCTGAGCCCGATACTGGTCCCATTCAATCTGCTTATTCTTGATGAAGGCTTCAAAAACGTGGTCGCCGAGGGCTTTCCGCACCAGCTTGCTCTTTTCCGTGAGCTGTATTGCCTCCAAGAGGCTGGCGGGTAGGGTGCCTATGCCCAGGCTCTTTCTTTTCTCCTCACTCATGTGGTATACGTTTTCTTCTACCGGTTCCGGTGGTTCTAACCCCTCCTCAATCCCCGCCAAGCCGGCAGCCAGCATCACGCTGAAGCAGAGGTAGGGGTTGCAGGCGGGGTCGGGGGAGCGAAGCTCAAACCTGGTGGCATTTTCGAAGCCGGGTTTATATTCCGGAATCCGGATAAGGTCAGAACGGTTACGCGTTGCCCAGGAGAGATAGACCGGTGCCTCGTAGCCAGGTATCAGTCGCTTATATGAATTGACCCACTGGCTGGTGACCGCAGTAATCTCAGGGGCATATTTAAGGAGCCCGGCAACAAAGCTTAAAGCTATATTGGAAAGATGATGCTTACCCTTCTTGTCAAAGAAGGCATTGGAGTTACCCTTGAATAGTGACTGGTGGACGTGCATGCCGCTGCCATTAATACCAAAGACAGGCTTGGGCATGAAGGTAGCATAGACTCCCTGCTTTAGCGCCATTTCCTTGACCACTAGCCGGTAGGTCATAACGTTGTCAGCCATGGTCAGGGCATCGGTGTAGTGCATATCTATCTCATGCTGGGAGGTCGCCACCTCATGATGGGATTTGTCAATGGCGATGCCCATCTCTTCCAGGGCGAGCACTGTTTCTCGCCTCAGGTCAATAGCGGCGTCATGAGGGTCCATATCGAAATACCCCCCTTGGTCCAGCGGCTCAGTGCAACTTGAATCCTTGAAATAGAAATACTCCAGCTCCGGGCCAACGTAGTAGGTATAGCCCATATCCGACGCCCGTTTCAGGTTCCTTTTCAGGACAAGCCGCGGGTCACCATCAAAAGGCTCACCGCCCGGTTTTAGTATGTTACAGAACATTCTGGCTACTGCCGTGTGCTCCCTGGGTCGCCAGGGGAGAAGCCGGAAGGTATCAGGGTCGGGCAGAGCCACCATATCACTTTCGTCAATGCGGGCAAAACCCTCTATCGAGGAGCCATCAAACCCTATCCCATCCTCTAGGGCACCTTCCAGTTCCTCCACACTGATGGCAAAGCTCTTAAGCATGCCCAGAATGTCAGTGAACCATAGCTGGATAAACTTGACATCGTGCTGCTCAGTCATCTTGAGGACATATTCCTTTGCTTCAGCCTTTTCTTTGGCTACCATTTTTCAACCTCCGACGTAACTTTAATTGATATCAAACCACAAGTTGAAATCAAAGTCAATTGATTGTTGCTTCCCGTTCGGCTTAAATATCCTTGAGAATTTTCTGCGGTTTCATCGTCCCTCCTCTTTATTTTTATATTGCGTTCTCGCCTTCCTCGCCAGTCCTGACGCGCACCGCATCCTCAACCGGCAGGACAAATATCTTGCCGTCTCCCATCTCACCAGTCCTAGCAGCAGCGGTGATAGCATTCAGTGTCTTTGGCACATCCTCATCGAGTACCACAACCTCGACCTTAACCTTGGGCAAAAAATCCACTTTATATTCACCTACTCGCCACTGCAGGGTGAGACCTCCCTGCCGCCCGTGTCCGCTAACCTCGCTTACCGTCATACCAAAATAACCGCTAGCCTCCAGAGCCGCTCTCACCGCGCCAGCTTTTCCTCCCTGATGATAGCCCTACCGTTGGTTTAAATATCCTTGCGAATTTCCTGTAGTTTCATCGCCCCTCCTTTTTATTTTTATATTGATTTATATTGCGTTGTCGCCTTCCTCGCCAGTCCTGACGCGCACTGCACTCTCAACTGGCAGGACAAATATCTTGCCGTCTCCCATCTCACCAGTCCGAGCGGCAGCAGTGATGGCGTTTAGTGTTTTGGACACATCTTCGTCAAGCACCACTACCTCAATCTTTAGCTTGGGTAATAAATCCACCTTGTATTCACCTACTCGCCACTGCAGGGTGAGACCTCCCTGCCGCCCGTGTCCGCTAACCTCGCTTACCGTCATACCAAAATAACCGCTAGCCTCCAGAGCCGCTCTCACCGCGCCCAGCTTTTCCTCCCTGATGATAGCCTCTATCTTCTTCATCGCAGCATCCCTCCGTAAGCCCTTTCCCCGTGTTGCGAGATATCCAGCCCCACGGTTTCCTCTGTAGGACTAACTCTCAGCCCCATCACGCCGTCAACCAGCTTAGCCAAACCCCAGCTAACGCTGAAGGCGAAAGCCCCGACCGAGACCACAGCCAGAAGCTGCTTGGCCAGCTGCCAAGCATTCCCGAAAAACAGGCCATCAGCACCAGCCGCGTTAACGGCAACACTGGCAAAAATGCCGGTGGCTAGAACACCCCAGATGCCGCCCATGCCATGAACCGCCCATACATCCAGGGACTCATCAACCCCCATTTTCTTTACTCTGAGGAGCATAGCGTAGTAGCATACCACGGCTGCTACAATGCCAATCGGTATCCCCATTATGGGGGACACAAAACCAGCCGCCGGGGTGATTGCCGCCAATCCGGCAACGGCACCAGTGGCAATACCGAGTACGCTTGGCCTTCGATAAATCCAGTTAAGCACCATCCAGCTAAGAGGCTGCCGCTGCGCCGGAAACATTGGTGGCGACAAAGGCGCTTGAGGCCAGCCCACCAGAAGTGAGGGCACTACCGGCATTGAAACCAAACCAGCCAAACCAGAGCAATCCGGCCCCAAGCATGACCAATGGAATATTGCTCGGCTCCATCGGTTCCCTCTCCCGGAAGCCCTTACGTGAGCCGAGGCACATGGCTAAAGCCAGGGGGATATGCCAGCGCTAATGTGAACTACGATGCCGCCGGCAAAGTCGAGGGCGCCTAATCTAGCCAGCCACCCACCACCCCCAGACCCAGTGCGCCACTGGACAATAGACAATGGTAAACCAGAGGACGGAGAAGACAAGGAGAGCACTGAATTTCATACGTCTACAACCACCAGGGCGCCAGTAATTAAGGCAAACATCGCCTGGAATATCATGAAAGCCAGGTGAGGAACAGTAGTTGCGTAGACAGAGAGGGTGCCTGTCCGACATGGTTCAGGAAGACCCATCAAGGTTGCCGATAAAGCCACCTCTACCCGGACCGAAACTCAGGCTATACGCATAGATGACCCAAAGAACGCTCACTAGCGCCAAATACAGTAATAACGGCGAACATTGCCTGGAATATCATAAAGGCAAGGTGGGGAACGGTAGTGGCATAGACAGACGATGGTTCCTGCCCGACCCCCCTTAGACCAACAAAGTCTAGCCCCCCAATAATACCCCATTTATCGGGAGCAAAGCTCAGACTATAACCGTATAAGACCCAGAGTAGACCCACCAAGCCAAGCAGGACAAAACTCATCATGATGGTGGAAAGTAGATTCTTGCGCCGTACCATTCCCCCATAGAATAGAGCCAGCCCTGGTGTCATGAGCATCACTAGCGCTGAAGAAATCAGAATCCAGGCAGTGTCGCCAGAATTAACCGCCATCTAAACCTCCTTTATTCAGTAGGCATAAAGCCGGCCATAAGGCCGAAGCCAGCGAGGGAAGAGTTTTGTAAAATCATGTTTTAATATCTCAGCGGGCTTACCGCCGAAGTAAGCAGCAAACTCACCAACTAGTTTTTGAAGAACCTGATAGTCCTTTTCTTCCATTGTAGCAACGCCTACCTCTTTGCCCAATTGATATTCCTCGATATTTCCCCTCAGGTAGATGATGCCACCATGCATTCCCGTGCCAATAAATTTCGCTTTGTGATATTCCCTTTCACCTAGATTCAGACCGAGCAGGATTAGAATACCTCCAGCCATGTACTCACCAACAAAGTCCTGGGCAGTGCCGCCGATAACTAGCGCTGGCTTTTTATCCTGGTATTCCTTCATGTGAATCCCGGCTCGGTAGCCGACATCATCCCGAATAAATATCTTGCCTCCCCGGGCGGATAAACCAATGATATCGCCAGCATGACCATGAACGATGATTTCACCATTATTCATAGTATTGCCGCAGCCATCCTGAGCATTGCCATGTACTATAATCCTTGGGCCGTCCATAAATGCCCCTAGGTCATTGCCCGGTGTGCCGAATATCTCAACCTCAATAGGCTTGCCCAAGTCGGTGCCGATATACCTCTGCCCGTAGACATTATGGAGCTCGACCTTTTCGGCGCCGTTTGAAATAACTTCCCTCAGCTTAGCGTTGAGCTCCCGATAGTGGAGGCCACTGGCATTTATTTTCACTACCTGATTGTTCGCTTTCATTGTTATTTTCAACTTCCTGCCATCCTTACTCCCAGGATTTCCAGTTCGGTATCATTAAGCCCAACACCCCTCAGGTGCAGGCGATTGCCGCGAAGGCTCTCCACGGCATTAATGCCCATACCGCCCAGAATATCCTTGAGTTCGAGGCTCCAGCCGCGCAGGAGGTTAGCCAATCGCCGCGCACCAATGTCAGGATTTACCCTCTTAGTTAGGGCAAGGTCGGTGGTGCAGATACCCCAGGCGCACTTGCCGGTATGGCATTGCTGGCAGACAGTGCAGCCCAGGGCAATCAGGGCGGCGGTACCGATGTAAACGGCATCAGCACCCAGAGCAATCGCCTTAGCCACGTCACCGCTGTTCCTTATTCCGCCGGAGGCAACAATAGATGCCTGGTTGCGTATTCCCTCCTGCCTCAGGCGGCTATCCACCGAGGCTAGAGCCAGCTCAATAGGGATACCAACGTTATCACGAATCACCTTGGGGGCAGCGCCGGTGGCTCCTCTAAGTCCGTCAAGAACAATAATGTCAGCCCCGGCACGCACCATGCCACTGGCAATAGCCGCCGAGTTATGGACGGCAGCAATCTTCACCGATACCGGCTTGGTGTAATTTGTTGCCTCTTTTAGCGCGTAAACGAGCTGAGCCAAGTCCTCAATAGAGTAAATGTCGTGCTGTGGTGCTGGAGACAGGGCATCGGTCCCTCGGGGAATCATACGGGTCATGGAAACCTCGGCACTGACCTTCTCTCCGGGGAGATGTCCCCCGATGCCAGGCTTTGCCCCCTGCCCGATCTTAATCTCAATTATCCGGGCGACATCAAGGTATTCAGAGTGAACGCCGAAGCGTCCTGAAGCTATCTGAACAATAGTGTTGTCCCCATACTTATATAGCTTGGGGTGGAGTCCGCCCTCACCGGTGTTCCACAAGGTGCCCACTTCAGCGGCTGCCCGGGCCAGAGACTCATGGACGTTGAGGCTTACTGCCCCATAGGACATGGCACTAAACATAACCGGGACTTCCAGTTTAACCTGTGGGGCTAGCTCTGTTTTTAGGTCTAGCGACTGTCGGTCGAGTTCCACCTGGTCAGGCTTCCGCCCCAGGTAGGTGGTAAGCTCCATTGGCTCGCGCAGCGGGTCAATGGATGGGTTGGTTACCTGGCTGGCATTGAGTAACAGATGGTCCCAGTAGATGCGCTGGCCTTTGTCGTCGCCCATGCCGGTAAGGAGCATGCCTCCGGTCTCAGCCTGCTTAATAATGTCCTCAATAACCTCAGGGCGCCAGTTATAGTTCTCACGGTAGTCCAGCAGGCTTCGCCTGATGGTTAAGGCTCCGGTAGGGCAGAAAACAACGCAGCGATGGCAGCCGACGCAGTTCTCCTCACGACTTCTCACCATGTTATCTTCGGCGTCATAGTAGTGAGCATCGAACGTACACTGGTTAACACATACCTGACACTGAATACAGCGCTCAGGGTCTCGCTCGATTATAAATTTGGTCGGTAAATAGGTCTTCATCAGCTTCCCTCTTATATTCGTATCGGTATTCCCCGTTTTGCCAGGTATTCTTTCGTCTCCTTAATCGAGTAGCTCCGGTAATGGAAGATGCTGGCGGCTAGAACGGCATCTGCCTTGCCCAAGAGCAGCGCCTGATAGAGGTCTTCCAGGGTGCCGGCACCGCCACTGGCAATAACCGGCACGCTCACTGCCTCGGCAACAGCGCGGGTAAGCTCAATATCATAGCCTGCCCGATGTCCATCGGCGTCCATGCTGGTAAGCAGTATTTCACCAGCCCCAAGCGCTACCGCCTGTCTTGCCCAGTCAAGGGCATCTATCCCGGTTGACTTCTGTCCACTATAAATATAGACCTCCCAGCGAGCCTTGTTTGTGTTCTCTATTTGTTTGGCATCTATGGCGACCACGATGCACTGGCTGCCGAATTTGGTCGCCCCCTGACTAATTAGAGACGGGTTGAGCACGGCCGCGGTGTTTATCGAGACCTTATCTGCCCCGGCCATCAGCATGCGGTGCATGTCGCTTATGCTGCGCAGTCCGCCACCGACGGTTAGAGGGATGAAGACCTGCTCGGAGATGCGCTCAACAACATCAGCCATGGTATCTCGCTCTTCTGGGGTAGCTGTTATATCCAGAAAGACCAGCTCGTCAGCGCCCTCTTGATAGTAGAAGCTGGCCAGCTCTACTGGGTCACCGGCGTCACGCAGCTCAACAAAGCTTTTTCCCTTTACCACTCGTCCCCCTTTCACATCAAGGCAGGGGATGATTCTTTTGGTTAGCATTTGACCTTACCCCTTACCTCCCGGGCCATAGCTACCGGCTGTGATTGAAGCGGCACACCTAACCGGCCCACGATGGGCTCGCCGCCCATGGGAACCCATGTCTTATCCACGTCAGGGCAAATAAGACTGATTGCCGACTCCTCAGACGAAAGGTACAATGTATCGCCCTTTATTCCGACGGTAAGCGGTCGCAGTCTAATGCGGTCGGTAAGCCCAATCATCTCGTCATTATGGGCAATGATAACGGTGAAGGGGCCGTTTAATAGCAGGCTACCATAGACCTGGCGCAACGTCCGCAGTAGCTTCTGTTCCTCCTGAGGAAGCCGCTCAATCTCACTCCAGAAAGGCGGAGCCAGTATTTTGGCGGCTATCTCAACCGGCAGATTATGCTTGCGTATCAGCAGGTCAACAGCGTAGGCGACCACCTCGGTATCGGTCTGCATAGTGCAGTGATAGCCAAACTGCTCCAGATAGCGGTGGTTTATCCCGTAGGAGGAAATCTCCCCGTTGTGAACCACTGTCCAGTCCAGAATACAGAAGGGGTGAGCGCCACCCCACCACCCCGGGGTGTTGGTGGGGAACCGGCCGTGGGCTGTCCACAGGTAGCCCTCATATTGCTCGAGGCAGAAGTAGTCGGCTATTTCCTCGGGATAGCCCACTCCCTTGAATACCCCCATGTTCTTGCCGCTGGAATAGACAAAGGTATCTTCTAGTTTGGTATTTATTTCCATCACCCTGTCGACGACATAGTCATCTTCTGACCTGTCCCTGGGCTTATGATGACCGGCATCAAGAAAGTAGCGCCAGACGAGGGGTGGATTAATAATACCCTTGGTTGGTCGGGTGGGCACTTCTTCTTCGGCAATTATACTGAACTTATCCTTGAGAAATGCCTCTGTCTGCCTCTTCCCCTCTGGGCTCTGGTACATTATGTGGAGGGCGTAGAGGTCAGCATATTCCGGATATAATCCATAGATAGCAAAGCCTCCACCTAGGCCGTTGCCGCGGTCATGCATATTGGCAATCGCCGTGATGATACCCTCCCCGGAGAACCTATTGCCTGAGGTATCCATTATCCCAAAGATGGAGCAGGCGGCGATGACCTTATCGTCCCGGTGCGGATTTTGCTTTTGGTTAATATCTCTCATGGACTTAGCTCCTTAAAATAATTCCTACTCTCCTATTGTTATCTCCTCAGGCTGCTCAACGGAGGTTACTGAGGAGGCTAATAGCGAAGGCGGCACTTCCAGGCGTGGTCGCCATATCTCTTCAGGCAGGGAGGCCAGCCCAAAGTCATCAGCCACCAGCGCTTGCTTGAAACTATCTACATTTACCTTATCCTTCATCAAACTAAAGACGATGCCCGACTTCTCTATATTGCCAGCAAAGACCATGCCCATTACCAGACCGTCTTTTAGAATAACCTTCTTGTAGCTATGCTCACGCCTTTTAGTGAGCACTTCGTAGCTACTATCCGGTGGGTCGACGATGCCGGCAGAGACAATAGCCAGCCCGAAGTACTTCAAAGAATTCATCGCGGTGCCTCCAGGATATTCGGTCGGAACGCCAGCCATGTTAAATCCGGCTACCCTTCCCCCGACGTAGGCATTAGGCCAGATAGGGGTGAGCCGATTCTCACCGTAGATGAAGTCATAAGCCTCAGCGGCATCACCACAGGCATATACATTAGCCGAAGAAGTAGTCATATAGCGGTCAACGACTATGCCACGGTTTATTTCTATCCCGGTGCCAGCTAACAGCTCAGTGCGTGGCTGAACGCCAATGGCTACTATCACCAGCTCGCAGGGTATCGGTCTACTATCATCCAGGGTGACTCCAGTTACCTCCCCGGCAAAATAGTAGCTGCTGACCGCAGCCACAGTGTGGCCAGTTATGATTTCCACCCCAGCCTGTTTCAGCCTTTCTTCAGCCAGAGCCGATGTTTCTTTATCCAGGATAGTATTTAAAATCCGCTCCTTCATCTCCACTATGGCAACCTTAATCCCTTGTCTTACCAGCGCCTCAGCCACACTTACGCCGATGAGACCGCCGCCAACGACTGCTGCCCGCCCTACCCGCTGGCTGAAATACTGTTCAATAGCCTTGGCATCATCAAGCGTGCTAAAGGTAAAGACCCCACCCCGGTCAATACCGTCTATCTGAGGGACAATGGGCACACCACCAGTGGCCAGAAGCAGCTTTTCCCAGGCTATTGTTCTACCGTTCTCCAGCCTGACGGTACGTTCACCAATATCGACTTGCTCTACCTTCTGACCCAGGATAGCCTGGATTTGGTTCTTCTCGTAGAAGTCAATTGGCCGGAACAACATCTTCTCAAGGGGACACCTACCGGCGAGATACTCTGAAATGAGCGGTCGGGAATAGGCGGGGTAAGGCTCATCGGAGATTATGGTAATCCTCCCCGCTCTATCCACCTCGCGAATGGCTTCAGCCGCCCCGATGCCCCCGGCCGAGTTTCCTATAATCAGGTATTTTACCTTCTCCATCTTCGCCATTATCTCTTCCCCTTTGCTGCCAGAGCCAGCTTTATGAAATTGTCATAGAGCTTAAGTCCTATTCCCCCGCTCTTTTCCGGGTGAAACTGGGTCGCTACCAGGTTCCCTCTGGCAATGGCACTGCATAGCCTAATGCCATATTCAGTCTCACCAGCCACCAGCGACTTATCCTCCGGCTCTGCATAATAGCTGTGAACGAAGTAAAAGTTGGCTTCGTCCGCTATCCCATCAAATATGGGGTGGGGAATCGTCTGCTTTACCTGGTTCCATCCCATGTGCGGTATCTTTAACCCGGAAGGAAGCCGGCGCACTCGCCCGGGAATAATACCCAGACACTCGTGCCCGCCACCTTCTTCGGTGCTGGTAAACAGAATCTGCAGCCCAATACAAACACCCAAGAAGGGTCGGCCCTCGGTGGCAAGCTGCCTAATCGGGTTGGCTAACTTCAATCTCTTGAGGTTGGCCATGGTATCAGCGGCAGCACCAACACCGGGCAGAATAACCGCCTCAGCACTAAGTACCTCATCCGGCTGGCTGGTTATCCTCGGCTGGTAGCCCAGCCTGGTGATAGCATTAACCACGCTGCGTAAATTACCGGCACCATAGTCAATTATGGCAATCATCCTGAGTCCTTTCCTTTGTGCGCTTAAAGCGGCTTAGTTCTCGACGGTAACCTCCACTATGTTTTCCTTGGCGATAGCCCTTTCCTCAACGCCCTTTCTGACAAAGACATGCATTAGTCCCAGTATTTCGTATTGACCATTTCCCAATCTCGTGGTGTCCCATCTCACCGGGAATTTCCCCTTTCTATCCTCAGACTCCCCGATCCTAATCCATGTATCCGTATTCTTCTGGCGATAGTACCAGGGGTTGGTCACCCTGGTGATAGGTCCAGCGAGACTCAATTCTCCCAGCTCCTTACTCAGCAGGTCTTCGTCAAACTCCTCTCTTAACATAACATTGCCGGAATACTTTTTTAATACCTCGGAAGGAACGATGTAATGTGGGCCCCAATTGTATGACATAGCTACCTCCTTTTATTACGGAGCACTAGCCCCGTTCTCTAAATACACCAGCGCCTCATTAGGGCAATTAGTGACACACGCCGGTTCATCCTTTCCATTGCAGAGGTCGCATTTGGCGATTATTCCCCGGTTTATATCCTGCCTGATAGCACCAAGCGGGCAGACTAATAGGCAAGTCCAGCAACCGATGCACCTTTCTTCATCCACCGTCACGACGCCGCTCCCCGTATCCCTCTGGAGTGCTCCGCTAAGGCAAGCATAAACGCATGGCGGCTCATCACAATGCTGGCAGCGGACGGAAAAAGCTACCGGTTTCCTCTCCTCAATTGATACACGGGGCAATGGTTGAGGGGATTCTCTTTTGAATGCCTTTATTAAATCCTTCGAGCGTGAGTGCTCCGCCTGGCAGTACACCTCACAGAGGCGGCAGCCAATGCACATCGGTTCCTTAATGTAGATTCTCTTCATCTAGACGCACATCCTTTCACTTACGGCTAGCGGTAATCGGTTGCCGTATACCATACTAGCACCCTTTCCCTCGTTTGTCAAGTCCCCCCATACAAATTTGACACTTTTTGATATTAAAAGGGCATTTGCGTATGGGATTTATCGGAAGAATTGAGCCTATAATTTGCCGTATTGCCTACTATTTAAGAGGGCGCTGTTCTTGACATAGGGCATGATAGATGAGCAGGAAGCAGGATCCTTGACATTTGGCATTAAACTAATTGTATAATAGCACGATGGATGATATTGACAAGACACGAGAAGAGCTTATCGGCAAATTGGTAAAGATGCGCCAGAGGATTGTCGAGCTGGAAGCATTAGATACCGAGCACAAGCGAGTAGAGGAAGGGCTGCGGAAGCTTCATGAGCAGGAGAAGGAAGAGCGTATCAAGCTGGAGAAGGAGAGGGGAGAGAGACTGCAGTTTATTAATGCCCTGGCCCACGAACTTAAAACACCCCTTACCTCCATTGTTGCCTCAGGGGGGTTATTGCTTGAAGAGCTTAAGACTGAGGGACAAAGCCGGGGGATAAGACTGACGGAAAACATACTCAGTGCTACCGAGAAGCTTGAGGCGAGGCTGTCTGAGCTGCTAGACATGGCTAAGATGGAAAGTTTGGGCTTTAAACTGCATTTTGAACTCTTAGATATGCGGCCGCTACTGCGGAACGCTGTTAAGGAACTGTTGCCTGTCGCCACCTGGAAACACCAAGCCTTGACTTTGGATATACCGCCTTCAGTACCTATGGTCAACGCCGATAAGCAGCGTTTGGAGCAGGTGCTGCTTAACCTTTTGACCAACGCTATTAAATTCTCTGGGGAAAGCGGCGAAATAAAACTTAGGCTGAGAAAAGAAGGCAGTGAGGTTGTGGTTGAGGTAAAGGATAATGGTCCTGGCATTTCCGAGGAAGACCGGGCGCGATTATTCACCCCCTACTATCGGGTCGAGGCAGATAGGCAGCGTTTCCCTGGCCTAGGTTTAGGGCTTGCCTTGAGCAAACAATTGATAGAATTGCACGGGGGCAGGATGTGGGTGGAGAGTGAGTTAGGGAAGGGTAGCACATTCTCCTTTTCCTTAGCTGTTGCTGAGCCGGAGGAAGAGGGCGTGCCAACCAGTAACCAGAGGGTGGGATAATAATTTGTCTAGGCGAGAGCCATGTTAAAGGTTTTGGTAATTGAGGATGCTCCGGATATTGTTGAGACCTTCTCCTTGTGTTTTGAGCTACGCTGGCCGGAGGTTAAAATAATATCCACTCCAGAGGGAGGCAAGGGATTAACCCTGGCTGAGACCGAGTCCCCGGATATCATTTTCCTCGACCTCGGTTTGCCCGATATGGATGGTCTTGAAGTACTTAAGAGTATTCGTTCCTTCTCTAATGTGCCAATTATCATCGTTACGGTAAGAGGCGATGAGATAGATAAGGTAAGAGGGCTGGAACTGGGGGCTGATGATTATATTGTTAAGCCCTTTAGCCACATGGAGCTTCTGGCGCGAGTACAGGCTGTCCTCCGCCGGGCTCACGTGGGAGAATTTAAAGTTGAAGAGAAGCCCTTCGATAGCCCGGGACTGAGTATTGATTTTGCCTCCCGAACCGTGACCGCCAATGGACAGACGGTAAGCCTGACACCTACCGAATATGAGCTGCTCCATTATCTGGTACTGAATGAAGGCAATGTGCTTACCCACCGGGCACTGCTGGAGAAGGTGTGGGGGGAAGAGTATACCGATGCCCCGGAGTACCTCAAGGTTTATGTCCAGCGCCTGCGCAATAAGCTGGAAGTAGACCCGGCTAACCCTCAACTCCTGCTCAGTGAGCGAGGCGTGGGTTATAAGTTTGTTAAGCCGTCATCTGCCTAGCTAGCCGCTGCTATTATTCCTCTCAAAATATTTACCATTTATTTACCAAACGTTTACCTTGCTGTTTACCATTTTTACCTGAATATTTACCTTACTTTAGTACTATTACTTTAGTATTAAAGCGTGGGTGATTAGGTTGAGTAGCTATCTGAAGGGTAGGGGTTCAAAGA
>CAVTZP010000007.1:0-268182 GCA_963739245.1 uncultured delta proteobacterium
ATACGAATTGCCTACATGGAATAAAGCCCCTTCAATCTATTTCCCCGGGGATGAGGTAGGCCCCACTTATCATTGGAGCCCAAGAGATTATGATTTCACTGATGATAGCACACGGGGAAAAACCCTAATCCGGGTAACAATAGATTATAGGAATAGACTTACACAAGAGGCACACACAACGACTAGAGTATTTATGGCGGAGGTAAGCAACATGCAAGGTCAATATTTGCTTATGCCTATCCCCAAGTACGATTCTTGGGATGAACAAATGAAGGTTTGGCAAAGCCCTAAATCACTTCTCTAGCCTTATTTGCCAAAAGAACCCTTCTTCTGTGTAATCTTGGGCCGCACTATATATGACCTGTCAAGCCAATTCCCTTATGAATAGTGCGGCCCTCTCCTCGTCTAAAACACAATGGCCACATTTAATATAAATCCAGCCTATTCTTTTAAAGCCTTTACCGGTAATACGAGCATAGACACCCCACATTCTGCCCCAGATTAAACATTTTTCTTCCCGAATTTCTTCGCCAGCTAGGATTAAATGACACTCCGGACATGTACCAAATTTGATTGCCATGTCTTTATTGTATACTCTTTCTTGATCATGTCAAGTATATAAAGATGGCCATAACAAAGAAGCTCCGGTTGTGCCGGGCCGGAGCTTCAAAAAGGAGGTAAGAAGGAGTAGGTCAATGGGTAGTCTTTTGTTTTCTCTTGCCGCCATTGAGGATTAAGGTTTCAAGCCTTGTTAATCGGTGCTCAACCCGAAGGCCGAAGGTGGCAAGAGCGCCAAGTATAATAATGCTGGAAGCGATAATGGCTTCTATCATTGTTCTGTTCCTTTATTGGCTGTTTTTTGCGTGCTAGCACCAAAGAAAAAAGAGACGACAGCCATCACGATTAGGCCGAGAGTAGTTAGGGCTTGGTCATTCCCCCTGACGGCCATGGTGACGAGAGCCGGAAGGCCGAGGGCAAGGATAATAACTCCGAACAGGGCTTTAACCCCAAAATCTTTAGACAGTCTCACTTTAGGTTCCTTTATCCTCAGGCTCAATATACTCCGGTGTCTCCTGCTCGCCTTTTACATATGGCCGGCCCCAAAATAGATGACCCAGGACTATGCCGGCAAAGACTACGCCCAGAATGACAAAGTAGATAGCGACCGACAGGTGCCAGCCCCAGTTGCCGAGAGCATAAAAGCCAGCGCCAGTCAAGAGAAGGACCAGAAAGGGATATTGGTGGTAAAAATCTCGCATGATAAAGGTAAAGGGGCGGCGGTCTTTAGGCTTTAGCCAAAACTCGGTGTGATACCAAAACCAGCTATAGGCATTTGTTAAAAAATCCATAGGAACCCCCTTTTATAGCATAAGTATTCCCAGCTCGGCCGGGAACTCGTTCTCATTAGTTATCACCTCACAATAAAAATCGGCTGGCACGCCGCCAAGAGCAGTTTCGCCATCGGGCATTTTACTAGGTATCTCTTGAAGGTCTTGGGCTTCGGTGGTAGGGAACACTGGGATTATTTCTTCGGGCGCAATAACTTCGTGATACCAGACTATTGAGCCGTCAGATACCTTTTTAAATACTCTTACTGCCTTCATTTTTTACCTCAATTCTTTAAAGCCAAGACGCCGAGGCCTGCTGTGCCTGTCGGACTGCCTGTTTTGACCCAGGTGAGGGTAAAACCATCGGCGTTATAGCTTACTACATAGGCTTCTTGTTTATTAGAGGTGTCTCCGCCAGTAAAAATGAGACAAGTAGTCCTACATCCCCAACCCAGACCAGCAGCTAAGGCCCAGGTTTTAACAGCTTTAGCCGGGTCAGCAATTCCTATACTTCCCCTGGAGCCTTCTTGGGCAAAGATAATAAGCCCACTAGGTTCGAAGCCATAGCCAGTATAGGAAACATCGCCACTGGCGGCGGTCATGTCCCTGGTTTCTGTTTTGATAAAGAGCCCTTTAGAGGGTGGAACCCAGGTAGCACTGATATCAACCCAGGCTCCGGCTTGAACCTGATATAGTTTGATGGTGTCATCAGCAAAATACACGCTGCCATTAGGTAAATCCGCGGCGGTAGGCTTCGAGGCATCAGGACCACTAGAGCAATAAAAGGTCAATGGGTCCCAAGAGGCACCATTCCACCGGTAAAGAACTAGCCTGTCAGTGGCAAAACCTAAAGGATTACCATTGAGGCCGCCAATAGGTAAAGAGGCATAAGTGCCGTAAAAGCATTGATAAAGCCGAGGAATTTCTTTAACATCAGTCCCCATTTTTTAAAATCCCTTCACTCCGCTCCAGGCAGCCATAACCGCATTGTAGGAAACTACATTCCCACCGGCATTAGTTATCGCAGCAGCTATTGCTGGCGAGGCGATATTGGGTGCTTGCCCTACTCCGGCCAAAGGCTTATTGCCTGATTGAGCAGAACCAGCATTATAGCCCTTGGTATTATAGGCTTTAACATTTGAAAGGTCAGGAGCTTCGCCAGTTTTCATAGCACGCTGGCCGAGATTTTTCATTGTAGCGTAATAATTGGCCAAGTTACTAGGGAACGCTACTTTAGCGGTTTCGAGCGTATATGCTATATCTGCACTAGGGGCAGCCTTGCCGCCTGACCAAATAGGATTTATCCCTTGCCACTCCGAGCCGAATAGCGATAGAGATAAGCCCTGCCAAAAATTGCCGCTTACCATCTTTTGTTGGCCTTGCTGCAAGGTTTCACCGCTCAAAACTGCCGGCGGTAGAATGGCCAATGCTCCCATGCCGCCTTTATTCATTAAATTGGCCAACCGGGTGCCGATACCTTTAAAGAAAATGGTGGCTCCGGGGGCAATCATCTTAGTAGCAGCCATGCCGCCACCGATAATAGCGGCGCCGCCGGTAGCAGCAGCTATTGTAGTAACTACATTAGCTGTCTTAGGCGTTGTATTGAGAAGCCAGCCCTTAATTACATCACCCCAACCTGATTGCAAGGTAAGGCCTGTCTGTGAGGTTGAATTAGAAGGTTGAGGCGTAGTTGGGTCCGGTAGCCCCGCCTTAGTAGTATCGGTGACCGGCGTTACTGGTGTAGGTGTTGTTTCATCAGTCTTAGGAGTGCCTAGACCTAGTTTAGCGAGCATATCTTGTAAAGCGCCCACAATGTCAATGCCAGAAGTGCCGCCAGTAACGCCAGAAGCGACACCAGTTAGCGCATCAGTTACACCATTTTGAGGAATTAGGTTATTCAACCATGAAGTATCAAGAGCCCCACCGCCATCGGTAGCAGTAGCAGCCTTCCCTTTAAAAAGATAATAGGCGACTATGGCAGCGCCGCCTAAAAGAGCGATATCTTTACCTTTCATAGCTTCATTCTCCTTGCCAGCTTGTCCCAGGTCAAAGGCTCACGCCGGCAGGTTATTGAGATTTTACCGGCAGTCGTGGCTGTCGTAGCATCGAGATTTTTGATTGAAAATTGGTCAAACCAGTTATTATCGATGGTCCGAATAGTGCCGGATACAATGGGGAAGGTGCCGATGCCTACCCGAACCTCAATTTTTACCGCATCCTCATTGACTATCTCCATCCAGTCAAGAGGGGCGTATTTATCAGCACCTCGTAACTCAGCGCTCTCAGATAAAGAGTAGCTAATGATTTCACCGGCGGCGATTGCCGGGACCGCGATAGAATAAAACGGCGAGCCGGTTTGTTTGATTTTTTCATCTCTAATATAAATTCTCATAGCTAAGCAAATCCCACCTCAAACCACCCTTGCTTATCAGAAGCTAACTAATGCTTTTAAACTTTTAAATCTTGGCCTATTAGGTGCCTTGCAGGACTTCAATGGTCACCGGTATGTCCCAGATATCAGCGCCGGCTGCTGTGCCGATAGCCGTCTTAACGATACTATCAGCAGCATCAGAGCAGAACTCAATAGCCAGATAGCTATCTTCGCCTACCCAAGAGAACTGAACCTGCTCCGGAAGGGCAATCTTCGACATCCTGTCGGTAATACTACCCCTCAACTGAGCACAGCGCCATTCTCCCACCGGAACGACCTGGAAGTTGTCGTAGCTTCGCAGGGTCAGCCGGACCTTGCCTTCCTCAATGACGGAGTTAGTGGCGGTGTCGTCATAAAGAGCAAGATACATATAACCCTGGTTAGCATCTTGTCCGGCGATGCCGTAACCGAAGTGAGCCCGCTGACGCGGCTTTACCTGGTAGCGGCCGATAATCATCCAGACACCGGCGGCGCAGGTGATATAGTTAGCCGCAGTTTCAAGGGCGCTATCCCACCAATCGGCGTGGGCGAGCGTCCTTTGATAGCGGCCGATTATAGCCGGACCAGATGAAACCTGACTACCAAGCCCCCCAAGTCCACCTAAGAGATTTTGGAGAATACCACCTAGTTGCATCAGATTGTCGCCTGACTACCAGATGAAGCCTGAGCCGTTGAACCGCCAAGCCCGGCAAAGAGCATGAACCCGGCGATAGTGGCCAGGACTGTCCCTCGTGTGCCTTTAAGCAGCGAGCCGGCCAGAACCGGAGCGGCGAGAAGGCCGATAATGCCGGTGCCGAAGATGCTGCGTGTCAGCATATAAGCCAGGCCGCCGATAGCGCCGATGCCAAAATCTTTGAAGGCATCTTTAATACCGGACATGGAGGGGACACCTATAGTGCCAACTTTGTCAGACATGTTTTACAGACTTCACCCGTGTTCAGATTTTTTCTGGCCACCGGACCGACCACCGGTATCGG
This sequence comes from uncultured delta proteobacterium, assembly GCA_963739245.1. GTDB lineage: Bacteria > Chloroflexota > Dehalococcoidia > Dehalococcoidales > BS750m-G39 > CAVTZP01. The sequence continues at coordinate 4,737 of CAVTZP010000007.1, forward strand.
CCAGTTATTTCCCAGCCTTAGATTTAAGCCCAGGAGCGGCAGGAGCCTCCTTAGAATAATAGGGGCAGGAGTTCTCAGTCTTGGCCGCTTTGTTGGTTACCAGCGTCTTTCGAGCTAGGCAGTAAATATGGGCGGCGCTATGCTTATGCTTCTGTTCGCAACTAAGACAGGTTTTCATTTTACCTTCTCCTGCGGCTGTGCTTCCGGCGTTTTGCTGCCCTAGCCTTTTTGAGATTGCGCCGAGCAGCGGCTTTTTGCTTTAGAGTTGCCGTTTTAATCACTCCTGGCGAGGCCTGCCGGTAAAGCAAAGGGCGAGGCCCCGGCTCACCGGTTAGGCCTCGCCCTATTCAGTTACTACCAGTCTAACACGCCTGTCAATAGTAACAAGATGGCGAAAAAGGTTACTCCTGGGTGCCGGCGGCTATCTTTTTATCAGTCTTGAACTCCGCCGGGACCGGCTCATAAACAGTAACTTCTCTGTCCTCTTTAGAATAGACAGCAAAGCGGTATTTAGCCAGGCTTTGAACAGTATCCCCGAAGCCAGCTTTGAGGTCATTGAGATAGCGTATATCGTTTATGCCGTCAAGACCGAAGCAGATAACAAAATGACTGAGCTCGGTCAGGTCTTGATTAAGCTGGACCGGCCGCCGGGCAATAAAGCCGGCAGCCAGGCCGTAGTGAGCACGCCAGTCATTCAAATCAGCGACAGCCTGAGGTAAAGGGGCTGGCTTCGAGGGACAGAAGCGGTTAGCCTCGTCAATGACAATAAGAGAGTATTTACCACTTGTCATGACTGCCCGGATAACTTTTTCAAGCTCGGCGGTGTCGTTTCTGTCCTGGGGCGAGTAGCTATCAAAAGGCTCACCAGGGTATTCGTTGAGGGTGTCATAGACAAAAGCCTGTTCGCCAAACTGGTTTAATATAAAGTGGACCAGGGTAGATTTACCGCTATCAGGCAAGCCAAAAACACAAAAAGATTTATTTAATAAGTCCAACATCTTTTAGCCCCTTTACAAATTCTTTTAAAGGCTTCGGTGATAACTCTGCTAAAATTTCCCCGATAGTCATATCGCCCGCTTGTGCCACAAAGAAGTCAATAAAGGCCTGGGCGCGATTGGGCGCATTGAGTTGCCTGTCTCTACCGATAACCTCTTGCCCCGGCGTATTGCCTTTTAAGCCGCCGGCATCTTTTATCAACTGGCTGAAAAGAGTGATAGTTTCATTCATCCGGGTAATTAGGTCAGGCTCCACAGCCTTTTCAGCTTCGACCGGAGGCACTATTTTAGACAAATCAGTTATTTTGCTCATACGAATTTACTCCAATCTACCGGCTTGCCGCAGCCAGGGCAAGGCGTTTGCCCCTTTTCTAAGGGACTGCCGCAATCAATATGGTGATAACCCTTCCCCACGCCGGCCTCTTTAGATTTCACCGGCGGCTTTTTTACCTCGAACTTTGCGCCTTTACCTGTCTCTTTAGCTTTCACTTCGACAGTTAAATCAGGGTGCATCCGGAGAATATGCCGGTCCAGATTACGCTTTTTGGCAAAGTTCTTAGGACAGTGCGGACATTGATGTTGCATCTTCGAGCTCCTTTTTATTATATTTCCTATAAATTGGCAAGGGTAGTAAATATCCGAAAGGCAATCTGATAGCCAGTTGGTCGCATGTTACCTTATACAACCAAGAGAAAAAAGAAAACTCCGGTGCATAATAATCGGTAAATACGAACAATCTCGGTGCAAGGTAAATTACTTTTAAATCTTTCTTAGCCATTTTTGCCCCCTACTTTTTTTAATCCTTCATTAACCGCCAGCATTTTAGTCAAGAGTTCGTCAATCTGAGCGGTTGAGAGGTCCCAAATTCGGTGCTTTAGCATTTTAAGTTCACTCGCCAGGGCAATATCTTTTTTTACCCACTCCTCGGCAATAGCGATAATTTGCTCAACCTTGCGCCAGACTTCTTTTTTTACCTTTATGATAAGCGGTCCACTCATTTCTTTCTCCTATTTCGCCACCAAATTTCGATACCAACAGCGATGCAAGCGAGAATATAAATCGACATTAAAATAGCGCCTATTCTCATTCCCTACCCCTAAAACTGTATTTTCTCCAAAACTTGCCGGACATCAGGCATTATAACACGAATATAGCGCCGGGTAGTTTCGATAGACTTATGGCCAAGCTGGTCCTGAATGACAACCAGGTTAGGTATCTGCTTTAGGCAATTAACAGCAAAGCCGTGCCTAAAGAGGTGCAACCAGATATGCCGAGGCAACCCGGCCTTCTTAGCATAGTGCTGTAGCAAGCGCCAGGCCTGCTGACGGCTGATTGGGAATAGAAATTGGTCATAGGCAAGCTCCTGGCGAATAGCATAGCCAAAAAGGTCATTCAAGAGCGCCGGAGGAATAACGACCGGCAGAACCCTGCCGCCCTTGCGCTTGACAAAGAAGTTGCCCTCTTTGATTTTACCAACACTAAAGGCCAGGGCTTCCGAGATGCGCAAGCCAGTCTCCCAGAGAAGCCTAAAAAGAAGCCGGTCCCGGTCTTTAACAATGACCGATATGAGCCGGTGAGCTTCCTCGACAGTCAAGTATTGGGGGAGCTCAGGGAAGGCACGAGAGACGTCTGACTTATAAAGAGCTGGTAACCTTTGTCTAGTATTATGTTGCGCTTTTGCCATTTTCCAAGTCCTTTCCAGCTTCGAGGTTAAAAAGATGGTTCAAGCTAATGGGTAACAAAATACCTTCTTTTGTTACAGCCGCACTATTATTATTATTGTCAAGTAACTGCCACTTTGTCAAGTACCAATTCAGGTTGAAGGCTTATTTGTGTCTTTTCAAAGTAGTGGACATAAACAAGGTCCCAGGGCCGCCAGCCCCTTATCGGGTGGAGCTTTTGCCAACAGGTGTTAAATTCTCGCTCGGTCTTAAAGCCTTCGGCCAGGTAAAGAAGCCGGGCGACCATTTCGAGAGGTGCCTTGATAACAGCCTTGAGTATGAAGGCCTGACCGAAGGCATAGAAGGTATCCCCTTGCCGGCCGTAGACCTTTGTCTGGGTAGTTACTACCTTCCTGCCTTCAAGCATCCGGTAGGCGAACTCATCTTGAAAGGGTATTACCACTAACATTGTCTTTTACCCCCTTAGTTTAAGACTTGGGCGCTTGTCACAGGGCGTAGCCGCATCTGTTTGCCGGCCGGTGAAGGCTTACCGGCAAAATTGAGCTGTAAGCCCATAACCGGAGAGGGCGGCAGATTTAGACCAGGCGTGAGCTGAGAGGGGGCAATACCGATAAAATTAGCCCACTGGCGTATGGCCGCCCCCAGGCCGTCTATTTCTATGTTCTCTCGACATTCCCGGAGCAGGGAAGCTCGGAGCGTGGGGAGAGCCACGGTCGCCACGCTCCCCAGGAAGCGTAGGTTAAACTCTTTCTTGTTCATTATCAGCCTCTTTTAATAATAATTGGTGAACCTTCTCGCCAAAATCAGATTGTGCCAGATACTCGGCGGAGAGGGCATAGGCAGCAGCCTTAACCTGCTCCCAATTATGATTGTAGAAGGCCCAGGCCAGGTGTTGTAGGGGTGTTCGACCAGGCTTCCCTTTAGCCCAGGCGTTCAGAGCTCTTGTCCAATCATCGTCACTTTCAAAGAGGTCGGCTAGGTGCTTACACTCCTGCCACTTTAGCCGGCCCTCGATGCGAGCAAAGGCCTTGTGATATTCGTCAAAGAGGTTAGGGCGTGAAGCTCGGCCGCGGTGTCCCCACCGAGTTCTTTGACCAAGGGGCTTAATAGAACAAGTGTTTTTCAGGTGCTCTAGTAGCTCAGGCTGAGCTTCAGCGATAGCCCGGACTTCATCTATCGAGTAGGCCGGCTTCTTATCGAGGCAACAGTTTTTAGCCTCAGGAGCGTAGCAACCGAGCTTACCGCAGACGACACACTGATACATCTTGCCGGAGCCTTCTTTGACTGTCCGGTAATAGCCCTTCTTACTCATCTAGCCAGCCTCTCAGTGGTATAATAACATCCATCAGGAGGTAGAAAATGATTAAAGGTCTGATGATTTGGAATATTGCCGTGAGCGTCATTCTGGCCGTTTCTATATGGGCTATTGTATTCCTGAGCGTTGTAGTAAACCAACAGGCAGAAGCGATAAGTCGAGCCGCCGAGGTAAGTAACGAACACAGTTTAGTCATTGGACAGATGATTTTAACGCTGTCAGAGCATGGGATAGAGGTATGGGTGCCAGAAGATTTAAAATAGAGTTTTCTCATTACATCACCTAAAGTGTCTCTTACCTCTTCTTTCATTTTTCTTTTGATCATTTATTGTCAACTCCGTTATGTTCAGCTAATTTGCTCCGTTATGGTAAGCTACTAGGAGCAAGGCCGCACTATATATGTTATGTAGTATATATTCAGGTACAGATAGGCTTTCGGGCCTGTTTTCACTCCCCTGAGGTCTGCCCTCTTAATGGCTATTTGCTTAACAAGCCAGGTTCTCAGTTAAATCCGGGGAAGTTTTGAAAATCTGGCTGTTTTGGCCGCAAGATAAGCTGGCAATAATACATTAAGGGTTGAGTAGAGAATAGCTTATGTTAAGAAGGGTCTGTATTATGTCAACTGGGTTATTTTGAGGGTATTTTAGGGGGAAACTGGGGTGGGATTTTGAATAAAGGTTAACTGGGCTCGGTAGGAATCGAACCTACGCCCAAGCGGTTATGAGCCGCCCGCTCTACCTCTGAGCTACGAGCCCGTAAAAGTGACCTGCAAAAGCCAGCTTTTTATAATTATAATATAGGTCTAGGCAATAATCTAGCGCTATGCCCTCTCGACCCTAACCGCACAGACCTTATATTCCGGTATCTTCACCACCGGGTCAAGAGCAGCATTGGTCAGCACATTTGTCGGGCTTTGAGCAAAGTGAAAGGTCATCCAGATTGCGCCTGCTGGTGTAACCTCGGTTACTCTTGCCTTGGCTGTTACCTCTCCCCGCCGGGAGGTAATCTTTATCATATCACCGTCGGCAATCCCTAGAGCTAAGGCATCCTTGGGGTTTATTTGCACCAGCTCTTCGCCTCTTAACTTGTTAAGCCCCTTCACCTTTACTGTCATGCTGGCATGGTACTGATAGAGGCAGCGCCCTGTGCTCAGGATTAAGGGATAGTCACTGTCAGGAAGTTCTACGGGTGGTCTATATTTTAGGGGTATAAATCGTCCTTTACCCCGAGTAAATAGCTTGGTGTGCAGGATAGGTGTCCCCGGGTGTTCTCGAGTGGGGCATGGCCACTGCAAGCCACCCTTCTCCAGGCGCCTATGGGAGATGCCACCATAGTTGGGGGCAAGGCTGGCAACCTCCTCCATAATCTTGGCCGGCTGGCTGAAATCAAAACCTTTAGCGCCCATCCTTTGCCCAAGCTGGCACGTAATCCACCAGTCCGGTTTAGAGTTGCCTACAGGCTCAACTGCCTTTCTCACCCGTTGTACCCGCCGCTCGGTATTAGTGAAGGTACCATCCTTCTCGGCAAAGCTGGCTGCGGGCAAAACCACATGGGCTAGCTGGGCGGTTTCAGTTAGGAAAATATCCTGAACTACCAAGAACTCCAGATTGGCCAGTACTTCCTGGACATGATTGGCATCAGGGTCAGTCAGTGCTGGGTTCTCACCAGTGATGTAAAGTGCCTTTACCGGTTTCTTGCGGGCAGCATCAAAAACCTCGGTAAGAAAGAGTCCCGGCTTAGATGGCAAGGAGCAGCCCCAGGCAGTCTCAAATTTTTCCCGGCTGGCCGGGTCAGTCACTGCTTGATAACCGGGGTAGACATTAGGCAGGCAGCCCATATCACAGGCACCCTGGACATTGTTCTGTCCCCGTAACGGATTTACCCCCGAGGAGGGCTTGCCTATATTCCCGGTGAGCATTGCCAGATTGGCAACAGCGATTACGTTATCTGTGCCGTGGGAGTGCTCAGTAATACCCAGGGTATAGAGTATACTAGCTGGTTTAACAGTAGCATAGAGCCTGGCAGCCTCAGCTATTTTGTCTCTGGCCACGCCGGTAATTCGGCTCACAGAATCGAGGCCAAAGTTTTTAAGTGATGCCTTGAAGGCATCAAAGTTCTCGCAGCGTTCCTCAATAAAAGCTCGGTCAAGTAGCCCTTCATCGACAATGACCCTCATCATCCCCATAAGCAGGGGGATATCCGTGCCATGGTTAAGTCTCAGCCATATGTCAGCATAGCGGCAGGCGTCCACCTCGCGGGGGTCAACGACGATGAGCTTTGCCCCTTTATGTACGGCTCTATTCACCTCCATCCCGACTATAGGATGAGCTTCGGTATTATTGCTACCAATTGCCAGAACGCAGGCGGCGTCACCGATTTCGTCGATGGAGTTGGTCATTGCCCCGCTACCAAAGCTCTGTGCCAAACCAGCCACAGTGGGGGCATGGCACAGCCGGGCACAGTGGTCAACATTGTTGGTGCCTAATACTACCCGAGCAAATTTCTGCATGAGATAGTTTTCCTCGTTAGTGAATCTCGCCGAGGAAATTACGGCCACTTCATCTCCCTTGTAATTAGCTAGCTTACCGGCAACCAAGTCTAATGCCTCATCCCAGGTGGCTTCAGTAAATTTTCCATTTCGCCTCACCAGGGGGGTGGTCAAGCGGTCAGGATGGTGGATAAATTCAGCAATGCCAAAACGGCCTTTGACACAAAGACGACCCTTGTTCACATTATTGTCTCTGTCACCGCGAACGTTTACCACCTGCCCGTTTTTAACCCCCAAATACATCTGGCAGCCAACCCCACAATAGGGGCAGGTGGTCTTTATCTCTCGCGTTGGCCATTCGGGTTTCTTCGGTGCCATAGCCCCGGTAGGACAGTGAGCCATACACTCGCCGCAGGACTTACAAATAGATTCCAATAGCGGCTTGTCGCCAAAGGTGGCAACCTTCATGGCATATCCTCGGTAAGCCATCTCGATTGCCCCGACTCCGGTTATCTCATTACAGGCACGAACACACCGGGCGCAGAGGATGCAACGATTGTGGTCTATTTCAAAGAAGGGGTTGCTGGTGTCAACTGGATATGGCTTGGTTGTTTTTGGAAAGCGGAGCTCAGGGAGGCGGAGGTAGTCAAAGACTTTTTGTAATTCGCATCGCTCATTTGCCGGGCAGGTTACACAGCGGTCGGTCACAGCCACACTACGTAGACAGACGTCATAAGGGCCGCAACCCTCTTTCTCTGTCCGGCGGCTACATACTAAGCAATCACTAGGGTGGCTGGACAAAAGTAATTCTAGTGAGGAACGCCGAACCTTGTTGACTGCCTCCGTTTCAGTGTGGACTACTATACCCTCGCTAACCGGGTAGGTACATGAGGTCTGTAATCCCCTCACCCCTTCGATTTCAACCAGGCAAAGTCGGCATCCTCCGTATGGTGTTAGGTCAGGGGCGTAGCACAGTGTAGGGATATAGATTCCAGCTGCCTGGGCAACTTCCAGTACTGTCATCCCTTTCCTTGCCCTAAGTTCCTGGCCGTTAATGATTAGTCTGATTTCCTCCACAATTCCTCCTTGCTACTCTCGTTCCTCAAGGTCGCATCTCAGACACCGTTTTGCCTCTTCGATAGCCATCTTATCATCGTAGCTAAGTTCAACCTGAGCAAAATTGCTAAGTCGCTGCTCAACGGGAACCGTCGGCATTGGCAGCCGCCACTGCTCCTTGGCTTCTTCAAGCGGAGTCAGTTCTCCTTCAGGAGGCGCTAGCGTCTCATCAATTTCGCCCTTGCCTCCCAGGTATTTATCTATAGATATCGCTACTTGCCTCCCGGCGGCAATAGCCTCAATTACCGAAGCCGGTCCGCTGACAACATCGCCGCCGGCAAAAACACCATCCCGGCTGGTAGCAAGGGTATCAGGATTAACCTCGATAGTATTTCCCCGACCTAGGGGCAGATTGAACTGACCCGGAATTTCAGGACGCTGACCGATGGCGGCAATAATGGTATCATAGCTGGTGGTAAACTCACTGCCCTCAATTGGCTCTGGTTGTCTTCTCCCGCTGGCATCAATCTCACCCAGCTTCATACGAATATTTTCCAAATCTACCTTGCCATCCCGGCTGATTATTCTTGATGGTGCTACTAGGTAGTCAATGTGTATTCCCTCAGCGAGGGCTTCCTTGACCTCCTCTGGGCTAGCGGGCATTTCAGCGGCAGTACGCCGGTAGACGATGGTTACCTCCTTAGCCCCAAGGCGGAGTGCCGTTCGCGCCGAATCTAGGGCAGCATTACCACCACCAATAACCGCTACCCTTCCCCCTACCTTTACTTTCTTGCCTAAACTCACGTCTCGCAAAAAGCCGACGCAATCCCTCACCCCGGGGCTGTCCTCCCCTTTAACCCCCATCTTGATTCCCTGGTGGGCGCCAACGGCGAGAAAGATAGCATTATAACCCTGTTCAAACAGCTCGTCTAACGACTCCACTGGTGTATTTGTCCTTATCTCAACGCCAATATCTTCTATCTCCTTGATTTCAGCCTTAAGTACATCCTTGGGCAATCGATAGTCAGGAATACCAACCCGCATCATACCACCAGCCTCAGGTAAGGCTTCAAATATAGTCACCGAATGCCCCAGCTTGGCCAGATAATAGGCGGCGGTAAGCCCCGCCGGTCCCGAGCCAACGATAGCTACCCTCTTTCCGGTAGCAGTGGCTACATTGAGCTTCTCTTTCCATAGCCCGGTATCGTGCTGGGCAGCATAGCCTTTTAGCATTCGGATGGCAATTGCTTCTTCTAATTGAGCTCGGCGGCACTTAGCTTCACACGGGTGGAAACAAACCAAGCCACAGACTGCAGGGAAGGGTATCTTCTCGCGGATAACGGCTACTGCCTCAGCGGGCTTGCCCTGGGCAATGAAGCGGATATAACGGGGTACGTCTATATTTGCCGGACAGATATGGCTACATGGGGCAGTGACTAACCCCTCACACACTGCCGCCCGGCAGTGGTGCTTCTTAATATGCTCCTCGTATTCGTCGCGAAAATAGCGAATGGTAGTAAGGACCGGGTTAGGCGCAGTTTGTCCTAAGCCACAGAGAGAGCCGACTTTAACTGCTTGGCTGAGTTCCAGCAGCAGGTCAATGTCCTCCATCTTACCTCTACCGTGGGTGATATTATTGAGGATATCCAGCATTTGCTTTGTTCCCACACGACAGGGGACGCACTTACCGCAGGACTCAGACTGGATAAAGGAAAGGAAGTAACGGGCAATATCAACCATGCAGGTATCCTCATCCATAACCACCATACCACCTGAGCCCACAATGGTACCAGCCTTGGTTAGCGACTCATAGTCAACCGGCAGATTCAGCAGGCTTGCCGGGATGCAGCCACCAGAGGGGCCACCGGTCTGAACTGCTTTGAAGCGTTTGTCTTTCAGGACTCCCTCCCCAATCCCGTAGATAATCTCCTGAAGGGGGATACCCAGTGGCACCTCAATAAGCCCGGTGCGTTTAATCTTACCGACTAAGGAGAAGGTCTTGGTTCCCCTGTTTCCCTCAGAACCACAGCTAGCATACCAGTCAGCGCCTTTTTGCAAGATGGCGGATACATTACCCCAGGTCTCCGTGTTATTGATATTAGTCGGTCTGCCCCAAAGGCCGGCTTGAGCCGGGAAGGGAGGACGGGGGCGAGGCATACCTCGCCTGCCCTCAATAGATGCCATCAGTGCTGTCTCCTCACCACAGACAAAAGCCCCCGCCCCCTCCTTTATCTTAATATGAAAACTGAAACCAGAGCCAAGAATATTATCGCCTATCAGGCCATACTCCGTGGCTTGGCGGAGGGCCAGTTCCAGGCGTTCAATGGCAAGGGGATACTCCGCCCGGATATAGATATAGCCCTCGCTGGCCCCGATAGCATAGCCACCGATGAGCAGTCCCTCCAAAACAGAATGAGGGTCACCCTCCAGAAGAGACCGATTCATAAAGGCACCGGGGTCACCCTCATCAGCATTGCAAATCACATACTTTATCGTACCCGGAGACTTACGGCATAACTCCCACTTTAGACCAGTAGAGAAACCAGCGCCGCCACGACCGCGCAAGCCTGACTTCTTTACCTCCTCAATCACCGCTTCTGGCTTCATTCCCAGCGCCTTAACTAGACCACTATAGCCATCCCTGGCGATATAATGGTTGATATTCTCCGGGTCGATAATCCCACAGTTGCGCAGGACTATACGTGGCTGAGAGCGGAGCATGGGGAGGTCAAAAAGTTTGGGAATACCCGCAACACCATCTTCGCCTACACTGCCCAGAGCCAGATCAGGGTGGGGGTTATCCTTAACCAGATAGTCCCCAATAAGCTGTGCCCCAAGTTCAGGGGTGACATTAGCATAGTAAATATGGGGACGACCGGGCTTGATAATATTAACCAGGGGTTCAGCATAGCACGGCCCGATGCAGCCGACCTGCATAACAATAGCCTTAATCTTACGCCGTGCTAGCTCCTGATTGATAGTCTCAAGCACAGCCATAGCACCGGCGGCTCGACCGCAGGTTGCCGCCCCGACGAGGACACGAGGTTTATCGCTATGCTCCAGGGCTTCCCACTCTGATATTGCCTGACTTTTAATCTTGGCAAAAGTCATTATTACACCTCACCATAGCCACTATAGCCACTATTCAGTCTCAGCCAGGACTTGCTCTACCTTGGTAGTTGTCATTCGCCCGTAGACATTCTTATTAATTACCATAACGGGGGCTAAGGCACATGAGCCAAAGCAAGCAATTGTTGCCAAACTATACTCCATGTCAGCGGAAGTCTCTCCCGGTTTAATGCCCAATCGCTTTTCCACCTCACGCAGGATGCGTGCCCCTCCCCGAACATGGCAGGCAGTCCCCCGACATACCTTAACCCTCCTCTTGCCGGTGGGGATAAATGTAAACTGGGCGTAGAAGGTACCCACCCCGTAGACCATGCTCTCTGGCAGCCGCAGAAACTTAGCGATTCTTTGCATTACTTCTTCAGGTAGGTAGCCAAACCTTTCTTGGGCTTCCTGGAGTAGGGGAATGAGGTCACTCTTCTCCCCTCTATATCGTGATAGGATTTCATTTAACTCTTTAGAGACATCAGCTCCCACTGGATTTTACACTTCCTTCCTTTAAGAATTTTACCAACTTCCAGGTGATAGTCTCACAAAGCACCGTTATATCTTCGGTAAAGAGGTAATCAGGGATGGTAGCATCAAATAGTATATTGCTCCGTGGGGGAAACTCCTCATCCCCCTGCCATAAAACTATGGTTATTGGCACCCGGCTGAAGACATTAATTGTTACCGCCACGTCGCCATGGTCAGCCTTACGACCACCCAGTCTTTCTGCCGTCTCTATCAGCCGCTGAGGCTCCCTGCCAAAATATTTTATAAGGGGCTCTATTGACCGCTTAGAGAATGTGGAGGAAGTAGTTAGCCCCCTCAGGAAGCTCCTTGAAAGCAATGAACTTATTGGCGATGGGGACGCCTTTTGCCTGGGTCAAATAGTGAAGAAGCAGAATCTTGTCCTTTATTGGGACCTCCGTCCCACTATCCACCAGCGAAACTTGAATATCAGGGAGAGTAACTTGATACGACTGGTTCAAATACTCAACGATGATTAGCTCTTGGGAATCTACTATCGTGTGTCTAGCACCGCTTTTATGGCACTGTTGCTCTATATCAACCTTAGCCAGCTGTTCGCCGGCGAGCTTATAGGCAAGCTTATAGCCATATTCATAATTCTTTTGATTGGGTAATGACAATGAGCTAACTTTCATTCCGCCACCACACTAACTAGCTTAAAGCCCGGCAGCGCCCAAAATTGCCGGCACCTTTTTCTCCCACCCAATAGCCATAATGTGCACGCCTTGGCACATATCCTTCAATTCCTTGAGTAGGTTAGCTGCAATCTCTATCCCCGTCTGGGTTTTATCTTCAGCGGCAGCCATCTTTCCAATCAGTTCTTCAGGGACAAAAACTCCAGCCACATTCTTATTCATAAATCGAGCCATACCGACTGATTTCAGGGGTATTATTCCAGCCAAAACGGGAACGCCAAATCCCTCTACCCTTTTCATAAACTTGGCAAAAACGTCAGGCTCATAGATAGCCTGGGTCTGAAAGAACCTAGCCCCAGCCTTAATCTTCTTCTCCATCTTTATCAGCTGGAGCTCAAAGCCAGCCCGGGTACTTGACCCGGGATTGACCACTGCCCCGGAGAAGAAATTTGTTTTCCCCTTAAGCTCATTGCCCACCATATCATAGCCTTCGTTTAATTTCTTTATCACCTCAAGGAGCTGTACCGCATCCAGGTCATAGACCGGCTTTGCCTGGGGATGGTCACCAAGCACCGGTAAATCGCCGGTGATAGCCAAGACGTTTTCAATGCCAAGGACCCAGGCACTCAACAGGTCAGACTGCAGCGCCAACCTATTTCTATCCCGGCAGGTCAACTGGAATATCGGGTCAAGCCCTTTTTCTTTCAGCAGGTGGCAGGTTGCCAGTGAGCCCAGTCTCATCACCGAGCTTTGCTGGTCGGTAACATTGGTGCCATCTACTTTCCCTCGCAGGAGTTCAGCAACTTCCCCGATTTCAGTGACATCAGTCCCCTTGAGCGGCCCTATCTCTGCCGTGACCACAAACTTCCCTGCCTCAAAGAGAGGTTGCAAACTCATATATTTCCCCCTTTATAGCTCAAGCCAAGAGTGAGAATAGAGAGTCTCGCCCATAATAACCCTGACCGTTTTGACATATTTTACCTCTTCCTCAGTCAAAGAGGTAAGGTCAGGTTTTTCGCCATCCATCATCCGATGCACCAGTTTAACTAGCTCCGGTCTGTCGCCCCTGGCGATAGCTATCAACTCAGAATCAAAGGCATCAACTATTGCCGAGTAAAGCCCATACTTCATAAGCATCATCAGGCAAGTCCGATTGAGATAAGGCCTCAGGTGCTGCGGGGTGCCGTTGGAGATGTTAGATAGCCCTATAGTGGATTTACACTCAGGGGCAATGTCTTTTAGCATGCCCACAAACTCAAAACAGGCTTTCACCTGATTTATCTCCACAGACACTGGGGTTAGAATGGGGTCTATCCAGATATCCTCATTGGGGATACCATCCTCGCCAGTTTTATATAGTAACTCAGCGACAAGGACTCCCCTTTCTGCGGCGTCACGGGGCATCCCCTCCACCCCCCACAGCAGTCCAATCATAGAGGCATTGTATTTCCTAACAAATGGTAATTCCTGCTCCAGTCGCTCCGGTTGCAGGGAGATGGAGTTAATTAATGCTCTACCCTTACACACCTTCAGCCCCGCCTCCATCGCCACCGGGTTGGTGGTATCTAAGGATAACGACTTATCGGTAACCTCCTGCACTGTTTTAACCACCCATTGCATCAACTCATCCCCCGCCTTTCTGGCAGGACCAATGTTAAGGTCAATATAATCAATACTAGCCTCAGCCCTGGCTAGTTCCTGAATCGGCTGGGGGTTCCTTTCCCTCAGCGCCGGACCGATGGTCTGTGACATTATATTCAGGTTCTCACCAATAAGAATCATTTCTCTTACTCCTATGGCTTCCATGTCTTAAGATAGGCGGGAATATTAGACCCCTCCCTGGGACCAACCAGAATCTCCCAGTCAGGCAATTCCTCCTCCAGACCTCCGCTCTCGGCGGCAGCGTGTCCTGGAATTACCAGCTTATGATGCTTGACCTTATCGGCAATGCCGCACTTCTTAACAAAGGGGGCAATAGTATCAGCGACGAATTTCCCTGCCGCCCAGGCAGTCACCACGGAAAGCCCCTCGGTGTCTTTGACCAGAAGCCAGCTGGGGACTCGGCTTGATTCTATCTCACCAGAAACTATGAAATAGGTGAGGGAAAAGTTAGAGGTGATAAGCACTGGGGAGTCTTCTTTAGGCTCGCCGATGGGGTAGATTCCCTCGGTGGTTGCCAGCGGTCGCTGGGGGTCAGTATAGATATTAAGCCTTTCCACCAGCAATGGGAAAAGGCTCTCTCCTTGAAAATCGGAGAGAACGATAATGCCGCCATACTTAGCCACAAAAATAGAGGCGATCACCGCCTCCTTCATCGGGTCATTGGTCATCTCACAGGGAAAAACGATGGTGGGGAAGCCCAAGGGGCGGAACTTCTTGGTCAGGGCAGCGCTCCTGATGATTATCTGGTCATTAAATGCTTGGCGCAGGGTTCGAGAACCCGAATCCATAACAATGTCCTTTACTCCGGCGCTAGTTAGTTTAGTTGTCAGCTCAGCCAGCTTCTCCACGTTTGGGGCTTTCACCGCTACGGGGCAGGAGCTTCCCTTTGCCAAATCCGCTACCTTATCCAGATTCTCCTCGGTAGCCGCATAGAGTAATGGCTTGCGGTCAGCGCAAGCGGCTAGTCCCGCCGCCAGAACATCAGGGTTGGTGCTCATCAGGATAATGCCACCATTGGTATTCTGCTTTACTTTACTGGCCACAGCAGCAAACCTTGCGCCGTCGCCTGAGTCGCCTCTCACTGCGACCAAATTACCGCGGAGGATAAGCCCTATCCTCTCATATTGAAGTTTATTGAACTTCTCCAGCCTACTGTCAATCTCAGCATCAGGCATGCTGTCACTGATAAGGAGAGCGAAACCGGGAGGGTTGTCAAATCTTTTCTCATGGCGGAACATGACCGTCTCGCCACCAACCTTCAATGCCCTATCACCAACGCCAATAGTAACCGGCAGGATGGGAGGGGCAGCTGCCTCGCTCAGCTTGGCTTTCGTCTCTTCAGAGACATAGGGACAAGCAGAAAGCTCAGCCTTACCTGCAGCTAATTTCATAGCAAAGGCAAGACAGGTAGGGTCCCCACACTCCTTACAGTTTGTCTTGGGCAATAGCTTAAATATCTCAATCCCGGTAAGCGCCATATTTCGTAAGCTCCTTTCCCCGCCTATCTAGCCCAGTATTGGCTCCATAGTAAGAGCCGGGTGTCCTTTCTCCTGGAGGAAGGGCAGAATCTCCTCCTCGGTTACGCCAATTGTCTCATCAGCGATCATATCCGGCAGGTTAGGGATGCCAACCTCCTCAGCCCTCGCCTTAAGCCGGTCGGCAATCTCCTCCTTTAGCATCTTGGGCATCCAGACCAGCCTTTTTATGCCACCATCGGCTAAGACGAATTTCCTCTGGCAGATATTATACTTGCTGTGCCCAACAAAGCCGGGGGTGCTTAAGCCACCGCCGATAGTCCCCGCCAAGGTAGTGAACTTCATTCCGCAAGGGGTATCTCCGGTATACTCCCGATTCACCGTCATTATCCCATTACACAGGGGAAGGACAGCAGCAATGCATTCACAGCAGCCGCAGGTGGTCATAGGGTCAAAGACGATGCTGTAGAAGTTATAATGGTCTATCTTGCCGCGGGAAGCCTTAAAGATAAACTCGTTTACCCCCTTCCACTGCCCAAGCTTGGTGTCTAGGATCTCCCCCTTGAGCACCGGTTGATTGGGTCCGGTGGGGTTAATCTCAAAAGAAGCCTTGCAGTCCATCCAGTTATAGGAGCCGCAAAGACCGGTTCTCTCCGGGCTGATACAGCAAACATGACCCGGGGCAAAGGACTGACACAGGGTGCATGAATAATAGGTCTCAACACCCTCGTCGGTCATGCCTTCAATTCGGGCATCTCTAACCTTATATACCGCTCTCGCCTTTTCTATTATCTCCTTTACCTTGTTTTCCTCGGTGTAGAGTTTTACCTGTATTTTGTCAAATATCCGACCGAAATCTTGGTGTAGCTTGGCATGAAGGATATCACCGATGTGGTGCAGCCTAAAGCCCTTCTCCACCGCCTGTTTCGACACTCGCAGCCAGGCAATATCCCTCTGCCCGATGTGCATTAGCCCCTGAGCATAGTTTATTAGGTGATGAATTTGTCTCTCCAGGATAGGTTCAAAGTCCTCCTGCATCTGCCTCCCGGCAACCTCAACCGCTATCGCCAGGGGCAACCTGGAACCAGCCGGGATATCAGTTAACTCAGGGCCAATCACCTCAACCTTCCCATCCTCAACCTCCTCCATCCGTTTGGTGGTGACCCATTCCACCATTGCTGTTCTGCCGCCGCCACACTCCAGATAGATATCCTCCCCCCGTACCCGTTCACCCTCAAAGGCAGGACCATAGGCTACTGGAACCGGCACCTCAGCTACAGCAACCTTCAGCCCCCTTACCTCTATCGCCTTGGCGACTATCCTGTCGTGGGGGACATTAGAGACAACGTGCTCATAGGTGCAGATACCGGTAGGCAAAACCTCAGGTATCGGGGTATCGGCAATGGTGGGGAATCCCCAATTGACTGCCCCAGCGGCATTAGCATACCACTCATCGGTAACATAGCCCAGGGGCAAAACGAAGGCAAAAACGCGGTCTTTATTATAGATAAGGATCTTCCGGTAATTACCGGGCTCAATGCCACCGAAGGACATAGCGGCTCTGGTGGCAAAGCCCATAGCGAAGGCGGCAGCAGTAATATCAGGACCAAAAGAGACCAAGCGGGTCGGCCAGCCAATCTGTACCCCCGCCTCCACCAGCTGCTCGGCGAACTTCTTCCCGTTATACTCGGCACACATAAAGACATACTGGTTGACCTTTTGAAGCTCACGGGCGATGTTCACTGCCGTCTCATTGGTCGGGGCAGCACCAACAATGGCGGCAAAACCGGGGGCGGTGCCATCAACAAATTCGATTCCCCTCTTTCTCAGGATAACATCATCGGCCGCGCCCAGCCAGATATTACTATCAGTAGGCTCTTCCTGCTTGGTGTAAAAGTCAGGTTGTTCCAGGTACCTTATGGCTTCTATTATCTCCTCGGCGAAGAAGGTTGCCATACCGGCGTCAAGGGCTGGTGCCAGATAAGGTAGAGGGCATACTTCCCTTACCGGGGGCGGGAGGAGAAAACGGCACCTTTTCAATACCTGCTCCATATCACCCAGCTTCTCTACCTTGAGTCCCAGGATTCCATAAATCACCGGCAGATAATAGGCAGTATTGGGGAAACCCACTGGTTCATTGGCTCCCCATTTATCCATCGCTTCCTGCCACTTCTTTTCCGCCTGCTCAACAATCTTGTGAGCCCCCCTAATTGCTGCTGAGGCAATAATCTTAGACATCTTAGCCTCACTCCCTTCTTATAGATGCTTAGACAGCTTCAAGCTCCCGTCTCATCGCCATATCATAGAGTATCCGCTCTCTAGCCTTATCAATGCCCAGAGCCTTGCGCTTGCGGTCAATATGCTCAATCATACGGTGGGCAGCCTTAATCGGGTCAGGCTCAAAAGCCCACATCCCACCGTACATGTCTTCAAAGTCCTTAAACAGGTAGTTCGTTACCTCCTCGCTGCCTAAGGTTGGCCAGGTAACACCAAAAACAGTGAATACCCCTGAGGTAACGAAGTACTGACCGATAGATATTGCCTTCTCGCTCATCCACTCCGGGGCAGCCCCGGCTACCGGCAGGTCGCTGATGTCATCGCCCAGTCCACCATCTTTAACCATGGCAGTAGCTGCCATCAGGATACGACTGTTATCAACACAAGAACCGACATGCAGCACTGGAGGGATACCAACTGCTTCGCAGACTGAAGCCAGTCCCTCACCAGCATATTTGGCTGCCTCGGGGGTCATCAGCCCTGCCTTAGCCGCTGCCATAGCGCTACAGCCAGTCTGAATCACCAGGACATCGTTCTTTATCAGCTCCTTAATCATTGCCAGGTGGATGGCATCATGGGTAACCCGGGGGTTATTGCAGCCAACAACGCCAGCCACCCCCCTTATCCTGCCGTTGATGATGTTATCATTTAATGGCCGGTAGGAGGCTCTAAACAGACCGCCCAGCAGGTAGTTGATGGTTTCATGGCTGAATCCAGCCACCAGGTCACTCTGTTCCTTGGGGATGTCAACATTTTCACCACGGTTAGGGAAATTATCAATGGCAGTCCTGACTATAGCCCGGGCTGATTCTATAGCGTTGTGCTCATCAAACTCAATGTGCATAGCACCAGGGATTTTAGCCTTGGGTGAAGTAGTGATAATCTTGGTATGGTAGCACTGTGCGATATCAGGCAGGGACTGCATAATACACTGCACATCCACTACCATCGCCTCCACCGCCCCGGTAACCAGAGCCAGCTCCTGCTGCAGGAAATTCCCGGCTAGTGGTATCCCGTGCCGCATCAGTATCTCGTTCGCCGTGCAGCATATCCCAGCAAGGTTTATGCCGCTTGCCCCCTTGGACTTGGCCAGCTCTATCATCTCCGGCTCCCGGCACACCGCGACAATCATCTCGGAAAGTAGTGGCTCGTGACCGTGAATAATGATATTCACCTCGTCTTTCTTGAGCACACCAAGGTTTACCTTGCCCAGGACTGGTGACGGGGTGCCAAACAGGATGTCCTGAAGTTCGGTGGCAATCATACTGCCGCCCCAGCCATCAGCTAGAGCCGCCCTAGTCCCCTGCTTGAGCAGGTTGTGATAATCCTGGTCAACCCCCATATGGGTCCGGTGCATTATCTCGACGACTTCTCTGTCTATGCCCCGGGGGGCAACCCCTAACTTACGCCATAACTCCTGGCGCTTCAGTGGTGCCCGCCTCAGGAACAGGAGTTCTCCCTCCTGCTTACCAAACTCGTTCAGGGCTATATTCCCAATGTCAATGGCTATCTCCTGGTTACTGCGGTCTCCGATTTCCACTCCCCAGTCCAGGGCTATTTGCAGCAATTTCTGTTCGTCCTTTATCGCATATCCTGGAGCCTCTCCCTTGGCTACGGCAAGGAAGAGCTCAGCTACTAGCCGACCATGGTCAGAATGGGCAGCTGCCCCGCCGGCTATCATCCGGATGAAATTACGAGCCGCAATCGTCTCAGAAGTAGCCCCACAGACGCCCCTTCTCTTCCGCTTTTCCTCGGGTGTTTCCTTCCTCCCCTTGGGTAAGGGCACCCGGCATGGTCCCATACCACAGTTCTTACAGCAACTACCGTCCAAGCCTATGGGACAGGGCTTAATCGCCTCCGCCCGGTCAAAGGCGGTATTAACCTCATCCCTGGCTGCTTTCTCAATCATCCTAGCGCTGGCGCTATCAATGCTCTTGGTCTCTTCTTCTGCCATCGGCTTATCCCCTTTCGAACCTTTTTCATGAAGCGCTCAATTCAGCTATCATCTCCCGAACCAATTTTATTGCCTCGGGGTGCCTCATAACTATCACATCTCCCCCAGCCAGAAGCAGAACCATGGCTGATATTGCTTCCAGCAAGATTCCCCGTTTCCTGACATCGCCGAGCTTGGGGTCTTCCTCCGTTGGAATATGTACTTCCTTGGTCTTCCACACCTCTTTAGATATATTGCAAATGAGAGGGAACTGCAGCTTTTCGTCCTGCTGGGCTAGCCCGGCCATTCTCATTCTCTCCATCACCGAGTAGCAATACTCAATACCATAGCCGATGCAACTTACTGTAGGGTCAACTATAACCAGTTCATCGGGGACACCAAGGTTACCGAGGAGGATATTAAGCTGCTTAGCCAGGTTTATATCTATCGGCGTTGACGCCATTACCGTATGGTGGTAACCGATAGCGGCAGCACCAACCTTCTTATAATTGCCCTCGGCAACCGGCCCGATGACTAGATTTTTCCCCTGGCAGGCCTCACATACCTTCCTTAGCACCTCAGCATCTTTATCGGCGTTACCTGTTCCCCAGACAATTAAGGGGACATTAGTGGCATCGGCTACCTTTTTGACCACCTCGGTGGCTTCATCCACACCCCGGTTAAGCCCATTGGGGTCGGTGCTGACCAACTGAAGGGCAATCATCTCCGCCCCATAATCGTTAATGCATTTCTTTGCCCAAGCCACCGGGTCATTGGTTACCCCGGGGAAGGGTTCTAGGGCAGCCGCCGCCCAGTCATCGGGAGGCATGTCCCATACCTCCATGGCTATCCGAGGTGGATGGGGCATTGTCCCTTCAAATAGATAGAACGGGTAGCATGTCTCCCCGCCAACCGTCACAACCTTGTCACCACTGCCCAGCTTTATTTCTTTAATCCTGCCGGTATATGCTGTTTTAGGGATTTCAAATGCCATCCTCGTCTCCTCCTTACTCAAGCTGGTTTCTTTCGCTTCTCACTGCCGTACCACTCTTTGCCATACCAGTATCGCTCGGCAGCCTCTAGATACTTGAGCCTTTCCTCCCTACTTTCTAGTTTCTGCCGCCATTTCCCCAGCTCCTCACCCTCAGGTTTACCTTCCTCAAAGGTGGCTCCCAGCACCTCTACCTCCCCTCTACCCGGTGCCTTCTTTTTCTCAACCTTATACTCCATCCCTTGCCTCCTAGGCTATGCCAGCGGCTAATTTTGCCGCCCTTACTGTATTCATCATAAGCATGGTTATGGTCATAGGTCCCACCCCACCGGGGACCGGGGTGATAGCTTTCGCCTTCTCCTTGACCGTGTCAAAGTCGACATCACCAACGAGGATTCTCTTCCCATCGGCGGTCTTACCGACCTCGTTCACGCCGACATCAATCACGACCACACCTTCCTTGACCATGTCACCGGTGATGGCCTTGGGTCTGCCCGCCGCCACTATTAATATATCAGCCCTCTTGGTATGGAAGGCTAAGTCTCTGGTTCCGGTGTGACATATAGTTACCGTGGCATTAGCCCCCGGTTTCTTTTGAAGCAGGATGTTGGCTATTGGCTTGCCCACGATATTGCTCCTACCGACAACGACCACCTCTGCCCCGTCAATCTTAGTACCGGACCGAATTAGAAGCTGCTGAATGCCGGCAGGGGTGCAGGGCAAATAATCTGGCTCCCCAATCATCAGTTTGCCCACATTCACCGGGTGGAAGCCATCAACGTCCTTCTTGGGGTCAATAGCATAGAGGACTTCCTCCTCATTCAGATGCCTGGGCAGGGGTAGCTGGACTAAAATCCCGTTAATCTTAGGGTCTTTATTGAGCTTTTCTATCAAGGCGATAAGTTCTTTCTGGGTGGTCTTCTCCGGGAGGTCGTATCTTTCCGAGTAGATACCCAGTTCTTTTGAGGTCTTTTCTTTGCCGCCAACATAGACCTGCGAGGCTGGGTCGGCACCAACGAGGACCGTGACCAGACCAGGCACGACGTTATGCTTCGCCTTGAGTTCGGCTATCTCCTTTTTTAGTTCTTCGCGAATCTGCGCGGCGATTTCAGCACCTTTAATCAGTTGTGCGGTCATTTTACCCCCTTTTCACCTGGACTTTATCGGTTTGCAAAAGCTTATCCATCAGAGTATTAACTGCCCTCACTGCTTGGGAAGTATCAGGCAGGTTGAGAAGTGGCTTCAACTTAAGGTCATACTGATATACTTCCTCATCGAGGGGAATGGTGGCTATGGGGTTGATTCCCAGCCTATTCAGTTCGTCAACGACAAGCGGGTCTAACTCAGAGGGAGCAAGATTGATTACCACTGATTGCCTCTTCACGGTTAGTTTGAGTTCACTAATCAGACTTTTTATCCGTGCCACCGTTCTAACGCCCTTCACTGAATGGTCAGAGATTATGAGCAGCTCGTCAATATCCTTGGTTGTTCCCCGGGACAGATGCTCCATCCCCGCCTCGTTATCCATAACCATATAAGCATAGTTTTCGGCGAGGGTGTCAATGAATTTTCTCAGGATAGTATTGGGATAGCAGTAGCAATCCGCACCCTCCCCCCTACCCATCGTCAAAAGGTCAAGCCCCTTGGTTTCCACCATCGCCTCGTTTAGCTTATACTCCAGATAAGCCTCCTTGGTCATCCCCGGGGGAATCTTTATCTTGTCCCGTTGAAAATCATAGAGTATCGTGCCGACCGTTTGTTTTATGTCAAGTCCTAAACTCTCCCCGAGGTTGGCATTGGGGTCAGCGTCAACGGCCAAAATAGGTCCTAAGCCGCTATTCTTCAGGTAGCGAATGATAATGCTGGCGATAGAAGTCTTCCCGCTACCACCCTTCCCCGCTACAGCGATATTAAAGCTCAAGATAACATCCTTTGCTCTGCTTCTACTTTTTTATTTCTTAATCTACTTCATGAAGTCCCTTGACCTTCCCCGTCTTCACATCAACATCTACCTTCCTGAAGGCCGGGTCAGAACCGGTTCCCGGCATCAGGCTGATGGTTCCGGCCATCGGGCAGAGGAACTTGGATCCGGAATAGATTAATATATCGCGAATAGGCAGCGTCCACCCCTTGGGAACACCCTTGAGGGTGGGGTCATGAGTAAGGCTTAGATGTGTCTTGACCATCATGGTAGCATACTCATCATACTTGGGGTCAGCCTCAAAAGCTTTAGCCTTGGCTTCGGCTTCCGGGCTCCAGGACACACCATCAGCCCCGTAGACTACCTTGGCAACCTTATCTACTCTGTCTCTCAGCTTCATTTCATTGGGATAGAGGAACCTGAAGTCATTCTTCTCCTCGCAGGCTTCTTTGACGGCGTCAGCCAGTTCCAGGGCACCAGCGCCGCCGTTAGAATAATGAGATGATGTGGCACAACGAGCTCCCGCTGCCTCGGCTGCCTTGCGAACGATGGCAATCTCTTCCTTGGTATCAGTGGGGAAGCTATTGACACACACCACCGGGTTGATGCCCGAGGCTCTGATGATATTGATGTGGTGCACCAGATTGATGCAGCCCTTCTCCACTAACTCCGGTGCTGATTTCTTATAGGCTTCAGGCAGAGCTACACCAGCAACTACCTTGGGACCACCGCCGTGCATCTTCAGCGACCGGACAGTGGCGACAAGCACCGACACATTTGGCTTGAGACCACTGTAGCGGCACTTGACGTTCCAGAACTTTTCAAAGCCAATGTCAGCGGCAAAGCCGCTCTCGGTAACATGGTAATCAAACATCTTCAGTCCGAGGCGGTCAGCAATAATTGATGACTGCCCGACGGCGATGTTGGCAAATGGGCCGGCATGCACCATACAAGGCTGGTATTCTGCAGTACAACAGAGGGTGGGGTTAATGGTGTTGCGCATCCAGGCGGTCATGGCGCCGGCTACCTCCAGGTCTCCCGTAGTAATGGGGTTCCCCTTCTTATCAAAGGCCACCGTGATGTGATTCATTCTTTCCCGCAGGTCAGCCAAATCTCTGACGATAGACAGCATCGCCATCAGCTCCGAGCTCACCGCGATGCCAAACTTGGACTGCATCAGAAAGCCGTCCATACGCCCGCCGATGCCAATGATTATATTGCGGAGACTCTGGGCGCAGAAGTCCATTATCCAGCCCATCTCCACGCGGTTGGGGTCGACATCCAGCCGGCGCATCTTACTAAGCCTGGCTAGCTGGTCATCATCATAGTTACGCTCGTGCTGCATCCGGGCAGTAAGGGCTACCATCGCCAGATTGTGGGCATTCATGATATCATTAATATCACCGGTAAGACCCATAGAAAACTCGGTGTGGGGGATAAGTATGGCGTTGCCGCCGCCGGCGGCGGTGCCCTTGACATTCATCGTGGGACCACCGGAAGGCTGGCGGATGCAGCCGCCAACATTCTCCCCCTGCTTGCCCAAACCCTCCATAAGACCCATCGTGGTCGTTGTCTTCCCTTCGCCCAGGGGGGTGGGGGTAACCGCCGTCACCTCAATGTACTTACCGTCTGGTTTATTCTTTAGCCTTTCCATAACCTTCAGGAAATCGAGCTTGGCTACCTTCCCATAAGCAAGTACTTCATCCTTTTTTAGACCCAGTTTCTCCCGCCACTCCTCTGGTGTTGGCATGTGCTCTTCTGCCGCTTCGGCAATCTGCCAATCTGCCATTTTTGACACATCGTAAGCCATAGGAACCCCTTTCGTTTTAATATTTTTTAATTATGATACCACAGTTGGTAACAAGGCATGGTAGATTTTTCTCACTTCACTGATAACCGGCTGACTGGCATCAAGAACCGGACGATGGCTAAGGTCAGCATTAACTATTGCCTGGTCATAGGGGATGAAACCGAGGAATTCAAAACCGGAAAGGCTAGAGGCCAGGAATTCCCTATCTGATTGACTCCGGACTTTGTTGGCGACTATTGCGATATTTTGTAAACCAATCTCCCCGGCCAGCTTATTGATTCTATGGGCAGTCTCAACGCTCGTTCTGCCCGGTTCCACCACTATAATCAGCTTATCCACTGCCTTAGCGGTGGCTCGCCCCAGATGCTCTACCCCAGCCTCCATGTCCAGAATAACCACTTCATTTCGTTCCAGGAGCAAGTGAGTAATCAGGGCTTGTAGCAAGGCATTTTCCGGGCAATAGCAACCACTACCCCCCTTCTTAATTCGCCCCATCACCATTAGTTTGATGCCGTTATATTCCCGAAAGTATTTTTCGGGCAAATCATCAACCTTGGGATTTAGCTTAAAAAAGCCCCCGACCTGACCGGCTGGTGCTCCAGTCCGTTCCTCAATAAGAGCGCGCATCTCAGATATAGGGGTTATCTCATCAGGATGGGGAAAGCCAAGGGTGGCTGCTAGATTAGAATTGGGGTCGGCATCTATCGCTAAAACGGCGTAGCCAGCCTCAGCAAATGTCCGGGAAAGGAGTGAGGCTAATAGGGTCTTCCCTACCCCGCCCTTACCGCTAATAGCAATCTTCATTGGAATCCTGCTTTAGGCACAATTAAAGCTAAGACTTAAAGGAGAAAACTTTCAAGCTTAGCTCCGTCAGATTGCCCGTTAGTTATTAATAAGGACTATATCTTGGGTACTAAACCATAAGTAGTATATCTTATCGGTGAATGAGAAGTCAATAGATTGCGTTGTTCCTTATTTAGTTCTCTGCTCTTCTATCAATTTCTCCCCATACTCAAGTAAAAGCTTGGCTCGTTCTAGGGCTATCTTCTTTGATTCAAGATAAGCCTTCAGGGCGTCAAGGGGGGTTATTTCCTCAGCTGTCCACTTTCCCAGCCTGAGGCGGGTCTCCCGCTTAATATCCTTGGCAATGGTAAGGTAATAAGCCTCTTTCATGGCATTCCTGATGTCATTGTCCCTCAGCCCACCTTCGCCCTCCGCCGGCAGGCTAATGCTCAGCCGTACTATGGCATCCTTTATCTTGTCTTGCTGCTCAGCGATAGCTTTGAGCACTGTTGCCGTCGGGCCGGTGTCCTCCGGTTTAATATCGGCACTAATAGTAAGAAATCGGCGGCCAGTCACCGGATGGAAGTCAAAGGAAATAACCCTTCCCCCCTTTTCCTTACTCGGGTCAATTTCCACGAGGTAAAAGCCCTTATCATCCTTCTCCTCGCCGAAATCAAGTCGCTCCAGACTGCCGGGATAAACTACCGGCGGGTCACTATTCAGAACCTGGTGTTTGTGAATATGACCTAGGGCAATATAATCAAAGGCAGGATTGGCAACATCGCTCAGCAGTAAGGCATGCTCCTGCCCGATGACCATTGACCTCTCTGAGCCTACCTGGGCGCCGGAGACCCAGACATGGGCCGCCAGTATCGCCGGCAATTCCGGGGCAAGCTTTGCGATATCGGCCGCGATGACACTGCTTAGTGCCTGCTCCAGCCTCTGGTTTATCTGGTCAAGGGTTAGATTTTTGGTCTCTTCTCTAGTCAGTAGAGCGCTGCGCCTCAGCCAGGGTAAGGAGACGATTTGAACTGTCCCGCTATTGGTCGGAATACGGTATATCTCAGGGCGGTTGGAGACATAGACATTTCTCACCGCCAGGGTATCAAAGATTTCAGTGGTAGTAGCCCGGCCGATGGCATTAGGCAGGTCGTGGTTGCCGACGAGGAGAAAGATAGGAATACCGCTGGTGGAGAGGCGATTAATTCTTTTGGCAAACTCCCGCTGGTGAGTCTGGGTTGGCTCGCGGCTTCTATAAGCATCGCCGCAGAAGAGGACAAGGTCTACCTTATTCTCTATGGCAAAATCCACTACCTGGTCTAAAGCATTTAGAAAGTCAAGCAGGCGCGAGGATAGTCCAGTAGCCGGGTCAAGATGACCATAGGTCTCAACGCCAAGGTGAAGGTCGGCAAAGTGGAGGATTTTCAACCTCTCCCCCCCCCTATTATTAAAAAGAGGGGCTTCGCCCCTCTTAACTCCCTACTGTTTAGATGTTCCCCCCTCTTTCCATATCTTGCCGCCGGGGGGAAGGATAAATAGGTCTTCGCCTTCCAGCTTGGCTTGGAGGGTCTTCTTTAGCTCGGCGATGGGGACTCGTATCTGGTTCAGGCTGTCGCGCTCCCTGATGGTGACCTGCTTATCCTCAAGCGACTGGAAGTCAACGGTAACACAGAAGGGGGTGCCAATCTCGTCCTGGCGCCGGTAGCGCCGCCCGATTGACTGGGCATCATCATACTGCGTCATAAAGTGCCGGCGCAGGTCAGTGTATATCTCCTTAGCCAGAGAGGCCAGGTTCTCCCGCCGGCTCAAGGGCAATATCGCCACCTTAATTGGGGCCAGGTCGGGGTGGAGATGGAGCACCACCCGTAGTTCGCCCTCAGCCATCTCTTCATCATAGGCATCGCACAAAAAAGCAAGGCAGGAGCGGTCAACCCCAGCCGATGGCTCAATGATATAAGGGGTGATATGCTCCTTGGTCTCTTCATCATAATAGCTCAGGCTCTTGCCGCTAAAACTTGAGTGCTGAACCAGGTCAAAGTCGCCGCGGTTGGCAATACCCTCCAGCTCCGCCCAGCCCATAGGGAATAGATAGTCAATGTCAGAGCACTCCTTGGCATAGTGCGCCAGTTCTTCTTTGCTGTGCGGGCGAAGCCTGAGGTTTTCCTTCTTGATGCCCAGCTTCGCATACCAGTTGGTGCGCTCCTCAACCCAGTAGTCAAACCACTGCTTAGCGCTATCCGGCTTAACGAAGAACTCAATCTCCATCTGCTCAAACTCGCGACAGCGGAAGATAAAGTTGCCGGTGGTAATCTCGTTGCGGAAGGCTTTGCCTATTTGAGCGATGCCGAAGGGCAGCCTCTTTCTGGTGCTATTGACCACATTCTCAAAGTTGACAAACATACCCTGAGCGGTCTCCGGACGCAGATAGACCACACTAGCCTCGTCCTCAATCGGACCGATAAAGGTCTTAAACATCAGGTTAAACAGGCGAGGCTCGGTCAGCTCGCCACCGCAGGAGGGACAGCTACTGCCCTTTAGCTCATCACTGCGCCAGCGCAGGTGGCAGCTCTTGCACTCAACCAGAGGGTCAGTAAAACTTTCAATATGTCCGCTGGCTTCCCACGTCCGGGGGTGCATCAGGATACTGGCATCCAGACCCACCATATCCTCGCGTTCCTGAACCACTGCCCGCCACCAGGCCCTTTTTACATTCTGTTTCAGCTCTACACCCAGAGGTCCGTAGTCCCAGCAGCTGGACAAGCCGCCATAGATTTCGCTGCTGGGGAAGATAAAGCCGCGCCGCTGGCACAGCGAGACAATCTTTGCCATATCAACCTTCGCTGGTGCTGACTCAGCCACGCTGCCCTCCTCTCACCTTTGACAAAATCAAGACTCCGAACATCACTAGACTAATAGTAACTAGCCCCAGAACAACTAACAGAAATACCCACATCGGCATAAGGTGTATTTGGTATGAATTGTAGCTGAAAATATCAACCATTGCAAAGCAGATTATAAACTGAGGCAGGGCAACGAAATTACCCGTAAATAAGACTAACCTCTCCGGTTTTATCTTGGTGCTCCCGGCTTGCCCGAATAAAGTGCTTAGTTTAGTTACCCCCCAAGCAATGCCCCCACCCAGAAGGACAAAGACAAGCTGTAGCGCAAGCACCCAGAACATGGTCATCTCCCGGCTTAGCCACCTATCTGGTGTGCCATCAGGCTCAAAGTGGTAGGCTACCTCGGCAGGAAGCAGGGGGTAAAAGTAGGCTGACAAAGCCGCAGACAGGAGTAAAATGGCTATCGGCACTATGATGTAGCTCAGGCGCATATCAATTTTCAATTCAAAGATACGGGGCTAATACCCTCATTGGTGATACTATGTTTCGTGACAGCCCCAGGGCGTCAGGCTTGATACCCAGGGCGACACCGACCAGTTGCGTAAGGAAGAGGACGGGAAGGTTATACTTGGTCTTGAACCGGCTGTTGACCTGGCTCTGGTAGGCATCAAGGTTAATCTGACACAAGGGGCAGGGGGTAACCAGACATTGGGCGCCATTCTCCTGGGCATTGCGCAAAAGTTTATTAATCAGCTCCAAGGCCACCCCTGGCTCAGGCATAACCAGAGAGCTACCACAGCAACGAGCCTTCAGCTCCCAGGAAACGACATCAGCCCCAAGACTGGCTACCAGCTCATCCAGTGAGTGGGGGGACTCCGGGTCATCGAAGCCATCGGGACGAACCAACTGACAGCCGTAGTACGACGCTACCCTAAGCCCCTTGAGGGGCTTGGTTACCTTAGCCCTGATCGCCTCAGGGGTAATATCGTTATATAAGACCTCAGCCAGGTGCCGAACCCGAACTCCTCCCTTATAGTCCAAACCAGCCGCAGCCAGTGCCTCACCTACCTTCTTTTTGAGGATGGGGTATTCCTTAAGATGGACATTGGCTCCGTGTAAGACGACAAAACAATTGGAGCACGGGGTTACCAGGTCAAGTCCGGTCTTTTCCGCCAGTACTAGATTTCTGGCGGCAATGCAGGCCGCCTCCAGCTTATCTACCGAACCGTAGGGGCTGGAGCCGCAGCAATTCCAATCATCAAGCTCAACCAAGTCCATATCCAATTCCTTGGCAACAGGTAGGACCGAAAGACCTAAGTGTGAAGCTGTAGCCTCAGCTGAGCAACCAGGGAAATAGGAATAACGTTTCATTTAGCACCTCCCAGAACCCTGGCTTTATTCAGGATAGCCCTAAGTTCGCCTATTCCCTTTATCCGGCTTGGCTTTAGTGGCAGGCGCTGATGCAAAAGTAACCCCAGCCCGACCGGTGCTAGCTTAAGGGCGGCAAAGGGATTGGTTTTAAGGAAGAGCTTGAGCATCATGCCGAGCTCATATACCCGCCCATTGCCCTTAGCTGAGTCAACAAAGCATTGATACATCACCGGTGTCCGGCTTAGCCTGGTGCTCAAGCCATTCTTGATAGCTAGGACTTCCAGGGCATGCATAATATCCGTAGGCTTAATGTCCCGCGGGCAACGCACGGTGCAGGCATAACAAGAAGCACAGAACCACATGGAATTGCTGGATAATAACTCGTCCCTCAGCCCAGCCCGCACCATAGCAATAGTCTGCCGCGGTGCGTAGTCCCATTTGGTAGCAGTAGGACAGGAGCCGGTGCACATACCGCACTGAATACAGGAACGAATAGCCTCGCCACCGGGGACGGAACACACCTCATCAATAAAGCTCATCTCAGCCATTTAGATTCCTCCTTCTTATACCAAAACCCCCTCTATCTCAGCCATTAATTCCCGGGTAGTAAAGTGCCTGCCAGCAATGGCGCCGCTGGGACAGGCAGCTACGCACACACCACAGCCCTTGCATAGCGTCTCGTTAACCCGGCTGACCCTCTTTTCCTCATCAAAGGAAATGGCATGGAACGGACAGAGAGCACTACATGTCTTGCATCCGGAGCAGAACTCCTCGTCAACCACGGCCGTAGTCGCCTCAATCTCTATTTCGCCGGCAGTGATGGTAGCCAAAGCCCGGGCGGCAGCCGCTGAAGCCTGAACCACACTCTGCGGAATATCCTTGGGCGACTGACAGCAGCCGACGACGAAAATGCCATCGCTCATTGTTGCCACCGGGTCAAGCTTGGGGTGCTTCTCCAGGAAGAAACCATCGGCACTTCGACTGAGTGAAAACAGCCTAGCCATCTCATCGGCATCTGCCCTCGGTTGGAGAGCCGTGCTCAATACTACCATATCAACCGGGACACGGCGCTGGCGACCGATGAGGGTGTCCTCAACGACTATAATAAGCTTGCCCTGCTCCTCGGGACTCTCGGTGATATTGGTTACCTCCGCCGGGCGGCCACGGACAAATATTGTCCCTTCATCAAGAACGCGGTTATAGAACTCCTCAAAGGCTTTACCCACGCATCGGAGGTCAATATAGAATTCGTAGACCTGGGCTCCGGGGACATGCTCTCTTATCAGGTGACCAAACTTCATTGAGTACATGCAGCACACCTGCGAGCAATACTCATGATACTTCTTATCCCGGCTACCCACGCAGTGGATAACACCCACCGTCTTGGGATGGGAGCCATCCTTCAGCTTAACCTCGCCGCTGGTTGGTCCCGAGGCATTAATCAGCCGCTCAAACTCAAAGGCGGTGATGACATTATCAAGACGTCCATAGCCATAATAGTAGAGCGGAGTCGGGTCAAAGGCATCGTAGCCAGTAGCTAGGATTATGTTACCAACCTCCACCTCCACTAGCTCCTCCCTCATCTCCTGATTGATTGCCCCGGCTTGGCATATCTTAACGCACTCCATGCACTCAGAACACACACCACAATTCAAGCAACGCTTGGCTTCGTCAATAGCCGTCTTTTCATCAAAGCCGAGCTCAACCTCGGCAAATCCCTCCCGCCTCTTAGGGTCAAGCGTTGGCATAGTATGCCTTGCCCTGGCTACTACCCCCTGCTTTGACACCTCTTTCACCCTGGTGATAGGGGCTGGTCTCCCCGCTTTCAGGTCAACCCCCCTGAGGTGGCGGTCTATTGAGATGGCGGCTTCCTTGCCCGCAGCAATGGCGGCAATGACATCGTCAGGACCGGAAACTACATCGCCACCGGCAAAAACACCCTCAATGTTTGTCTGCAGGGTTACCTGGTCAACAGCCAGAGTCCCCCACCCGGTGTATTCAAGCTCCTTGGGCAGCGCTGCCTTATCCATCGCCTGCCCGATGGCGACAATTACACTATCAACATCCATATTGAATTCCGAGCCCTTAATCGGCATCGGGCGCCGACGGCCACTGGCATCAGGTTCCCCCAGCTCCATCCGAATACACTGGATGCCAGTTACCCGCTCATCCTTAGCTAGAACCCTGACCGGCGCGGTCAGGAGGTGGAGATTTATTCCCTCACGCTCCACCTCATCCATCTCAGTGGAAACAGCGGGCATCTCAGCTCGGGAGCGCCGATAGACAAGAGAAACCTCTTTTGCCCCAAGGCGATGGGCTACCCTAGCGGCGTCTACCGCCGCATTGCCCCCGCCGATAACCACCACCCTCTCCCCAAGGTCAACCTTAATCCCCAAGCTAACCTGCTTTAGAAAATCCAGGGCATGGATTACACCCTTGGCGTCTTCATTAGGTATCCCCATCTTCAAACTTTCCCCGGCACCGCTAGCCAGGAATATGGCTTCATAGCCCTGACTGAAGATATCCTCAAGGTTCTTCATCGGGGCATTGGTCTTTATCTCCACCCCCAGCTCTTCAATATAGCTAATTTCATTAGCCACTACCTTCTTTGGCAGCCTGTGTTCAGGGATACCGTAGCGCAGAAGACCACCGCTTGCCGGGGCAGCCTCAAAGACGGTAACCGGATATCCTTGCCGTATCAGGTCGTAGGCGCAGGCCAATCCCGCTGGACCAGAGCCAATAATCGCTACCCTATCTTCCTTCGTCCGTTCAATCGGGGTTGCCTTCTTCCTCCCCACCTTCAGCTCGTAATCAGCCATGAAACGCTTTAGAGCGCGGATGGAAACCGGCTCATCAACCTTCCCCCGCTCACACTCCAGCTCACAGGGGTGAGTGCAGACACGCCCGCAGACGCCGGCAAAGGGCATAGTTCGCCGCAGCACCTCAAGGGCTTCCTTAAACTTACCCTGAGAGATAAGGGCGACATACCCCTGGGCATTTACCCCGGCCGGACAGGCAGAGCGGCACGGTGGGTAGCCCCGCTTATCAACAGTAAAGGCATTGGGCACCGCCTGAGGGAAGGGCCTATAGATTGCCTTCCTCTGCCCCAGCCCAAGGTCAAACTCGTTGGGTACCGTAACGGGGCAGGAATTAGCACACTCACCACAGCCGGTGCACTTATCAATATCTACATATCTAGCCTTCTTTTTTATCTTAACCTTGAAGTTGCCAACATACCCTGAGACATCAACCACCTGGCTATAGGACATTAGCTCAACATATGGGTGAGCCCCAGCCAGACTCATCTTAGGGGTAAGAATGCAAGCCGAGCAGTCAAGGGTGGGGAAGGTCTTATCCAGTTGCGCCATATGCCCCCCAATGCTGGGCGTTCTCTCCACCAGGTAGACCTTATGCCTGGAATCAGCAATCTCCAGTGCCGCCTGAATGCCGGCAATGCCCCCTCCCACCACCAGGGTATTGGGGTTGACCGGGACTCTCTTGGGCTCCAGGGGCTCCTGATAGGCAACACGCCTTATCGCGGCGCTAACCAGAGCCTTGGCTTTCTCGGTGGCAGCAGCACGGTCTTCGGTTATCCACGAGCAATGCTCCCTGATATTAGCCATCTCAAAGAGGTAGGGGTTTAATCCTGATTCCTGGCAGACCCGGCGGTAGGTTCGCTCATGCAGCGTTGGGGAACAGGAAGCTACCACCACCCGATTAATCCCCAGCTCCTTAATATCCTGTCGGATAAGCTCCTGCCCTGGGTCAGAACACATATACATATAGCGGCGAGCAATAGCTACAAAAGGCAATTCCCGGGCAAATTCAGTAACCGCTTCCACATCCACCGTGCCCGCGATATTGGTCCCACAATGACAGACATAAACACCGATTTTGGGCTCCACTTTGTCCTCCTATGTCCGGCGCAGAATATACCAAAGGGTCTAGTTATTAAACCAAATTATCTTAGCATAGGCGAATAGCAGGGTCAAGACACTACCACTGCCAGAATTTGATAAATTTATTGACATTCCTATAGCGCTGTAGTAAAATTTTTATACAGGTTAGGCAGCCAATGGAGCAAAAGCAGTCCCCGCAGATGAGGCAGGAGCTAAGGCAAGTCCTCAGAATGGAGCAGGCAACCCTGCTGGAGATGCCTGAGGAGGAGTTCCAAAAGCTCATTGTCGAGATAGAGAGAAATCCCATCTTTCAAAGGCTGTACCAGAGGGAGGAGGTAATCCGCCGCCAGAGATTCCCCAGGACTGATATTTCCTCCAACTTCTATCAAATTAAACCGGAGCTAGTAGCTGATATCGGCTCACTTGATGTCGAATCTCTTCTGCTCAACAAGAAGCACATTGCCCATCAGATACAGAAACTGGGAATAGAAAAATTCAAGCGGTATTTCCTATTTCCTGAATCAGGGATGAGCGCAGAAGAAATCGCCGGGGAATGCAACCTGGCTGTTTCCGAGATGCAAAAGATTAATCGCCTCATTGATGAGTTCTCCATCTTGAGCGAGTTCTATCACCCTTCAGCTCTCAGCTCTGGAGGGGTGTATTATAGCAAGATTGCCTCAGTGGAGAAGAACCGGGAGGGCTTTATCATTGGCTACTTTTCACCCTCCCTCGCCCGGGGGAGGTATTCCATTGATTATGAAAGGTTTGAGCAATTAAAGGATACCCTAACCGCGGTTGAGATTAAGCAAATCAGGCAGTTATTAAAGAAGGTGGAGCTCGTCAATACCCGCAAGGATACCCTAACCCAGATACTGCAAGCCGTTGTTGAACGCCAAGCACTTTATCTGGAGTCTGGCGATTTGAAGGCGCTCCTACCCTTCAACCAGAAGGAACTGGCCAGAAAGATCGGGCTTGCCCCCAGTTCAGTAAGTCGCGCCATCAGGGGCAAAAGCATTGACACGCCGTGGGGTGAAGAAGTCCCGCTTAAGCACTTTTTCCCCAGACCGAAGAGTTTTAAGAAGGAGCTTTTAAGACAGCTTCTTGAAGCCGACAGGGAGCTTCCCTCCGATGAGGCAATCAAGGCAAGGCTACAGGATAAATTCGGTGTTGCTATCTCCCGGCGCTCGGTAGCCAACCTGAGGAAGGAACTAAAAATCTCACCAAGAAGGAGCTGAAATGAGCATAGTTTATACTGACCGAGAAAAATGTAAGGGGTGCTATGCCTGCATCCGCATTTGTCCATGTAAGGCAATCAAGGTGGAGGAGGGCTTGGCCCAGGTGATAAAGGAACGCTGTATCGCCTGTGGCACCTGCCTTCAGGTCTGCGCTCCAAAGGCAAAGCAGGTGGAGAGCGACATCGGGACAGTCTGGCAATTACTGACACAATATCCTAATGTAATCGCCGTCCTCTCCTCATCATTCCCCGCCGCCCTGCTCAAATGCAGCGCCGGACAGCTGGTAGCTGCCCTGAAAAAACTAGGGTTTAGCGAGGTTATGGAAGACTCCTTCGGTGCTGAGCTTGTTGCCAGGGAATATGCCCGGCTCATAAGTAAAGACAAAGGTAAGCCCCTTCTCTCCTCTAACTGCTCGGCAGTGGTAACCTACATTGAGAAATATCATCCTCAGCTAGTTGGCAACCTGGCGCCCATTGTTTCGCCAATGATTGCCACGGGCAGGATAATCAAATCGCAGTATAATCCCCAGGCTAAGGTAGTCTTCATTGGTCCCTGCGTAGCCAAGAAGGCAGAGAGCCGGGATGAGAAAGTGGCCGGAGCCGTAGACGCCGTCCTGACCTTTGCCGAGCTGAAGGAGATGTTTGCCGCCAAAGGGGTTACCCCTGAAACCGAGGGAAGGGAACCATTCTCCGGTCCCACACCCGGCATTGGTCGTCTCTTCCCATTGTCAAAAGGGCTATTCAGGGTGGCTAGACTACCCGAAGATATTGTTAAAAATGACACGATAAACGCCCATGGGAAAGACTACGTGATTAGAATCCTTCGGGAATTCGCTGAGGGAGAAATCACCGCCAGACTTATTAACCTACATTTCTGCCATGGCTGCATTGATGGACCGGTTATTGATAATGAGCTGAGCGGCTTCAGGCGGAAGGAGCTTGTCGCCAGCTATGCTCGCAGCGAGATGAACCCGGACCAAACCGAGAAGGATATCAAGGAGTACTCCGGCACTGACCTTAAGCGCAAGTTTACCGCCCGAGGTGTGGGACTGGCAACGCCGAGTGAGGAAGAGGTCCAAAGCATCTTAAAGAAGATTGGCAAGGAAGAGCCAAACCAGATAGACTGCGGCGCCTGCGGGTATAGCACCTGTCGGGAGCTGGCAATCTCTGTTTGCCAGGGCTTAGCTGAGGTTGAGATGTGCTGGCCATATGTGCTTCAGACGTTAAGGTCTACCCAAGAAGGCCTGATCCAAGCCGAGAAGCTGACCTCTTTGGGTCAGCTGGCAGCCTCCGTTGCCCACGAGATTAACAATCCTCTGGCCGGTGTCCTCGTCTATACCCAGTTACTAGCCAAGAAGATAAATAGCGACACATTCAGCAAAGAAAGTGCCACCGAATATCTGTCAAAGATGGAGACTGAGCTCATCCGCAGCAGCCGGCTAATCCGAAACCTTCTGGACTTTGCCCGGCAATCACCACCGAGGTTCTGGGAGGTGGACATTAACGAGGTCATTAACCGAAGTTTTGAACTTGCGGCTCACTCTGCACAACTACAGCACGTTCAGGTATTAAAAGAGCTTGACCCGGCACTGCCAAGGATTTCAGCTGATTTTGACCAGCTTCAGCAGGTTTGCACCAACCTTATTATGAATGCCATTCAGGCAATGCCAAATGGAGGTACGCTGACCATACGCACCTCGGCTGATAACACTCAGGTCAAGATAGAGGTTCAGGACACTGGTGTTGGCATTTCTCCGGAGAACATGCGCAAGCTGTTTACCCCCTTCTTCACCACCAAGCGGGAGGTGAAAGGGGTGGGGCTGGGCCTGGCGGTGTCCTATGGAATTGTCCAGCGACATCGGGGAAGGATTGAAGTGCAAAGTAAAGAGGGAGAGGGTACCACCTTTAACGTCTATTTACCACGGCACCATGAAGAAAGCTAAGGTTCTCGTTGTTGATGATGAAGCCATTATCCGCCAGTCACTTCATGACTGGCTAAGCGACGCCGGTTACAAGGTGCTCACTGCGGAAAATGGACCAAAAGCCCTGGAGACTATTCAAAGGGAAGGTCCGAGGATTGTTATTACTGATTTAGTCATGCCGGGGATGGATGGAATCGAGCTAATGAAGCGAGCCAAGGAGATATCCCCTGACATTGAAGTTATCGTCATTACCGCTTATGGAAGCATCCCTACCGCTATCAGCGCAATGAGAGAAGGAGCCTATGACTATATTGAGAAGCCATTCTGCCCAGAAAGGACTGAAATATTGATTGAAAAACTGGTGGAGCACCAAGGACTAATTGAGGAAAACCTTTCCCTGCACCAGAAATTGGAAGAGCGTTACCGATTTGAAAATATCATCGCCAAGAGTCCCAGAATGCAACAGGTGATTGAGGTAATTAAGGTTGTAGCTAAGAGCAATGCTACTGTACTAATTACCGGCGAGACCGGCACCGGGAAGGAGCTGGTAGCACGGGCTATCCACTCCCAGAGCTACCGTTGTGGCAAGCCCTTTATTGCTGTCAGTTGTGCCGCCCTGCCTGAGACTCTCCTTGAGAGCGAGCTATTCGGTCATGAGAAGGGAGCTTTTACCGGGGCTTATGCTCAAAAGAAAGGGAAGTTTGAAATCGCCAGCCGGGGAACCCTGTTTCTAGACGAAATTGGCGAGATGAGCACTAATATCCAGGTTCACCTGCTGAGGGTCCTGGAGGAGAAGGAATTCACCAGGGTTGGGGGCAATGAGCCAATTAAGGTTGACGTGCGGGTTATTTCCGCCACCAATAGAGCCACGAAGGAGGCAATAGCCGAGGGGCGATTTCGGGAAGACCTCTATTATCGGTTAAACGTGGTCAACATTGAATTGCCTCCGTTAAGAGAGAGGAAGGAAGACATTCCCCTTTTAGCTCAGCATTTTTTGAAGGAGTTCGCCCTGGAGAATAATAAAGAAGTTAGCGGGTTTTCCTCCGAGGCTACCGATTTTCTATTGAGATACGATTGGCCGGGTAATGTCAGGGAACTGGAAAATGCTATTGAACGAGCAGTCATACTTGCCCAAAAACCCCTAATTGAGCTTGATGACTTGCCTCAACAAACCTTGGTAGCCCCCTCAATCTCAGCGGAGAAAAACCTTAGGCAGGTGGAGAAAAACCATATTTTGAATGTCCTGGCTCAGACCAAGGGGAATTATACCGAGGCAGCCAGAGTCCTGGGCATCTCAAGAATGACCCTCTATAATAAAGCCAGGGCATACGGAATAAATGTAAAGAAAGTAGACAAAGCCGATAGTTAAGCCTTCAGCTTAAAATAGAGACGAGGCTATTGTTTTGGCAAGAAAATTGCATCTACTAAAAGTGGGAATAGGAATAGAAAGGCGGGTAACTGGAGGTAAATAGATGAAACCAATACTGGTAGTAGAAGATGAAAGCATTGTGAGAGAGTCGCTCCGAGACTGGCTTACCGACGAAGGCTATCCGGTAGAGACAGTGGAGCACGGTGAAGAGGCGTTAAAGGTAATCGGGGAGCAGGACTTCAGCCTCCTCATCCTTGACATGAGGCTGCCGGGGAAAAGCGGGCTTGAGGTACTAAGGGAAGCCAAGGCACAAAGACCAAAAATCAACAGTATCATCATTACCGCCTACCCGTCAGTAGAGACCGTAGTGGAGGCAATGAAGTTAGGCGCCGTTGACTATCTAACCAAGCCGCTTAGCCTTGACACCCTGGAAAAGCTGATTCAGCAGACCCTGGGACCAGTTCAACTGGAGATAAAGCCAAAGGCGGCACTCAAAGAAGCTACAGTTCAGCCTGCAGAAAAGGCAAAGGTTGAAGAAATCATAGCTATTGCCCCGGAGGAAATCCCGCTTCACATTAAACAGGGAAAGGAATACTTTGACACCGGTCGCTACGCTGAGGCGCTAAGGGAATTTGAGTCTATCCTCGCTATTGCCCCGGCCAACATTGAGACCCGGGTCTGGATTAGAAAGACAAAGCAAACCCTGGCCGAGCCAAGGATTGAGGGAGTTGTTGTTGTAGAGGCCAAGCCCAAGGAGTGCCTCTGGATGAAGATGGGGCTGGTGTCTTATCGCATCTGCACCCGGGATTATGACTGTCTCACCTGCGAGTTTGACCAGACGATGCAGGAGAAAATGGCGGCGGGGGAAACCCCCGAGCTTGACAAGGCATTGGCGCGATTCAGGGAGCTGCCAGGTAGTCAGCGGCTTTGCCGCTATGCCATCAAGGGCGATGTCTCCCACCGTATCTGCTCTCGCCTCTTCCAGTGCACCGTCTGCGAGTTCGGGCAGATGATGGAGGACGCCACCCAGCAAAAGCTAGCCAAGCTACAAGCACGACGGGAGGCGCTACTCAAAAAGGAGCAAAAAGCTAAAGCCTAATCAGAACCTCCAGACTAGTGGTATTTAATCAAAGGGTATGCTAAACTACAGCAGCATACCCTTTGGCATGAGAAGGAGAAAACCAATGGAAGCCAAGAAGAGAAAGATTCTGCTCGTAGAAGATGAGACCGTGCTGAGAGAAGCTCTGCGGGACTGGCTTACCGAGGATGGATATGATGTTGAGTGCGTTGACAGTGGCGAGAAAGCCCTGGACAGGGTCAAGAAGGAACAGTTTGGCGTCATAGTTCTTGACCTGAGGTTGCCGGGCATTGATGGCTTACAAGTTTTTGAGCATGCCAAAGAACTCAAGTCAGAAACCAAGGGGATAATCATTACCGCCTACCCGTCAAAAGAGACCCTGGAAAAGGCGAAAAGGCTGGGGCTCCTTGACTATTTAGTCAAGCCGTTCAAGCTTGAGGAGCTGGAGAAGTTAGTCAGAGGAGCACTGGGAGAGATCGAGGAAAAAAAATTAGGCAAGGAACACCTATGGTTAGAGCTCGGTGCTGTTTCCTATCGCCTCTGCGATCGCAACTATGAATGTGGGCACTGCGCCTTCGCCCAAGACATACAAGATAGGTTTGGCACGATAGCCGTCGTTGGCGAGGATGAGGTAAAAAGATTTAAACAGCTGCCCGGCAGTCAAAGACTGTGCCGGTATGCATCGGCACATTTTGTTAAGAAGGAAAAGGCAGGCTTAGATTAAGGCTTATCTGTAAAGAAACCTGCCAGCTTATCTACCACATCCCTTTGCCCTATAGCTAGAGTCAGGTCGCTGCGCGTCCTCTCCAGTACCCCGCGAACCATGTCCGTAGTATGGCGCAGACCCCCGGTTATAGCATCGGGGAAGTCTATTGTGACCAGCACGTTGTAAATATCGTCCATGGCTGACAATAGTTCCTCTCCCCGAGACAGGTCACCCTGCCTCATACTATCCAACAGGTAGCGTCTGAACTCACCGACAGCCTCACCCATTCCGTTCAGGTAGGCAACGGCATCAATACCCAGTTCTTCAGGGTCGGGGAGACGGTTGCCGGTTACCAGGGCAAGGGTAATACTGCCCTCGGCAAACTCCTTTTGTGCATCCCTGACAAAGCCGGCATAGCTAAGCTCGCCATAGCTAGAGATAGCCGGCTCAACCTCGGTTAACAGGTTGCGGGCTGATTTGAGCAACTGCGCTGCCTGGGCAAACTCCTGGCGGTGGACAGCACGGATGGCATTGCCACAGTGACGAATTGCCTCACGACACCGGGGAAGCACCCTTTCCCTAGCCGCATCCCTAGATGATAAAGTCTGGCGAATGCGGTCAGCAATTGAATCCAAATTGTCGGTCAATCCATTCATTTGTGCACCTCAAGTTTAGCTATAATCTGTCGAGTTGCTTCTTCCATATCCTCTGCATTGAGGATGGCACTAATCACTGCCACCGCGTCGGCACCAGCCGCCAGAACCTCAGCCGCATTATCCTTGCTGATGCCGCCGATAGCCACCAGGGGCAGGCTTACTGCCTGCTTAATCTGGCGCAGCCCTTCCAGACCCACCACCACTGCCCCCTCCTTAGACGATGTTGGGTAGATTGAGCCGACGGCAATATAATCAGCACCATCGGACTGGGCAGTGACCGCCTGGTCTACGGTATTCACCGAACAGCCAATGAGCTTGTCAATGGGTAATAGCCTGCGCGTTACCGAGACCGGCAGGTCTTTTTGACCCAGGTGTAACCCATCAGCATCAGTAGCCAAGACCAAACCGATGTAGTCATTCACGATAAAAAGCACGCCGTGCTTGGAACATAGCTCCTTTAGCCCTTGAGTTATTGACAGACGCTCGCTTTTGTCTCGGAGCTTATCACGAAACTGGATTATCTTAGCCCCACCCTGAATTAGCTGGCTGGCGACCTCAATGTGGCTACGGCCGCCTAGAGCCTCGCTATCTATTATGGCATAAAGCCCGGTTAGCCGCCTTGCTTTATCCTGACGCAATAACTTAGACAGCAGCTTCTGCTCTATAGTGTAGAGGGCAAAGCGGGCTTTTTTGAACTTATCGCGGGTCTAACTTGGGGGGAGTGCCCGGGATTTTAGCCAGTTCCTCCAGAATTCTTAGCGATTCCTGAACTCTTCTGGCATTAGCCACCACCATTATCGGCAGCTCTCTCTCCTTCACCTCCCCGGGGGCTTCAATCTCAACCCCAACGTCACCCTCAGAGTTCCGGGACTGAACAAGCTGCTGGTTAAAGGACCAATCGCCCCTCAGTATCTCATGGCGTATAGTTTTTAGCTGCTGGGTCAGACCGCCGTCATTAAGCATCAGCCGGGCGATATCTTCAAGAAGGTGAAGCCCCTCGCCGGCGCGGTTTAGATTGGCATCAATGACGCGTAGCCTTTCTCTTGACATTGCCTCTGAAGCCACAGGCTAATTCTAGCATAGGCACGAGGAGAGTTAAAGAGAAGCTTCATCCACCGCATTCTCAATCAGCTCAATTCGTGACGGCTTCCCCTTCTGGTTTAGCTCCACAGCGACAACGTCAATGCGCCATAACTGGGGCAGGTTATCATGGGTTTGCTGGTAATGAGAGGCAACTGTTATCAACCGCTCCTTTTTAGTTGCTGTAATTGACTCTTCCGGACTGCCAAACTCTTGACTTCTTTTAGTCCGAACCTCAACAAAGACCAGATAATCCTTATGCCTGGCGATGAGGTCAATCTCACCCCGAGGGCAGCGGTAGTTAGCCTCAAGGATACGGTAGCCCCGCTTCCTGAGGAAATCTCTGGCCAGCTTTTCCCCCAGGATACCGGTGTCTCTACGCTTCATTTTACTAACCTCACCCCCTGTATCCCCCTCTCCTTCAAAGGAGAGGGGGAATGGTTATATAAGAGAGGCTTCGCCTCTCTTTGACTCTTCTTTTTTGTCCCTCTCCACAATGGGGCCAGGGGGATAGGTTTCTAAAAAATCCCTCCTATAACTGAATATAGGTCTTGGGTTCAAGATTGGTGGGAAAGGTCCAGACAGTCGCCCGCCCCTTCTTCAACCAGTAAATAGCTAATACCTCATACCCTTCTTTGTCCACCAGCGGCTTTAAAAAATGGCGCTGGGCTAATATCTCTTTTTTCAACTCCATATCTTCGTCAAGTTCAACCGTGCCACTGACCCTTATCTGCATACTGCCCTTAGGATTGTTAAAACACAGCTCCACGTTTGGATTTGCCGACAACTGCTTATATAAATCCTTTACCCTGGATGTCTGGATTATAATCCCCTTCTCATCGGCTCTGTACATACCCATAGCGCGCACATGGGGCTTGTTTCCCTCCACTGTCGCCAGATGGCAGTCGTGGTTGTCGTTCAAAAACGCCAGTACCTCAGCTTTGTTCATACAAATCTCCTTTTTCTTAAAATAAATGCTCTTGCAGCATAATCTCCCTGACCGGCTTAAATGATTGGCGATGTATCGGGCAGGGCCCAAGCCTAGTTAAACACTCAAGGTGCTCCCTGGTGCCATAGCCCTTATGTTGAGCCAGCCCATAGCCGGGGTAGATTCTATCAAACTCCACCATAAGCCGGTCTCGCGCTACCTTGGCGATGATGGAGGCGCAGGCTATAGAGAAGCATAGACTATCGCCATTAGTTATCCCCTTTTGCGGCAGCCTGACCTCGGGAAGGCGCATATAGTCTATAAGTAAAGACTCGGCTGGTGGTGAAAGCCGCTCTACGGCTAGCTTCATCGCCAGGCGTGTTGCTTTAACTATACCATGAGCATCTATCAGATGATGGGGGATTAAGCCAATACCTATGGAAATGGCTACCTCGTGGATGCGGTGAAATAAAAGCTCACGCTTGGCTGGGGTTAATTGCTTGCTATCCCTCACCTCACTAAGCCACGGGGCGTCTATGTGGCGGGGTAAAATGACGGCGGCAGCTACCACCGGGCCAGCCAGAGCACCCCGCCCCACCTCATCAATGCCGGCGATGCGCTGGTAGCCCTGTGCCGCAAGTATTTCTTCTTCAGCAAAGGACGGCATCTATTATTCCCCCACCCAGGACAACATCGCCCTGGTAAAATACCACCGATTGCCCGGGGGTAATCGCCGACTGGGGCTTAACAAACCGAACCTCAGCCACACTATCACTGGGATGAAGTTCGGCGGCTACCTCAGGTGCCTTATAGCGGATCTTAGCCGTTATCGTCATGAATTCTTCAGGGGCCTTTCCCCGTACCCAGCTTAGCTCGGTGGCAACAAGCATACTATGTAAAAGCTGGTCTTTGGTGCCCACCACTAATCTGTTATTGGCGGCATCCAGCTTGAGCACATATAGCTGCTTGCTTGAGGTAAGCCCCAATCCATGCCTCTGCCCCACAGTATATCGTGCCAAGCCACCATGTCTGCCCAAGACCTTATCCGTTATGTCAACTATTTCCCCGCCTTTAAGTGGAATACGCCCGGTTATAAATGACCGATAGTCATTATCGGGGATAAAACAGACATCCTGGCTATCGCGCCGGCTACTGGCAGGCAAGCCAAGCTCAGCAGCCAACCTTCTTACTTCTGTCTTACGCAGATTCCCAATGGGTAGCAACAGATGTTTAAGTTCCTTTTGCCCCAAAATGTAGAGGAAGTATGACTGGTCCTGACTCCGATCGGCTGCCTTGAGCAAGCGGTAGCCATCTGACGAGCGCCCTACTCTAGCATAGTGACCGGTAGCCATATATTCTGCCCCCATCTCCAGTGCCCTATCAAGGAGAAGACCAAATTTTATCTGCTGGTTGCAGACGATACACGGGTTTGGTGTCCGCCCCAGACCATACTCCCGGCAGAAATAGTCAATTACCAAGCGATGAAACTCTGCCTCAAGGTCAAGCTGATAAAAAGTTATATCTAAGAGTTGGCAGGTATGCTCTAGCTCTGATATGGTGTGGGCTAGGTCAGGGTCTGACCATAGCTTCAGATAAATGCCAAAGACATTATAGCCTGCCTGTTTAAGCCGGGCGGCGGCCAGTGATGAATCCACCCCACCACTCATGGCTACAGCTACTCGCTCTTTAGACAATCTAGCTCCCAGTTGAAAGCAGTTGGCTTACTCTTTGCCAGATAATCCTAGTAATTTGCCCTTTAGGCTGGCTGGCATCCACCACCAGCCATCGCTGTGGCTCAGTGGCGGCGAGCTTGAGGTAGCCCTCTCGCACCCGGTGGTGAAAGGCTAACTCTTCCTGCTCAAAGCGGTCTTGCCTTTTTCTTTTGCGGGCAAGCCCATCTTCGGCTGATATATCCAGCAGGATGGTAAGGTCAGGCCTCAGTCCCTGAGTGGCAGCATTATTAGTCGCCTTGACCATTTCCAAGTCCAGTCCCCGCCCATAGCCCTGATAGACAGTAGTAGAGTCGGCATAGCGGTCGCAGATAACAATCTTCCCGCTTTTTAGATTAGGTTTGATTACCTCGCTTACTAACTGGGCACGGGAGGCATTAAACAGCAAAAGTTCAACGAGTGGCGATATATCTATATCCTGAGCCCACTTCAGCCAGCGACCGAGCTTGTTACCAAGGGGGGTGCCACCGGGCTCATGGGTCAAGACAACAGGGACAGCTAACTTTAGCAGCCTTCTATATAGCTCTTTCGCCTGGACACTCTTGCCACTCCCCTCCCCTCCCTCAAAGGTTATAAATAGGGACATTTATTAACCCCCTACTACTTATAAATTGTCACCCGCCGATGGGGTTCTTTGCCCAGGCTTCTTGACAAGAGGTCGTTTCGCTCGGCAACGAGGTGCTGTAACCGCCGGATATAGGCGCTCTGGGGGCTAAGCTCCACCACCCCCC
Source organism: uncultured delta proteobacterium (assembly GCA_963739245.1). Taxonomy (GTDB): domain Bacteria; phylum Chloroflexota; class Dehalococcoidia; order Dehalococcoidales; family BS750m-G39; genus CAVTZP01. The sequence continues at coordinate 48,943 of CAVTZP010000007.1, forward strand.
TCCCAATCTTTACCTGCTCAACTGCCTCCTCTGCCTCGCCAAGGGCAAGCTTCAGACGGCTGGTTCTGCCGGTGCCGAGGCTAGGGTAGATAGTATCTAATAACTGCCTGACTTGAGCCGGGGTATTGCTCTTGAGGACGTAGATGGGCAGGCTGGCCGCTTCAGCATCCTTGACCCTCTGCGGCTTCCGCCGATAGTAGCTTTTAGAGGTTACAAGCAGACTGGCATCTTTTAGGTTGCCGACTATATCCAGGCTCAGTCTTAGCTCTTTCGCCGCCTGCTCTATTCTCCCCCGATTTACGCCAAAGAGGTAAAGCCGGGGCGGTTCACCCTCCCTAACCTGCCTTCTTTGGGTAGCTTTCTGCATCATGACCGCCGGAGCTTGCTTTTCTCTCCTGACCTCCCCCGACTTATCCAGCCAGCGAACCTCAATAGCGACCGGCTGACCACGCAGGATGGCATCAACCGCCTCACTGACGTCAGGATGAATGGCTACCCTGTCCCGGTCCTGAATCTCAACGACAATAGCAAAGGTTGGCGGTGACTTCCGCTCCAGTATAGACTTCTGCGTGCCTCTTCGTTTTGCCTCTTCATCACCAAGGGTTACCGACTGGATACCCCCGATGAGGTCAGACAGGGTAGGGTTCATCATCAGGTTTTCCAGGGTGTTGCCGTGGGCGGTGCCGACAAGCTGAACCCCACGCTCAGCGATAGTCCTCGCCGCCTGAGCCTCAAGCTCGGTGCCAATCTCATCAATGATGATTACCTCAGGCATATGGTTTTCTACTGCTTCAATCATCACCGCATGCTGCATAGTTGGGGTTTTTACCTGCATCCGCCGGGCGTGCCCAATAGCGGGGTGGGGAATATCACCATCACCGGCAATCTCATTTGAGGTATCAACGATGACCACCCGCTTCCTGAGGTTATCCGCCAGCACCCGGGCGACCTCACGGAGCATGGTCGTTTTGCCCACCCCGGGACGACCTAAAAGCAGGACGCTTTTGCCAGTCTGGATGAGGTCATCGATAACCTTTATCGTGCCGAAGACGGCTCGGCCCACGCGGCAGGTAAGTCCGACAATACGCCCCTTGCGATTACGAATGGCGGAGATGCGGTGCAGGGTACGCTCAATCCCGGCACGGTTGTCATCGCCAAAATTGCTGACACGAGAAACGACATAGTCTATGTCCGGCTGGTCAACCTCCCTGGAGTCGAGAACTGCTTCCCGCTGAAAAAAACGGGCTTCCGGGGGGCGACTCAGGTCAAGGACTACCTCCAGTAACTGGCTAATATCCTCCTGCTGAATTAATGGCTGGCGAATATGGGGCGGTAAAACGTTAAGCAGGGCATCTAAATCGTCGGTGATTACCTTCTGCAATAACCCCCTCCTAAACGATATCCAGGAAATAGCGGTGGAACCTAGTGTCACTGGTCAGTTCAGGGTGAAAGGCGGAGACCAGAATCTTTCCCTGCCGGGCGGCAACGCTGGTGCCATTATCCAGCCTGGCCAGTATTTCCACGCCGTCATTTGCCTGCTCAATCACTGGCGCCCTAATAAAGACAGCGGGGAAGGGCTTTTCCCCCAGCACCGGAATAGAAAGTTCAGCCTCAAAGCTCTCCCGCTGCCGGCCAAAGGCATTACGCTTGACCGTTATATCGATAAGCCCCAGTGGTTTTATCTCCGAGTCTGAAGCTCCGCTGGCGAGAAGAATCATACCGGCGCAGGTGCCAAATATGGGCAAGCCGTTTTTACCCTGAGCTTTTATTTCGCTCATCAGGTTGTAGTCCCGCATCAGCTTGCCAATTGAGGTGCTTTCCCCACCAGGAATAATTAGCCCATCCAAGCCAGTAAGCTCAGTGGGCAAGCGGATGGGCAAGGCTTCTACCTTGAGATTGCGCAATATAGCGATATGTTCGGCAAAGGCTCCTTGCACGGCAAGGACGCCAATTCTCATATTACCATCCTCTGCGTGCCAGCAGTTCTTCAGCGGGGATTTGCTTTATATCCAGCCCGGGCATGGCTTCTCCCAAGCTCTTGGAAACCTCAGCGATGATTTTAGGGTCTTGAAAGTGGGTAGTTGCCTTGACGATAGCCTTGGCTCTAACCTCAGGGTCTGAAGACTTGAATATGCCTGAGCCAACAAAGACACCCTCAGCACCTAGCTGCATCATCAGTGCGGCATCGGCCGGGGTAGCCACCCCACCAGCAGCAAAATTAACCACCGGTAGCTTCCCGGCTTTATGCACCTCCGCCACCAGCTCAAAGGGTGCCCCCATTTCCTTAGCTATGGCCATCAGCTCATCCTCAGGGGTATTTACCAGCTTACGAATGGCGTCCATCACTGCCCGCATATGTCTGACCGCCTCGACAATATTGCCGGTGCCAGCCTCGCCCTTGGTTCTAATCATGGCTGCCCCCTCCCCGATACGCCGCAAGGCTTCACCCAGGTCCCGACAGCCACAGACAAAGGGAACTTTAAAGTCATGCTTCCAGATGTGGTGGGCTTCATCAGCCGGGGTAAGCACCTCAGACTCGTCGATAAAGTCCACACCAAGAGCCTCAAGCACCTGTGCCTCAACGAAGTGCCCGATGCGGCATTTAGCCATTACCGGGATAGAAACCGCTTTCATGATAGCTTCAATAATCGTCGGGTCAGCCATACGGGCTACCCCACCAGCCGCCCTAATATCCGCCGGGACTCTTTCCAGAGCCATCACGGCACAAGCACCTGCTTCTTCAGCAATCCTGGCATGCTCCGGGGTAACCACATCCATAATCACCCCACCCTTCAGCATCTGAGCCAGGCCGGTTTTAACCTTCCAGGTGCCAGTTTCCATATTCTTCTTACCTTGCCTCAAACTCATATTTATTCCTTCGCCTCAAGTTCTTCCTCTGCCGAGGGCCGATAGATTGGCTCCCACCTTACCTTACCAGCCTCGATTAACTCTTTGACCTTCCTCTCCCGAGAGGGAAGTCTGCTAGACTTACCAGTTTTAACCTCAATAAATACTACTTCGGTCGGTTCCCCTGTTGCCAACCCCGGGAAGACTACTAGGTCAATCGGGCTCCCGATGAAACGTGCGTCAGTAGGGTCATATTTGAATTCAGGTAGATACGGAGCCATCTGTTCTGTAAATTTACCACCCAAGACTGCCCTGCTTTTTTCAATTGCTTCCCTTCGAGCTTCTTTCAGCCTCTGCTCAAATTCTTGTCCTACTTTGGACAAACGGGATATAAGCACAATTACAATAACGAAAAGGATTACGCTAACAATAATCCACACTATCACCTAACTCCCCCTGCCTCAAGCCATAACCTCTTATAAGTGTATTTTACTACTGTCTGGCTTGGTTGGCAATCTAGAGCGGTCTCTTTGCCGGTATACCGGGGCGGCGGGGGTACTTTGGGGGTGTCGGTGATACCTTATCAATCACCACCAAGTAGCGCTCATCGGCAAACTCCTCAAGGTCAACCGGCCGCACCTCCCGTAATCTTCCCCCCAGCACACTAATGGCATAAGCCGCTTGGCTTAATTCTGATTTTATATCTCCCTTTTTCTGAGCAATAAAGCTGCCGCCAACGGCACAAAAGGGCAAGGCTAGTTCAACGAGGACAGGTAGTGAGGCAACCGCCCGGGAAAGCACCAGATTAAAGCTCTCGCGATATTGAGCCCGGTGAGCTATCTCTTCCGCCCGCCCAACCACAATTTCAACGTCTTCCAGTCCAAGTTTCTGGTTTATATGTTGTAAGAAGGCAGCTTTTTTAGCTACTGCCTCAAGCAAAACCAGCCTTATATCAGGGAAGGCAATCTTAAGCGGGATGCCGGGTATGCCAGCGCCAGTGCCGACATCAATAAGGTGAAAGCCCATATTAATCGCCGGCTGCCAGGCTAAGGTCACCGTCAGGGAATCAAGGAAGTGCTTTATTTGCACCTCCTCGTAGTCGGTTATAGCAGTAAGGTTTACCCGCTTATTCCAGTCCACCAGCTCCTGATAGTAGATTTCATATTGGCTAAGCTGCTCTGGCGTAAGCTCCAGTCCTAACTTTTTGACTCCGGCTATTAGCTTTTCCATATATTAGAATTATATCATTTATTAGCCAACCTCATCCCCCTTATTTTTGGAGAGGCAAATTTGCTTTTAAGGTTAAGCTTATGTTATATTTTATATGTAGAACTTAATAGGTTTTACCGCTAGGGGTGCTCAAAGGCTGAGAGGCATTTTGACGCCAACCCTTGGAACCTGAACTCGGTAATACGAGCGGAGGGAAGCGGCAGTGATTGAGACCAAGGGTTTAGAGTGAGTGCCAAAGCCCTTGGTTTTATTTTTTGGTGGAGGCAGAAATGACGCAACTGGAGCTGGCGAGGCAGGGAACTATCTCCCCCCAGATAAGCCTGGTAGCCAAGAATGAAGGGGTTGAGGCAGAGTTTATTCGTCAGGGTGTAGCCGAAGGGACGATAGTTATCCCAGCTAATACTAACCACAAAAACCTCGTTCCTTGCGGCATAGGGCGGGGGCTTAAGACCAAGGTCAACGCCAATATCGGCACCTCCTCCGATTTTGGCAATATAGATACCGAACTGGAGAAGCTCAAGGTAGCTACTAGCTGTGGCGCCGACACGGTTATGGACCTATCAACCAGCGGCGATATACGAGCGATTCGGCGGGCGATTATTACCTCAAGTCCCCTGCCCATAGGAACCGTCCCTATCTACCAGGCAGGGATTGAAGCCGTAGCTAGATACGGCGCCATAGTCAAAATGAACGCCGATGACCTATTCTCAACGATTGAGGAGCATGCCCGGGATGGCGTTGATTTTATGACTGTGCATTGTGGTGTCACCCAATCAGCCATTGTCCGGCTCAAGAAACAAGGGAGGGTGGCTGATGTGGTATCACGGGGTGGAGCCTTTCTCATCGGCTGGATGCTCCACAATGAGCGGGAAAACCCCCTTTACGAATACTATGACCGCCTGCTGGGGATAGCCAGGCAGTTTGATGTTACCCTAAGCCTTGGTGACGGCATGCGTCCCGGTTGCTTAGCTGACGCTACCGACCGGGCGCAGGTGGAGGAGCTACTTGTTATCGGCGAGCTGGTAGAACGAGCTCGGCAAGCCGGGGTCCAGACAATGGTTGAGGGTCCAGGGCATTTGCCCTTAAATCAGATTGAGGCTAATGTCCGATTGGAGAAGGCTATCTGCAAGGGAGCCCCATTCTACGTCTTAGGTCCGCTGGTAACCGATATTGCTGCTGGCTATGACCACATCACTGGAGCGATAGGTGGGGCTATCGCGGCCGCTAGTGGCGCCGATTTTCTGTGCTATGTAACACCAGCCGAGCACCTATCGCTACCTGACCCCGAGGATGTAAAGCAAGGGGTTATCGCCTCGCGAATTGCCGCCCATGCCGCCGACATCGTTAAGGGGGTAAAGGGTGCTCAGGAATGGGACCTAAAGATATCCAAGGCGCGGAAGAAACTTGACTGGGAGGAGCAAGCCAGGCTTTCCTTAGACCCCGAGCGCTCGCGCCTGGTTCACAGTAAACATGCTTCATCCGGAGTTGCCTGCAGTATGTGCGGGAAGTTTTGTGCCATGGAGTTAGTAGAAAAGTATTTAGGTATCTCGGCAATCAAGTGCTAGCTATAAAGGAGGAACAGGATGACGCTATTCCATCCAGTAAGAGAAAGGGAAGTAACCAAGGCTATTGTCAGCAGCTTCCTACACCAGCTTGAGGAGTATATTGCTAGCGATGTCATTATTGTTGGTGGCGGTCCCAGCGGGCTGGTAGCGGGGAGGGAACTGAGGAAGGCTGGGCTCAAGGTCCTAATTATTGAGCGGAACAACTACCTGGGAGGCGGTTTCTGGATTGGCGGCTATTTTATGAATAAACTCACCCTGAGGGCACCAGCCCAAGAGATGCTTGATGAGCTTGGTGTGCCCTACTCCACCGCCAGTGAAGGTCTATATGTCACTGATGCCCCTCATGCCTGCTCCAGGCTCATTGCTGCTACCTGTGACAGCGGGGTTAAGTTTCTCAACCTGACCATAGTTGAAGACATAATAGTCCGTGATGATAATAGAGTCGCCGGGGTAGTGGTTAACTGGAGCCCTATAATTCATCTCCCTAAAGAGGTCGCCGCACTAGACCCAATACCCCTGGAAGCAAAGGTGGTGATTGATGCTACCGGTCATGATGCCAGCGTGGCTAAGAAACTGGTCCAGCGCGGTATGCTCAAGATGGCTGGCGAAGGAGCACTGTGGATTAATAAATCAGAGGACGCAGTAGTTGAGTACACTAGCGAGGTCTATCCCGGCTTAATCGCCACCGGCATGGCGGTGGCCAGTATTTTCGGGCTACCCCGCATGGGGCCAACCTTTGGCGGCATGCTCCTCTCAGGGAAACGAGCCGCTGAGGTGGCGATAAAGATTGTGCCAAGGTCAGCTGTTCCCTAATATTTAAATGATATTAAGAGGTAATCAAAAGTGGGTGGTTTTAATCTAGGTAAGATATTTGGCATCCAGGTGAGGTTACACTATAGCTGGTTTATTATTTTCATATTGATAACGTGGGGGTTGGTCGCCAGCTATTTCCCGGCCACACATCCAACCTGGAGTCTAACCACAAAGATAGCTGCTGGCATCATAACTAGTCTCCTGTTCTTTGCCTCAGTGCTCGCCCACGAGTTAGCTCACAGCCTCGTGGGTAGGGCTAATGGCGTCCCAGTAAAAAGTATAACCCTGCTTATCTTCGGTGGAGTGGCTGAGATGACCAAGGAGGTAACCAAAGCCAGCGCCGAGCTGAAAATGGCTATTGCTGGCCCTGCCTGCAGTCTGGCAATCGGTGGCTTATTTGGCCTGATTTGGTTTCTAACTCGGAATACACTTGAGCCGCTAGCGGCTATGTCTTATTATCTAGCTTTTATAAATGTGGTGCTGGCAGTATTCAATATGATACCCGGTTTCCCTCTAGATGGTGGGCGGGTGTTTCGTTCCATCCTTTGGCGAGCTACCGGTAATTATGGCCGCGCCAGCCGCATTGCCGCACAGCTGGGGCGGGGCATAGCCTACGCCTTTATCCTGGGCGGCATTTTAATAATCTTCTTGCGCCCATTTGGTGCTTCGTCTTGGTTTAATGGTCTGTGGCTGGCATTTATCGGCTGGTTTCTGAATAATGCTGCCTCAGCCAGCTACCGTCAGGTTCAATGGCGTGAAGCCCTGCATGGGCTCACCGCATCACAAATGATGACCTCCGACTACATTATAGTTCCACCAAGTATCACCATTAACCAGCTGGTTCAAGAGCATGTCATACCTAAAGGGCACCACCTTTTCCTGGTAACTGAAGAGGACAGGTTTAAGGGAATTGTGACACTGCAAAATATCAAGCCCATTCCTCAGTCAAAGTGGGATACGACCCAGGTCGAGAAGATAATGGTCCCCGCTGACCGGTTGAAGGTAGCCAGTCCTGACCTAGATGGCCTGAGCGTGGTTGAGCGGATGGATGAGAATGGGATAAACCAGATGCCGGTAGTAAGCGAAGGTAGGGTTATCGGGCTGGTTACCCGGGATAACCTATTGAGATTTTTCCGCACTCGGGCTGAGCTGGGGATAAAGGGCATTTCTCACCCCCGGAGGCAAAGATGAATAGTGGCAGTCAGCATCCAACCCTAGGCGAGACAGCCAGTGGTTTCCTGGCTAGCCTGTCAGCTAAAGAGGGGGAAAGAAGTCAGCAGGCAGTATATGGATTTGTTCGGTGGTATGGCTGGGAGCGCTCCTTCGCCGAACTCACTGCCCATGAGGTGGCTAATTACGCTGAGCAACTATCCCTGGCGCAGGCTAGTTACTCCCAGAACCTTGAGCTAGTACGAGCCTTTCTGGTTTATGCCAAGAAGCAGGGCTGGAGCAAGACTAACCTAGCGGTCCACCTCAAAATCAAGAAGGTGAAAACAAGATTGCTCTCCCCGGCACGGCGGGATTTGCTATCGGCTACTTCATTAACGCAACAGGGGTATGCTGAATTAGAGGCTGAGATCGCTGACCTTAAGAATAAACGCCTCCAGGTCATTGATGAGATGCGCAAGGCAGCGGCAGATAAGGACTTCCGTGAGAATGCGCCCCTGGACGCAGCCAGAGAGCAACGAGGACATCTGGAGGGGCGGATTATAGAGCTGGAGGAAACACTGAAATCAGCAACCATCATTGATAAGACAAAAAAGCTTGGCCTTAAGGTAACTATCGGGGACAGTATTGTCCTGAGTGACATAGTTTCTGGTGAGGAGCTATGCTACACCATAGTCAGTTCCAGGGAAGTAGACCCGACCAAGGGTAGGATTTCAAGCAATTCACCCACCGGTAAGGCGTTATTGGGGCGAGTCCAGGGGGAAATAGTGGAGATAACGGCACCACTGGGCAGGCTTAAATATCAGATTAAGCAGATTGAGCGGTAAATAATTAAAAGCATCGTCTCACACTATAAATGGTCGGGGTGAGTGGATTTGAACCACCGACCTCAGCGTCCCAAACGCTGCGCGCTAAACCAACTGCGCTACACCCCGCAAGGGGGAGTATAACAAAGCACCAGCCTTAGGTCAAACGGGGGCTAATCTCGGCAGTCAGGGCAGTTATCAAATGCGCTGGGGGCTAAGTTTACCTTTTTAATTATATAGTCTAGCTGTTTTTCTGGAGCCCAGAACTTGCCACAGGTTTTACACTTCTTTAGCTTGAACTCCATACCATTGCTTGGCCACTGAATGCGTCTTGTATCACCCACATCCTCAAACCCTATCGCTGCGGTAGGGCAGACATAGGCACAAGAACCACAGCCGATGCAGACATCCGAAGGCTGGTAAAAGGGGGTAGCCATCTCCCGACCAGTACCCCGCCCCACCAGGCTGATTGCTGAGACACCGACAACCTCCTGACATACCCGAACGCATAGAGCGCATAAAATGCAGTGATTATCCTCAAGCTTAAAGCCTGTCCCATCAACACCGAGCTTATGAGCCAAATCCTGCACTGCTTTATTATTAGGACACCGGGCGAGCAGTAGCTCCATAAGCATTCTACGGTTGCTGGCGATTCTCTCCGAGCTGGTCTTTACCTGAAGCCCTTCTTCCGCCTCATAAAGGCAAGATGCTACCAGTCTTTCCCTCTTACCCTTGGTAATCTCAACCAGACACAGGCGGCAGGCACCATAGGGTTTAACCGCCTCGCTAAAACATAAAGTCGGTATATAAATATTGTTATCTTGAGCCACCTCCAGTATGGTTGCTCCCTCTTTTGCTTGAACCTGTCGGCCATCAATCGTCAGTGTAATCATTTCTCCCGCCTTCATTTCCTTATCACCGCATCAAGCTTGCAGACGTCGTAGCAAGAGCCGCACTTTATGCACTTCTTCTGGTCCAAGACCACCGGCTTCTTCTTCCCCATAAAGGTTATTGCCTCCACCGGGCAGGCTTTGACACACTGCCCGCAACCGGGGCATTTCGCCTCATCAATGAGATAGGTGACCAGCTCCTTGCAGACGCCGGCGGGGCATCGCTTATCTTTAATGTGGGCTTCATACTCGTCCCTAAAATAGCGTAGCGTGGTTAATACCGGATTAGGCGCGGTGCTGCCCAAGGCACACAGCGAACTATCAATAAGCGTGGCCGACAGCCGCTCCAGTAAGCCAATATCGCCGTCTTTACCTTTACCCTGAGTGATGTCAGTTAATATCTGGCCCATCCTTTTTAATCCCTCGCGGCAGGGAACACACTTGCCACATGACTCACCCTCAAGGAAACTAACAAAGTATTTGGCGATATCCACCATACAGGTATCCTCATCCATAACAATCATCCCACCCGACCCCATCATCGAGCCAGCCTTGGTAAGCTGGTCAAAGTCTACCGGCAGGTTAAGCATACCCTCGGGGATACAACCGCCGGAGGGGCCACCAGTCTGCACCGCCTTGAACTTCCTCCCCTCGGGAATACCACCGCCAATATCGTAGATAATCTCCCTCAAGCTTATCCCCATCGGGACTTCCACCAGACCAGTGTTATTTATCTTACCCACCAGTGAGAAAATCTTGGTTCCTTTGCTGCCATCAGTGCCTATCTTTGAATACCAGCCAGCCCCTCGGTTGATTATCAGCGGGACATTGGCCCAGGTCTCCACATTGTTAAGATTAGTCGGCTTATCCCATAAGCCCTTCTCCGAGGTGTGGACATACTTTGCCCGGGGCTCACCCACCTCACCTTCCAGCGAAGCCATCAGTGCCGTTGACTCCCCGCAGACAAAAGCCCCCCCTCCCCTACTTATCTTGATGCTGAAGTCAAACCCAGAACCCAGGATGTTCTTCCCCAGAAGCCCATACTCCTCAGCCTGTTTAATAGCTATCTGGGCATTTCTTACTGCCAATGGGTATTCATTGCGAATATAGATATAGCCTTCGTGACCTCCAATAGCATAGGCACCAATTATCATCCCCTCCAGAACACTATGGGGATTACCCTCCATAAGGCTTCTGTCCATAAAGGCACCAGGGTCTCCCTCGTCACAATTGCAGATGATGTACTTGGTGTCGCCATATGCCCGGCGGCAGGTTTCCCACTTGGCGCCGGTGGGGAATCCCCCACCACCCCGACCCCGCAAGCCCGATTTCTTGACCTCCTCAATTATTCCCTCTGGCGGCATCTTAAAAAGGGCTTTACTCAAGGCGGCATAGCCACCCAGAGCCAGGTAGTCCTCAATTACGGTGGGGTCAATATTGCTATTGTCGCCAAGGAGAAGGCGCTTCTGTTTTTTATAGAATGGCACTTCGGGTTCGTGGGTTACTTTCTCGCCGGTATCTCAGGTCAATGTAGAGTAATCTGTCAACAATATTGCCCTTAATCGTCGCCGAGACTATTTCGGGAACATCCTCACCTCTCACCTGCTGGTAAAGGATGTTTTCTGGCTTAATTACCACCAAGGTGCCTCTCTCGCAGAAGCCGGGGCAGCCGGTTACCCTGAGGCTTACCTTGCTCTGCAGCCCACGCTCTCGTAATTCTCGTTTGAAACCAGCGATAACATCCTCTGCCCCCAGCGCCAGGCAGCCAGTGCCACCACAGACAACGATGCAAGTCCTATCGGGGTCTCTGCTTTCGACTATTGATTGTCTCAACGCTTCCAGCTCATCGGGAGAGTTTAGCCTATTTACTATTGATTTCTTTTTCATAGTTACTTGTAGCTTCCCAATAAAGGTTTGACCTTATCGGTCTTCATCTGCCCTGAGTATTTCTCATCAACGATGACTATAGGGCCCAGGGCACAGGCACCAACGCAGTTAACCGTCTCCAGGGTGTATCTAAGGTCTTTAGTCGTCTCGCCACGACTGATTGCTAACTCCCGCTCAATCTCATCCAGGACTCTAACCGCACCCCTAACATGGCAGGCAGTACCGAGACAGACGTTAATTAGGTGACGTCCCCTCGGTTTTAGGCTGAACGCCCTGAAGAAGGTGGCGACACTATAGACCTGGGTCAGCGGGATATCTAAGCCCTGACTAACCTGTGTCAGGGCTTCACTAGGCAGATAATTATACTCCGACTGGATATCCTGCAGGATGGATACCAACATACCACGGTCACGCTGGTGACCATCCAGTACTGATTCTACTTTCTTTTTTGTTGGCTTATCCTTGAACTTCGTGCGCTCTTTCCTTGAGCTTGGCATATTCTTTCTCCACTCTATATTGAATCTGCTTTACCGTTTCCTCAGATAGGTGCCGGAACCTACCCTGCAGCTTCATGTAATCAGCCAGCGGTCTAAGCTTGGGGAAATCAACGCTTAGCTTATACGTGCCATTCTCCACTTCATACAGCGGGAACATCCCCGTCTCCACCGCCAGACGACCTACCCTGATGCTTAAATCAGTGGCACACCTCCAGCCGGTGGGGCAAACCGACAGGATATGAATATAGGCTGGACCCTGGATTGCCGCCCCCTTCTCCACCTTAGCTATCAGGTCAAAGGGATAGCTGGGGCAGGCAGTAGCCACATAGGGGATATCATGGGCGGCAGCAATCGCCGGCATATTCTTCTTCCAGGTAACCTGCCCGATGCTCACCTTGCCCGCAGGGGAGGTGGTAGTGGCAGCGCCAAAGGGGGTGGCTGAAGAGCGCTGTACCCCGGTGTTCATATAGGCTTCATTGTCAAAGCAAATATAAAGGAAGTTATGCCCCCGCTCCAGGGCTCCGGAGAGCGCCTGGATTCCAATATCACTGGTGCCACCATCCCCAGCCATGGCTACCACCTTAATATCCTTTTTAGCGATTCTGCCCTTCTTCATCAGCATCCCCAGCCCTGACTCTATGCCTGAAGCCACGGCGGCAGTATTCTCAAACAGGGTATGAATCCAGGGAACGCGCCAGGAGGTATAAGGTAGCGGTGAGGAAACTATCTCCATACAACCGGTGGCGTTGGCGATTATTATGTTCTGTCCCAGTGCCTTACAGGCAAGCCTCACCGCTAGAGCCTCGCCACAGCCGATACAAGCCCGATGACCGGGGGCAAAGTTCTCCTTTTTGGTTACTAATCTGGGAACATAGATACTGTAATTCTCCATCACTCCCTCACCCCAAATATCTCAAACTCGTTCTCACTTCCCTTCTGTGAGATTTCTATGCCTCGATTAATAATGCTCTCAAATCCAGCCAGGGTAATATCCCTGCCCCCCAACCCGCCGACAAAGCCGATAACCTTCGGTTTCTTGGCCTCACCATATAGGGCTGACCTGACCTCGGAGCAAACTGGACCTCCAGGACCACCAAAGGAGAGCGCCCGGTCCAGAACGATGAGCACCTCAGCACCTTTTACCGCCTGGCGAAGTTCGTCAAAGGGGAAGGGGCGCCATAAGCGAAGCCTTACTAGGCCAACACTCTTACCCTCCCCCCTCATCTTATCTACGGTGGTCATTGCCGTTTCACTAAAGCTGCCCATGGTCAGTAGCAGCACCCTGGCATCCTCACTGTGGTAGTGTTCTACCGGAGAATAATATCGCCCAAAGAGATCGCCGAACTCCTTCCAGCACTGGAGAATCACCCCTTTAGCCGCTCTCAGATTTACCTCCTGCGCCCACTTTGCCTCTGAGTAGATAATTGGTGGGGCAAAATCCCCCATGGTCACCGGTTTATCCGGATGCAGGGGTAAAGGGTACTGATTAGGCGGGATAAACTGGTCAACCTCACTCTGCTCAGGTAAAAGTATCGGCTCAATGACATGCGACAGGTGGAAGCCATCAAGGTGAACCATCACCGGAAGTAAAACCCTGCGGTCTTCAGCGATACGAAAGGCACAGAAAACATTGTCCACCACTTCCTGACCATTTTCAGTGAATATCTGAATCCAGCCAGTATCACGAACTGCCATAACATCGGAGTGGTCGCCCCAGACGCTCAACGGAGCTGATAACGCCCGGTTAGCCACCGCCATAACTACTGGCAGTCTCATAGATGAGGCAACATACAAGACCTCATGCATTAGCTCCAGCCCCTGACCGGCGGTAGCGGTAAAGGTTCGAGCCCCAACTGCCGCTGACCCCAGGCAGGCACTCATTGCCGAATGCTCGGATTCAACTGGAATATAGGCGGCATCTAGTTCGCCGTTGGCGACCAGCTCAGCCAGATGCTCCACAATGTGGGTTTGGGGGGTGATGGGGTAGGCAGCGACAACATCAGCATTAGCCAGTTTAACTGCTTCGCCAATGGCTACTGACACCTCCATTCCCACTTTTCTTGCCATTATTCTTTCTCCTCAACCATGGTTATCACCTGGGTCGGGCACTCCCGGGCGCAGATGCCACACCCCTTACAGTAAAACAGGTCAGCCTCAAAATATCCCTCAGCGTTCTGCCCAATGCACCCCTCGGGGCAAAAGATGTAGCAAATGCCACACTTTATGCACTTACTAAAATCATAGGTCGGCCTCTGCGACCGCCAGTCGCCAGTCTGGTACTGGCTAGCGTTTCCCGGCTCGGTTACTACTGAGCCGATTTCCAGGTCTTTCCAAGTCAACTCACCTTCGGGCTTGGTCATCCCCCTCACTCCTTTACCATAGTCTCATCGTAGGCTCTCTGCATCGCCTTAATATTTTTTTCTGCCAGGCGGCCAAAACGCTGCTGCAGCGGTTCAATCACGGATTCCAGTTTAACCACCCCAGTGGCTCTAACCAAGGCACCAATCATGGTAGTATTGGTCACCGGAATCCCCAAGACCTCCCTAGCGATAGTGGTGGCGTCAACCTTTGCCAGCTTACATTTAGCCTTGAACCGAGCTTCAATGTCGTCAAACGACCTTCTGGTATTAATCACCAGCATGCCGTTTGGCTTAAGCCCGGAGACGACATTGACAATACTAAGTAATCCGGGGTCAAGCACCACTACTACATCAGGCTGGGTTATCTCCGCCCTTATCTTGATAGGTTCCCGGCTACTTATCCTAACAAAAGCCAGTACTGGTGCTCCCCTCCTCTCCGGTCCAAAGCTGGGGAAGGCATGGGCATACCTATCTTCACTTATTGCCGCCTGTGCCACCAGCTCGGCAGAGGTAACCGCACCCTGCCCACCGCGGCCATGCCACCTGATTTCAACAAGCCGATTTTCTTCTACCACCTTAGCCTCCTGGCTAATACAGCAAACGCCCCTGGAGCGACTCGAACGCTCGCACCCAGCTCCGGGGGCTGGTGCTCTATCCATCTGAGCTACAGGGGCTGATACAATTTAATATAATAACCGATAGCCAGTAATGATGCAAACAACTTCAATGGGCAAAAGGGATAACCCAAAAGATAAGCATCAGGATGAAAGTAATGACGAGGGTTATTACCACAAAAGGAACAGTGTAGCTGAAAAATTGCTTGATACCTATCTTACAGGAATCTTCTCTTTCACATATATTCAGAGCAACAAATAGGGCGGGAGCACCGGCTACCGTCAAATTGCTGCCCAGTGTCCCTGCCCAGAGTAAAGCCCACCATAAAGGCCAGGGATTGATACCGGCTGAAGCTGCCATGTCCCGAATTAAGTTCAAAAAGACAAGGATATAGGCATCATGCTCCACAATCCCGACAATCGGCGCCGTTACCCAATAGAGGGTTGAGGTGCCGACAATGAGGCTCTTTTGAAAAAAGGGAGCTATAGCATCAGCAATCATCTTGATTATGCCGACATGGCTAATCCCCCCAACCAATATAAAAAGCGCTATGTAAAATAATAGCGCCCTCCAGTCCAGCTCACCAAGTATTTCCTCAAAGCTGGGGCTCTCCAGTTTTTTGCGGAATATTTCCGTTACCAGGACTAATACCACCATCCCAACAAGAGCGATAAAGCCTAGATATAGTCCGGTAAGCTGCCGAAAAGCCATAGCTAGAATAGTCATTAAAAAAAGCATAACCGCTACGGCAGCAAATTTTTTATTTTTTATGTATTCCATCGGCTTAGTGTTGGCCATTGCTAAAAGAGCCATATTATCAATAGTGCTTCCGGAATACATCTTCTTAAACTTGAACTGATAGAACAAAAAGGCGGTTAGCAAAAATGTTATGGTCAGGATGATAAACGAGGAAGGTCTTCCCATTTGCCAGATGAACTCAGGAAATTCTATTCCAGAAACGGAATGAAGCATTTGAGGTGGCAGGTCGCCCAAAAGTAAGGCGGTACCCATAAAATTAGCCCCCAACCCCACCCAGATTATGAAAGGGAAAGAGGCCAGTTTCATTCTTTGGGTGATATGTAGAACCAGCGGCGCCATCATCAATATGACAACCACGTTGTCCACAAACATGGAAATAAAACCGGCAAGAACTCCGATAAGTGTTAAGAAGATGGCGATATTATTACCAGAAACCCTCAGCATAGTTATGGCTAGATACCGGGGTACCCCCGATTTGCCAAAATAAAGGGCAATTATCCAGATGCCGAAAAGGATGGCAATGACATTCCAGTCGACAAACATAAAGGCTTGTGGTGCATTCATCACCCCAAGCAATACCATTAAAGCCACACCAACTATACCGATAACAGCCCTATCTATCTTTCCCCAGATAATCAGACCAATGGCTACAAGGAAGATAATTAAGGCGGTTAGCTGTATTGGCTCCACAGATTTAATCTCCTTCTCAGTAAAAACTATTTGACATTATAGCAAAAAAATTGAGCTATGGTATAATTACGGTAATTGGAGAGGTGTCCGAGTGGTTCATGGTGCCGCTCTCGAAAAGCGGTCTCCGCGTTTAGCGGAGCGTGGGTTCGAATCCCACCCTCTCCGCCATCTATTATGGAGAGGTGCTGGAGTGGTCTATCAGGCACGCCTGGAGAGCGTGTGTAGCCGTAAGGTTACCGTGGGTTCGAATCCCACCCTCTCCGCTTTAACTAACTTTAACAATGACTAGCAAAGAACTTAAATACTGGGTTGGCTTTAGTATGATACCCCGCATCGGGCGGGTGAAACAGTCACAGCTCGAAGGCTGCTTTGGTAATCTGGAAAATGCCTGGCAGGCTACCCCGTCCGAGCTAAAACACGCCGGGCTGGACAAGGGGGTAATAAGTGCCATTACCTACTGCCGCCCCAAGATTTCCCTGGATGAGGAGATGGAAAAGCTAGACCGCTACGGGGTAAAGGCAATCAGCTTTCATAACCCGGAGTACCCCTCCCGCCTAAAAGAGATATACGATTACCCGCCGCTACTCTATGTCCGGGGTTCCCTGCTCCCCCAGGATGAGTGGTGTCTGGCAGTGGTCGGTACCCGCCGGGCTACGGTTTACGGCCGGCAGGTGGCGGAGGAGATAGTAACTGACCTGGCGCGAAGCCAAATCACCATTGTCAGCGGCTTGGCCAAAGGGATTGACTCTATCGCCCACCAGAGTGCCCTCGAGGCCGGGGGCAGAACTATTGCCGTATTTGGCTGCGGGCTTGATATTGTTTACCCCGCCGAGAATGCCACCCTCGCCCGTGATATTATCCAGCACGGAGCTCTGCTCAGCGAGTACCCATTAGGCACCAGACCTAAGGCGGATAACTTCCCCCGACGCAACCGAATTATGAGCGGACTGAGCCTTGGGGTGCTGGTAGTTGAGGGTGATGAGAAAAGCGGAGCGATGATTACCGCTCGCATGGCCCTGGAGCAAAATAGAGAGGTGTTCGCCATCCCCGGCAGTATCCTGTCATCAGCCAGCCGGGGGACTAACCACCTCATCCAGGACGGGGCTAAGCTGGTTCGCAACTACACCGATATTCTGGAAGAATTGAATCTGACGGCGGTAGCTCAGCAGATAGAGCTTAAAGAGGTTATACCTGCCTCCGATACTGAAGCCTTATTATTAAAGCAACTGAGTGCTGAGCCGGCTCATATTGATGAGGTCTGCTGCAGCACCGGGCTGCCGATAGCAACGGTCAGCAGCACCCTGGCGATGATGGAGCTCAAGGGTTTGGTCAAACAGGTAGGAAATATGAATTATGTCTTATCCCGGGAAGCAAGAGAGGGATACAAAGTAAAAGTAGACTAAGATGAAGAAGAACCTGGTCATAGTTGAGTCACCGGCCAAAGCCAGGACACTGAGCAAGCTTTTAGGTCATGATTATAATCTTAAAGCCTCAATGGGGCATATACGAGACCTGCCCAAGAGCCAGCTGGGGGTAGATATTGACCAGGGTTTTGCTCCCAAATATGTGGTGCCTCGGGGAAAGAAGAAAATTGTCCTTGAGCTTAAGCAAGCGGTTAAAACTGCCTCTACTGTATATCTCGCCACTGACCCCGACCGCGAGGGGGAAGCCATCTCCTGGCACCTGGCCCAGGTGACAAAATCAAATCGGATACCCTATCGCCGTGTCGTCTTCCACGAGATAACCAAGCCCGCTATCGAGCGCGCCTTCGCTCACCCCCGTTCAATAGACATGCAGTTGGTCAATGCCCAGCAGGCGAGGCGCATCCTGGATAGACTGGTCGGCTATAAGATTAGCCCGCTACTCTGGCGAAAGGTGAGAAGAGGTCTATCCGCCGGCAGAGTTCAGTCGGTGGCAGTGAGGATTATCGTTGACCGCGAGCGGGAAATTGAGAATTTTGTCCCCGTAGAGTACTGGTCTATCGAGGCTGAACTCGCCAAGACTCCCGACATACCAACCTTCCGAGCCACGCTGGTTGGTCTTACCGATGGCACCAAGCTAGATATTCATAACGAGAAAGAAGCAATCGAAATCACCAGTGAGCTGAAACAAGCCAGCTACAAGGTTATCAAGGTCAGTACCAAGAAGGTGACCCGCCAGCCGGCGCCACCATTTATCACCAGCACCCTGCAACAGGAGGCGTGGCGCAAACTCCACTTCCCGGCCAAGCTAACCATGCAGGTGGCTCAGGAGCTTTATGAAGGTCTACCCATCGGTGATGAAGGAAATGTCGGGCTCATCACCTATATGCGCACTGACTCCACCAGAGTCGCCCGCTCCGCCATTGCTGAAGCCAGGGAATTTATTACCACCAAGTATGGCCCCCAGTTTCTTCCCCAGCACGCCCGCTCCTTTGCCACCAAGGTGAAGGGGGCGCAGGAAGCCCACGAAGCTATTCGCCCAACTAAGGTCTGGCGGGAGCCGTCTTTGCTTAAGCCATACCTCAGCACCGCTCAATTTAAGCTATACCAGCTCATCTGGAAACGAATGGTAGCCAGCCAGATGGCCGCCGCCATTTTTGATAACACTGCGGTCGATATTCAAGCCAGATGCCGCTATTCTAAAGCCGACTATCTATTCCGAACCTCAAGCTCGGTAACTGACTTCCCCGGGTTTATGATTCTCTATAGTGAAAGTAAGGATGAAACTGAAGAAGAGAAGCAAATCCCCACCCTCCCCCAGCTGGAAAAGGACGATAGGCTTGAGCTTATAGAGCTTTCCCCCGAGCAGCACTTCACCCAGCCCCCACCACGCTTCACCGAAGCCACGCTGGTCAAGATGCTGGAGCAATGGGGCATCGGGCGCCCCAGCACTTATGCCCCCATCATCTCAACTATTCAGGAGCGGGGGTATGTCACCAAGACTGGCGGCAGCTTCCAGCCGACAGAGCTCGGCATCGTGGTCAATGACCAGCTCACTAAATACTTCGCTGACATCGTTGATATTGAATTTACCGCCCACATGGAGGACGAGCTGGATAAGATAGCCCATGAAAACAAGGACTGGGTGATGGTGGTTCAAGACTTCTATATACCCTTTGAGAATAGCCTCCACAAAGCCACCGAGCTTATGGAAAAGGTAAAGCTGGAGGAAGCAACCGAGGAAATCTGCCCCGAATGCAGTAAGCCCCTGGTAATCAAATTCGGGCGCTATGGGAAGTTCATCGCCTGCAGCGGCTTCCCTGAGTGCAGGTACACCAAGCCTTTCCTGGTTAAAGTTGGGGTTAAATGCCCTCAGTGCGGCGGCGATATTATAGAGAAGCGAAGCAAAAAGAAGCGCATCTTCTACGGCTGCAGCAATTACCCCGATTGCCATTTTGCCATAAATCTTAGACCTCTCTCTAAACCCTGCCCAAAATGTGGCGGGCTTCTTACTGTATATAGAAGAAACTGGACAAAGTGCACCAAGTGCGAGTATAGAGGCAGGCTCAAGCAGGCTTAAACATGCAAGAAGTCTTTAATAAATATATCCAATACCTTGAACTGGAGCGCAGTGCTTCCGCCTATACCGTGCGTAACTATATTACTGACCTTTGCGGCTCAAAAAATATTAAAGGGCTTCTTTACCTTCCTTAAAGAGAAGGGCATAAGCTCTCCGGGGGAGGTAGACAGGCAAGTTCTTCGCGATTACCTGGGCTATCTGGTGGAGCAGGGGATTGTCAAGGCAAGCATTGCCCGCAAGCTATCGGCTATCCGCTCCTTCTACCGTTATCTAGTGCGGGAAGGAATTTTAGCTGCCAACCCCATAGAAAAGGCGTCTTCACCCAAGCTAGACAAGCGCCTACCTTCGTTTCTTACCCTAAATGAGGTAGAGCGCCTGCTGAACGCCCCTGACCTTTCCACACCACAGGGGCAGCGCGACCGGGCCCTACTGGAACTACTCTACGCCTCCGGTCTCAGGGTAAGCGAGCTGGTCGGCTTAGACCTGGGAGAAATCAACCTTGGTACCAATGAAATCCGCGTCTGGGGAAAGGGCTCAAAGGAGAGGATGGTGCTGATGGGTAATCCCGCCGCCGAGGCAGTGCGTAATTACCTTGAGCAGGGCAGGCTCAAGCTCTTGGGAGACAAAAAGAAAACCAATGCCCTGCTCCTCAATCGCTATGGGCAGCGGATACCAGAGCGAAGGGTACAGAGAATATTGGAGTATTATGCTAAAAAAGCGGGCATAGAAAAGAGGGTCCACCCTCATATACTACGCCACACCTTCGCCACTCATTTGCTTGATGGCGGCGCCGACCTGAGGGTGGTTCAGGAGCTTCTGGGACACGCCCAACTATCCTCAACCCAGATTTACACCCATGTCACCAAGAGCCAGGCGAGGAAGGTATATCTAGCCGCCCACCCCATGGCAAAAGAAAAAGACGATGAGCCTGAAAATAGGCAATAGAATACAGAAGTTGTGCCAAGGACTAGGTGAAAGGGAGATTGACGGCATCCTTATCTCCCAACCAGAGAACCGACGCTATCTTTCTAATTTTGACGGCTCGGCTGGCTTTCTTCTGGTCACGCCAAAAAATAAAATCTTAGTCACTGATTTCCGCTATACGGCGCAAGCCAAAAACCAAGCCCGTAATTATGAGATTTTTAGCATAACCAATGATATTAGCAACTGGTTTCCCCGACTGGTGGCTGAGCTAGATATAAAAAGACTGGGGTTTGAGGCGGGACATATGAGCTTTGCCCTGCACCGGCAGTTATGTGATATACTAAAGAAAGGCAAATCACCGCTTAAGCTTGTCCCAGTAGATGGAATGGCAGAATCCCTCCGAGCAATAAAAGAGCCTGAGGAAATCGAGTTCATTACCAAAGCCGCCGAAATAACCGATGCTGCCATTGAATATATCCAGGATAAAATTCAACCGGGCATGACGGAGAGGCAGGTAGCCTGGGAGATAGAGGAGTTCATGCGGGAGAAAGAAAGCGAGACTATACCCTTTGATATTATCGTTGCCTCGGGACCAAACTCCGCCCTGCCCCACGCCCGACCTTCAACGAAGGTTATCAGAGCCGGCGAGCCGACAATGATTGATATTGGCGCCAGGATTGAAGGCTACTGCAGCGACCTGAGCCGGACTATCTGCCTTGGTGCCTCCGATGATAACTTTAAGAGACTCTATGATATTGTCCTTGGCGCCCAGCTTGGGGCAATGGCTATAATTAAGGAGGGGATGAGCGGGGCTGAGGCTGATAATCTAAGCCGGGTGATTATTGAGGAGGCCGGCTATGGTGAAGCCTTTGGGCACGGCTTAGGTCATGGTGTCGGGCTTGCCCCCCACGAGCAGCCACGCCTGGGTCCAAACTCTTCTGACCACTTATCTGACGGCATGGTATTTACCATTGAGCCCGGCATTTATCTTGACGGGTGGGGAGGGGTGAGGATTGAGGATTTGGTGGCGATGGAAAAGGGGAAGGTCAGGGAAATTTCAAAGGCCAAAAAATAACCACTAGGAGCCAACCATGATAGACAGCGGTGAGCTAAAGAAGGGGATTATCATTGAGCTTGACGGGAAGCTATATCAAGTCCTTGACTACCAGCATATTAAAATGGGACGAGGCAGTGCCCAAATCAGGCTTAAACTTCGTGATATCCGCAGTGCTCACACCATTGAGCGCTCCTTCCAAGCCAGTGAAAAGTTTGCTCGGGTACGTCTGGACTATCACACCATGCAGTATCTTTACAATGACGGCGATTTACATTACTTCATGGATGAGGAGAACTTTGACCAGGTACCACTCACGGCTAACCAGCTCGGCGATGCTCTTAAATACCTGAAAGAGGGAATGTCGCTGGAGGTATTAAATCACAAGGGCGAGCTGGTGGGGGTGGAGCTACCGATTACCGTTGAGCTTCGGGTGGTTGAGACCGGGCCCGGTTTCAAGGGGGACACGGCTACCGCCGGCAATAAACCGGCTAAGCTGGAGACCGGCATCACCATCCAGGTCCCCCTGTTTGTTAGTAACGGGGATGTGGTTAAGGTCGACACACGCACCGGCGAGTACCTAGAGAGAGTTAGTTGAATCGAATTGCTAAAAGCTGACCTTCACGTTCATACTAAATATTCCTTGGACTGCAACACGCCCCTGGAGAAGATAGTTAGTCGCTGCCTTGAGACTGGGATAAACTGCATTGCTATCTGTGACCACGGTACCGCCGAAGGAGCACTAAGGATGCGGGATATCGCCCCCTTCAAGGTAATTGTCGCTGAAGAAATTATGACCCCATATGGCGAAATTATGGGCATGTTCCTTAAGGAGACTATACCCAGCGGGCTGCCAGTAAAAGAGGTAATATCCCAGATCAGGGCTCAGGGAGGATTAGTATGCATACCCCACCCCTTTGATATGCTACGCAGTTCCGCCTTGAGCAGCAATATTATAGAAGAAATAGTCAAGCAGATTGACATTATAGAAGTGTTCAATTCACGAACTCTATTTCCCCAGCATTCGGCTAAAGCCCTAGCCCTTGCTCTGAAGTATGGCATCCCAAAAAGCGCCGGTAGTGATGCCCACACCCCCAACGAGATTGGTAGCACCTATATTGAGATGCCTGAGTTTGAGGGCAAGGATGACTTCCTCAGGGCTCTGGAAAGGGGCAAGATTTCAGGACATAGGACAAGTCCTTTAGTCCATTTTGCCAGTACCTGGACAAAGATCAAAAAGAAGCGCTAACGGGTGGTGCCGATGTATGAACTTGGCTGGTTTTCCACCGGCAGAGACAAAGCCGCCAGGGATCTGCTGACAGTAGTTCAGCGGGGTATTACTCTGGGTGAGATTGAGGCTGAAATAGCCTTTGTTTTCTGCAATCGTGAGCCCCGGGAAGCAAAAGAGAGCGATTTATTCCTCAAATTGGTAGAGAGTTATGGCATACCTCTTGTCTGCTTTTCCTACCGCAACTTTAAAGCCGACTAAAGGCGCAGAGTGGCGGCTTGAATATGACCGCAGGACTATGGCAAAACTGGAGGGCTTCCACCCTGACCTTTGCGTCCTGGCTGGCTATATGCTTATCGTCGGCAAGGAGATGTGCCAGCGCTATAATATGATTAACCTCCACCCCGCCGCTCCCGGCGGCCCTTCTGGAACCTGGCAGGAGGTAATCTGGCAGCTGATTGATAACAAGGCTGAGGAAACCGGGGTAATGATGCACCTGGTAACCCCGGAGCTGGACATGGGACCGCCGGTAACCTACTGCACCTTCTCCATCAGGGGCAAACCGTTTGATAAACACTGGAAAGAAATAGAGAAACAGCCGCTAGACGAGATTAAAAAGGGTCAGGGTGAAAATAATCCCTTGTTCCGGCTCATCCGCCAGCACGGTCTGGCCAGAGAATTCCCACTGATAATAGCCACCCTCAAGGCTTTCAGCCAGGGCAAGGTTAAGATAACAGCCGACAAAAAACTCGTTGATGCTGAAGGAAAAGCGATTAAAGGGTATAATCTGACCGAAGAGATTAATGAACAGGTGGCAAGAGCAATTTTGTGAAGAGTCGAAGAGAGGCTTCGCCTCTCTTAAAAATCTCCTCCCCCTCTCCTTTGAAGGAGAGGGGGATAGAGGGGGTGAGGTAGATAAATAAATTTATCTGCTTTGACCTTGAAGGACCTCTGTCACCTCAAGACAATGCCTATGAGCTAATGAAGCTTTTCCCCAATGGCGACAGGATTTTTGAGGTTATCAGTCGCTACGATGACCTGCTGACACTGGAGGAAAAAGAGGGCTATGAACCGGGTGACACCCTGGCTCTCATTGTCCCCTTCCTCATCCTCCATAATATCTCAGAGGCTAATATCTCTGCCCTAGCCGCCCAGGCCAGCCTGACCGGTGGCGCACAAAAGCTTACCTCCCAGCTTCAGCATAGCGGCTGGAGGATATTCTGCATCAGTACCAGCTATGAACAATATGCCATCCACATTACTCAGAAACTGGGTATTTACGCCCATAATGTCGCCTGCACACCATTCCCCCTGGATAAGCTCCGGGCAACTTTATGTCAAGAAGACCTCAAGTTGCTGCAGCAGGCTGAGCAAGATATACTGACGATGCGCCCTATTGCTGATGATAAGCGGATTAAGTCAAGCCTTGACCGGTTCTTCTGGAAGAAGATACCGGCGACTAAGCTGGGTGCGGCAATAAGCCAGGTGAAGCCGGTTGGAGGGAGGCGTAAGGTAGCCGCTTTAACCAGATTTGCTGAGGATAATCACCAGCCATTATCTAACTGGGCGGTGATAGGTGATAGCATTACCGATTTCAGAATGCTTCAAGCAGTAGAGGAGGCGAGGGGGTTAGCCATTGCCTTCAACGCTAATGAGTATGCCCTGCCCTACGCCACCATGGGCCTGGCTTCGACCTTCATTAGTGATTTGACGGAAATACTCCCGGTGTGGGAGCAGGGTCAGCGAAGTAAGGTGGAGAAGGTAGTAAAAGAAAAGGAGAAAAAGGGGGGCAGCGGGGATAGAGGCTACTTCCACTGGCTATCGGGCAGGAAAGACATAGACGATATTATTAAGATTCACAAGAGAATCAGGCAGGTGGTCAGGGAGGAAGCAGGAAAGCTAGGATGAGTAATATTGAAGTCGTTGGGCTGGGGGCACTCAATATCGACCGTATATACAAGGTCGAGCGTATCCTTGATGATGGCGAGGCGGTGGTATTAGACGCTTGTTCATCTCCCGGCGGCTCGGCGGCTAATACCATCTACGGTCTGGCAAAACTTGGAATAAAAACTGGCTTTAGCGGGGTTGTTGGCGATGATGAGGACGGCAAGATATTGCTCCAGGATTTTCAAGCAGTAGGAGTAAATACCAGCAGAATTAAGGCTAAACATAGGGCGGAAACTGGCTCGGTATTATGCCTCAGTGACCAGTTGGGCCAGCGCTCCCTCTATGTCCTGCCAGGCGCCAATAACCTACTCACCCTAGATGACCTTGACCTTGCCTATATCAACCAGGCAAGTATGCTCCACCTCTCCTCCTTTGCTGATGATAGGCAGTTCAAGGTGGTGCTGGAACTGATGGACAGGCTGGATTCGTCAGTCAAGCTCAGCTTTGCCCCGGGAGCGCTATATGCGGCCAAGGGGCTCAAAAACCTCGCCCCGATACTGAAGAGAACCTACCTCCTGTTCATTAACCAGAGTGAGATGCGCCAACTAACGGGGAAGGATGTTATCGCCGGAGCCGAAAGCTGTCTTAGACAGGGCTGCCAGATTGTTGTGGTTACAATGGGGACAGGGGAAGAAATTGAAAAAAGCGACCGCTGTCGGCTATATTAGAGATTCTGAGAATGAATATGTAATCAAACCGTTAGCAGATATCGGGGCGAGTATGGATACTACCGGCGCCGGAGATGCCTTCGCCGCCGGGTTTATCTATGGGGTACTTAAGGGAAAAGGTCTTAAGGAATGCGGCCGACTTGGTAATATTGTCGCCCAATTCTGCATTAGCAAAATAGGAGCACGCAAGGGTTTACCTACTCTAAGCGAACTGACTCAGCGCTACCAGGAGCTTTATAACCAAAAGCTATAGCTACTTTGGAGCCGGCTTAGTCAGGACCTCATCTATAAGACCGTACTCCACTGCCTGTTGCGGATTAAGGTAGAAGTCACGGTCAGTATCGTGGGCTATCTTTTCCAAAGGTTGCCCGGTATGCTTAGCCAGAAGACCCTGAATTACTTCTTGCATCCGCATAATCTCGCGGGCAGCTATGACCACATCGGCGGCTTGCCCCTGCACCCCACCGTATGCCTGATGCAGGTGAATAGTAGAGTTAGGTAAAGCATATCGCTTGCCCTTGGCTCCGGCACAAAGCAGCACCGTGGCCATACTAGCCGTCATACCAACGCTGATGGTAGACACCGGTGCGCGTATTAGCTGCATTGTGTCATAAATCGCCAGACCAGCGGAGATATTACCTCCCGGGCTCTGAATATACATGCTGATGTCTTTATCCGGGTCCTCTCGGTCCAGATAAAGAAGCTGAGCGATTATAGTATTAGCCACCGGGTCATTAATCGGCGTGAATAACATAATTATGCGCTCTTTTAACAGTAGGGAATATATATCCCAAATTCTTTCACCCCTTGGCCCGCTCTCAATCACACCGGGGATAACATTCATTGGTTGGACATTCATCTCTCTCCTCCCACTAGCTTTTTTATGGTTCACTATTATTTAATTATAACTCATTCCCCAATTTTTCTCACCTGACATGAAATGGCCTTAAACGCGGGATAACCGGAAATTGGGTCATGCTGCTCATCATCAGTCAGGATATTGGCGTTGGCTTCAACCCACCCATGTTGCAGGCTAAGCACCTTAGGATGAATATCAGGGGTGAGCTTGGCTTGCAGCTTGATGCTCCCCTTTGCCGACTCAACAACTACCCAGTCTCCATCAGCAATATCCAGGTCTTTTGCTGTATTAGTATTAATCTCAACCAAGGGTCGCGGCACCAGCTTCCTTAACCGGGCAATATCGCGATACTGGGAATGGGTGAAGGCATTTACCCGGGTGCCGGTAATCAAAACGAAGGGATACTGGGCAAGCCTAGAGGTTTCCCCCGGCTCGGTGAATGTTGGCAGGGGGGCATATCCATGCTCTGCCAGTATCTGCGAGAATAGTTCTACCTTCCCCGATGGAGTATCCAACCCCTCCTCCTCATATTTTCGCCGGTGGTCAAGCCGGTGATATATTATGCCACCGCGATTCTGCTCAAGCTGTTCTAGGGTAATGCCCGATGGCTCAAGCAGATAGGCGAGAAGCTCATTACTACTCTGCCAGGGGAAATAGTCAGCGTAGCCCATTTTTCTGCCCAGTTCCGACCATATTCGCCAATCCTCCATACACTCAGCCGGAGGCTCAACCACCCGGTCACTCAATGCAATTAGCGGTCGCCCTTCAAAGGCATAGTCCTTAAGCATTCTCCTCTCGGCGAAGGTAGTGGCAGGGAGGAAGATATCCGCCAACTTGGCGGTTTCGGTCAGAAACAGGTCAGCTACCACCAACAGGTCTAATTTCTGGAATGCTTCCTTCACCTTATTACTATTGGGCCAGGTTAAGGCAGGATTACAACCGTGAATGATTAGGGCCTTAGGCAGGTATGGTTTCCCGGTAATTATGGCCTCGGCTACTGGCATAGCCGTCGTCTCACCGATAAATCGGCTAAATATTGGATAGCGCGCCCCAATACCCTCGGCGAGGGAAACCTCACTCTTTACCCTAAGACCGGCGTACCTCAGCATGGGGTTATAGATATTCCCCCCGCTTATATCAAGGTTGCCGGTGATAGCTATCAGGGTGGAAACAGCCCGGATATTCTGAATGCCATTGATGGAGTGGTCTAATGCTGTACCATGAGTGATGGTCGCCGGCTTCGTGGTGGCATACATCATGGCAAACTGTCTAACTTTCTCGGCAGGAACCGAGGTAATCCCTTCTACTATTTCAGGACGATACCTCTTGACATGCTCCGCTAGCTTATCAAAACCAAGGGTCCAATCTCGGACAAAATCCCTATCATATAATCCCTCAGCTATGATTACATTCAGTAAGCCAAGGACAAGAATACCGTCAGTCCCCGGCTTAATCTGGATATGAATATCGGCTTCTTTAGCCAGTCTGGTCGCCCTGGGGTCAACGACGATTAATTTTGCCCCTCGCTTCCGGGCAGAAAGAATCCTTGCCTCCTCCCCTACCTTTGATTGCTCTGGGTTATGCCCCCAGACGACAATGCAACGGCTGTTTTCATGGTTTGCAAACACGAAAAACATTCGCCGGCTTAGAGTCAAACCATATCCGACTCCCCGGGCAATAAAACAAAGGGAAGCCCCGCTAGTATAATTGGGTGTCCCATATAAGCTACAGAATCTGGCAGCTAGCCCAAGTGGCTCTGGGCCCAGAAGCGGCCCGTCGAAATGTACCACCAGCGCTTTAGCCCCATAACTCTCCTTTATACCAGCCAGTTTGTCGCCAATGATGTCAAAGGCTTCGTCCCAAGAGATTCTCTGCCACCTGCCATCAACCTTCCTCATGGGATGGGTGATTCGCTCCGGGGAATATAGCAAATCTGGCAGTGCCCGCACCTTGACACATAGCCTATTGACTGGGTGCTCCTTCATCGGGGCGACTTTCACCAGCCTGCCGTTCTCCACATGAGCATCTATTCCGCAACCGCTTTGACACATATGGCAAATAGCTTTTACAACCCTGGTTTTACTTTCCCCGGTCATCTACTGAGCCTCCAGCTATCTCTGTCAGACGTTGTATGGTCTTTCGCCTAGTTAACAATTGCTTGATTGAGTTATGAGCCTGAGGTAAATCTAGCCATTTCTGCACCTCGTCTTTATTCCCGGAGACACTCTTGGCTATACTTTCTAGCTCAGTCTTTATCTCGGCATCACTAACCTCAATCTTTTCTTCTGTGGCAACCTCTTCCAACACTAATGAGCGGGTAACCCTCTTTGTTGCTAACGGGCGCAGCTCCTCCTGCAATTCCTCCCCCGTTTTATTAACCTGGCGAAGGTACTCCTCCAACCCACCACTCGCCTGCAGCCACCTTGCCTGCTGGTCAAGGAGTCGGGCAATCTCCACCTCAACCAAAATCGGTGGGAATTCCATCTGGCTGATTTCAACCACCCCGTCAATTACCCGCTCCTCAAATTCCTCCTTAGTTCTCTCCTCGGCCCGGAGATGCATACTCGCTGAGATTTTCTCCCGGAGAGAGTCCAGGGTCTTTAACTCAGGGTCAATTAAGGTGGCAAATTCATCATCCAGTGGAGGAAGCCGACGCTGCTTTATCTCACTGACCTTCACCTTAAAGTGAGCCTCCTTCCCCGCCAACTCAACCCTGGGATAATCTTCAGGGAGCTTGAGTTTAAACTCCTTCTCCTCACCGACTTTCACCCCAAGCAACTGCTCGGCAAACCCGGGCACAGGAAGGGGCTGGTTCTGAAGAACCTCATATTGAATCCCTTGTTGATTTATAAACGGCTTCCCATCTATATTGCTTGCGATATCCAAGGTCACCAAGTCGTCAAGGGTTACTTCGCGCTCTACCGGCTCCCAGGTGCTATGCTGACGGCGTAGCTGCTCAATTACGGCATTAACATCATTCTCGGCTATTTCTACCACTTCCGGGGTAAGCCGAATCTGATGGTAGTCACCGAGCTTGACCGTAGGTCTTAATGGGACTGTCGCCTTAAATACCACCGGGTCAGTCTGCTCTACCTCGATAGACGGGCGGGCAATAGCCTCAATCCCCTGCTCCTTAATTGCCTGCTCATAAGCCCGGGGAAGCAGACGATTCAGCGCCTCCTCAAGAAGGTTCTCCCTACCGATATGGCGTTCCAGTATCTCCCGGGGCGCTTTCCCCTTGCGGAAGCCGGGAATTTTTGCCTTCTTAACCAAGTAGTGGTAAGACTCCGTCAAGGACTCTTCTACCTCAGTCGGCTCCATCTCAATCCGCAGAAACGCCTGACTGTTCTCTATTTTCTCTTTACTTACCTTCACTCTTCCTCCCGCAGACGTAGGTGTAATTCAGCTAGTTGCTCTTCACTGACCGATGCCGGGGCATTAAAGGTTAAATCAGCCGCGCTCTGGTTCTTGGGAAAGGCAATAACCTCCCTGATTGTCTCCTCACCCGCCAGCAGCATCACAACGCGGTCAATGCCGGGGGCAACACCACCATGGGGAGGAGCACCATACTCAAAAGCCTCAAGCATATGCCCGAAGCGCTCATTAATCTCTTCATCGCTGTAGCCCAGCAACCTGAATATCTTCCGCTGAAGCTCGCTGATATGAATCCTGATGCTGCCGCCGGCAATCTCATACCCGTTGCAGACAAAGTCATAATGCTTACCCCTCACCTTCTCCGGGGCGCTATCAAGTAATGGTATATCCTCGTCCCTGGGCGCTGTAAAGGGATGATGCATCGGCTCCCATAGCCCCGTCTCTTCATTCCTGTCCAGCAAGGGAAAATCCACGACGAAGGCGAAGGCAAGCAGATTGGGGTCGGCAAGCTTCAGCCGACGGCCCATCTCCTGGCGCAGCCCGCTCAGTGCCATATCAACCAGTTTGGGTTTGCCGGCAACGATAAGCAGAAGGTCTCCCATATTTGCCCCCAAACGGTGCCCCATCTGCTTAATCTGGTCCAGGGTTAGAAACTTGGCAGCAACGGACTTGGCCATTTCCATGGTCAGCTCGTCCAAACTACCGCCTCCACTGCCCAGCGCTATGGTTACCACCCCTCCCGCCCCAAGGCTCTGCACAAATTTATTTAGTTCCTCAAGCTGACGGCGAGTATAATCCCCACAGCCGGGGGCACACATACCCTTCACCTTACCCCCCTGGTCAATAGCAGAACGAAAGATAGAGAAGTCCGACTGAGCGGCAATGTCGGTCAAATCTCTCAGCTCTAAACCAAATCTCAGGTCGGGCTTATCCATGCCGTAACGCTCCATTACCTCAGCGTAGGTAAGACGAGGGAAGGGCGTTATCATTCTCATCTCCGGCTTAATCGCCTTCACCATCGAAGTGAACAGCTCCTCCAGCAGGTTAAGGATATCCTCCTCCTCGACAAAGCTCATCTCCAGGTCAAGCTGGGTGAACTCAGGCTGGCGGTCAGCCCGGGTATCCTCATCACGAAAGCACTTGGCTATTTGAAAGTACTTCTCCACACCGGCAACCATCAGTAGCTGCTTGAGCTGCTGGGGCGACTGGGGAAGGGCATAAAACTTTCCCGGGTGTAGGCGGCTGGGCACCAGGTAGTCACGAGCCCCCTCCGGAGTACTCTTAATCAGAATCGGTGTCTCTACCTCAATAAACCCCCGGGCACACAAAAAGTCACGCATAAACTTCACCACCTGGTGGCGGAGAAGTAGGTTCTTTTTCATCCGCGCCCGTCTCAGGTCAAGATAGCGATACTTGAGCCTGAGGTTTTCCTCCACCTCAACATCTTCATTGATATAAAATGGCGGAGTCTTTGATGGATTCAGTATAGCGGTATTATTAGCGATAACCTCAATCTCACCGGTAGGCAATTTAAGGTTCTCCGTCCCCTGAGGGCGGGGTGAAACCTTACCGCTAACCCTGACCACATACTCACTGCGCATCTCGCTGGCTATTTTATGGCAAGAAGCTGATACCTCCGGATTGAATACTACCTGAGCTATGCCTTCTCTATCGCGCAGGTCAATGAAAATCAGCCCACCGTGGTCCCGGCGGCGGTCTACCCATCCCGCCAGGGTTACCTCGGAGCCAACATCCTTTTTGCTCAGCTCGCCACAGCTATGAGTTTTAAGCAAGACTGCCTCCAGATACCTTACCCCCGATTATAGCTGATGCTGGGGTTAGCTTCAACCCAAGGGGTAAATTGACAAGCCCAATCTTTAGCATTATCATCTTGGGGATATGGCAAAAACAATTGAAGAAATAAACGAGAAGATAAAACAGGGCAAGGCGGTGGTGGTCACTGCCGAGGAGATAATAGGCATTGCCCGAGAGAAGGGTATTAAGAAGGCAGCCCAGGAGATAGATGTGGTTACCACCGGCACCTTCGGCCCAATGTGCTCATCTGGCGCCTACCTTAATATTGGACACTCCAAGCCGAGAATCAAGCTCGGTGGTGGTAAAGCCTACCTTAATGACGTCCCGGCTTATACCGCATTGGCGGCGACAGACATATTTATCGGCGCCGGCGCCCTTCCCGATGATGACCCCAGAAACAAAATCCACCCCGGCGAATTCAACTACGGTGGTGGGCATGTGATTGAGGAGCTCGTTGCCGGCAAGGATATCAGACTGGTGGCAACTGCCTATGGCACCGATTGCTACCCAAGGAAAAGGCTTGAGACCTGGATTAATATAAAAGACCTAAACGAGGCGGTACTATTTAACATCAGGAATGCCTACCAGAATTATAATGTGGCGGCAAACACCTCAAATAAAACAATCTACACCTATATGGGGGTATTGCGGGCAAACCTGGGTAATATCAATTATTGCAGCGCCGGGCAACTCTCACCATTACTTAATGACCCCTATTACCAGACCATTGGCATCGGCACCAGGATATTCCTGGGGGGTGGAACTGGCTTTGTCGCCTGGCATGGCACTCAGCACAATCCAAACGTGCCCCGCACTGAAAAGGGAGTGCCTAAAAGAGGCGCAGGGGCGCTGGCAGTAATAGGTGACCTGAAACAGATGAGCCCGAGATGGCTGGTGGGAACCAGCATGCTTGGCTATGGCTCTACCCTGACCGTAGGGATTGGCGTACCTATCCCCATACTCTCGGAAGAAATCCTCAGTTATACCCTAGTAACTGATGACGAGATTTTCGCCGCTATCGTTGATTATTCTGATGCTTACCCCAATCTGAAAGCGGATATCCTTGGCGAAGTCAGTTATGCCCAGCTTAAGAGCGGGAAGGTAAAGGTTAAGGGCAAAGAGGTGCCCACCGCCTCCCTGTCTAGCTATCCACGGGCTCAAGAGATTGCCAATGTTTTAAAGGAGTGGATACTAAGCGGCAAATTCTTACTAACTGAGCCAGTAGCACCCCTGCCCAGTGTCGAATCAGGTTATACCTTTAAGCCGCTCAAAGAACGCCCGATAGAATAAAGGAGACAAAAATGGCTGTTTCCCGGAAAATAGTCCTGCACTTCCCCAAGCGAATTGTGGAGCGTACTATAGTCTGCCGACTGGCTAAGGACTACGACCTTGAATTTAATATTTTAAAGGCTCTAGTTACCCCAGATGAGGAAGGGCTGCTGGTGCTGGAATTGAGCGGCGAGCAGGAAGAGTATGATAAGGGTATCAGGTATCTGACCGAGACCGGGGTGAGGATAGAATCGCTGAGCCAGAATTTTATTCGTAATGAGGAAAGGTGCACCCATTGCGGTGCCTGTGTCACCATCTGCCCCTCCGGCGCCTTTGAACTTGACCCCGCCACCAGACTGGTCAACTTTCATGACGAAAAATGCGTCGCCTGTGGGCTGTGCATAAAGGCTTGTCCCCCGCGAGCTATGGAGGTACATTTCTAGCCGTGTATGAGCCCAGGCTCTACCGCCACTGGGTCAAAGATAAAGACCTAGTCTCTTTTAATGCGGTGGTAAAGGAGACAGATTTGTATATTCGCGCCTCATCTAACCTGAAGCGAAAAGCCCTCAAGCTGGTAATGAAATATCGTGACATGCTGGAGCGGTATATTGAGCGACATCCCTCATTCCTCACCTCCCTTGAGCCCATTGCCATTGAGGACGATGCCCCTGATATTATAACCCAGATGGCAGAATCAGCCAGAAAAGCTGGGGTTGGTCCTATGGCGGCAGTAGCCGGGGCTATCGCCGAATTTGTTGGCAGCGAGCTTCTCGCCTTCTCCCCGGAGATTATTATTGAAAACGGTGGTGATATCTACCTCAAGAGCCTGAAGCAAAGGCTGATAGGAATTTATGCCGGAAAATCGCCGCTAACTGGTAAGATTGCCCTGGAAATCAACGGGGAGGAGACGCCGATGGGCATCTGCACCTCCTCAGGAACAGTGGGGCATTCCCTGAGCTTTGGCAAAGCCGATGCCGCCATAGTTCTTTCCAAATCAGCCACCCTGGCTGATGCCGCCGCCACTGCCATCGGCAACCTCATTATCCAGCCCGCTGATATCCCTCTGGGGATTGAACTTGCCCAGAGTATTGATGGGGTGGCTGGGGTAATCATCATTAAGGATGATAAAATGGGACTGTGGGGCGAGGTAAAGGTCTGTCCAATGTCCTAGAAGAAAGGGGGTATAAATGGCAAAACGACGAGTAATGTTCACCTTTCAATCCAAGGTAAGCGCCGAGCCAATTATCTATAATATTGGTCAGCAGTTCCATCTAGTAACCAATATCCACCGGGCTAACGCCGCTGAGGATAGAGGCTGGATAGAAGTGGAGCTTGAGGGCGAGGAGAAGAACATTGAAGCTGGGCTTGGCTGGGCTATCGCTAGAGGGGTGAGAGTCGACTCGCTTAATAACCTGGCCGGGGTTTAATTAACTACTCAAATTGCGCGATTTCAGCCATTTTTGCTTCTGGCTGAGCCGTATTTGCTCATCAGTCGGCTGGTAATTTTTTAAGAAGCTATCTTTGAAAGCAACGAAAGTGCCATCCAAGATGGCACTTCTTATTTTATTCATTAGGTTACTTATAAAGCTCAGGTTATGAATAGTAGCTAATCTATAGGCAAGCAGCTCCTCACAGTTAAACAGGTGGTGGATATAGGCGGCGGAGAAATTACGGCAGGTATAGCAATCACAGTCGGCGACAATAGGCTGCTCCATCTGGCCATAGACCGCGTTCCGAATATTCTGCCTCCCTCCCCAGGTAAAGAGACCACCGTTTCTGGCGACACGGGTCGGCAGGGCACTATCAAATATATCACACCCCCGGGCTACCGCCCCAACAATATCCTCGGGAGAGCCTACCCCCATCAGATAACGCGGCTTACCCTCCGGCAGCAAGGCTGCCGTCTCCTCAATCATGGCCAAGGTCACCTTCTTTGGCTCCCCCAGGCTCAAGCCGCCAATAGCATAACCGGGAAAGTCCAGTGAAGTAAGGTATTCCGCCGATTGGCGCCGGAGTTCGGGAAAGACGCCGCCCTGCACAATGGCGTATAGCGCCTGGTCACGGCGCTTCTGCGCTTTCTGGCACCTATCTGCCCACCGGTGCGTTCTCTCCGTTGCCCGCTTTATCCTCTCAAAGCCGTCATCATATGCCGGACACTCGTCCAAAGCCATAATAATGTCAGCACCAAGGCTCTCCTGAAACTGAACAGCTAGCTCCGGGGTGATATGATGCTCACTACCATCAATATGAGAGCGAAAGATTACCCCGTCATCGCCTACCTGGCGCAGCCGGGCGAGGGAAAATATCTGATAGCCACCGCTGTCGGTGAGAATAGCCCCCTCCCAGCCCATAAACTTATGTAAACCACCTACCCTCTCAATCACACCGATGCCCGGTCTCAGGTAGAGATGGTAGGTGTTAGCCAGCACCATCGCTATGCCAAGACCCTTGACCTCCTCAGGGGTCAGGGTTTTAACCGCACCCTGGCTCGCCACGGGCAAAAATACCGGCGTAGCCACGACGCCATGGGGTGTCAGGAGCTCTCCAGCTCGAGCCTTACTCTGAGAGCAGGTTTTTATTAAACGGAAGCCAGTCACTTTTGAATCAAATGGTTAGCGATAATACTGCGCTGTATCTCCGAGATACCGACGTATATCTCAGTCATCTTAGCATCGCGGTATAGGCGTTCCAGGGGCATGGCTTTCATCGTGCCGTATGAGCCACAAATCTGCATCGCCATCCGGGTGACATCAACCGCCACCTGAGAGGCAAAGAGCTTGGCTACCGAAGATTCATATTTAATGTCCAACCCCTGCTCACGGAGGAAGGCAGTCCGGTATACCAGCCACCGGCCCGCCTCTATCCGGCTTGCCATTTCCGCCAGGTGCCACTGGATAGTGGGCAATTTGGTAAGAGGTTTACCCATGGCCTTTCTCTGCCGGGCGTAATCTAAAGAGAGCTCCAGCGCCGCCTGAGCCACAGCTATACCCCCCACAGCTACCCCAAACCTCCCCAGGCTTATCGCTTCAAGAAGGATGGCAAAGCCCTGTCCCTCCTCCCCAAGCCGGTTTTGCTCCGGGACATAGACATCGTCAAGATATATCACCGAGGTGCCCAGCCCCCTCACCCCCATAGTCTCACATGGTTCGCGGACACTATAACCCGAAGAGGAGGTATCTATGATAAAGGCATTTAACCCCTTCCCCTCACGCCGGGTAAAGACCAGGGCTAAATTAGCTGCTGGGGCAAGGGCGACAAACTGCTTCTGGCCAGTGATGACATAGCCGTTACCGCTTTTCCTGGCCATAGTAGTAATTGCCTGTGGGTCCGAGCCGGTCTCAGCCTCGGTAAAGGCAATACTACCCAGCAGCTTGCCCTGAGCCAGGGGCACAAGGAACGTCTTTTTCTGTTCCTCAGTGCCAAAGCGAAATATCGCCTCCTCGGGGACGGTGTTTACTGCCATAATGGCGCCAACGGTCATTGATGCCTGGCAAATCTGCTCCAGGGCCAGGGCATAGCTGATATAACCCGCCCCACCACCCCCATATTTAGCCGGATAGGGCAAGCCGTGGTATCCCCGCTTGCCTATTTCCTTGGCCAGGTCAAAGGGAAATTCGCCGGTGGCATCAATTCCAGCGGCTCTGGGCTTGACCAGCTTAGTGGCAAACTCCCCCGCCACCCTTTGTAGCATCTTCTCTTGTTCGGTTAGATTAAAGTCCATATCCCACGACTAGCGAGGCAGGCTACGGTAAATTTGGCTCACGTTCTTCGTCCAGATAACCCTGCAGGATGATAGCCGCGGCTTGAGCATCATTCCCGGCTTTTCTTCTCGTCTTTTTGCCACCAGCCGACCGTCTCAGCCGCTCCGCCATTACCGTAGTTAAACGCTCATCCCGGTACTCAACCGGGGCTTCAGTCTGCTCACATAATTTTTGGGTAAATGCCTTTACCTTCTCCGCCTGTTTACCCAGGCTGCCGTCCATAGAGCGGGGCAGACCGACAACAACTTGCCCCACCTGTTTCTGGCTGACAATATCGGTAATCGCCTTTATATCCTGGCTTTCATCCCTGCGGTTGATAACAGTAAAGGGGCTGGCTAGTATACCACCAGGGTCGCTGAGCGCCACCCCAATCCTCTTATCGCCAATATCAAGTCCCAGGCTACGCATTATATTAAGCTCTTTACCAGCTTGAGGGCTTCCTCCAGCTTCTTCTTGTCCTTACCCCCCGCCTGAGCTAAGCTTGGCTTGCCTCCACCACTGCCACCGGTAACCTTAGCCACTTGCTTAACTATCTCCCCGGCGTTGTAGCCTTTAGCCACTAAATCAGGGGTTACCGCGGCAAGAAAGGCCGGTCTATCCTCATAGACTGTACCCAGAACCACTATGGCGCTCTTCAACTTATCCCTGAACAGGTCGCTCATCTCGCGCAAAACCTCGGGGCGAGAAGAGGGAATCCTGGCAACGAGCACAGTTACCCCATTGATAACCTCAGCCTGAGCCAGTAAAGACTCAGCCCTTAGCTTAGCCAGCTCACTATCCAGGGCCTGCCTCTGCTTGCGCTCTTCTTTTAGCTCGATAGACAGGCTATTTGCTTTATCTAAAACGGTCTCTGCTTCAGCGTCTAGATTGTCGGCAATCTTCTGCAAATCTGATAAGCGTTCATTAATATATGCCTCCGCCCCCCTGCCGGTAACCGCCTCAATGCGCCTTAACCCGGCGCCAATGCTACTTTCGCTGATAATGTGAAAAAGACCTATCTCGCCGGTTGAAGCGACATGGGTGCCGCCGCACAGCTCAGCGCTAATCCTGGGTTCACCAACCCTCACCACCCGAACCACATCGCCATACTTCTCATCAAATAGGGCGATAGCCCCCTCGTCCATAGCCTTCTTATAGGGCATATCCTCAGCATCTACCCTCAGGTTGTGGCGGATTTTGTCATTGACGATTTGCTGCACCTTTTGTATTTCCTCTTTGGTCAAGGCGGTAAGGTGAGAGAAGTCAAATCTGAGTCGGTCTGGGGCAACCAGCGAGCCCCTTTGCTGAACATGCTCGCCCAGCACCTGTCTTAGCGCCGACTGGAGTAAATGGGTGGCGGTGTGATTGCGGGCAATATCAAGCCGCCGCTCCCTATCCACCTCAGCCTCAACCTCATCCCCAACAGTCAGGCTACCCTCAACAACTTTACCTTGATGAACAATAACATCTGGCTGGGCTTGGGAGCGAATAGTATTGGTGACAGTAAAACGCCCCTTTGGTCCCCGTATCTCCCCGGTATCCCCTACCTGCCCACCCATCTCGCCGTAGAAGGGTGTTTCAGAGAGAAAAATACCAACCTTCTGTCCCGCTGATACCGTGTTTACAGGCTCATCAACCAAGAAACCAGAAATAACAGACCTATGCTTTAGGGAATCATAACCAACAAACTCAACATCAGTAACAGATAGGTTGGACTTTCCTGTTATTACCTTTACTTTGAACTCATGACTGGCTCTGGCTTTCCCTTTCTGCTTCTCCATCTCCCGGTTAAAACCGGCCAAATCCACAGAGAAGCCACGGTCGGCGGCAATCTCCTCCGTCAGTTCTTTGGGAAAGCCATAGGTATCATAGAGCTTAAACGCCTCTTCGCCCGAGATTTTACTTGCCCTCTGGCTGGTGGCTTCACTCATAATCCTATCCAGTAACTCCAGCCCGATGCTAAGCGTCTCGCTGAACCTAGCTTCCTCAAGCCCAGTTACTTGGAGAATGAAGTCCTGCCTCTGGACTAACTCAGGGTAAACACGCCCCATCTGTTGGATAGTAGCCCTAGCCATTTCGCCAATAAACGGCTCATTTAGCCCTAACCTCCGGCCAAAGAGGGCAGCCCGCCGCAACAGTCGCCGCAGCACATAACCCCGCCCCTCATTGCTGGGGATTACCCCATCAGCAACGAGAAAGGTAACCCCCCGGCTATGCTCAGCAACTACCCGCATCGCATTATCTATAACCTGGTTAGAACCGTATCTCTTTCCGGTAAGCTTGGATACGCACTCCAGTAAGGGAGAAAAGAGGTCGGTTTCGTAAATAGAGGTCTTGCCCTGGACTACAGCCGCCGTCCTCTCCAGGCCCATGCCGGTATCAATATTAGGCTTGGCCAGTAAAGTGCGGCACCCCTGTTTATCCTGGTTATACTGGGTAAATACCAGGTTCCATATCTCACAGAAGCGGCCGCAGCCACAATTGGGGGCACAAGACGGCTTGCCGCAGCCAACCTCTTTGCCAAAGTCATAGTGGATTTCACTGCATGGCCCGCAGGGTCCGGAATCACCGGCTGGTCCCCAGAAGTTATCCTCTTCGCCAAACCGCAAAATCCTATTCTTAGGGACACCCACCTCCCGCCAGATAGCGAAGGACTCATCATCGTCAAGAAAGATAGTTACCCACAATCGCTTGGGGGAAAGCCCCAACCGCTGCGTAACAAACTCCCAGGCCCAGTTAATTGCCTCCCGCTTGAAGTAGTCGCCAACGCTAAAGTTGCCCAGCATCTCAAACAAGGTGAGGTGGGAGGGGTCGCCCACCGAGGTAATATCAGTAGCACGAAAGCATTTCTGACATGAGGCCAGACGGGGGCTGGGTGGTACTGCCTCCCCCAAAAAGTAGGGCTTGAACTGCACCATTCCGGCACTGGTCAGCAGCAGGGTTGGGTCACCCCGGGGTATCAAGGAGGAGCTGGGAATAATCTTATGACCCTTCTCCTTAAAGAAACTCAGAAATTCCGCTCGAACTTCATCGCTGGTCACTTAGTATTCTCCACAGATTACAAGATATTTATCTCTGATTTTAGTTTAACCCCTACTGGCTGTCAACGAGCTATCCGGCGTTGCTGGCTCAGCTCGGCAATTAGCAGATTGAGGGCTAACTCTCCGTCATATTTCCCGGTCTTAATTGCTAGGTCAGTTTCTAAAAGCTTATTATATACCTCCCTGAGCCGCTCCATGGGATACCTCTGGGCCTGGTCCAATGTTTTACGCAAGGCAAATTCCGAGGTCAAACCCAATCTATCCTGAATCTCTACCTCGGGTCTCCGCTGGCGCCTTAGCTCCCTAGCCCGAACAATCATCCGAACCTGTCGTGCCAGCATAACCAGAAGATAGGCGGGAGAGGCTCCTCTCTCTAGTAACTGCTCCAACAATTGCTCTGCGACCCCAGCCTTAAAGTCAAGGATAGCATCAACCATAGCAAAGACACTGGTCTCCTGCGCCAGGCTAACTATCGCCTTAATATCCTCTACCTCAATACGGCGACCTAAGGTAAATAAGGCTAGCTTACTTATTTCATTGGTCATAATCCATAGATTACCCCCCACCAGTTTAGCCAGTAAGTCCACCGCCTCGGGGGAAATGCGTGGCACCCTGCTCCGCCACCCCCCCCTTAATCCACTGACGTAGCCTATCCTCTTTAAGTATCGGGAAAGACCTTACCTCTGCCCGGGATGAAAGCTGCTTAAACAGGGGGTTACCGCCTTTTATCTTGCCATCTATTAGGACTAGAACCGTGCAATCCGGAATTTTACTCAGACAGTCAGCAAATGACTTATCTTCCGGTTCCTTTTCAACTAGGGGGGCGGCCTTCCTCCGCCGGCGGGATTTGCCCTCGGGTTCAAAACGCCCCAGCAACCCCTGGACAATGACCAAGCGCTTCTCCGCCAGAAATGGCACCGTCTCGCAAACAGCCCTCAGTTGGTTCAGGGTAACCTGCTGACCATCAAGGATAGTGGTATTAGCCACCAACAGGGACTGGTCACCGATACCCCGTTTTAGCTCCTCAAGCGACCTGGTCAGGGAAAAATCGTCCTCACCTAATAATATATACAGCAAGGCTCACCTTCAATATTTATAGGTTCCCCCATTTTACCACAGGAGGCATAAATAATCTCTAAGGCATCCAGCGGGATATTTGATGATGCTGGGCTATGGTGCTAAACTAAGGAGTATATTACCGAGGAGGGAAAATGAAAAAGACGGAGAGATTTCTCCTTTTCATGTTCTTAGTTGCCATAGTCATAATAATGATGTTCTCAGCCTGTAGCTCGAAGCAGTGGTCTAGCCCGCCGCCAATGAGCATTGACCAAAGTAAAGAATACCAGGCAACCATCAAGACCAACTTCGGTGACATCGTGGTACAGCTTTTTCCCGAAGATGCCCCCATCGCCGTCAATAATTTCGTTTTTCTGGCTCGCCAGGGTTTCTATGACGGCGTAAAGTTTCACCGGGTGATGAAGGGCTTTGTCATTCAGGGCGGTGATCCAACGGGCACTGGAACTGGCGGACCAGGATATAAGTTTGCGGATGAGGAAGTGACACGGGACTATATTGCGGGCACCCTGGCCATGGCCAACGCTGGCCCCAATACCAATGGCAGCCAGTTCTTCATCACTCTGGTCGACCTCAGCGGCCAGCTACCCAAGAACTATACTATCTTTGGTCTAGTTGCCAGCGGCTTTGATGTGGTACAGCAGATAGGTAATGTGTCAGTCACCAAAGCGACAAGCGGCGAGTTGTCACTACCTACAGTTGACGTTCATATAGATAGTATTACTATCGAGGAAAAATAAAGGCAGGCTAACATTAGCCGCCTTTATAACCAGACTCAGGATTAAACGATGAGCATTGATATCGGCATCATTGGGCTGGCGGAAAGCGGCCGGACCACCATCTTCAACGCCTTAACCAAAGGTAAAGCTGATACCAGAAGTTCCACCCCACACATTGGCATAGCCAAGGTGCCAGAGCCACGCCTCAAGGTTCTAGCCGATATGCTCCACCCCAAGAAAGTGGTGCCGGCTGAGGTGAGTTACACTGATATCGGTGCCTCAGTCAAGGCTGGGGGCAGCCAAATCCTGAACCAAGTCGGTAATGCCGATGCCCTCCTCAATGTTGCCCGAGCCTTTATCGATGACAGCGTTCCCCATGTTGCAGGTAGCATAGATGTAGATAGAGATATTGCCACTAACAATCTGGAGCTTGCCGTTTATGACTCGGGCATTATTAGCCGAAGACTGGAGAAAATAGAGACGTCGCTGAAGGGGGCTAAGCCGACTGAGCGAGCGGGCTTTCTCCATGAGCAAGAACTGCTAACCAGGCTCAGGACTGAACTGGAAAAAGAGACGCCCATCCGCGAACTAAGCCTGACTAGTGATGAGGTTAAAACCATAGCCAACTATCAGTTTCTCACCGCCAAGCCGCTACTAATAGCGGTCAATATTGGAGAGGGCCAAATACCCCAGGCAGCATCTTTAGAGGCACAACTTAATTCCCGCTACTCAAGGGCAAAGTCCGGTGTTATCACCCTCTGTGGCAAGCTGGAGATGGAGCTGACTCAGCTAGATGGTGATGATGCCCGGAGTTTCCGTGCTGAGTTCGGCCTCGCTGAATCCGGGCTGGAGCGGGTTATTAAACTATCCTATGAATTACTGGGTTTAATCTCTTTTTTTACTATCGCCTCAGGGGAGGTTAAAGCCTGGTCGATTCCAAAGGGCACCACCGCCATAAAAGCCGCGGGTAAAATCCACTCCGACATGGAACGGGGCTTCATCCGAGCCGAGGTAATCAGCTACGACGACCTGGTGAAATGTGGCAGCCTACCTGAGACTCAAAAGAGAGGGCTCCTCCGGCTGGAGGGCAAAAGCCACGTAGTTCAGGACGGGGATGTAATTACCTTCCTGTTTAACGTTTAAGCGCTTCACAGGTGTTCTGGCACTTCGGTTAGGCTCCGGATTCGGGGACAATCAGTAACTTCCTCAAAGTAGCCATGGCGGTCTAAAAGAATCCCACGCACACCCACCCCATTAGCCCCAACCACATCAATCTGATGCTGGTCTCCGACATAGATTGCCTCTGAGGGCTTAACCCCAGCCTGCTCTAGCGCCGCCAGGAATATCTCAGGCTGAGGCTTATTAAATCCCACCTCCTGAGAGGTGATCACCACCTGAAGCATGGCAGAGAGCCCGAGCTCCTGACAAATGGGGCTTATATCACGGTCAACGTTGGAAATAAGCCCCAGGATTAGCCCCCGCCCCCTGAGATGAGTCAAGGTGGGCATGA
This sequence comes from uncultured delta proteobacterium, assembly GCA_963739245.1. Classification (GTDB taxonomy): domain Bacteria; phylum Chloroflexota; class Dehalococcoidia; order Dehalococcoidales; family BS750m-G39; genus CAVTZP01. The sequence continues at coordinate 91,793 of CAVTZP010000007.1, forward strand.
CATCGTCAAAGAGCGCCAGCTTAAGACCTAACTTCAGCAGTTTGCCCAATACGCCGGCGATAAGCTCAGGAGAAGCCTCTATCCCCGCCCCCTTGAGAATCATCCCTTGATACTGACTATACAGGGCCACCCTTCCCTCCTTAGACCGTTTACCTATCGGTAAGCGGGCATGCTCCCGATAGATAAACTCATCAGCGATAAGCAGGGGACGACGAAAAACCTCCGGATTCACCTCAATGCCAAAGTCCTTGAGCACCCTTGCCTCAAGTACCTCCTGAGGCGGGTCATAACCAACCAGGGTATTATAGAAATCAAAAAGGACAGCTTTAATCACAGACATTCCTTCCCTGAAACAACCGTGGATGGCACAATTATGGCATTGTAGCCGAATCAGTGCCGGATGTAAAGAAACGAGGTTACCAATTTCTAGGTGATAGAGACTAAACCCTGCCTTATCGCCTCCACCACGGCTTGGGTGCGAGCATTGGCGTTCAGCTTGCGCAGGATTGAAGTGACGTGATTCTTAACCGTTTGCTCACTAATCTTAAGGGCAAAGGCAATCTGTTTATTGAGATAGCCCTGAGCCATATAGGTAAGGATTTCACGCTCCCTCGGGGTGACCGGGGCGATAAACACCTCAGCCCCCCTCGCCGAGGAGAGTTCCTGAAAGTTGTGTAATACCTGCTCAGCTACTTTCGGTCGGCTAGTAAGGCTTTCATTTATCGGGTGTTCACCTTGAGCCGTCCGCTTCACGGTATCAAAAAGCTGCTTAGCGGAAACCTCCTTGCTTAGATAAGCGGAAGCTTGAGCTTTAATCGCCTGAAATAGCTGGTCATCATCAGGATTGGAGGTGAGCACAATTACGCCAATATTGGGCAAGCGCTGCCTTATTTTACGGGCCAATTTTAGCCCATTCTCTGATGGGTTATCAATATCAACCAGGACCACATCAGGTAGCAAACCCTCCATAGTTGATAACACCTCATCATTGACGTCAGCCTCGCCCGAAATTTCAATCTGACCTAGACTACTCAGCGACTGCCGTACGCCTTGCCGAAACAGTGATTGGGAGCTGAGTATAAATACCTTTACTTTCTCTTTTACTTTCTCCATTACTTCCTCCATCAACTCAAAAACAGCCTAATTTCAATCTAGTTCTTGAGTGGCAACAAGAGACATAGTTTGGATGGTGGGTAGGAAAGCCTCAACCAGATTGGGGTCAAATTGCTTACCAGCCCCCCGTTTCAGTTCCTCCATTGCCTCCTCATAGGAAAAGGCAGCGCGATAAGGGCGAGCAGAGGTCATAGCGGCGAAGGCATCAACTATATCTAGAATGCGAGCATCCAGGGGAATGGCTTCACCCTTTAGCCCCGCCGGGTAACCGCCGCCATCATAGTGTTCATGATGGTACAAAATACCCCCCAAACAAGAAGCTAGCTCAGGAACATTGCTGACAATATCTGCCCCCAGTTGGGGGTGAGACTTGATTACCTCCCACTCCTCGGCACTAAGCTTACTCGCTTTGTTAAGTATCTCATCGCTAATGCCAATCTTGCCAATGTCGTGAAGTAAAGCGCAGGTGCTCAGCCTAACTGTATCCGCTGGCGCCAGGTCAAGGCTCTTAGCCAAGGCCACAGCATATTCCCTTACCTTCTGCGAGTGCTTATAGGCATAGTGGTCTTTGGCATCCACTGCTGCCGCTAAAGCACAGATGAGGTTAAAGGCACTCCTGTCCTGCTCAATCAAAAGCTTAGCCGCTGGCTTAGGCACCGGTATTAAGATCTCCGAAATGGCATGACTCTGATTGCCACCACTTTGCTTAGCATAATAGAGTGCCATATCAGCAGAAGCGATAACCTCATTTATCCGCACGCCATCAACTGGCCAGCTAGCCAAGCCAAAGCTAGCGGTGACTGAGACGCCATCTACCTTGATTTCCGAGGCAATTCGGTCCCGAACTCGCTCAGCTACCTCGTAGGCATCCCTGAGACTGGTTTGTGGCATAAGAATAGCAAATTCGTCACCGCCATAACGAAAAGCTTCATCAGCAGTCCTGATAGAATTTTTCATAACGGTACCGAGTTGCTTGAGGAGCTTATCCCCAGCTAGGTGACCATAGCTATCGTTGAACGCCTTAAAGAAGTCCAGGTCAAGGAAGATTAGCGAGAACGTACCACCATAGCGAGAGTGGTGACCAATCTCAACCTGAATTCGCTCCTCAAGGTGGCGGCGGTTCCACAGACCGGTAAGCTGGTCAATGCGCGCCCTCTGCTCAGCTTCAGCATAAAGTCGGGCATTCTCAATCGGCGCCGCAATCCGGGAAGCAAGCTGGGAAAGAAGCTGCACCTGACGCTGGCTGTAGGCATTGGGACGGCAGCTAGCTATGCACAGACTGCCAATAGCCTTACCACCAACCAGCAGGGGAAGAAAAACCGTTGATTGTACCCCCTGTTTGAGGTGATATTTGCTAGTCCAAAACCTAGCCTCTTGGGGTAGGTTAGGTTCAACCAAAGCTGTTTTATTGGTTACCACCCATTCGGTAGCTGTGCCTTTGAAGGGAATCTTATCTCCCGGCTGCCATGCTGAGCCTACCTCCGAGGATATAGCCAAAAGGTGGATTTCATCCCCTTCAACCAACATAATCGCCGCCCAGTCAACATCAATTACCTTCCTTAGCTCTTTAACAAAGCTGTCGTATATTTCGCGAATGTCAAAGCTGGAGGTCATAATTGCCGCTAACTGGCTAATCAGGGACAGCTCCTCTTGACGTTGCCTGACCTCCTCATGTAGATACCCCCTCTCTATACTCACCGCTACCCGGCTGGTAATGTCCTCAAGTAAGCCAATATCATCAAGCGAATACCTGCCTGATTGCTTCTTGCTCAATATTAGGATGCTTACCAGCTTACCCCGGCTTATTACCGGCATAAATAGCTCTATCTCAGCGGCTTTAATCTCCTTCCTTTCCTGCTCCCAAAGATCATCAAATTCAGGCATGCTCTCCAGATTCTGGATAGTTACTAGCCGGTGCTTTTGGCTCAAATACCGGACAATGGGATTATCATGCCTTACCCTCAGACTCAACAGAGGATTATCCTCTTCCTGAGGCTCAACAAAGTTGGGGATGAAATCTCCACCCTCACCTTCGGGGAAAAGCAAACACGCCCATCTACATTTTATCGCCCCAACAGTAAGTATTAATAGCTGCCCACTCAGCTCCCGGAGATTAAAAACATCCTGTATCCGGCCGACAAAATCAAGCAGTTTCTGGCGATAATCATAGGTTTTCCGATAAAAAATCTGGTCTATTTTCTCCCGAGGAATCTTGCGTCCTAAGTAAATGACCCCGCCAACTAACCCTGCTACCCCCACTCCCGCAGTTAGAGTGATAAGGTGTAGCTCAACACCCAACCATATATGGAGTAGGAAAAATAAAAGTGCATAGATAGCGATGCCAGCAGCGACCAGTATCAGCCCGCTTAACACCCGGCGCAAAACGAATCTAATGTCCACTAGCTGATGTCTAATAACAGCAAAGCCCAGAGTGACGGCCATAATAATGTTGCCAAAATGAATTACGGGGAACTCCCTACCCCAGGGAAGAAGGGTAACTAAAAGGAAGATAACGGCGACGGATATACTAAGCATGAGAGCAACTATTTGATTATAGAGCACCGGATTATCTAAAGTCCTCAGTCTTTTCCAGAACAGGTAGAGGCTTCTGGATACCAGAAATAGGAAGGGAATAGTTAAAAATATAATTCCCATTCCATAATCAGGATAAATCCTGTCACCGCTGAAAATAACCCCTTTGGGGATATAACCTGCTAACACCAGAGCGATAACTGCCGCCAGTGTGACATAGGCGAGTGGTAACCACCGCCTCTCACCTGGAGCAAAGAAAGAGGAGACAAGGTAGTAGAATTGCACTGCCCCCCAGGCATATGTAATGAGGACAAGTTCAAACAAAAGGAGCTTATACTGCGGGAAAAAATTGCTGCGTAACAAGAAATCAAGGGAACTCCAAACCAGAATCGAGGCTAGAAACAAGAGGAAAAGCCTATGCCGCCTCTGCCGAGGACGGCTGCTAATGGTCATAACCAGCAGCGGAATATAGGCAATGATAGCAACTAATGGAAATAGTACATAAATATTCATATCTGAGGCAATTATCACCCCAAATACGAAAACTGTCAAGCAAGACTAATGCAAAGACTAAAGTAAGCAGACTAAAGTGGGAAAGCTAAAGTACTATGCCTCCACGCCTAATCTGCCCAGACTAAAACAGGCCCAGATACCAGGTAAGAATATTACTCCCCCACAGTAATGTAACTATAGCCGTCACAGAGAGGAAGGGAGCAAAAGGGATAGCCTCCTTCCGCTTCTTTATCTTAAACGCCAGGAGAACCCCAGCCGCTAAGCCGCCAAGAATCACCGCCAGAAGCAAGGCAACCAATACCAAATAACCAGTAACTATACCTATTAGGGCTGCCATTTTAACGTCTCCCCACCCCATTCCCCCCCTGAAGATAACAGCCACAAGCAAAAACAGCACAAAACCGACAACCCCACCGATGGCCGCTTGAATAATCCCCGGCTGCGGTAAGAAAGCACTGCTAAAGAAGGTCAACTTAGATGGCGGTAAAAAGACACTAATGACCAGAGCCAGCGCCAGAGCAGGGTAGACCACTTTATTAGGGATAATCCCATGCTCCAAATCAATAACCATAAGAACAATGAACAGACAGCAGTAGAAAGCAGCAACCGCTAATTCGATACCCAAACCATGATGCCAGACCATATAGTGCCAGTAAAGGTACCCAAACAGGACCCCGGTGCCAACCTCCACCCATAGTATGCGCCGGGGGATGGGTGCCTGGCAGTAGCGGCAACGACCGCGCCGCCACAGATAGCTAAAAACCGGTATCAGGTCTTTAACCCGTAGACGATGCTGGCATGCCGGACAATGAGACGGGTGATAAACTAACGACCCCCTAGCCGGCAGACGGTCACAGCATACGTTAAGAAAGCTCGCCACCACCATCCCCAGAAGAATAAAAATAACTACAAAAGCAATTTCCATCTCAGCCTCTATTTTGGATGCTTCGGCTAATATAGTCAATAAGGTATCAGGGATAATAGACTACTAGAAGGGGCGCCTACTGGTAGCACTCTATCAACTTGCCAACCAACCCAAGACAGAATATAATACCGCCAAGGGTGTCCAGGACACTACTACACTGGTGCAAGGCGAGTTATAAATTCCTTCGGCAAGTTCATGCCCCATTATAGGTGTCATAGCATAGTGAACAAACGTGGAACGGTTAAAGATGGGCAGGGTATCTTTTACGGCTGGGTTATCCTAGGTACAGCCTTTATCATCTTAGTCCTCGGTTATGGTATCAGGAACAGCTTCTCCGTTTTCTACCCTACTATTGTCGAGGAATTTGGCTGGGGGCGGGGCAGCACGGCACTGATGTTCTCCATTTCCGTCATTGTCTACGGTCTAGTCGCGCCAGTGGCCGGCAGCCTAGTTGATAGATTTAAGCCGGGGTTGATTTTAGCATTAGGCGGTTGCATTCTTGGAGCGGGTATTGCTCTGTGCAGTCTTGCCACCGCTCAGTGGCAATTCTTCCTTTTCTACGGGGTTATTGCCGCCGTAGGCTTGAGCCTGGCTGGCTGGACGCCTCTTACCACCATAGTCTCCAACTGGTTTGTCAAGAAGCGCGGCTTAGTCATGGGTATACTGGCTGCTGGCTTCGGCGGCAGCCTGGTATCAGCCCCAATCGCCCAGCTTCTCATCTCCAGCTTTGGCTGGCAGAAGGCTTATATCATTGTCGGAATCTTCCCCATTGCCATTATTGTACCCCTCTGTATTCTCTTGATGCGCCACAGCCCCCAAGGCAAAGGGCTTTTGCCTGATGGTGCGCCTCAGAAATCGCCTGAGCCACAAGACCAAGATGAGCCTCGGATTGGGGAGGGGAAATGGAGTGGTACTACCTGGACACTTTCGCAGGCAATAAAGACCTACCAATTCTGGCTACTTTTTCTGATTGCCTTCTGCCTCCTTGGACTTGCCGAGCAGATAGCAATAGCCCACCAGGTTTACTTCTTCCGGGACGCAGGCTACGAGCCGATGCTGGCGGCCAAAATCTACAGCGTATTCGGCATTGCCTTCATGCTCGGAACCATGTGCAGCTTCTTCTCCGACCGCCTTGGGCGGGAGAAGGTCTTCATACCTAGCTGTCTGCTAAGCGCCGGGGCAGTATCCTTGTTATTCCTGATAAGTGACACCTCTCACCTCTGGACACCATTACTATTTGCTATCTGCTTTGGCCTAGGGCTTGGTGCTGCCGGACCAGTGTTTTACAGCGCGGCAGCCGACCTATTTCACGGAAGACACTTTGGCTCCATCCTAGGCACGATAACTACAGGCTTCGCTCTAGGCGGTGCCATCGCCCCCTGGCTTGCCGGGTTTATCCATGAGAAAACCAATAGCTACTTCCTCGCTTTCTTCATACTTCTGGGTTCGCTAATCGCCAGTGCGGTGCTGATGTGGCTAATTGCCCCTAGTAAGATAAGACCGGTTCCGCTGAGACAGGCCCAGCATTTATGATATAATTTTCTGCGGAACTGTCTTGAAGCAAAAAGATGAGTACAGCATTAACCAAGTTGGTCGTCCTCATCAGAGGCGGTGGGGAGGTAGCCAGCGCCGTAGCCCACAGGTTAGCCCGTGCCCACTTTAGAGTCTGTATGACCGAAGTCCCTCAACCCCAGGCAGTCAGCCGGGGGGTCACCTTCTCCGAGGCGATATACGACGGGAAAAAGGAGATTGAGGGGGTAGTAGCCAAACATATTACCTCCATTCCGGGTATTACCAAGGCGTGGCAGGAAGGCGAGATACCCATTATAATTGACCTTGAGGCATCAATAAAGAACACCCTTAACCCTGATATACTGGTTGACGCTATCATGGCAAAAAGAAACCTGGGAACAAGGATTACTGATGCCCCCCTAGTAATCGGAATGGGTCCTGGATTTGAGGCAGGGAAGGATGTCCACATGGTGGTGGAGACAAATAATAGCAAGAACCTGGGCAAGGTAATCCTTAAGGGGAAGGCAGAAAAAGATACCGGAGTCCCCATTGCTATAGAAGGCTTGACCTTTGAAAGGGTGCTACATGCACCTAAAAACGGCCTGTTCCTGACCGATAAGAAGATAGGAGACCTGGTTGCCGTCGGCGAAGTGATTGCCTCAGTGGCAGGACAGCCAATCAAGGCGGAGATAGGCGGTATTGTTCGAGCCTTGATGCGCAACAGGGTGACGGTAATGAAGGGGACAAAGCTGGGGGAAATAGACCCTACGGGAAGTAAGAAGGCCTGCTATACTATTCGTCCCAAGATGAGCACAATTGCTGACGGGGTTCTAGAAGCGATACTGATGCGCTATAATGTTTAAGATGACTGATATCTACCAGGAAATAGTCAGGATTAGAGCCGAGGGAGAAGAGGCAGCGCTGGTCACTATAGTCTCCGCTACCGGCTCCACCCCCAGGGAAGAGGGAGCCAAGATGCTGGTTAGGGCTGACGGTAGCAGCCTTGGCACCATCGGTGGCGGGAGCCTGGAAGCCCAGGTAATTAAGGAAGCGATTAAGGTAATCGGGCAGGGCAAGCCAAAGCGACTCCACGCCAGCTTAACTGCCAAGGAAGTGGAGGCGGAAGGGATGCTCTGCGGCGGGGAGCTAGAGGTGTTTATCGAGCCTATTCTGACCCCACCCACCCTTTATATATTTGGCGGCGGTCATATCTCGCTGCCACTAGCCAGGATGGGCAAACTTCTCGGCTTCAAGATTGCGGTCATTGACGACCGGGCTGAATTCGCCAATGCCGATAGATTCCCCGAAGCCGATACCATCCTCGCTGAGGACTTTAGCAAATCATTCTCCAAGCTAAAGATAGATAAATCAAGCTACATCGTGATTGTTACCCGAAACCACCAGTTTGACGATATCGTACTGGAATGGGCGGTGGGGACAAAGGCTAAATACATCGGCATGATAGGTAGCAAAACCAAAACCAAGGCGGTATTCTCCCACCTCGTGGCTAAAGGAATAGCTAAAGAGCAACTGGATAGGGTCCATGCCCCCATCGGCTTGGAAATAAATGCTCAGACCCCAGAGGAGATAGCGGTCAGCATCCTGGCAGAAATAGTAAAGGTTCGTCGTTCTCTCTAGCCCTTAGAAGCAGTATCTGACCGTCTATCCGCCGGAAATTAAGAGCGTTATATAGAGTTCGTCTCCGTCCTTGACCGGCTTAGCCAGTGCATCTGGGTAGGAACTATCATAATTGACATAGACATCAACGTAATTGAGCAATCTACCCTGTTTATCAAATAGCGCCGGCTTAAGCTGGGGAAATTGCCTAACCAATTCGTCAAGACACTCGCCAACGGTACTGCCATTAACCTCAACAACTGCCTGGTTATTAGTAAATGAAAGCAACTCGGGGTGAAGGTCTATTTTTACACTCACTTCTTACCCTCCGCTAGCCGACCACAATGCTCACAAGCCGGGTCTCTCTTGAGTTTAAACTCGGTAAATTTCATATTCAGCCCATCGTAGACCAGTAGCTTATTGGTCAATAGCTGACCAATCCCAACGATATATTTTATCACCTCTGTTGCCTGGATGCAGCCGATAACCGCCGGTGTAACCCCAATCACCGGGAATTTCTCTCCAGGGATGACTCCCCGGTAGACGCACCTCAGACAGGCGGTTTCACCCGGGATTATCGTCATCGCCCTCCCCTCAAAGCTATAGACCGCTCCATGGAAAAAGGGGATATTCTTCTCCAGTGCCACCTTATTTAGTAAATATCTGTCCGGTAGATTATCCATGGCATCAACAATTAGGTCAAAGCCAGCGACAAGCTGAGAAATATTGGCTTCGGTTATCACTTCTTCTATCGCCTCTATTTTTACCTCGCGGTTCAGCCGCCCGAGCTTCTCTGCCGCCGAATCACCCTTCCCTCTGCCGATATCCTCATCCCAGTGCAAAACCTGCCGGTTCAGGTTACTAAGCTCCACTCTATCACCGTCAACGATTCGGAGCATTCCCACCCCGGCGGCGGTTAAATATGTGGCTGCGGCACAACCAAGCCCGCCGGCACCGGCAACGAAGACTCTTGCTCGCTTGAGCCTCTCCTGTCCCTCCTGCCCAAACCCCCCAATCATTATCTGCCGGTCATACCTTTCCCGCTCTTCCCTGCTAAGCATGGCTAACCCCCGGCACCTTACTTTACCTCTTTACTCATCCACTCCAGATAGTCTTGATTGCCACCAATAATGGGCAAGGCAATTACCTCCGGAACATCATAGCCGTGATGCTCCTTAACTAAATTAACCACCTCATCCAGTACCGATGCTTTGGTTTTGACGATTAGAAGGCTCTCCTCAGCCGATTCAAGTTTGCCCTGCCACCAGAAGAGCGAGCTAACCCTCGGCACAATATTTATACAGGCTGCCTTCCTTTCGTTCAGCAGTACATCAGCTATTCGCTGCGCTTCCTCAGCCTTCGCTGCAGTAATAAACACGACGATATCAGCAAACTGTTCTAGTTTAGCCACCTCTTAATCTCCACTCATTGGCATAAATATTGGCCTTCCTTCCCCGGGCAAAGCCAATGAGAGTCATGCCCAAATCACCAGCTAACTTCACCCCCATATTGGTGGGGGCGGATTTGGAGATAAGCACGGGAACATTTCTTTTAGCTACCTTGAGCAATATCTCTGAAGAAACCCGGCCGCTGGTGATTACCAAACGCCCGGCTGTCGGTATATCCTTCAGCAGACACTCGCCAAAGACCTTATCAATGGCATTGTGCCTGCCTATGTCCTCGCTAAAGACCAGAATGCTCTTGGTATCACACAAGGCAGCGCTGTGAACACCGCCCGTTGCCTTAAACACTGCCGAGCGCTGAACAAACTCATCTAGTAGAGCAAAGACCTCACCGACTGATATTTCAATATCGGATTCTACCTTTGCCCCTGAGGTTACCAATCGCCGGGATGAAGGCAGGCTCCCCTTTTTAGTCTCTACCTCCACCATCCCCCCCTTGTCGTCAACCCTTATCTCCTTAATATCGTCCTTGCTTTCTATCAATCCTTCGGAGAAAAGGAAGCCAATAGCCAGATAGTCTAAATTTGCCGGAGAGCAGAGTAAGGTCACCACCTCATGATTATTCAGGGTGATGATAAGGGGAAATTCAGCAACTACTACATCAACAATGTTATCTCTGCCCTTCTCAGTAACCCGTGATATAGGCAACCTCTCCACATTGTTTATCATCTCGTCTCTTCTTTTAAAAGATGGACGAGGTTAGAGCTCTTTCTTTAGTATCTTTTCCCTAAGGGTCTCCCACTGTGCCTTGGTGAGGATACAGGTGTTATCCTTCTCCCCTATCTCTACTTGTGCCTCGGTTATCTTAACTACAGGACAACACGAACCCTCGCGGCATAACTGTACGATTTTCATCTCTTCACACCCCCTTTCGTTTTAGAAATTATAGCCACGCCTTGTTGACTATCTTAGTCAACAAGGCTACACTATCATAAAAACCTATATGCGTCAACCGATACAAAAGTAACACTTGACATTATTTTCCCCCTGTCATTAGAGGAGCTCTAAAATGGCAAAAAGTATATCAGACCTGGTTGGAAACACGCCAGTTGTGAAACTGGCTAAAATAAACGACACCAATTCTACTATTTTAGCCAAGCTGGAAGCCCTAAACCCAAGCGGGAGCATAAAGGACGTCATGGCTTTATACATGATGGAAGCGGCTGAGAAGAAGGGGCTATTAAAACCGGGGAGCAAGATTATAGAGGCTACCAGCGGTAATACCGGCATATCATTTGCCATGCTCGCCTCGCTAAAAGGCTGCAAATTCATCGCTGTCATGCCCGAGCATATGAGCAAAGAAAGAAGGCAGATGATGCAAGCCTTTGGCGCTGAGATTGTCTTAACCCCGGAAAAGGAAGGGTTTATCGGCTCTCTGAAGAAGGTGGAGCAGCTAGCCAGGGAATACAAAGACGCCTGGTTGCCACGGCAGTTTGACAACCCGGATAACATTGCCGCCCATAGAGAGATTACCGCCAGGAAGATTTTGGCAGAAGTAAGAGAGCAAATTGATGTTTTTGTCGCCGGGGTCGGTACCGGCGGCACACTAATGGGGGTGGCAGAAGTGCTTAAAAAGGTCTACCCTAAGATAAAGATTGTTGCCGTGGAGCCGGCGGAAGCGGCGGTAATGAGTGGGGGGAAACCCGCCTCACACCTGATACAGGGAATAGGCCCAGGATTTATCCCCAGTCTGGTGAACATGGCTCTCATCGATGAAATTATTAAAGTAAAGGGCAGTGACGCCGTGGCTATAACAAGCAGACTGATAAAAGAGGAGGGATTGATGGTTGGCATTTCCTCAGGTGCCAATGTTTTTGCCTCATTAGAGATTGCCCAAAGGTCAGGAAAGGGTAAAACCATTGTTACCATCCTACCCGACAGGGGTGAAAGATACCTAAGCATGGATTTATTTTAAGGAAATACTAATGGAAATAGAACAGGATAAAACCCTAAAGGCACTTCAAATTGCTCTTCAGATGGAAATTGACGGCAAAGAGTACTATCTGAAAGCAAGCCAAGAAAGTAGCAACGAGGCGGGTAAGAAACTACTGCAGTCGCTAGCCGCTGAAGAAGATGTCCACCGGCAAAAGTTTGAGCAGATATACAAAGCAATACAGAGATAAAAAGGCGTGGCCAGTGACTGATTTTCAACCTGACGGGGGCAAAAGACTGAGAACCATATTTGTCAAGACAACCGAGAAAACTGGCGCCAATATAAAAGCCCTTGCCACTGAGCTTGATGCTGTACAGACAGCTATGGCTATGGAAAATAAGACCTATGATTTCTATAAAAGCCAGGGGGGAAACGCTACCCATAGTGCGGAGAGGGACTTTTATCACACCGTGGCTAGTGAAGAAAGGGAACACTATCTAATCCTGCTCGACTATTATGAATACCTCAAAGACCCGGCAGGTTGGTTTGCCACCAAGGAGCATCCGTCTCTGGACGGGGGTTAACCCGGAGGTTAGAAATGGACCTCAAGGCTCTATATAAGCTAGGCTACGGCCTATATATAGTAACCTCAATAAAGGAAAACAGACTCAACGGTCAAGTCGCCAACACCGTGTTTCAAATCACCTCGGAGCCGCCAACTATCGCCGTGAGCATTAACAAAAACAACCTAACCCATGAGTTCATTAAGCAAAGCAAAGTCTTCGCCGTTTCTATTCTCTCCCAAGATACGCCTCTGGCTTTTATTGGTCACTTCGGCTTCAAGTCAGGCAGAGACATAGATAAGCTTAGGGGCATCAATTATAAAATAGGCGAGACCGGAGCGCCACTAGTTACCGATAATACCCTGGCTTATCTCGAAGCCAAGGTGAATAAAGAAGTAGACGTGGGAACGCACACTATCTTTATCGGAGAGCTTGTCGGGGCTGAGGTTGCCAAGGAAGGCGAGCCAATGACCTATGCCTATTACCATCAGGTCAAGCGGGGCACCACCCCCAAGACCGCCCCCAGCTATATTGAGGAGAAAAAGGAGATACCCAAGATGGCGAAGTACAAATGCAAGGTTTGTGAGTATATTTACGACCCCGAGCTGGGAGACCCCGATGGCGGTATAAAACCGGGGACACCCTTTGAGCAGATACCTGATGACTGGGTATGTCCCGTCTGCGGAGCGGCAAAGAGCGAATTCGAAAAGATCGAATAAGGAGGGGGTAATGGACAAAAAGAAAATCGTTGAGCTACTAAATCAAGACGTTGAAGCTGAGCATGGCGCCATCATTCAATATTTGACCCATGCCTATGCCATGGGCGAAGGCGAGATGGCTTGCGAGATTGAGGCTATCGCCCGGGAGGAAATGCGCCACCTGGATTGGCTGGCTGAGACTATAGTTGAACTGGGTGATACTCCCAGCCTAAAGCGGGGGAAGATGCGCATGGGCGGTAAGCTAGTGGCTGACTGGATGGGGAATAATGTGTTGTTGGAAGAGGATGCCATTAACCAGTACAAAGAGCACATTAAGGCTATCGCCAACCCAAAGATAAAGCGCTTACTAAAGCGCATCCTCTCTGACGAAGAATCACACCATGGCGATTTCAAGCACTTTGCCGACAAGGCGAAGAGGGAAAAGGCTAAAGACCTGAGGGGCAGTCGCCAAGACAGTGTTAGCCAGACGCTCAACTGGGGCATTGAGCACGAGTATACTGTCATCCTCCAGTATCTACTTCATTCCTACACGACAACCAGTGACGAGGTTAAGAAAGAAATGGAAGACCAGGCTATCAACGAGATGCAGCATCTGGGCTGGCTGGCTGAGAAGATGGTTGATAGCAAAAGCAGCCCCAGAATTGAGCACACTAAGGTTGACCGCTCAACCAAGACTACCGATATGCTCCGAGCCGACATCAAAATAGAGAAGGAGGTGACCGAGGCGTATGACCACGCCGCTAAGAGGGTTAAGGAGAAAGACCTCAAAAAACTTCTCCTTCGGCTCAGAGACCATGAAAGATACCATACCGAGGTCTTCACCGACTTGCTAAAGAAAGAGACTAAGTAAGACACCGCACTATTAACTTTGAAAGGAGGTATGCCAAGATGTCTATCTCTTTTTCCGGCAGTGAGCTTATCAACATAGCCATTGGCATTGAGGGGAGGGGGATTGCCTTCTACGATATTATGGCAAACTCAACGGCGAATGCCGCCGCCCGTGAAGTCTTTCGCTATCTCGCCGATATGGAACGTCAGCATATTCAGATTTTCCAGGATATGCTCAGTGAAGCCGACAAATACCAATTTCCCGAAACCGCCGGCGAATACGCTGTTTATCTTCAGACATTGGTTGACAGCGCCGTTTTCAGCGATGAGCTAATCGCCAGCAAAATGCCATCTTGGGCAGAGAGCGATATTTCGGCTCTGGAACTGGCTATCGGGGCGGAAAAGGACTCAATTCTCTTCTACTACGAGATGAGAGACATAATGCCCCCACGAGCACAACCAACGGTAAACAAGATAATATCTGAGGAAAAATCGCACCTGAGGCAACTCTCCGAACTCAAGAAAAAACTAGCCGCTCTATAACCGACTGGAAGTCTCCCCACGCCTCCCTTAAATAATTGATTTATTCACCGCCTAATGTTAATATATTCTTTTAATAATAGTAAAAGGCAATGCCACGGCCTGCCTTGGAAAAGTAAAATCTAAAGGAGACAAATGGAACAACTACGCATTCCTGGACCTACCCCCTGCCCCAAAGAGGTCCTACAGGCAATGAGCCGACAGATGATAAATCACCGCGGCCCGCAGTTTGCCCAGATACTCAGTGATGTCACCGCCAAGCTGAAACAACTCTTCCAGACTAAGGCGGATGTTTTTCTACTCACTGGCTCCGGCACCGGAGGACTGGAGGCGGCAATCGTCAACACCCTATCCCCCGGCGACAAGGTGCTTTCGGTATCTGTTGGCGTCTTTGGTGAGCGTTTCGCTACTCTTGCCGGGCAATTTGGGGCTGAGGTAATGCCCCTGCGCTTTGAATGGGGCAAGGCGGCTGACGTTGACGCCATCCGCCAGGCGCTCAAGGCGGAGCCGAAGATAAAAGCGGTGCTGGTTACCCACAATGAAACCTCTACCGGCGTTACCAACGATCTGGAGGCAATTAGCTCAGCGGTAAAGGAATTTGATAAACTGCTGCTGGTTGATGCCATCAGTAGCCTCGGCTCAATCAACCTGCCGGTAGATGACTGGCACTGCGACGTTGTGGTTACCGCTTCGCAGAAAGGGTGGATGGTTCCCCCCGGTCTGGCTATGGTCAGCGTGAGCCAGGAAGCGTGGCAGGCACATGCCAAAGCCAAAATGCCTCGCTTCTACTGGGATTTTACTAAAGCCAAGAACTATCTGGAAAAGGGGGAAACGCCGTGGACACCGGTTGTTTCCATCGTATTTGCTTTCGCAGTGGCGCTGGATATGATGCTAAAGGAAGGTCTAACCGATATTTTCGCTCGACACGCCCGGGTTGCTCAAGCTGCCCGAAACGGAATAAAATCACTCGGGCTATCACTCTTCGCTGAAGAGAGCCATGCCTCCAATACCGTTACCGCTGTTGCCGCTTCAAACGGGCTCGACCCCAAGAAGATGAATAAGATTCTGAGAGAGGAACATCAGGTTATACTCTCTGGCGGGCAACAAAAACTGGATGGCAAGATATTCCGCATCGGCCATTTGGGTTGGGTAAATGAGGACGACGTTAAAGCCGTAATATCAGCAATAAAGGTAGTGCTGCCACAAGCCGGGTTCAGGAGTTAAAAGCTAAAATGAAGGTTTTAATCGCCGACCCTCTTTCTGAAGAAGGAATAGAGCTTCTACGCCGCCAGGCTCAGGTGGATGTTAAAACTGAGCTCACCCCCAAGCAGTTAATATCTATAATTGGCGACTATGAAGCCCTGGTGGTACGCAGTCAGACCAAGGTCACCGCCGAGGTGATACAGGCCGGCAAGAAGCTCCAGGTCATCGGTCGGGCTGGCGTTGGTGTGGACAATATTAATGTTGACGAGGCAACCCGGCGCGGTATCGTCGTGGTTAATGCCCCCACCGGCAATACCATCTCCGCCGCCGAGCATACCATTGCCCTTATGCTCACCATGGCTCGCCATATTCCCCAGGCTAATACCGTGCTCAAATCCGGGGTATGGCGACGGAGCGATTTCATGGGCACCGAGGTAAGAAACAAGACATTAGGTATTATCGGGCTGGGCAAGGTAGGCACGGAGGTAGCCAGACGTGCCCTTGGGCTGGAAATGAAGCTAATTGCCTATGACCCCTTCACCTCGGTTGACCATGCCCGCAACCTGCATGTAGAGCTTGTTCCGTTAAAACAGTTACTCAAAGAAGCTGACTTCATCACCCTGCATACCCCGTTAACGCCTCAAACCAAAGGACTGATTGGGGCTAAGGAGCTGACTCTGGTCAAGCCAACAGTCCGAATCATCAACTGCGCCCGTGGTGGCATCATTGACGAAGAGGCACTGGCTAAAGCGGTAAAAAATAAGCGAGTGGCTGGCGCCGCCATAGACGTCTTTTCCACCGAACCAACTACAAAAAGCGTCCTCTTTGACAGCGACAATATCATTGTTACCCCGCATCTGGGTGCTTCCACCGCTGAAGCTCAAGTCATGGCCGCCAAGGATATCGCCGAGCAGGTTATTGACGTGCTTAATGGGCACCCCGCCAAATATTCGGTTAATGCCCCCTTCATCCCGGCAGAAATGCTCGCCATGCTGGCACCATTCATGCAGGTAGCCACCACCGTGGGCAGGTTACTGAGCCAGATGGTTGAGGGACAGGTGAGCGCGGTCCAGATTAAATACGAGGGTGAGATTTCTAATTATGATACCAATGCCCTCAAAGCCGCCGCCCTGGGCGGATTACTTGAGCAGGTAAGCGAGGAGCGAATCAACCTGGTCAATGCCAATATAGTAGCCGCCAGACGTGGTCTAAGTGTTGTGGAACAAAAAGAGCCCACCTGCGAGAACTATGCCAGCCTCATTACCATGGAAGCCACCACCAGCACCGGCGCGACCACCGTTGCCGGGACGGTAATGCGTAAGGAAGTGCACATTATCCGGGTCAATAACTACTGGTTTGATATTGTGCCCACTGGGGGCTACTTCTTATTCTGCGACCACCGAGACTGCCCCGGACTAATTGGCGCCGTAGGCAAGGTAACCGGAGACGCCGATATAAATATCAGCGCCATGCATGTCAGCCGCCTCAAGCCCAGAGGGCAAGCCTTAATGATACTGGCGGTGGATGAACCCCTGCCTGAGGAACAGTGCCAGAAGTTACTATCCATTCCTGATATCTATACCGCCAAGGTGGTAAAGCTGTAATCAGCCACCCACTCCAGCTGTGACCGCAGGGATAAGTTCTATCCTCTTTGCTTCTCGTGTCCGCCGGGGTCTGCCTCAGCCAAAGTGCCAGCACCGAGTACCATCGCCATCTGGAGATGGGGTCGTCTGACCTTCTTCCAGACTACCGGGCCATGCTTCACCCCCGCGGGCACAAACAGCGCCGAGGTCCGGTCAAAGACGAGCGGTTCGCCACCAACGGTAAACTCTATCTCGGCACCAAGGTCTTCCGGATTGTTCGGGTCATTCCCGATATGGAAAACAATCTCGTTATATTTAGCATGGGAATGCTCAAAGATATGGGGGTTTGGCTCAGGCATTTCCCATATCCACCCCAGTTCAATATAGACGTTGCTTCCCGGCACAAGATTGTTGCTCATGATTGTCATTGTGGGATATGAGTGGCCTTTCACCTTACCAGCAGTCACCTCGTAAGCGGGCTTCGTTACTAAGTTTCTTGCATATTTTCCCATTGTCTAAAGCCCTCTTTCTAAAAAATAAGCTCCAGTTACACCCAACTAATCATGTTGGGGTGAGTTATATGAAAACCGCAACTAGCCACCAGGTTGTGGCCAGCGATGGCACTGGAATCATCTGAAGCCAGAAAGACAATACAAGCCGCTATTTCCGACGGCTCGGCGATTCTCTTCAAGGCATTATTGTCGGCTAGCTTAGTCATCACTGCCTCGTAGGTAGTACCAGCATCCTTAGCCGCAACATTCACCCAATCATCAAATTCAGAAGTCCGAGTAGCGCCCGGGCTGATGCTGTTAACGCGAATACCGAATTTGCCAGCTTCGATAGCGAGGGTCTCCGTAAGACCAATTACGCCCCATTTGCTGGCGGCATACGGGCTTTCTCTAGGGACTCCAGATAATCCCGCGACACTGGCGATATTGATAATACTACCGCTTTTACGGGGAATCATATATTTAAGTACCTCTTTGCAGCAAAGCATCATCCCGGTTAAATTTATGGCTAATGACTCATGCCACTCATCCAGACTTCATATCCGCGACGTCAGCATTATTATATGTACCCCTGGCGGCATTATTTACCAATACATCAATCTGACCAAACTCCTCAATAGTTTGAGCCACCATACGCTTTACCTGTTCATGGTCGGAGATATCGGTTTGTATCGCTTTTGCCCTACCACCCTTAGCTCTGATGTCTTTGGCTACCTCTTCCAACCTGGCGAGGGTACGAGCGGTTATGACCACGGCCGCTCCTTCCTTGGCAAAGGCAAGGCTAATAGCCTTCCCTATGCCGGTCCCGCCACCAGTAATAATAGCTACTTTATCTTTTAGTTTCATGGCTTCACCCTCCTAAATTTTTCTCGCTATATACTACCCCTTGTTGCCACAATGGTCAACCCCCTAAAATAAAGTAGGAGGTCTGCCCTTACAAAGCTGATTGCCGTAATATTGGGGATAGTCGGATAAAAGATAAGTATGTATTCAGAGAGAGATTGACTCTCCCCGTCTCCATAAGAATTAGCCCCCGGAACAGTACCGGGGGCTTTGTGTGTCCTTCTCAATATTATTTAGCGAGCTATCTTTAGAGGTGTGTCATCAGCCTAGTCAATAACCATGCCTCACTCTTCCCGCCAATTCCAATCCAATCCCCCTTTGAACACACCTGAGTTCATTTCGTTGCTGATAAAGAGGTTGGCATCAGGGAAGTGTTTTACCATAGCGTAATAAAAACCGGCAACATCCTTCGTTTTTGCCAGTTCCTCATCAGTAGCGACAAGATAATCCTTGGTGAAACTGAACGAACTGGAGTCGAAAGGCATCCCAGGTTTCTGATGGCCGGGAATGATTACCTCGGCGCCCATTGTCTCTAAACGCTCAATGTCCTGCATCCACTGCTTGCGTTCTTCCGCTGTAAGCTCGCAAGTAAAGGGGTGTGCCTGGTTAAAAAGAACATCACTCGCGTACAGGGTTTTTATCGAAGGTATCCAGACCACCGTGTTATATTTCATGTCCCCCATAACCTGTGGAATAATCTCAATACGGTGTCCCTCCAGTTCGAAGTAGTTCTCGGTAAGAGGCTCAATGTTAGCTGTTTTTCTGGGTACGTTGACAGGGCCTATCACTTTTTCCCAATGTTCGATTTTACCGAAAAACTGTTTGTTGATTATTCGGGCCTCCGAAGGGATTGCTACGACCCGGGCTTTAGGGAAAGCCTCCGCAATGGTACCAAGTCCAAAGTAATGGTCAGGATGCGCATGACTAATATAAATCGTTTTCAGGTATTTGCCTGTTTCCAGTATTTCTGCAACAACTCGATAGGCATTCGACAATGTCCACTGTGCATCAATAAGAACGGCATCGGTCTTCCCGGTCACGATTACGGAGGCAACTTCAAAACCACTTTCGTCGCTGAAAAAGACCTTCGTGGCCAGCGAATTTGGCCCGTGTGTGTTGAATCTAATCTCCATGGACTAGCCCTCCAAACAATATTTTGTTTAGTTTACCAAGAAGTGTTCTAAATTGCAAAAAGGTTCCAATAGTTTTCCGGAATCTACAAACTTACCTGGGGGAAGAGTCGAATCCGAACTTTTTTGCCAGGAATAACTCATTCGTCGCCTGAAGACATATTTTCGACATCGATTTGTAACCCCAATATCACAAGATTGAAGATAATTTCAGCTTGACCACTTGGATGCTGGTGACATATAATGCCGGCAAGAGCGGAGCAAGAGGTGCTGAGACTCGTGAGCCAAGTCATATAAAGACCTCTTGCTTTGGTGGATTTGTGTCAGGGTTTGAGGACAAGCTAGGCACGATGTGGGGCGGTTAGCTCAGTGGTTAGAGCGCTTGCTTCACACGCAAGAGGTCACTGGTTCAAGTCCAGTACCGCCCACCATGAAGCTGGAAGGTCTGTGTTAGACCTCTTGGTTGTTGAGCAAAAAGGGTGTGGTTAAATACAAATTAGACCACATTATGGTTGTGTCTATCAGGCCAAAGTTTGGGCCTAAGCCTATGATAAGCGTTCTGGCTATTGCTTGAGCCTAATCCATTTGATACAATAATGCCAAAAGGCTTAGATGTTTCTAATAATCTGGCTCAAGGATTAACCGATGAGTCAAAATAAGTTTAAGCCAAAACTTGTTGTCGGTATAATAATCAATCACAATAACTTTATCAACGTGCCTTCTGGCTTTAAAAACTATTTCGCCGATGAACTGTTCTTCGTTATAGGCAGGAATAGCAGCTATAATTTTAGGTCTATCGTTGGGTTTTTGCTTTACCACTTGACTATCCTCTAATCCAAAACCAGCTCAAAAGTTCTACCTATCGTCCAGTACCACCCACCATGGTGTTTTGAGTAACTCCAGCAAATTGTAAACATAGCTCGGGTTATTTATTTACCAGTTCAAAGGCAAAATATACCCTCTCGCATATCTTGGTGTCTTTTTTGACATCCATCGGATGGGCGGGCACCTCGAACACAGCGAGCTTAACCTCATCGCCCTCTTTTATTTTCCCGCCGGGGCAATTTATTATACGGGCCAGTATCTGCCTTACCGGGCTTTCGCTGCCAAAATTGATTAAAGCTAGAATCATGGGTAGTTCAAAGCCCGGAGGGGCACCAATAACGGTCTCAGAAAAAGTGTCTACCTTTGCCGTAGTCGGAAGGTCTACCCACTCCAAATCATCAGACCAGCATTTGGGGCAGATTACGCCCGGTGGGAAGGCAACATAGCCGCACTTCTTGCATTTTGTCGAGGTAAATCTTCCTGCCCTCAAATTATCATAAAACGGGTATATTCTATTGAATTCCTTGCATTCCAATGGCCACATATCCATTTCAGCGAGGTATTTGCCATCCAGAGCTGGAGTCCCTATCATTGTTGCCGCTTCTAATTCAGCCATCACTCTTCTCCCTATATTATTCCTTATACTATTAATGCTGGTTATATCCTATTTGACCGGTTCCTTACCGTAGATGATGATGGTATGCTGAGCGCAAGCGCCACTCAGGTTATGGGCTAGACCGATTTCAGCACCTTTGACCTGGTTTAACGCCCTGCCTTGAAGTTGCTTGCATATCTCAAGAGCCTGGCGGCCTCCAGTAGCCCCAAAGGGGTGCCCAACCGCAATAAGACCACCATCAGTGTTTACCGGACACTTACTACCGATTTTGATGGCACCAGAAGCCACATAAGCACCACCCTCACCTTTCTTACAAAAACCGAGTTCCTCCATCTCGATAACTTCAGATATAGTAAAGCAATCGTGGACCTGGGCGACATCTATGTCTTCTGGCGTTACTTGAGCCGCCTGGTAAGCCAGTTCTGCTGCTCTCTTCATATGAACCCACTCAGCATAGGTCTCTCCCGGCCAACCCGCGGAAATGCTATGAGTGGCTACCTGGGCGGAACCACGCAGATAGATGAGTGGTCTATTGGTCAATTCTTTAGCTCTCTCTTCCGAGGCAATTATGATGGCGGAAGCACCATCGGAAAGCGCACAGCAATCATAAAGACCGAGAGGCTCGGCTATTGGCCTGGCGGTCAGTACTTCTTCCATGGTAACCTTCTTACCGGAGAACTGTGCCTTGGGGTTAGTTGAGCCATATTCATAGTTTGCTATTGAAACGTGCGCCATCTGTTCTCTGGTAGTACCATAGCGCCTCATATGTGTTTTGGCAATCAGAGCGAAGAAGGGTGGCGGTACTCCTAACCCCTGGGCAGACTCCCAGTCATGGTCATTGACTGCAATCTGCGAATAATTTGCCTCATACCGCTGGGGCAAATAAACCTTCTCACAGCCGGTTACCAGAACAACCCGAGACATACCACTCTCGATAAGGCCCTTCGCCAGGATGATGCCAGTGTTTGAACCGGAACATAGAGTATCAATTCTGACACAAATTGATGTCGGCCTAACACCTAACCTTTGTGCCAGGAGTGGAGCGGTGTTAAGAGCCCCCGAATGCCTGCCCGCCAATGTCGAAGCAATAATCAGGCCATCTATATCCAAAGGTTTAAGTGCCGGTATATCATCCGAGCACGCTTTCATCGCTTCCTGGATTAAATCATGGAAACTTGCTTCCCTCACGCCGAACTTACTGATTCCACCACCCACTATTACCGCATTCTTCCTTGATACCACTGAGACTCTCCTCCATCATTCTAGCTTAATGTTTCCAGTTAATATAATACTTCGGCAAGTAATCCGTCAACAAAACGGGGAATGGGAAGATTTTTTTAGAAGAGGGGCGGAGCCCCTCTTAAACTCCCTAAGGAAGCCCTTTCGGGAAACGCATTGTGCGCAAGCATTGGGGACAGATCTTGACTGCATCGGGCGCGAGTTGCACTGGTAAGTTGTACGTAGCTTTGCAATCTTCATAAGGGCACTTAATTACAAAGCGCGGATCGGCGTCGGGGAAGGTGGTTTTCAGACCAGCAGCATACTTTCTTAAAATTGTTACAAAATAGTCAAAGGACTGCTTGTTCCTTAAACTTACTGTAAGGTAATTATTCAAATAAGGCACAGGAAAGTTTATTTTTACGTCGTCGCAGACGACCCATACATCTATCCCTCTCTCGCAGGCTACGCCTATTTCAAAGGCAATCCAGTTTTGGGTATGTTCCCAAGTAGGATCGTGAAGCGATTGCGCTTTAACTAACTTTTTGCCAACTAATAGAAATAACGCTTGAGAATTCCTTATAGCATTTCTTATTGTTTGCCACGCAGGCAAGTCCATCTTCTCAAATTCAGACCTAAAAGCTTTGATTGGCACTCGCGCGCAAGCTCTGTCGAAAATATCACAAAACTCTACATCCTTTTGTGTGTGGGAATAAAAAACTTGAATAGCCATAGTCCCATCCTTATCCTTTACCCCATCGCCTCTTTTCTCAAGGTTTTGGCTTTATCAGTCTTTTCCCAGGGGAGGTCTAAATCATCGCGGCCGAAGTGACCGTAGCAGGCAGTCCGTCTATAAATGGGGCGGCGGAGGTCAAGGGTGCGGATGATGGCTTCCGGCCTGAGGTCAAAGTGCTTGTTAATCAGGTCAAGTAAAACTTTATAGTCAACCTTGCCCGTGCCGAAGGTCTCAACCGAGACGGAGAGGGGGTGGGCGACACCAATAGAGTACGAAATCTGGATTTCTAGGCGCTCAGCCAGACCAGCAGCAACAATATTTTTAGCTATATAGCGAGCCATATATGCCGCCGAGCGGTCAACCTTGGTCGGGTCTTTGCCGGAGAAGCAGCCACCGCCGTGCCGGGCAGCACTGCCATAGCTATCAACCAGTAGTTTGCGCCCGGTGAAGCCGGTATCAGATACCGGCCCCCCGATGACAAACCGGCCGGTGGCGTTGATATAGAACCTAGTTTTTTCATCCATTAGTCCCGCTGGGATAACGGCTTTAATTACCTGCTTAATAATGTCCTTCTCAATCTGAGCATGGCTGACGTCAGGGTTATGCTGGGCTCCCAGCACCACGCTATCTACCCGCCGCGGGATGCCGTTATGGTATTCTACGGTTACCTGCGATTTGCCATCGGGGCGGAGGTAGAGGAGGGTATTATCCTTTCTCACCTGAGCCAGTCGCCGGCATAGCTTGTGTGACAGGGAGATGGGGAGGGGCGTAAGCTCAGGCGTCTCATTACAGGCAAAGCCAACCATCATCCCTTGGTCACCAGCGCCAATTTTGTCCAGGTCATTGGCTGAGGCTTTTTTGGCTTCCAGCGATTTATCCACTCCCAGGGCAATGTCGCTGGATTGCTCCTTTATGGAGACCAGCACCCCACAGGACTGATAGTCAAAGCCATACTCAGGGTGGGTATAGCCAATGTCGCGGACTACCTCCCGCACTATCTGAGGAATCTCAACATAACAATCGGTGGTAATCTCGCCGAGAACAATTATCAAGCCATTGGTTACTGCTGTCTCGCAGGCAACTCGGGCGTAGGGGTCGTTCTCCAGAATGGCGTCAAGGATAGCATCTGATATCTGGTCGCATAGTTTATCGGGATGCCCTTCGGTGACTGACTCTGAGGTAAGCAGATAGCTTGGTGAACTACTAAAGCTACTTGGCATTTTTCTCCTTTTCTATGTCCCCTCCTCCCAGCTGGTCAGGTATTTCTTTTGTTCGGGGGTCAGCTTGTCAATATTAATCCCCATGGAGTTTAGTTTCAACCGAGCCACCTGTTTATCTATTTCTTCAGGTACGGGGTGGACCTTAATCTCAAGGCTTCTTTTATTCTTTACCATATATTCCAGGCACAGGGCTTGGTTGGCAAAGCTCATATCCATAACACTGGCGGGGTGCCCTTCAGCGGCAGCTAGGTTAATCAATCTCCCCTCCCCCAGCAGATAAAGATGGCGACCGTCTTTCAGGGTGTACTCATCAACGAATGTTCTGATGCGCCGCTTGCTACGAGCTAAACTCTCCAGAGCCGGGATATTTATCTCCACATTGAAATGCCCGCTATTGGCTAAAATGGCACCGTCTTTCATCACCTCAAGGTGAGCTTGGTCAATGACGCTCTTATCACCGGCAACGGTAATGAAGATATCCCCCAGCTTAGCCGCTTCTATCAGTGGCATGACCTGGTAGCCGTCCATAGTTGCCTCCAAAGCCCGGACTGGTTCAACCTCAGTAACAACCACATGAGAACCCAATCCCTTGGCCCTCAGGGCGATGCCATGCCCGCACCAGCCGTAGCCACAGACCACCACCTTCTTGCCTGCCCACAGGATATTGGTTGCCCGGGTGATACCATCAATGGTGCTCTGCCCGGTGCCGTAGCGGTTATCAAATAGGTACTTGGTCTGAGCGTCATTTACGGCAATTATGGGGTATTTTAGCTTTCCGGCTCTTTCCAGGCTGCGGAGCCTGACGACACCGGTGGTGGTCTCCTCGGTGCCACCGATAACATTACTGATTAGCTCGGCTCGCTTGGTATGAAGGGTGGTAACCAAGTCCGCCCCGTCGTCAACTGTAAGGTGAGGCTTGGTGTCTAGCGCAGTATTGATGTGCCGGTAGTACGTTTTCTCATCCTCCCCCCTGATAGCATTAACCGGGACGCCATATTCTACCAGGGCCGCGGCGACATCGTCCTGGGTGCTCAATGGGTTTGAGGCACATAGAACGAGGTCAGCCCCTCCATCCCTCAGGGTTAGCGCCAGGTTCGCCGTCTCAGTGGTGATATGGAGGCAAGCCGAAATCCGGATGCCCTTTAGCGGCTTCTCCTTAGTCAACCTATCTTTGATTAGCCTTATTACCGGCATCTCCCGGGAAGCCCACTCTATCCGCTTTTTACCCTCTGCAGCCAGGGAAGGGTCTTTTATGTCATATTGATTTTCTATCTACCTCACCCCCTTTACTTAAAAGGCTCGAAATCTGCCTTATATTTTCCTCCACAGGTTGTGCCGTATCAATTATAGCATGATTTGTTTTTGGCACTTCTACTACCGGGTCAAAGGCTCTTTTCTGCGGCTGATAAATCTCCCAGCGCCCGTCTGATATTGTGCCTTGCTCCAGCCGCTGTGCCAGCCGCTTTTTGATGCTTGCCTCGTCCAGGGTGCACTCTATGATGAGAAAATCGGCATTTGTCTCTTTAGCTAGTTCTTTTGCCTTTAGCCGCTCCTCAGCCTTGATAAAGGAGGCATCCAGAATCACCGAGCCACCTTCAGTCAGGATGTCCTTTGCCTCGGAGAACATTCTATCATAGGTCTTCTTAGAAAACTCAGCCAAATAGATTCCAGTATCAAATTCCTCAAAGCGGTGCTCGGTTAGGGGGATACCGGCTAGCTTTTTTCTGGTGACATCCGATGAGATAACCACCAGCCCCAACCTTTTAGCCAGGGCTTGAGCCAAGAAAGTCTTGCCGGTGCCAACCAGACCAGTAGTAATAAATAGGGTTGGTTTTGACCTTATATAAGAATTGGCTAAATCAAAGTAACTACTAGCTATGTTAAGGATTTGCTTCTTTTCGGCTGGCGCAATATAAGGGTCATCAAGCTTGAAGCCTTCCACCTTACCCCTCACATAAGCCCGGTAGCACTTGTAGAAATTGAGCAGCTTTACTAGCTCCCTATCCTTACTCTTATCTATATAGGCGTTGACGAAGCTACGGGATAGGTCAGCCCGTCCATAGTGGTCTAAATCCATAGCCAGGAAGGCGACCTCGGCAGCAACATCAGAATATCTAAACCGGTCATTAAATTCTATGCAATCGTAGATGCAGATGCCGTCAGTAAAGCAAACATGGGCGGCATGGAGGTCGCCATGGCAGTCCCTTATCCTGCCATCGGCTATCCGCTGGTGAAATAGGGTGGTATTTTTCTTGATAAAGTTATCAGTGTAAGCCTTAATCCGCTGATACTTGTCTAATGAAATGGTATTGCCGATATATTTCTCTGTCTGGCTGAAGTTCTCATCAGTGTTTTGGCTGATAGCGTCAATGTTACCAAAGGCACTGATATTGGCGTTGGTTTCTGCCCGTTGGTGAAATTCCGCCAGTTTTTGGGCAACCTTGGCTACCATTTTGGGTGTTACCTTGTTATTTAGTAGCAACACGTCCATCATGGCTTCCTTGGGAAGACGGCGCATCTTTACTGCGTACTCTATGGCCTCTCCCTTACCCTGTATCAGGATTTTTCTCTCGTCCCTGGTTACAGGCACTACCCCCAGATAAACCTCGGGGCAGAGACGCTGATTAAGTTCAACCTCTCGCTGGCAAAAGAAGCGCCGCTTATCCAAGGTGGTGTAATCTAAGAAGCCCAGATTTACCGGTTTCTTAACCTTGTACGCATAATCATCAGTCAGCAAGATAAAGGACATCTGGGTCTGCACCAGCTCTATTCGCTTGGTAGCCTCCGGATAGGCTTTAGGCTCTAGCAGTCCTTGAACCAGTTCTGGTAGTTGTGGCATCAGCCCTTGCCTGTGCCTCCTCGGCAATAGATGAATATCTCCTGAGTCCCTATTTTACGGTCACTGATTTGGCTAGGTTGCGGGGCCTATCTGGGTCATATCCCCGATTGACTGCCATATAGTAAGCCAGGAGCTGGAGGGGAACCACACTGACTATAGGATACAGAGGCTCGCCGACTTTGGGAACCTTGACCCAGAAGTCATAGATTTCATTCTCCTCATCGGAGATGGCGATGATATAACCGCCGCGGGACTTTGCCTCCATAGCATTAGCCAGAGTCTCACGGAAGGTGTAGTCGCCGGGGCAGATGACAACTACTGGCGTTTCCGGCTCAATAAGAGCCAGGGTGCCATGCTTGAGTTCACCAGCTGGCATTCCCTCCGCATGGAGATAAGAAATTTCCTTTAACTTTAAGGCACCTTCTGAAGCAATGGCAAAGTTGATGCCTCTAGCAATATAGTACAGGTCATTTTTGCCTTTCAATCTCTGGCTGAGCTTGTCCAGCTTGGCATTATTCCAGTCAATGGCTTTAGCTATCTCGCTGCCAACGCTGTTGAGGTCAGCCACTGCGGCGTCAAATGAGTTAACCATAGAAAAAGATAATAGGTAGAAGATGGCTAGCTGGCTCAGGAAGGATTTAGTCGCCGCGACGCAGAGCTCAGGGCCGCAATTGAGATAGACGACCTGATGGCTCAGGTCTGAGAGTAAAGACAGTGGTCTATTGATAATAGAGATAATCTGGGCTCCGGCGGCCTTAGCTTTCTTGACACCTTCAATAACATCAGCGGTCTCACCGCTCTGGGAGACAGCCAGGACCAGGGTATTTTTGTCCACTGAATCGGCGAAATATTGAAACTCAGAAGCCATGACGACATCGCAGAACTTCCTGCCCACCTTGGAGAATAGGTACCTGCCGACTAGAGCGGCATATCGGGATGTGCCACAGGCGGTGATAATTACTTGTTGGGCCCTTAAAATATCCATGGCGATCCCAGTGAATAGCTTTCTATCTTGACTAACGGCTGCTTTCAATGTTTGTGGTTGTTCCATTATCTCCTTGAGCATGAAGAACCGATAACCTTCCTTTTGGCTATCCCACGATTTTGAGTCAAGCTGCTTGGTTTCTTTGGCTAGCTTATTGCCAGCGGCATCAAAGAGTTCAATCCTATCTGGTGTTAGCATTGCCACCTCAGTATCATCCAAGGGTATCAATTTACTGGTGTGCCCGGAGAAAGCGAGGGCATCGCTTGCAACAAAATAGCCATGGTCACTGGTGCCAATAGCCAAAGGGCTACCTTTTCTAGTGCTGACAATCTTACCTGGGTCTTGAGAGGATATAGCCAGAAAGGCGTAGGAGCCATCAAGCTTCGGCGCTATGGCTAAGACCGCTGCCTCAAGGGAACAGCCTCGTTTCATCTCATCCTCGATAAGATGTGGGAGCACCTCGCTATCAGTCTCCGAAGTGAAGCGATGCCCGCTATCGACAAGCTGCTGGCGAAGCGCTTGGTAGTTATCAATTATGCCATTGTGAACCACAGCTACTGTACCGCTACAATCGCAATGGGGGTGGGCATTGGCCGGGGTGACACCACCATGGGTTGCCCAGCGGGTATGCCCGATGGCTATATTACCCGGGGTCGTCTCCAGCCCATGCTTATTATTGACCTCATCAAGCCTACCTATGTCCTTCTTCACTACTAATTTGCCATCGGCCAGGGCAGCTAAGCCGGCTGAATCATAGCCACGGTATTCAACCCGCTTTAGAGCCTCAAAGACGATTGGGGCGGCTGCTTCCTTACCACAATAGCCAACAATACCACACATCTCAGTTCTCCAACTTTCTTAATGCTTGCTGCCTTTTCCCCGGCACTGGCTTGGTTTCATTGGGTAAGACTCGATAGTGGGGCTCAGCGATGACCTTTTTCCCCGCCCCAAGGTCGTGAGCTAGACACACATGAGCGCCAACAAAGGAATCAGGACCGACCCTGACACCGGGCATGAGGCTGGCATTTATCCCCGTTCGGCAGCCCCTGCCGACAATAGCCCCCAATTTATCATATCCCGTATCTATGTTATCGCTGCCAATCTCGATAGCAATCTTAGCCTCATCAAGGCGCAAATTGGCGAGCACTGTGCCGGCACCAAAGGAGCAATCATCATCTATCACCGAGTCACCAATATAATTAGAATGGAACCAGCATCGGTCACCAACATAGGAATGCTTTACCTCAGTGCCATAGCCGATAACACAGTCGTCACCAATCATCGAGTTTCTCAACAGCACATTATTGCCGATAACCGAATTCCGCCCGATATAGCTCGGGCCTCGGAGCACTGCCCCTTCAAATACTCTGGCATTATCCTCTATGGTCACATTGCCATCAACTACCGCCTTATCTGAAATATGAGCCAGGGGTGATATCTGGCGTGTCGCCCGGTTTAAAAAATAATCCATGGCACCCAGAATATGCCATGGGTACTTGATAGTCTGCCATGGCCCAGCGTAGACCACGGCTTTCATGCCCAAGCCGTCCCGAATCATTTGGTCAAGGGCTTTCTCATAAACGTCATCGGCAGCCGATGTGGTTTTAGCTAGATAATCTAGTAGCCTCTTTGGCTCATTGTGAAGATGGATAACGATATTTACCAGATTTGAAGGCTCCTCTCTCACTAGTGGTTTCTCAATGATACGGGATATTTCATTATCTTTGTTCACGACTAAATAGCCGCCGGGAAAGTAGTCCTGGGTATGATAGGCAACAATGATAACCGGAATAACCGCTATTTTTATTGTATTCACTAAGGAGACTAATATAGGCTGAAGCATCAAAGATGTCATTGGGATTTACCACAATGACGGGTTCACGCCGCAGTGAAGCTGAGGCAGCCATAATGGCATCAGCCATACCCAATGGCTTTTCTTGGACCGCGAAATCCGCATCTATATCCGGGATGTCGACTATGGCTGATTTAAGGTCAGTAATATTATCCGGATTGGCGACAATGACAAAATGGTTAAGCCCGGCTTCCTTTGCTCTGTCGATTTGATGAGCAATAAGAGGCTTGCCCGCGAACTTCAGTAGCGACTTGTGCCTGATTATCGGGGACATCCTCTTATTGATGCCACCACAAAGCAGGATTACCCTCATGTTACTATTTGACATCTAATCACCAAGCTAAGTAAATTTCTGTCTTATTTTACCACAACATGGCTCAACCTGAAAAATGGTATAATTAGCCCAGAAGCGATAAGGATTAGGAACCAGGCTAAAGTGCTTGAAGACCTCATCAGTTCCGGTATTGCTAAGGAGCTTATAGTTATCATTATATCAGCTCTACCAGTGACAGAGCTTCGTGGTGCCTTGCCGGTAGCCATAAACCTATTTGGCATGCCGTGGTACTGGGCTTTGTGCCTGGCTGTTATCGGCAACCTGCTGCCGGTGCCTGTCCTGTTATTGGGCTTGGAATCGCTGGCTAAAGCTATTAGCCGTGTAGATACCGGCAAGAGGCTGGTCAACTGGGTCTTCGAGCGTACCCGGCGCCACGGAACAGTTGTTAAAAAATATGAGCGCATTGGGCTGATGCTATTCGTGGCTATCCCACTCCCACTGACTGGCGCCTGGACAGGGTCGGTGGCTGCCTTCCTCTTCGGGCTCAAATTCAAACATGCCTTCCTTTCTATCCTCGGTGGGGTAATAATTGCCGGAGTTATTGTTACCTGCCTATGCCTCCTCGGCTGGCTTGGAGGAGTCATTGCTGGTGTCGGGCTTGCCAGTTTGGCCGTACTCGGACTATGGAGGATATAGAGAAAGGGGCCAGGTTGCACAACATTATAATTATTGGCGCCGGACCTTCTGGGAGCCGCATTGCCCAAAGGTTAAGCCACCTCGGCTATAGGGTTCTTGTTGTGGAGAAGAATGCCCGCCCTGGTGATGACATCTGTTGTACTGGTATCCTCAGTCAAGAGTGCCTCAGAGCCTTTGCCCTTGATAACAGCCTCGTCCTGAGACAAGCCAGCTCGGCCAAGTTCTTTTCCCCATCAGGGAAATGCCTCAGGCTGTGCCGAGAAGCTCCGGTGGCTGCCATTGTCGACCGGGTTCGCCTTGACACTAGCCTAGCAATGAAAGCCCGGCAAAGTGGTGCCGATTATCTTTTCGGAGCGAGAGTGACCGATATTCTGCCTGAACCTGATGCAGTTAAGGTGAGAATTAATGCTCAGAGACATAAGACAACCCTCAAAGCCGAAGCAGTCATCATCGCTACTGGCTTTGGTTCAGCATTCCCCAGAAAGTTAGGCTTGGGGGAGATAAAGCACTTTATCATTGGCGCTCAGGCTGAAGTAGATATAAACGGAGTCGATGAGGTAGAGGTTTATTTTGACCAGAACTTGGCTCCCGGCGGTTTTGCCTGGCTTGTG
This sequence comes from uncultured delta proteobacterium, assembly GCA_963739245.1. Classification (GTDB taxonomy): domain Bacteria; phylum Chloroflexota; class Dehalococcoidia; order Dehalococcoidales; family BS750m-G39; genus CAVTZP01. Next base: position 123,131 of record CAVTZP010000007.1, read on the forward strand.
CCCACCGCAAACGGTAAGGGTCTAGCTGGCCTACTCACTCAGCATCAAGCTGATTTCCATCTCAAAGGTTTGCTTGATACTCTATATTGTAAAGGTAAGATAGCCTCCAGTGAGGCGGCTTTTCGCTATGGTATTATCCCCCTAAGACCTCTGCCCAAAACTTACGCTGACCGAGTTTTGGTGGTTGGTGAGGCGGCTGGGCAGGTAAAGCCAACCACCGGCGGGGGCATCTATTATGGGCTTCTATGTGCTGACTTAGCTGCCGAGGTACTTCATCAGGCATTTCTGGCTGGTAATCTCTCAGCTGCAGTCCTTTCCGCCTATCAAAAGAAATGGCGGGCTAGGTTAAACCGAGAGCTGACCATTGACTATTGGGCACGGGCTTTACTGGCAAAGCTAAGCAACAACCATATAGACTACCTGTTCCACCTTGCTAGCAAAAAGGGGGTAGCAGAACTTATCGCCACTACCGAAAATTTCTCCTTTGATTGGCACAGCCGGCTCCTTCTCCAGATGGCATACTACCTGATGCCCTTTCTAAGTTAGTCGTGCCATCATCCAGCGCTGCACTAGTTACAGCGACAGGGATTACCCGCCACTGGGTTGACTTCGATTTGTAATGTGTTATTGTTCTCGTCGAGCTCCCGAATTGCTTTCAGATAGTCTACTTCAAAGGTATATACCCCTTGGTGCAGAATCACTGGCTCCCAGACATAAATATACGCCTGCCCCGGGTCTAATCAGGCTGCTTATTTTCTGATAAGAGCTTGAAAGGAACAGCATATAGCTTGAACGAGCCACTCGTTAATTTTGATTAATGTTGGTGAAGTTTGACGCCGACACAATTAAAAATATAGAATATAAATTTAGGCGAGAGCACTATTGCTCGTAAGCCAGATAACGATATGAAGGGATACATCGAAATAGATCAGGAACTATGCAAGGGTTGTGAACTCTGCATGGCGTTTTGCCCCAAGAAGGTCATCTCTGCAGCCACCAAGCTTAACGCTGCTGGTTATGCGCCGGCGTCTTTTAACAGTAACGGCGAATGCACTGGCTGCGCGGTGTGTGCCGTTGTCTGTCCTGAAGTAGCGATTGAGGTGTACCGTGACTAAAGTCCTGATGAATGGCAACAGCGCTATCGGGGAAGCAGCCATCAGGGCGGGCTGTCAATGTTACTTCGGCTACCCTATCACTCCTCAGAATGAACTCACTGAGTATATGGCAACCCACCTCAGCCGTCGCAAAGGATGCACCTTTATTCAAGCGGAGAGTGAAATCTCGGCCATCAACATGGTATTTGGCGCCAGTGTGGCCGGTGCGCGGGCAATGACCTCTTCCTCTAGTCCAGGAATTAGTCTAAAACAGGAGGGCATCTCTTACCTGGCTGCCTGTGAGCTCCCGGCTGTCATCGTAAATATGTCTCGTGGCGGGCCCGGGCTGGGTAGCATCTCTGCCGCCCAGTCTGATTATTTTCAGGCAACACGTGGTGGCGGTCACGGTGACTATCGCACCATTGTTCTGGCGCCTTCGTCAGTGCAGGAGCTTGCTGACCTTACCCACCGCGCCCTTGACCTGGCCGATAAATACCGTATTCCCGTCATTATTCTTGGTGACGGCATGCTGGGACAGATGATGGAGCCGGTGGAATTCAAGCATGAAGCTCCCGAGGTACCACCAGTCAGGAGCGACGCCCTGAGAGGCGCAAAAGGCAGACCAAGCAGATTTATTAGGACCTTTACCTCAAACCCGGCAGAGCTGGAAGAGCTCAACTGGAGCCTATTCCGAAGATACCAGCTCATTAAAAAGGAGGAGACTACCTACGAAACCTTCCTCACCGACGATGCCCGGCTGATTGTTGTCGCCTTCGGTATTGCGGCTCGGATTGCCAAGGGAGCCATAAAGACCTTACGGGACAGCGGCTTGAAAGTAGGGTTGATGCGGCCAATTACCCTCTGGCCCTTCCCTGATGGGAAAATCCAAGAACTGGCAAAAGCGACAAAGTACTTCCTCGACTTTGAAATGAACATGGGCCAGATGCTAGAAGATGTGCAGCTTGCCCTCAAGGGAGAAGGTGAGGTCTCATTTTATGGCAGGCCGGGTGGTGTTATTCCAACGCCCAGCGAGGTCGCCCGCGTCATCTCACGCCATTACTATCAGAAGGGCTTGAACAGGTAAATGAAAAAGGTATACACTCGTCCTAAATCACTGAAAAGAGCCCCTTTCCATTATTGCCCGGGTTGCGGCCACTCCGTCACTCACCGGCTTATTTGTGAAGTCGTTGACGAATTGGGTATCCAGGAGCGTGTCATTGGTATACCGCCACCGGGATGCTCCGTGTTTGCCTATTACTATTTTGATGTTGATATGACAGAATCAGCGCACGGGAGGGGGCTGGCCGTCGCCACCGGCATCAAACGAGCCTACCCCGAGGCAATTGTATTTACCTACCAGGGCGATGGTGATCTAGCGGCTATCGGCACCGCGGAGACAATCCATGCCGCCAATCGGGGGGAACGCATCACCGCCATTTTCATCAATAACGCCGTGTACGGAATGACCGGTGGGCAAATGGCACCAACCACACTAACCAACCAGATAACCAGCACCACCCCCTATGGTCGTGACATCAGGCTGGAGGGCTACCCTATTAAGATCAGCGAAATGCTGGCGCTCACCAAGGGTGCCGTCTATATAGAGCGGGTCGCCGTCAATTCTCCAGCAAATATCAGAAAGGCGAAGAAGGCAATCCGTAAAGCCTTCCAAACACAGATTGACGACCTGGGGTTTTCGCTGGTGGAGATACTCTCACCCTGTCCCACCAACTGGAAAATGACCCCGCTGGAGGCGTGGCAGTGGGTTGACCGAGAAATGGCAAAGGAGTTTCCTCTCGGCGTCATTAAGGACATTACCGGAGGGGAGAATGCTGATTAAGACTATCTTTGCTGGCTTTGGTGGCCAGGGCGTCCTCTCAATGGGTCTCAACCTGGCGCAGGCAGCAATGGTGGAAGGAAAGAATGTAACCTATCTACCATCGTATGGCGCCGAGGTCCGCGGCGGTACAGCGAACTGTACGGTAGCCATCTCCGATGAAGATATCGCCTCACCGGTCGCTTCATCCCCTGAGTTCATCGTGGTAATGAATAAGCCTTCCCTGGTCAAGTTCCAAAACCTTCTGCAATCCGGTGGGGTTCTGTTCATTAATTCCTCGCTGGTGGACGCTGAAATTACGCGCGGGGATATTGAAGTTATCAGGGTTCCGGCAAACACCATCGCCGAAGAATTGGGAAGCCCGAAGTCAGCGAATATGGTAATGCTGGGAGCCTTCATCAAGAAGAGCAATCTCGTTTCTCTAGAGACCGTGATTGAGGAACTCAAGAATGTCCTGAAGAAGAAAAAGAACCTGATTGACATCAATACAAAGGCATTGAAAACAGGATATGACCTGTTCTAGCCGGATGAGGAGCACAATATGTTTGTCAAACAGATTTCGGTGAGTCTGGAAAATGTACCAGGAAAACTGCTGGCAATAAGCGAACGCCTGGGGATTGAAGGGATCAATATCAGGGCAATCTCTGTGGCAGATACGTCGGACATCAGTACCGTTAGATTTGTCACGGATGACGCGAAAAAGACCATTAACGTGTTAAAAAGCCACGGCTACTCCGTCAAAGAGACCGATGTTATTGCCGTAGAAGTACCCGACCATCCTGGTGGACTACAGGCGATGCTCAAAGCCCTGAAAGCCGCCAATATCAATGTGCTCTACCTCTACCCCTATCTGGGTAGAGGAGAAAGCGGCCAGCCCATTGTTATCGTGGGCGTGGACAAGACAGAAGAAGCAATTGAAGTCCTGAAGAGGAACTGGGTTCACACCTTCGGCGAAGAAATATATTCTCTGTGATGTGGAACAATCCTTCATAGCAGATATCGGCCAAAGACCGAACTTGATTAACTAGCTACTTTTCTGCAACTGGTCAAAGTTAACACTATGGCTTTTTGTGCAGTATACGGTTCTTCTCGCCTGGCGTAATTCCCAATATGTTATAATAGGCAACAATGGACAAAGCAACAATGAAACGCCATGTCAAGATAGTATGCACCCTGGGTCCGGCCAGCAGTTCTCCCGAAGTTATTGAAAGTATGTTAAAAGGTGGCATGGACATCGCACGCTTTAACTTGGCGTATGGGACACTTCAGGAGCACAGCCAGCTCATTTCCGAAGTTCGGTCAATCAGTCAAAAGTTAAAACTCCCTGTAGGCATCCTCCTCGATCTTCCCGGACTGAAACGTAGCGGTGGGGATATCAAAGCCGTTTTCGGTCAGCATCTCGATTTTGCTTTTACGGAGAACGCTGACTTTGTTGCTCTATCCTTCATCTCCTCAGTGCGACAGGTACAAGAGGTTAAGCAGTTGCTCAGAAAAATGAAGGCTGACATACCGGTCATTGTCAAGATAGAGGAAAGACGGGCTCTAGAAGAAAGTGGAGCCATACTCGAGGCTGGGGAAGGCATCATGGTGGCCAGAGGAGACCTAGCCCTCGACATAAGCATCGAGAAGGTGCCAACGGCCCAGAAACATCTGATAACTGAGGCCAATCGCCAGGGAAAGCCGGTAATTACCGCCACTCAGATGCTTGAGTCGATGGTCCGCTCAGCTACGCCGACGAGGGCAGAGGCCGCTGATGTAGCCAACGCTGTTCTTGATGGCAGTGACGCTATAATGCTCTCCGAGGAAACGGCCATTGGTAGTTATCCCGTCAAAACTCTGGAGACAATGGTAAGAATAGTCTTGGAGGCTGAGGCAATGTTCCCATATGAGGAAACACTCCGCAGCCGGTGGCAGGATGTTTTACCTGAGGTCAATGACGCTGCCGCCAGAGCCGCCTGCCAGATGGCTTACCAAGTGCAAGCTAAAGCCATCATAGCGTTTACCAGCAGTGGGATTACGGCCTCAAGGGTATCGAAATATAGACCGTATCATCCTATTCTGGCGGTGACCCCCTCCGCATCAGTGGTGAGCCGCCTCTCGTTAGCTTGGGGGGTACTACCACTTAAAGAACCTGAGCCAGCAAACCTGGAGGAAGTCTTCGAGTTGGCAAGCAACGCCGCTCTGGAGACAAATCTCGCTCAGAGAGGCGACCTGATAGTAATTATTGCCGGAATTCCCCTAGCTGTTCCAGGAAGCACTAACTTAGTTAAAATCCACAGTATCTAATTTACACAGTGAACTCAAGCTGCTCAGTTGGAGTACTACGGCTTAAGTGGGCACCTCCGCTATCAAGGTTGTCCCCTTATCTGGTGTTGACTTCACTTCAAGAGTGCCACCCAATAGCCGTGCCCGCTCCTGCATTCCGGCGAGGCCAAGCTTCCCGTTGCGGGGGAGGCCATCTACTCCTTCCGATAAACTAAACCCCCGACCGTTGTCACTGATGGTCACCTTAACCTTATCTTCGGCGAACTCAACCACCACTTGGGCCTCCGAGGCTTGAGCATGCCTTCGAATATTGTTAAGTGCCTCTTGAACTATGCGGAACAGCAGCAGTTCAACCTCCGGCGAGAAGCGCCTTCCTCCGCCAAGCACCTTTAGGGCGGTAGCGATGCCATCGGACTCTTGCAGTCCTTTCAATAATGACCTTACTGCCGGGATTAAACCTAAATCGTCTAGCAGAGATGGGCGCAGATTCTGGATAAAGCGCTGCACACCCAGTACTCCACGATTGAGCTGGGCCTGCAGGTCCTTAAGAAACAAGACCTCATTGGGAGTAAAACCGTGCTTCTTACGAACGAAATTATCCAGTTGCCGGGAAAGAGAACCCAGGATTTGGGCCGTATCATCGTGAAGCTCACGGGCAATGCGCTTGCGTTCCTCTTCTTGAGCTCGAGTAATCTCCTTCAAATATTGGCGTAGATTGCCCTCGGCACGCTTGCGCTCAGTGATATCTTCTAAGGTCTCTATTGCCCCTATTATTTCCCCATCGTTATCCCTGATAGGACTAGCGGTAAAATAAAGCCATTTTCCGTTTTCCCCCAGGGCTTGAAAATAGTCCTCAGCCCCATAGGCACCATCAATCAGGTGGGATTTTTCACATTTACCCTGATAGTATGTTTCAATCTCAGCGGCTGAGGCTTCATCCACTATCAAGTCAGCCATAACTGGTCTTTTTTCCGTGTAAAATGCCCGCCATTGCTCGTCGGTTCCGATTATTTCCCCTCTTTCTATACCGGTAAGGGCTTCAATAGCCGTGTTCCAATAAGTGACTTCATGGTCGTTGTTAATTACAAATGACGCAATAGAAGAGCCGTCAATAATCTTGGCGAGCATCTCTGAACCTAACAAACCTTGAGCCATAGGTGTTAAGACAGTTCCTCCAGTGTAAGCCAGCCTTTTCTTAAGCCGTGTAGCACTGCCTCAGTGCGGGAGCCGACTCCCAGCTTATTGAAGATACTCCTCAGGTTACCTTCAACCGTGCGCCGGCTGAGGTGAAGCTTATCCGCGATTTCCTTATTGGTCATGCCCCTCGCTGCCAGCTTGATGATGTCTATCTCGCGGTCGCTGAGGTGCTCGGAGGGCTTTGCCGCCCGGCGAATCTTATCGGGGAACCTAAAGCGATTTATAACCTTGCGGGTAATCATAGGATCAAGCACCGGCTCACCCTTATGGACCGCCCGAATAGCCCTGGTCAGCTCATCGCCACTGGCAGTCTTTAGCAGATAACCAGCCGCCCCGGCCTCCAGCAGTCCAAAAACATACTCATCATCATCGTAAGCACTTAGTATCAGCACCGCAGTAGACGGGCGAATCAGCTTAATCTGCCTTGTCGCCTCAATCCCATTAAGCTTAGGCATGGCGACATCCATGATGACCACATCCGGTTGTAGGTCAGCGACCATCTGCACCGCTTCCTCACCATCGCTAGCCTCACCTATTACCGTAAAGTTGCCCTCATCCTCTAAGAGTTTGCAGATACCCTGCCGGGTTATGGGATGGTCTTCAGCCACGAGAACCTTCATAACGCTCATAAATTCACCTTCCCCGCACTATTATACCTGAATGCAATATCAGCCTCAAGCGTAAAAATACCTAAGGCGATATACCTGCCCAATTAAATTTAATAGGTGAAATTTGTAACAAAAGCGGGGGTAATAACCGATGGCGGGGGGCTTGAAAGATAGTATTCTAAAGTTGGTAATTAAACCAGGAGGTTAACCGTGGATCTTGTTCTTGATTTCCCCAAAGTGAGAGCTATCGTCGAGAGCTATTCGGAGAAGGTCGATTCTCTCATTGACAGCTACACCGATAAGAAGGAACAACTAATATCTTTACTGCAGGATGTTGAGGCTGAGTTTAATTACCTTCCACAGGATGTTCTGGTAAGGATCAGCCAGAAACTGGATATTCCCATAAGCCAGGTTTTCAGTGTGGCCACCTTCTTCCGAGCCTTTAGTTTAAAGCCGAGAGGACGCCATATAGTAACTGTTTGCCTTGGCACTGCCTGTCATGTAAGAGCCGCCCACAGACTAGTCGACAAGCTGGAGAGGGACTACGCATTAAAACCTGGTGAAACCACCGAGGATATGAGATTCACCCTGGAAACGGTTAACTGCCTAGGTTGTTGTGCTCTTGGTCCGGTGGTAGTTATAGATGGGGAATATGAAAGTCAGATGAACCCGGAAAAGCTTGACCGCGTTCTAAATAGATATAAGTAAATGGTAAAGGAGCATAGCATGGGAGAGCTATCCCAGAAGCTAGTGCAAATCAAGAGCCCGGCTGAACTGGAGAACCTGCGCCAATCAATACTTAGCCAAAGGGACACCAGCCGAATCTGTATATCGGTATGCGGTGGTACTGGTTGCCTCGCCTCCGGGGCTGAGGCGGTCGTTGACGCTTTTATAGATGAAATCGAAAGACGAGAGCTCCAGATAACTGTGGAACTAAAGCAAACAGGCTGTCATGGTTTCTGCGAACAAGGGCCGGTGGTGGTCATCCGACCAAAGAAGGTCTTCTATCGGCGGGTTAAGCCGGAGGATGTCCCAGAGATAATCGAGGAAACTGTGCTCCATGGCAACGTCATTGAACGTTTGCTCTATGTGGACCCGGTAACAAGTGAGAAAATCGTCCACGAAGCTGATGTTCCATTCTATAAGAGACAAACCCGGACTATTTTTGGCGCCAACGGGGAAATTGACCCCACCGAGATTAACGATTATATCGCTAAGGGCGGTTATTCAGCTTTGAGCAAGGCACTCCTCCAGATGTCTTCCCAAGAAATCATTGAGGAGATAAAAAGGTCTGGCCTGCGGGGCAGGGGTGGCGGTGGCTTCCCTACGGGCAGAAAGTGGGAGTCCTGCTATCATGTTCAAAGTGATAATAAATATGTGATTTGTAACGCCGATGAGGGCGACCCTGGCGCTTATCAGGATAGAAGCCTTCTTGAAGGCAACCCCCACAGCGTCCTGGAAGGGATGATTATCGGCGCTTATGCTATTGGTTCTCATCAGGGCTATATCTACGTCCGCAACGAATACCCTTTAGCCGTAAGGCACGCCCGGATAGCCATTGAACAGGCGATGGATTACGGGTTGCTGGGAGAAGACATTCTAGGTTCTGGCTTTGATTTCACGGTAACGATAAACAAAGGAGGCGGTGCCTTTGTCTGTGGCGAGTCCAGCGCCCTAATGGCCTCCCTTGAGGGGAAGATAGGAGAACCAAGAGCAAAGTATACCCACATGGCGGAGAAAGGCCTATGGGATAGCCCTAGCCTGTTAAATAATGTCAAGACCTGGGCCAATGTACCGATGATAATCAATAAAGGGGCGGACTGGTATTCCCAGATTGGAACCGCTGGCAGCAAGGGGACGATGATATTCTCTCTAGTGGGGAAGATAAATAACACCGGCCTGGTGGAAGTGCCCATGGGGATAACCCTGAGAGAGATGATTTATGACATCGGGGGAGGAATCCCTAAGGGCAAGAAGTTTAAGGCAGTGCAAACCGGCGGTCCCTCTGGCGGTTGCATCCCCGAGCAACACCTTGATACACCGGTGGATTTTGATGAACTCACCAAGCTTGGCTCAATGATGGGCTCCGGGGGCATGATAATAATGGACGAGGACACCTGCATGGTTGATGTCGCCAAGTACTTTATTGAATTTCTCAAGGGGGAGTCGTGCGGCAAATGCGTCCCCTGCCGAGAAGGACTAACCAGGATGAGCGAAGTCCTGGACAGAATCACTCGAGGAAAGGGCAAGCGAGAAGACATCAATATACTGGAGGACTTGGCTGGAGTTCTCAGCAGTGGTGCCCTGTGCGCCTTGGGTCAAACCGCCGCCAATCCGACCCTGACCACTCTCCGCTACTTTGGGGATGAGTATATCGCTCACATCGATGAGAAAAGATGCCCGGCCGGTGTTTGTCGAGAGTTGATCCGTTATTCTATTGACCCCGAGAAGTGCGAAGGCTGTCTCAGATGCCTGAGGGCATGTCCCACAAGTGCCATTATCGGGGAGAAAAGAAAGCCCCACACGCTTAACCAGGGGATGTGTATCAAGTGTGGTGCCTGCTATGACGTTTGTAAGTTTGGTGCGGTAATAAAACGGTGAAAGGAGTAACCAGTGGCGAGATATTGGATTAATGGTGAAAAATGGGTCGACGTGAAGGAGGCTGAAGGGGTTAACGCCGTCCACCTTACCGTCGACGATAAGGAGATCGCAGTATCGAGTGGTCAGACGATCCTAGAGGCTGTGGCGCGCATGCCTGGAATCGGAAATATCCCAGCTCTTTGCTATCATCCCGCAGTTAAACCCTACGGGGCTTGCCGGATATGCACCGTTGAGGTAAGCGAGGACGGAAGCTCCAAGTTTAAGTTTGTCGCTGCCTGCCTTTACCCGGTGAAAGAGGGTCTGGTGGTAAAGACAAACACGGAAAGGGTAAGGAAGCTGCGTAAAGGGATAATCGAGCTCCTCCTAGCCAGATGCCCCAACGTAAAGAAGATACAGGAATTGGCTGAGGAATATGGAATTGAGAAGCCGAGGTTTGTTCTGGGGGACCAAGACTGTATCCTCTGCGGCTTGTGTGTCAGGGCCTGTCAAGAGATAATAGGCAAGTCGGCGATAAGTCTGGTTAACCGAGGTATCTATAGGCAGGTTGCTGCTCCCTTCTACGCCTATGAGCTAAGTGAGGAGTGCATTGGCTGTGGGGACTGTGCCTTCGTTTGTCCTACTGGTGCTATCGAGATGGGACCCGATGGGAAACCTATGCTTCCCAAGGTAAAGATACCCTATGCCGAGATTAAAGCTATGATGCAAAGGGAAACAGTAACTACCCCCTAAAAGGACAATATTTACATAGCAGCTATGGTAAACCAGAGCCAAGCAACTAAGATACCTAATACCGCTCCGACAATGACTTGAAAGGGCGTATGTCCGATGAGCTCCCATAGCTCACGCTCCAATACAGCTTCAGGACGCCGGGACCTGATTTCCTGAACAATACGATTTAGAACAACAGATTGTTTGCCCACCGAACGCCGCACACCAGTGGCATCATACATAACGATTAGAGCCAGGATAACGGCAATGGCAAAGGTTACTGACTCAAAACCCTGGACCATAGCGACCGATGTGGCCAAGGCACTGACTGTCGCCGAATGCACACTAGGCATACCACCACCAGTAGTAAAATAGCGCAAATCGACTCGCTTCCTTCGTATTAGCGCAATCAGTATCTTCGTCGCCTGTGCCACTGCCCAGGCACAAATAGAAACTAACAATACCTTGCTCATAATTATTTCACACCGTCCCCGCAATATTACTTGTTATAACAGAGGGTTGACAAATAGTACACAAACGCAAAAAGTTAGCACTTCATGGAGCGGGAGACGAGATTCGAACTCGCGACTCTCTGCTTGGGAAGCAAAAACTCTGCCACTGAACTACTCCCGCCAAAATCACAACTATTTTAGTCCAAAAATCCCAAGCTGTAAAGGAACAATATTATGCTTCAGGCTGGCATCTTCAAGACCTTAGACCCCCGGATTTTCCCACTTTTTAACTCCACTAGGGCTTTGTTGGCTTCTTCCAGCCTGAATTCTTGAATCTCAGGCTCAATTTGCATCCGGGCGGCCAAAGCCAGAAACTCCTCCGCATCTTTTCTGGTCACATTGGCGACCGTTTTTATTTCCTTTTCCAGCCAGAGATGCTCGGGATAGTCCAGCTTCAGCAGGAATTCTTTGTCTGCCTCCTCTTTCCTGATGAGATTGATGACCAGCCTTCCCCCTTTTCCAGGTTCTCCAGAGCTTAGACGACCGGTTTCCAGGCAGGGGTGGTATCAATGGCACAATCCAGCTTTTCGGGAGTCTTGTCGTCAATATCACCTACCCAGTCAGCGCCTAATCTCTTGGCCAGTTCTCTTTCCGCCGGATTTCGGCTGATAACAAACTTTTTGGAATTGGGGAACTGATAATTTGCCATCTGGATTACCAGATGGTGGGCAGACCCAAAGCCATAAAGCCCCAGGGTCTTGCCATCCTCCATTCCGGTAAGCTTTAAGGAGCGATACCCGACTACTCCCGAGCACATCAGCGGGGCCGCCTTGGTCAGGTCGGTAAATCTTCGGGGAATTTTATAGGCGAAGTCCTCGGAAATTACCATATACTCGGCATAACCCCCATCAGCGTGGCAGCCAGTCCCCTTGAAATTGGTCGCACAGGTTTTCCTCCCCCTCCGGCAAAACTTGCATTGTCCGCAGCTGGAATATATCCAGGCGGCTCCAACCCGATCCCCAATTTTGAATTTGGTTACCTCTGACCCCAGAGCCGTCAATTATCCCTACCGGCTGATGTCCCGGAATTACCGGTAATTTCGGCGGCGCAATTCTGCCTTCTATCTGGTCAAGCTCGGTACGGCAAACACCGCAGGCTAAAACCTTAATCAGAATCTCTTTCGGTCCGGGCTTAGGAACTGGCAAATCAACCAGTTCCAGTGGCTTCGCCCCTCCCTCAACCTTAATCTCGCAAATTTCCTTCAGCACCATTGCCTTCATTTTTCAGCTCCTCTCAAAGCCTTTCCCTCCCGCTTCGCTGGCGCTTAGATATAGCCACCGGTGGCAAGAATCAGTAGCCGAAGCCCGTCTCTTTCCTCAGTTCGGCTTCATCAATATAAGCGATGAGCCCGCGAAGAAACGGAGTAGATGCCTCACTGTAAAGCCACTCGCCGAACTGAAAGCCTTCCCTTTCCAGCCGGTCAGCGCTCAGCCCGGCGTTTCCTCAAGGATAAGACGCATCTGCCGCCCGCATGGCTACTGGCTATTCTATACCTGATTTCCTTTTCCTGTTCCATCAAGACACCTAGAATAAAGCCTTTATATTAGTTTATCACAGAGGCATGCAAGCAATAAACAAGCAAATAAGAGGTTTTGCCCTTCCCGGCCGTGCTAAAATCGTCAAGGAAATTTCATGCGCAAAACTAGGCGCCGCGCCACACTAACCAACGAGATACGTCTCCGCCGGCTGACTGTGGATGAGGCGCTGCTCAAGCTTGACCGGTACCTGAACGACGCCTTTGTGGCCGGGCTATCGCCAGGTAAGCGTAATCCACGGCAAGGGACTGGGACCCTGCGCCAGGCAGTCCGCGAGCAGCTTGCCAACATCCCCTGGTCAAATCCCATCGTCCGGGCGGTTACGGCGAGGGAGATAACGGGGTTACCATCGTCGAACTGTCCCAAGAAGAGCATTGAAAGGGAGTGGTTTTTAGCTATAATACTATACTGCCGTGGTGAGTGTCGCCTAGTGGTTTAAGGCGCCAGGTTGTGGCCCTGGAGAACGAGGGTTCGAATCCCTCCACTCACCCCAATATTTCCCCTGAATATAACCCGCCATGAGTGATGCCCATTCCCTATCGCTAGTTTATAATTGAAGATGGCTTATGCGCGCCTATAGCTCAGCGGATAGAGCATCGGTCTTCGGAACCGAGGGTCGTGGGTTCGAATCCCTCTAGGCGCGCCACCTTGCATTTTTTTTTTTTTTTTAAAAAAAAAAAAAAAAAAAAAAAAAAAAAATGTCTCATTCCTTTTCAATTTGATCTAATCGGGCGTCGCTAATGCCAAAATGATGGGCAATTTCATGCTTAACCACCCTGGCTATTTCTGCGGCTATCTCGGTGCCACGTTGGCTACATTCCGCTTCAATTGGCTTCTGAAATATGGTTATCTTATCTGGCGGTACCAGCCCATAGCCTTGCCCTCGTTTTGTCAAGGGTACACCCTCATAGAGACCAAGCAGCATCTGACCATGCCTCAGCCCTGCCTGACGTAATTGGTCAACAGTCGGCCAATCTTGCACCACTATATCAATATTCTCCAGCTTAGCGGTGAATTCATCAGGCAAAACGCCAACTGCCGTTGAAACGAGCTGCTCAAATTCTGCCCTATTCATAGCTCAGCAGGGCTAGGGATATACCCCCCACACCCCATCCCCATCAAGCTCCATCAGCTTTACCGGTAATAGCTTATTGGTTAAATCCTCATCGCTTTTAGTATATACCCTTATATAGTTATCGGTAAGACCAGACCAGACGCCATCAGACTGCTTTTCCCACAATACCGTCATGGTCTTACCCAAGAATTTCTGCCTGAAGTTCTGAGCGCTCTCTCTGGCTAAAGCCAGCATCCTCTGGCTTCGTTCTCGCTTGACCCTATCCCCCACCTGGTCTGGCATCCGGGCGGCCTGAGTCCCCTGGCGCGGCGAGTAGGGAAAGACATGAATCCGGGCAAACTCCATCTGCCGGCAAAGCTCATAGCTCTCTTCAAACTCCGCCTCAGTCTCACCGGGGAAGCCAACAATAATATCGGTGGTGATAGCCACCTCAGGCACCATATCCCTGATTAAGGCTACTGCCTGCTGATAGTCGCCGACGGTATAGCCCCGCCTCATCCGGCTGAGCACGCCGTCGCTGCCGCTCTGTAGTGAGAGGTGAAAATGCCGGCACAGCCTCTCGTCACGCCACAGCCCGATAAGCTCAGGGGATATCTCCCTGGGCTGGAGGGAGGAAAGCCTTAACCTCTCTACATCAGTCTCGGCCAGGATACGCTGCAGCAGCCCCCTCAGATTAACCCCATCATGGTTATATGAGCCAATCTTGGTCCCGGTCAGCACCACCTCTTTATAGCCGTCAGCCACCCTGTGCCTGACCTCGCCAACAACCTGGTCAACGGGGATGCTTTTCTCCCTGCCCCGCACCAGGGGCACAATGCAATAGGAGCAAAAGCTATTGCAACCATCCTGAACCTTAATAAAGGCGCGAGTCCGGAAATCGGCTGTAGCTGAATCCTCCCTGACTATAGGTGGGGCGGCTCAGATACCCCGACTCCTCCAGCAGCCATACTAGATTTGATTTTTCACTGTTGCCCAGGACAAGGTCAACCCCTTCAATCTGAGCCAGCTCCTGAGGGGCCCGCTCCGCATAGCAGCCGATAGCCACTACCACAGCGTCAGGGTTCCGGCGATGAGCCAGTCTGAGCCGGTGGCGGCATTTGCGGTCGGCAACATGGGTAACCGTGCAGGTATTGAGTATATAGACATCAGCCTCATCATCCGGGGATACCAGCCTATACCCCGCCTGGGCAAACTGCCGGGCTAAAAGCTGGGTCTCCGCTTGATTGAGCTTACAGCCACAGTGTCTAAGGCAACCCTTGGAATTTCTAAGTTTCTAGTCATAGTGCACAAAGTATTATATTTTTAATATTCTCCACCGGTCAAATAAAAGCCGTCCTTGCAGATAATCGAAATTATGGTAAAAATATCTAACTAAAGTTTACTTGGCTAGAATGTTATGTCAAATTTAAATAATAGAGTAGTGGTTACCGGCATTGGTATTCTGTCACCACTTGGTCTGGACGTCCGCTACCATTGGGAAGGTCTTATTGCCGGCAAGTCTGGCATTGACTATATTACCCTGTTTGACCCCGAGCTATTTGAGACCAAGATTGCTGGTGAGGTAAAGGGATTTGAGCCTACCGACTACATCAACCGCAAGGATGCCCGCCGCATGGACCGCTTTGCTCAACTGGCAGTAGCTGCCAGCCTGCAGGCGGTGGAGCAGTCGGGAATTAAAATCAACTCCAATAACCAGGATAATATCGGCATCATAATTGGCAGTGGCATTGGCGGTCTAACTACCCTATTTGAACAAACCAAAGTGCTAATGGAGAAGGGGCCGGACAGGGTAAGCCCGTTCCTGGCACCGATGATGATGGCTGATATGGCTGCCGCCCAGGTATCAATTGCGCTGGGGGCTAAAGGGCCGAATCTCTGCACCACATCAGCCTGCTCCAGCGGCTCCGATGCTATCGGCGTTGCTTATGAAATTATCAAGCGTGGCGATGCCCAGGTAATGATAGCCGGCGGCAGCGAGGCAATAATCAACCCGATAGGTATCACCGCTTTCAATGCCATGAAAGCCATCTCACCCGAAATAGTGAGCCGCAACTGGCCTCCCGCCCCTTTGATGCCGAACGTGATGGCTTTGTCATCGGCGAGGGGGCCGGCTCCTTATCCTGGAAAGCCTTGCCTTTGCCCAAACGCGAGGGGCTAACATCCTGGCTGAAATTATCGGCTACGGGGCCACCGGCGATGCCTATCACATCACCCAGCCAGTTGAGAATGGGGAGGGTGCTGCCAGGGCCATGCAGATGGCACTGGATAAAGCCGGGGTCGCGCCCACCGAAATTGATTATATCAATGCCCACGGCACATCCACACCGCTAAATGACAAAATGGAGACCATGGCCATAAAGACGGTATTCGGCGACTATGCCTACAAAATTCCGATAAGCTCCACCAAGTCAATGATGGGGCATCTTATCGGGGGTGCCGGTGCCGTTGAGGCAGCAATAGGCATTATGGTCATCCAGCACGGGATAATACCGCCGACGATAAACCTTACCCACCCCGACCCCGAATGTGATTTGGATTATGTGCCCAACGTCGCCCGCCAGGCTAAGGTTACCACCGCCCTGTCCAACTCCTTTGGCTTTGGCGGTCATAATTCGGTCCTGGTCTTCCGAAAATATTCTGAGGCATAAGCTTGAACCATTACCGCTGGAATCTGCTGCCACCAGCTCCAGACCAGTATCTGGCAAATATTCCAGGGTTTCCCCCGCTAATAGCCCAGCTCCTCTATAATCGTGGTGTCACCGAACCATCCCAGTTAGAGCCATTCATTACTGCCGATAAACGCCTTTCCGGCGACCCCTTGCTGCTGCCCGATATGCACCGGGCGGTAGCCAGGATTTACCAGGCTCTGCTTTCCGGGGAAAACATTGCCGTCTATGGCGACTTTGATGCTGATGGCATCACCGGCACTGCCCTGCTCGTCCAGGGGCTATCAACCCTTGGCGGCAGGGTCATCCCCTATATACCCCACCGCCTGACCGAAGGCTACGGGCTGAAAACCGCCGCCCTGGAGAACCTCCGCCAGCAGGGCATCAGCCTGGTTATCACCGTTGACTGCGGCATTACCGCCCTGGCTGAGGTCAAGCGGGCAAAAAGGCTGGGGCTGGATATAGTTATCACCGACCACCACACCCCCCTGCCCGAAATCCCGCCCGCCATCGCCATCGTTAACCCCAAGCGAGCCGACTCCGCCTATCCCTTCTCCGAACTGACCGGCGCCGGCGTCGCCTTCAAGCTGCTTCAGGCCCTATTTCGAAGGCATCGGCAAAAAGGAGCAACTGGATGAAATGCTGGACCTGGTGGCTCTGGGAACAGTAGCCGATATGGCGCCGCTGGTGGGGGAAAACCGATACTTGGTCAAGCAGGGACTAAAGCTAATCAATACCAACCCCCGCCTCGGCATCAGGGAGATGATGGCCCAGGCCGGGCTGACCTGGCAGCCTTGATGCCGAGAGCATCTCCTGGGTTATGCCCCGCGGCTAAATGCCGCCGGCAGACTGGCCCACGCCATGACCAGCTATAAACTGCTGATGACCGACTCGCCACAGGAGGCACAGGGAACTGGCCATATGGCTGGAGCAGAAAAATGCGGAACGGCAGAAGCTGACCGCCAAGACGCTTAGACAAGGCCAGAGAGCAGGTACTGGCTCAGGGAATTTCGCCCCTGCTGATTGCCAGCGATAAGGACTATCCGGTTGGAATCGCCGGGCTGGTAGCCAGCAGGCTCGCCGAGGAATTCTACCGCCCGGCGATTGTCATCAGAACCGGAGAGCAGATAAGCAGCGGCAGCTGCCGCAGCATCCCCGAATTCAATATTATCCTCGCCCTGAACCAGTGCCGCCACTGCTGTCCCAGTTCGGCGGGCACTCCCAGGCCGCCGGTTTTACCCTGCCCACCAGGAACCTGCCCCGCCTCAAGCAGCACCTCTCCGAGACTGGCCACCGCTCAGCTGGCCGGGGTTGACCTTCGCCCCCAGCTGGATATTGATGCCGAGGTCACACTCCCTGAACTCGGCGGGAATACCTTCCAACCTGATGCAACAGCTGGCCCCCTTTGGTCGGGGCAACCCGGCACCTACCTTCCTCAGCCGCGGGGTGGAGGTGGTTGACTGCCAGACCATGGGCAATAATGGCGAGCACCTGAGGCTGAAGCTAAAGCAGGGTGGCACGGTCTGGGACGGGGTCGGCTTCAGACTGGGTAGCTATCTGGCTGAGGTATCCCCCCGCCTTGACATCGTCTATAACCTGGAAATAGACCGCTGGCGCGGGGAGGAGAGGCTGAGGCTCAATATCCTGGACTTTGCCCCGGCTAGGTAGTTTCTGCCCTCACCCACCGTGTCCTTAAAGCCAGTATGGGGATGGCGATAACTAATACGATTATGCCTATAATCTGAGCCTGATGTAAGCCAAAGAGTAACGGTGTCCCCTCCCGGATAAAGTCGATGCCAAGCCGCCACAGTGAGTATAGACTAAGGTAGATGAGAAATAGCGAGCCATCGGGCTTAAACCGCCCCCTTAACTTGAACAATACCCCAAAAATTATCAAGTAGATATATAATCTCATAAACCTGGGTGGGGTGAACAGCTACCCCCAGGGGGCCATAGCTCTCAGGATTAGTATAGACAATCCCCCAGGGCAACGAGGTTTCGGCAGTCCATAGCAGCAGCCGTTTAGGGTGCAGCCCACCCTGCCTATAGCCTGAGCCAGTATAACCCCCGGTGCCACCAAATCAGCCAAAGTAACCAAAATAAATTTGCTGAACCGGCTGTAAATCCAGATACCCAGGGTAGCCCCCAGAACGGCACCCCAGATGGTCAGCCGCAACCACCAATAATCTGCCCCGGGTGCTGGCATAGTACTCCCACCGGTCAATAACATGGAGCAACCTTGAAAATATTACCCCGGAGGGAATACCCACCAGGGCCGCGGTAAAAACGGTATCGTAAGAGAGCTTAGCCCCCCGCCTTACCTCCCACACCATCCACAATACCACCACCAGCACCGCCAGGGCAACCATAATGCCATACCACCTGACACTATCCCGATGGTAAAGGCTATCGGACTTATACTTATGGTAATCAATGTCTACCTCCAAAAATCAGGAACATAGCGCCTCAACAAAGGCCTCAGCATCAAAAGGCGCCATATCCTCCAGCCCATCGCCAATACCGATGAACTGGATTGGTATCTTCAGCTCATCACAGATAGCCAGCACGATGCCCCCCTTAGCCGTGCCATCCAGCTTAGCCAGAAAAATGCCGGTTACCCCCACCGCCTCGGTGAAATATCTGGCCTGGGTCAAGCCATTCTGACCGGTGGTGGCATCAAGCACCAGAATCACCTCATGCGGGGCGGTGGCGTCAATCTTGGCTGCCACCCGCTTAATCTTTTTAAGCTCCTCCATCAGGTTAAACTTGGTGTGCAGCCTGCCGGCAGTATCAATGATTACCTCATGAGCGCTGTCGGCTGCGTGCCGCCTGCAGGGCATCAAAGACCACCGCCCCGGCGTCAGCCCCGGGCTGATGGGCAATGACATCCACCCCAATCTCTCCCCCAGGCTTCTTAAGCTGGTCAATAGCCGCCGCCCTGAAGGTATCCGCCGCCGCCAGTATAACCCGCTTTCCCTCTTTTTTCGCCCTATAGGCAAGCTTGGCGATAGAGTGGTCTTACCGCCGCCATTAACACCGACCACCAGGATAACCCTGGGCACGGATACGGGAACCTGCTTCCGGAGCGTCAATCTTCAGGATGTTGACCATTTCTGCCTTAAGTGCCGAGCGCACCGATGAGCCCTGCTGAGCTTCTCTTCGGCGACCCTCTGCTTCACCCTCTCAATGAGCTTTTCCGTGGTGCTGACGCCGACATCAGCCGAGATAAGCAGCTCCTCCAGCTCCGCCCAGACCGCCTCATCCACCGCGGTGCGGTCAAACAGGCGCATCGCCCGCTTAAACCAGCTATCCCGGCTGGGCTTCAGCGCTTGCTTAATATCTTTCAACTACCTTACCCCTTTCTATGGATTATACAACAACCCTTCCAGCAATATCTGCGCTGCCTTTTTATCCAGCGGCTTATTATTATTGCCACACTTCGGCGACTGAATGCAACTGGGGCAGCCATCCTGGCACGGGCATTCGCTAATTGCCTTCAGTGTAGTCTGCCATAATTGCTCCACCAAGTCAAAGCCCTTCTCGGCAATGCCAATGCCACCGGGGTAGGCATCATAGATAAATATCTGCGCCCTTCCCGTATCAGGGTGGAGAGGGGTGGATACCCCGCCAATATCATTGCGGTCGCAGAGGGCAAACAGGGGAAGGATAGCAATAGCCGCATGCTCAGCAGCATGCAGCCCGCCGGCAAAGTCCAGCTGCGCTCTAGCCACCCGAGCTACCACCTCAGGTGGCAGGTCAAACCAGAGGGCAACGGTAGGGAAAACCTGCGGTGGCAGGTCAAGAGGTTCCTCCCCGATTACCTCCTCAGTGAATTGCGCCTTCTTCATGAAACCGACTACAGTAGTGGTAACCTCAACCTCACCCAGATATACCCTGGTCTTTCGGCAGGTCTTATCACGGAGCTACCCTGATAATATGAAGGTCGGTGATTTCTTTATCCTGAGTGTAGTAAGTGGCGGTGGTAGGCTTGGCATAGGCAGTGCGACCAGTCAGGTCAAGCTCATTGACTAAATAGGATTCCCCCTGATGGAGGTAGATAGCACCGGGATGGATTTGAAAAAGGGCGACGCTAGCCTCAATGGTTTCCAATAGTGAGCCGGTTGAGGTATCAATAATGGCGAAGTTTTCCCCGGAGGTGGAGCGAATATTTATGCCCTGAGCCGGGTAGGCAATTGCCGGTGAAAGATACCATTTGCCCCTGCGCTCCCTAAGCAGCCCCTCCCCCTCCAGCTCCACCCTTTCCCGGTCAAAGGCGGAGCCAAAGACCTCCTCATCATCTGGTTAAGGGCAGCTCCCAGGCGGCACACAGGAGGTGAGCTCTCAGAATATAGGGGTTAGCCGGATTAACCAGGGCATTCTCAAAGCTTTTACCAAAAAATGAATCGGGGTGACGCATAAAATACTGGTCAAGGGGATTATCCAGCCCGATAAGAAAACTTATCGATTTACCCCTTCTCCGCCCGCTCCTGCCCGCCTGCTGCCAGGTGCTGGCAATGCTCCCCGGATAGCCGGTAAGCACCGTAGCCTCCAGGTCACCGATGTCTATCCCCAGCTCTAAAGCCGTGGTAGCCACCACGCCGGTAAGCTCGCCGCCAAACAGCTCCTGCTCTATCTGGCGGCGCTCCTCGGGAAGATAGCCCGCCCGGTAAGGCTTGATTCTCTTAGCCTGGGTGGAGCTAGTCTCAGCCAGCCTCTGCCTGGTGTAGTTATAAATAAGCTCGGTCAGCCGACGGGTGCGGGCAAAGGTCAGGGTACGGATGTCACTATTCACCAGCTCGGTAAACAGGCTTGCCGCCTCACTGTTAGCGCTGCGCCGGACGCTCTTTGCCTCATCTATAATCGGGGGATTCCAGAAGACAAATTCCTTCCCTCCGTAAGGAGAGCCATCGTTATCAACCACCTTAAATGGTAAACCCACCAGCCTTTCGGCATGCTCGCCAGGGTTAGCTATAGTCGCCGAGCAGCAGATGAACCGGGGATTTGACCCATAGAACTGGCAAAGACGGCGCAGGCGGCGGAGCACACAAGCCACATGGGAGCCAAAAACACCACGATAGATATGGGCTTCATCCACCACCACATACCTCAAGTAGCGAAACAGCCTTGACCAGGACTCGTGATTGGGCAGTATCCCGACATGGAGCATATCGGGATTGGTAAGCACCACCCTGGCTCGCTTCCTTATCTCAGCCCGCTCCGCCTGAGGGGTATCACCATCAAAGGTGGCAGCATCCCGGGATAGAAGGGGGGGAAATAGCTCCCGTAAACCACGGAGCTGGTCTTGAGCCAGGGCTTTGGTCGGGAAAAGGTAAAGGGCACAACTACCCGGCTCAGTTAGGATTGACTCCATAACCGGGATGTTATAGCACAGGGTCTTACCGCTAGCCGATGAGGTAGCCACCATCACATTCATGCCCTTCCGGGCATAATTTATGGCTTCAGCCTGATGGGTGTAGAGGGGCAACACCTTGTGTTCCCTGAGACAATGGTGAAGGCTTTCGTCCAGGGGTTGCTCTAGCTCAGCATATTCAGCTTCACGGTAGGGAATATGCTCTATATGAACTATCTGATCGCGGTAATTGGGCTGAGTTGAAAGATAATCAAGAAAGGCCGAGGTATCCATCATCACTCCCGTTACGAAACAGGTAGGACCTCAATCTCACAGTCCAGTATCTCTAAATCAAAGCGGCCGTTAACAATGAAGTCAACCACCTTGGACAGAACTTCATTGGTAAAACGGCTATCATTACTAACACAGCAAATTCCGAGGGTAGCTAACTGCCATAATTCATGGTCATCAACCTCAGCTACGGAGACATTAAACCTGTTTCTGAGGCGAGTGGTGATGGATTTTAGTATCTGCCGCTTCCCCTTAAGCGATAGGTTTTCCGGGAAGCGAAGCTTCACCCGACAGACCCCGACATTCATGCTCTTTGGCAACCAGATGAACCAGAACCTTAGCCAGACTTTCTTTGCTTAGCGTAGCACTCTTTGCAATAGACTGGGCGCCCTTCCTTGGGCTCAAAAGGTACCGTGGTTTCTATCCCGCAGTCAGCACATGTCACAGTAAACATCTGCCGCGGCTGATTATAGCCACCCGAGCGCTCTCTCCGCCGAGAAGCCCGACACTCAGGGCATCGCCGAGGCTCATTCTGTAAGCCATGGGATTGATAGAATTCCTGCTCGTCAGCGGTAAACGCAAACTCCTTCCCGCAATCAAGGCATACCAGGGTTTTGTCTGCCAGAGCCACTGCTGCACCTCCTTCTATATTTTCTGTTATCCCCTTTGTCTTGGATGCAGTCTCTTGGCTCCACAAAACCCCTCCCCTGATTACCGTACAGGGTCCCCCGCCTATGCAGGGGGCAAGCTTAGAAACGACACCAAACCAGGGTATCAACTACAATCGAAACTATACCCCCCCTGGCTAACAAAGTCAAGCCGATTTACAGCTGCAGCCACTTGTGCTATAATCTGTTAATTTACAGTATAGTTGATGTTGGCTAAAATAACCGGGAGATAAAGGATTAACTTGGACAAAGAGAAAAAGGGAGAAAGCACAACCAAATCTAGGCAAAGCACAAAGGACACCGGCTCGACCGAGGTCCAAGTAACCGCGCTCACCGAGAGGATAAACCAATTGACCGAGCATATGATGGCTAATCGGCACGATTACCACTCACAGCGCGGGCTAGTTAAGCTGGTAGGACAAAGAAGAAGGTTGCTAGCCTACCTGAGCCGAGAGGATACTAAACGATATCGCAGCCTGATTACTAAGCTTGGGTTACGCAAGTAAAGCTTAAGTGGGGGAGTATATTGTTATCACCAAGTTCTTTTGAGCGTGAGGTTGGCGGCAGGAAGCTCATCATAGAAACAGGAAAGCTCGCCGGACAGGCGGCGGGAGCGGTAACTGTTCATTACGGAGATAGCGTGGTTCTGGTTACCGCTTGCACCAGCACTGAACCTCGCGAGGGGATAGATTTCCTGCCCCTGACCATTGACTATGAAGAAAGGCTCTATGCTGCCGGTAAGATCCCGGGCGGCTTTATCCGAAGGGAGGGGCGCCCCAGCCAAGAGGCCACCCTAGCCAGCCGGCTCACCGACCGACCACTACGCCCGCTCCTGCCTAAGAGATGGCGCAACGATATTCAAATTATAGTTACCGTCCTCTCCGCCGATCAAGAGAACGACCCGGACATCCTGTCAGTTATCGGTAGCTCAGCGGCGCTATCAATCTCACCAATACCATTTGATGGTCCGGTAGCTGCCGTTCGCATCGGCTACATTAACAATGAGCTGGTACTAAATCCAACTATGGTCCAGGTTGAAACCAGCCTCCTTGACCTCGTCGTGGTCAGCACCAGGCAAGCAGTAACAATGGTGGAGGCAGGAGCCAAAGAGGTCTCAGAGGATATTATCCTGCGGGCTATAGAATTTGGGCACCAGGCAAATCAGGATATTATCAAGCTCCAGGAGGAGCTCCAGCAGGCTTGCGGCAAACCCAAGATGGAAGCCCCGGCAAGCGAGGTTAACCCTGAGGTAATTTCAGCAATCTCACCAATCGTTGATAACAGGCTTACCCAGGCATTGAGCCAGCCAGAAAAGTCGCAGCGGGAACAGGCGCTTAGCAATCTGAAGAAAGAGCTTATCGAGGCGTTATGTGAGTCATTCCCCGAGGAAGATATAAACGCCGCCTTGGAGACAAAGGTCAGAGCCGAAATAAGAGGCAACCTCCTGGAGACAGGAAAGCGTATTGGCGGGCGCGGCCTATCCGATGTCCGAGCCATCAGCTGCGAGGTGGGAATTCTGCCCCGCACCCATGGCTCAGCCCTATTCAGCCGGGGGCAGACCCAGGTCCTGACTATTACCACCCTGGGCTCAATCAGGCAGGAGCAACAGCTTGATGGCTTGGGCCTAGAGGAGAGTAAACGCTTTATCCATCATTACAATTTCCCTCCCTTCTCCGGTGGCGAGGTGAAACGCATCGGCTCACCAGGTCGGCGTGAAATTGGACATGGCGCTCTGGTGGAGCGAGCCATTGCCCAGGTACTGCCCAAGGCCGAGGACTTCCCCTACACCATCCGCCTTGTCTCCGAGGTTTTAAGCTCCAGCGGCAGCACCTCTATGGCTAGTGTCTGCGCCTCAAGCCTGTCCCTAATGGATGCCGGAATACCGATAAAGGCAGCAGTAGCTGGGGTAGCCATGGGATCGGTCACCAGCAACAAGGGTGACTATGTAATCTTGACTGACATTGAAGGCATAGAGGACGCCTATGGTGATATGGACTTCAAGGTAGCGGGGACAGCTAATGGTATCACGGCAATACAGCTCGATATTAAGCTCAAGGGCATAAGCACCGAGATTCTGGAAAAGGCATTAAATCAAGCCCGCCAGGCTCGCCTATCTATTCTGGAAATAATGCAGCAGACCCTAAGCTCCAGCCGGCCTGAACTCAGCCGCTACGCCCCAAGAATGTATAAGATAACCATTGACCCGAGTAAAATTGGCGCCGTCATCGGCACCGGGGGCAAAACAATCAGGTCAATTATTGATGAAACTAAAGCAAGCATTGATGTTGAGAACGATGGCACCGTGATTATCGGCTCAGCTAACGAAGAAGCCGCCCGCAAGGCTATCCAGATTATTGAAGGCCTGACCAAGGAGGTAGAAGTCGGCGCCATCTATACGGGAAAGGTGACCCGCCTGATGAACTTCGGGGCGATGGTAGAGATAGCCCCGGGCAAAGAGGGCTTGATTCACATTAGTGAACTGGCTGATTATCGCGTCCCCAAGGTTGAGGATGTGGTTAAGATTGGCGATGAGGTTACGGTTAAGGTAATTGGCATTGATGAACTCGGCCGGATAAACCTATCGCGACGGGCGGTGTCTGACAACTCGTCCCAAGCTTCCGGGACTCAGGTAAAGGATTCACCATCCAAAGACTACCCATTCCGGAGGCATGAAACTCGACCTCCCGGGAATAAACCGGGCTACAGAGGGACGAGGCGATGAAGAGAGTAAGGGTAGTAGTCCATGGTGCACTGGGTAAAATGGGGCAAGAGGTAGTCAACGCCCTATGCCAGGAACCTGACCTGCAAATAGTAGGTGCTGCAGACATAAAGGCGACTCAGGAATATCTGACTTTGCCCGACGGCTCGGGCACGGTGCCCTTCTCTACCAGCTTGGAGGCAATTTTAAGTAGCTGCCCGACAGATGTCGTGGTAGATTTCACCACCGCTCAAGCGACTATGCCCGCAGTACGTCTGACAGCTAAACACGGCGTTAATATAGTAATCGGCACTACCGGGCTAACTGCCGACAATATCAAAGAGATTGAAAGCCTGGCTAAAGCTCAACAGATTGGTGTCGTGGTAGCACCAAACTTTGCTCTAGGCGCCGTGCTTATGATACACCTAGCCAAGGTAGCGGCTAAATACTTTGACTTCGCCGAGATTATAGAGCTGCACCACCACCTGAAGGCTGACTCACCCTCGGGTACCGCCCTGGCTACGGCTAAAGCCATGGCTCAAGCCAAGGGCAAACCATTCTCCACCCCGCAAGGGAAGGCCTCAGAGAGCCGGGGAGAGCAGGTTGAAGGCGTTACCATTCATAGCGTGCGTTTGCCGGGGTTACTGGCCCACCAAGAGGTTCTCCTTGGAGGAGCAGGGCAAACATTGAGCATCCGCCACGATACCATCAGTCGACAGTGCTATATGCCGGGCGTCATACTAGCCATTAAGGAAGTGGTTAAGCATAAGGGGCTAATCTACGGTCTAGACGCTTTACTCGGTTTACAGGAGGGGAAATGAAGGGGTATAAAGTGGCTATCCTTGGTGCTACCGGCATGGTAGGGCAGGAATTCATCAAGGTACTGGAGCAACGTAACTTCCCGATGGACTCAATTAGCCTTCTTGCCTCAGACCGTTCCGCGGGCAAGAGGATGTTTGTTAGCCACCGCGAGCTTTTGGTTGAGGAGGCTACCCCAAAGTCGTTTAAGGATATAGATATTGCCCTCTTCTCCGCCGGGGCTGAGATTAGCCGCTACTTCTCTCCTATAGCCGCCCAAGCCGGAGCCGTGGTTATTGATAATAGCTCAGCATTTAGAATGGACCCAAAGGTGCCACTGGTAGTACCTGAGATCAATGTTGACGACATCAAGTGGCATAAGGGGATTATCGCTAACCCCAATTGCTCCACTATTCAGATGGTGGTGGCCCTATACCCCCTGCACAAGGTCAACCCCATCAAGCGCATTATCGCTGTTACCTACCAGTCGGTATCAGGCACTGGTGCAGCAGCAGTAGAGGAGCTAACCGAACAAGCCAAGCAGGTACTGGAGGGACAAACGACTGTCCCTCATGTCTATCCCCACCAGATAGCCTTTAACCTACTTACCCGAGATAGATGTCTTCCTGGATAATGACTATACTAAAGAAGAGTGGAAGATGGTGGAGGAAACAAGGAAGATAATGCACGCTGATGATATTGCCATCTCGGCGATGTGTGTTCGCGTGCCGGTATTTATCGGGCATAGTGAGGCAGTCCATGTTGAATTCTCCCAAGCCATGTCCCCCGATGAGGCACGGCGCATCCTTGCCCAGGCGCCGGGGGTCAAGGTACTGGATGACCCGGCTATCAGCCTTTATCCTCAGCCCTGGTCAGCCGCCGGCACCGATGATGTCTTTGTCGGACGTATCCACCGGGATGCCTCCCACCCCTATGGCCTGGTAATGTGGGTTGTCGCCGACAATGTGCGCAAGGGAGCGGCGCTGAACGCCGTCCAGATTGCCGAAGAGATGATTAAGCGGGACTGGATACACCCAAGGAGCTAGCAAAAATGAAGAACCTGGGGCGATTACTAACAGCAATGGTAACCCCCTTTAAAGAAAACGGGGAAATTGATTATGAGCAGGCAAAAAAGCTGGCTCAAGCCCTGCTTGACTCGGGGAGCGATGGTCTGGTGGTGGCAGCTACCACCGGGGAGGCGCCGACGCTTAGCTGGGAGGAGGAGATGCGCCTGTTTACCGAGGTGAAATCGGCAGTGGGCGGCCGGGGAACGGTTGTTGCCTACACCGGCTCAAACAGCACTAAAGAAGCAGTGGAAAACACGGAAAAAGCCGAGAAAATCGGGGTTGATGCCTGTCTATCAGTCGTCCCTTACTATAATAAACCTAATCAGGAAGGCATCTACCAGCACTTTAAGGCTATCGCCGAGAGCACAGGGCTGCCCATTATCATGTATAACATACCATCGCGCGTGGTCGTCGAGATGTCAGCGGAGACAATCGTCAGGTTGAGCCAGATAAAAAACATCGTCGGGGTTAAAGAAGCCAGCGGTAAGATGGACCTTGTTGCTCAGACCATCAACAATGCCCGGAAGGATTTTCTTATCTGGAGCGGCAATGATAACGATACCTTTCCTATCATGGCTCTTGGTGGCTACGGTGTCATCGGCGTTACCACGCACCTGACGGGTAAACAATACAAGAAAATGATTGACCTGATTCTCTCCGACAAGATTCAAGAAGCGGCGGCAATTCACCGGAAATTGGTGCCGCTGGTTAACGCCATGTTTTCCATACCGAGTCCGGCGCCGATTAAATATGCGCTCAATTACCTTGGCTTCAAGGTGGGCAAGCCGCGCCTGCCTCTCGTACCACCTACTGAAAAAGAAGCCGAAAAGATAATCGCGGAACTCAAAAACCATACGATTGACCTGAAGGCATAGAGATTTTCTCTTAACCTCACCCCCTCTTAAACACCCCAGTTAAAGCGAAGGGCACGGGATACAACCTTTCCCCAACAAATCACGAGATTGAGATACGAAGCCTCAGAGGGCGGGAGGGTGGGAAGAAAGACCGCTGAAAAAAGGGGGGTAGGGGGATGGGTTTATAAACAATCCTATAAGACGGGCGTCTTCTCGATGGTCTGCTCCCGCTCCGGCCCGACACAGACAAGGTTGACCGGGCAAGAACTTAAGCTCTTCCAGTCTGGCTACATACTGGCGAGCCTCAGCCGGCAACTGGTCGTAGTTGCGAATATCAGAAATTGGAGCTTGCCACCCCGCTAGCTCCTCATAGACTGGCTGACATCTAGCCAGGGCAGCGACGCTGGCGGGGAAGTAATCAATAGTCTTGCCATCCAGTTTATAGCCGACGCATATCTTCAGACGGGGCAAAACGTCAAGAATATCAAGGCGGGTAATTGCCGCCCCGGTAAAGCCATTAATCCTAGTGCTGAAACGAGCGGCAACGGCGTCAAACCAGCCGCAACGGCGTGGTCTACCGGTAGTGGTGCCATACTCGTGAGCCCTTTCCCGAATCAGGTCGCCGGTCTCATCATGCATTTCCGTAGGCATCGGACCACCACCCACCCTCGTGCAGTAAGCCTTGAACACCCCCAGAATGCGGTCAACGCTGGTCGGGCTCAAGCCCGCTCCCAGGCAAGCTCCTCCCGCCAGCGGCGATGATGAGGTGGTATAGGGATAGGTGCCAAAATCGGGGTCAAGCAAAGCCCCCTGAGCCCCCTCCAGTAAAACCAACTCCCGCCGGCTTAATAACTCCTCCAGCATTATAGTCGTCTCCCGAATGTAAGGAGCCAGACGCTCTCCATACTGGCAATACTGAGTATATACCTCATCCAGCGATAGCGGACTAACCCCATAAATCTTGGTCAAGATGGTATTCTTGTAACTAAGTATAGGACGAAGCCGCTCCAGCAACCCCTCCCTATCC
Source organism: uncultured delta proteobacterium (assembly GCA_963739245.1). Taxonomy (GTDB): domain Bacteria; phylum Chloroflexota; class Dehalococcoidia; order Dehalococcoidales; family BS750m-G39; genus CAVTZP01. The sequence goes on from CAVTZP010000007.1 coordinate 151,982, forward strand.
AAAAGATCGCCAGCTCTGATACCCAACCTGGCTGCCTTATCGGTAAAGGCAGGACCAACGCCCTTGCGGGTTGTGCCCAGTGCCTTGCCCCCCCGCGCCTCCTCCTCCAGACCATCAAGAAGGACATGATAGGGCATAATCAGGTTAGCCCGGTCGCTGACAAATAACCTTGAGGTATCGACACCACGCTGGTTGAGCTCGTCTATCTCGCCAATTAGCACCGCGGGGTTAATCACCACCCCATTACCGATAATACAAATAGCCTTAGGGGAAAAAATCCCCGACGGGACAAGATGCAACTTAAACTCACCAGCGGGGTTAATCACGGAATGACCGGCATTATCGCCGCCAGAAAAGCGGACTACCACCCCCGCTTTCTGAGCCAGCAGGTCAACTACCTTGCCCTTCCCCTCATCCCCCCACTGAGCCCCAATGACAGCAATAACTGGCATTATCTCTCCTCTAAGCCTTCTTCTTATAACATAAATAGCAACATAAATAAAAGCGGCTATTCTTTTGTTTGCTGCCAAACATAAACTAGCCTCTGACCAAAGGTGAAAAAGCTGAATACCACAATAATCGCCAGGGCAATAACCAGGGCATTGGCAATACGGCTCAGTAAAAGACCCAGCACCAGCACCACCACCCTCTCGGCACGGGTAAATAGTCCAACCCCACATTCCAGGCCGGCTCCCTCCGCCCTGGCCCGGATGTAGCTGACTAAGAATGAGCCAATTAAAGCAAGGCAGACCAGTATAATGGGGATAAATGCCGACTCCCTAGCATACAGAACCAAAATAGCCAGCAGCACTGCCGCCTCAGACAAACGATCAAGGGTGGAGTCAAGAATGCCGCCAAACGGGGTAACCTTTTTAATACGCCGAGCCAGTGCCCCATCCAGGATATCAAAAAAACCGGCGACAAGCACCACAAACCCGGCAGTAAACGGGTGTGCGGTAATAATAAGCGCCGCCGCGCCGAGGGCTAATACAAAACCAAACCAGCTTAGAGTGTTAGGTGTTAGCCTCATCCTGACTAAAACCCGCACCGCTGGTTCAGTAAGGCGATAGGCTATAGCGCTACGAACCCTGGATAGATTTGACTTTGAGCGATTAACTAAACTACCCCCCACCTTTTCTTAAACTGAAACCGCCGTCGCCTTGAGTTCTGGGAATTGCTTCCTCCATGGCGGCTCACTGAGAACCCTAATATAATAATTCAAAACATCTTGGGCAATGTGCTCCCAGCTATACCTAAGAGCTTTAACCCTGCCTCTGGCTCCCATCTCACGGCGAAGTGCTCCGTCAGCCAGAAGAGAAATCAGCGCCCGGGCTAATACCTCCTTATCCGCCGGTGGCACCAGCAGCCCGTCAACATTATGAGTTACTACGCTGGCATAACCATCTATATCTGAGGCGACAATCGGCTTTCCCACCGCCATAGCCTCAAGCAAAATAATACCGAAGCTCTCCCGCCCGGTGGCCGGAGCGCAAAAAACATCGGCGGTTTTATAGTACCTAGGTAATTCCTCATAAGGTACAAAGCCGATGAAGATAACGTCCTTCAAACCACTCCTCATAACCTCTTTCTCATACTTGCGGCGTAGCCTAGTGCCGGGACCAACAATAATAAGCCGAGAATTTGGAATCTCCCGCTTAACCTGATTAAAGGCTCCAAGCAGATAGTTCAAGCCCTTCCTTTTCTCCAGACGACTAACAAAGAGGATGTTCAGCTTGCCATCACAGAACTTTTCAATCGGAAGTACATTAGGGGAGAAAAGGTCTATATCCACGCCATTGGGGATAATATTATAGTATCCGGGGAAGTAGTCACTGGCAAACTCCATGGCTGGTTTAGACACCGCAATCTTGCCATGGAGCCGGCGGAACCACCTCTTCAGCATCCACGTGCCAAAGGGTTTAGCGAGATTATACCCCGGGCTGCCATGACAGGCATGAAAGGTCCCTATATTAGCTGCTTGAGACAAGCGGAGCACAGTGGTACATAACATTGGCATTAACGGTTCGTGGAGGTGGATAATATCAAACTCCTCCCGGTCAAGGACGGCTTTTACCCTTGAGGATAGCCAGGGTGAAAGAGTAACCCGAGCAATAGAGCCGCTGCTGGGAACAGGACGGGGGCTGCCTATAGCAATAAACCTATCACCAATGCTGGAAATAACCTTGGATGCCGGGGCAATGACCTTGACCTCATGACCCATCCGGGCAAAGTGGTGCTCAAGATAAGAAATATGAACAGTCACACCCCCCGGATAGGCGAAATCATACGGGGATACTAATGCTACCTTCACCGCTAACTGCCAAAAACCTCCATGGAGACTCAGTTAGACGCTTTTACTTGCCTCTGGTGGGGCATTAGCAATAAACTCCTCCACCATTCGGCGTGCTTCATCATCGGTATACTGAACCGGTGGCGACTTCATAAAGTAGGCAGATGGAGCCACCATAGCTCCTTTAAGTCCACGGTCTAAGGCAAGTTTACAGCACCTTATAGCATCAATAACCACCCCTGCCGAGTTAGGGCTATCCCAGACCTCAAGCTTTAGCTCCAGGTTTAGAGGAACATCGCCAAAGGTTCGTCCCTCCATCTTGATATGGCAAAACTTCCGGTCGAGTAGCCATGGGACATAATCACTAGGACCAACGTGTATATCATCAGGGTCAAGCTTGTAATCTAGCTGAGAGGTGACAGCGGCAGTCTTGGATATCTTCTTAGACTCAAGTCTTGACCTCTCCAGCATGTTAAAGAAGTCAGTGTTACCGCCAAAGTTCAATTGATAGGTTCGCTCCAGCTTAACGCCACGGTCCACGAACAGCCGGGTGAGGACACGATGGACAATAGTAGCTCCGACCTGGGATTTTATATCATCACCAATAACCGGAAGCCCCACCTGCTCAAAACGCTGTTGCCAATACCGCTCCCGGGCAATAAAAACTGGAATGCAATTGATGAGGCCGCAACCAGCGGCTAGCACCTGCTCAACATACCATTTAGTTGCTTCCTCACTGCCAACCGGCAGGTAATTAACCACCACATCGGTGTGGGTCTCTTTGAGTATTTTAACAATATCGGCGGTCGGGCCTGGCGCCTTCTCTATTATCTGCGATAGATAAAAACCCAAGCCATCATGGGTCATACCTCGGTGGACCTTAACCCCCGCTATCGGCACTTCGCAAAATTTAAAGGTGTTATTGGGCGGAGTAAAAATAGCCTCGGCGAGGTCCTTGCCTACCTTGTTTTTATCAATATCAAAGGCGGCCACGAAGTTAATATCGCTAATATGATACCCACCAAGATTAATATGCATCAGTCCAGGCACAAATTCGTTCTTCTTCGCTTTCCGATAGTAATAGATACCCTGAACCAGGGAAGAAGCACAGTTACCCACACCGATTATGGCTACATTTACCTTACCCAAGGTTTAACACCCTCCTTTTCCATTTAAAAGGCAACAAAAAAGACTAAAAGCCAATCTCCAAGGTTGGCTTAATAAATGAACTTTTCCCTTTGTGTAGCAACTAGGCGTCAGATCTCTTTCAGCCCACAATACTATGGAGAGGACCTACTTACCCCACTTCTAGATGATGCAATTAGTCAAAGGGTTACCGGTCACCGACCAATCCTGAATACCTTAGTCCCACATGAGGGGCAAACCCCTCGCGTAGCTGGTCGCTTGTTCTTCAGGGTAACCGGCTGTGGATTCTTTATCTCTACCTTCCGCCTACACCTAAAACAATAGGCTTGCACCTTAGTCCACCTCCTTTTTAGTATCGGTTGCACTATACCCCTATTATACGCAAGCTGTCAAGAGCTAGTAAATACCTTCTCCGGTTGCCACTGCCCCTTCTCTGAATCAAACCGTAGCACACCCAAGAATGAGCCATCCATGGTGTAGACACGGCAGCGGTCGCCGCAAGAAGTCGGCCAACTGTCATCCCGGGCAAAAACCAAAGGGCGCCCATTCCTTATGTCACCTTCAGCAGCATTACCAACCACCACCGCCGCCCAATGTAAAAGCACCCAATCTATAGGATAGATAAGTTTTTGCCAGTAGCCATAGCGGAAGGCGTCGTCAAGCTGGGATAATGAAACTGCGTCTTCAATACCAAAGGAGCCACACCTCAAGCGGAGCAAGCTCTTTAAAGTGGCGCCGCAACCCAGAAGCTGCCCCAAATCGTGGGCCAGTGACCGGATATAGGTGCCCCGTTCACACTCCACCTCTATAGTAGCTACCGGCGGCTGCCAATCAATAAGCTCCAGATGATAAATCCACCTCAGCCGGCTTTTCCTCTCCACCTCAATACCCAAGCGCGCCAACTCATAAAGTGGCTTACCACGATGCTTCACCGCACTATACATTGGCGGAGTCTGGGATATTAAACCGCAAAAGGAATTAAGGGCTGACAGCAATTCCCTCCGGCTAATCCCAGATGGGTCTCCCCGGCTGATGATGCTACCGGTGGCATCATCAGTGTCGGTAACCACACCAAATTCAATCTCAGCCCGATAAGCCTTAGGCGCATCCAGTAAAAATTCAATAACACGTGTCCCCTGGCCGAGGCAGATAGGCAGAACGCCGCTAGCTGCCGGGTCTAGGGTACCAGCATGCCCCACGCGCCTTTCTCCACTCAACCGCTTGACCACAGAGACAATACTGAAGGAAGTTTTACCCCAAGGCTTATTAATATTTAGAATGCCGTCCACAGCTAGTCACCATGCTCGGGAGTGCTACTTGAGCTAACCTCATCAATCAACTGCAAAAGGTGAGCCCCCCGCTCAATAGAATCATCCCAGTGAAAGCTTAGCTCAGGAATGCGGCGCAGTCGCAGACGTTTAGCCAGCTGGTTACGGAGGAAACCGGAGGCTGTAGCCAGCCCGTTCAGTGTGTCTCGTTTTACCTCCTCACTGCCAATACAACTTACAAATACCTTGGCATATCGCAGGTCGGGAGAGACAGAGACCTCGGTCACAGCAATAAAATTGCCAAGTCGTGGGTCTTTGACTTGGCGTTGAAGCAATTGGCTAATTTCCTGGCGAATAAGATTACCTAATCGCTCAATGCGATGTGCCATAATACTACCTCTTAGTCTGCTCTCTTCGGAAAAATTCCAGTATATCACCAATTTGAAAGTCGCCAAAATCTTTGATACTCACCCCACACTCAAAGCCGGCACTAACCTCATTAACACTGTCCTTGAAACGCCTCAAGCTGTTAATCTCAGATTCGCATAATATTTGCTCTCCACGCCGCACCCTAGCGGTGGCACCGCGGCTCATCTTGCCCTCGCTGACATAGACACCAGCTATCTTCCCCTTCTTGCCCGTGGAGAAGAGCGCCTTTACTTCGGCTCTGCCTTCAATAACCTCAACATAACGGGGTTCAAGCATCCCCTTGAGTGCCTTACCCATATCATCAACGAGGTTGTAGATAACGTCATAGGTACGGATGTCAACACCCTCCATATCAGCCAAGCGCCGTGCCCCGGCCTCAACGCCGGCGCCAAAACCGATAATCAGCCCCTTGGAGGCAATGGCAAGCATAACATCACTCTCAGTAATGTTGCCACTGCCGCTATGAATAATCCTGACCTTAACCTCCTCAGCTGACAGCCGTTCCAGAGAATTTCTTATCGGCTCAATACTGCCCTGAACGTCAACCTTGAGGATAACACCAAGCTCCTTTACCTCACCAGTATTTATCTGGTCATAAAGATTATCCAGACTCACTGTCCTGGCTTGTTGCTGTATCTCCTGGCGCTTTTGTATCAAAGCCCGGGCCTGTTGTTCCCCAGCCACCGCCGTCAGGGTATCACCCACCTCAGGCACACTATTTAGACCAAGGATTCCCACTGGCATAGCTGGCTCAGCCTTCCTCACCCGCTTACCGGTGTCATTAAACATAGCCCTCACCCTACCCCAGGTAGCGCCAACCACCACGGTATCACCGGGCTTTAGGGTCCCATTTTGAATCAGCGTTGTAGCCATTGGTCCCATAGTCTTGTCCATTTTAGCCTCAATAACCACACCTACCGCAGGACGGGAGGGGTCTGCCTTCAGCTCCTCCATCTCCGCCACCACCAGAATATTCTCCAATAGCTCGGAGATGCCTATCTTCTCCTTGGCTGAGATAGGAACACAGACCACATCGCCCCCCCACTCCTCAATAACCAAGCCAGCCTCAGATAGCTGTTGCTTAGCCATCTCAGGGTTAGCCTCGGGCTTATCAATCTTATTAATTGCCACCACAATCGGCACCCCGGCAGCCCGGGCATGGTCAATAGCTTCCAGGGTCTGTGGCATTACCCCATCATCAGCCGCCACCACCAAAATGGTGATGTCAGTTACCTGTGCCCCACGAGCTCGCATCGCAGTAAAGGCTTCATGACCCGGGGTATCCAGGAAGGTAATCTTTTGCCCCTTGACCTCTACCTGATAGGCACCAATATGCTGGGTAATACCCCCAGCCTCCCTATCCATTACATTAGTCTGACGGATGGCATCCAGCAGCCTGGTCTTACCGTGGTCAACATGCCCCATAATGGTAACTACCGGCGGGCGTAGTTTCAGACCGCTGAGTTCCTCCTCCTGAGGCCGATACCGCCTACTCCCGCCAGTGGTGGCTAAAGGCTTTAGCTTGGCTTCATAGCTAAAGGCAGCCGCTACGGCGGCAGCTACCTCATAGTCAATGATCTGATTAATATTGGCAAAAATGCCGTTTCTCATCAGTTGTTTGATAACGTCAACGGCACTAACCTGCAACAGGTCAGCCAATTGCCTAACCCCTATAGAGTGAGGAATCTCAATCAGGTTGGCCTTTGTTTCACCTGTTTTGCTCACCTTTGCCACTAGATTGCTCCTTCTCCAGTCCCGTGCTATACCTAAGAAGCTGCTCCCGATTATCCTGAGTGAGGGTGGTGCGTAAGACGTACTCCAGACGACCCTTCTTCAGCCCAACCTGCCAACACTCCGGTGCCGGACACAAATAAGCACCACGCCCTGCCCTCTTCCCACCGGGGTCAACCTCAACACCCCCACCGGAAATTCGAACTAAACGGATTAGTTGCCGCTTGGCTTCTACCGTGCCACAAGCCACGCAAGTCCGCTGGGGTATATGCCTAACCGAAATGGAATTAATACTCCTCTTCCTCATCGGGCACCTCTGGCTTTTGTCGCCGCTGCCTAACCTTGGTGCCGTCACCAGTCCCCCGCTCGCGGGTGTCCTTCTTTTTCCTCTTTGATTTAGCCACCACCTTAGTCGGTGCAAATTTCAAGACATCCTCGGCAAACCGAAGCTGAGGTGGTTCCAATCTGGTTTGAGGCTCACGCAATGCCTCGGGAGGAACAAGCTTGGTATCAACCGGCAGCTCTGGCCCAGCGGCAACCCCAACTTCGGCTAAGACCGGCTCTTCAATAACTGATAATTCGCGCCACCCCTCCTCTCTATCTCAGGTAGAGACTCAGCCTTTGCCAGCCGTTCTGCCTCGGCAGCGGAGGCGCTCTTAATATCAATGCGCCAACCGGTAAGCCTAGCTGCCAATCTAGCATTCTGCCCCTCCTTACCGATGGCTAACGAGAGCTGCTTATCAGGGACAACCACAGTGGCTATCCCCCCGTTCTCATCCAGCGTCACACTTACTACCTGTGCCGGACTAAGGGCACTAGCAATGAAGGCCTGAGGAGATGAGCTCCACACTACAACATCTAGCTTTTCTCCACTTAGCTCTTTCATAATATTTTGTATCCTGATACCACGAAGCCCAACACAACAACCAACCGGGTCAATACCTTCGTGGCGGGCTGCCACCGCTATCTTGCTGCGGTAACCAGCCTCACGGGTGATTGCTTTCACCTCCACTACTCCACTGAGAACCTCAGGAACCTCAAGCTCAAAAAGCCGCCGCACCAAATCCGGGTGAGAGCGTGACACCACCACCTGGGGTCCCCTGCCGGTCTGCGCCACCTCTAGAAGATAAAGCTTGAGCCTTTGTCCCACCCGATATCTCTCAGTGCGCATCTGCTCCGAAGCAGGGAGTATTGCCTCTGTCCTGCCTAAATCAATGAATATCTGCCTTGGCTCAATGCGCTGCACCACGCCGGTGAGAATATCGCCTTCCTTATTAGAATATTCCTCAAATATAGCGCTATGCTCCGCCTCATGAAGGCGCTGGAGGATGACCTGCTTTGCCGTTTGCGCCGCAATCCGCCCTGCGTTGTGTGGGGTCGCCTCTACCATAACAACCTCACCAAGTTGAACATCAGGCTTAATCTTTACCGCCTCAGTTAGTGACACCTCACGGCGCGAATCTGAAGGCTGCTCAACTACGGTCTTCTCCGCCCACACCTTAACCGCACCACTATTGGTGTCAATTCTGACCGCGATATTCTGGGTAGGGGGGAAATTGTCCTTCCGATACGCTGATACCAGCGCTGACTCTACGGCGGCAAGGACTACCTCCTTAGGCAGATTCTTCTCCGCCGAGAGCTGGGTTATAGCGAGCATAAATTCGCTCTTCATCTAAGGTCACGGCCTCCAACCCGATGATTTTCGCCACAACTAAAAAAGTGGGCTCAAACCCACTTATCAAATCAAACTTTATTCAAAACAAGTATACCATAATCAGGTGTAAGATGCAATATACGGCGCCTGGAAATTGCCTCGGCGCTAAGCTATAATAGTCAAAATGGCAAAAAGTTTCGCTATAGCCGAACTGAAGGCTTCGGTCATAAAAGAAGTAGAGGCTCAACATGACCAGCTTTGCGATTTGAGCCTGAAAATCCACTCCACCCCCGAGCTTGGTTTTCAGGAGGTCAAGGCATCAAGCTGGCTAACCCAATACCTTGAAAAAAGGGGCTTCTCAATAAAGCGGGGCATCTGCGGGCTACCCACCGCCTTTAGCGGGAGCTATGGACAGGGGAAACCAGTGATTGCCCTTCTGTCCGAGTATGATGCCCTGCCCAAGCTTGGGCACGCCTGTGGTCATAACCTGATAGCCGGCAGCGCTGTTGGTGGCGCAGCAGCATCCAAACCAGCTATTGACCGATTCGGTGGCAGTATCCTCGTTATCGGCACCCCAGCTGAGGAGCTATTCGGGGGTAAGGCAATAATGGTGGAACAGGGGGCATTTAATAATGTCGACATAGCGATGATGGTGCACCCCGGGGTTCATGACGCTGTCATCACCCAAGCCCTGGCCTGCATCAGTCTGGATATTGAGTTCTTTGGCAAGGCGGCTCACGCCTCAGCCCAGCCCGAGTCAGGCATCAATGCCCTGGAGGCAATGCTCCAGTCATTTACCGCCATTAATTCACTAAGGCAGCATATCAAGGACAAGGCCCGTATCCACGGGATTATTACCGATGGTGGGGAGGCAGCTAATATCGTCCCGGCTCACAGCGCTGGAAGCTTTATCGTCCGTGCCGAGGATAATGCCTATCTAGATGAGCTAATGGAGAAGGTATTAAATTGCTTTGTTGGCGCCGCCACCGCTACCGGCGCCCGCCTGGAATACCGATGGGGAAAAGTGCGCTATGCCCCGCTGCACAATAACCTGGCACTAGCCAGACTATTCCGGCAAAATATGCAGTCTCTGGGACGCAGGGTGCTCCTCTCCGACCCGAGTAAAGCCTTTGGTAGCACCGATATGGGGAATGTCAGCCAGAGAGTGCCTGCCATCCACCCCAATGTCGCCATAGCCCCAAAAGAGGTGCTCGCCCATTCTCCTGAGTTTGCCGCAGCGGCTGCCTCTGAGGCTGGTATCAAAGGGATGCTTGATAGCGCCAAGGCTCTAGCTATGACTGTTGTTGACCTGGTGGCTAATCCAGAAATAGTCGCCAGGATTAAGCAGGAGTTTGAAAGCAAATAATTAGCTTGTCAAACAACGCGCCGTGGTCTAAGATTATATCAGCGTTAAGGAGCGTGTATGGAAGTCTATCTGGGTATTGATGTTGGCTCGGTAACTACCAAGTTCGCCGTGCTCAATGACGCTGATGAGCTAATTGCCCATCTTTACCTGCCGACGCAGGGTAAACCTATAGAAATGGTGCAGTACGGCTTAAGCCAAATCAAGCAAAAACTACCCAAGGGTACTGACATCAGTGGTGTGGCGACTACAGGGAGCGCCCGCTATCTGGCCGGGGTTATCGTCGGTGCCGATTTAGTCAAGAATGAGATTACCAGCCACGCCATAGGCGCCCTGCACTACTTTCCCCGGGGGCAGACCGTCATTGAAATCGGCGGGCAGGATAGCAAGATTATCATTATCAGGGACGGGATAGTTACCGACTTCGGCATGAACACGGTATGTGCCGCTGGCACCGGTAGCTTCCTTGACCACCAGGCACTACGCCTCAATATGAGCATTGAGGAACTCAGTCAGCGGGCTCTCGAGAGCAAAAACCCGGTGCACATCGCCGGAAGATGCACCGTCTTTGCCGAATCAGACATGATTCACAAGCAACAGACGGGGTACCGAACTGAGGATATTTTATATGGTCTGTGCCGGGCATTGGTGCGCAACTACCTGAACAATGTTGGCCTGGGTAAGGATATACAACCCCCGATAATATTTCAGGGCGGTGTCGCCTTCAACCGGGGTATAGTGAAGGCACTTCAAGAAGAGCTTGGCACCGAGGTGATTGTCCCACCCCACCACGAGGTGATGGGGGCAATAGGTGCCGGCTTACTGGTTCATGAAGAGATGGCAACCAGCCAAAAGAGCAACTTCAAGGGGTTTAGCATAAGTGAGATAAGGTATCATACCGCTTCATTTGAATGCCAGGCCTGCCCTCAACTATGTGAGATCGCCCAGCTTTCGGTTGACAGCCAAATTCTCGCCCGGTGGGGCGGTCGCTGCGACCTGTGGGAAAGAAGCCACGTTAGCCAAAATAAGAGGAAATAGATGATAATCGCCGTTGATGCTGCTGGTGGAGAGTACGCCCCCCGCGAAATAGTAGAAGGCGCGATAAAAGCCGCTCAGGAATATAATGTTGAGATTGCGCTGGTGGGGAATAAAGCCATACTCCATGTGCTGGCCGGTCACCATATAAGTAAGTCAAAAATAAGTATTATTGAAGCCAGCCAAGTTATTGATTTTCATGAGCACCCAATGAGAGCAGTCAAAAGTAAGCCAGACTCGTCAATAGTGGTTGGAATTAACCTGGTGAGAGACGGTATGGCTTCCGCCTTTGTCTCCGCAGGCAACACTGGAGCCGTAGTCTGTGCCAGCCTCCTCAACCTGAGAAGGATAGAGGGCGTCGAGCGCCCCGCCCTGGGCAGTTTCCTTGACTTCACGCCAACGACACCTACCCTGCTTATTGATGCCGGCGCCAATGCTGATTGCCGACCAAGCCACCTCGTCCAATTTGCTCGCTTAGGCACAACCTACGTTAAATACCTCCTTGGCATCGACTACCCCACTGTTCGCCTGCTCAGCAACGGTGAAGAGGAAACAAAGGGTAATCGTCTGATTCAAGAAAGTCATAGTCTCCTCAAGAAATCCAACTTAAACTTTATCGGCAACATAGAAGGGCAGGACATATCAAACCAAACCACCAATGTCATCGTTACCGATGGCTTCACCGGAAACATAGTGATCAAGACTATCGAAGGGCTAGGTGACACCTTCCTGAAGCTACTGCGACAAACCGGGCACATCCTATCTGCTGCCTCTCATCTCCAGGGGCGAACCCTCCTCCAGGATATAGGGTTAAGCTCCTGGGTCAAGCGGGTAGACTATAGAGAATACGGCGGGGCGTGTCTATTGGGGGTAAATGGAACTATCATCGTCTCTCATGGGCGCAGTAAGGCTAAGGCGATAAAAAATGCCATCGGTTTAGCCAAACAGACAGCGGAGCGAGACATATGCCGAATAATTAAAGAGGAGAGCTATGAGCAAGCCAATAGTAGTTGATGACGCCACCTTCGACCAAGAAGTACTAAAGTCCAAGACGCCGGTATTGGTAGACTTCTGGGCACCATGGTGCCGACCATGCCTTATGACCGCCCCGGTGCTCGAGGAGCTGGCTGGGGAGTATGCCGGCAAGTTAATTTTTACCAAGCTGGATGTTGACCAGAATGCGAAAACCGCCGCCAAATACGGCATAATGTCAATACCCAACCTTATTATCTTTAAAAACGGCACGCCAGTATCGCAGATTGTGGGCTATAAGCCCAAAGCCGAGGTGAAACAAAAGCTGGATACTATACTAGGATAAAACCCATGACCAATGAATATGACGTAATCATTATTGGTGGTGGTCCGGCCGGCCTTAGCGCCGGGCTTTATACCTCAAGAGCCAGGCTCAGGAGCCTAGTCATAGAAAAGGGGCTGATGGGGGGGCAGATAACCAATGCCGAGCTGGTGGAGAACTACCCTGGCTTTGCCCAAGGTATTTCCGGTCTGGAGCTGGGGCAACTAATTCACCAGCAGGCAACCAAATACGGGCTGGAAACCCTGCTGGCTGAGGTAACTGGCATTGAGCTTCAGGGGGAGAAAAGGGTGGTCATGACCAGCAAGGGCAAATTTACCGCTAGGGCAGTAATTATCGCCAGCGGCTCAGAACGGCGCAAACTGGGCACACCAGGGGAGGAGGAGTTTACCGGTAAGGGTGTGTCATATTGTGCCACCTGTGATGGCCCCTTCTTCAAAGACAGAACAGTAGCCGTAGTTGGTGGTGGTAATGCGGCAATTACTGAAGCCCTTCACCTGGCCAAGTTCGCCTCAAGGGTCAAGGTAATACACCGTCGTAACGAGCTCCGCGCCACCCGCATCCTCCAGGAGAAAGCCTTCGCTGAACCAAAAATAGAATTCCTGTGGAATACCGAGGTTGAGGGAATCGAGGGTAAGGACAAGGTTAAGCAGTTAAGCCTCAGAAACGTGATAACCGGGGAAAAATCGGCTCTGGATGTAGCCGGGATCTTCATTGCTATTGGGCTTAAGCCCAATACCAGCTACCTCAAGGGCGTTTTGCCCCTTGACGACGCTGGTTATATTGTTACCAACGAAAAGATGGAGACCAGGATACCGGGTGTTTTTGCCGCTGGTGATGTACGCCTGAACTCAGCCCGCCAGACAATAACTGCGGCCGGGGATGGTGCTACTGCCGCCATCTATGCCGAAAAATTCATCTCCCGATAGCCTACCACTTCTCCGCCAAAGTGAAGTATAATAATAATAAAGACGAGGGAAGAAATTATGAGGGTCGTTTTTCTCCAGGATGTGCCCAGGGTAGCTAAGGCCGGTGAGATAAAAGAGGTAGCCGATGGCTACGCCAGAAACTTCCTCATCCCCAAAAAACTGGCCTTGTTAGCCCAACCTCAGGCGATTAGCCAGATAGAAACAAGAGAAAGAACCAAAGCCGGGGAAGACACAGAACTAATGGCGCTGGCTCAGCAAATAGAGGGGAAGGAAATTAACCTCAAAGCCAAGGCTGGAGCCAAAGACAGACTCTATGGTTCAATCACCAGCGCCGATATTGCCTCCGAGCTAAGCAAGAGCACCGGGCTGGTTATCGACAAGAGAAAGCTTGAACTTGAAGAGCCCATCCGCCACCTTGGTAGCTATGAGGTGGCTATTAGACTGGCTAAAGATATTTTACCCAAGATAAGGGTTACGATAACTGAAGAAGAGACGCCGAAGGAAGAGGAAAAGCCTCCGAAGGAAAAGAAGAAGGCTCAGAAGGAAGAGAAGAAAGCACCGAAGGAGACGAAGACTCCCAAGAAAGAAAAGAAGCCTCAGAAGGAAAAGAAGCCTCAGAAGGAAAAGAGCTAAATGTATAACGAGAAGTTGCCGCCGCACAATATTGATGCTGAGGAAGCAGTAATCGGCTCACTGCTAATAGACGGGATGGCAATCTATAAGATTGCCACCTTTCTCCAGCCATCAGACTTTTATGGCGAACGAAACTCGCTGATATACGGGGCATGCCTGGCGCTCTACCAGCGCCCAGATGGAGTCATAAACCAGATTACTGTCGCCGAGGAGCTGGACCGGCAGGGCAAGCTGGAGACCGGTGGTGGCGCTGCCTACTTAAGTCATCTCATATCTATATGCCCCACCTCCCTTGATATTGAGTCTCATGCTCAAATTGTCTATCGCCTGGCGATAATGCGCCACCTCATTGATGCCGCGAGGCAGATTGCCAACATCGGCTATCAGGCTGACCCTGATGTTGATGCCAGCCTTGACCAGGCAGAAGATACCCTGTTTCGGCTGCGCCACGGCCAAAGCCCACGGGATTTTATCCACATCCGTCAGGTGCTAGACAAGTACTTTGAAACCGCCGCCGGTGCTGAGGTAGAAGGTCATCCCAGGGAGCCAGTCCCCTATATACTATCGGGCTTCGCCGGTCTGGATGAACTCCTCGGCGGATTTCAGCGCTCCGACCTGATTATCATCGCCGGCAGACCGAGCATGGGCAAAACAAGCCTTGCCCTTACCCTTGCCCACAATGCCGCCGTGGAGCAGGGGGCTTGCGTAGCTCTGTTCAGCCTGGAGATGGCACGGGAGCCTCTGGTTTTACGCATCCTGGCTAGTGAAGCTGAGGTCGATTCCCGACGGGTGCGCCTCGGTCTCCACAGTGAAGAGCAGGAAAAAAGGGTCATGGATGCCATCGGCCGGCTCTCTGAAGCACCAATCTACATTGATGATACCCCACAACTGCGGGTAGTAGAGATGAGAAGCAAAGCCCGCCGCCTCCACTTTGAGCGTGGTATTGACCTGATTATCGTTGACTACCTGCAACTAATGTACGGAGAGGGGAGGGATGAGGTTGAGAAGATCAGCAACATCTCCCGCTCCCTCAAGGCAATAGCCAGGGAGCTTAATGTGCCCGTGATGGCAGTATCCCAGCTGAGCCGGGCTGCAGAAAGAAGGGAAGCACACCGACCCTATCTCTCTGACCTCAGGGGAAGCGGCAGTATTGAACAGGATGCCGATGTCGTCCTGTTTGTCTACCGCGATGATTACTACTACACCAAAGACGAATGGGAAAGGGAGCATCCCGGGGAGGGCTACCCGCCGCCGGCTAATATTATAATCGCCAAGCACCGTAATGGCCCCACCGGTGAAATTGAGCTACTTTTCCAACCAAAGATGGCAAAGTTTGCCAATATTACCCATGAAGAGCCGAGCCTACTATGATGGAGCAATTTAAGGGTTTCCCAGCCAAGACGCAGTTTACCGCCGTGCCTAATTCTTTCTTCAGCGCGCTGCTACCCCAAATCAGCGATATCGCCGAACTGAAAACAACCCTCCACATCTTCTGGGCAATTTATCAGAAACGGGGTTACCCCCGATTTACCACCTATAAAGAGCTTTTGGGCAGTAAGAGCCTGATGAGCAGCATGGTGGGGGCAACACCGCCAGAGAAGATACTGCGCCAAGCCCTGGAAATGGCGGCCAAGCGGGGCACCATCCTTCATATTGCGCTGGACAGGGATGGGACGCCGGAGGACGTCTACTTCCTTAATACCGAACCTGATAGACAGGCTATAGCTAAGATTCAAAACGGCGAACTCGCCTTGAGCGGACTAAAGGCAAAAGAACCAGCCTATATCGACACCGAGGCGCCGCCGGACATCTTCACCCTTTATGAACAGAACATCGGCATGCTAACCCCATTGATTGCCGACCAGCTGCGTGATGCCGAGAAACTATATCCCGAGGCATGGATAAGAGACGCCGTTAAAGAGGCAGTTTCCCATAACAAGCGAAGTTGGAGGTATATCTCGGCAATTTTGGAGCGCTGGTCAACAGAAGGTAAGAGCGATGGAGCATATCAGCGAGATTCTAAGAAGACAGGCCCAGACAAATACATCAAACAAAAATATGGACACATGGTCAGGCGCTGAAGAACCGGAAGAGGCATCGCCAAGCTCAGCCTGTCCTATCTGCAAGGGGGCGGGGGTTGTTCACCCCCTCCTGCCATCAGGCAAGCCCGACTATAGTCGGGTTATTCCCTGCCGTTGCGTTCAGAAAGAATTAGATAAGGAACGTAAAGTTCGCCTGCAGCGACAAAGCGGTCTTGACCTGGAGCTGCTTAAAAAGATGACCTTTGACAATTTCAAGAAGCGGGTTAACCTGCCACCGGAACTGCAGGAAAACCTGGAAGAGGCATACCGTTTGGCCCTTGACTTTGCCAAATCACCCGAAGGCTGGCTGGTATTCCAGGGCGTTACCGGCTGCGGCAAAACCCATCTTGCCGCCGCCATTGGTAACTACCGCCTCAAAGAGGGAAAACCGGTCAAATTTGAGGTGGTATCTGACTTCCTCGACCATCTGCGCTTCACCTTCAGCCCGGAGAGCACGGTGACCTATGACCAAGTGTTTGAAGAGGTAAAGACTGCCCCCCTCCTCATCCTGGATGACTTTGGTGAACAGTCCACCACCCCTTGGGCACAGGAAAAGCTCTATCAGGTTATCAACTATCGCTATAATGCCCGTCTAGCCACGATAATCACCACCCGCTTGACAACGGATGAGATGGACAGCCCCATAGTCTCCCGCTTCCTCGACCACCAACTCAGTATGGTATTTAATATTGCTGCTCCCGACTACCGAACTGATGCCACCGCCAGCCGAAAGAAGATAGCTCGTGATATAAAAAGGCGCCAGAGCTAACCGCTAGTTTGCATAGCCTGAGGCTTTTTTAGTAAAATAAATAGGTTTTTGGTATTATTGATGAATGCTCTAGAAATAATAAAGCTTCCGGTTCTGGTGCTAAATCAGAACTACGAGCCACTCAATATATGTCGAGTGCGGCGGGCGGTAGTATTGCTTTACTACGGCAAGGCGGAGATGCTGGAGAATGGCACCGGATTTATCCACTCCGCCAACCGTAGCTTTCCTGTGCCCTCGGTAATACGGCTGGCCGATATGATTAAGCGCCCCCGACCCCCAAGGAGACTAACCCGCCTTGAGGTTTTCCACCGCGACCAATATGCCTGCCAGTATTGTGGCCGGCAGACTCATCAGCTTACCCTGGACCATGTCATTCCCCGATACCGGGGTGGTGAGCACATCTGGGAGAATGTGGTTAGCGCCTGCATACCCTGCAATCGGCACAAGGCAGGTAAGACGCCTGCCGAAGCTGGAATGAAACTAATCCATCAGCCAGTACCACCGGCGGCTAATAGCTTCTTCTATATCCCCCACAGTCACCAACAAATCCACAGCCAGTGGCAAAAATACCTGCCCCAATAAGAACTAGCCCTTGGGCGGTGGCTCCTCAATCTTAATCTTGCTCAGAGGCAATTCCACCCTTGCCTGGCTCTCCAGCTCAACCAATACGGTTTCCTTGAGCGGATTACCCCCCACTACAATAGCCACCCCTAAGGGGGTATTTACCCGTTGACCCTCCCTAGGCAATTTACCCTTCATGAGATGGTATTGCTCATTCTCATAGGCTAAGCAGCACAATAACCGACCGCAAACACCGGATATCTTCACCGGGTTAAGGGGTAAATCCTGCTCTTTAGCCATCTTGATAGAAACTGGAGACAGCTCGGCTAAGAAATTCATGCAACAAAGCGGGCGCCCACACCGCCCAAAGCCACCAACCAACTTGGCTTCGTCCCGAGGTCCGAGCTGGCGTAGCTCAACCTTTTTCTTAAAGCGGCTATTTAACTCCCGAACCAGCTCACGGAAGTCAACCCTCTCGGTAGCGCTGAAGAAAAAGGTAAGCCGACTGCCATCAAGATTGTACTCCGCACCCAGTAGCTTCATGGGCAACCCTAGTTTAGTTATCAGCTTGGCACACTCAGCCAGAGCCTCAGTTTCCTTGGCTTCAAGTTCCTGAGCCCGCTTAATATCCTCCGCCTCTGCCTTGCGCACTACTGATTTCAACTTCTTATCCACCTCGGTAGCCAAAACCTGTTTAGGAACAATCATTACCCTCCCCAGTTCCAGACCGCGAGCCGTCTTGACCACAACATAGTCATTTACCTTCAGGTCAATATCGCTGGCATCAAAGTAATAGACCTTACCAGCTCTTTTGAAGCGTACGCCAACAATCTCAGCCATAATCTAACCACCATTCCCTACCGGAATACTAAGCATCAGCACCTCAAACACGAGCCGCGGATTGGCATTCTGCCTGAGCTGTTCCCCGGTCGCCTGAATGCCATTGATAACCGCCCTTATCTGAGCCAGATGGTAACCCCTAGCCATATCAACCAGCATGGCTTCATGGTCAATATTGGTGACGCCGCCGCTGGAGCCGAGCTTGACCAGCAATAGGTCGCGCCACCAGTCAAGCCATAAATCCAATATTTCCTGAACCCGCCCCCGGCTTTGACTGAACCAGGCTACCAGTTGGGTAACATAATTAAAACGCGCTTCATAATCACCGCTTAAAATATTAAGCAACCCCTCTACCCTTTCCGCTCGCCGCTGAAGTAAACTATCATCAAAAGCCGCCGATACTGCCCAACCCAGACAGCCATGACAAAGCCGAGCCAGAAGCCCCGCCCTCTGCTGCTCAACACCCCAACGCTGGCTAAGAACATCCTCTACCTGGGAGGTAGGCAGGGGGGGTAACTCCAGCCGCTGACAGCGAGAAACCACAGTAGCTGGCAGCACTGCATCACTGGTGGTCAGCAGAATAAAGATTACCCCAGCCGCCGGTTCTTCCAAGGTCTTAAGCAGGCAGTTGGCGGCTTCGGTTGACATGAGCTCAGCGTGGTCAATAATAAATACCTTATACCTGCCCTCAAATGGCGGCAGGTTAGAGGAGTGCTGCATCTGCCTAATCTGGTCAATGCCAATTTCAACTGAGTCGCCGGAGTTCAAGCCTATAATCTGGACATCGGCATGCCGGCCCGCAGCTATTTTCTGACAGGAATCACATAGACCACAGGGTGGGTCAACTGCCTGGCAGTTCAATGCCTGAGCCAGGTTTAGCGCCAAGGTCATCTTGCCCACATGGGGGGGACCAATCATAAGATAGGCATGAGCTATAGACTCCTGCTCCAAGCTACGCTGGAGTAGGTTAACCACCCTAGATTGCCCCACTACCTGCCACAAATATAACCTCCTGACCTAAACTAAGTCACACCTAACTAGGTCATCAAAGGTCTCCCGGCGCCGAACCAGACGCGCCTTGCCTTCCCTGACCAAAACAATGGCTGGCTTGAGCGAGGCGTTATAGTTGCTCCCCAGCGGCAGGCAATAGGCACCACAATCAGCTACCGCGATAATATCCCCAGCCGAAACCGGAGGTAGAGCAATATTCTCGATTAGTACGTCCCCGGATTCACAAAACTTGCCAGCAATGGTAACCCTGCCCACCTCCCCCTCCGACATCTTATTGGCAACCACTGCCTCATGCTTAGCCCCATAAAGGGCAGGGCGAACATTATCCGCCATGCCCCCATCTACTGAGACATAGCACCTGACCCCGGGTATGTCCTTCACCACCCCTACCCGGTATAACGCCACCCCAGCCTGTCCCACTATCGACCTCCCCGGCTCAACCACCAGCCGTGGCAACGCCAGGCCCAGCTCCTGGCACTCACTAGTAACCCGGGACACTATCGCCTGAGCATAGGTGGAGATGGGTGGGGCGGGAGAACCCACCGCATATTGAATGGCAAAACCACCACCAACATTTAGCTCCCTCATCTCAAAACCATTTTTTCGCTTCATCGCCGCAGCAAAGCCAAGTATAACATCAATAGCCTGCTGATACGGCTCAATCTCAAAGATGCCGGAGCCGATGTGGAAGTGCAAACCTACCGGGTTAAGATTGGGCGCGGCAATGGCCTGAGCCACCGCCTCATCCCCACTTAGTAGCGGGAAACCAAACTTGGTGTCAACAGCACCGGTAACATTATATTTATGAGTCTGAGCCATCACCCCGGGAGAAAGCCGTAACAGTATATCGGCTTTATTGCCCCGCTCCCCGGCGATTTCATTTAACATGGTAAGCTCGGAAAAGTTGTCCACCACGATACGACCGATGCCCCACTCCAGAGCCAGCTTCAGTTCCTCGGCTGACTTGTTATTACCGTGGAAATAGACCCTATCCGGCGGAAAATCAACGGAGCGGGCAATACTAATCTCCCCACCAGAGACAACATCCAGCCCCAGCCCCTCCTCCTTGAAGATAATGGCTAAAGCCTTATTTATAAAGGCTTTACTGGCATAGATAACCATGCTGTCAGCATAGCGCTGGCTAAACTCATGCTTGAATTCGCCACATCTCTGACGCAAACTACTTTCATCAAAGACATACAGCGGCGTGCCAAACTCAGCGGCTAACTCCACAGCATCACAGCCACCGATAACCAGGTGACCCTTATTACTAACCTCAGCGGTTAATGGAAAAAGAGAAATTCTGGACATTACTTACCAGATACTCCTATCTAATATAGTATAGGTTGAAAGCGCTGAATTTAACACCCTCAGATACGATGGCTTTGCACCGCCTCCCTTACCCTCCTTAACTCTAAGAGTATCTCCTTTAGCAGCAAAAGCTCGAGCCGTCGAGAATCTACCGTGCTTGCCAGCTTCGCCCACTTCTTACGATTACCTACGGGAATATAATCCTCCAACAAACCTATAATATCCTCTGACATAAGCAGCTCCTTTCTCTGCCTTTTCCCCACCCGCACTATAAGCCAGGGAAGCTAGTAGATAAAGGTAATTCCTACTGATACCGCCGTGGGAATTGCCGCAGCGTTACAACCCCTATAAATAGGGTACATCTTCCAGCCCAGCTTCATAAACAGGTCACAGACATCAATGCCCACCCCTTCCATTGATGGGCGAGCCCTTAATATATTTTGGCAACGTCCGCTATCCAGCATATAGCAGAGCCCGCCATTGCATAATGTATCCCGACAACCACCAGCGCCAAAGCCCATGGCAAAGCGATAGCCATCAGCAAAGGCCAAGACTTCAATCTTAGCGGCAATCTCACCGGCTTTTCCTTGATAAGCTCTCCCATGAGGGTAGTATCGGCTAATATCAGCAAAATCTTTAACCGGACTATCAATGGCGAATAGTATTGCCCAGTTGAACCGACTAAATGCCTTACGCATAAACTCTGGTTCAGGAGTATAGGGTGGGCAGTAGCCACACCGATTATAGTTAGGACAGGGAGGAATAGAGCATTTAAGCCTTACCCTCTCATCCACCTCCACCCACTGAGCAGGTATAACCTCAGCGCGCGAGGCTCCGAGCTCTATAGCCTTTTGTTGATAATTTCCCAGGTCTGCTTTTAAGGTTTTCTCGGAAACCTGCGCACAAATTAGCCTTGCTGTGCCACTTCCAGCTTCCACCGTTTTACCCCTTTTCTGAAACACCTACCGGAGGCAGAATTCTGAGTCCTTATTAAAACCCCATTCAATGTTAGCAGTGCCAGCTAGCTAAGTCAATTTGCCGCTAATCCCTTAGCTTGTAGCGCTCTATCTTGCCGGTGCTAGTCTTGGGAAGGTCTTTAACGAACTCTATCCACCTGGGGTACTTATAAGCTGCTATGTTCTTCTTGACAAACGCTTGAATATCGCTGGACAGTTCCTCGGATGGCTGGTAGCCCTTTTTCAGCACTATGTACGCCTTAGGCTTAACCAGGTTATGCTCGTCTTTCTTAGCCACTACCGCCACCTCAAGCACCGCCGGATGGGAAACCAGGGCGTCTTCAACCTCAATGGGGGAGACCCATATGCCACCCACCTTGAGCATGTCATCACCCCGCCCGCAGTAATAGTAGTAACCTTCGGCATCCCGATAATACTTATCTCCGGTGTCAAACCACTCGCCCAGCATAGAAGTTTTGGTCTTGTCGTGATGGCGATAGTAATAAGCGGCTATTGATTCCCCCTCCACCTGCAGAGTGCCAACCTCACCATCAGGCACTTCGTTGCCCTTATCATCGACAATCCTAGCCTGATATCCCGGGACTATCTTACCCGAGCTTCCCGGTTTGACATCGCCGGGGCGATTGGAAATAAAAATGTGCAACAGCTCTGTTGAGCCTATACCATCCAGGATTTCCAGCCCAAACCTCTCCTTCCACTCATAAAAGATTTCTTTTGGTAGAGCCTCACCGGCTGAGGTACAGATACGCAGGGAGGAAAGGTCGTACTTTTTCTCAGCGTCTTTTACCTCCAGCATATTGGCGTATAGCGTTGGTACACCAAAAAACACCGTAGGGTGATAGCGGTTAATGGTTGAGAATATGGTTTCCGGCCGAGGTCGGTCAGAGAGCAGAACTACCGACCCGCCGACAGCTAAGGGATAGAAGAAGCTGTTACCCAATCCGTAAGCAAAGAAGAACTTTGATGCCGAGAAGAGTACATCGTCCTGGTTAATGCCCAAGATACCTTTGGCATAGCTGTCAATGCAACTGAAGACATCGTGCTGAAGGTGAACAGCCGCCTTGGGGACACCGGTACTGCCGGAGGTATAGTTCCAGAAAGCGGCATCCTCAAAGGTGGTATAAGCCACGTCAAGTTTATCGGAACAACGGTCGACGATATCATGGAAGGAGATGTGATAAGCCCTTGTTTTCTCGCCGACGATGATAGTGTTTTCCAGATAGAGAAGTTTCTCCTTAAAGCCCTCAATCTCCTCAATAAAATCGGCGTCGGCGATAAGGGTTCGTGCCCGACTGTTATTCAGCAGATAGCGATAGTCGTGCATGGTATACATGTAGTTGACTGGCACCGGAATAGCGCCGATTTTTATGGCGCCGTAGAAGCTGACCATAGCTTCAGGGGAATCGTACATCACCAGCATTACCCGCTCTTCCATATGCACTCCGAGAATTTTTAGCGCATTCCCCACCTTGTTTATCAGGCTCTGCATCTCAGCATAGGTATAGGTCTTATCCTGATAGTATACCGCCACCTTATCCCCCAACCCCTTTTCCACCATCTCATCGACAAGTTTCGTGGTTATGTTGTAATACTGGGGAATATAGCCCTGATATTTGTAAGGTCTTTCCATCTTGACCACCTACCCCGATGCTCTTTTTTATTTCCTTATTTAGTTTATAATATCTGCTCCTTTTTTACAAAAGAGCCAGCTCAACACCCTCACCCCCTTAATCCCCCTCTCCCTTAAGGGAGAGGGGGAGGAGAATCAAAAAAAGAGGGGCGAAGCCCCTCTTAAACACCCCAGTTGAAACGAGGGGGTAGGGATACAACCCTCCTCTAATAAAGTGAGAGATTGAGGGGCAAAGCCTCAGAGGGCGGGAGGGTGGGAAAAAGAAGTTTAGTGGGGAGGAGGTTGGGGGTAAAGTTCTATTAAATTGACACCCCATTGGGCAGACCGTTAGAATATCATTCAACCCTGATTAAAGAGGCAAAATTTGTATCAGAAGACCACTCTAGATAATGGATTGCGTGTTATCACCGCCGAGATGCCCCACACCCGCTCGGTATCTATCTGCATCTTTATTGGCGGCGGCTCCAGATACGAGACTGAGCCACAGGCTGGCATCTCACACTTTATTGAGCACCTCTGCTTTAAGGGTACTCAAAAGCGCTCCACCGCCAAGAAAATCTCCGAGGCAATAGAGGGGGTGGGGGGAATCATCAACGGGGGCACCGATAAGGAACTGACCCTTTACTGGTGCAAGGTGGCTCAACCCCATTTCCCCCTAGCCCTGGATGTACTGGCGGACATGCTGCTCCACTCCAAGTTTAACCCCAAGGATATAGAAAGCGAGCGCAAGGTTATCTTTGAAGAGATTAATATGGAAAGGGATTCCCCGCAGCAGCTGGTTGACCTGCTCATTGATGAGCTTTTATGGCCAGGCCATCCCCTGGGAAGGGATATCGCTGGGAGCAAGCAGTCAGTGGCGGCCATTACTCGGGAGACGATGCTTGACTACCTGGCGCATCAGTATCTACCCAGCAACACTGTGGTCGCTATTGCCGGTGCTGGCCAGCACCAGGAGATATTAGCCGCTGTCGTCCAGGCCCTGGGTGACTGGGCTAACCTTACCCCTCACCCCGGATATTCACCATATAAAGAGCAAAAATTCCCGCGGCTACATATTGAGACGAAGGACACGGAGCAAGCCCACCTTTGCCTGGGACTAAGCGGGTTGTCCCTACTTCACCCCAAGCGTTTTACCCTTGACCTGCTTAATGTTATCCTCGGGGAGGGCATGAGCAGCCGCCTGTTTACGGAGATTCGCGACCGGCTCGGGCTTGCCTATAGCATCCACAGCTTTGTCGACCACTTCCTTGACACTGGTTCAATTATCATCTACGCCGGCGTGGAACCCAAAAACCTCCAACTAGCCATCACCGCTACCCTGGAACAACTTTCCCGACTCAAGGAGATAGTCCCCAAGGCTGAATTATCTAAGGCTAAGGAACTGTCAAAGGGTCGCTTACTGCTTCGCATGGAGGATAGCCGCAGTGTTGCCGGATGGGCGGGAGCACAGGAGATCCTTACCGGGCAAATCCTCAGCGTTGACCAGCTAATGTCCATTATTGACGGCATTAGCGCTGAAGAGCTCAGGCAATTAGCCCACGAGCTGCTCCTGTCAAGCCAGCTCCGCCTGGCAGTAGTTGGTCCGGTGGCTAAAGACGAGCCCTTAGATAAGCTGCTTAAGCTCTAGCAATAAAAAGCCGTGGCTTTAGAACCACGGCTTTTTTAAATTAGCCCAGTGATTTAATACTCCATGCCACCACCGGGCGGCATTGGCGGCATCTTCTCCTTCTCCGGTATATCAGCCACCAGGGCCTGGGTAATCAGAACCATAACCGCAATGCTGGCGGCATTCTCCAGCGCTGACCTCACCACCTTGGTTGGGTCAACAACGCCCTTCTCCACCATATTACCAAAGTCATCGGCTACCGCATCGTAGCCAACGCCGGGCTTGCTCTTCTTAACTGAATCCACTATTACCGCCCCATCCTTACCGGCATTAGTAGCAATCCAGCGAATTGGCTCCTCCACCGCTTTCCTGATAACATTAACCCCGGTGAGTTCATCGCCGCTAGCTTCCAGCTTATTCAGAACCGCGAGGGCATTGATCAGGGCAACACCACCACCGGGAAGAATGCCCTCCTCCACCGCCGCTTTGGTCGCCGATAGGGCGTCCTCAACCCGGTGCTTCCTCTCTTTAAGCTCAACCTCGGTAGCGGCTCCAACCTTGATTACGCCTACCCCACCCACCAGCTTCGCCTGCCGCTCCTGAAGTTTCTCACGGTCAAAATCGGAGGTAGTTTCCTCTATCTGAGCCTTAATCTGCTTGATTCTGGCTTTAATTGCCTCCTCCGAGCCCCTGCCTTCAACTATAGTAGTGTTGTCCTTATCTATCGTCACCCGGCGCGCCCGACCCAGGTCTTCAACGGTAACCGAGTCCAGCTTACGCCCCACCTCCTCCGAGATTACCTTGCCTCCGGTAAGGACAGCAATATCATCAAGCATTGCCTTGCGCCTGTCGCCAAAGCCGGGGGCTTTAACCGCGATGACATTTAAGGTGCCCCGCAGCTTATTGACCACCAGGGTAGCCAGGGCTTCACCCTCAACATCCTCAGCCAGAATCAGCAGGTTCTTTGAGACCTGCAGTATCTTCTCCAGCGCCGGCAGAAGGTCAGATATTGCCGAGATCTTCTTATCAGTAATAAGGATGTAGGGGTCATCAATCACCGCTTCCATGCGCTCGGCGTTGGTGATGAAGTACGGGCTGATATAGCCCCGGTCAAACTGCATCCCCTCAACATACTCGGTCTCATACTTTACTCCCTTGGACTCCTCCACGGTGATAACCCCGTCCTTGCCTACCTTCTCCATAACCTCGGCGATTAGATCGCCAATCTCACCATCTTTTGCCGTGATAGTACCAACCTGAGCAATCTGCTCCTTACCCTTTACTTCAATAGATACCCGTTTAAGCTCATCAATAACAGCCTTGGTCGCCTTCTCAATGCCCCGTTTCAGCGCCATAGCGTCGGCTCCGGCAGCCAAATTCTTGAACCCCTCGCTAATAATGGCATGGGCCAGAACAGTGGAGGTGGTGGTGCCATCGCCGCAGGCATCATTGGTCTTGGTCGCCGCCTCCTTAACTAACTGGGCGCCCATGTTCTCAAAGGGGTCAGGAAGCTCAATATCCTTGGCAATGGTAACCCCGTCATCAATTACCGTCGGTGGTCCCCACTTTTTATCCAGGACGACACAGCGCCCTTTGGGTCCCAGGGTCACTTTAACGGCATCAGCTAAGGCGTCTACCCCCCGCTTCAGAGCATGCCTGACCTCCTCATCAAATATAATCTGCTTAGCCATATTAATTCCTCCTTAAATCCTTAATTGTTAGCCCCCTTATTTCCTTGGGTATACTGTTTTCGGTCTGTCGCTCTCTGCTTTTTCATGCTTACCCTTTTTGGCTAGAATGTCACCCTCGCGCAGGATTATAACTTCCTCACCCTCAACCTTATACTCCGTGCCACCATACTTAGCATAGATTACTATATCACCTACCTGAACATCCATAGCTATCCGCTTTCCATCCTCAGATAGCCGACCCGGACCAACCGCCAATACCTCCCCCTCCTGGGGCTTCTCCTTGGCGGTATCGGGAAGGACAATCCCCCCTTTGGTCACCTCCTCCCGCTCAATAGGCTTAACTACTAGCCGGTCACCTAACGGCTGAAGCTTAAATGCCATTTCCATCCTCCTTCTTCAATTCAATAACCTCGCTTCATTTTAGCACTCTCAGACGAAGAGTGCTAACGTCTATCATAGCGCACATCGGCCTAAGTCGCAACTCAATAGGCAGCTATTTGTGGTCAACCCAAGTCACTAGCAGGCATTTATAGCCAATAATTGCCCCTTTTCTTCCCAAATAGCACTACCCTATCTCTTCCTCAAGGGTATGCCCGCTAAGCCAGCTTGAGACTGGGAAACACATCCAGGTCCAAGCCGCTAGTCTTGCCTGCCTTGAGCCGGTAATAACCGCAGGCGGCAATCATGGCGGCGTTATCGGTGCACAATATCGGCTTGGGAACCAGGACAGGGAGGGGGGAATTTTCCCGCCAGCCTTTTCCGAAGTAGCTCATTGGCGGCCACCCCACCCGCCAGCAGAATCTGCTTCACCCGCCGCTCCTTAGCCACCGCCACCGTTTTGGTAACCAGGACATCAATCACCGCCTCCTGAAAACTGGCCGCGCCGTCAGCCGCCGATGAAATCTTCCCCGCCTCAACCAGCCGTAGCAGTGCCGTCTTAACCCCACTAAAGCTGAAGTCGCTGCTCCCCTTCAGCCAGGCACGGGGTAGCTGAATAGAGACTGTACCCCCCTTTGCCGCCCGCTCAATAGCCGGACCGCCGGGATAACCCAAATCCAGTACTCTGGCGGCTTTGTCAAAGGCTTCACCGGCAGCGTCGTCCCGGGTTCGCCCCAGTACCACATAATCCCCATGCCCCCGCATCAAGACCAAATCGCTATGTCCCCCGGAAACAATAAGACAAACCACCGGGAATTCTATGCCATGGTTATCCAGCCAGTTGGCATAGATATGACCCTCAAGGTGATTAACCCCGCTAATCGGCAAGCCATGAGCCATGGCAACAGCCTTAGCCGCATTCACCCCCACCAGCAATGAGCCAGCCAGACCCGGCCCAATAGTCACCGCAATACCAGATAGGTCTTCCCACCTAGTCTCAGCCATTGCCTGCTCTAGTATCGGGATAATGGACAGGATATGCTGGCGGGAGGCGACCTCGGGAACGACCCCGCCATAGCGAGCATGGATTTCCACCTGAGAGGCAATCTGGTTGGACAGAATTTTTGTCCCGTCTTCCACCACCGCCGCCGCCGTTTCATCGCAAGAGGTCTCAATACCCAGGATTTTCATAGCATAGAATTATAGCATAGATTAAGTTTATTAACCCCATCCCCTTTATCCCCTTCCCCTTAATAAGAGGAAGGGGAGGTAATAGAAAGAGGGGGCTAGCGCCCCCTCTAAACTCCCCTGTATTTGCTTACTAAACAAGTGGTTCTTCGGCTTCTATTTTTCTAGGTTGCAAAATATATAACGCTATTTCATGCATTTTCCCTAAAACCATAGCTAGTTCTTCAAACTTTATTTCGTATTTTGAAATTACAACACCATCACCGTTTTTGGTAACAGTCAGCATTACTGGTTGACCTGGAGCTATCTCATCCTCTCGAATTAGCTTATCCATATGCTCTATGGCATTTCGAACGTTTGAGACGGATCCACTTTTTGTTTCTACTAATTTTCTGAGTTCTCTTGGAAGGGCTAGTGATTCCTTTTCTGATTTGATTCTCTCTAATAGCTTAAATAATCGTGAGACAGCATTAATGCAAGTCTCGATATGGTTTGTAAACGTAACGAAATACATACGCCGTCCATGTTTTTGCATTTCTTTTGCTGGGCGATTTGCTTCTGCTATGTCAGCAAGAATAGCTTTCCTCGCTTCGTGATATTCACCTAAGGCTTTATCTACAAGACGAATAAAGTTTCTTCGGTACAGCCCCGCTTTCCGCGTTAAGCCGGGTTCACCTATCATTACTTGAACAATCAGGCGGCCTATAAGAGAATCTAAACCTGACAAATCAGGCATTTTACATTCTGATGGAATTGCCATAGCTTTGCTACAAAGTTTATATATCTTGATTATACCATGCAACTCGTTTATAAGGAGTGTTTAAGAGGGGCGAAAGCCCCTCTTTTATTTTCTTCCCCCTCTCCTTTGAAGGAGAGGGGGATTAAGGGGGTGAGGTTACAAGAATCTGCTTTGACACACCCACTAGCCGATGCTATGATGGCGAAAAGGAAAGACATGCAGCGACTACGAGTTAGATTCTGCCGAGGGGAAGAGATAAAGTTCATCTCCCATCTAGATATAATGCGCCTGTGGCAAAGAGCCCTAAATCGAGCCGGGATACCATTGGCTTACACTGAGGGATTTAGCCCCCACCCCAGAATATCGCTAGCCGCACCCCTTCAGGTGGGGATAACCAGCCAGGCTGAGCTAATGGATATCTCTTGCACCAGATGGGTCTCTCCACACTTCTTCACTAACGCGGTAAACCAGCAATTGCCGCCCGGCATCAAGATACTACAGGTCTACCCGGTAGCCCCAACTATGCCCTCCCTGCAATCGCAGGTCAGCTACACCGAATATGAGGTTCAAATAGAAACAGAAAGGGATAAGGCGGATACAGAGTCAGTCCTTGCCTCTCTGCTATCGGCAAAGCAATTGCCCTGGCACCATGAGCGGGATACCGGAACCCACAGTTACGACCTGAGAGCACTAATTGATGAACTGTGGCTTATTGACTGGCATAAAGGATATTGCACCATAGGCATGAGGTTACGCTGTGATAGCAGTGGTTCAGGCAGACCGGAGCAGGTGGCTGCCGCCCTGGGCTTCAGCTATCCCCATTCCATCCACCGCACCAAACTGATTCTAAAGACAAGCTAGCTGGGGGGGAGGATGAACAGAGAAAGACAACAATCACTTGAGAAGCGAGTGCTAGGCTTTATTCAGCAGCATCAGTTAACCTCAGGCAAGAAGCTGGTGGTAGCGGTGTCCGGCGGACCGGACTCGGTGTGCCTCCTGCACATCCTAGCCAAGCTTCAGAAGGAGCTAAAGGTAAGTCTACATGTGGCTCACCTCAACCACCAACTTCGGGGGATTGAATCTGAGGCTGACGCTCAATATGTCTCCGACTTATCTCGCCAACTGGGTATCCCGGCTACTATAGAAGGGCGGGAGGTAAAAGGCTACCAAGCCAAGCACCGCCTTTCCCCAGAAGAAGCCGCTCGTGAGGTAAGATATAGCTTCCTGAGTGAGGTCGCAAAATCTATCGGCGCCGAGCGGGTGGCGGTGGGACATACCACGGATGACCACATAGAGACAATACTGCTGCACCTCGTTAGGGGGACAGGAACCAGAGGGCTGCGGGGACTTCAGCCATATACCGAGTGGAAATCAAAGACCGGCAGCATTGTTGTTATCAGGCCCCTGCTCGAGGTAAGCCGCCGGGAGACCGAAGACTACTGCCAGAGCCATGAGCTTAAGCCCCGGATTGATGCCTCAAACATTTCTCTCTCCCCGTTAAGAAATAGGATTCGCCATCAGCTTTTGCCCCTGCTTAAGAGCTATAACCCCGGCATAGCTCAAGCCCTGCTCCGAACCGGTCGCATTGCCAGCGATGACATTGACTTCTTGGATAAAGAGGTTGCCCAACTATGGGATGAGGTTGCCCAAGAACAGCCGAACACCATTGTTTTAGACAAGAAAAAATTTGACCGGTTGCCCCCCGCCCTGAAGCGATACCTGTTCCGGGCAGCGGCGGAAAGGCTTCTCGGCAGCGCTAAGGACATTGAAATGCGCCATATTGAAGAAATGATGGCGGCGCTAAATAAGCCGGCGGGGAAGAGGCTCAGCCTACCCCGAGGCTTAATTTTCTCCATAGAGTACGATAGATACCTATTAGCCTCAGACCCCGCCGCCTTATCCCCCCTCCCCATTTTAAACGGCGAGCTTCAATTAAAGATTCCGGGCGAGACCCGGCTCCCGGGCTGGCACGTAAAGGCAACTATCATAAACAGAGAAGATATGACCAAGAAGGACGAACTCACCACCTACCTCGACCTTGATAAGACGGGCGATAGGCTGCTGGTACGACCTCGCCAGCGAGGGGACAGGTTCCAGCCGCTGGGCTTAGACCAGCCCAAGAAGCTAGGGGAGTTTATGATAGACGCCAAAATCCCCCGCGCCTGGCGGCAGCAAGTTCCCCTTGTCTGCTCCCCCGAGCATATTATATGGGTGGTTGGCTGGCGGATAGACGAGCGGGTAAAGGTGAGCGAGGATACCAAAAAGGTTCTATGCTTGGAATTTAAGCGGGTAGATTGAGGAGGCTTACATTATCCGTTTGAGTCTGGGATTGGGGGTGATGCCGGGGATTCTGCCCCGCTTGGCAATTGGCTTCCCTTCTATCTCATGCAGGTCAGCGGTAAAATCAATCGGCTTAGCCCCGCTGATATAGCTGCCGATGCCAAAGCCATCAACCGGCGCCCCCGACTCAACAAACTGCTTGATGCGCTCAACATTAATGCCACCGCTAACAAAAATCTTGACCTTTTTGAAGCCAGCTAAATCAAGCCTGGCTCTGACCTCCCTGACCAGCCCAGGGGTAACCCCGCCCCGCTCCGGCGGGGTATCAAGACGAACCGCGTTAAGCTTCTCCCCCAGAGCCTTAGCCACCAGTATAGATTCCTCTGCCTCATCCTTAAAGGTATCAACCAAGGAAACGCGGGGAACTCCCGCCGGCGTATACTTATTAAAGGCCAAAGTCGCCTTAACTGTATCCCCAATAATCAAAATCAGGGCATGGGGTATCGTCCCCGCTGGCTCAATACCCGCCAGCTTCGCCCCGGCGATACTGGAGCAGCCAGCGCAACCGCCAATGATAGCTGAGTAATCCATTATCCCCGCCACCGAAGGGTGAACATGGCGAGCACCAAAGCTGACAACAGGTATCCCCTGGGCGGCTTCGACACACTCCCGGGCGGCAGTCGCCCAACCGCTACAGTGGGCCAAAATACCATCTATCGCCGTTTCATATAACCCGTAGCTCTGATAGGGCGCAGTTATACGCAGCACTACTTCTTTTTCCGCCATGGCCTCACCCTCAGCCAGAGCCCAGACCTCACACTTATCCTCAGGCAAAACACTAGAGAGCAAAGCCTTGACCTCCTCTATACCACAGAACACCCCCGCCCTGCTGGCGAATACCTCCATAGTCGCCACCGGGTTAAGCCCCTCACGGCGCAATATCTCCACAGTGCGGGCAAAGTAGATATCAGCCGTCTCCCCAGATAGTACTGCTTCAGGGGGTTCAAACTTGGCTGGCTTAACTCGGCTAACCCCAACGTTGGTCAATTTAGCCCCCAATACATGTTCCATGTAACCAAGGGCAAAGTGGTGTCCCTTCTCATCAAAGGAGGCAACACAATCTACAGGAACTTCTACCTCGTAACCACGGACTCTGGCATCAGCGACTGCGGACAACACGCATATATGAGTGCACACCCCGCAGACAATCAGCTTCTCCGGCTTTAGCTTCTTCAGCTTCTCGTCAAGAGAAGTGCCAAGAAATGAGCTAAAGGTCTTTTTGGGTATTATCTCGCCCTTATATTTGGCCAATTCCGGAATGACCTCAGCCTCGGCAGTGCCCTCAATGGCGTGGGGAGGGAACATCTTGAACTCGGGGTCATCGGGGTCGTGGTGGTCACAGAGAAAGAATATCTTGGAACCCTGGACAAGCTCCCTCTCCAGCAGACGTTGAACATTAGGGATGATACGCCGGGCCCTCTCCCCGCAATACAGAGGATAGCCCTCCTCCAGAAAACCCCGGAGCATATCAGAAACTAAAACTGCGTTAGCCATAGTCCGCCTCACTTTCCCGCTTGACTAGTTAAGGCTCAAGATAGCCCACATACTCTCTGAGCAGGGACGTTACCTGGGGAATGTTGCCCTCGTCCAAGGCATTAAGCACGTCTTGCAGAATCTGAACCTCCGAGGTAAGGCAGGTTTTAATCTCCTCGTAAGAGCCGCAGCAAGGCTGAGGCTCTGCTTTCCACAACAAGGCTGATTTTATCTCCAGCATCTTTTCCACTTCACTCCGACACTCACCGAGTTTTGCCGGGTCAGCCAGCTTGCGGATAAGATTTCCAACCTGTTCTTTAGAGATTATTAACACCTTTAACCCCCCTAGTGCCGGAAATGCCTTTCGCCGGTAAAGACCATCGCCATATTATACTTGTCGGCCGCCTTAATTGAGTCTTCGTCCCTTATTGAGCCGCCGGGCTGGATGATAGCCGTTACCTTGGCTGCGCCTGCCGCTTCAACCACATCAGGGAAGGGGAACATAGCGTCCGAAGCCAGAACGCTGCCGGAAACCTTGCCTCCAGCTTTTTCTATCGCTATCTGGGCACTGACAATGCGGCTGGGCTGCCCGGCCCCCATCCCCAGGAGTGTCTTATCCTTAGCCAGCACGATGGCATTAGACTTTATATGCTTGACCACCCTCCAGGCAAAGAGCAAATCCTTTACTTCCGCCGGCGTTGGCTGGCGCCTGGTTACCGTTTTCAGGTTGACGCTATCCTCGGAGAGGGAATCTGAACTCTGAACAAGAAACCCGCCCCTTACCCGGCGGAAATCAAGATAGCCGGCCGGCACCTTACCATAATCTGGCGGCAGTTCAGCAACAAGAATACGCAAATCCTTCTTCGTCTTTAATAGCTTTAGCGCCTCAGCCTCATACTCCGGGGCAATAACAATCTCATAGAAGACCGGCTTTATCTCCTTAGCCATAGCCAGGGTAACCGCCCGGTTGCAAGCAACAATGCCGCCAAAGGCAGCCACCGTGTCGCCACTAAAAGCGCGCCGATAGGCCTCGGCAATATCATCATGACTGGCCAGCCCACAGGGGTTGGTATGCTTGATAATAGCCACTGTGGCTGCCGAAAAATCAGTCACTGCCCCCCAGGCGGCATCGGCATCAAGGATATTATTAAAGGAAAGCTCCTTGCCCCCCAGTTGCTCTGCCCAGGTGATGCCGGTATCACCACCACCCCCCACCACCGGCTCAGCATAGAAGGCAGCCTGCTGATGCGGGTTCTCCCCGTAGCGAAGCCCGTAGCGCTTCTTCAGGGCGATGGTCATCTCCTCAGGGAAGCCTTCTATATCCCGCCGCAGGTACTGAGAAATGGCGGTGTCATAGACGGCCACATGCTGGAACGCTTTCTGCGCCAGGCGTTTACGCTCCGCCAGAGGCAAATCACCCTTCTTTAATTTTTCCAGAACCGGCTGGTAATCCTTAGGGTCAACAACCACAATAACGCCGGGGAAATTCTTGGCTGCCGCCCGAATCATCGTCGGCCCGCCAATATCAATATTCTCCAGCGCCTCCTCAAGGCTAACCCCCTCTTTAGATACAGTCTGGACGAAGGGGTAAAGATTAACTGCCACCAGGTCGATTTTCTCTATTTTGTTTTTAGCCAGCTCCTGCATATGACTGGGCATATCGCGCCGGGCCAGAATGCCGCCGTGAACCATCGGGTGTAATGTCTTCACCCGGCCGTCAAGGATTTCGGGAAAGCCGGTAATCTCAGAGACGCTTTTTACCGGAACTTTAGCCTCCGCCAGCGCCTTTTTCGTACCGCCGGTAGAAAAGACCTCAAAGCCGAGCTGGCTTAAGCCCTTGGCAAAGTCGGTGACTCCAGTTTTATCCGATACACTAACAATGGCTCGCATAAGAACCTCCGTTTAGCTACTCGAGAATTACCCTCGCCTTATCTGTCTGCTTTATCACCTCACCGATAACCTTAGCCTCAGGCAACGCTTTGGTCAGACGGTTAACATTTTCCGGTGAGCAAATAACCGCCATGCCGATACCCATATTAAATACATGAAACATCTCGCTTCGGTCAATATTGCCCCGCTTCTGAATAAGATTAAAGATGGGTGGCACCACCCACGACTTACTATCAAACCTTGCCGCCAGACCTTGGGGCAGAACCCTGGGCACATTATCAATTAAGCCACCACCGGTGATATGCGCCATGCCCTTAATAACTGGCAATAGCGGCTTTAACTGATGAAGGTAGCCGCGGTGAGGCGTCAGCAACACCTCGCCCAACTTCTGACCTAGCTCAGGGTAATATTTATTCAGTGCTGAAGCGGTTTCACCAAAAACCTTGCGCGCTAGGGAATAACCGTTGGTATGAAGCCCGCTGGAGGGCAAGCCGAGAATGGCATCGCCAGCGGCAATCGTCTTGCCCATGAGGATTTTATCTTTTTCCACCACGCCGATGATAAAGCCGACCAGGTCATAGTCCTCGCCGGCATATATTCCCGGCATCTCCGCCGTCTCACCACCGATAAGGGCACAGCCCACGTCACGGCAGGCCTGAGCCAGCCCGCGGGCGATAGCCTCTACCGCCTCCGGCATCAGCTTGCCCATAGCAATATAGTCCAGAAAGAACAGCGGCTCGGCGCCACAGGTGAGGATATCATTAACGCAGTGATTGACGATGTCAATGCCAACGCCCTCATGCCGGCCCAGAGCCGAGGCAATCTTAAGTTTAGTCCCCACCCCGTCAACGCTGGAGACCAGAACCGGCTCTTTATACCCCTTAAATTCAAAAAGCCCGCCAAAAAAGCCAACGCCGCTCAAGACCTCAGGACCATAGGTTGAGCGGGCGTGCTTGCCAATCAGTTTTTTGGCTCTAGCCGCAACCTCAATATTGACACCGGCTTCAGTATAAGTATGCTTAATTGTCAACGACCGCCTCCGTCTCTAGACTACCAGAAACCGAGCGACAACTGCAAATCCCGATGACATTTAGAAAGAGGCTTGAAGAGGGTTTAGCTTACCGCTACTTTACGCCAGAGGGATTTTATTTATCAGAGAGCATGGCCTCCAGTGCCAGCTTATCCATCTGAAGCTGCACCGGAATAGGGTAGTCGCCGGTGAAGCAGGCCAGGCAGAAGGTATCCCGGGGCAGAGCCTACGGCTTTAATCAGCCCGTCAATGCTCAGGTAGCCCAGCGAGTCAGCCCCAATAAAATCCCTGACCTCAGCCACCGTCTTATGAGCCGCGATTAGCTCAGCGCGGGTAGCCATATCAACACCAAAAAAGCAGGGATAGCGGATGGGCGGGGCACAGATACGCATATGCACCTCTTTCGCCCCTGCCCTTCTCAGCAGTTTCACCACTTTGGGAGTGGTAGTGCCACGCACAATGCTATCGTCAGCCACCACCACCCGCTTGCCATCAAGCAACTGGGGCAGGGGGTTAAATTTCAGCTTAACACCGAGGTCTCTGATGCGCTGGTCAGGCTCAATAAAGGTGCGCCCGACATAGCGGTTCTTAATCAGCCCCTCACCCAGGGGAATACCTGACTCGCGGGAATAACCAATGCCCGCCGCCGTAGCGGAATCGGGCACACCCATAACCAAATCGGCAGCCACCGGGTATTCCTGAGCCAGCCCCTTACCCATAGCCAGTCGTGCCGGGTAAAGCAGCCGACCATTGATTACCGAATCAGGGCGGGCAAAGTAGATATACTCAAAGATACATAAAGCCTTTCGGCTCACTTCTCCCTGGTAACTATCAATGCCCTTCTCGCTAATAGCTACTATCTCACCAGGCTCAACCTCCCGGGTAAAGCTGGCACCAATATGGTCAAGGGCACAGCTCTCCGAGGCAATAACCCAGCCACCATTAATCGCCCCCAGACATAGCGGGCGCACGCCAAAGGGGTCACGAACCCCATACAGGGTATGGTTGGTCATAATGGCTAGAGAATAGGCTCCCTGAAGCCGATGCATGGCATACTTTATCCTGTCCACCCAGCTTTTCTCCGGGGAAGACAGGATAAGGTTAGCGATAACCTCAGTATCGGTGGAGGTGTGGAAGGTATAGCCCATATCACAGAGTTCCTGATATAAGTGCTCAGCATTGACGATATTGCCGTTATGGGCTATAGCAAGAGCATTTTCACCATCACCCACAATAATAGGCTGGGCGTTAGTTACCCGGCTGGAGCCTCTGGTGGAGTAGCGATTATGACCAATGGCAATATCACCCTTGAGCCGACTCAGGGAATCCTCGTCAAAAACCTGGGAAACTAATCCCATTCTGGCATAAACATGGAGTCGTTTGCCATCGGTAGTGGCAATACCGGCACTTTCTTGACCACGGTGCTGAAGGGCAAATAAGGCAAAAAAGGTAAGACGAGCTACATCCTCACCAGGGGCATAAACCCCAAAAACACCACAACACTCGTGCAAATCTACTGCCTCTCAATCTAATTATAAACCAATCTCTATCTATAGGTCAATTTATTAACCTGCCTAAGCCAGCCCAAAACTATAGCCATCGCTTCACCACTGTGCCGCAGCCGGTGCCCCGCCCCATCAACAATGACGAGCCGCTTAGGCTCCCCTGCATTATCATATAGCCGATAGGCATCACCGACCGCCACCGTCTCGTCCCGGCTGCCATGCACTAGCAACAAAGGCCGGGGTGAGATTCCAGCAACATAATTAATCGGGCTAACCAGCCTGAAGCCATTAAGCCACTCTTCGGCAGAAGGGGGAAAATCACTATCCCTGATAACACCAATACTACGGTAATGGTCAATGAGAGGCTGCGGTTCATCAGTCTTGGTAAACAAGGCAAACTCCGCCGGGCAGGCACAGGCAACAACTGACGATACCCTTCTCTCCTCCGAGGCGACATATATGGAAACCGCCGCCCCACCACTAAAGCCAAGCAGCACTAGGCGAGACTTATCCACCTCAGGTAAAGCACATAGATAATTAACCACTGCCTTCAGGTCTCTGGTCCAGCCCAGAATATCAAAGTTCCCCCCACTAGCCCCGGTTCCCCTGAAGTTAAAGAGCAATACGGCGAAGCCGTGGCGACAAATCTGCTCCGCCAACAAGGCGTAGCCTCTATCACTGGGGTCAGGAATACCAGCCGGGATACCATGACAAACACAAACAACTGGGTATAGCATCTTGCCCGCGGGCAGGTAAAGCCGAGCAAAGATATCTAGTCCATCTACCTCCAGAGTGAAATCTCTGGTGAGCATTATGTCAACCTCAGCCAGACAAAGAACTCCTTATTCCCGGAAGCACCGAGGATAGGCGAAGCCACCAATCCTCCCAGCCTGAAGCCGTGGGCTACTACCCAGGCGATAAACCTTCCCAGAACCCGGGCATGGACAGCAGGTTGTTTGACTATTCCCCCTTTACCCACCTCAGCCCGTCTTGCTTCAAACTGAGGCTTAATAAGCACCAGTAGATAACCATCCTCGTTCACCAACTGAGCTACTGAGGGTATAACCTTCTCCACCGAGATAAAGGACAAATCCATAGTCGCCAGGTCAACCTTTTCCGGTAGAGAGATAGGGTAGCGGGCATTCACCCGTTCCATGACCACCACCCGTGGGTCACACCTCAAGCGGTAATCTAGCTGACCATAGCCCACATCTATGGCATAAACCCGTCTTGCCCCCCGCTTGAGCAGGCAATCGGTAAAGCCACCGGTTGATGCCCCAATATCAGCCACCACCCTAGAAGAGACATCAAGCTGGAAATGGTCAAGGGCATAGTCAAGTTTGACACCACCACGACTAACAAAAGGAGGCGGCTTGAGAATAGTAATTACCGCCTCCTCAGCGACCAGAGTTCCCGGCTTAATAATGGTTTTCCCCACCGCCACCACCTCCCCGGCCATAATTAAAGCCTGGGCTTTGGCTCGGCTCTCCACCAGCCCCCTGTCCACCAGTAAGTTATCGATTCGCCGCTTTGCCACCGGTAAAATACTCTTCAGTATTCTCGGTTTAGCGCTTCCTCACGCTTACCCTATATCCCTTACCCTTTAGCTCTTTAATAAGCTGACTAACGTCTTCGCTGTTAATGTGAACGCAAACATCCTTTGTTTTCGCCTCAGGCAACTGTTCAATGTTGAGTGTGGTAATTTCCAGCCCAAGCTTGTTTACGGTTGAAATTATTTCCGCCAACGCCTTGGTCTCGCCACCGCCGATAATCTCAATGCGGGTGCCAGGCTGACCCAAACCGAGAAGGGGGTTGATAATCTTATAGAAGAAGTCATTGGTGGTAACTATACCCACCACCTTACCCTCCTCAACCACCACCGCTGCCCCCACCTTATGGGACTGCCCAAGAGCCAGCGCTTCCTCAGCGCTCATATCAGGTGAGACGGTTGCTACATCCTTCTCCATAATCTCCTTGACCGTGGTCTTATTCAGAAGATAGGTCAGCTCCCAAACCGTAAGCGAGGTGGCTTTAGATGGAGAGACACTCTCCAGCCGGCGGTCGGTCACAATACCAACCAGCTTCCCTTTATCCACCACCGGTAAGCGACGGATGCGGTGTGCCTCCATTATCCGCTTGGTGTCAGCAATACTAGTACTACTGGGAATAGTAACTACGTTGGTTGTCATGATATCACGAACATACATTGTCTACCTCCTTGAGGAACTACTGATTCCCTAGTGCATGCCAATAGTAATATTAGCAATCCCGCTCACTGAAAGCAAGAAACCACCCATTGCATTATAGTCATTCCGGTGATACAATACTGCCCAAATGAAGTTTCTTAAGGGCTTGGCTCTTTTTATTTTCGGCTCCCTTCTTTTCCTGTCCCTATTTGTTTTTGGCATCGTTTTCACGCTACACCAGACCATCCTCAACCCCGACTTCGTTATCTCTCAGGTGAATAGACTTGATATAACTTCACTAGCCGGGGATATCCTCACCCAGCAAATCCCCCCCGGAGAGGAGTTCATGCCTGAGGCGGTAGATGCTACTATTGCCGACCTTGAACCGTGGCTAAAGGAACAGGCAGCTAGCGCTACCTACTCCATCTATGACTACCTTGAGGGGAAGAGCCCGAGCCTGAGCCTGGTAGTCTCGCTGGAGCCAGTGAAGGAAAGTTTCAAGGAAAACCTGAGGGAAGTACTGCTAGAGTCGCCTCCGCCAGAGTTTGCCGGACTATCCCCCGACTTGATAGATAGCTACTTGGATATCTACTATCCGCAGATTTCCCAGGGGATTCCCTCAACCTTTGAATTTGATGAGACCTCAATACCACCTGAGATTATGGCACAATTGGGGACAGTAAAGCAGATTATCGGCTATTTCCAGCTTGCGTTTAGCGCTCTGATTGGTCTTATCCTGCTGCTAATCCTGCTCATTATTGTCACAACTCGTCAGGTAAGAGGCAGCACTCGTGGGCTAGGGATAAACTTTTTGATTTGCGGCGCCCTTAGCTACGCTGGTTTTTGGCTGGCCAAGAATTTGATTGGCGCCCAGTTACCGCAGCTTAATGTTCCAACTTACCTCCAGACATGGATACCACAGCTTTTTAGTGATACCTTAGCCCCTCTAGCAATGTATAGCATTGGTCTTATGGTGATGGGGGTAGTTTTACTTATCGTCTCCTTTGCCTATAGGCCGCGCCAACCTTCATTTTAAACCGCTGGACTATAGCCTGCGCCCAGAATAGATGCTATAATGGGCAAACAATGAAGCTGAGTCGTGAAGAAGTGCAACATATTGCCCTGCTGGCTCGGCTGGGCATGACTGAGACTGAGCTTGAGCGGTTTAGAGAGCAATTATCTAATATCCTGGAGAACTTCCAGATACTGCAGCCGGTAGATACCACTGACGTTCCCCCCACTGCCCAATCCATTCCCCTCCAGAATGTAACCAAGGAGGATGAAGTAGCTGCTTCTCTGCCCCAAAGCGAGATTCTAGCCAACGCCCCGCAAAGAGACGGCGAATTCTTCCGGGTAAAAGCGGTGCTTGAATGATGGGATACCAGCTTACCATTCATGAGGCAAGCCAGCTACTGAGAAACAAAAAGCTTTCCTCGGTTGAGTTGACTAAGGCCTGTCTTGAGCGTATCCAGCAGGTAGAGCCAAAGGTTCATGCCCTGGTTACTGTTACTGATGAGCTGGCGCTAAGGCAAGCCAAAAAGGCTGACGAGTTCATTGCCCAGGGCGATGTCCACCCCCTCACCGGTATCCCGGTGGTAATCAAGGATAATATGTGCACCAAGGGAGTGCGAACCACCTGCTCGTCAAAGATGCTGGGGAATTTTGTGCCGCCCTACGATGCCACTGTAGTGGAAAGATTAAACAATTATGGCGCGGTGATTATTGGCAAAAGCAATATGGATGAATTTGCCATGGGCTCATCAACGGAGCATTCCGCTTTCTTTACCACGCAAAACCCGTGGGACTTAAGCCGCGTCCCCGGGGGTAGCAGCGGCGGCTCAGCCGTTGTTGCCGCCACCGGCGAGGCTATCTACGCCCTTGGTTCAGATACCGGGGGAAGTATTCGCCAGCCAGCCGGTTTTTGCAGCGTTACTGGCTTAAAGCCCACCTACGGCCGGGTGAGCCGCTACGGGCTGGTTGCCTTCGCCAGCTCCCTTGACCAGATTGGTCCTCTAACCAAGGATGTTACCGACTGCGCTCTAGTGTTAAATGCCATCGCCGGCTACGATAATAGAGACTCAACCTCAGCGCCCTACCCCGTGCCCGATTACACCCAGTGCCTGACTACTGACCTCAAGGGGCTTTCCATCGGCGTGCCTAAGGAGTACTTCGTTGCCGGGATGCAGGCTGAGGTGGAACAAGCCTTGCGCGCCGCTATCAATAAGCTGGAGGAGCTTGGCGCCAAGGTAGGATGGGAGGTATCACTCCCCCACACCCCCCATGCCCTGGCGGTATATTATATTATTGCCCCCTCAGAGGCTTCAGCCAATCTGGCCCGCTATGACGGGGTGAAGTACGGCTTCTCCTATCAAAAGACCGACAATATGTGGGAGGCTTTAGAGAAGACAAGGCAATTCGGCTTCGGCGATGAGGTAAAGCGGAGAATTATGCTCGGCACCTACGCCCTCTCCGCCGGCTACTATGATGCCTATTACCTTAAAGCGCAAAAAGTCCGCACCCTGATAAGGCGGGAGTTTGACCAGGCGTTTGAGAAATATGATGCATTAGTCACCCCCACCTCCCCCACCGTCCCCTTTAAGATTGGGGAGAAGATGGACGACCCCTTGCAAATGTATTTAAGCGATGTCTTCACCATACCGGTGAACATTGCCGGTCTGCCGGCGATTACTATCCCCGCTGGCTTTGGTGACGGGCTGCCCATAGGCATGCAGCTCATCGGCAAGCCCTTTGGCGAGGAGACCATTCTTAAGAATCGCCTACGCCTACGAGCAGGCAACGGAGTGGCATAAGAGAAAGCCAAAGATTTAGGATGCAGGAGGATGAAGTGGAAAAGGAGATTGATACTCATTCCTCTGACGCTAAACCCTCTCAGGTTACTGATATCTATTGGATTTATGCTAAGAGGAGAAAAGGTAAGTATCCCAAGCCTACTCTAAAAAATGGGAAGTGGCTTATCTTTGTGCCTGAAAAGGATATAGATGAGGTATGGGCTAAAATCAAGAAAGCTACTGAGGAAGGTAAGTTGGGTGGCGCTTCTAAGGTAGCGACAGCAAAACCAAGTCCATTAGGGAAACGAGAGCAGAAGGTTATTTGTGTTTACACTTACGACTGGACTGACGAGAAAGATGCAAGAAGAGTAAGAGAAGAACTCAGAAAACTAGGCATAACCAATAAGATACCTTATAAATCAGACGAGGATACGCTAAGCGGAAAATATAGAGCAACAGGACACACAAGGATTAGTAAATACTATGAATGATTACTCCACTTAATTAACGAGGTGGCTTAAAAGGGAGTCCAAGAGGGGCTTTGCCCCCTCTAAAAATAAATTCTTCCCCCTCCCTTATCAAGGGAAGGGGATAAAGGGGAAGGGTTTCCCCAGATATAAGGAGGCAAAAATGGAAATTGACTGCTTAGCTTGCGGCAAACCTATCAAGATACCGGATTTTATTGACACCAATAATTACGATGGCCAGCTCACCTGCCCGGAGTGCGCCTCGCTGCTTCATGTGAGACTGGGCGGGGGTAAGGTAAGGAAATACGAGGTGGTGGAAAGAAAGTCACGCGGCGCAACTCTGGCCGACAGCGCGGTTAGCCACAAAACCGGAGGGGAAACGGCGGATGTAGCCAGCATTGCCAAATACAACCCGCTAAGGGACTTCCTGTCCAGCTATAGAGCCACCCAGATGCAGCTGGTCTTCGAGCAGATTGAAAGCATTATCGGCTCTGAGCTGGAAAAGGAGGCATATACCTTCAAATCCTGGTGGGAAAACGACGGCGGAAACCCCCAGGCTACTGCCTGGCTCGAAGCCGGATGGGAAGTGGTTGATGTTAGCCTTCCGCAGCGGAGAATCATCCTCAAACGGATTAAACAACTTTAAAGTAAGTTGCTACTCCGGCCAGACCTACGCCGAAAGACCAAGGTCTTTTGTCTGGGAGGGGGTGAAATATGAGGTGGCGGAGATAGAAAAGGAGTGGCGGGAGCCGGGGGAGAGGCATTTTCAGGTCAGAACTAAGGATAACAAACGGTTCCAACTCTGCTATAATGAAACACAAGACCGGTGGTCGCTAACTGAGCTAATGAGGAGCTAAACATGACAAATGAGATTTTTAAGATACTGGAAAACGATGCCCGAACCACCCCGAAGCAAATATCAACCATGACCGGCATTCCCCAAAGTGAGGTCGACAAGCTCATCAAGCAAGCCGAGAAAGACCGAACCATCCTGAAATACAAGACGATAATTAACTGGGACAAGGTAGGGGAGGAACAGGTGTCGGCTCTGATTGAGGTCAAGCTTATCCCGCAACGAGACGTTGGCTTTGACGCTGTCGCCGAGCGCATCTACCGCTTCCCCCAGGCTCGCTCGGTCTACCTCCTTTCCGGGGCTTACGACCTGCTGGTTCTGGTAACCGGCAAGACCATGCATGAAGTGGCTGATTTCGTCTCCCAAAAGCTCGCCCCAATTGAAGGGGTGCAGGGGACAGTTACCCATTTCATGCTCAAGCGCTACAAAGAGGACAGCGAAATTCTGGGGGGGAAAGAGGAGACCAAGCGCCAGCCGGTAATCCTGTAGGAGATTTTTATGTCGCTAAAAGTGCGCAATATTAGCTCACAGCGAGCCAACCAGATTGCCCCTTCCGGGATAAGGAAGTTCTTTGACCTTCTCGCCTCTATGGAGGGGGTAATATCACTCGGAGTGGGCGAGCCTGATTTTGCTACTCCCGTGGCACATCCGCGAGGCGGCTATCTACTCGCTGGAGAAGGGCCAGACCATGTATACCTCAAACTCAGGCATGCCCGAGCTTCGCCGCGAGCTGTCAAGATACCTCAAGAACAGCTATAACCTGAGCTATGACCCCGATACTGAGCTTCTGATTACCGTTGGCGTCAGCGAGGCGCTAGACCTGGCCACCAGAGCCGTCCTTGACCCCGGTGATGAGGTCATCATGCCCGACCCCCACTATGTCTCCTATGACGCCTGCGTCATTCTGGCTGGTGGCACCCCAATTATGG
This sequence comes from uncultured delta proteobacterium, assembly GCA_963739245.1. Lineage (GTDB taxonomy): Bacteria > Chloroflexota > Dehalococcoidia > Dehalococcoidales > BS750m-G39 > CAVTZP01. Next base: position 196,016 of record CAVTZP010000007.1, read on the forward strand.
TCCCCACCAGCGAGGAAAATAATTTTGAGCTTAGCGCCGCTGATATTGAGGCGCGAGTTACCAGCAAGACCAAGGCCATTCTTATCGGCTATCCGTCAAACCCTACCGGGGCGGTGATGAGCAAAGAAAAGCTGGCAAAAATAGCCGAAATAGCCCGCCGCCACCAGCTGCTGGTAATCTCCGATGAGATTTACGCTCGGCTTGTCTACGGCGTGAAGCACACCTGCTTTGCCACCCTGCCCGGGATGAAAGAAAGTACCGTTTTTCTCGGCGGCTTCTCCAAGGCTTATGCCATGACTGGCTGGCGCATCGGTTACGCCGCCGCCAGTAAAGAGATTATCGCCGCCATGACCAAGATTCACCAGTACACCATAATGTGTGCCCCGACCATGGCTCAGGTCGCCGCCATTGAGGCGTTAAAATCCGGTGAACGCAGTGTGCTGGAAATGGTTGAGGACTACAATCGGCGGCGGCTGGTTATGGTCAAGGGACTACATGACATTGGCTTACCCTGCTTTGAACCCAAAGGCGCATTCTACGCCTTCCCCTCAATAAAGGGCACCGGCATGACCTCGGAGGAGTTTGCCGAAAAGCTGCTGGTGGAGGAAAAGGTCGCTGTCGTCCCCGGCACTGCCTTCGGGCAATGCGGTGAGGGCTATGTCCGCTGCTGCTATGCCACCTCTCTGGCGGAGATTGAGGAAGCGCTTCTGCGGATGGGGCGCTTCGTTAAGAAGCACAAGAAAGTATAGTTTGTCTATTGCTATCAACGCCGAGTGGTCAAGTTAGCGGCTAAGGAGATGTATATATGTTCAATATATTCCCTATAATACTCCTTCTTGGCTTTCTAGCCTTGTTTATTTATCTAGGTATACTAGTAAAAAGAAGAGGGTGGAAAACGATTAGCAAGACCAGCAAGGTAGCAATATGCATCATAGCCTTCGGCCTCTTTGTGTTTCTGCTCACTCCACTACTGCTTGCCTTGTTCAATTTAGATAGCGATATAATAGGATTTCTTATAATGCTTGTTGGAGCCGCCGTCCTTCTCATAGGGTATGTTACTAACCATATAAGGAGAGGGAGGGAAAAGAGGAGGTAGGTTTTTATGAACCCCATCCCCTGTATCCCCTTCCCCTTAACAAGGGGAAGGGGAGGTTTGTTTTAAGAGGGGCTACCGCCCCTCTTTGACTGCCTGAATTTATACTCCAGAGGTAGACAGCAGGTTATTTTGGCTTTGCCGGTGCTGGGCGCCGCTGTTTTTTCCGCTCAAATAGCCACTTATAGTATAGAGCTGGAATAAGTAAAAACAAAATGAAACCAATGTAGAAAGCCGAAGTAACAAGCCAGTTTGATTGAAAATTCGAAACCAATGAACCAACTCCTTTTAAGTAGCCTATTATATACGTAAACAAATAGATAATAAACAATGACCCGTGTAAGTTTTCAATAATAAAATCTTCGACATTATTAGACCAGTTTCCCCAAAATGCTGATATGACTAAAAGTAGAGATACGACTCCAGCAATTCCTCCCAAAATCCAATAAACCATAGCAGGCATAGTTACAGTTGGCACATAATGTGCCCAATCGAAACCAACACTCCATCCACTCCCTTTTGGCATTCCAAGCAATATCATCGCAAATGAGAAAAGCAATACGCCCCAAGCTACAATACGTCTCGGCATTGGATAACCCTCCTTTTTTGCCCAAGTTTACAATAATAAATTAAGGCACTTCAATAGGAATAGAATAGAGGTGTCTAAGAGGGGCGAAAGCCCCTCTTCTTTTATTCCTCCCCCTCTCCTTCAAAGGAGAGGGGGATACAGGGGGTGAGGTCAACCTATAAAAGCCCCATCTTCTGCTTGACTTCTTTAAGTGTTTCCCTGGCAATCACGCTGGCGCGCTGGGCGCCGTCAGCCAGGACCTCCTTTATATACTCAGGTTTAGCGGCTAAGGCAGAGCGCCGCTGGCGCAGGGGGGCGAGGGCGGAGTTAATCTTCTCGGCGAGAAGCGTCTTGCACTCAACACAGCCAATCTTGGCCGAGCGGCACTGGATAGCAATGTCTGCCTGTTGCTCCGGGTTAAAATACCCGTGCAGGGTGTAAATATTGCATACCTCGGGGTGACCGGGGTCATTGCGGTACTGGCGGGCGGGGTCGGTAACCGCCGTCATCACCTTCTTTATTGTCTCCTCAGGCGAAAGGGCGATTTCAACATCATTGCCCAGTTGCTTGCTCATCTTCTCCTTGCCATCCAGCCCGAGCACCATTGGAAATGAGGTAAGCTTGGCTTGAGGCTCGGGGAAGGTATCGCCGAAGAGGTTATTGAAGCGCCGGGCAATCTCCCGGGCCAGCTCCAGATGGGGAAGCTGGTCTTCGCCAACCGGCACCACCTCAGCCTTATAAAGCACGATATCGGCGGTCATCAGCACCGGATAGCCCACCAGCCCGTAGTTCACATTCTGAGGCTGGAGCTTTACCTTCTCCTTGAAGGTAGGCACGCGCAGCAACCAGCCCAGGGGGGTAACCATACTGAGCAGGGTATGTAGCTCCATTACCTCAGGGACATGGGACTGAACAAAGATGATGCTTTTCTTGGGGTCAAGCCCAGCCGCCAGCCAGTCGAGGGTCATCTCACGGATATTGCTCTGCAGGCTAGAGGTATCCTCCATTGTGGTCAGGGCATGGATATCAACAATGCAATAGACGCAATCATACTCATCCTGCAGGCTGACATAGTTTTGTATTGCCCCGAGGTAATTCCCCAGGTGCTGCCGGCCGGTGGGGCGAGCCCCAGAAAAAACACGCTTCTTCATCCAAATCTCCTTCTTTTACATCCGCTCTGGGGCGCCCATACCCATAAGGTGGAGGGTCTTTGATAGGACAATCTTAGCCGCCTCAACCAGCTTGAGCCGAGCCTTGGTCAGCACCTCATCCTCAGAGACGACGCGGCACTGCTTATAAAAGCTGTGAAACACAGTCGCCAGGTCCAGGGCATAATAGGCAAGGTGGTGAGGCTCCAGTGCTTGGGCTACCACATCAACCATCTCAGGCAAAAGTAGCATCTTCCGTATTAAAGCCAGCTCAGGCTCAGTGGTGAGCAGAGAGACATCACCATCGCCGGAGTTAATCCCCCTCTCCTGAGCCAGGCGAAGGATGCTGGCAATGCGGGCGTGAGCATACTGAACATAGTAGACGGGGTTATCGGCTGACTGCTTCTTGGCCAGTTCCAGGTCAAAGTCCATCTGACTATCGGCGGTGCGGGAGGCAAAGAAAAAGCGGCAGGCATCCACCCCCACCTCATCTACCACCTCACGTAGGGTAATAATATCGCCGCTACGCTTGGAAATCCTGACCAACTCGCCACCACGAGATAGGGTAACCATCTGGGAGATTATTACCTTGAGCCGTTCCGGGGCGATACCCAGGGCAGCCACCGCCGCCTTCATCCGGGTTATATGCCCCTGATGGTCAGCCCCCCAGATATTGATTACCCGGTCAAACTTGCGCTCCAAAAACTTGTTATAGTGATAGGCAATGTCAGAGGCGAAATAGGTAGGAGAACCATCGCTGCGCACCACCACATTGTCCTTATCCTCACCCAGGGCGGTGGAGACAAACCAGGTGGCACCTTCCTTCTCGCTGATATACCCCCCCTGGCGCAGGAGCGACATTACCCTTTCGTACTGACCATTCTGATAAAGGCTCTGCTCGCTGAACCAGATATCAAAGCTCACCCCGATTCGCTCAAGGTCGCTCTTGATTTGCTCTATCATCTTGACCAAGCCGATATGCCCCAGCTGGGCTATTGCCTCTTTCTCCGGCAGGGAGAGAAATTTGTCTCCCTCCTCAGCAATAATCTCCTTAGCCAGGTCAATCATATAGCTACCCAAATAACCGTCGGACGGCATCTCGGCGTCAACGCCCAAACACTGCTGATAGCGAACGTAGAGTGAGCGGCAAAAGGCGTCTATCTGGCTGCCAGCATCATTAATATAATATTCCTCCTCCACCTTATAGCCGGCAGCGGCAAGAACATTAGCCAGGGTGCTACCCAAAATCGCCCCACGACCATGACCAACATGGAGCGGGCCGGTAGGATTAACGCTAACAAACTCGAGCTGCACCCGGCTACCCCGCCCCAGGTCAATATTGCCGTAGGAATCACCAGTCTTTAATATTGAAGACACCTGAGCGGTTAACCAGCTGCTGCTGAGGGTGAAATTGATGAAGCCGGGTGGTGCCACCGTAACACGGCTAACCTCGGGGCTGGCAGCGATACACCCAACCACCTCCTCAGCAATAGCCAGTGGGTTAACCCCGGTTGCCCGGGCTAATTTCAATGGTAAACTTGAGGCGTAATCCCCGTGCTCCGGGTTCTGGGGATGCTCAATACTAACCTCAGGCAAGGCGACCGAAGGTAGCTTGTCCAGCTCCTGTGCCTTGATTACTGCCTGCGTTAGCAAATCTATAAGCTTTTGCTTAATCACTAATTACTCCGCTGTAACCTTCAAATTATAGCACAAAGCTAGCTAAAGAATAACCCCACACCACAGCTAACCGCTACCCTTCCCTATCTGTTTCACCGCATTGTAGGTTACAATGCCACCAGAAATATTCCGGGCGTTAAACCCATTCAGACGCAGTATACGGGTAGCATAGTACGATCTCTGCCCTGTATGACAATAAACCCATATCTCCCCATTCCGGGGAAGCTCAGTCAACAGCGAACGAAGTTCCGGTAGCGGAATATTGACCGCCCCTTTCACTCTGTCGACAGCAACCTCCCCTAGAGTGCGAACGTCGAGAATCATAGCCTTTGACTCAGTAATATCCTCCCAGTGGGCAATCGGGGCATCACCGCGCAAGGTGTTAGCCGCAACCATTCCCGCCAGATTGACCGGGTCTTTGGCAGCACCAAACTGTGGCGAGTAGCAAAGTTCGGCTTCCTCAAGGTCAAAGACAGTTGAATTTCGCTGAATGGCCATAGCAATGACATCAATCCGTTTCTCAACCCCTTCCTTACCAACCGCTTGAGCGCCAAGAACACGTCCGTCTTTTGTCGAGAAAATCAGCTTCAATGCCATAGATTCCGCACCCGGGTAATAGCTAACATGCTGGCTTGGATATAGATAAACCTTCTCATAAGGTATAGGCTTGCCACTAACGGCGGCGCGCCTTAGCCCTTTTTCACTAGCCCCAGTTGAGGCGATAGTCATATTGAATACGCTACAAACGGCGGTGGCTTGAACACCACGGAATCTAACGTCACGCCCAAAGATAACGTCAGCAGCAATCCGTCCTTGCCGATTAGCCGGGCCAGCAAGTGGCGCCAGAGTCCACTCACTGGTAATGAAATCTCGCGTCTCAACGGCGTCACCAACTGCCCAAATCCGCTCGTCACTGGTACGCATCTGGTCGTTAACGCGTATACCGCCGTAAGCCCCAATCTCAAGACCTGCCGCCTTAGCCAGGCTGACCTCGGGACGAACACCAAGGCTAAGAATAACAAGGTCGGCGGTATGAGTCTCACCGGACTTCAATCTGACAAGAATTGTTCCGTCGCTATTTTGTTCAAATCCAGTAACAGGCTCACCAAGGCAAAGACGCACGCCATTGGCTAAGAGATGACCATGAATTGGCACCGCCATCTCAGGGTCAAGCATCGGCACAACCTGTGGCTCCATCTCAATAAGGGTTACCGAAACTCCACGCTTGGCCAGGTTCTCGGTCATTTCCAATCCGATAAATCCACCACCAACGATAACCGCCTGCTTAACATTATGCTCCACAATCCATTCTTTAATCTGGCGGCTGTCGGGAATTGTCCGAAGACAAAAAATGCCAGGAATATCAATGCCTGGGAGTGACGGACGAATAGGCGTTGCCCCTGGTGCCAGCACCAAGGCATCGTATCCTTCACGATATACTTTGCCTGTCTTCAAGTCCTTAACCTCGAGCTCATTCTTTTCACGGTCAATAGCCATGACTTCGTTCTCGGTTCGAACATCAATATTGAATCTCTTCTTCAAAAACTCAGGCGTTGCCAGAAGCAGCTCCTTCTCCTCGCTGATGACGTTGCCAATATAATAGGGCAGACCGCAGTTGGCAAAAGAGATGTAAGAGCCTCGTTCAAAGATGATAATCTCTGCCTCTTCCGAAAGCCGGCGCGCCCGAGTGGCACAAGAGGCGCCACCAGCCACCCCACCAACGATAAGAATCCTCATAAACCTTACCCCCTTTAAGCACCAAGGCTTTTGTGGGCGGGTGGGTGGGAAGAAAAAGTATTGTTAAACACCTCTTCTCTCTACCTCACCCCCTTAATCCCCCTCTCCTTCAAAGGAGAGGGGGAAGAGATTTTTTAAGAGAGGCTACGCCTCTCTTTGACTCCTTATTAAAAACGAACTCGGCTCCCCACGTGGGGGAAAATCCGAACTTTTGCGGAGGTTTGTCTTTTCTAGACTGCTCAGAATTCATGGTCTTATATCAAAAGAACGGATACCACTACTATCTATGGTCAATGTAGTTATCTCACCGCCAATGGATGGCAAAAGAGTGCTCATACCATAAATCTGACTAATAATTCTGATCTGAAATCGAATATACTCAGCCCTGCCTTCTAAAGATGGTCGCGGAATGTTTATGTTACGCTGACGAAGGGTCGAGTTTAAAAGGCTCTCAAAATCTTCCCACCATGCAGCGTAAAAAGTGTAATCTCCATTCCTGACAATAAAGTAAGGGTTGTTTGGGTTATAACCACCCTGTGTAATGGCTCCGCCTAAATCGTAGTTAGCATTAAAAATATGTGTGTTGATATTTTGAAAGAACTGACTAGGGCCATTATGGATATGCCAGAAATCTGGCGCTAAGCGTCCGTTTTTAAGAACGAAGCCAGCTAGGTGAAATCCAGCTTCGGCTTGTCCTGACTGGGTTGGCGGTATAATTCTGTTTAGTTCGTCTTGAAGCAGTGTGGCAAACGCCTGTAAAGTTTGGCTCTGGCCTTGACACCTAGTAATGAACTCACTTAGCCATATATCGGTCTCAACGTTGCCTATTTGCCCGTATCCCCAACAAGAGGCACCAGCTTGAAGATAAGGAATTGGGAAAAGTTTCTGAACGCCCATCAGTACTCGGTTGCCAATTTGACCATTAGGTAATGGAGTCCGGCAAGTAACCGCGCTATCCGCCCCCATAACTATTCCGTATGACGAAATCTCTGTAAGTACTAAGGTCATCAGCTACCTCCAAAACTTAGAAATGACGAGTTCGGCTCATTTTGTATCTGCCCAGCTTAGAAAAGGATTCATCCCTAGCTCCACTCCGCTGCGCCGTGTTGCCAGACTCGGGCTAGCTCCTTAGCCAAGAGGCGGTGTTCAGGCTTCTCTAAAACTGGGGTCTTGTTCAAAGAGCCTTATTGCCTCGTCTCGTGCCAGCTCCAGCAGAGCCACATCAGAGAGCTTAGCCATGCGGAGGTCAGGAAGCCCGCTCTGCCGGGTGCCAAAGAACTCCCCCGGACCCCGCAGCCTCAGGTCCTCCTCAGCCAGTTGAAAGCCATCATAAATCTTCCCAATTATATCCAAGCGCTCCCTACCTACCTCGGAAGGGTTCTCCGCTAACAGCATGCAGTAGCTCTGCTCCTGCCCCCGCCCTACCCGGCCACGGAACTGGTGCAGTTGCGATAAGCCGAAACGGTCGGCGCTCTCCACCAGCATCACCGTGGCATTGGGCACATCTATGCCCACCTCCACCACCGGGGTTGATACTAATATATTCAGTTCGCCGGAGCGAAAGCGGTGCATCGCCTCATCCTTCTCCGCCACCGACATCCGCCCGTGAATCAAGCCCAGCCTGAGGTCAGGAAAGACCTCCCGAGACAGGCGCTCATATTCCGCCACCGCCGCCTTAGCCTCAATCGCCTCCGATTCCTCAATCAAGGGACAGATAATAAACGCCTGATGACCTTCAGCCACCTGACGGCGCAAAAAGTCATAGGCGCTATCCCGCTGCGATGGCTTGAGCCACTTGGTCTTCACCACCTGCCTCCCCGGAGGAAGTTCATCGATGACCGATAGGTCAAGGTCGCCATAGAGGGTCAAGGCCAGCGTTCGGGGGATAGGCGTTGCCGTCATTACCAGAACATGGGGGTTAAACCCCTTCTGCCTGAGCGCGGAACGCTGGGTAACCCCAAACCGGTGCTGCTCATCAACCACCGCCAAGCCCAATCGCTGGAACTCAACCTCCTTCTGAAAAAGGGCGTGAGTCCCGATAACAATATCTATATCTCCACTGGCGATAAGCTGCTGGATTTCCTGCTTCCGCGCCTGGTTTATGCCACCAATAAGTAGCGCCATAGTAAGCGGACGAGATAGAAGCCCGGAGTAACTACTCAGGTTATCTTCCCCCGCCACCTGCTCACCGGCTCTAGACAGGAGCTGGCAGAGGTTAGCAAAGTGCTGCTCAGCCAGAATCTCCGTCGGCGCCATGAATGCTCCCTGATAGCCACTGGCCGCCCCAACCAGCAGGGCGGCAGTAGCCACCACGGTCTTGCCACTGCCCACCTCCCCCTGCAACAATCGGGACATCGGTCTTGGCTTCTCCAGGTCAGCCAGTATCTCACCGAGCACCCGGTGCTGAGCCGCCGTCAGCTTGAAGGGCAAAGAGCTTAAAAAGCTTATCCAGCACCGGTGTCTTGACCTCAAACGGGTTGCCCGGCTGGCTCTCCTGCCAATCGCGCTTTCTCGCCAGCACCCCCAATTGAAGAAGAAAAAGCTCGTCAAACGCCAGCCCGACCCTTGCCCGGTCCTTAGCGGCTTCATTCTCGGGAAAGTGAGCCTGGGCTATCGCCTGGGGCAGCTCAAGCAGGTTACAGCGTTGCCTCAGCTCGGTGGGCAAAAAGTCCTCTACCTGCCCTGCCCACTGGTCGACAACCTCTTTCATCAGTTTCCTCACCTGGCGGGGGTGCAACCCCTGGGTAAGGGGATAGAGAGGAACCAGGCGCCCGGTGTGAATCAGCTCCTTATCCTCCAATAGCTCCCACTCTGGAGATTCAAACACATGCCGCCCGCCAAATAAGCCCACCCGGCCGCTGAGAACCACCCGGGTATTAGTTGGTAGCTTCTTTGCCAGGTAAGGATTATTAAACCATACCACCCTGACATTGCCGGTCTCATCGCCGACAATAGCCTCGGTGCTGCGCCGGCCACCGGGCATAATCACCTGAGCCTGCCACACGTTAGCAATAATCGTCTGCTCCTCTCCCTCGGTAAGCTGGGAGATATACTTCCTCTGGCTATAGTCAAGATGGCGGTGGGGGAAGAAATAGAGCAGGTCACGAATCGTTTCCACACCCAAACGTTTGAACTTAGCCGCCAGACTGGTGCTAACCCCCTTAAGAGTAGTAATGGGAGACTCAATAGACCCGCTGGCTACCCTACGCCCCTTTACCAAAGACTGCCTGCTGTCTACCGGAGGCGAGGGCACTGCGCCTTCTTCTGGCACCTTGACCTCACCCTTTTCAGTTTCAACTTTCTCCAGTTCAGACAGAAAAGCAAATATCTTATTTACCCACTCCTTGCGCTGCTCCCTGGTCAAAGAGGCATAGTTAGAATTAATCAACCCAAGCCGATGAAACTGGCGCAAAAGCGGGGGGCTGGTTATTGACTCTACGGCTTGAGCGGTCCAGCGGTGAAGGAATCTATCCAAACCACCGATTACCGCTGAATCCAGATAACCCTTCTCAACCTCAAGCCGGAGAATCTTCTGCAGAGGCTCAACATTTATTGGCAAGGTTCCGCCTCCGTGGCTAACAGCGGTAAAAACTCAATCCCTGTCGCCTAATACAGATACCGCTAAAACGTGAGGGCCAACATGCACCCCCACTGCCGGACTCACCTTCGTCCGGTAGATACGCTCTTTGGGAAATTTAGTGTTGATACGCTCAGCCAACATCTCAGCCTCATTGGGAGTGGTGGCATCCTCTATCGCCATTTCTTCAATGCGGGAATAACCTATAGCAAAGTTATATAGGTGTTCTATTGACTTGGCTCGAGAGCGCTCCCTGGCAACCGGATAAGTCTCGCCATCTTTTATACAGAGGATAGGATTTATCTTAAGCACTGACCCGAGAAATGCCTGCGCCTTACCAATGCGCCCACCCCTCTGAAGATATTCCAAGGTATCAAAAGCGATGCGGATATCAGCTCGAGGTATATTCTTCTGCGTCAAAGCCGCCACCTCATCGAAACTAGCTCCGGCCTGAGCCGCCTTAGCCGCAGCCATAACTATAAGTCCCTCGGCCATAAGGGCCCATTGCGAATCAATCACCTCTATCCGGCATTTCCGCTTCATCAGTTCTACAGCTTGCAACGCTGTCTTATAGATAGCACTCAACTTGTGGGAAATAGTAATGACCAGGATTTCGTCCGTCTCTTTAGCCAGCTTATCATACGCCTCGGCAAAGATTGTCGGTGCCGGCACTGCCGTAGTTGGCAGGATTTTGCTACTGACTAACCTCTCGTAGAACTGCTCAGTAGTCAGGTCAATACCATCGCGATAAGTTTTAGCGCCAAAGCAAACATACGCCGGAACTACGGTAATACCTAATTCTTCAACCGATTTGACAGGAAGGCAAGCCGAGCTATCAGTAACAATCTTAACTGCCATTTAAAAGCCTTTGCCCCTTATTACTGCTACCCCTTGTCCCCCAATATAGCGACCAGCAGGAGACCGGGGCCAGTATGAGTCCCGATTGCTGGGGTCATCTTTGAGCGATAGATTCGTTCCTTTGGAAACTTAGTGCTAAGCCGCTCAACCAGTGCCTCAGCGTCATCAGGACAGGCGGTATCCTCCACCGCCATCTCCTCTATGCGGGAAAAGCTAGTAGCAAAGTTATATAAATGCTCCATCGCCTTCGCCCGAGAGCGTGTCCTGCCTACCGGCTCAACCAGGCCGTCTTTCAGGGTGATGATAGGGTTTATCCTCAGTATTGACCCCAGAAAAGCCTGTGCCCGGCCAATCCGCCCACCCCTCCTGAGGTACTCCAGGGTATCAAAAGCAGCCCGAAAATCCACACGAGGAATAGTCTTTCTAATTAGCTCTATCACCTTACCAAGACTAGCTCCGGCCTGAGCCGCTCTAGCCGCAGCCATAACTATAAACCCCTGCGCCATAGTCGCCCACCGTGAATCAATCACTTCCACCCGGCATTTCCGTTTCATCAGTGCGACGCTTTGTAACGCCACCTCATAGGTACCACTGAGCCGGGAAGAAACAATAATAGCCAGAATCTCATCTGTCTCCTCAGCCAGCTTATCATAGGCCTCGGCAAAGGTTGCTGGTGATGGTACTGAAGTAACCGGAAAGATCTTGCTGCGGGTGAGCATGTTGTAGAACTCGCTGGCAGTCAGGTCAATGCCATCACGGTAGAGCCTTTCGCCAAAGCGGACAAGTAACGGAATCACCGTAATCCCCAGCTCTTTAACCACCTGAGACGGCAAATCAGCGATGCTATCGGTAACAATCCTAACTGTCATCGCTTGTCCCCTAGCACCGATACTGCCAGAACATGGGGACCGACGTGCGCTCCCACCACCGGGCTGACCTTTGCCCGGTAGATAAGCACTTTGGGAAATTTAGAACCAAGCCGCTTGGCTAGCTCATCTGCCTCGTCCGGGGTAGTGGCATCCTCTACCGCCATCCCCTCTATGCGGGAAAAGCTAGTAGCAAAGTTATATAAGTAGTCTATCGCCCTAGTCCGGGAGTGCTCCCGAGCGAAAGGATAGACCTCACCATCCCTTATACCAAGGACAGGGTGCACCTTAAGCACTGAACTTAGAAAAGCCTGGGCTTTGCCAATGCGCCCGCCACGACTCAGGTATTCCAGGGTATCAAAAACCATACGAACATCAGCCCGGGGGATATTGCGGCGAGTTAGACTAACCACTTCATCAAGGCCAGCTCCAGCCTGAGCTGCCTTAGCCGCCGCCATAACTATCAGTCCCTCGGTCATAGTCGCCCACCCTGAATCAATCACCTCCACCCGGCATTTCCGCTTCATCAGCCCTTTAGCCTCCAGGGCGGTATTATAGCCAGCACCGAGCTTATGGGAAAAGGTAATGACCAGGATTTCGTCTGTCTCCTTAGCCAGCTTATCATAGGTATTAACAAACACGCTCAGGGGTGGCACTGTGGTCGTGGGAAAGATTTTGCTGGCCACCAGCCTCTCATAGAACTGGTCAGTAGTCAGGTCAATGCCGTCGCGGAAGGTCTCACTACCAAAATGGACATTCAGCGGCACTATGGTAATTCTTAGTTTTTTAGCTACCTCAGAAGGTATGTCAGCTAGACTATCGCTGACAATATTTACCGACATAATAACCCCCGTTTACTCAATAGAGACAATATAATTATAATGAGGCTGACCACCTTGAATTACCTCAACCTGAAGCTGGGGGTATTTTTCATGGATAGCCGCGCCAGCCTGCTCGGCGTCAGCAGATGTAGTATCAGCCCCATAGTAGATGGTAATGACCTCAGCCCCATCTGGATTCATCCTGGCCAGCACCTCACTAAGAACATCCTCCGGTTTATCACTCACGGCTACCAGGTCTCCATCCAAAAAGCCAATTGCCTGCTTCTTTCTAATATCAAACCCACCAAGGCGGGTTGAGCGTATCGCCCGGGTAACCTCGATAGACCTTACCGCTGATATCGCCTCCTCCATATTCTGAACGTTTGTTTCCAGGTCAGCCTCATAATCAAAGGCCAAAAGTGCCGCTACTCCCTGGGGAATTGTTTTGGCTGGCACCACTCTAATCGTCTTGGCGGTCAATGACTGAACTTGATTGGCGGTAAGCACTATATTCTTATTGTTAGGCAAAATAATAACCCTTTCTGAAGCCACCATCTCCACCGCCTGGAGCAAATCCTTGGTGCTGGGATTCATTGTCTGCCCACCGGGGACGATAGCCGTTGCCCCCAGGCTGCTGAAAACATTATTCAACCCCTCCCCGGCCACTACTGCCACAATGGCAATATCAACCGCTGGCATCCTTTCTTTCTGCATCTCCAAGAAGTCCCGGTATTGCTCATCCATATTGCGTATACTTATCTCGTGCAAGGTGCCCTGGGAGATAACATGGTGCACAATCTCACCGGGGTCTAAGGTATGAATATGAACCCTGACTGCCGAATCGTCACCAATGACGATAACCGATTGCCCCCTCTTTTCCAGCTTCTCCCTGAGCTTATCTGGGTCAAGCCCCTGCCCCCTAATCACAAAATTGGTGCAATAACCATAGGGTACCTCGGGGACACCAACCATCTGGGGACCCTTAGCCGCGAGTGGCACACTGCTGGCAATCAACCACGGCTTGCGCAGTTTCAACTGCTCCGCCTCGCCCTTAAGGCAGTGAAGGGCACCCTCAAGGAGGGTGTATAGACCCTGCCCACCCGCATCCACCACCCCCGCCTCCCTCAGTACCGGCAGAAGGCTGGGGGTATTAGCCACCGACTCCCGGGCAGCATCAACCGTAGCCTCCAGGACCGAGACCACGTCATCACCAGCATTACCGGCATGTGCCTGGGCAGCCTGGGCCGCCTCTCTAATTACGGTAAGAATAGTCCCCTCTACAGGATTGCTCAACCCTTTATAAGCCACGGTTGACGCCAGGAGCAGGGCATTAGCCAGGTCACTGCCAGTAATCGTTCCCTTACCTTCCAAGCCCTGAGCTAAACCATGCCAGATCTGCGACAGGATTACCCCGCTGTTACCCCGAGCCCCCATCAGCGCCCCTTTAGCCATAGCTTGAGCTACCTCACAAGCACCACAGTTGTTAGAGATCCGGGCGGCTTCCTCCAGAGAGGAACGCATGGTAAGCAGCATGTTAGTCCCGGTATCGCCGTCAGGCACGGGAAAGACATTCAGGGCATCAACATCAGCAGCGCACTTCTCCAGCCAGCCAGTAGCGGCGGTAAACATTTCCCTTAAATCTTGCCCGGAGATAGAATTGGTTTGTCCTTTCTTCTCTATCCTTGCCATGATTGCCCGTCTGTGTTAATATTATGAACGAAATTTTACCGTAAATTTGCCTAATAGTCAAAGGAGAGAATAGTGAAGTGCGATTTATGTGGCAAAACACCCAAGTTCGGTCATAATGTGAGCCACTCTAAGCGTCATACCAAGCGCCAGTGGATGCCAAACATTCACCCGGTTACTATCACCATAGAGGGGAAGGCAAAACGACTAAACCTGTGCACTAGGTGCCTGCGCAGCCAGCATAAAATGGCTAAGGTAGGCTAGAGCGGAGCTTCTTTAGGGCTTCCGCCACCGTCTGCCCGGAACCAAACACGGCGGCACCAGCCACCAACACCCTAGCCCCAGCCCTCACCACTCTGGGAGCAACCTCAGCATTGATGCCGCCATCCACCTCCAGCTCAGCAATTAAACCCTTCTCATCAAGTTCAGCACGCAGACGGGCTATCTTGTTTAGTGTATCCTCAATAAAGGGCTGCCCACCAAAGCCGGGATTGACGGTCATCACCAGGACCAAATCAACAGAAGAAAGAACATCACTAATCGCTTTTATCGGTGTTTCCGGGTTGAGCGATACCCCCGCCTTAACCCCCAGTTTCTTAATTGCTGATACTACCTGGTGAATGTCAGGGCAGGCTTCAATATGAACGGTGATAATGTCAGCCCCGGCGTCAGCAAATTGAGAAATTTGCCCCTCTGGTGCTTCAATCATAAGATGAACATCAAGAGGGAGGCTTGTCGAGTGACGAATTGAAGCTACCACGGGGGCGCCAATGGTTATCTGGGGGACAAAATGCCCATCCATAACATCAACATGAATATAGTCAGCGCCCGCTTTAGTCGCTTCAGCTACCTGCTCCCCCAACCGGCTGAAATCAGCAGAGAGAATAGACGGGGCAAGTTTGACCTGAGGGTTATTTCCCACCCCTAGCTCCGATTATCTTCTTGGCGCGAGCTAACGCCCGCTCCACCTGCCTTGGCGCTGTCCCGCCAAAAATATCCCTGGCAGCAATAGATGACTCAAGAGTGATAGAATAGACATCCTTCTCAAAGCGGGGAGAAAACTTTTTATATTCAGTGAGGCTAAGCTCACTAAATGGCTTATTCTTTTCCGTAGCATAGCTTACCAGCCTGGCCACCAGAGCATGGGCGGTGCGGAAGGCTTCCCCCTTTTTGACCAGATAGTCAGCCAGGTCAGTGGCTAGAATATAGCCGCGCTCTATTGCCCGTTCGGTATTCCCCGCCTTGACCTTGAGGGTCTTGACCATGCCGGTAAATACCTCAAGGGTGGACAGTATGGTGTCTACAGTATCAAAGAAGCCTTCTTTGTCCTCCTGCATATCCTTGTTATAGGACAGGGGAAGCCCCTTCATCGTTGTCAGCAGAGCCATGAGTCTGCCGTAGACCCTTCCCGTCTTACCCCGAGCCAGCTCGGCAACATCGGGGTTCTTCTTCTGGGGCATAATGCTTGAGCCGGTGGCATAAGCCTCATCAAGCTCAATAAAACCAAACTCGGCTGAGGACCAGAGAATAATCTCCTCCGCCAACCTTGATATGTGCATCAGGCACAGGCTCGCTGCCGCCTCATACTCCAAGACAAAATCCCTATCCGAGACAGCATCCATACTGTTCTGGCTTATCTGGCTGAAGCCCAGTTCTTTAGCGACAAACTCACGGTCAATATCATAGGCTACGCCGGCTAATGCACCGCTGCCCAGGGGCATAACGTCAGTGCGTTTCAGACCGTCGCTAAATCGGCTGAAATCACGCTGGAGCATCTCAAAATAGGCAAGAAGGTGGTGAGCCAGCAAGACCGGCTGCGCCGGCTGAAGATGGGTATAGCCAGGTATAATCACACTCTTATTGGCTTCAGCCAAACTGATTAGTGCTCGCTGAAACTCCCTCAGCGTACTTATGGTGCTTGAGATTGCATCCCGGGCAAAAAGGCGCAGGTCCAGAGCCACCTGGTCATTCCTGGAGCGGGCGGTGTGGAGCTTGCCCCCAATCTTACCTACCTTTTTAATTAAGCGGGCTTCAATATT
The DNA here is from genome assembly GCA_963739245.1 of uncultured delta proteobacterium. Lineage (GTDB taxonomy): Bacteria > Chloroflexota > Dehalococcoidia > Dehalococcoidales > BS750m-G39 > CAVTZP01. The sequence continues at coordinate 212,086 of CAVTZP010000007.1, forward strand.
CATATGGATATCCTCAAGCTCCAGCTTAAACTCGAATTTGCCCTGCTCTATCTCCTTCTGGACAGACTTCAGCCCTTTAATTATCGCTTCCGCCTCTTTATTGGTGATTATCCCCCGCTTGGCCAGCATCTTAGCGTGGGCGATACTGCCAGCAATGTCATAGGGGTATAGCCGCCAGTCAAAGGGGATAGAGGCGGTATATTCAGTTACCAATTTATCGACTGCCTTTTTAAAACGACCTCGTATCTGGCTCATTTGGTTCCTCTCTTCGCCTTCTTGCCCTGCACCCGGGCTTGCGTCCGTGCCGACAGACCCCAGAGGTGGATAAAGCCGACGGCGGCACTCTGGTCAAACTGGTCTCCCTTATCGTAGGTAGCCAGCTCATGGCGGTACAGTGAGTAAGGAGACTTGCGCCCCACCACCCGGCAGCTTCCCTTAAACAGCTTGAGCCTCACCGTTCCGGTAACAAAGCGCTGTGACGAATCCACGTAAGCCGCCAGATCTTCCCGTAGTGAGCTAAACCACAAGCCGTTATAAACGAGGTCGGCATATTCAACAGCCACCTTCTGCTTGAACCGAAGCTGGTCTTTAGACAGGGTCATTGCCTCCAAAGCCTGGTGCGCCTGGAGTAACACTGTCGCCGCCGGGGCTTCGTAGATTTCCCTTGATTTTATGCCCACTACCCGGTCCTCAATATGGTCAATCTTGCCCACCCCGTGTTTGCCCGCCAGGTCATTCACCCGCTGGATAAGGGCAATGCCATCCATTTTCCGCCCGCCAACTGCCACCGGGATACCCTTTTCAAAGCCAATCTCAATATATTCCGGCTTATCTGGGGTCTCCGCCAGCGGCCTGACCCAGATAAAGGCATCCTCAGGGGGCTCAACCCAGGGGTCTTCCATCACCCCGCACTCAATGCTCCTCCCCCACAGGTTCTGGTCAATAGAGTAGGGGCTGTCAGCCGTGACCGGAATCGGGATGCCATGGCGCTGAGCATATTTTATCGTCTCCTCTCGGGTCATGCCCCAGTCACGGGCCGGGGCTAAAATCTTCAGCTCGGGAGCCAGACCGGCGACACTGACATCGAACCTCACCTGGTCATTCCCCTTGCCGGTGCAGCCATGGGCTACTGCCGTAGCCCCCTCCTTGATGGCGGTCTCCACCAATAGTCTTGCCATCAACGGGCGGGCTAAAGCCGTAGCCAACGGATACTGTCCCTCATATAGAGCATCGGCCTTAAGCGCCGGAAGAACAAACTCATCAACAAAAGCCTTCCTGGCATCAGCTACCACTGCCTTCACCGCCCCGAGCTTTAGCGCCTTCTTCCGAATTGCCGGGAAATCAGGCTCATTGCCGACATCAACGCTGAAGGCGATAACATCAAGTTTATGCTTCTCCTGCAGCCATCTGATAGCTACCGAGGTGTCTAACCCACCGCTGTAAGCCAGCACTACTTTCTCCGCCATGTTGAATTCTCCTTCTAACCTCTCCCCCTGTATCCCCCTCTCCTTTCTAAGGAGAGGGGGAAAGTAGTTTTTTGAGAGAGGCTCCGCCTCTCTCTGACTCTCCCTTACTTTGCTATACTAGCTAGTGCTTTATCCAAGATGCCCAGTGCCTCATCAACCTCTTTGTTGCCGATAGTAAGAGGGGGGATAAAGCGCACCGCATTCGGCTTTAGTTTATTGACCAGTAAGCCTCGCTCAAAGCAAGCCATGAGTACTGAATGGGCAATATCAGAGCTAAACTCTACCGCCACCAGTAGCCCCCGTCCCCGGACATCGGTGATAAAGGGGAACTTACCCCTCAAACCCTCCAGCCTGGTCATAAGATACTCTCCCACTGCCTTCACCTTCGCCGGTATATCATTATCAATGATAAATTTTAGTGTAGCGTAGCCAGCGGCACAGGCCAGTGGATTGCCGCCGAAGGTAGTGCCATGCTCTCCTGGAGTAAAAACTGCCGCCCCCTCCTTAGCCAGAATCGCCCCGATGGGCACGCCACTGGCTAAACCCTTAGCCAGAATCATTATATCAGGTTCAACGCCATATTGCTCATAGGTGAAGAGCGTGCCGGTCCGGCCAACGCCGGTCTGAATTTCATCCAGAATCAGCAAAATGCCCTTCTGGTCGCACCACGCCCGCACTTTAGACAGGTAATCATCATCGGGGATATTAACTCCGCCCTCTCCTTGGATGGGTTCTAGCATTACGGCACATATCTTATCCGTCGTAGCCGCCTTCATCGCCTCAATATCATTGAACTTAACATTTACGAAGCCCGAGGGCAGAGGTATATATGGCTGCTGAAACTCTGCCTGAGCGGTGGCGGCGGTCATGGCTAGAGTGCGACCATGAAAGGAGCCGGTCAAGGTAATAACCTCAAAAGCTCCGTTCAGGCGAAGTTTCCCATAGCGTCGGGCTAGTTTTACGGCACCTTCGCTAGCCTCAGCCCCACTATTGCAAAAGAAAACTCTATCCAGGCAGCTATTCTGGACTAAAAGCCCTGCCAGTTGAAGCTGAGGGATGGTGTAGAATAGATTCGAGGTCTGAATGAGCGTCTTTACCTGTTCCGTAACCGCTTCAACCACTACCGGATGGCAATGACCAAGGCTAGTGACTGCCAAGCCACCGACGAAATCCAGATACTCCCGTCCGTTCTCATCCCAAACCCGAGCCCCTTTCCCCTTAGCTATGGTTAAGGGTAGACGCTCGAAAGTCTGCATATAGTATTTGCGCTCCAGCTCCTGCCAGTTAGTCACTTTCGTTCACCTTCTTGTGGCCTTTCTCAAGAGAGGCTTCGCCTCTCTTTGACTCTCCTTGTCTACTCACTTCTCTATGGTTGTGCCGCCACCTTTGCCCTCTATCTCATTAAGCAAGGCATGGGGCTGCCGACCGTCTATGATGCGAGTAACCAGGGTGCCAGACAGCGCTCTCAAGCATGCCTTAATCTTCGGAATCATCCCCCCTGAAGCCACCCCTGAAGCGAGTAGAGCCTCGGCTTCATCGGACGATAGGCGGGGCAGCAGATTGCCTGACTGGTCGCAGACGCCAACAACATCAGTCAAAATGATAAGCCTCTCCGCACCAATCGCCGCCGCAACTTCCCCGGCGACAGCATCGGCGTTGATATTAAGCACATTGGGCGCTTTAGCCGGCTTACCAGCATTAAGGCTGACCGGAGCCACTACCGGGATATAGCCGGCTTTTAGTAGCGTCTCCAGCGGTGCCAGATTTACCTTCACTACCTCACCAATATAGCCCAGCTTTTTGTCCTTAATCCGGCCTTGAATCAAACCCCCGTCCACGCCGCTAATCCCAACCGCACTCCCACCCCAGCTATTTATGTCGGCGACAATCTCTTTGTTGACCAACCCCACCAGCACCGAAACCACCACCTCAAGGGTGGCTTCATCGGTTACCCGCTCGCCGTTGACAAACCTGGTGGAAATCCCCCGCTTCTCCAGCCAGTCGGTTATTATCTTACCACCGCCGTGGACTATAACCAGCGATTTACCCTGCTGCTGGAGAGAGACGATGTCCTTAATGGTGGTATCGTGATTACCTAAGGTAGCACCACCTATCTTGACCACAATAACCTTGCCTAATTTATTACCCATTTTATGTCATATACTGACTATTAATAGTGACATATTCCTCAGACAGGTCGCAACCCCAGGCGGTGGCAGTAGCCGAGCCAAGGTTAAGGTTCAAGCTTATCGCCACCCCTTTCCCCTCCAGCAGCCGGACTGCACCTTGCTTACTAAAGGGCAAGGGTCTACCCGCCTTTACCACCGCGACATTACCAATATAAAGGTCAGTCTTTGCCTCTTCAACCTCCACTCCGCTCCGTCCCAATGCCGCCATAATCCGCCCCCAGTTGGGGTCAGCGCCATGAACCGCTGCCTTCACCAGGGGCGAGCTTACTATTGTCCTTGCCGCCAGCCTTGCCTCAACCAAATTAAGGGCACCACTAACTGTTACCTCAATAAGCTTAGTTGCCCCTTCACCATCACGGGCAACGCTTTTAGCCAGATAGATGCAAACCTGCTCCAGACCCTGCTCAAAGACGAAAGCCTGCTCACTGCCTGATGATATCGGCTTGCCTCCCGCCAGACCATTAGCCAGGAGCAGCACCATATCATTAGGGCTGGTGTCCCCGTCAATAGAAACCATATTAAACGAGACGTCCACCGCCCTTTTCAAAGCCGCTTGAGCAAAATCAAGCTCTACGGCGGCATCGGTGGTTAGAAAGCAGAGTAAAGTCGCCAGGTCGGGGTGAATCATCCCCGACCCCTTAGCCACCCCACCAATGGTAAACTCACTATTCCCCACCCCGACCTTAACCGCCGTTTCCTTAGCAAAGGTATCAGTAGTCATCATCGCCCTTGCCAACTCATGACCGCCATCGCGGGAGAGAATAACCCTGTCTATGGCACTTGCTATGCGCTTCATCGGTAGCGGCACACCAATAATACCGGTGCTGGCGACCAGGACATCCTCAGGCAATATGCCAATGCCTTCAGCCACCAGCTTTGCCATCTTAGCCGCATCCCTAACTCCCCGCTCCCCGGTGCAGGCATTGGCGCCGCCGCTATTCACCACCACCGCCCCGGCCCTCCCCTGCCTTAGCCTTTGCTGAGATAAAACCACCGGTGCCGCCTTAATCCGGTTGTTAGTAAAAACCCCGGCGGCGACACAGGGTGCCTCAGAAAAGAGGACACCGAGGTCTAGTTTATTTCCAGCTTTTTTATTTATGCCGGCACTGGTAGCACCGGCAAAAAAACCCTCGGCGGAGGTAATCGTGCCTTCAGGGATGAACTTAATCTTGGCAGCCACTATACATAAACTATATCACACTGGATAGAGCTAGGCAATGCAGTTATAATATCCAAGAATCGGTCAAAAGCATAACGGGAGGAGGCATAGAAATGGAAGTAAAGACGGTATATTTTGAAAAGCCGGGTAGTGAGAATACTGACGAGGTGCTCCGCATCGCCAAGCAGCGGGTGCAGGAACTTGGTATCAAGACAATAGTGTTAGCCTCTACCAAAGGCGATACCGCAATAAAAGCTATGGAGGCATTTCAAGGATTAAGGGTCATTGTGGTCAGCCATGTTGCTGGCCTGCGTGAACCTGATATCCAGGAATTCACCGAGGAGAACCGGAAGCTCGTTGAGAGTAAAGGCGGGGTAGTCCTCACCACCACCCACGCCTTTGGCGGGCTGAGCCGAGCCATGCGCGGTAAATTCAATATGTTTGTCCTGGGGGAAGTAATCGCCAATACCCTGCGCATTTTTGGCCAAGGGATGAAGGTAGCCTGTGAGATAGCAATGATGGCCGCCGACAGCGGACTGGTGCGCACCGATGAGGATGTTATCGCCATTGCCGGCAGCGGACGGGGTGCTGATACTGCCGTCGTGCTGAAGCCAGTTAATACCCACAACTTCTTTGACCTCAAAATCAGGGAGATTCTGTGCAAGCCTCACTTTTAAGCACCCGCTTGGGGAAGTTGTTTTCGAAGGGGCTTGTGCCCATTTGTCTCATTGCGGACACGAATAACGACACTAGGAGTTGACAAGATGGTGTAGAATATAAGTATAAAGAGGAAGGAGGCAAAGGCAGATGGAATACATTATCTTTTTTGTGGTCTTTGTTATTGTCGTCCTGTGGGGAATATCCGTCTACCTATTACAAACAGGAAAACTGACAGCACAGGAGTGGCTTAAGCGGACGCTGGGGATACCCCGCGGTTCAGTGCGGGCTCTTATCGCCCTCATCATCCTCTTCTTGATTCTTTTCCCCGTCGTAGTCAACCAAAAATTGCCAGAACTCCCCACCTGGCTGGTAGGCATCCTGGGGACTGTCATCGGCTTCTACTTCGGTGCATCTACAGCAAAGAAAGAAGATGACGCGGGCGTGCAAAACACTAGCCAAGGAAAAAAATAATTAGAGTGCTTCCGCAAATATGGGGGAGTTTATTTGTGACCTCACCCCCTTAATCCCCCTCTCCTTAGGGAATTGGTGAAGGAGAGGGGGAATTTGTTTTTTGAAGCTCCCACTCTTCTTCTACTATTTTTACAAACTCTGTATAACTAACTTCTCCCTTTATCATCTTGAGAAGCATATACTGTATAAACACTTCTTCCGTAAATTCTAGCAATCTATCTTTCGAAAAGAGCCGCAAAATTGAACTCCAGAAATGCATCAGGGCAATTACATAAATTATGTTAACAAGATGATAGCAAAATACTTGATATATACCTTTTGGTATAAATTTATTTTTGGTGCGACTGTATTCACCCCTTCTCGTAAGGGGGTAGCGTCTAAATATCCTTCGGGGTATAAGTATTAAACCTAGATATAATATATCCCCAAAGTTGTAATCATATTTTGGTATCATATCTACCATATTAAGGACAACGTGTTCTCCAAGTTCTTTCGCGTTTGGCTGATTCACCCGAAAAACTTCTACTTCCTTTCCCTTATATACCGAAAAAGGTCTTATTAGAATTCCCTTTGCCAGCATTTCAATGACCATATATTCCCCGCTACTAAGACGGCAACAAATCATAGCTGTATGGCTATAATCATAATCGGTAGCCCAGCGAATCAGCCTGGATATCACTCCCGTGCCTTGGACATTGACAATGTCACCAGCTTGCAACTTAGCTGCCGCTTTATTGGTCAAATTAATGCGTCTAATCCTACCCCTCCCTCGCCTTCTTTTGCAGTTCGTAGAGCTTGGTGATGGCTTCAAGCGGAGTCAGGGAGTCAATGTCCAGCTTCTCAAGTTCCTCCCAAAGCGGTGATTTTTGCCCTAAAAGAGACAACTGCTCGGGCGCAGCCTCTTTAGCCCGGCGCTGACCTTTTGATAAGCGCCTAGCGGTGCGGCTGTCCCCCTCCAGCTCCTCTAAAACCTCACGGGCACGGTGCACCACCGACTTGGGCAGACCGGCGAGCTTGGCGACATGGATGCCGTAGCTCTTGTCAACGCCACCGGGCACAATCTTGTAGAGAAAGGTAACCTCCCCTCCCTCCTCGCTCACGGCAACATTGAAGTTCTTTACCCGGGGCAGGAAGCTGGCTAGCTCCACCAGCTCGTGGTAATGGGTGGCAAACAGGGTCTTGGCGCCAAGCCGGGGATAGCTGTGGATATACTCGGCGACGGCGCGAGCGATGGAAAGCCCGTCATAGGTGCTGGTGCCCCGCCCAATCTCGTCTAAAATAATCAGGGAGCGGGGGGTGGCATTGTTCAGGATATTGGCCGTCTCCACCATCTCCACCATAAACGTGGACTGACCGGCAGGCAGGTCTTCCCGAGCGCCAATGCGGGTAAAGATGCGGTCAACGATGCCGATAGTTACCGATTCTGCGGGGACAAAGCTGCCAATCTGAGCCAGCAGCACAATCAGGGCTACCTGCCTCAGATAGGTTGACTTGCCCGACATATTGGGGCCGGTAAGGACGATAAGCTGGGCATCACCGTTTGACAGGTAAACATCGTTGGGGACAAAGCTGCCTTCAGGCAGGCTCCTCTCCACCACCGGGTGGCGCCCCTCGGAGATGACTATCTCGCTATCTGTGGTCAGTCTGGGGCGGACATAGTTATAGCGCACGGCGACCTCAGCCAGACTGGAGAAAACATCTATATTAGCCAGGGCATTGGCTGAAGCCGAAATGCGCTCGCTCTCCGCCCCTACCTGGTGACACACCTGACGAAATATTTGCCCCTCAAGCTCGGCAATCCTGTCCTCGGCATTCAAAATCAGCGACTCGTACTCCTTCAGCTCCGGGGTAAAGAAGCGCTCGCCCCCGACCAGCGTCTGCTTCCGGATATAGTCCTGAGGCACCTGGGGCAGATGGGGCCTGGACACCTCGATATAGTAGCCAAAGACTTTATTAAACCCGACTTTAAGCGACTTGATTCCAGTTTTTTCTCTCTCCTTGCGCTCAAGGTCAGCCAGATACTGCTTGGCATTCTTCGATGCCTGGCGCAGGCTGTCCAGCTCCTCAACAAAACCTTCCCTTATCACCCCACCCTCATCTGGCGGCTCAGCTATCGCCCGGGAAATCAGGTCAACCACCTCCGGGCAGGGCTTTAGCTCATCCTTGAGCCAATCTATTAGCTCAAGCGTCTGCCTGAGCTTTGGTATCACCTCCAGGCTTCGGCGCAGGGCAACCAGCTCACGCGGGGCGGCGATACTGCCCTTTATCCGGTTAATCAACCGCTCCAGGTCAGCCACCTCGCCGAGCCGGGATATGGTCTGACTGCGAGCCAGGGTGTCATCATAAAACCAGCCGATGGCATCCTGCCTCCGGTTTAGCTCGGCAATATCAAGCAAAGGCTGACCCAGCCACCGCTTCAATAGCCTGCCCCCCATTGCCGTTCTGGTCAGGTCAATAATAGATAAAAGCGAGCCGCCAACACTCCCCGAGCGGCTGCTGGAGAAAAGCTCAAGGTTTCTCTGGGTCTGCTCGTCCAGCGCCATAAAGGAATCAGTGGAATAAGTAGAGAGGCGGGTTAACTGTCCCAGAACTCCTTTTTGCGTTTCCTGAATATAGTGAATAATAGCGCCGGCGGCACTTACTGCCAGGGGCAGATGACCACAACCAAAGCCGTCAAGGGTAGCCACGCCGAAGTGGTCAAGCAGAGTCTTCTGGGCAGCCTCAAGCTCAAAACAGTAGTCGTCAAGGCGGGTCACCGGAGCACTTAGCTTGACTAGTGATAAATCGCCACCCTTGGCGGCGATAACCTCCGAGGGCTTAAGCCGCTCCAGCTCAGGGACAGCCCGATGAAATGGAAGCTGGGTGGTAGCAAACTCGCTGGTGGTTATGTCAACATAGGCCAGCCCCACCTCATCCTCACCCAGGACCAAGCTGACCAGATAGTTATTGCTCTTGCTATCAAGGAGGCTGGGCTCAACCACGGTGCCCGGTGTTACCAGGCGAATGACCTCGCGCTGGACTAAACCCTTTGTCTCGCCAGGCTTGGTCATTTGCTCACAGATAGCCACCTTATAGCCACGGTTAATCAGCCGAGCCAGATAGTTGTCAAGGGCGTGGTAGGGGATGCCCGCCATCGGCACCCGCTGCCCCTTCCCCATCTCCCTAGAGGTCAGGACAATCTCCAGCTCCCGCGAGGTGACACGAGCATCATCGTCGAAGGTCTCATAGAAATCCCCGAGGCGAAACAGGACAATCGCCTGCGGATACTTCTTTTTAATTCTGAGATATTGCTGGCGGATGGGGGTTACATCCTCTTTTGCCACAAGCCTATTCTACTAGAATTTTTGGCTAAAAAGAAGGGGACTTATGAAGTTATTTAAGAGCTAAGCTCCTATCTATATAAGTTCCTTTTTCTTGAAGTAGTGGATATACCCGCTGACGTTGCTCAACAGCTCATACTCGTCCAGGGGAGTACCGAGGTGGTCGCGGAGGTAGTCCCCAACATGGCCGATTATCGCCTCATCGCTCTCCCCCACCCTCAAATCGCGCAGAATGAAATCGCCGACCAGCCTGGTGTTTTCCATAGCGGCAGAAATAAGCTTCTCCGGCTCGCCAGCGACACTGCCATGAGAGTAGAAAAGAAGCTTGGGCTTTAGCGCCCTCAGCCGTTCCATATCATTGAGATACAGTTCCATGTCAAAGCTCGGCGGCGCCACCGCCGGCAGGGGAGGATAGCCGGGGCCATAGATGAGACCGAGCGCCTCGCCGCAAAAAAGCCCCCTCGTCTTGGTATCAAAGATAGATATATGGTGAGGGGCATGGCCGGGGGTATAGATAATGACAAGCTCACGGCTGCCCACCACAAGCCGCTCCCCGTCCTCCACCACCTTGAGTCGTGATTCGGGCACGGGCAGAATGGGGCCATAGGTAGCCTCAAAGTTATCGCCAAAGGCCATGCGGGTGCTCTTAATCAGCCGCGATGGGTCAACTATATGCCTTACACCATGCTGATTGACCACTATCATGGCGCCGGGAAAGACCTGAGCCAGCTTTCCCACCCCGCCGGCGTGGTCGAGGTGAATATGGGTGGGGATAATATACCCCGGCTTAGACAGCCCCAGCTCCGCTACCGCCTCCTGGATTTTCGGAATAAGCACCGCCGGACCCGGCTCCAGTATAGCGCCATCACCGTCCTTGATAAAGTAAACGGCGAAGACGGCGTTTGCCCCGGGAATTATTTCTCCCAAGCGGTAGATATCTTCAGCAACCTGCTCTAGTTTAGCCACAATTAACGTTAATTTTACTAAAAACTCCGCCCAAAAGAAAGGGAGCTTTTATCTACCTCACCCCCTGACCCCCTCTCCTTCAAAGGAGAGGGGGAAGAAAATTAAAAAGAGGGACTAAAGCCCCTCTTAGACACCCCTGATAAATAATGTGTATAGTGGGGGATTCAATTTCCTACCATGTGAAGCTTCGCGAAAAATTTAACGATATGCTCCGAATTAACAACAAATATTGACCTCTTGTGATATTCCTCAAGCTCCACAGGGCTAATTCCTTCTACATATTCATCTAAACGCTCGGGTGATATACTTCTGCTTGCACCATAATCCACTAATAGCCACTCCACTTTCTCAGGCTTTTGCCCACGAGGTCCAAAATCAATCTTATCCCGATTAATTCTACCGGATGCCAAGTCCACATCTTTCAAATCATACGTGGCAACATATAGAGGTGCGGTGGTTATAACCACTGGGATGAACAACATAGAAAATTTTTGAGGCTCTTCTTCTGACTCTTTTCCTAGCTCTTTTTCTAATTGGAGCTCCAGCTCTTGCGCCACTCCCGAAACACCAATACAAGCTTGGATAAATGCATCCTCAATAGGGTTTGGAGAAGCGTATCTCTTGTTTCCTCTTTTGCCGATTTCTAACCACCAATTGTCTATCAAGTATGTTGCTACGTCATCAAATGGCAGTTTTAGCTGATCGTAATGAGCACAAGGCATTAAAATATCGACCGGCTGGGTTTGTTCAGCTCGTAATCTTATAAGAAGCGGCTGACTATATGTACCCAAAGGGTTGCCAAATAGCCAATACCCCCGAGTGGGGTCAACTCTTTTACACTCGACAACCGCATATATTTGATGGGAACCACCTGACTCATCCCGTAAGATTATATCAACACGTGAATCTCTGTCTTTTATTGAAACTGGATACTCCGTCGTATGTACTCGCCATTCAGTTCTGTGAGCATTATGCTGAAGGACTTCGGCGCATTTCTCCTGAAATATGAAACCATGCTCAATGAGTCCATCAAATAATATCTGTTCCAAGTTTTCATCTGGATTATTTGCGTCAGAATTGCTCATCTTTACCTCCCTCTTATCTACCCCCTCAAAAACTTATCAATATCGGCGGCGGCGAGCTTGCCCGCCCCCATGGCAGAAATCACCGTAGCCGCGCCGGTAACTATATCACCACCAGCCCAGACCTTATCTTTTTTTGTCTTACCGGTAGCCTCATCAGCCACCACCGTCCCCCGCTTGCTTGTCTCCAGACCCGGCGTGGTTGAGGCAACGAGGGGGTTGGGGGTGGTGCCTAAAGCCACTATCACCACATCAACGTCAAGAACAAACTCGCTCCCCTCTTTAACCACCGGCCGGCGCCGGCCACTCTCATCCGGCTCACCCAGCTCCATCTCATAGCACTCCATGCCCACCAGCCAGTTCTGCTCGTTGCCCAGAAACTTTTTGGGATTGGTCAAGAGCTTAAACTGGATGCCTTCTTCCTGGGCATTCTCCAACTCCTCGCGGCGGGCGGGCATCTCCGCCTCGGAACGACGATAAACAATATAAACTACGTCGGCGCCAAGCCTGAGGGCGCACCGGGCTGAATCCATGGCCACATTGCCGCCGCCAATTACCGCTACCCTCTTGCCCAGCTTTACCGGCGTGTCATACTCGGGAAATCTATACGCCTTCATCAGATTGACCCGGGTCAAAAATTCATTCGCCGAATAGATGCCGTTGAGGTTCTCGCCGGGGATGTTCATAAACATGGGCAGTCCCGCGCCGGTGCCGAGGAAAACAGCATGATAGCCATTACCGAGTACCTCGTCTATGGTAACGAGCTTGCCGACCACCGAGTCCAGTTCAATCTTCACCCCCAGAGAAGCGACATATTCAACCTCAGCCTGGACAATCTCTTTAGGCAGCCGGAACTGCGGGATGCCATACATCAGCACCCCGCCGGCGACATGCAATGCCTCAAAGATGGTGACGCCATGCCCCAGCTTAGCCAGGTCAGCCGCTGCCGTTAGTCCCGCCGGTCCCGAGCCGACCACCGCTACCTTTTTACCGCTAGGCGTTGGCTTGGGCGAGGGCGAGCTTGCCTTCGGCATATTAGCCCGCTCCCAGTCGGCGACAAACCGCTCCAGACGGCCGATGGCAATCGGGGCTCCCTTCTTCGCCAGCGAGCAGGTAGACTCACACTGGGTCTCCTGGGGACAGACCCGCCCGCAGATGCCGGGCAGGGCATTCTTACTCTTTAGCATTCTCACTGCTTCAGGCATATCACCGTCGCGGAGAGCCTTGATAAAATCAGGAATATCCACCCCTACCGGGCAGCCCTCAACACAATTACGCTTGGGGCACTGAATACAGCGGCTCGCCTCCTCTTTAGCCTGCTCTAAACTGTAACCCAGAGCCACCTCATTGAAATTTTTACCCCGCACTTTAGGGTCTTGCCTGGGCATTTCCACTCGATTAAGATTTAGCTTTGCCATATCATCGCACCTCAGAGTGAGCTTTCTGCCACTGCTCAAAAGAGCATTTCTCTTCACCAAGATAAATACGCTGACGGGCAAGGAGCAAATCCCAGTCCACCTGATGCCCGTCAAAATCGGGGCCATCAACACAGGCAAACTTGGTCTCCCCGCCAACCCCGACCCGGCAGCAGCCGCACATTCCAGTGCCATCAACCATTATCGGGTTCAGGCTAACGATGGTCTTAACGCCAAAGGGCTGGGTGGTCTTGGCGCAGAACTTCATCATAACCACCGGACCGATAGCAATGACCAGGTCAATCTTTTCACCGCCTTCAAGCAGCTCCTTCAGTGGCTCGGTTACCACCCCTTTTCGCCCGTAAGAGCCATCATCAGTAGTCACTATCAGCTGGTCGCTGACGCTGCGCAGCCTGTCCTCCCAGAAGAGCAGGTCTTTGCTCCGCGCCCCCAGGATTGAGATAATCTTATTGCCGGCCTGTTTCAATGCCCGGGCGATAGGGGCGATGGGGGCGGCGCCAACCCCTCCTGCCACGCAAACTACAGTGCCAAATTTCTCAATATGGGCCGGCAGACCAAGCGGGCCGACAAAATCAGCGATAGAGTCACCAGCCTTCAGCAGGGCTAGCCTCGCTGTTGTTGTCCCCACCTCCATAAAGACGATGGTGAGGCTACCCTCATCCCGGTCCCAGTCAGCGATGGTCAGGGGAATACGCTCGCCCTTTTCGTCAATCCTGACCACGACAAACTGCCCGGGCTGAGCCTTCTTTGCTACCGCCGGCGCCGCAACCTTGAAAAGATGGATATTCGGCACCAGGTCCTCTCTCAACAATATCTTATACAACTACTCTCACCCCCAATCTAAAATCATCCGTTAGGCACGCTAAAAAGGGCTACTCCGGAATTACCCTCTCCGGAGATAGCCCAGTCCCTCTTAATCTACAGAGGTTGCCCATGTATGTTCAATCCATCGAAATAGAATATCACCAAATGTTATATAATTCAAGTCACTTTAGCCCAAAAACCCATTGCCTAATCATCATTAAAGGTATATGATAATAAGCACCGCGACTCGAAGAGTCATTCAGCCGAAGGACTAAAAGAGGTGTAATAATGGTCACCGAACTGGTTCACGTTGGGTTTAATAATTTCGTAGCAATAAATAGAGTTATTGCTATCGCTTCACCAAATTCAGCACCGACGAAACGCACCGTCCAGGAAGGGAAAACCAAGGGATTACTCATTGATATGACCAACGGCAGAAAGACCAAGGCAGTTATCATTACCGATGACGGGCATATTATTCAGGCCGCCCTTGCCCCGGAAACGATTGCTGGCAGACTACAAGCCAGTCGAGGCTCAGTGCAAAGTGAGGAAAAAGACGAACCATAAAGGTGACCCGCCGTTTAACCTTCAGCCAAAGCCATTACTTATCGTTCTCTCCGGTCCCTCGGGAGCAGGGAAGGATGCCATTTTAAGCCGGATGAAAAAAACAGGCTACCCTATTGAGTTTATTACCACTGTAACCACACGCCCCCGGCGAGCTAAGGAAAAAAATAATGTTGACTACCACTTTGTCTCCGAAGAAAGTTTCCAGCAGATGCTCAAAAATAACAAGCTACTGGAGTGGGCAAAGGTCTACGGCAACTGGTACGGCGTGCCCAAGCAGCCGGTGAAGAGAGCGCTGGATAAGGGACGAGATATAATAGTAAGGATTGATACTCAAGGGGCAGCCACGATAAAGAAAATCATACCTCAGGCGGTATTTATCTTTGTTGTGCCCCTATCAATAGAAGAACTTGCCACTAGGCTCAAGCAGCGCCATACCGAGTCACCCTTTGACCTTGCCCTGCGGCTAAAAACTGCCGAGGAAGAAATGAAAAAGTTACCCCTGTTTGACTACGTAGTAGTTAATAGACAGGATAAAATTGACCTGGCGGTATCAGCCATTGAGGCGGTTATTACCGCCGAAAAGCACCGGGTAAAGCCCAGGGAAATCAGGTTATAAACCTCAGTAGCCAGGTAAACAAATAGCCCAGCACGAAACAGACGGGGAAGGTTATTACCCAGGTCATAACAATGTTGCCAGCCATCCCCCAGCGTACTGCCGAAAATCGCCGGGTAGCACCCACCCCCATGATAGATGCGCCAATGCAATGGGTGGTGCTCAGAGGTATACCGAAAGCGGAAGCGAGCAAAATGGCAATTGAGCCTGAACTCTCAGCGGCAAAGCCGTTTACTGGCTCCAGCTTGGTAATTTTGAAACCCATAGTTCGGATTATGCGCCACCCACCAAAAGCTGTCCCAATCCCCATCACCGTACCACAAAGTAGCATTACCCACACTGGAATGGTAAACTGCTTCATTACCCCTCCCATCACCAGGGCTAGGGCAAAGACCCCCATGAACTTCTGACCATCGTTGCTACCATGGCTGAACGCCATAAAAGCCGCCGAGAGTATCTGAAGCCGGCTGAAGATTCTACGGATAAATGACGGCCTAACACGCCGCAATATCCAATATAGGCTAGTCATTACTATCGCACCCAGAAAAAAGCCGAGAAAGGTAGAAATACCAAGACCAATAAGCACCTTCTGCCAGCCTGCCCAGAGTAAAACCGAGGGACCAGCCGCGGCAAGTCCGGCTCCGGTAAGCCCAGCAATAAGCTCATGGCTCTCACTGGTGGGTATTCCGTAGAACCAGGCGGCTGTGCTCCAAACCACAACAGTAAGCGTAGCGGCAATCACTACAGGGAGTCCGATAACCTCTGGCCTCACAATGCCCTGGCCCAAAGTCGCTGCTACCGCCGTGCCTGTTACCAGAGCACCCACGATATTAAGAACAGCAGCCATAATCACGGCTTGAGATGGGGAAAGAACACGAGTGGAAACTACAGTAGCGATGGCATTAGGGGCGTCTGTCCAGCCATTGACAAACTCGGCCGCCAGAACTAATAGTAAAGCGACTACCAGCAGGATAATGCCATCAGGCATTCTTGATGGCTACCCCTTCTAGGACATTAGCCACATCCTCACACCTATCAGTGGCACTCTCCATGTGCTCGTAAATCTCGCGCCACTTAATAATATGAGCAATGTCTGTGGAATCACTAAAAAGCTCAGCCAGCGCTGAGCGGTATACCCGGTCAGCCATATTCTCCACCCGGTTAAGCTCCACGCATCGTTTGAGAATCTGCTTTAACTCACTACGATGTCGTAACTGGGGCATCGCCTTTGCTATCTCAGTTGCCCCCACCACTATTATACCGGCAAGCTCCTTAACTCTCCGACCTGGGGGGTCTACCTTGTAGAGAAGCATGGCATCGCTGGCAGCATGGATAAAATCGATGACATCATCCAGAGTATGAGCCAACTGGGCTATGTCCTCTCGGTCAAAAGGGGTGATAAAGGTGCGGTGTAATTGCGCCATAATTTTATGAGTGATTGTATCCCCCTCGTGCTCAAGTTCGGTTATCTCGTTTACCTTCTGCTCAACATCCTGCCAGTTATCAACCAGCTCCTTCAGGCTCTTGGCTGCCTTCACCATATTGCGGGCGCTCTCCTCAAAAAGGGGGAAGAAAACCTCCTCCCGGGGCATAAAAGGGAACCTCACGCTCTAATCCTCCGCCAGTGAGTTTAGTTGAGAGTTAGACGGTTGTCAAGCAGAAATTATTGACAGCCAGCACCAAGAAGCATAAAATTCGGCAAATATGGAAAGTAGCTGGCAACCCAAACCCGGGGATAAGATTTTTCGCCCCCGCCGAATTAAGCTGCCTCACCTAAGACGGGTGCTGGGCGTCCCCGCCCTATTCAGCATCGGCTATGGGGATGTCGGCGGCTCCATTTACTATGGCTTGGGGCTTGTCGCCCTGGTAGCCTTAGGGGCTACCCCCATTGTGCTGATGATAGCTGGCATTATTTACGTCTTTAACGCCCTCACCTATGCTGAGGGTTCAGCTATGATACCTGAGGGAGGAGGCTCAGCTAGCTACGCCCGACATGGCTTTAACGACCTGGTTGGTTTCATCTCTGGCTGGGTACTTATGCTTAGCTATATTGTTACCATGTGCATTTCGGCTTATACTATTCCCCCCTATCTGAGCTATTTC
Organism: uncultured delta proteobacterium; assembly: GCA_963739245.1. GTDB lineage: Bacteria > Chloroflexota > Dehalococcoidia > Dehalococcoidales > BS750m-G39 > CAVTZP01. The sequence goes on from CAVTZP010000007.1 coordinate 228,922, forward strand.
TGGCCGGTGCTGAATGAGCCAGTATTTGGCACGGCAACATCCATGGGAATCATTCTTCTCCTCATGCTGATAAATGTTCTGGGCATAAGAGAATCATCAAGGCTGAACATATTCTTCATCGGCATCGACATAGCTACCCAAATTACACTGGTAATCTTAGGTATCACACTGATACTGGCAGTAAACCCGGGAGTCTTATTTCAACACATGTTTGGTCACGGCAACTGGCCTTCTATGCAAAGCCTGGTCTTTGGCATTGCCCTGGCCGCCCTGTGTTTTACCGGCGTAGAATCGGTATCCCAGCATGGTGAAGAGACACGCCACCCCGAAAAAAAGATGCCCCAGGCATATATCCTTATGATAGTGGCGGTTCTGGTTCTTTTTGCCGGCATTTCAATAGTTGCCCTGTCAGCCATGACCCCTCAAATTCTCGGTGACCCGGTAAACGGCTGGGCAAGAGACCCGATAGCCGGCATAGCGGCTAACCTGCCTTCAAACGTCTTGCAGGATATATTCGCCCCACTGGTCGCTATACTGGCGGCAACTATCATGCTTGTTTCCACCAATGCCGGGCTACTTGGTATCTCCCGTCTTTCCTATAACCTGTCTTCACACCACCAGCTACCGGTAACCTTAAGTCGAATCCATCCCCGCTTCCGAACACCCTATATCGCCATTATCCTCTTTTGCCTAATCTCCGTTCTGGTGTTAATTCCCGGCTTCTTCTCCACCAGCTTTTTTGCTGATTTAGGAGCATTATATGTCTTTGGCTCCTTGCTCTGCTTCGCCCTAGCTCATGCTGCGATTCTGGCGCTGCGGATAAAAAAACCCGACTTGCCACGCCCCTTCAAGCTGGGCGGGAATATCAGGATTAAAGGAGGTGACCTGCCAATTACCAGCATCCTCGGCCTAATTACCACCTCGGTAATATGGCTCATCGTGATAATTACCCAGCCCTATAGCCGCTGGTTGGGAATGGGCTGGATGGTGGTCGGCTTAATTATTTACTCCGTCTACCGGTGGAAAGCACATCTGCCACTAACCCATATACCCAAAAAGCCCGGGGAAAAGATATTGTAGAGTTCTCATGGGAAGATTATAATACCAGTTGCCCGCCAGTAAGCGGGAAGAGGAGCCATGGAGTTTCACAAGATCCTGGTGCCGGTAATCGGCACCAAAGCCGACGAAGAGGCAATCAAGTTAGCCTGCCGGCTGGCCAAGAAGGATAAGGCTAAAATATGGGTGGTTTACGTTATTACCATAAAACGCTCCCTGCCACTGGAAGCTGAGATTGAATCAGAAACTAAAAAGGCTGAAGAGATACTAGACCATGCCGAGAGGGTGGCAGAAGAAGAAGACTACGAGGCAGAGACCGACGTGATTCAAGCTCGCGAGGCAGGTCTGGCTATTGTTGATGAGGCTGCAGAACGGGGGGTTGACCTAATCATGCTGGGTGTTCCCTATAAGCGGCGCTTCGGGCAGTTTAGCCTGGGCACAGTTGTGCCCTATGTGCTAACAAACGCCCCTTGCCGTGTTATACTATATCGTGAACGCACTACCTAGGTAGAGTTTGCTTATGAAAGTAGTAATTATGGGCTGTGGGAGGGTGGGAGCTCGACTCGCTGGACTTTTAGATATCGAGGGACATAGTGTTACCATCCTAGATATTGATGCTTATAGCTTCCGCAGGCTACCCCCTGATTTTGCCGGCACGGCACTGGTGGGTGATGGCATTGATGAGGAAGCACTTAAGAAGGCAGGCATAGAGGAAGCCGATGTCTTTGTGGCTGTAACCCAGGGAGATAATCGCAATATCATGGCAACTCAAATTGCCAAGCATATCTTCAATGTACCCAAGGTAATCTGCCGCATCTATGACCCCCTGCGCCGGGAGCTATTCAACTCTCTGGGGATAGAAGCCCTCAGCCCGACCACAACATTTGCCCAGATGCTAAAGGATAGGATAGAGGGAGTAAGTTAAACCATGTACATCATTATTATCGGTGGCGGCAAGGTGGGCTTTTACCTCGCCAAAGCCCTGCTTGACGAAGGGCATGAGGTTTTAGTGGTAGAAAAGGATGCGGGTAGAACTGACTTTATCCGTAATGAACTCGGCAGTATCTGCCTCCGCGGCGATGGCTGTGAGGTAACTACCTTGACTGAAGTGGGCACAGGGCGGGCTGATATGTTCATTGCGGTAACCGGTGATGACGACGATAACCTGGTTGCCTGTCAGGTAGCCAAGTATAAATTCAATGTGCCCCGGACCATAGCCCGAATTAGCAATCCAAAGAATGAAACTATCTTTAAGAAGCTCGGCATTGATGTTACGGTAAGTAGCACCAATATTATTCTTGAATATATAGAGCAAGAGGTACCAACCCACCCACTAACCCATCTATTAAATATCAGGGATAGCGGGCTGGAGATTGTAGAGGTAAAGATCCCACCCAACTCACCGACTATAGGCAAAATGGTAAAGGAGCTTTCGCTACCACCGGGGAGCGTCCTTTCACTACTTATTCGCAAGCAAGAAAAGCCACAGGTGCCTACCGCCGAGACCATCCTTCAGGCTGGAGACCAGATAATAGCGGTTACTACCCCCGAGACGGAGAAGGCACTAAGGACGATGCTGAGAGGTTTTTGACCACCCAGGAATTAGAACCACCCTATAATATTAGCTAAAGAAGCCTACGGTTTATAATATAGGCGAAGTTGATTTCTGGAGGCTTTCCATGACCAAGCTTAACAAATACTGGGCGCTGACTATTATTCTCCTGATAGCCATTATCGTTATTGTCGGCATAATAGCCTGGGCAAGGTATCGCCAGCCCCAGACCATAGAGATTTCCCTGCCACCAAGCCCACAGTTCCAGGGGGAGATTTACCTCGGTGGTGCGGTGAGTAACCCCGGACTTTATCCGCTGAAATCCGGTGATAGCATAGAAGCCCTCATTCAAGCTGCCGGTGGCTTCACTGATAATGCTGACCTCACTCGGCTCAAAATATATATCCCTATTGCTGGAGAGAAAGAGGAGCCACAAAAAATTGATATTAACCGGGCTGAAGCCTGGCTGCTAGAAGCTCTGCCCGGCATCGGCGAAGGCAGGGCTCAGGCTATTATAGACTACCGCCAGCAACATGGGGCATTCCACAATATCTCTGAGCTAACTAATGTTGAGGGAATAGGACCTTCAACCTACGAGCAGATTAAAAACCTGATTACTGTTGCTGAGTAATTTTCAAGGAAGGCTCGTGCCACTAATCTATCTAAGCTGTGCCTGGGTAGCTGGTATTTATTTGGGGTCAAAATTTGCCCCGCCGCTTGCCCTCCTCCTCACCGGGCTTATTCCCCTCCCCCTAATTTTCCTCTTCCGCCAACACCGTAAAGCAATAATCCTAGCCGCCGTCTGCCTTATTGCTCTCTTTGGCGGTGCTCTACTCTTCCAGGCAAGCCAGCCCTGTGGAAATGAAAGCTGCCTCAGGTTTTACAATGGCCAAGAGGTTGAAATCAAAGGCATGGTGAATGCCGACCCTGAGGTCAGGGATAAGGTGACTCATATTCGCCTATCAGCCTCAGAGATAAGACTGGACAAGGGGTGGCAGGGAGTATCAGGAAATGCCCTATTATTTGTGTCCAGATACTCCGCCTACCGGTATGGCGATGTGCTCCGGGTAAAAGGAAGGCTAGAGACGCCGCCCCAGCTTGATGAATTTGATTATGAAGGCTATCTCGCCCACCAGGGAATCTATTCCACCATGCGCTACCCAGAGGAGATAGAAATTCTAGAAACAGGGAGGGGATTCAAGCCGCTGGAATGGGTCTACGGGCTAAGAAATAGCCTGTTTCAAACCATGTCTCAGGTTCTGCCGGAGCCTCAGGCATCGCTATCCCAGGGTATTGTTCTCGGCATCAGGTATACTATTCCCGCAGAAATTAAAGCCGATTTTGTCCAGACCGGCACGGCTCATATACTGGCGATATCAGGTGTCAACCTCAGTATCATAGCTGGTATGTTAGTCAGCATTGGTATATGGCTCTTTGGTAAAAGACGCTATCTCTACATCTGGCTGGCACTGAGCATAATCTGGCTCTACACCTTACTCACCGGCATGAACCCGCCGGTAGTCCGGGGGGCAATTATGGCCAGCCTTTTCCTCGCCGCCGAGCTTCTGGGCCGGCAGCGCACCGCCATCACCTCTCTTGCCTTTGCCGCCGCCTTAATGGTGGGGATTAGCCCGCAAATCCTGTGGGATGCTTCTTTTCAGCTCAGCTTTCTGGCTATGGCTGGTTTAATTTTTCTTGCCCCTCCCCTCATGGCTCTAGGGAGAAAAGCAGTTACCAAAACCATTGGCGAGGAGGGGATAGGCGTATCTCTGTCCAATATTGTTACCGACAGCTTCAGTGTAACCCTGGCCGCAACCATAGCTGTCTGGCCACTCATTGCCCACTATTTTGGCATTGTTTCGCTGGCTGGTCCCCTAGCCACCCTCCTCACCCTGCCGGCAATGCCCGGCATCATTGTCAGCGGGGCTCTGGCTGGGCTCATCGGGCTTTTTGCCCTGCCCGTCGCCCAGGTTATAGGCTGGCTTGCCTGGCTGTTCATCTCATATATGCTGCTGGTGGTAAACGGCTTTGCCTCCCTTCCCCTGTCCGCCATCAAAGTTGGCTCATTTAGCACCACCGTGATAGTGGTCTACTATTCAGCCCTTGCCGCAGCTATCTGGCTCAGTAGTAACAAGAGACTAAAGGGGCAGATGCCCACGGTTAAAAACTGGCTAAGGTCAGCGGCAGGTAAATCCTTAGACCTCGCCTCCCGACTCCCCAAGAAATGGGTTATTTCACCGCTGCTGGTGGTAGCTATTCTGGTATCGGTTACCGCCGTCACTATGCCCGATGACAATCTCCATATAAGCTTCCTTGATGTTGGCGAGGGTGACGGCATTCTGATTCAAAAAGGAAACCAACAGGTTCTGGTTGATGGCGGACCCAGCCCCCAAGCCCTAACCCTGGGACTGGGTGACAAGATGCCCTTCTGGGATAGAACCATAGAACTGGTGATATTAACCCACCCCCACGCTGACCACCTCGCCGGGCTGGTAGAGGTTTTACACGCGATATAAGGTGGAGCAGGTGCTTTACCCCGATTTAGATTACGAGTCGCCCTTATATGAAGAATGGCTGCGATTAATCAAGGAAAGGAATATTAAATCTACCCTGGCTCAAGCCGGACAGGAGGTTGATTTAGGCGATGGGGTAATAATAAGAGGTGCTCAATCCCCAAACTTCCCAGCTAACTGATACGGAGTCCGACATAGACAATAATAGCGTGGTATTACGCCTGAGCCGGGACAGGGCAAGCTTTTTGCTTACTGCCGATATAGAGCAGGAGGCAGAATCAAAGCTCATTGAGCAACGAGCCGAATTAGCCAGTACGGTGCTCAAGGTTGCGCACCACGGCTCAAAGACCTCCACCACCCCGGAATTTCTGGCGGTGTCTAACCCAGAGGTGGCGGTTATCTCAGTGGGGGAGAACCGCTATGGTCACCCCAGCGACGAGGTTTTGGAGAGACTCGAGCAAAGGCTGGGCTCAGAAAACGTATTCCGCACCGATAAGCAGGGAACGATAGAATTCATCACTGATGGCGAGAGGCTGTGGGTCAAAACGAAATTGTGATAAGATGTACCTAAGAAGACTTGACAATTGAAAGGGGAAAGCAGCTATGGCAGTAAAACAGAAGACGCGAAAACCTTCTTCCCGGACAGTAAAAGAAGAAGAGCTGCGCCGCGACCTGGAGCGCTTTAGGCAAAAGGCGCTAGAACTTGGCGCCTCGGCGGCTGAGGTTATACCTGCCTCCGATGTGGTAGTGCAGGAACGAGTCTGGCTAAAGTGTCTTGTGCCGCTCTGCCATATGGCGGGGACAACTCCCCACTGCCCGCCAAACACCCCCCAGCCAGATTTTGTGAGAAAAGCGCTTAGCCAATATCGCTGGGCTGTTTTGTTTAAGAGAGACGTGGGACCTCTTGAAGAATACGTAGCTACATCAGCGGCTCAACAAAAGGAGAGGCCAGGGCTGGCGGTAGCCAAAAACTTCCATAGAAAAATATACGAGCTTGTGGGACATTTGGAGGTTTATGCCCAGACCGAGGGTTATGACCTCGCCATGGGCTTCGCTTGTGGCAGCTGCAGAATCAACTTATGCAACGGGGCGCCCTGCGCGTTTATCGAGAAGGGTGATTGCCGCTTTTCAATGCAGGCAAGGCCATCGATGGAAGGGGTAGGCATCGATGTCTTTGACCTTTGTAACAAGGTGGGGTGGGACGTCTACATGATTTGCAACATTGAGCCTGACCTGCGTGTCATCCCTTCGGCGACTTCAGTCGGCATTGTGTTCATTTATTAAGGGAGAAACAACAACTAATACTAACCTTCCCATTCCTCCTCCGTTATAGTATAGTAGAGTATAGATAATACAGGAGGTTTTGCCATGAAAAAGTTGATAATTGGGCTGGCACTGGTCATGTTATTGCTGGTGTCGGTCTCATGCGCTAGAGCGCCAGAGTCGATGCCACCGCTACCACCGGGAGTACAATCAATGTCTGAAGGGGGTGGAGTGTATAAGGCTGAAGTTACGCCATCACCAGAAGAGCGGATGATAGTCCGCACCGGGGATATGTCACTGGTGGTGACGAACATAACTCAAGCCAGCGACAAGATAGCCAAGCTTGCCGAGAGGTTTGATGGCTATGTGGTATCGCTACAGATTTCGGGGGAGGAAGCGGATATGAGGGGGTGGATTTCTATCCGGGTGCCCGATGAAAAGTTTGACCAGGCACTAACTGAACTTAGTAACCTGGCAGTAAGGGTAAAATCAGAGAGCACCAACAGCCAGGATGTTACCGAGGAGTATACCGACCTCCAGGCAAGGCTTAATAACGCCGAGGCAACAGAGAAGCAATACCTCACCCTTCTGGAAAAAGCCACCGATGTGGAGGACATCCTCAAAATCTACGAAAGCCTGTCTCAGGTGCGCCAGCAGATAGAGCAAATCAAGGGGCAAATGCAATATCTGGAGCGAACGGCAGCAATGAGCCTGATTTCGGTTTACTTGGAGCCACAGGCTACAGCTAAACCGCTGGTTCACGCCGGCTGGAGCGCACTGGAAACACTCAAGTCCGCGGTCAGAGGGATTGTCGTCTTCGGGCAATGGCTTGGCATTTTGGCTATCTGGCTGCTAATCTTCATCCCCGTCTGGGGAACCGTAGTCGGCATTATCTACTGGCGCCGCCGAAGGCGTTAAGATTAAGGGATTACATGTTAAGCATTAGAGCCGTTTAGCTAGGTAAGAGCCGTTCCATAATCTCCTCCTGGCTCAAACCATCAATAGCTATGACCTTATTCTTAGAAGTATGACCTTGTATAATGGTTAAAGCGCCTTTGCTCACACCCAGCATCTGACTAAGAAAGGCGATTAATTCTTTATTGGCTTTACCTCTAACTGGCGGTGCCGCTATTCTTACCCTCAATACCCCACCAGTAAAGCCTACCACTTCATTTCTGGAGGCATCGGGCTGAACGCGCAATAGAATCTTCGTCTCTCTTCTAGAAATAGACAGCCAACATGCTGGCTACTAATACTCACCACCACCGCCACCACGACCACTAGACTTACAGGCGATACTGGCTAAAAATAGCAGGGCTGATAGCCCGAACCAAACTGTCCCGGTAAGCTCAGCGCGGAGTAGAGGAAGCACCCCAAGTAAAGTGACAACGCCTATCGCCAAGCAAAAAAAGGCAATAATGCCAGCCAACACAGCTAAGATCTTCATGATAAAACCTCCTTCTACATAGTCATTATATTTTATTTTAGCCTACGGTTACTATATAATATAAAGTTGGCTAAGTAATTTATTAAAGGAATAATAACATGAGACTGATAAAAAATCTATACTTCTACCCCGAAAAGGGAATGATGGACTGCAATACCTATGTGATTAAGGATAAAACCAGCATCATCATAGACCCCGGTCTTACCCAATTCCTGCCGGAGCTAATACAGGATTTGTACAAGGAAGGCATTGACCCTAAAGAGATAGATATTATCGCTAATACCCACCTGCACGGTGACCACTGCTGGTCAAATGAGGCATTCAGGAAAATCTCCGGAGCTAAAATACTTCTCCACCCGTCGCAAAAGAATTCCTGGGAGGAACGGTTACCCAGACGTCAAGATTCTTTGGTGTCCCCGCCGTGGAGTTCACCCAAGATGAATTACTTGAGGGTGACAAGCTAAATACCGGGGAGATGGAATTTGAGCTCATCCCCTCCCCGGGACATTCCCCGGACAGCATCTGCTTCTACTGCAAAAAGGAGAAAATCTTGATTTGCGGAGACGTCCTCTTCAACCAGAATACCGGGCGGGTTGACCTGCCCGGCGGCAGTGCCGAGGCACTTAAGCAGTCTATAGAGAGGCTATCACAGCTAGAAATAGAGTACCTGCTTCCCGGACATATGGACATCATAGTCGGCGAGGAAAAGGTGAAGCGCAACTTTGAATTCATCAAGAAATACGTGTTTGGCCACCTGTAAAGGGGAAACAAATGACAACGGACTCCATTGAACTCGGACCAATCAGACCACCAAGCGAGGCTTACTCCCTGCTCGTCAGGGTAACCAGGAACTGCCCCTGGAACCGGTGCAAGTTCTGCCATGTTTACAAAGGGAAAAAATTCGAGCTAAGGTCGGTGGAGGAGATAAAACAGGATATATTAGCCGTCAAAGCAATACAGGACAAAATAAAGGAGATTTCATGGAAGTCCGGCTACGGGGGAGGAGTGGAAGAGGCGGCGGCCACGATACTCAACAATCCACCAAATGAAGCCTTCTTTAATGTTGCCTTCTGGCTTTATCACGGCGGCGACAGCGCCTTCCTCCAGGATGCCAATAGCCTGATTATGAGAACCGATGAGCTGGCTGAGGTAATAAGGTTCTTAAAGCAGACCCTGCCCAGCATCACCCGGGTGACCAGCTATGGCCGGTCAAAGACCGCCGCCAAAAAGAAGCTGGAGGAGCTAATCCAGCTCCGTGAGGCTGGGCTTTCCCGGCTTCATATCGGGCTGGAATCAGGCTATGACCCCCTGCTTAAATATATGGACAAGGGGGTTACTGCCGCCGAACACATAAAAGGCGGGAAAAATATAGTGGCATCGGGCATCTCACTCTCCGAATATGTCCTCCTCGGCCTGGGCGGTAAGGGGATGTGGCGGGAGCATGCCATTGAAACGGCAAAGGTATTAAACCAGATAAACCCAGAATTTATCCGGATTAGAACCCTGACCATCAAGGCGGGCATGCCGCTATATGATGAGGTTAAGAATGGCAATTTTATTCGGGAGACGGACGAGGAGATTATAGAAGAGGAGAAATTATTTATTGAAAACCTCAACTGCCAGTCAAACTTTATCAGCGACCATATTACAAATTTGCTCCAGGAGATTGAGGGGAAACTGCCCGAAGACAAGGAGAAGATGCTGGCTACTGTAGCCAGATTCCAAGTCCCTATCGCCGGAAGAGAGACAAAACTTCAAGCTTGGCCGAAGATTAGGCATATACGAACGGCTGGATGACCTAAGTAATTCGCCCAAACACGATAGCGTGGAGCAGGCAGTAAAAAAACTTAGCCCCAATGGCAATCAGGTTGACGAGGAGACGATATACTCCCTGATGGAGAGGTTCATATGAGCCTGGAGGAAGAGGTCGGCGCCCTGCTTCGCCGGAAAGGGTTAACCCTGGGGGTGGTTGAGTCAGCCAGCGGCGGGCTAATCTCCCACCGAATAACCAATGTCCCCGGTAGCTCGGACTACTATAAAGGCTCGGTTACCTCATATAGCAATGAGGTCAAGATTAGGGTGGTGGGAGTGAGGGAGACTACTATAAACCGATATGGTGTGGTGAGCGCCGAGGTGGCTGAGGAGATGGCGCAGGGTGGGAGAAAAATACTCTCCGCTGATATCTGCCTGGCTGACACCGGCATTGCCGGACCCAGCGGGGCAACTCCGGGGAAACCGGTGGGGCTATTCTTTATTGGACTATCGCACGGGGCAAAAACCTTTACCCGTCAACACAACTTCCACGGAGACCGGGAGCAGAACAAGCAAAGCGCGGCTGAGGCGGCGCTAGAGTGGCTGAAGGAGTACCTGGCGGGGCTCTAGTTATTTAATAAAAGCCTTCGGGAACGCCTTTTTCGCTGAGATTAGCATTTTTTGCTGGTTTTCCCTGCCTATCGTTCCAGTACTTACGATAATATCTTCTAAATTAATACGTGGAGACCGTTCAGTTCGGGCTTCCATATCTAAGGCCATTTCCGCGACATCGTATGTTTCAACAGCTTTTTCTTCTTTTGGAATAACACTGAAATGATTTGCCCAAAGTGTGTTGCATTTGGGACAGCATATTACTAAACTACCATCATTAAAAATTTTCGCTTGGACTTCCGTATTATCTTCCTCGTGTATAAACATTACACTTCCTCCGGTTCAAATTATGAATAAAATAGTGTTCTATTTAAAAGCCTCCGGAAATGCTTTTTTTGCTTTTTTAATCACCTCCATATCGGATGCCGCAAGCAAGGCATTGGACTTCGACTCGGCTTTATTAGCTCTTTGCTCGGTTTGCTCTTTACCGGCTGACCCGATTTGTAAGCCGAAGAACGCTCCTACCAGAGTTCCGAGAACGCTCGTAAATAGACCCACGATGGCAACAATGTCATTAGCTTGTTTGATTCCAAATGCAAGGAGTACCAAAACTAATAGAGCCGCAAGAAAAAGACCAATTATGGCTAACCAAAAAGCCTTACTAATCCGGAATATTTCCACTTGAGGATCTTTAGTAATTGACGCCGATTCTTTCGCAGGTGTCGTTGGTTGATTTCCTCCCTGTGACATATATCCTCCTTTCTACACATTTGGCATAAAATATACACCTTTTAGTCACTCTTGTCAATAGGGACACCCCAACTTAAGTGGGTGTCTAAGAGGGACGCCAGCCCCTCTTTTATAAAATCTTCCCCCTCCTGGAGAAATTTCTAAGTCCTAATATCTAAACTCTAACAGGCACGAATTGCGTTGTTTAGTATTTCGGATTTCGTGCTTTGAGTTTCTAATGTTAGGGGGTGAGGTAGATTAGAATTGCCAATATCACCTATCAATGCTATACTCTGACATACTCTAAATGGAGGAGAATTAGGTGAAACGGGCGGACGGGCGTGCCTGGGATGAGCTAAGACCGATAAAGATAACACCCGGCTTTCAGAGCTTTGCCGAAGGCTCGGCGCTGATAGAACTGGGAAAGACCATGGTGCTATGCTCGGTTAGCGTTGACGAGAAGGTACCAGGCTTCCTTAGAGGAGGGGACAGCGGCTGGATTACGGCGGAATACGGTATGTTACCCCGCTCCACCACCACCCGCACCCCACGCGAAGCAGCACTGGGCAGGGTGGCGGGGAGAAGCCAGGAAATTCAACGCCTCATCGGACGCTCCCTGCGAGCAGTAACTGACCTCACGGCACTGGGGGAAAGAACCCTGATTATAGACTGCGATGTATTGCAGGCAGACGGCGGCACCAGAACCGCAGCCATTACCGGTGCCTATGTCGCCCTGCACCGGGCACTTCAAACCCTGGCTAATATGGGGGTAATATCGTCCATTCCCTTAAATAGCGCCGTAGCCGCCACCAGCGTTGGCATCGTGCATGGTAACCAGATGCTGGACCTTTGCTACGATGAAGACTGCAACGCTGCGGTTGACTTTAATGTGGTGATGACCAGCAAGGGCGAATTTGTCGAGGTCCAGGGCACGGCTGAAGGCAAGCCCTTCCCCAGGGAGACTATTGATTCCCTGCTCTCTTTAGCCGAAAAGGGCATAAAACAGCTCTTTGAAGTTCAACAGGCTGCCCTGGAAAAACTATAGCCAATTACGGGCGCACCTGCCCGCTACCAAAGATAATCCACTTATAGCTGGTTAGCTCCCTCAACCCTAGCGGACCGCGGGCATGAAACTTCTGGGTACTGATGCCGACCTCAGCCCCCAGGCCAAACTGACCACCATCGGTGAAACGGGTGCTGGCATTGACATAGACGCAGGCGGCATCCACCTCATCAAGGAAGCGCATGGCGGCACCATATTCCTCAGTGACAATCGCCTCAGAGTGCCCCGAGCCATAGCGCTCAATATGCTCAAGCGCCTCATCCAGAGAGTCCACCACCTTGACCGCCGCCACCAGCGCCAGAAACTCCTTGCCCCAATCCCCATCAGTAGCTGGCGCCAGCTTCAAAGAAGGGTCTGACTTAAGGATAGCCATCGCCCGCTTATCACAGTGCATCTCCACCCCCGCCTTCGCCCACTCCACTGCCACCAGGGGGAGATAGCGCTGGGCAATATCGGCATGAACCAGAAGGCAGTCCAGGGCGTTACAAACGGTGGGGCGCTGCACCTTGGCATTAAAGGCAATAGCCACCGCCTTATTCACATCAGCGCTCTTGTCCACATAGGTATGGCAAACACCAATGCCACCGGTTACCACCGCCATAGCGGCATTTTCCGCGACAAACCTTATCAGCTCAGCACCACCCCGGGGAACAATCAGGTCAATAAACTCCCTCATCTTGAGCATGTGATTGACCAGGGCTCGGTCAGTATTCTCAACAAACTGAACCGCCCCCTCGGGGACGCCGGCTCTGGTTGCCGCCTCCTGAACTACCTTAGCTAAGGCACTATTGGAGTGAATTGCCTCCCTGCCCCCCCTTAAGATAACGGCGTTGCCCGACTTCAGGCAGAGGACAGAGATATCGACACTAACATTGGGTCGGCTCTCATAGACAGCGCCAACCACCCCCAGCGGCACCCTTTTCCTGCCGAGCAACAAGCCATTGGGCAGGGTGCGCATATCAAACACCTCGCCCACCGGGTCAGGGAGTGCCGCCACTGCCAGCACATCCCTGGCTATAGCCTCAAGACGGCTGGAGTCAAGCATCAGCCTATCCAGCATGGCGGCGTTCATCCCTGAGGCATGAGCCTCATGGTAGTCAATCTGGTTAGCCGCCAGTATTTCGTCCTTCTTAGCCAGAAGGTCACTGGCAATATTATGTAAAGCCTTATTTTTGACCTCGGTAGAGAGGTAAGCCATGCGCCGGGAAGCCGCCTTCGCCGCCCTAGCTTTTGCTTCTAGCTCGCCAGTTGCTGATTTCATTTTATTAATCTCACCCCCTGTATCCCCCTCTCCTTGAGAAGGAGAGGGGGGAAGGTATTGTTTAGAGGGACTTCGTCCCTCTTGGACTCCCTTGAATTTATTTGGGCTTCGCCCCTCTTGGACTCTCCTCCTACTTAAGCAGGCCCACGCCGTTAACGCGATAGACACTGCGGGCAGGAATCCCGGGCAGTACCCGATTGACCAGCTTTCTCACAAAACACCTGCCCCTGCACCCATCCTCCAATTCAATAATATACCCATCCTTCTCGCTAATCTTTATGCTCCTATCAATAGCACACTCTCCCCACCAGCGAGCTGGCTCAGCCGCCGCGTCCTGGTAGAGCTTACAGTCAATATCCGAGATAAATTGCTCGCTGCCGCCAATAGGGATAAGGTAGAGCTTGCCCCTACCCTCTTTAATCTCCATATTCACTCCTTTATTCTAATACTACCAGATTATTCCTATGCACTATCTCAGAGCCGTAGTCGTAGCCAAGGAGGGTGGTAATCTTCTCCGAGTGTGCCCCTTTAATTACCGCAATCTCCGCCGAGCTATAGTTGGTTATGCCGCAGCCAAGCCGAGACCCTTCAGGGTCATAGATATTTACGATATCACCCCGCTGAAACTCGCCACTAGCGCCTTTAATGCCGGCGGCGAGCAGGCTCCGCTTCTGCTTCTTTAAGGCTATCGCCGCCCCCGAATCCACCACCAGCTTGCCCCTGGTGGCAAGACCGCTGAGCATCCAGCGCTGGCGGCTCTCAAGCTTGCTGGTAGTGGGCAGAAAGCGGGTGCCCAGGGCCTCAGCATTTGCCAGCCGTAGGACAACATCTCGCTCCCTGCCATCAGCGATAACCACCGTCACTCCGGAAGAGGTAGCCAGCCTTGCCGCCTCTATCTTGGTAATCATGCCTCCGGTGCCAAGTCTACTGGAGGTACCAGACGCCAGGCGCTCAATCTCTGAATCTATCCTCTCCACCTGCGAAATAAGGCGGGCATTGGGGTCAACATGAGGGTCAGCAGTATACAGCCCGGCAGTATCGGTAAGAATCATCAACAGGTCGGCATCAATAAGGTTAGCCACCATCGCCGAAAGATTATCGTTATCGCCAAACCTGGCCTCGTGAAGCTCGTCAACGGCAACAACATCGTTTTCATTGACAATACATATTACCCCCAGCTCCAGTAAAGCGAGAAGGGTATTTCTGGCATTAAGATAACCAGCCCGGTCAAGGAGGTCAACCTTGGCCAGCAACGCCTGAGCCACCGTAATATCATACTTACTGAAGAGTTGCTCATAGAGGCTCATCAAACGATGCTGCCCCACTGAAGCCAGCACCTGCTTAAGAGGGATACCTTTAACCCTCTTGGTCAACCCCAGCTCATGCCGGCCGGAGGCTATAGCCCCGGAGGAAACTAAAATCGCCTCCAGCCCCTGCTTATGCAATTGCGCCACCTGGGCTACCAGGCTTGACATTATACTCCGGTCAAGGCGGTCGCTACCGCCGGTAAGCAGGCTGGTGCCAAATTTAACTACTATCCGCCGATATGACATATCTACCCCAAATAAACTTGCTTTATTATAGCAAATTGCCTGGCATTCTGTCCTGTGCTAGAATTTTAGGGAGGGCTAGGCCGTTTCGGCTAGCCCTAGAGGTGTTTGGGGAAGAAAATGGATTTAACCAAATTACTCAACCTTATAGCGGAGATGCCGGCTTACCACCAGCTCCTAGATGAGCTACGCCGTAATGCCAGCACTGAGGTATCAGTCCTTGAGGCGGCTAAACCCTATCTTATTGCTGCCCTATTTCAGTCTGTGCGACTGCCCATGGTAGTGGTTACAGCACAACCGGAAAAATCAAGACGGCTCTATGAACAACTACTAGCCTGGAGCAACTCAAGCCAGCTAAAACTTCTCCCCGAGCCTGATGCCCTCCCCTACGAGCGTATTGCCTCAGATGCCTCCACCGAGCAGGAAAGGGTACAGGTGTTATCAGCTCTGGCCAATATAAGTGGAGAGACAAACGCCCCCCTAATCGTTGCCTCGGCACCAGCCGTAATGCAGAAGACAACGCCATATAGTGATTTCATCTCCGCCGGCCATATCCTAAAACCGGGGATGGATATTGAGCCGTTTGAGCTTCTGGGAAAATGGCAGGCTATGGGCTACCGGATGGAAAATATAGTGGAAATGCCGGGAACTATGAGCCATCGTGGCGGCATTATTGACGTCTACCCCCCAACCAGCGACCTGCCAGCCAGGCTTGAGTTCTTCGGTAACACCATAGAAAGTATCAGAACCTTCGACCCGGCAAGTCAGCGCTCACTGACTCCGGTATCATCCATGGCTATTGGTCCAGCTACCGAACGCCTAACCCCCCTGAAAGATAGCATCCTGAACTACCTGCCTCCGGCTTGCCTGCTGGTGCTTGATGAGCCTCAGAACATCAAGCAGGCAGTGGATGAGCTGGATGCCCAGGCCAGCGAGCTGCGGGCAGAGAAGCTTGAGCGGGGGGAGCTGCCAGCTAATTTCCCCAGACCATACCTCAACTGGAAGGAGCTAGAGCCAGAAATAAGAGAGAAGCCATGCCTTATGCTCACTGCCTGGGCTGTTGGTGAGGAGGATTCAAGCCATCGGCTGAACTTCACTGTTGCCCCAAGCTATGCCGGGCAGCTACCAGCCTTCGTCAACAAGGTAAAACAACTACTAAAGCAAAAGCAACGGCTGATAATCGTCAGCCACCAGGCCAGCCGACTGTCCGAGCTACTCGGTCAGGAGGATATTATTGCTTCGCCCGTTACCGAACTCGAGCAGATACCCCCGCCCGGCTCGCTGACCCTAGTCCAGGGGTTACTGGCTGAGGGCTGGGTGATGGACAACCACACCACCTTATTCACCGATGCCGAAGTCTTCGGCTTTATCAAGCAACGGCGGCTGATAAAGAGAAGAGCGGTGCCCCACCACCGGTTCGTTATTGAATTTGCCCCCGGCGACTATGTCGTCCATGTTGAGCACGGGATTGGCCGGTTTGCCGGTGTTACCAGGATGAGTACCGAGGATAGCGAAAAGGAATACCTGGTTTTAGGCTATGGCGCCGGCGATAAGCTCTATGTCCCCACCGACCAGATAGACCGCGTCAACCGCTACATCGGCGCCAGCGACCACCCACCGGTGCTGAACCGCCTCGGCACCCAGGAATGGACGCGAACCAAGCAGCGGGCGAAGGAAGCCGCCGAAGATGTCGCCCAGGAGCTTTTAGCCCTCTATGCCACCAGAGAGGTCGTTCCCGGTTTTGCCTTTTCCGGTGATAGCGTATGGCAGCAGGAGCTTGAGGCTTCCTTCCCCTATGTGGAGACCCCGGACCAGATAAAGGTTCAGGGAGAGGTAAAAGGGGACATGGAAAAAGCTAAGCCCATGGACCGGCTGGTGTGCGGGGATGTGGGCTACGGTAAGACCGAGGTCGCTCTCCGGGCCGCCTTCAAGGCAGTGATGGATGGTAAACAGGTGGCGGTGCTGGTGCCGACCACCGTCCTCGCCCAGCAGCACTTTGCCACCTTCAGCCAGAGGCTGGATGCCTTCCCGGTAAGAATTGAGGTTTTAAGCCGATTTAAGACGCCAAAAGAGCAACAGGCAATCCTCAAGGGATTGTCCGACGGTAGCGTTGACATCTGCATCGGCACCCACCGCCTGCTGCAAAAGGATGTGGTCTTCAAAAATATGGGGCTGCTCATCATTGATGAGGAGCAACGCTTCGGTGTCGCCCATAAAGAGCACCTTAAGAAATTGAGGCAGGAGGTGGATGCCCTCACCCTGAGCGCCACCCCAATCCCCCGCACCCTCCACATGTCCCTGGTCGGGGTAAGGGATATGAGCACCATGGAGACCCCTCCCGAGCAGCGCCTCCCCATCAAGACCTATGTCGCTGAATATAACGAGCGGCTAATCCGGGAGGCTATTCTAAGGGAGATGGAACGTAACGGGCAGGTCTTCTTTGTCCATAACCGGGTTCAGGGCATTGCCTTCATCACCGGCAAGCTCCGCGAGCTGGTACCGGAGGCAAAAATCGCCATCGCCCACGGCCAGATGCCCGAAGCCGAGCTGGAGAAGGTGATGGCTGACTTTGCCCGGGGCAAGAGCGATGTCCTGGTCTGCACCACCATTATTGAATCGGGGCTGGACATGCCCAACGTTAACACCCTGATTATCAACCGGGCCGACAAATTCGGCCTGACCCAGCTATATCAACTAAGGGGTCGGGTGGGGCGTGGCGCCAACCTTGCCTACGCCTATTTTCTCTATGACCATGGGAAGCGCCTGACGCCAAACGCCGAGAAGCGGCTAAAGACCATATTTGAAGCCACCGAGCTCGGTGCTGGCTTTGGCATTGCCATGAAAGACCTGGAAATCAGGGGGGCGGGCACCCTGCTTGGACCAAGGCAGAGCGGGCATATTACTGCTGTTGGCTTTAATCTTTACACTCGTCTTCTGGCGGAGGCGGTAGAAGAGCTAAAGGCAAAACAGGCTGGCATTGCCGTAACTAAGCCCTCCCACCTGCCACCACCCACTCTGGATTTGCCCTTGCGAGCCTATATCCCCGAGGAATATGTCGCTGACATTGACACCAGATTAAGCCTCTACCAGAGCCTGGTCAAGCTGGACAAGATAGAGCAGGTAGAAGAAATGGCTAAGGAATTCAGCGACCGCTTTGGCTCTCTGCCCATAGAGGTAAAAAACCTGCTCTACGCGGTCAGGGTCAAGATTCTGGCGGCAAAGGCCGGCATTGAATCCATCTCCACTGAAGACGGTCAAATAATACTTCGGCTATTTGAGGGTGTGAAATTCACCCCGGAGCAACGGGCGCTCAGCTTCCCCGATGGCGTTAGAATGGGCACAAGCCAGATAGGGCTAAACCTGAAACGGCTGGGGAAGGAGTGGCAGAGGGTATGGAGGGGGTGTTAAAGGGGGTGGGGCAAAATATAGCATTGATATAATAATTTAAATGGTGTTAGAATAGCAAGAATTAATGTTTCCGGAGCTATTTTAGAATGACTGTAGACACGAAAGCAGTTGTTAGGTATTGCCTAGCACAGCTCTAAATGAACTTGGAATTTTCAGTTATACGGTTTATACTTAACCTATCAGCAGCCAAGATAGGAAAGGAGTGAGAGTGCATTTCATCTGTACACTCCCAGTGGAAGCTAGGGGATTAAAATAGTGGTCTGTCTTTTCTGTTGATGAGCAAAACTGTAGTGCCATAACCTTTTCGGCGACTTGAAGGGTTATAGAAGATCTAACAATGGGTGATTCGGACGTCATTTGAAAGTGCGTTGGCTGGGATGCCAGTCTTACCACCTAAAGACTACAATCGCTTTTATATACAGGGACTCTTTAGCGATTGTGTCTGGACTTTTGGCATAGAAACTCCTATCTCGTTTGAGCAGATTCTATCAGAAAAACAAAGAATGCCCTAGCCACGATGCAAGAGCTAATCTTAGAGATAGATAGTTATCGCAATTACACTGCCTCAACAAAAGACTAGATAAGTGAGATAGCAAGTATTTAACTCTAAGGTTTTTCCTAGTTCTCAAAGTCAAACAAGTAATCAAGCAGTCTAAGAGGGGCGAAAGCCCCTCTTCTCAAAATTCTTCCCCTTCCCAAGGGGAAGGGGATACAGGGGATGGGGTTACCCTAACTACTAATCCTTAATGCCATGGTCTCTAAGATAATCAATGGCATCCTGAACGGTCTGCTATCTTCTCCGCGTCCTCGTCCGGTATCTCAACCTTGTGGTCTGGTGTGCTAAACTCCTCCTCCAGCGCCATTATCAATTCAACCAAATCCAGAGAGTCAGCGCCTAAATCGTCAACAAAGCTAGCTGACGGCACCACCTCGGCTTCTTCCACGCCGAGCTGGTCAGTAACTATCTTCTTTATCCTCTCAAAAACCTTGGGCATTATTTACCTCCCTCACTTAAAGCTTTCTACCTGCTAGCCAGTGCACTAACTGAACCAAGGACTCCGTTAACGAACCTTGATGAGCTATCACTGCCAAACGCCTTGGCTAATTCGACCGCTTCGTTTATCGCGACCTTAACTGGGACACTATTATCCAGTAAAATCTCAAATATTGCAAGCCTCAGGATATTCCTGTCCACGACGGGTATCTGCTCCACCGGCCAAAGCGGGGCAAAGTTCTTAATATGCTGGTCAATCTTCTTCTTATTCTGAAGGACACCACCAACCAGCCCCCGGGCAAAGGCGGCATTCTCCCCGGACAGCCCGCTCTCCTCCAGAAGATGGGGTAAAACCTTCTCCACATCATGCCCGACCGAGTTGACCTCATATAATGCCTGAAGGGCTATCGCCCTCGCTTTATGCCGTACTCCCATAGAACATCACCCAACCTGAGCTAACATTATAGCATTTTAGCTTCACAGCCCGGATATTGCCATACCCCCGTCCACACCTAAAACCTGCCCGGTGATGTACCCTGCCTCTTCACCAGCCAGAAAAGCCACCGCCTCAGCCACATCGCGGGGAGAGCCAAGGCGACCAAGGGGAATCCGCTTTTTGAGCTCCTCTTTCCATTCCTCCTTCAATCGCTGCGTCATCTCGGTATCAATAAAGCCGGGGGCAATAGCATTAACCGTTATACCGCGGGAGGCTACCTCCTTGGCAACAGTCCGGGTAAAGCCAATAATGCCGGCTTTGGCTGCGGCATAGTTAGCCTGCCCCGGGTTACCCACGATACCAACAATACTGGCAATGCTGATAATCCGGCCCCAGCGCTGTTTAACCATATACTTTAGCACAGCTCTGGTACAGAGGAAAACGCTTTTCAGGTCAACCGTCAATACCCGGTCCCACTCCTCCTCCGTCATCCGCAGCAGAAGCTGGTCTCGGGCAATCCCGGCGTTATTCACCAGGATATCAATCCGGCCATAGGCGGCAATAGCCGCCTCAACCAGCTTATCAACATCTGATGCCGAGCTGACATCGGCTAGAACCGGCAAAGCCTGCCTGCCCATAGCCTTAATCTCCCTGACTACGGCTTCAACCGGCTCAGCATCGCCAATGTCATTGACGACAACATTGGCACCGGCCTCAGCCAGCCTCAGGGCGATGGCTCGCCCTATCCCCCGACCACCGCCGGTAACTATAGCTACTCTATTAGAAAGAGCTCATTTTCACCTCACCCCCTCATATTCTTAACCGCTTCGGCGTCGCCGATATTAACAATATTAACATTCCTGTCTATTCGCTTAATCAGACCCGCCAGCACCCTCCCCGGCCCTATCTCAATAAAGGTGGATACCCCATCACCTACCATATATTCAACAGAACGCTGCCACTGCACACAATTACACAGTTGCCTAAGAAGCTCTTCCTTGACTAGCTCAGCGGTGGTCAATGGCTGAGCCGTGGTATTACCTATATGGGGATGACTGGTTGGTTAAAGGAAAGGGTAGCTATAATCTCAGCCATACCGTCAACCGCCGGCTGCATCAGCGGGGTATGAAAGGCGCCGCTCACCGGCAACCGAATGACGCGATGCGCCCCCTTGGCTTTAGCCAAGTCCATAGCTTGAGTCAGGTTGTCCTCCGCCCCGCTAATCACTATCTGACCGGGGCAGTTAATATTGGCAATGCGGGTACCGCTCTCGGCACACACCCCATTCAGCAACGATTCATCAAGCCCAATTATTGCCGCCATGCCTCCGGGTGTTATCTGCCCGGCCTCATGCATCAGCCTTCCCCTCTCCCGAGCCAGATAAACAGTGGTGGCAAAATCAAGCACTCCAGCCGCGGCCAGCGCCGTATACTCACCCAGGCTGTGACCGGCAACAAAGACGGGCGACGCTAGCTCACCCCCATTCCGCATCGCCTCCAGGCAGGCAAAGCTGACCGTCACTATCGCTGGCTGGGCATTTATCGTCTGGAGAAGCTCATCCTCCGGGCCGTCAAAGCACAGCTTGGACAGGGAGAAACCCAACGCCTCATCAGCCTGCTCAAAGACCACTTTAGCCGAATCAAAACTTTGATACAGGTCACGCCCCATCCCCACCCACTGAGAGCCCTGCCCGGGAAAGACATGGGCTACCTTCATCGGCTCAGACATATCACCCCCTTTGAAAGATGAGATGCTCAATGCGGAAAAGGTCACAGACAGCCCTGTTGCCAGTCATCGGTAATCACTCAGCCTTCTTTTTCGGGCTTTTGACCTCGATGACCTCCCTACCGGCATAGCTCCCACAGACAGGACAAACATGGTGAGGCAGCTTAGGACTATGGCACTGAGGGCAATCCTCTAAAGAGGGTGCCACTAGACCAAGATGACCGCGCCTCTTACCCTGGCGCGCCTTGGCATATTTTCGCTTAGGTAAAGGTGGCATAACTATTTTCCTTTCTTCTTTAATCAGGCCAGCAGGGTCTACCCCTGAGGCGGACAACTACATGGTCCCTGGTTAAGATTGTGGCCACAATTAGGACATAACCCGGCACAATTCTCACGACAAAGCGGTTTCATTGGAATAGCTATTAAAGCGCACTGGCGCAGCCCCTCGGTCAAGTCTAAAACATGTCGCTCATCAATAGCGAAACGGTCAGGGTCGTCAGGCGGGGGTAGAGAGGCACCACTATTTACATCTGTGGTCGGGAAATACTCCTCCTCAATACTTATGGTTAGCGGGCAATGAAATAAGCTCAGGCAGCGGCTACAGGTAAGTTCAACCTCAGTATCTAGTACCCCCTTAACCAGAATGCCGCGGTCGGTGCGGGTCAAAACGACATTGCCCCGAACGGGGATGGCGTTGCCATCACCGCTAACATCAATAATCCCGCTCACCTCATAATCCCGCGTCGAGCCTATAGCCGACTTAAGCTGCTGAGCAACATTTATCTGCATTACCTTCAACCTCCACGCCAAAGGTAAGTCTCTTATTATAAGATAAGCCTCATCATCACTGTCAAGCTCAAGCAACCCCACGTATCTATTCACTCATCCCCTTTTTCTTCCTCAGTTCAAAGGCAATAGCGTTTCTCAGCACCTGATTGGCGCCTTCATATATCTGGGTGATTTTGGCGTCTCGGAACATCTTCTCAATGGGATAATCACGCATGTAACCAACACCACCAAAAATCTGCATGGCATCGGTGGTAACCCTCATCGCCGTGTCTGAGGCGAAGACCTTAGCCATCGCCGACTCCTGGGTAAAGCTCTTGGCCCCGCTATCTATTGTCCTGGCGGTGGCATAAACCAGTGCCCGGGCCGCCTCCACCTGAATCGCCATATCCGCCAGCATGTGCTGGACAGCCTGCTGGGCAATAATCGGGTGCCCAAATTGAATACGCTTGCCGGCATAGTCCACCGCCGCCTCCAGAGCCCCCTGAGCCAGCCCCATCGCCTGGGCACCCAGGCCGGGACGGGAGCAGTCAAGTAGCTTCATGGTCATAATAAAACCCATTCCCTCCCGACCAAGCAAATTTTTCTCGGGGACCAGGCAATCTTCAAAAACCAGCTCCCTGGTCGCCGAAGCGCGGATGCCCAGCTTCTTCTCCTTCCTGCCAAAAGAAAAGCCCGGCGTGCCCTTCTCCACCAAAAAAGCGCTGGCGCCACGAGGTCCCTTCTCCTTGGCGGTTAAAGCGATAACGGTATATATCTCCGCCTCACCACCATTGGTAATAAACCGTTTTGTCCCATTAAGGATATAACCATCGCCGGTGCGCTGAGCGGTTGTCTTCATGCCGCCGGGGTCACTGCCCGCCATTTCCTCGGTCAGAGCAAAGCCGGCCAGTCTCCTGCCAGCGGCAATATCAGGAAGGTATTTGCGCTTCTGCTCCTCGCTTCCGTACTGCAACAGGGTTATCGTCCCCAGCCCGCTAGCGGCATAACTAACGGCGACACCACTGCACACCCGGCTTAGTTCTTCCACCACCAGACACAGCTCAAAAATGCCACCCCCCAGACCATCGTATTCCTCGGGGATAAAGACACCAAACAAGCCGGCATCGGCGAGGACTTTCATAATCTCCCAAGGAAACTCTTCCTTCTCATCAAGCGCCGCCCGTACCGGCAATACCCTTTCCTCAGCTATTGTTCGTGTCAGATTCTTGATTTCCCTCTGCTGCTCGGTTAAAAAATACTCCAAGACATCCCTCCTTGAGTTTCATTACAGGGTAGCACATTATAAACAGAGCCGAATACCTACTGTCAAGGCGATGAGCTTGACAGCCCAGTAAGCCAGTATTACAATCCTGTAAGCCGGACATTATCACCAAGTTTATAGAGGAGTGAGTTCAATGGCAGCCAAGGCATTTGTCCTAATTGAAACGGCGGTGGGCAGAAATAAGGAAGTAGCCGCCGCCCTGGAAAAGTTAAAGGGAGTAAAATCGGTTGATAGCGTAACTGGCCCCTACGATGTTATCGTCATAGTAGAAGGAGCCAGCTTAAACGATATCGGTGACCTGGTCACTGGAAAAATCCATCCCATTCCCGGTATCTCTAGAACTGTAACCTGCCTCGCATTATTACACACCCCTTAGATTTCAGACGGATATCCCAAGACTGACGGCGAGAAGGAGAAAATACGCATGGATTTTAGACTAACTGAGGAGCAGGAAAAATTCAGACTGGAAATCCGCCAGTTTCTGGAAGGGGAAATAAAACAAGGGCTATGGCAGCCAAGCTGCGATGCCTGGATAATGGGGCATAACCCGGAGTTCACCAAACGGGTGGCACAACAGGGCTGGATTGGTCTAACCTGGCCTAAAGAGCAAGGGGGGCAGGGGCGTTCCTTTGTTGACCGGCTCGTCCTGACGGAAGAGATGCTCCACTACGGGGCACCGGCTGCCTGCCACTGGTTCGCCGACCGCCAGATAGGCGGTGCCGTTGTTCACTACGGGACTGAGGAACAAAAGAAAGAGCTACTGCCCATGATTTTGAGGGGAGAAGCCTATGTTGGCTTGGGCATGAGCGAACCGGAGGCTGGTTCTGACCTGGCTTCTCTGAAAACTAGAGCCACTGAGGATGGCGATGACTATATCATTGACGGGCAGAAGGTGTGGACCAGCGGCGGTAGCCACATGAACTGGATTTACCTGGTCGCCAGAACCGACCCAACTGCCCCCAAACACCGGGGCATCAGCGAATTCTTCTTCCAGACCAATTTACCCGGCATCACCGTTCGCCCGATAGTAGATATTACCGGCGGGGTGCATTTTAACGAGGTCTTCTTTGATAGCGTGCGTATCCCCAAGAAGTCCTTAATCGGCGAGAAAAACAAGGGCTTTTACCAGATACTGAACCAGCTTGACTACGAGAGGAGCGGGATGGAGCGCCTGATGGGGAATTACCCCCTCTTTGACGCCCTCATCCAATACACCAAGGAAACCAAGCGAAACGGGAAGCCCTTATCTGAGGACCCAATTACTCGCCCCAAACTGGCACAACTCAAGATTGAATTTGAGATCGGGCGGCTACATATGTACCGCATTGCCATGGTCA
Source organism: uncultured delta proteobacterium (assembly GCA_963739245.1). Lineage (GTDB taxonomy): Bacteria > Chloroflexota > Dehalococcoidia > Dehalococcoidales > BS750m-G39 > CAVTZP01. The sequence continues at coordinate 253,670 of CAVTZP010000007.1, forward strand.
TGGACGCTGGGCGAGCCCCAAACTGGGAATCAGCCATGAGCAAGGTATATGGCACTGCCTTTGAACAGCGCCTTGCCAGCACGGCGATGGAGATTCTGGGGCTCTACGGACAGCTTTCGCCCCAATCCAAATGGGTGCCGATGCGCGGCATGGCTTATCACTCATATCTATCGTCCAAGGGCTATAGCCTTCAAGCTGGTACCTCAGAAATACTAAAGAATATTCTGGCGTCAAGAAAGCTGGAGCTACCAACCCAATAATTGCAGGCAACTAGGAGGCATGATAATGAATTTAGCTCTCTCTGAAGAACAGGAAATGCTAAAGAAAATGGCTCGCGATTTTCTTACCGATAAGCTCCCCAAGGCAGTGGTTAAAGAAATAGAGGAGAGCGAGCTCGGCTACTCACCGGAGTTGTGGAAGGAAATGGCCGGGCTGGGCTGGATGGGGCTGGTGTTTCCCGAAAAGTACGGCGGCAGCGGCATGAGCTTCCTTGACCTGGCGATGCTCCTTGAGGAAATGGGGAGGGCTTGCCTCCCCGGTCCCTACTTCTCCTCCGTGATTCTTGGTGGTCTAACCATTGCTGATGTCGGCGGCGAGGAGCAGAAACAGGAATACTTACCCAAGATAGCCAGCGGTGAGATAATCTTCACCCTAGCCCTGACCGAACCCAGCGCCAGATATGATGCTGCCATTGAGACTAAGGCTACCGCCGATAAGGATAACTATGTCTTGACTGGCACCAAGCTCTTTGTCCCCGATGCCCATATTGCTAATTATATGCTGGTGGTAGCCAGAACCGATGAAAAAGCCAAGGCGGAAAAGGGGATTACCCTATTTATTGTTGACGGCAAAAGCCCGGGCATAAGCTACACCGTGTTAAAGACTATCGCCAACGACAAGCTATGTGAAGTGGTCTTTAACGGGGTAAAAGTCCCCAAGGAGAATATTTTAGGGGAACTGAACGGGGGGTGGAGCGTGGTGGAAAAAATACTCCAGCGAGCCGCCGTAGCAAAATGCTGTGAGATGGTCGGCTGTATTCAGCAGGCGCTGGATATGACCGTTAGTTACGCCAAGGAAAGAAAGCAGTATGACCGTCCCATCGGCAGCTTTCAGATTATCCAGCATTACTGCGCCGATATGGCAACCGATGTTGATGGCACCAGCCTTTCAACCTATCAAGCCGCCTGGATGCTGAGCGAGGGTCTCCCCTGCACTAAAGAAATAGCCATCGCCAAGGCATGGGCTGGGGAAGCCTGCCAGCGGGTTATGGCCCTAGCCCACCAGATTCACGGTGCCATCGGCGTTACCATAGACCATGACTTGCAATACTACACCCGACGAGCTAAAGCGGCTGAGGTCTCCTTCGGTGATGCCAATTTCTACCGCGAGGTAGTAGCCCGAGAGATGGGACTATAAGCCTTCCAACCTAGACAAAACTTCGTCTATAGTTTGCTCAGGGGTAGATGCCCCAGAGGTTACACCTATAAGGTGCTTGCCGTGAAGCCACGGCGGTCTTATTTCCTCTGCCGTCTCAATAAGATAAGTCTCGGTAGCCGTAGAGCATAACTCGGTAAGGCGACTGGTGTTGGCGCTGCCCCGCCCGCCGATAACCAGCATCAGGTCCACCCTTCTGGCTAAGTCCAGGGCTTCGGCCTGCCGTCGCCTGATATCATGACATATAGTATCAATAACGCGAAGCTCAGAATCCCGGGTAAAGACCAAGTCAACGAGCCGCTTAAAAAATTCGGTAAAATAGGCTGGTATCTGGGTCGTCTGAGATAGAATACCCAAACGGCGGGGTAAAGGGTCTAGCCTGGCGACAAGCTTCTCATCCAAAGTAGCCACCCCCTTCCCCTCAGCCCAACCAAGGACACCCCTAACCTCAGTATGGTCAGCATCGCCATATATAACGACAAAAAAACCATTTCTGGCTAGCCGGCGAGCGGCAATCTGAACCCGGTGAACGAAGGGGCAGGTGGTATTGATTATGTCAATATGCCGGGCTCGAAGCTCTTCTTCCACCTCCGGGCTCACCCCATGAGAGCTAATGGCCACGGTATTGCCCCGTATATCATCAATAGTCGGCACTACCCTGACCCCAATCCCAGCCAGCCTTTGCAGCACCTGCTGGTTATGCACCACCGCCCCCAGCGTTTCCACGCCGCCACGCTCACGAGCAACCCGCTCTAAGATATCAATGGCTCGCTTCACCCCGTAGCAAAAACCGATTTCTTTAGTCTTCTCAATCTTCACCGCTTGCCATAAACCCCGCGATATTGTGGAGGAAGAAGCTCAGCAATACGCTCCATTATGAGATTAGTATTATCAACAAGCTCAGCCCGGTTTAATCTGCTACTAGCCGGCAGATAAAAGGGGCGACCAATATTGACGACGATACGGGGGTGGCGCAGCACCCAGCCTAATCCCTTAATCCCTTCCGTGCCGGCAATGCCTACAGGAAGGATAGGTACGCCACTACGCATGGCGATTAGCGCCGAGCCGGGGAAAGCCGGCTGAAGCCGGGCACGCTTACTTCTCGTTGCCTCAGGGAACATGACCAAAGCCAGACCATCGGTTAAGACCTGCTGTGCCTGGCGAATTGCCTTCCTATCCAGCCTACCTCTATGTACCGGAAAGGCACCAAAGCTACCGACGAAGTAAGCGGATAACGGGGAGCGAAATAGCTCCTCCTTAGCCATAAATATCGTTTTTCTCCCCAGGCTAACGCTAAGCAAGGGTGGGTCAGTTAGATTAAGGTGATTAGCTACCACCAGCACCGGTCCCTGGCGGGGGATATTCTCTTTGCCCCTGACCTCCCACCGCGTCGTTAGAGTAAACAGCACCCTCGCTATTACTCTGCCTACATAATAGAACCAGGGCAATATTCTAACTCCAACAAAGCGTTTACCAAATTATACCCTCAAGCAGAGGCAAAGACAAACCTCTGGTGGACAGGACTGATGGTAAGAATTATAATCCCTACTAGCTATGGGTTCTCAACCTAAACTTACTATCCTTTTCACCAGGGACGAGATTGAAGCCACCGTCAAGAAGCTGGCGGCTGAAATCAGGCAAGATTACCACGATAAGCACCCTATCCTTATCGGAGTCCTCAAGGGCTCCTTTATGTTCCTGGCTGACCTTATCCGGCTTCTTGACTTCCCGCTTGAGGTGGAGTTTATCCGGCTATCAAGCTATGGCGGGGGAAAAAGCCCGGGGAAGATTAAACTGGTGCAGGGTGTCCAGTCTAAGATTAAAGCCCGGCATGTTCTGGTCGTTGACGATATTATCGATACCGGTCTCAGCACTGCCTTTGTTTTAGATTATCTGGGCAAAGAAAAGCCGGCCTCATTAAAACTCTGCGCCCTGACTGATAAGCCATCGCGGCGCCAGATTCCGGTTAATATTGATTACGTGGGATTAACCGTCCCCAATAAGTTTATCGTCGGCTATGGTATAGACTGGGATGAGAAGTTTCGCTATCTTCCCGCTATATATACGCTGAAGAACGAGGACTAATGAGAAAGAGGCTTGCCGCTCTAATCTCGGTAGCTAAAGGGGAACTCCCCGCCGACCTGATTCTGGCTAACGCCCGGGTAATTAATGTCTTTAGCGGCGAGATTGAACCGGGCAACGTCGCTATCTATGGAGACAGGATAGCCGGGGTGGGGAACTACCACCGGGCAAAAAAGGTTATGGATTTAGGGGGCAAATATATTGCCCCCGGCCTTATCAATGGTCATATTCACCCCGAAAGTTCAATGCTTGATATTGGTCAATACGCCAGGGCGGTGGTGCCTCATGGCACGACGGCTCTTATTACCGACCTCCATGAAATAGCTAACGTCTGCGGTGTGGCGGGCATAAAATATGTGCTTGACTGCGCCCGCCGTTTGCCTTTTGACCTATTTCTCATGGCTCCCTCCTGTGTGCCAGCAACCGACCGGGAAACCTCAGGGGCCAGCCTCGGACCGGAAGACATCCGCCAGCTTCTAAGACGGAAGGAGGTTATCGGGCTAGGTGAGGTTATGAATTTCCCCGGCGTGCTTAGTGGTGATGAGGCGGTACTTAAAAAAATCAGCCTGGCCCGGGGAAAGATTATTGACGGTCATGCCCCCGGCGTCACCGGGAGAGACCTCAACGGCTATATTGCCGCCGGCATTTATTCCGACCACGAATCGGTATCTATTGACGAAGCGAGGGAGAAGCTAAAGCGGGGCATGTTTGTCATGATTCGGGAAGGCTCTTCGGAGAAAAACCTGGAGGCTTTGCTGCCCCTGGTCACGGATAAGACCTATAACCGCTGCCTATTTGTCGTCGATGACCGTAGCGGCGCTGACCTGCTGCGGGACGGCGATATTGACGCCGTGGTGCGAAAGGCGATTGGTCTCGGGCTCGACCCGGTGCGGGCAATTCAGCTGGCTACCATCAACCCGGCACAGTATTTCCGGCGGGATGGGCTTGGGGTGGTAGCCCCGGGCTATATGGCTAACCTGATTGTGCTCAGCGACCTGCGCCGGTTGCAGATTGACATGGTCTTCTACCAAGGTAAAATAATAGCCCGAGAGGGCAAGCCGCTATTCACATTACCCCCAGTCATCGGCAGAGGACTAACCAATACGGTAAATATCAAGCCTTTTAATATAGGGGCATTAAGGCTCCTCGTCTCAGGGGAAGCTACGGCGATTATTGAGATTGTCCCCGGTCAGATAATCACCCGAAAGCGGCTAGAAAAAATCAAGACGAAGCATTACCCCTGATATCAGTAGGGATATTCTAAAACTGGTGGTGGTGGAACGGCATAAGGCTACGGGGAATATTGGCTTGGGGCTGGTTAGCGGATTTGGCTTAAAAATGGGGGCGCTGGCTTCATCTATCGCCCATGATTCCCATAACGTTATTGCCGTCGGCACCAGCGACGAGGATATATTCACTGCCGTTAAGGAGGTTGAACGGCTACAGGGTGGTCTGGTGGTGGCTGCCCAGGGCAAGGTGTTAGCCAGCTTAGCTTTACCCATCGCCGGACTACTATCTGACCAACCGCTAGAGGTGGTGGTGAGTAAACTGGAGAGACTGGAGCAGATAGCCACCGAGCTGGGAACGAGGCTAATCTCACCATTTGCCACTCTTTCTTTTCTGGCTCTGCCGGTAATCCCCGAAATCAGGCTAACCGACCGGGGAGTGGTAGAATTATAGCCTGATGGGATATAATTCTACTGTATGGGGGAAGTGCTGGAACTGGCAGACAGGCATGACTTAGGATCATGTGCCGAAAGGCGTCGGGGTTCGAGTCCCCGCTTCCCCACCAAGATTACTTACCTACAAGTCAAGATTACGCAGTATCTCGGTTACCGCTTCGCTGCGGTTCATAGTGTAGAAGTGGAAGTAGCGGATGCCGTTCCTCCGCAGGTCCTCGCACTGCTTAGTGGCAAAGTCTATGCCCAACCGGCGAGCTTCATCAGCCGACGTTGCCTTTTGCATCCGCTCGACAATGGATGCCGGTAGAGTGGCACCAGACATTTGGCTAAACCTCTTTATTTTTCCAATGTCAGTTATGGGCATGATACCAGGTATTATAGGAACGCTGATCCCAGCCTTCCCCGCCCGCTCCATGAAATCGTAGAAGAAGTGGTTATCAAAAAACATCTGCGTAATGGCAAAATCGGCTCCGGCGTCAATCTTCTGCTTGGTGTAATGTATATCCATTTCCAGGCTCGGCGACTCCATATGTCCCTCGGGATACACCGCTACCCCAATGGAGTAGCCACCGACGGAGACACTTAGCTTTACCAAATCAATAGCATAGCAGAAGCCATTCTTGGGAGTAATGAACTTTTCAGTGCCCTTGGGCGGGTCTCCTCTAAGGGCTAGGACATTTTCAATGCCATGCCCCTTATAGTCCTCCAGAATCTCCTTGAGCTCGTCTTTATCTTGGTCAATACAGGTGAGGTGGGGCATGGGAGTAAGGGCAGTCTCCCGCTTTATGCGCAGTAACATATGGCTGGTATTCTTTAGAGTGCCGCCACCAGCGCCATAGGTTACTGAGACAAAGGTGGGGGAAAACGATTCTAGCTTTGCTATCACCCCAAAAAGTTGATCTTCGTCCTCCTTGGTCTTGGGCGGGAAGAATTCGAAAGAGAGACTGCTCCCCTGTGCTCTTATCACATCCCCTATTTTCATAGCTTTTCCTCTAAAGTGAGCAATACATAAACCCTAGCTGCTGTTTGGCAAGATTCCTAACCGCCATATGTTTGCGGGAAAGCAGTCTCGGAGTACAAGAACTCTACCCTCTGCTTGTGCCCCAGCTCCTGTGATGCTAGTTGCTCAAGAAGCCTTTTCACCGGTCCTAATGGGTGTACCCCGGCGAGGCTGAGGTAGAATTCATGGGACATCTTTTCACGATTTGCGGCGAGCAGGAAAACATCCTTAAGCTTCATGCCAGGAGATATTTCCGGCGGCTCGAGGTGCTCAGCAATCTTGTAATCTAGAATCTGCTCCCTCGGTAACGCCCCTTCCTTAAACTCACCCCGCAAGTATCTTCGTAGCAGGTTCTCATGCCCCTGCTCTTCTTGGGATAACTGCCGAAACGCGTCTTTAGTTGCCTCGTCGGTCATTTTCTGGCTCAAGTCGCGATACAGGTGCTGGGACTCAATTTCCCTCTGTATCGCCTTTTCCAAAGCCTTCTCTAAAGTTAACCGAGTTGTCATTGCTGCATCCCTTACTATTTTACTCTGAGCTTAGGTGGCTACCATCACAGAACGGTTTATTAGCCGACTTGCCGCAGCGGCAAAGAGTTACCCGGTGGCGGATTTCGTAAGTAGTGCCATCGGCAGACTCAATAGGAATACCACCCCGTACCCAGATTGGGCCCATTACCCCAGCCTGGGTATCCTCAACCAGCCCAATTGACGGTTCGAATTTGGGCTCAATGGCTTCCCCATTCTTTTCCCAGACGACGAGCCGTCCCCCGGGGCAGTCGCCGGCCTCTTCGATAGCCTTTTGCTTATCTTCTGGGTCATCAGATTGCTTGGTGAGTTTCCAGATACCCCCGGCGCGGTGACAGAAACGGGCTGAAGCGCAGAAGTCTTGGGCATCGGTTAACCTTAGACCGGGACCGTCAATCTCATTAGCTTGCTCCAGATAGGGCTGCCGGCTGGCAGTCTCGGTACCGTCAAAATGGATTTTCATATGCGTGCCATCGCAAAATGGCTTGTGCTGGGAATGTCCGCAACGACACAGGGCATAGTTTTCTTGCGATGGATATTTCTTGCCCTCACGCCACCCATGGCATTGCCCTTCCGAATCTATACATATTATCTGTTCCGATAGAGGAATCCCGCCGGATACGAGATAAGGTCCGTTCTTACTGGTTTTGATTTTACCCCTGCTATCAGGCTTTCCCATTTCCACTCATACCGGTCCAATCTTTTGTCTCATCACTTCAACCGACCTTCCACTACACTCCAATTTATATTCTTGAAAAAGGCGGCTATGTAATCAGCTCGCTTCAGCCCGTAATCGGTGATGAAGGCATGCTCGAAGACATCCATTACCAAGATAGGACGGCAGCCGGCAAGATGACCAACCTCGTGCTCATTAATCCACTGGTTAAACAGCCCGCCGGTCACATTATCCTGATACAGTATCACCCAGCCGATGCCGCGCATCGCCCCGGTAGCCCTGAAATCCTGCTCCCAGGCATCATAGCTACCATAGACATCGGCCAGCTTTTTGGTCAGGGCACCCGCTTTCTCCAGGGGTGTTTTACCCCCCAGATTCTCAAAGTAGTATTCGTGGAGGCGCATGCCATTGAACTCAAAACCAAAGCGGCGTTTAAGTTCAGAGTATTCTGGAGTACCAGTCTTTCCCTCCTTCAGCATAGCCGCGAGCAAGTCCGATAGCTTGTTAGTATTGGTCACGTAGCCCTGGTAGAGAGTAAAGTGGTTTTTGAGTAAGGTTTCGCTAAAGCCCTCCATCCCGATGAGATTGCTATAGTCCTTTGCTGAGTAAGTCATTGTATTCCTCCTTCCCCAAGTCTACTTACCGCGCCTGACCGCTAGTAAAATGATACGCCCACCGCCTCGGGGCGTCAAGTTAGTCCGGTTAGGGTTTTGACATCTGCTTAATTTGGAACTATTATTCTAAATTAGAGGAGTAAACTATCCAGGCAAGCAAGGGAGGTAATTAGGCATGGCTGAGATAAAGGTGGACTGCACTGGTGAAACCTGTCCCGTCCCTTTAGTTGAAACCCGCAAGGCTTTGAGGAAAGCGAAAGAGGGTGACATTGTCGAGGTTATCGGAACCCATCCCTCCTCTAAAAAAGAAATACCAATGGCGGTCAAAGCTCTGGGGTTGAAACTAATCGACGTTCAGGAGAAAAGCGGCGTCTGGAAAATAAGAATACGCCGGTAAAAAGGAGGGATTAACTATGACAGAAAAAATTACCATAATAGTTCATAGCGGCGATATGGATAAGGTCTATAGTGCCCTCATCATAGGCAATGGGGCACTGGCAATGGGGATGGAAGCCTCTCTGTTTTTCACCTTCTGGGGACTGCAACGTCTCAAGAAAGGGGGCTTGGAAAAGGGACCCCTCTCAAAGATGAACATGCTGGGACTGGGCAAGTGGATGATTAAACGGAAGATGAAACAGGCGGGCGTGGTTTCTCTGGAGAGGCTCCTCCAGGACTTCAAGGAACTCGGCGGCAAGATTCTCGCCTGTGATATGACCATGGAGATAATGGGGGTAAAGAAGGAAGACCTCCGTGACGACTTAATATCGGATTACTGCGCCGTCGGGACTTACCTCAGTGAGGCGAGGGAATCAAAGATAACCCTCTTCATATGATAGGAGTGGGAAATGTTGAACCGGCCTATTTATCTGGACAACGCCGCCGCCACGCGTTTGGATGAGCGGGTACTAGAGGCGATGAAGCCATACTTCTTCGATACCTATGCCGTTGCCACTTCAGAGTTTGCCTATTCCCAGGGCATAGAGTCCAGAGAAGCGTTGGACAAAACTAGAGAAGCCCTGGCGGCGGCTCTAGGCGCTAGTCCAGAAGAGTTCATTTTCACCTCAGGAAGTACTGAATCCTCTAACATTGCCCTGAAAGGGGTGGCGCTAGCTCTGGGTAATAAGAAAGGAAGACACATAATTGTGTCAAAGATAGAGGATTTCCCGGTACTGCATAGCGCCAGAGCCTTAGAGAAGGAGGGCTTCCGAGCGACCTATTTAGCTGTAGATAGCGATGGCTTTGTAAACCTTGACCAGCTCAAAGACGCCATCACCAATGAGACCATTCTGGTTTCCATTCAATATGCCAACCAGGAAATAGGCACTATCCAGGATATTGCCGCCGTAGGCAAAATCTGCCGTGATAAAGGGGTTCTGTTTCATACCGATGCCACGCATACCTTCGCCCGAGTCCCCCTTGACGTGAGGAAAATAGCGGTGGACTTAATCACGGTATCTGCCCACACCATCCACGGACCGAATGGCATCGGCGGTCTTTACATCCGTAAAGGGACACAAATAGCCAAGTGGATGGACGGCGGATTTCAGGAGTTCAACCTTCGGGCTGGCCCGGAAAACATATCCGGGGCGGTGGGGTTTGCCAAAGCGGTGGAACTAGTCACGCCAGAGGAAAACAAGCGGCTACAAGCGATGCGTGACCGTATTATCGACCGTATCCTTGCCGAAATACCAGACACAATCCTTAATGGCCACCGCAGTAAAAGGCTACCGCAGAACGCCAATATCACCTTCCATTTTGTGGAGGGTGAATCCATTACCCTGCACCTTGATATGCATGGCTTCGCCGTAAACACTGGCTCTGCCTGTTTCAGCCGCTCTCTGGAGAGCAGCCACGTTATCCTCGGGATAGGCGGCGACCATGAAAGGGCACACGGCTCAATACGCTTCACCTTCGGGCGCTACAACACAATGGAAGACGTCGATGCCGTAGTCCAGACACTGACCGAGGTGATACCAGAACTCAGAAGTATCAGTCCATTGGGCAAGGAAAAGAAAAAATAGGAGGGATAGAGATGAAATTCCCCTATAGCGAAACGGTGCTGGAACACTTCCGCCACCCACGCAACGTGGGCAAGATTGAGAATGCCGACGGCAAGGCAACAGAAGGCAGCCCGGCCTGCGGCGACATGGTGTCGGTATATATCAATGTTGACCCAAAGACCAATACCCTCGCCGACATTAAGTTTGAATCCTACGGCTGTGCCTCTAACATCGCTACCGGCTCTATCATCACCGAACTGGCCAAAGGCAAGACACTGGACGAAGCCAAAAGGATTACCTGGAAGCAGGCATCAGATGCACTGGGAGGGCTGCCCAAAATCAAAGCCCACTGCTCGGTGCTGGCGGTAGAGGGTTTACGCTCCGCCATTGAAAACTATGAAGAGCGCCACGGTCTGGCCAAAGAGAAAGTACCGACCACCGTGGAGGTGGTGCAGAAGCGGCTGAGGAAGGTTATGAACCCATTAAGCGGGTTAGACCTGGTTAGAACTAACCTGGTGCAAAATATTGAGGTAAAGGATGGGGCGGTGCGGGTGGTGGTGGATTTGCCCGCGGATAACCAGTTTGCCCCCGCCATAAAGGAAGAAATCGTAGAGAAGATAGAACCACTCTGGGATGTGAAAAAGGTAGTGGTTGAATTTACGGAGTAAGAAAGAATAATGGCTAAGGACTATTATCAGACTCTAGGTGTGCAAAGAAACGCCACCGATGAGCAAGTAAAGAAGGCTTATCGCAAGCTGGCAATGCAATACCACCCCGACCGCAACCCGGGGAAGGAGAAATGGGCTAACGAAAAGTTCAAGGAGATTAACGAAGCCTTCAGCGTTCTCGGTGACCCGGAAAAGAGAAAACAATATGACCAGTTCGGCACCGTGGGCAATATTGGCGATATCTTTGGCAGTCCTTCTACTCGGACTACCTTTGAAGATTTAATGAAAGACTTTGGCGGGTCTGGCCTTGGGTTTGACTTTCTTGATGGCATCTTTGGCGAATCCCTGAAAGGAAGAGGCTTCACCTTCAAGGTATATAGTCAGGGGGCGGGTAACCCCAGGGGGATGAGATTTGAAGAAATATTTAGTCAGGCGCAACGTCCCCGGCACCGCGATGCCCGCTATGAAATAACCATCACCAAAGAGCAGGCCGCCCGGGGTTTGGAGAAGGACCTGGTCAGAAAGGGCAAGAAGCTGCGGGTGAAAATCCCTGCCGGGGTAAAGACCGGAACCAAGGTAAGACTCCGAAGCGCCCGCCGGGTAACTGACGGTCAGCCGGGGGATATTATAATTCTGGTCAAGGTTAAATAAAATGGCAGGGCAAAGTAAGCAAGACTACTGGAAGTATCTATTCGCCCCTGACTATGTAGCTCTCGTTGGCGCATCTAATACCCGGTTCTTCTCCTGAAATGAGCTTCCTATGATATTCTTCTCGCCAATCGTTCAAGATGAGTAACCTCCTCAAATCTTACGTCACTCTTGTCAGCACTCTGCAAGAGATTCAAGTGCTATTCCTTCTGTCTAGCGTTTACCTTTCTTTTTCAGATCGTTTTTCAAATCTTCTAATACGATTTTTAAATTGATATGCGGAGGATAAACCCGATCAAACCCCATCTCCTTAAATTTCATCTCATCCTCCTTGAAATCGTGTTTGCCCCACGGCCAGATGTCCTCCTAAAATTAAGAGGACATCCCCCAGACCCGCTTCGATACACTTCTCTTTAAAGCCCGCCAGGTCGAATTCTGCCATACCATAAAGGGAGCTGATCATGATCGCATCCGCAGCGGTTTTCTGCGCCGCTCTAATAAATTCTTTCGCCCGCGTAAGGGCATTTAATTCTGTTACCTTAAAGCCCTCCTCCTTCAAGACCCTTGATAGAATCTTGATCCCAATGACGTGTGAATCATGTCCAACGGTTCCTGTGACGATATTAATCACTAGGATCCTCCTCAAAAGACCATCCAATTTCAAGAACCCAGGAGAGTCTCGCTCCCTACGACTTCTCCCTGACTTAAGGCCCAAAAATCTTCAATAAACACTTCGTAATTCATCTTCCGATGCTCTACTAATTCTCTTTCCCTTACCTTCTCCCGATGAAATTTCTTAGCCTCTTCCGGAATAGGCAAATTGCCAAAGTCAAGATAGCGCACAGCTCCTTGATTATCTCTAATCCCAAGAACTTGGCTTTTCACATGAATATTGCCGGACATGGGTGAATCGACTACTCCTATATCAACTGCTTTCATAAAGCCCACCACGACATCACCCTTCCCAAGTTCTAATATCCTGTTGATGATTGCCTTTACCTCCATTTCAGCAATCTTCTCTTCTATTTGTATTTGTTCGTCTTGAAGTCGTATTTTTTGCTTTCTTACCACCTTAAAAATCCAATTCGCTGCCCGATAGCTCATTGCATGAGCTTCTTTCGAAGCAACACCATGGGCTTCATCAATGGTTCTGAGAAATGCAGCTTCAGCCTCCGCCAACGCTGCCACCATGGCTGTATAAGTCAAATAACCAAATGCATATCCTGTTTCCTCCGGACAGGGGAAAATAGGAGTTTGGCCCACAAATAGACCAGGAACCATCACATCTGAATAACCAAAATGATCCAGATACTCTTTAACAAGTCTTTTCGTCAGCCTTGCGTAAGCGATATCCTGCAGCAGTTTCCCTCACAATTAGCCCATGGGACGATGCTCTTAACCCCTTGTTCGGCAGCCAGAAGAGCGGCTACAATCACGGTGACGATGCTCACACTGCTCGGGAAAGGTCCATGGGCTAACCATGAATCGAGGTCAACTGTTATGATTACTCCATTCTCCGCATAGTATCCGATTAACTTATAGATGTATTGATAATTCGAAATACAATCGGCAACCGTGGCCGTTTTCTCATAATTTCCAAACGTTAAAAAAGGATCTGCCAATACGCCTGTCATGCCCGAAGCAAAACCGATCTCTGCTATTAACCGACAGTCAAGATTTGCAAATCTGGGATTGAAGGCAGCTTCACAGCTTTCCGTAACTTTCCTCGTCTTGTAAACTCCATGGTTGACAATGGGATATCCATTCAAGACAGCCCGGCCAGTTCTCACACTTTCTTCTAAGGCTTGTTGGGCTTTCTTAAATTGGCATAAACGGGTATAGCTATCAGTAGTGACTGGAATAAGCGGGACACCCGCCTCCACTAAAGCTCTATTAAGCTCTATTTCATCCTCGAGGACGGGAGTCCCTGCCCTTGGAAAAACAACGGTCCTTCCTTCTTGATTCAGCCTCTCCACTACCTTGTGGAAACTTTTCTTATCAGGAAGGCTCTTTTGATAGTTGATAGCCTCCTCAAGATCGACTTCCTTTCCTGTTGGCCACATGGATAACACTTTTTGCCTTTCACTAAAAAATTTGTCCAAGTCAATTTTCTTTTGGACCGCCTTTTCTTTCACAATCCTTCTCCCTCTGCTCCAAATGTAAAAAGCAATTTCCCATAAGTGAAGCTCTCCGCCCACAGGGCGGGGCATCCGGGTAAGGACAATCAGATTGATATTGTCGGCTTTCCTCCCCGCCTACAAAGCGGGGCATCCAGCCGACGTCCCAGTGACGTATTTTCGTTTCTCCATGAGTGTCCCAGTATCTCCAAAAACCCTAGAACAAATGTTCTTAAAGCTTCAGAGGAAGAGAGAGTTCCTCGGTTGAACACCTCTTCAAACAACTCCCTTTTGCCGATCCGATCCTAAGAATCTTTGAGGCATACTCTTTTCCCTGAACGGGGCCTCCAAATTAAAGACAATCTGCTGATCAAAGAACGAACCCGGAAGAAAGGATAATGGAAAAGTCTCTTTCGCGCTTCTAGAGACATGCGAAATAAACTTGATTACGCCCTTCACGCAACCTTAGAACAATACCTGAGATTGAAAAATATCCAGACTTCCTATAACCGCTTTTGTCACACGATTACTTATCTTCCACATAGATGCCGAAAAACTTCAATTTTTCAAGTGCAGTTACTGAATGTTCCAATCGAGCATTGAAAACACTGCTATCCCCAGCTTCTAAAAAATAGGATTGACCATTCAGTTTCAACTCAGACTTTCCTTCGATATTATAATTAAATTCAATGCCTCGGTTGGTATGAGGATCTATCTTTTTACCTTTCTTCAGCTCTCCGTAGGTCACCACAATATTCTTTGTTATCATATTACGGGGACCAATTATTTTGATCTTTAACATAGGACTTGATATAGACCTTTGGTTTTTTCGTTTTATACAAACAAAAGGTTCTCCCTTCTCCTCAAAAAAGGAATGGATTGATTTTTTAAGATGTTGAGCAATCTCGGAAAGAAGGACGACCGAAGGGCTGCTTTTACCCGTCTCGATCCTTTGAAGTGTAATGGGACTTATTCCCACTTTTTTCGCCAACTGTTGTAAAGTCAACTTGCTCTTTTTTCTTTCTACCCTAATCTTTGTTCCTATTTTTTCCATTTTTTAACTCG
>CAVTZP010000008.1:0-20431 GCA_963739245.1 uncultured delta proteobacterium
CCGGCGAGTTGTATACGAAAGTATATAGAGCTTACAACGGTTTCTTCGGACAAAACCAACCGTAGCGGCCAAGAGCAATCAAAACAGAGCAGAACCTAGGTTTTTATGGTAACCTCACCCCCTTTTATCTCCCTCTCCTAGAAGGAGAGGGAGAGGAATAAAAAGAGGGGCTGGCGCCCCTCTTAAACACCCCAAAAGTAAGAGAGTCAAAGAGAGGCGAAGCCTCTCTTAATTAAATATTTCCCCCTTCCCCTCTGGGGGAAGGGGGTCAGGGGGATGGGGTCAATAATATGCGAAGAAAAATGCGAAATATATTGCCGTAATCACCGGAACCATAACAGCACGCAATAAACTAACCCTGAACCTAGAAACGCTCCTTAATGCCCACACCATGAGCAAAATACCTATTACTATCCCTACACCGCTTAACAGCACCTTCTGACCATTGATTAAATTAATCACTGACAAAGCAATAACTGCAAGGTCTGCAATAGCTGATAAGATTAAAAGGGCTTTTTTAACCACCCACCATATAGCATCCCAGTTACCACTTATAACCAATCGCCATATGGCGTCCCAGTTACGAGGGAATTCCCTTTCTGTTATTCTTCTAGGATGTCGCCTGTGATGATGTGGCCTATGTCTCTTATACCGTGCCATGATACACCCCCTCTCCCGTCTAAAGTTGGTGGAGATAGGGGGATTCGAACCCCCCACCTCTGCGATGCGAACGCAGCGCTCTCCCAACTGAGCTATATCCCCAACCTGCACTTAAATTATAGCATAAGTCTTTCTTGCCAGCCATCACTATTGTTGCTATACTAAAATCTGTTATGAGCTACGAGACCATTATTGGGCTGGAGGTTCATGCCCAGCTTTTGACGAAGAGCAAGATGTACTGCCGCTGCAGCGCCGATTATGCCGCTGCTCCACCCAATACCCATGTCTGCCCGGTCTGCCTTGGGATGCCCGGGGTTCTGCCGACTATTAATCAGCAGGCAATAGAATATACCATGATGACCGCTCTGGCTCTCAACTGCACTATCTCCGATTACACCAAGTTTGACCGCAAGAACTACCCCTATCCCGATCTGATGAAGGGCTATCAGATTTCCCAGTATGATACCCCCATCAGTCATGACGGCTGGCTTACCATTGAGGTTGATAGCGAAAAAAGGAGGGTGGGCATAACCCGCGTTCATCTTGAGGAGGATGTAGCCAAGTTGCTCCACCGCACCTCCTCAGACGGGCAGTCCTATAGCCTGGTTGATGTCAACCGGGCGGGGGTGCCGCTGATGGAGATTGTCAGCGAGCCTGACATCCGCTCCCCGGAAGAAGCCAGGCAATACCTGATAAAGCTAAGAACTATACTCCAGTACCTTGGTGTATCCACCGGCAATATGGAGGAGGGCAGCTTCAGGTGTGATGCCAATATTAGCATTCGCCCTGAGAATAGCCAAAAATTCCTGGCTAAGGTCGAGGTCAAGAATATGAATAGCTTCAAGGCAGTCTACCTGGCTCTGGAGTATGAAGCTAAAAGGCAGAGAAGGATGGCTGAGGAGGGCAAAAGGCTAAGCCAGGAGACCAGGGGGTGGGTGGAGGAGAAAGGGAAAACGGTTGTCCAGCGCAGCAAGGAGTATGCCCACGACTATCGCTACTTCCCTGAGCCCGACCTGCCGCCACTGGTTTTAAGCCGGGAGCGGGTGGGGGAGATAAGGTCAAATTTGCCGGAGCTGCCCGAAACCAGGCACGAGAGATTTATTGCTGAATATGGCTTGCCCGTCTATGATGCCAACCTGCTTACCAGCTCCAAGGCAATGGCTGATTACCAAGAAGCCTGCCTCAAAACGGGAATGCCCCATGGCTTGTCAATAGCCAAAAGGGCTAAAATGGTGAGCAACTGGCTTTTGGGCGAATTCAGCCGGCTACTTAATGCCACCAACACTGAGATAAATAATTCCAGGGTTAGCCCTGAGCAGCTTTGCCACCTGCTTGACTTGGTGCACAAAGCCGACATCAGCGGCACTAGTGCCAAGCTCGTTTTTGAGGAGATGTTCAACGCCGGTAAGCCCGCCGATGACATTATTGCCCAACAAGGACTGAGCCAAATCGGTGATGCCGAAGAGATTGAGAAGGAGATAATCACGGCGATAAGAAACAATGCCCAAGCCGTCGCCGATTATAAGGCGGGGAAGAAAGAGTCCTTAAAATTTCTCGTCGGGCAGGTGATGAGAGCCACCAGAGGTCGTGCCAACCCAGGCTTGGTAAACGAACTATTGAAGAAGAAGCTAGAGGGAGGATGAGATGCAGACCTATTTAAATATAGCTCAGATTATATTATCCTCAGCCTTGATAGTAGCCGTCCTCTTACAGGTTAGAAGCGGGGGGCTAGGGGGTATCTTCGGTCAGCCTGACACTGTCTACCGGACGAAACGGGGTATGGAAAAAACGTTGTTCCAATTCACCGTCGTCCTGGTCATTCTATTTATCATTGTCTCTATTATAGCTCTCAGAATTAGCTAGTAACCGACAGCCTATGAAGTGTCCGGTTTGTCAAAAGGATGCCCGAGTCCATATCTACTACTGCGCCAGATGCGCCGTTTACGTCCATGAGAAATGCTGGCAAAAGCATGTAGAGGTGGCTCATAAGGAAAAGAAGTAAACTGATGAAACTGAAGGTGTGGTTTTTTGAGACCAGACCGCAGTTCCTGCTTCTCTCTGTGGTGCTGGCGTTTTTGGGTACCAGTATCGCCTGGTATGATGGTTATTTCCACCTTGGCTATGCTTTGCTTGCTTTCTTTGGTCTGCTTCTCTGCCACATTAGCGTCAATGTGCTTAACGACTACTTTGACTATAGAAGCGGGATAGACCTTGAGGTGAGGCGAACCCCGTTCAGCGGCGGTAGTGGCATTCTTCCCGCCGCTCTACTTAAACCAAAACAGGTCTTCTGGTTGGGACTGATTTCTTTTCTGCTGGCGGTGCCGATAGGCGTTTACTTTGTGATGACTTTAGATGGGGGCTGGCGCCTGTTGCCGCTATTAGCAGTGGCGGCAGTGTGCACCCTGCTCTATACCCCCTTGCTGACCAGACTGAGATGGCCAGAGTGGGCTCCCGGCGTCGGGCTGGGGGCTTTGCCCGTGCTTGGGATTTACTTTGTGCAGACCACGGCTTACACTATTCCCGCCGTTATTGCCGCTATACCATCCGGCATTCTGGTGCATAACCTGCTCTTACTAAACGAATTCCCTGACGCCGAAGCCGATAGGAAGGCAGGGAGAAAAACACTCCCCATCACTATGGGCAAGAAGAAGGCAGGGATGGTCTATTCCGCCCTGACCCTATTTGTCTACATGTGGATAACTGGCTGGGTGATGGCGGGAAAGATGCCAGCATTCTCGCTGATAGCGCTACTGACCCTCCCCCTGGCAATAAAAGCGATTCAGGGTGCCAGAAAGCCTGAAGACATGGGCCGACTAGTGCCAGCTATGGCCAATAACGTTCTGGTTGTCCTCCTCACCCAGCTATTACTTGGCATCGGCTATATTCTGGAAAGGGTCTTTTAATGTCAGCTGACCTGGTTTTACTTCATCCCCCCAGCGTCTATGACTTTCGCCAGAAAACGATTCTTTACGGTCCGGTTAGCGACCTGATTCCATCATCATCTATGTTTGAGATGTACCCCATTGGCTTTACCAGCATTGCTGAGTATCTGGAAGACGCCGGGTATCGGGTGCGCATTATTAATCTGGCGGTGCGTATGCTAAGTGATAAGAAATTCGATGCCGAGGCAATGATAAGGCGTCTGGAGGCACCGGTATTCGGCATTGACCTGCACTGGCTGGTGAGCTCTCACGGTGCTATTGAGGTCGCCAGGATAGTGAAAAAATGCCACCCCAAAGCCAGGGTGGTGATGGGGGGGCTTTCCGCCTCTTACTTCTATCGGGAGCTAATTCAGTACCCGGAGGTTGATTATGTAGTCAGGGGCGACTCTACTGAGGAACCGCTCCGCCAGCTCATGGACTGCATAACCAATAAAAGACCGCCCGCGAATGTGCCCAATCTTGTCTGGCGAGACAAGAAGGGTAATATAAAAGAAAATCCCTTCTCTCACGTCCCCGCTGACCTGGGCCATGTCATGGTCAATTACTATGCTAATACCATGCGCTCGGTTATCAGATACCGAGACCTGGCTAGCTATACCCCGTTTAAGGGCTGGGCGGGTTATCCCATCACGGCGGTGCTAACCTGCCGCGGCTGCACCGAGAACTGCGTTATCTGCGGGGGCTCGGCGGCTGCCTTCAGAAACTGCTACAATCGGGAAAAGGCTGTCTTTCGCTCCCCGCAGTCAGTAGCTCACGATGTAAAGCAGATTGAGCGCTTTAGCCGTGGCCCCATCTTTATCCTCGGCGACCTGCGCCAGGCCGGCGAGAACTATGCCTATGAGGTTCTGCGCCTACTGGAGAATAACCGGGTGAAGAATCAGCTCATCCTTGAGCTTTTCACCCCCGCCCCGGCCAGCTTTCTTCATCAGATGAGCCTCGCCTGCCCCAACTTCTGCCTTGAGATTTCTCCCGAGTCCCATGACCCCGAGGTAAGGAAGGCTAGCGGCCGATATTATTCCAACCATGACTTGGAGCTAACGCTGGAACATGCCCTTAGTGTCGGCTGCGGGCGGATGGATGTCTTCTTTATGATTGGGCTGCCCAAGCAGACCCCGAAGTCGGTAATGGAAACCATTGACTACTGCGATTTCCTCTTCCAGAGGTTCAAGGGGGATAAGCGGCTCTCCCTGTTTATCGCCCCGATTTCGCCCTTTCTGGACCCGGGCAGCCTTGGCTTTGAGCAACCCAAGCGTCACGGCTACCGCATTCTTTTCCGGACACTGGAGGAGTACCGCCAGGCGCTGGTAGAGCCAAGCTGGAAGTATTCACTGAATTACGAGACAAAATGGATGACCCGCCAGCAGATTGTTGACACTGCCTATGAGGCGATACTGCGCCTCAACCGCTTGAAGGCAAAGTACGCCGTTATCCCCCGGCAGATGGCTGAGGCTGGTGAAGAGCGCGTCAATGCCGCCTGGAGAATGGCGCATCTCATTGATGACATACTGGCTAAGGGAAATATTGACGAGCTACCCAAGTTAAAGACAAGGATAGACGAGATAAATGCCTCTCCAGTGGTGGAAAGGCTTCAATTGAAGCTGCCGATGGGGCTGGTTAAGCTGAAGTTTTTAAACTCCCTGTGGTTTTGGGCAACCCGACGATAGTTAGCTTAATTATTAACCTCACCCCCTGTATCCCCCTCTCCACTCTTGGAGAGGGGGAAGTATATAAAAAAGAGGGGCGAAAGCCCCTCTTAAACACCCCTTTTAGTTATCTTTTTCTCTTCCACACCGTTCCCTTAGGGGTATCCTCAAGAGCTATGCCAAGTTCAGCTAGATTGGCCCGAATTTCATCGGCAAGTTGCCACTGCCCGGCTTCCCGTAGTTTTCTGCGTGTAGAAATTAATATTTGAATAAGATGGTCAGCCTGACGGGGAGACAACTTCCCAATCATCGTTTCAGTAGTTATTTCATCAGCAAGCTGCCGTTGCTTGGCTTTCCGTAGCTGGTCGCGGATAGAAATCAGAAGCTCAATAAAAGGCTCAGCATTAAGAAGCGGCTTTTCTGGCGGCTTAAGGGTTAAACCAAGCACACCCGCCAGCTCTGCAAGCAATTGCTGCCCATTAATAACAGTATAACCTTCGTCACCCAGGCGGTTAATATCCTCTGGCCAAATCAAATAAGACAGCCACCGCTTGAGCCGTATTAAAATCATCATCCATTGCCTCAATGAATCTGTTGTCGTTAAGGCTCAGCGCCAAGGCTTCGACCAATCAGCCGCTTTCTTCTATCTTCCCTCTCATTCGCCTCGCCATAACCTCTCCGCCCCGCTCTCCGCCGCCTCTAAAGCCATCTTCGGAGTATCTTAGCGGGCTGCGGTAGTGAGAGCTTAGGACAAAGATGCGGAGGGCATCGGGGCTATAATTTTCCAGCGTCTGCTTAATTGTTATCAGGTTGCCCAGGGACTTGCTCATCTTCTCCTCGCCAAGCTGAACCAGCCCGTTATGCAGCCAGTATTTAACGAAGGGCTTTTTGCCGGTAAAACTCTCCGACTGGGCAATCTCATTCTCGTGGTGGGGGAAGATAAGGTCCTGCCCGCCGCCATGGATGTCAAGGGTATCACCCAGGTATTTTAGGGACATGGCGCTGCACTCAATATGCCAGCCCGGCCTGCCCTGCCCCCACGGGCTTTCCCACGACGGCTCACCCGGCTTTGACGCCTTCCACAGGGCAAAATCCATAGGGTACTCCTTATCCTCCCCGGGTTCAATGCGGGCTCCAGCCATCATTGACTCAAGAGTGCGGTGAGCCAGCTTACCATAGTCAGCTGCCTTCCTCACCCTGAAGTAGACGCTACCCGCGGCGGGATAGGCATAACCCTTATCTATTAAAGTCTTTATCACTTCAATGATTTTTGCTATCTCCCCGGTAGCCCGGGGGTAAATATCCGCCCGCTCAATATTCAGGGCGTCCATATCCTCAAAGTAGCTATCGGTGTATTTCTGTGCCAGCTCGGCGGGGGTAATACCGAGCTTACTGGCCCGGTCTATAATCTTATCATCAATATCAGTGATGTTCTGCACATATTTGACCTTATAGCCGCGAAAGTGGAGGTAGCGCCGGATAACATCAAAGATGATATAGCTCATAGCATGCCCGATATGGCAGTTATCATAAGGAGTAACCCCGCAGACATACATCTTGACCTCATCGCCCCGGGGCAAAAATTCTTCCTTTTGTCCGGAAAGGGTGTTAAATACCTTCATCTTAACTAGCTTCCCTCCACCATAGCTACGGCATAGGCAGCTATCCCCTCCCCACGACCAACAAAGCCCAAGCCGTTAGTGGTGCTTGCCTTCACACTTACCTGACTTGGGGCGACACCAAGGGTCTGGCTGAGCTTGCTGCCGCATCTGGTCAATAAAATCTCTAAGTTTTGGCTTTTCAGCAATGATGGTGGCATCAACATTAACTATCTTAAAGCCGCTATCCTCCAGTTTATCCCGCGTTGCTTTAAGCAGGATTAGGCTGGAGATATCCTTATACTCCGGCTCGCCGGGGGGGAAATGGCTACCGATATCACCCAGAGCCGCCGCCCCGAGCAGGGCATCAATAATGGCGTGGGTCAGAACATCGGCGTCACTCCAGCCGCTAAGCCCGAGAGCAAAGGGGATATCTATCCCACCCAGCACCAGCCTTCGCCCTGAAGTCAGGGGATGAACATCATAGCCTATGCCAATACGCAGCTTATTTGTCATGCTTTTTTAGCAAAGCCTCAGCTAAAGCCAGGTCATCAGGATTCGTTATCTTTATATTATCATAGGCGCCCATATAGAGCTTAACCCGGTAGCCCAGACTCTCCACCAGCGAGGCGTCGTCGGTTACCTCACCCTTTGCCCGGCGGTAAGCCTCAGCTATTATATCAAACCTGAATACCTGTGGCGTCTGCACTGCCCACAGATTTTGCCGAGGTAGCGTCTGGTGCACAATTCTATCGTCATCGGCAATCTTAATGGTATCAGTAACGGGAATGGCGGCTACAGCCGCGCCAGTTTCTTTGGCTGTGTTAAGCCCCTGCTCAATCAAGTCCTTGGTTACTAGCGGTCGGGCGCCGTCATGAATCACCACCCACTGGCAATTATTAAGCCGCTTGAGCCCCGCCGCCACCGAATCCTGCCGCCGCCTGCCCCCGGCACAGACCTCAACCGGCTTAGACCACCCCTTTGTGGCTATAATCTGCCGGCACCACTCCAGATTCCTTTCACCCACCACCACCACTATTTGACTAACCTGGTCGCAGCCGTCAAAGACATCAACCGCCCAAGCCACAACCGGCTTTCCGCCCAGCAGGGCAAAGACCTTGTCCACCCCACCCATCCGCCGGCTCTCCCCCGCCGCCACGATTATAGCGCCGACCTTTGGTTGGTTATTCATTTTCATAACCCGTCTTACCCTTCACCAGCCCCACCCCAATTGCTTCTCTTAAAGTGCTGACCGGAATAAGCTCAATATCTTTGGGCTTTGAAATCCTGCCGCTGACTTTAGGCACTAAACAGCGCTCAAACCCCAGCCTAGCCGCTTCTGTTACCCGCCGCTCTAGCTGGGAAACCGCCCGCAGTTCCCCACTCAGCCCAACCTCCCCCACCACGACTAAGCTAGGGTCAACAGCAATATCGCGGAAGCTGGAGGCAATAGCCAGGGCAAGACCCAAATCAGCCGCCGGCTCTTCAATCTTAAGCCCGCCGGTAACATTAACGATAATATCCTGATTACCCAGCCTTAAACCCACTCGCTTGGTCAGCACCGCAGCAATCAAAAGCAATCGGTTAAAGTCAACACCGTTAGCCGTGCGCCGGGGTAGGCCAAAGGCGGTGGGGGTAGTCAGGGCTTGAATCTCTACCAGCAAGGGGCGGGTACCCTCAAGGGTGGGCACTACTGTTGAGCCGATGGCTTCACCCTGCCGTTGTGACAGGAAGGCTTTAGACGGATTATCCACCTCAACCAGGCCCTGCTCCTTCATCTCAAAGACACCGACCTCGTTGGTGGAGCCAAAACGATTTTTCACCCCGCGGAGGAGCCGGTAGGCGCTAAACGGCTCGCCCTCAAGGTATAGCACCACATCAACGATATGCTCAAGGACCCGGGGACCGGCAATAGCCCCATCCTTGGTCACATGCCCGGCGATAAAAACAGGCACGGCACTCTGTTTTGCCCAGCGCATCAGCCTCAGGGTACACTCGCGCACCTGAGTTATGCTCCCGGCAGCGGTATCAAGCTCAGGGAGATAGACCGCCTGGATGGAATCAATGATGGCCAGCGAGGGAGATAGCTTCTCCAGCTGGTCCAGGATAACATCAATTTCAGTCTCCGCCAGGAGGTAAAGCCCCTCCCCCTTAACCCCGAGACGCTCTGCCCTCAGCCTGATTTGAGACAGGGTTTCCTCACCGGAGACATAAACCACCTTACCCTTAGCCTGTGCCACCAGAGCTGAGACCTGGAGAAGAAGGGTGGACTTGCCGATACCGGGGTCGCCGCCGATAAGCACCAGGGAGCCGGATACCACCCCTCCCCCCAGCACCCGATTAAGCTCAACGAGGGGAAGGGGGAGGCGGTCGGAGATATTAGCTACCACCTTAGATAGCTCCTGGGGCGGGTTTTCTACGACAGAAATGCGGGAGGGGGCAGCTACCGTAGTTTCAACGAAGCTATTCCACTCTTGGCAGTTAGGGCAACGCCCCAGCCACTTGAGACTTTCCTTGCCACACTGCTGGCAGACAAAGACGTTCCTAAGTGGGGATTTGTCTGATTTGCCCACGAGCTAACTTTACTGCATTTTTAGTAGCAAAGCAATAATAGTGGACAGCCTAACTTTATTAGACTGGGAGTATGTGCATTCCGGCTAAAATCGCCAGCATTACTGATGCCGCCATCACCGAACCAATCTGCCCACCGGTATTGGCACCGATAGCATGCCACAAAAGGAAGCTTCTCGGGTTCGCCTTCTGACCCTCTTTCTGCACCACCCTAGAAGACATAGGAAAAGCCGAAGTACCGGCAGCGCCAATCAGGGGATTAACCTTGCCCTTAGTAATCACCCGCATGAGCTTTCCCAGCAGGACACCGGCAACAGTATCCAGGGCAATAGCCAGTAGCCCAAGGGCGAAGACCAGGATGGTCCGCCATTGCAGGAAATTGCCGGCGAGCATAGAGCAACCAATACAAAGCCCAAGTAGAAGGGTCACAATATTGACCATAGCACCAGAGGAAACATCAGCTAAGCGGCCAACCACCCCCGATTCCTTGAGGAGGTTCCCCAGCATCATCATACCCATCAAGGGGGCGCCCATCGGGGCAATCAACATAGTCAGTAAGCCAGCCACAATGGGAAAAAGAATCTTAACCCGCTTAGACACCTTCTTCTCCCCGTAAGCCATCACCACTTCACGCTCAGCCTTAGTCGTGAGTGCCCGCATAATTGGCGGCTGGATAATGGGCACGAGTGACATGTAAGAATAAGCGGCAATAGAGACTGCCGGCAGTAGATCACGGGCGTATTTGCTGGTAACATAGATTGCCGTCGGGCCGTCGCAGGCGCCGATTATAGCGATAGAAGCCGCCTCAGGACGGTGAAACCCCAGCGCCAGGGCAAGAATAAGGGTTAAGAAGATTCCAAACTGCCCGGCAGCGCCGAAGATGAGCACCGACGGGTTAGCTAACATCGGCCCGAAATCTATCATCGCCCCCAGCCCGACGAAGATAAGACAGGGGAATATCTCGGTGAGAATGCCCGCTTTATAGATAATATTGAGCACCCCACCTTCAGAACTGGCGGCAAGCCCAGCCAGAGGCAGGTTGCCCAGGATTATCCCGAAGCCGATAGGGATAAGAAGCAAGGGCTCGAAGCCCTTGGCTATCGCCAGATAAATGAGAACGCACCCCAGCAATATTAGAAAAGCACTTTGCCAGGTGAGATGGGTAAACCCTGTTACCAAGGCCGACAAAACTTCAGTCCACGACATATAAACTCCTTACTAGCCCCGATCTGTAACCCTTACTTGCCCTCTTACTTCTTCTCTTCCTTGTAGGGAAAGAGCTTATCCAGGAGCCGGATTACCAGGGTCAGGATGTAGAGGGTCAGGAAGGTAACCCCCATCCCGGCTATGGTCATCGTCAAGCCAAAAACCCAATCTTTCATACTTCACCTTACCTAAAACACAATATTATTACAAAAATAGCTGCCATGTAAATACAGAGTCCTGTTTCGGCTATTTCTTTGTTTTCTCCTTTTCCTTAGGATTCTCTAAAGCCGGTGCTTCTTCCTGCTTCTTGGGCAGGGCGACCGATAGTACTACCGAACCCGCCAGGATGGCGACCACTACTCCTAAAGAAATTAACACCGGTATTGGGAACACATCGGTGAGTAACATCTTAACTCCGACAAAGGCAAGGACGATGCAAATACCGGTGGAAAGGTAACGGAAGAGGTAAAAAAGCCCGGCCAGGGCAAAGAAAAGGGCTCGTAGACCAAGAATGGCGAATATGTTAGAGCTGTAAACGATGAGAGGGTCACGGGTAATGCCCAATACCGCCGGAACCGAGTCCGTAGCGAACATTATGTCCATGGTCTCAATGGCGATCAGGACAATGATAAGGGGCGTAGCATATAGAAGCCCGTTGCTCCGCTTAAAAAAGCTGGCGCCATCGTATTCCGGTGCCACCGGTATGATTTTTCGAGCAAAGCGGACTATCGGGTTCTTTTCCGGCTCAACCTCTATCTCTTTTTGCGTCATCAGCTTTATGGCGGTGTAGATAAGGAAAGCCCCCAGGAGATAGACAAGAAAATGAAATCTCTCAATCAGGGTAATGCCGGCAAAGATGAAAATACCCCGGAAGAAGATGGCACCAAGAATGCCCCAGAGTAAGACCTTCCGCTGCGCCTCACGAGGCACAGCAAAATAGGTGAAGATTGCCAGAAAGACAAAGAGATTATCCACACTCAGGGAATACTCGACAAGATAGGAGGTAGTGAACAAAATCCCCTTCTCATGTCCCAGATAGAAATAGATAACGACATTAAAGGCGAGGGCTAAGGCGACCCAGAACCCAACCAGTTTTAGGGCTTCTTTGACCGGGATAACATGAGCCTTGCGCTGGAAGACAAACAAATCAAGGAAAAGTGCCACCACAAAAACAACGATGAAAACTGGCCAGAGATAAGCTTCGCTCATTACTCTTTCGCCATCCTTACTAGGAACGCAATTGCTACGCTATTATTATCTAATATTATCCAAGCCCACACTAGACGCCGGGCACACACCCTGGAACTCGCACCATTAAGACCGGTACACTGACAGAACGGACAAGGCGATCGGCAACACTGCCCCATACCCAACGGCTTATTCCCGAGCGCCCATGGGTAGCAATAACCACTAAATCTACGTCATTCTTGTTAGCATAGTCACTGAGGGCTTCGCCAGCCTTACCATAGATTACATCTGCTCTGACATTTGCGCCAGTTTTTTCAAGGCGGGCGACAACTTCTTTAAGGTATTTCTCCGCCTCTGTCTTTCGATGAGTTTCAAATGCTTTTACCTGCTCTAGGGATGTGAACTGCGATACTTCTCTACCATACGGCACGGAAAGAGGCTCAACTGCTTGCACAATTATCACCTCAGGGGACTTACATCCTTTTACTACAGTCTCTAAATGAGGGAATACACACTCAGCCAACTTTGAGCCATCCAGTGGAACCATAATCTTCTTATACATTTCCTCTCATCCTCCATCAAATGCCACACTGGCTCTGTCTTATAAACATCCTCACCAATAAGAGGACTGCGCTCCCTAATATTCAATAACCGTCACTAACTCGCCGGTCTCAACCACCTGCCCTACGGAAAGTTCTATCTTGACAATCTTGCCGCCAACCGGAGCTAATATCGGATTCTCCATCTTCATTGCTTCTATTAAACAGAGTATATCCCCCTCCTTAACCATATCCCCGGCTTTAACGTTGACGCTGGTTATCTTGCCCGTTATCGGGATCTCAACCTTCTCTTGTGACAATTTCCACTCTCCTTTCTGCTCTCTCGTCCCCAGTTTAGGCGCATTAAAAAGGGCGGTTAGACCATCCTATTTCCGCCCTGCATATAAAAGCTAAACTACTGGCATATGAATTTAGGCTTTCTCTTCTCCCGCCAATGCCACCACCACTGCTGGGTGCACTACGATCTCCTCCCCCTCCACATCAACGACCGCCGTATCTCCAGGCTGGAATTTGCCACGGAGAAAGTCCTCCGAAAGTTTATCCTCAACCATATCCTGAATTACCCGGCGTAATGGCCTGGCCCCGAAGACCTCATCATAGCCCTTTTCCCCAAGAAGGTCTTTGGCGGCATCGGTCACCTCAAGCTTTATCCCCTTCTCCGCAAGCTGCTTGGAAACCTGAGTCAGCATCAGGTCAACTATCTTTCGGATATCCTCCTTGGTCAGAGCATGAAAAACAACCACGCCATCAATGCGGTTCAAGAACTCGGGGCGGAAGGTCTTCTTCAGCTCGCCAAGCAGCTTCTCCTTCATCCGCTCGTAGGTTTCCTCACGGGTCTTAGTCTCGTCGCCATGAGCGGCAAAACCAATAGTGGTGCCCTTCCTGATTAGCTCGGCGCCAACATTGCTGGTCATAACGATAACGGCGTTGCGGAAGTCAACCCGCCGACCCTTGGCATCGGTGAGATGACCATCGTCAAATATCTGCAGTAGTATATTGAAGACATCAGGGTGAGCCTTTTCAATCTCATCAAGGAGTATGGTGCAGTACGACTTGCGCCTTACTGCCTCGGTGAGTTGCCCGCCTTCATCATAGCCAACATATCCCGGGGGTGCCCCGACCAATCGGGCGACAGTATGCCGTTCCATAAACTCAGACATATCAAGCCTGATTAGGGCGTCCTCGCTGCCAAACATGAACTCAGCCAGGGCTCTGACCAACTCCGTCTTACCCACGCCGGTGGGACCAAGAAAGATAAAGTTGCCTATTGGGTGTCTCGGGTCCTTGAGCCCGGCTCGGGCTCGACGTACCGCCCGAGCAATGGTATTAATTGCCTCATCCTGCCCGACGATTCTCTTATGCAGTGCCTCCTCCATGTGAAGCAGTCGGCTGGTCTCCTCGTTCGCCAACTGCACCACCGGGATTCCGGTCCACATACTAACTACCTGAGCAATATCCTCCTCAGTTACTACTGGCTTCTCCTGTTCCTGCTCCGCCTGCCAATCCTTTTCCATCTGCTTTAATTTCTCTTCAATCTGAAGCTCACGCTGGCGCAGTTCAGCGGCATACTCATACTGCTGGGCAGCCAGGGCAGCCTCCTTATCCTTACGCACACTCTCCTGGGCGCGCCTTGCCTCTTTCAAGGTAATTGGTATTGTCCGGCGCTTAATCCTTACCCGCGACGCCGCCTCATCAATCAGGTCAATCGCCTTATCAGGGAGAAAGCGGTCAGGGATATATCTCGCCGATAGCGTTGCTGCCGCCGCCAGTGCCTTATCGCTTATTGTTAGCTGGTGATGCTGCTCGTAGCGCTCATTAACCCCGTGCAATATCTCAAGGGTTTCATCTACGGAAGGCTCTTCAACCAAAATCGGCTGGAAGCGCCGCTCCAGGGCGGCATCCCGCTCGACATACTTACGGTAATCATCAAGGGTGGTGGCACCAATGCACTGCAACTCCCCTCGC
This sequence comes from uncultured delta proteobacterium, assembly GCA_963739245.1. Classification (GTDB taxonomy): domain Bacteria; phylum Chloroflexota; class Dehalococcoidia; order Dehalococcoidales; family BS750m-G39; genus CAVTZP01. Next base: position 14,334 of record CAVTZP010000008.1, read on the forward strand.
GCCAGCGATGGCTTGAGGATATTGGCGGCATCAACCGCCCCCTCCGCCGCCCCGGCACCGACCATGGTGTGGAACTCATCAATAAAGAGGACGCAGTTACCGGCCGCCTTTATCTCATCAATGACCTTCTTCAGCCGTTCCTCAAACTCGCCGCGGTACTTTGTCCCCGCCACCAGCGCCCCGATATCAAGGGTAAGTATTCTCTTTCCTTCCAGTGTTTCCGGGACATCGCCGGCGACGATGCGGTGAGCCAAGCCTTCAACAATGGCCGTTTTCCCCACTCCAGGCTCGCCAATGAGGGCGGGATTATTCTTGGTGCGGCGACTGAGAATTTGAATCACCCGCTCAATCTCTTTGTTCCGTCCGATGACCGGGTCAAGCTTCCCGGCACGGGAAGCCGCCGTCAGGTCAATGCCAAGCTGGTCCAGAAGCGGGGTGCGGCTTGTGGTGCGGGCGGGTTTGGCTCGAGTCAAACCCTCACCGAGGACACGAAGGGTTTCAGCACGCGCCTGCTCCAGGGTGATACCAAAACTATCCAGAACATCAGACGCCACCCCTCCCCCCTCACGCAACAGTCCCAGTAAAAGGTGCTCGGTGCCGATATAGTTATGGCCGAGGTGACGGGCTTCGTCTATAGCCAGCTCAATGACCCGTTTCGCCCTCGGCGTAAGTCCAATCTCACCGGTAGCCGGTTTATCGCCCCGGCCGATGATAAACTCCACTGCCGAGCGTGCCTTACTCAGGCTCACACCCAGATTGGCTAAAACCTTAGCTCCAACCCCCTCATCCTCACGCAGCAAACCAAGCATGATATGCTCGGTGCCGATATAGCTGTGATTAAAGTGCTGGGCTTCTTCTTGGGCCAGGGTGAGAACCCTGCGCGCTCGCTCGGAGAACTTTTCAAATCGACTAGCCATTCCTTACCTATTATAGAGCAACCACTCTTAAAGGTCAAAAGCCCCCTGGCAGTGGCATATTTTCCACAAAGGGCTGCCCCCTCAGTATCGTCTGCGCTGGGGCGTTTCACTTCCGTGTTCGGGATGGGAACGGGTGGTTCCACCCCGCTCTAACCACCAGAAGGCTTTTGTTAACGATGACTCCCTGATAGCATACAAAAAGCTTTTTCGAAAGTCAAGTTTAGAAACTCAAAACACGAAAACCGAAATACTAAATGACGTAGTTTGTGCTTGTTTAGAGTTTAGATATTAGGATTTAGAAATTTCTCCCCGGAGGGGGAATTAAATAGAAAAGAGGGGCTTTCGCCCCTCTTAAACTGCCCCTGTATTACTCTTGAGTCTTTTGTGAGATTTCCCTTGTCACTTTTCAATAATTTCGTTAGTAACGTAGCGTTTTGATAGATTAACAAGATTCTTATTCTTCTTTTCAAGAGTTTTTAGTGACTCCACAAATTCTTTTAAAATAAAGACCGCGGTAATAATCTCCCCATTATTTTCTACGATTAATTCAAGTCCATACGGGTCGACGCCTGGATATTTTTTTTGAAACCGTCTGATCGCGACAATAAATAATTCTTCAGACTCTTTAATATGTTCTTGTATTAATGCTCTCACCTTAGTATGGATGTCAGCTAAGGCTTCTATGTAGTCGCGAATTATTGGTCTTAAATCTATACCTTTTTGCTTTTCTACTGATTTTAATTCACTTAATACTGTCGATTTAAATTCTTTATCCTCTTCCAGATATTTCGTTTTCATAAAGGGGGTTATTGCGAAAAGAAATTTGGGCTTAGCAATTTCTCCCATAAGCTGTGAATGATATTCGACACTATGAATTGGCCATCCGTAATGTTGAACATGATTTCTGACTGCCTCCATTACCCTGTACCCTAAATGTGCAGCGTACTCCAATTCCCTTTTTTCATTAAAGCCAGTATATTGAGCCGAACTTTCACCAAAATTATTCGAAAGTTGGTGACTTGTCTGGTCAAGATATGCTCTACTTGTAGTAAGTAAATTGATTAGCTTCCTATTGAATAACCTTCTCTCTGACTGAAACGTTTCATGGTCATCAATAAATCGGATTAAATAGTGATTAGTAGATTGTAATAATGTGGTTTCGAATTCCAAGTAATTATCAATAAGCACATCAAAGGCTTCTTCGATATTGATAGCCATTAGGATAATGTTTCTTGCATGCAAATATTTATCAAAATCTGCCTTTCTTAAATTCAGTAGATACGGCCCACCTAGAACATGTTTTCTGAGCCTATATTTCACCATGTCTTGATTGTAGTACATGATTAGACATGATGTAAATACAGTGGCATTTAGGAAATAAGCCCCATACGCCCGAGGGCGGGCGGGTGGGAAAAGAAACGCACGGGGAGTGGCGGGGGCGGGGAGAAAACAAAAAAGAGGGGTTAAAAAACCCCTCTTGAATACTGACTAATATCAACTATGAAGCAGGCCAAGCCCTCGACCATTAGTACCGCTTAGCTGAACGCATTACTGCGCTTACACCTGCGGCCTATCAAACAGGTAGTCTACCTGCGGTCTTACTCCCTCCCCTTACGGGGAAGGATGGGAGATCTTATCTTGGGGCGGGCTTCGCACTTAGATGCTTTCAGCGCTTATCCCCACCAGACATAGCTACCCAGCGATGCTCCTGGCGGAACAACTGGCACACCAGAGGTCTGTCCCTCTCAATCCTCTCGTACTAGAGAGAGCCCCCCTCAAATCTCCGGACGCCCACGACGGATAGAGACCGACCTGTCTCACGACGGTCTGAACCCAGCTCACGTACCGCTTTAACCGGCGAACAGCCGGACCCTTGGGACCTGCTTCAGCCCCAGGATGCGATGAGCCGACATCGAGGTGCCAAACCTTGCCGTCGATGTGAACTCTTGGGCAAGATAAGCCTGTTATCCCCGGGGTAGCTTTTATCCGTTAAGCTACGGCCCTTCCACACGGAACCGTAGGATCACTTTGCCCGACTTTCGTCCCTGCTCGACTTGTAGGTCTCACAGTCAAGCCCCCTTATGCCAATGCACTCTATGGCTGATTTCCATCCAGCCTGAGGGGACCTTTGGACGCCTCCGTTACCTTTTAGGAGGCGACCGCCCCAGTCAAACTACCCGCCAGACACTGTCCCCCAGCTTGAACTAGGGTTAGAGGCTAAACTCACCAAGAGTGGTATTTCACCGGTGGCTCCACCGAGGCTAGCGCCCCGGCTTCAAAGCCTCCCACCTATGCTACACATGAAAAGTCCAGACTCAGTGCCAAGCTATAGTAAAGCTCCACGGGGTCTTTTTGTCCTGTCGCGGGTAACCCGCATCTTCACGGGTACTTCAATTTCGCCGAGTCCCTCGTTGAGACAGCGCCCAGGTCGTTACACCTTTCGTGCGGGTCGGAACTTACCCGACAAGGGATTTCGCTACCTTAGGACCGTTATAGTTACGGCCGCCGTTCACCGGGGCTTCAGTTCGGAGCTTCGCTTGCGCTAACCCCTCCCCTTAACCTTCCGGCACTGGGCAGGTATCAGCCCCTATACTTCAGCTTTCGCTTTAGCAGAGACCTGTGTTTTTGTTAAACAGTCGCCTGGGCCCATTTAGTGTCACCTGTCTAAGACAGGCACCCCTTCTCCCGAAGTTACGGGGTTAGATTGCCGAGTTCCTTAACGAGGGTTGTCTCGAACACCTTGGGACATTTATCCCTACCTACCAGAGTCGGTTTGCGGTACGGGCGCTCCTACTTCAACGGCAACGAGGCTTTTCTTGACGGCATGGGATCAACTAAGTCGCCTCGGGTTTCCCCTCAACTTCCTCCCACCTTCAGCTTAATATCCGGAGTGGATTTCCCTGCCCCGGCTTCACCTATAGTGGAAAACGCACCATGTCCATTGGGTACGCTTAGTCTACCCTCCCGTGTCCCCCCTTTGCCTCAGTAGGAACGGTACGGGAATATTGACCCGTTGTCCATCGCCTACGCCTTGCGGCCTCGGCTTAGGCCCGACTAACCCTACGCGGATTAACCTTGCGTAGGAAACCTTAGGTTTTCGGTGGGCGTGTTTCTCACACGCCTTACGCTACTTATGCCGGCATTCTCACTTCCCTAGGCTCCACTATTACTTACGTAACAGCTTTATGGCCGAGGGAACGCTCCCCTACCCCCCCCGACTTACGTCGGAGAGCCATAGCTTCGGTGACAGGCTTAAGCCCCGTTAAATTGTCGGCGCAGTACCACTCAACCAGTGAGCTGTTACGCATTCTTTAAAGGATGGCTGCTTCTAAGCCAACCTCCTGGCTGTCTATGCAGTGCTACTTCCTTGCCCACTTAGCCTGCGCTTAGGGACCTTAGCTGATGGTCTGGGCTGTTTCCCTCTCGACTATGAAGCTTATCCCCCACAGTCTCACTCCCAGACTTTGGTTAATGGCATTTGAGGTTTGGTTGGAGTTGGTAAGCTTCTTGCCCCCTAGTCCATCCAGAGCCCTACCTCCATTAACTATCATCTGAGGCTGCACCTCAATGCATTTCGGGGAGAACGAGCTATCACGGAGTTCGGTTGGCATTTCACCCCTATCCACAGCTCATCCCACAGTTTTGCAACACTGACGGGTTCGGGCCTCCACTCCGATTTTATCGAAGCTTCACCCTGGCCATGGATAGCTCACCCCGCTTCGCGTCTAATCCATGCAACTAAATCGCCCTATTAAGACTCGCTTTCGCTATGGCTCCGCAACTAAAGTTGCTTAACCAGCCACACAGATCAACTCACCGGCTCATTCTTCAATAGGCACGCCATCAGAGCTTGCGCTCCTCTGACCGCTTGTCAGCACACGGTTTCAGGTTCTATTTCACTCCCCTCCCGGGGTGCTTTTCACCTTTCCCTCACGGTACTTGTTCACTATCGGTCATCAAGGGTATTTAGCCTTGCAATGTGGTCCGGCCAGCTTCCCACAGGATTCCCCGTGTCCCGTGGTACTCAAGTACAGGCAAGGAGCCTTTCCCCTTTCGTTTACGGGACTGTCACCCTCTATGGTTGCTCTTTCCAGAGACCTTCAACTAGGGTTCGGTTTGTAACTCCTCGACCTATTCCGGGCTAGGTCCTGCCTGCCTTACAACCCCCTATAAGCTTAGGCCCCAGAGCCACTTAGCTTATAGGGTTTGGGCTCTTCCCCTTTCGCTCGCCGCTACTAAGGGAATAATTATTTCTTTTCCTCGGGGTACTGAGATGTTTCACTTCCCCCACTTACCTCCTCCCAGCCTATGTGTTGAGCTGGGGGTGCTCAAGGTTTTACCTGAGTCGTAGCTTCTTGCCCCCTAGTCCATCCAGAGCCCTACCTCCATTAACTATCATCTGAGGCTGCACCTCAATGCATTTCGGGGAGAACGAGCTATCACGGAGTTCGGTTGGCATTTCACCCCTATCCACAGCTCATCCCACAGTTTTGAAACACTGACGGTTTCGGGCCTCCACTCCGATTTTATCGAAGCTTCACCCTGGCCATGGATAGCTCACCCCGCTTCGCGTCTGATCCATGCAACTCAATCGCCCTATTAAGACTCGCTTTCGCTATGGCTCCGCAACTAAAGTTGCTTAACCGGCCACATAGATCAACTCACCGGCTCATTCTTCAATAGGCACGCCATCAGAGCTTGCGCTCCTCTGACCGCTTGTCAGCACACGGTTTCAGGTTCTATTTCACTCCCCTCCCGGGGTTCTTTTCGCCTTTCCCTCACGGTACTTGTTCACTATCGGTCATCAAGGGTATTTAGCCTTGGAAGGTGGTCCTCCCAGCTTCCCACAGGATTTCCCGTGTCCCGTGGTACTCAAGTACAGACAAGGAGCCTTTCCCCTTCGCTTACTGGACTGTCACCATCTATGGTTGCTCTTTCCAGAGACCTTCAACTAGGGTCCGGTTTCTAACTCCTCGACCTATTCAGGGCTAGGTCCTGTCTGCCTTACAACCCCCTATAAACTTAGGCCCCAGAGCCACTTAGCTTACAGGGTTTGGGCTCTTCCCCTTTCGCTCGCCGCTACTAAGGGAATAACTATCTTTTCCTCGGGGTACTGAGATGTTTCACTTCCCCCACTTACCTCCTCCCAGCCTATTTGTTGAGCTGGGGGTGCTGAAGGTT
>CAVTZP010000009.1:0-80432 GCA_963739245.1 uncultured delta proteobacterium
TTACGCCAAGCTTCATCGCCTCCAGATAGCAGAGGGGGGCAAGTCCGGTGTTGCAATGGGAGTGAATCTCAAGGGGTAGGCCCTTGGTATTCTGTTGAATCACTGGCACCAGAGTCCGCAGCCGGTCGATTGTAAGCAGCCCTCCCTGGTCTTTGAGATATACGATGTCAACATCGGGAGAGTTGGCTACTTCTCTTGCCTTCTGGGCATAGAATTCATCGGTGTGCACCGGGCTAATGGAATATGACAGGGCTATCATGACCTCACCGATGCCGACTTCCTTGGCCATGCGTGCGGTACGAAGAATAAGGTTTACATCGTGGGCGGCGTCCAGTATCCAGACGCGTCTTATGCCGCAGGCCTTTACTACCTTCAGCACCAGCGCATTGATAGAGTCCGGCATGCGCTTAAAGCCAATGAAGCGCCTGCCGGTGGTGCCGAAGCTAAGGGTAGTGTTGGGCATGGCTTTGGCGCAAAGCCTTATCCTCTCCCAAGGGTCTTCCTTATGCCAGCGTACCGATACCCCCATGTTTATGCTGCTAGCAAAATCGATGGTCCTAAAGCCGACCTTATCCATCACCGGGGCAATGGGGAGTATCATGCCGGTCCGGATGCCAGTGGCATCCCACAGGCTCTGATTGCCATCTCGTGTGGTTACATCAACAAAGTATATTTCATTATTATTACCACCCATGGCTAACCGGCCTCCTTTTGGCCTTTATCGGCTTACTAGCTTTTCCCGTATAAAGTGTTGAGCTTGGTCCTCACCTCACCTTGCGGGTTGAGAAGCTGAAGCAGGAGCTCATCGTCAGAAAGCCCAGCCCCGATCTCCCGGCGCAGATCGGCCACAGTTATTTCTGGTACCTTCCACTTCAGCCATTTCTTGGCCTTAGGTGAGCCCAGAATCTTTCCCTTGGCCTCTTGGTCTACCGGGCCATCTGGTTCTCCGTAAAGCCCCAACATGTACTTTATCGTCTCATCAGATACTATCTTGTATCTTTCTCCCGAGGTGATGTTAAATAGTGCCTGGGAACCAACTATCTGGGAATAGGGGGTGGCCATGACCGGATAACCAAACTCCCGGCGAACGAGTATTATCTCCTCCAGAAGTTCCTCCAGGCGGTGCTCCTGTTTCAGCTCAGCCAGCTGGTTTCTCAGGGTGCCCATCATACCTCCGGGCAGCTGATGCTCAAACTGGAAGAGGTTATATTCTGAGGGTGTTCCCAGGAGCAGGTTATTTTCCAGGGCGACCTTTCTGAAGTGGTCGGACATGGCCTTGAGTGCTTCTTGGTCGAGGTTAGTGGTATAGCCCAGACGGCGAGCGTTGTCTATGGTAGTCTCTGTGGAGGGTAGCGAGGTACCATTGGCCAGAGGCGAGACCGTGGTGTGTAGCGTGGTAACCCCCAGTTTGATAGCCTCCATATAGCTTAGGGGAGCTAGCCCGATAGTGCAGTGGGCGTGCATCTCGAGTGGTATTCCCCTGCTTTCTCGCTGTATTGCCGGCAGGAGTGTCCTGATGCGCTCCACGGTAAGCACACCGCTGGCATCCTCGATATGGATGGCGTCAACGCCTCCCATCTCCGCCAGTTTTCTCATCTTTTGGGCAAAGAGCTCATCGGTGTGTACCGGGCTGTGGGCGTAGAGTATGCCGAGCACTAATTCGGCGCCTTCCGCCTTGGCCACTCCAACCAAGTAAGCAAGCCGGTCCATCAGGTTTTGGTAGTCGCACACCCAGAAGCTCTTTATGCCGTGGGCCACCTGCCGTTTTATCCAGAGCTCGGTGGCCGCCATTGGCTCGATATCCCACCCCTGGAGATTCCAGGCCCAGAATGAGCCACGCAGGGGTGTCTGGCGCAGCTCCTCAGCCAGGAGCCGCATCCGGGCGAAAGGGTCTTCGTTGAAGGCGCGCATGGTTACGATTACGCCACGAGCTCCAACGGTGGCGATAGCTTTGTATCCCACCCGGTCCATTACCGGTAGAATGGGCCGCAGCATCTCTGTACTCATGCGAAAGCCCCATAGACTCTGCTGACCATCGCGTAGAGTTTGGTCTACAAAATGGAGTTGCTTCATATCTTCTTGCCACCTGCATTTTTGCTATCTTGCTTTTTGCTGTCTGGTGGTTCTCGGTAAGCCAGTTCTACCAGTATGCCTCCTACCGAGCCGGGGTGGGCAAAAATAATCTTGGAGCTTTCGCTTACCTGTTGTGGCTCTTCACCCAGCAACTGCACCCCTTTTGCCTTTAGCGCCTTTATCTCTTGCTCCAGATTGTCAACCTGAAGCGAGATGTGGTGCAGCCCCGGGCCGCGTTTTTCCATAAATCGCTGTATAATACCAGTGGGGCCAACGGGTTCGATTAGTTCAATAGTTGCCCCTCCCTGAGAGACAAGGGTTGATTTAAAACCCTGTTCGGGGAAGACAGCTGATTCCGTCACCCGGAAACCAAAGAGGCGGGAGAGCACCTCAACCAGTTCTTCGGTGCTTTTCACTACAATACCAATGTGGTCAATCTTCTTTATCATAGCTTTACCAACCGGTGTTTTTTAGCCTCACTACTTCCTCGAAGGCGTCAACTATAGCTTGGGCAAAAACCGGGTCATCAATATTGGCATCCACCTCTCTTACTTCAATCTCTGCCTTCAACTTCTCTTTAAGCCCATCAACAAAGGCCTGAATGCTCTGGGGATCATAGAAGTCGCTACCTTCTCTTTCAATAGAGAGCCAGCCTCGCTTGGGGATGAGGAACTTGGTCGGACCTACTGCCTTATTGAGCTTATCGGCGTAGGTTGAGGCGATATTCTTTAACTCCTCGGCACTTAGCCACACTGTTACCCGTAGCGCATCCATAACGTAGTGTTTGCGTATCTTGAGCTCGGGAGCCAATTCTTCAGCGGTAAGGCCGGTGCGGGAAATGGTGTTCACCCCAGCCGGGGCTACTACCTGCGGGAGGCCCTTTTCCCCGGCTACCTCTAACCGCCTGGGCCAGGAGATTCGCGAGCCGCCAAATTTCTCATTAGTTATGCTAGAGGGCACTAAGTCAATAACGCCATAGAAGAAGTCCTCTTCGATAAGCTCCTCCATGACTACCTCTGGCATTCCGTTGGCAAGGAAGCGGATAAGCTCGTATTTTCCTCCTAACGCCTCGTTGATATAGCGGGCACAGTTTTCCACATATCCGTAGGCAGACATGGCTACCATCGGCTTTTCTTCCTCGGGGTGGGGAGGGGAAATCTCACCCGCACCCTCTACCATGCCGCAGATAGCCCCGGCGGCTCTGCTCAGCTGGTCTTTAAGCAGGCGATTAAGGCCGCCAATGTCAATCAGGGAATGCATCAAGGTTATTCCTGTAGGACCGAAGAAGCGGTTGGCAGCGGGCACGGAGGCGGCACTGGAGACGATAAGCTTAGGAATGCGGTAGGGTATTTCTTTCATAATGCTTGAGGCCATCACCGTACTGCTCATGCCACCGATGGAAATCATCCCTTCTACCTCCCCCGCCCGACAGAGGGCATCCAGTTTAGCTACTGCTCCCTTAATCATCATCTCGGTTACCTTCTGCCTTTCTTGGGAACCCCGTAGCTTCTTTATATCGGTACCGGCAGCCCGGGCCACTTCATCAGCAGTGATGTCTGCCTCCAGCTTGGCCTCTCCCCCACAGCCGATGTCAATGATGAAGGGCTGGTGCCCTCGCCTCAAGATGAGTTCCTTTAGGTAGCCGCTCTCTTCGCCTTTGGTATCCAGGGTAGCAATGATGACTATTTTTTTCAAAACTGCTCCGTCTATAAGTTAGTCCAATAATGGGAACTTTGCAGGATGCATCTGCTTATGGATTGCATTAATTAGTTATTATAGCACAGTGTCCTTAGTTTGAGAATACTCTAAGGAGAAAGCCTCCCCTACTTTACAAGAAGAGGGCAGTGTTTTAGATTTTCTCGGCTGATAAAAATTGTCATACCATAAACTATCTTGCTCTTGACAAAGTTGAGTCGGCTAACTATACTCTCCCAAGAAGTTCACTAAGGTACCAGAGCTGATATCAAAATGAAGAGGAGGGATGAATTATGTAAAGAGAGTTGTCTTCCCATGGGGGGAAGAGAGGTGGGGGTGAGGTTTTATAATAATAAGCCCTAGGAAGGAGAGAAACGAGTGAAAAAGAAGATATTCTTTGGTGTGATAGCTTTAGCACTAGTAGCATTAATAGTATTACCTCTATTCGCTGCTTGTGCTCCAAAACCGCCAGCCAAGGATAAAATCGTCCTTGGTCAGGCGATTTCTCTTTCAGGCCCTTATACCATAGGTGCGGCAGTCACCCAGCTAGCCCCTACTGACATGTGGGTTAAGGAAGTCAATGACGCCGGCGGGATATATGTTAAGGATTACGGCAAAAAACTACCCCTGGAGGTAATCAGATATGACGATAAGGGTGACACTGGAACCCTGGTGAGGCTGGCAGAGAAGCTGATTTTGGAGGACAAGGTTGACCAGTTGCTCGGCCCTTACTCTACAGCTCTGTGGTTTGCCGTAGCTCCTGTAGTCAACCAATATAAGTATCCCGTAGTCGCGCCCACGGTTGATTCCTTGCAGCTGCGAGACATGTGGGAAGAGATACCCTATGAGTTTGTAATCCTGAACCAGCCCAAGGAGAAGGCAGCAGCCATGGTAGCTCTAGCTAAAGAGCTGGGAATCAAGACAATGGTAACGGCCCATCTTCAAGACCTGCACGGCATCGAGTTCTCCAGTGGTGTGGTGCCAGAGCTAGCTGGAAGCGGGGTTCAGGTACTCCTGTACGAGAGCTTCCCCCTGGGCTCCACTGACTTGTCCCCGATACTGAAGAAGATGAAGGCAGCTAATCCTGATGGGGCATTTTTCTTCTGCTATCCTGATGATGTCTTCCTAATTACCGCTCAGTCAATTGAGATTGGCTTTAACCCGAAGCTCTTTTACTGCACTATTGGCGTCGCTTTCTCCCCCTATAGAGAGATGTTTGGCGCCAACACGGTGGAGGGTATGATGGGCGCCGGTGCCTGGAACCCCAAGGTTCCTTATGCCGGAGCCAAGGAGTTCTGGGACAGGATGACGGCATGGTCAACTCCTGCCGGCACTGACTGGTATGGAAACGCCTTCTGCTATTCGGCAAACCAAGTCCTGCAGCAGGCTATCGAGAGTACCGGGACCCTTGACCGGGAAAAGATAAGGGAGGCCATGGCCACCCTGACGTTTGACACCGTTATTGGCCCGGTGCAATTTGTCAAGCAATTTAATATCCAGTCACCCGGCGAGGTTGGTCAGTGGCAGAAGGGGGCGTTTGAAATCGTAGCGGCTAAAGAAAAGCGTACCGCACAACCAGAATACCCCAAGCCGGCGTGGCCAACACCGTAGACATTGAGTTTAGAAGTTTAGCAATAGTATTATAGACATGGCAAGCAGGCTGTCTAGAAAGACCTAGTGACGAGGGTTGACAGTCACCCGCGTATGTTGTATCTTCCTGGACAGCCTGCAAGGTGTCGGTTGCTGAAGTTAAGAAGGCAGTATTGTGATTGTAACTGTCTTAGATATAGTAATTGGCGGTTTAATCATGGGCGGCATCTACGCCATGATTGCCGTGGGGCTCAGTCTTCAGTATGGCGTTGGACGTGTGCTGAACGTCTCTCACGGCGAATTTATTATGCTCGCGGCTTTCATAACCTATTCCCTGTATGTAGGCTTTGGCATTAGCCCCCTGATTTCTCTTATCATTTGCGGTCCTTTTCTATTCATAATCGGTTTTTTACTTCACCGGACTCTCTTTCAATACCTTAGAAAAACGTCAGAATCAATAGATATCTTTGAGGGTAATTCCCTCTTAGCCTCCTTTGGTCTCCTCTTCATCATTCAGAATGTGGCTATATTGATATGGAAGGCTCAGATTAGGGGATACTCCTATTTAACTTCTTCAGTCGACCTTGGAGGAGCCGTATTCCCGCTAAATCGTTTAGTTGCCCTTTCATTTGCCGTCGCCATAAGCTTAGGCTTTTATATCTTTCTAACACGCACCCGCCTGGGAAAAGCAATCAGGGCGGCGGCTGATGACCCGACAACGGCTGGACTCGTGGGGGTAAACATTAACTATGTGCTGGCGATATGCTTTGGCCTCGGTGCCTTAATGGCTGGTTTTGCCGGTTCGCTTATCAGTATGACCTACGAGATTACACCAGTTATGGGCCTCCAGTACACCATAATCGCCATGCTGGTGGTTGTCCTCGGGGGACTGGGTAGTATCACCGGCAGTTTAATCGGTGGTTTTATACTGGGTCTTATCGGGAGCATCGTAACCTATATAGACGCATCCCTAGCCTTGATTGCCTACTATGTCATCTTCATAGTCTTGCTCCTGGTGAGACCAACCGGCATATTTGGGAAGTAGAGAGATGGATATTTTGAGAATTACTTCAAGAAGGTGGTTTTTACCGGGGTTACTTCTTTTAGTTTTAATCCTGTTCGCTACTTTACCCCTCTACGGTCCGCTTTATCCTGTTATACTACTGACCACCATCTTTATGTATATAGTAATCACTGTAAGTTGGACTATATTCTCCGGCCCCACCCGGCGCATCTCGCTGGCATCGGCGGCCTTCTTTGGGGTCGGTGTATACACTTCGGCTATATTGGGGAAAGCACTGCCCCTCCCTGCTGTTGTCCTTATTGGTGGTCTAATTAGTTTTTGCCTTGCCCTTGTCATCGGCTTTTTGACCCTGCGGCTAAAGGGCATGTATTTTATCATATTCACCTTCGGGATTAGCGAACTCATCAAGAATATCCTCCTGTTTTGGGAAACACACTTTGAAAGCACGGTTGGCCGGTGGGTTCCCAGAGTAGATTCCATTACTGTTTATTACATCATGTTAGGCATTTTTGTAGCGGTAGTGCTCGTCGCCTACTTTCTTAAACACTCTAAATATGGGGTAGCCCTGCAAAGTATTGGTGAGAATGAGGAGGCCGCGGCTCACACAGGCATAAATGTAACTTGGGTGAAGGTTATCACCTTTGCCATCAGCGCTATTTTCATGGGGGCAGCCGGGGCAATTATGGCGACAAAATGGGCATATGTCGACCCAAGGATCGCCTTTAATCCCCTTTTCTCTTTTATGCCGGTTCTGATGGCTATCTTCGGTGGCATGGGGCAACTTTATGGTCCCATAATAGGCGCGGCCATCTTTACCTATCTGGAAGAAATATTAATAACTAAGCTCCCCTATTACTATATGCTCCTTTTCGGCGCTATATTAGTGGCCGCTATAGTATTCCTGCCCAACGGCCTGGTGGGACTAATGCAAAAGTGGTGGAAAAGAGGTTTAGTAAGGCAAAAGGCGAATACCTGAAGGTGAAGGAGGGCGAAAATGGTAGCTATATATGGGGCGACACGTTTCGAATTTGATGAGGAAAATGACCTTAGTAACTATACTGTGCTTCTCGCTGATGTTGTTCACGGCACGCCACCATGGCGGCCGCTTTTCTTTATAGAGAGCTGGGGGCGATGGGCTTACCGTGCTGTCCAGCGGGGGGCGGAGCAGCTCTGCCTGCCAACAACCAGGGGGTGGGATATAAGATTCATTGATGGCTACCCCTACCCCACGGTGATTGAGACCTCGGATGAGGAGGCGAAAAAGCGCGAGCCAATATTCAGGGAGAGGATAAGACCTTACATCGAGGACTTTGACGCCGTCTGGGAAGAGCGCAAGGCTGAATTGATGAAGGCGTATCAAGAGCTAAAGAAAAAGTATGGCCTAAAAAGGTACGAAGATATCAAGAAGCTGAGCAATATCGACCTCCTTGACCTCTTTGACGATTTTATGCAGGTGGACAGGCTGCAATGGGGCATACACTTTGAGTTGATGATGCCATCATTTTACCTCTTCGGTCTGTTTGACCAGATATGCCGGGAGCTACTCGGCTTCGGGCATACCGACCCCATATTTGCCCGGCTAATGGCCGGCTTTGACAGCATGCTCTTCCAGTTCAATAAAGAGATCTGGCGGCTCGGTAACCGGGCAGCGGAGCTCGGGCTTGGCGAGCTTTTCTCCGCCACCAAAGATAACGAGGCGCTACTTTCCAAACTAGAAGATAACGCTGCCGGAAAGAAATGGCTTAAGGAATACCGTGATTTTCTGGAGATTCACGGCTGGCGAAATGAGCGTATGCTCGACTGGGCGACCCCGAACTGGCTGGAGAAGCCAAGCCTGGGCATACCGTTGATAAAGGTGGCAATAACTACCAAGGGAGCTTACAGCATGGATGAGAGGAGGGAGCGAGCCATCAGGGAAAGGGGGGAGGCGGAAAAGGAGGTCTTGTCCAAGGTACCAGAAAACCAGAGGAGGTGGTTCGAAGCCCTGATGAAAGCGGCCCAAAAAGCCGGCGCTTGGAGCGAGGACCATACCTACTACTGCGAGCTTTACTGCCAGGGAATAGGGCGGTGGATAACCAGGGAAATCGGGCGGCGCTTTGCCGAAGCCGGTGTTGTTGACGACCCTGAGGATGTACAGTTCTTAATCGCCGATGAGATAGAGAAGGCGATGATACCGATGGGGAAGGTCAAACTGCACTACTATGTCAACACACGGAAGAAGGAATGGGAAGGGTACCTCAAGCTCACGCCTAAACCCTTCTACGGGAATATTGAGCGCGTGCAGGAGATGATAAGAAAGGACCCGACAATCTCCGTCTCCACTTCGGCGCCTATCGTCAGGGAGGAGTTAAAGGCTGACCTCTATGGCGCTGCCTCAGCCCCGGGGGTGGCAGAGGGAGTTGCCCGGGTAATAATGACCGAGGATAAATTAGCTGACATTAAGCCGGGGGAGATCCTGGTGGCGCCGGGAACGAGTGCGCCCTGGACTCCGGCTTTCGAGATAATCAAGGGGCTCATCACCGATGGTGGCGGCGCTCTATGTCATGGGGTAATCGTGGCACGAGAGTATGGCATCCCTGCGGTTACTGGCTGCCTTGAGGCGACAAGAAAGATCAAGACCGGCGACAGGGTAAAGGTTGATGGTAACCTTGGCGTAGTCTATATATTGCGGTAAAAATGTCAAGTCTAGGCACAGAGGAGTGGTGGTGAGCGAGGATAGCAAGTATGTGATTGTCCGGGCTGAGCCGGAACCTATCAAAATAGATATCTTAAAGACCGCCGTCATCATTGTCGATATGCAGAATGCTTTTGCGCACCGAGGTGGTTATTTTGATTTGGTCGGCTTCGACATTTCAGCTACCGAGAAAATCGTCAAGCCCTGCCAGGAGATAGTCAATAAAGCACGGGAAAAGGGAATTAAGGTCATATATTTGCAGATGGGTTACAGCCCCGACTTATCCGACAGCGGCGGCCCAAACTCCCCCCTCTGGCATAAATCGCAGGGGTTAGCCTTACTTCGCCAAAACCCAGAATGGAAAGACAAGCTTTATATTTACGGTACCTGGGGGGCTAATATCATAGAGGAATTGGAACCACAGCCGGGTGATATCGTTATTCGGAAGCAAAAGCATGACGGGTTCATTGGAACCAATCTGGACATCGTTTTGGGGACTTACGGCATAAAGTACCTGGTATTCATAGGGACGGCAACCAACATTTGTGTCGAGTCTACGCTTAGACATGCCTTCTCCTTGCAATACTTCCCCATTCTCGTTTCCGATGCTGTAAGTCAAATGGGCCCTAGCTCAACCCAAGAAGCCACCATTTTCAACGTCCGGTCCATTTTTGGCTGGGTAACAACCACTAAAGAGCTTTTAAATGCTATAAGGCTGGTAAAGAGTCCCTAAGAGGAGGTGCATGGTGTCTAAGAGGTGGGTGCTCTGGCTTGAGGAGTTAGGACAAGAGCATAGCGACCTGGTGGGCAAGAAGTGTGCTAACCTGGGTGAGATGACCAGGATAGGGTTAAGAGTCCCCCCTGGATTTGCCCTTTCTGTCGAAGCTTACCGGGATTTTATGAGTATGACGGGTGCTGTTGATGAGATAAAGGAATACCTGACTAAGTTGCTAGTCCCAAAGACCTAAAGCAGTTTAACCAGTCAAGTGCTGAGATACGCCAGATTGTCCAGTCGAAAGTCATGCCTAGGGAGATGGAGAAAACAATAGTCTCATACTATAAGGAACTGTGCCAGAGGTGTGCTGCTGAAGTCGCTGTGTCAACACGTTCGGCCGGGACAGTAAGCCACCCGGGGCAATATGAGACTTACCTTAATGTAATTGGGGATTCAGATTTAGTAGATAAAATTAAGAAGGTGTGGGCAAGCACATTTAACCCTCGTTCTCTAGCTTTTCGAAGCCGGCAGGGGATACCACTGGAGAGCGACCCTATCGGTGTCGCCGTGCTAAAAATGGTGAAGGCTCGCGCTGCCGGAATTATCTTCACTGCCGACCCTAACACTGGCGATGCTACTAGGATGATAATCGAGGCTAATTGGGGATTGGGGGAAAGCGTGGTAAGCGGTGAATCGACGCCCGATGTTTACATCTTGGACAAGGAAAGTCTGGAAATACGAGAAAGGAAACTGGGGCCAAAGTCCAGATATGTAACCTTCAAAGAAGTAGGCGTGGCTGAGGAGGAGGTACCCCCAGAAAAGAGTGGCAAATTCTGTTTGAGCGACGAGGAGGCAAAGGAAATAGGGAGATTGGGCAAGATACTGGAGAATCATTTCGGTGTACCTCAAGATGCGGAATGGGCTATCGATGAAGACCTACCCTTCCCTGAAAGTGTCATCCTGTTACAGGCTCGCGCTGAGGTTATAGCACAGACAAAGAGTCCCGTTGACCAAATTGTGGACTTAATGTTGAACCGGTTCTCAGCGGGGGTGGGGTTTGAAGGGGGTAAGATGTAACCAATTGGTATTGCCAAGTCTAAGTGTTTGTAGTAGTATCTTGGTTAGTCAAGCTATGACCTCGCGAAGGTAAAATCTTAAGAAAGGAGCAAAAATGGCAAAGGAAATTATTCTTTACAATCTGGCAGACAATGTGACTGATGAACAGTACAAGGATTTCGTTAGAAAGGTGAAAGGTCCTCTACTTGGAGAGCCTGCCCTCGGTCAAGAAATTCGAACTGGTCAGGATAACCGGAGCTGAGACAGGAGAGGTTCCTTATAACTATATAGGAATCTTGCATGTGAACAGCCTGGATGAATACCGACCAGAAAGGTAAAACGACACAGAAATTTCAGGACTTAATGGCGAAATTGCAGCCGATGCTGAAAAACACTCATATCCTGTATGGGGAAGAAATCTATTAATCTGAAATTAACCGAAGAAAACTGTTAAAGGAGGGAGTAAATGTTAGACCAGACCAGCCAATGGTACAAGTTGCAGTACCCGGAGTGTTTCGTCAATGAAGAGCAACGAATGATGCAGAAGATGTTTGCTGATTTCACCGATAAAGAGATTATGCCGGTTCGTGACAAAATTGACGACGACGTAACCCATGAAAAAATAATCACCCCCATCCTGAAGAAACTGCAGGTAGACCTTGGTTGCCAGAAAAGCATGATACCGAAGGATTACGGCGGCGACGAGATGCTCTCCATCGTCACGGGGGCCCTGAAGCAGGAGCAGCTAGCGCGCGGGGACTACGGTATAAGCATGCACAGCGCCGTCACCGATTGGGGATTGACACCGGCCACCCTGGCCTACCTGATGGCGCCCACCCCGCAGGCAAAGGCCTGGGGCAAAGCCGTGCTTGATAAATTCGCGCCCATGTTCGTTAGCAAGGAGCACCGCGCCGCCTGCTTCAACATGAGCGAGGTCGAGTCTGCCTGCGACATTGAGAACCTCACTAATGAAGGCAAAACGGTAGGGGTAAGGGCCAAACTGCAAGGCAACGAATGGGTAATCAACGGCAACAAGTTCTGGGCATCCAATGCCGGCGTCTCCGACCTCAATTGCGTAATCTGCAACATGGACCCGAAATTAGGGAAGGACGCCTTTGTCTTGATTTACGTGCCCGAACCGTGGCCAGGGGTCTCCCACGGTAAATTTGAGGTCAAGTGCGGCATGCAGGCTGACCGAAACACCTCTACTTATTTTGATAATGTCAGGGTACCCAAGGAATGGGGGCTACAGGGGCCTGTAGCCTGGTCTATATTTGAGACGACCGTATCGGCGCCCATGCCCCTGAATTCGGGGCATACGATAGGCATCCTGCAAGGGGCGTTTGACGTGCTTCTTGAATATACCACCCAGAGGGTAGCCGGCGGCAGACCAGTCGCCCAGCACCTTTCCGCGGCGATGATACTGGGCGAGATGGCCTCGTTCCTCACGGTAGGGAGGGCCGCCTTCCTGGAACTGGCCCACGAGTATGACCGTATGGATATCTACGGCATGTGGACCACCAACAGTATGGTGGCCAAGGGGCACGCCGTGCACGCCTATATTACCCGCACGGTGCCGAACCTGATACTGAAGGGGATGGAACTGATGGGTTCCTACGGTTATGTCCGGGAAAACCACTACGAGAAGTACTACCGTGACGTACCCATAGCGAAAATAGTTATGGGCGGCAGTCATCTGGGCTATTTTGCGGTCTGCCGGCAGTTCTACAACCTGGACTACTCGTCATTTGGCCCGGGAAAGCTTAAGGAGCCAGCTTGAGGAGAAAGGAGGAAATAAATGGAGAAGAAAGAAACCCCGGTGGTTGACTGGGCAGGACTTAGCCAGGAGATGGAGCGTTTGCTTCGCCTAAAAACAAGCCCCGTTGCCTACAAGAGACTGGAGAAAATGGCGGAACTGGAGAAAATACCGGAGGTGATGCGGCTTAATCGCCAAGCTTCTTTTTGCCAGGCGCCAGCGCTGGCGCGAATGGGAGGCATGACGGTAGGGGTGACCAGAGACAACCTCGGTGAGCGCTGCGCTCGAATCAACGGTCTGGCGCCAACTACCGAAAAGGAGGTCGCCTGGGAGGCAAAAGCCTTCGCCAATACCTGGTTTGCCAACGTGGAAGAAAGCAGAAAACAGATGGCGGTATATCCCCTGGTCCCCCCCGGAGAGGCCGTCGTGCTCGCCCCGCTGGCTCGCCGGGAAATTTGACCCCGATGTTATCTTAATCTACGGTAACCCCGCCCAGATGATGTTGCTGATGAACGGGCTCCAGTTTAAAGACTACGAGCGCTTCCAGTTTTTCTTCATCGGCGAAGGGTCTTGTGCCGATGGCGTAGCCCAGTGTTATACTAGTGGCAAGCCCGCCCTGGCTATTCCCTGCATGGGAGAGAGGGCGTTTGGCGCCGTTACCGAGGATGAGATGGTTATGGCGCTGCCGCCGGCAATGATGAAGAAGGCAGTTGAAGGACTGCAGTCGCTTAAGGCAAGAGGAATTGGTTACCCTATTAAGTATCTTGGACCTCTATGCGATCCCTCTGTAGTGCTCACACAAATCTACCCCGATTGGTACAGTCATTGACCTAAGATGCAGGTGACCGGCCAAGAGTACTGTCGAAGCTGAAGCTGCCGCAGATTCAGTGGCCCTCGGGAAATACGAGCCAGAATGTGTAGCCAAGTAAGCCCCGTTTCGCGACGTGGCGCTTCTGGCGTGAGACCAAAGCTCAAGCCTTCTTAGCTTTCAGAGCCTTCAGAATCTTCTCCGGCGTAGCCGGCAGGTCATAAATCCTTACCCCGATGGCGTTGTCTATGGCATTTAAGATCGACGGCGAGGTAGGCATAAGAGTAAATTCGCCGATGCCGGTTGCCCCCAGCGGCCCGTTCTTACGTGGTGATTCGAGAAGGATTGTTTCCTTCTCAAAGGCATCCTTTATCGTTGGATACTTATACGTTACCCAGTCAACCGTCTCCCCATGAACGTATTTCTCCCGGAGAGCTAAACCGGCACCCATATCCATACCGCCCTCGATTTGACAGACGACGACCAGAGGATTGATAATAGTCCCGGCATCAACTACGGCGGTCATCTTCACAATCCTGACCTCACCGCTTTCAGTATCAACCTCGATTTCAGCCATCTGAACCCCGTGAATGCGAGAGGCAAAGTGCTGACCCTGAGCAGTCAGCGGGTGCATGCCTCTATGCTCCAAGCTGTGGCTACCCAGGTAACGGGTCGGTTTACCGGCTTTAACCATGTCTTGATAGGTCTTGGCGCCGGCTTCCTTCATAGCGGTGGTAAGGGCTTCTATGGCTTTGACCAGAGCCTGCCCGGACACAAAGGTCTGCCGGGATGAGGCCGACATACCCGAATCAGGCGTTCTTTCCGAATCCCGCGTCACCAGCCGAATTTTCTCCCGAGGAATGGGCAGGAAGTGAGCGGCAAGCTGGGTTAGCATGGCATCATTCCCCTCCCCCGGATCAGCAACCGAACCATAAATGGTCAGGCCTCCATCGGGGTCAAGCTCCACGGCAACCTCTGATTTGTCAAGGGGCTGCCCTATTCCGTAGCTTGATGCCGCCAGTCCCACTCCCCGGCGGAGAGTCCCGGATTTGAAGGCTTCGGCTTCTTTTCGCGCCCGGTCATATTCCGGTTTGACCCTTTTCAGGCAGGCATCCAGAGCCCATTCATCAACCACGTAACCGCTTGACGTCGACTGGCCGGGCTGAAGGACGTTAAGCTGTCTGAACTCAAGAGGGTCCATGCCTACTTTTGCCGCCAGAAGGTCCATGGCCGACTCCAGGGCATAGTTGGGCTGGGGCGGCCCCGCCCCCCGGGCTGCTCCTCCCCAAGCATTGTTGGTATATACCAGTTTGAAGTCAGCAAACACATTCGGTATATTGTAGCCGCCGCTTAGCATTGCCAGGGAACGCATAACGACAATTTCGCCGATTGAGGTGTATGCCCCATTCTCCACGGTGGAATATATCTCAAATCCGGTGAGCTTCCCCTTGGCATCGGCGCCCAAGCGCACTTTCATACTGAAGGGATGTCTCTTAGTAGTCATCTGCATGGACTCTTTTGTGCTGGGGATATAACGCACCGGTCTCCGGAAATGAAGGGCGGCGGCGCCGACTATATGCTCAGACGTTGTGTCCGCCTTTATGCCGAACTGACCGCCGGCAAAGGCTTCCTGGTAACGGATATTATCCCACCCCAAAGCACCCTTAAGTAAACCTGCGTGCTCGTGAATCGTGATAGACCGCCCTATCACCACCAGTTGCGCCTTCTCCCCCTCACCGTCCATATAAGCAACTGAAGCCTCCGGTTCCAGCGGCGCCTGGTGAACGAACTGCGTATCAAACTTGGCCGAGAGCACCATCGCCGACGAATCCAGGGCTGCCTTGGCATCACCCTTTATCTGCTGCCGACTATGGCGAATGTTAGACGTGCCCGGGTGCACCTGGGGCGCGTTTTCCGCCAGTGCCTCGGCCGGTGTGCTGACTCGAGGCAAGACCTCATAATCAACCTTCACCGCTTCCGCTGCGGCTAAAGCCTCTTTCCGGGTTCTGGCGGCGACAATAGCCACCGAGGCACCGAGCACCGGAGCTATATCAGTACAAAGCACCGGCTGATCCTTGTCTATTAATGAATTAGTACCCTTGATGTCCTTGGCTGTCATGATGCCGACGACGCCGGGCATCTTTGCCGCCTCGGTGTAGTCGATGCTCTTTATCCGGGCATTATGGTGAGGACTATGTACGACAGCTAATTCGAGAGCCCCGGGGATAATGATGTCGGCGGAAAACTCCGCCAGACCACAGGCCTTGAGGATAGACCAGGGACGAGGGTGAGAGACGCCAATCTGCTTCCCATGCGGGTCAGGCATTACCTCAGCCGGGCTCGTCTCTCCACGGAGAAAACGGCCGGCCAGCTCGACAGCGTCAACGATTCTTTCATATCCGGTACAGCGACACAGGTGCCCCCTTAAGGCTCTCTTGATGGCATCGCGGCTAGGACTTGGAGCTTTGTCCAGCAGAGCCTTGGTGGCCATAATCAATCCCGGGGTACAGTACCCGCATTGAATCGCCCCGGATAAAACAAAGGCTTCCTGTATCAGGTGAGGATTCTCCGGCGTGCCCAGCCCCTCCACGGTAATAACCTCGGCGCCATCAAGGTTTGCTGCCTTTGCCAGGCAGGACAACACCGTTTTGCCGTCTACAATGACCGTGCACGCCCCGCATTGGCCCTTACGATCACACCCCTGTTTGGCACCGGTGAGTTTCAGATCCTCCCGGAGAAGGTCCAGAAGCACCCGCTCCTCCTCGACAACGAACTGACGTTGCACTCCGTTAACTTTTAGTGTAAGGCCCTTCAAGTTTACCTCCCTTCCAATCTTCAGGTATATTAAACTTTAGGTAAAGTAACTCGGAGAGTATTTAGATCTTAAGCGAAAAATAGTGTATCATAACAAGGCTGAATGAGTCAATCATATACGCCACATTTTTGCTGACTAAACTAGAAGAAATAGCGTGCCCTTCTCCTGAAGAAGTACCCCGCTACCAGACCAAAAACCAGACCGCCAAGATGAGCCTGCCAGGCAACATTGGGAAAAAAGGAGAGTAAGAGAAAGCCACCAATAACTGCCACCCAGAGGGGGAGCGGGGCTGGTATGGGGAAGATAAAGACCCTCAACCTTGGTCTCATCGCAGTAAGCACTCCTCCTAGGGCGAAGATGGCTCCTGAGGCACCTATAGCTGGGAGAGAGTGCGGTGGAATAAAGAGATACAAGATGTTCCCCAGTATGCCTCCGCAAAAGTAGGTGATAAGGAAATTTCTTACCCCAATCAACTGGCAGAGGTAGCCTCCAAAGAAATAGAGGGTTAACATGTTGGTTAAGATATGCCATATGCCCCCATGGATAAAGAGGTTGGTCACCAATGTCCACGGTCTATCTAAAAAGCCTGCTGGCTGCAGCCCAAGAATCGGGATAAGGTCTGGCTTTATAAAAGTAGCGAAGAATAATAGAAAATTTATACCTATTAGAAGCCAGACCGCAGTTAGATTGAAACCTCGGTATCTCATATAACTCCCTTAAGTTACAGGCTTATTATCTCTCCCTTGACCTCTTTACCGACGATTAAAATCCCGAAGGAATTTCGTGCCTGACCGGGGTTAAAGAAAAGAATGCCATCCTTTACCTCATTCTTTGACTGGTGGGAATGACCAAAAATAACAACGTCAACACCCTCAAATATCTTCCCTACCCTATCCTCTATGCCATAGGGAGCACCCCAGCCATGAATAATTCCAATCCTTTTCCCCTCTATCTCAAGAAACTCCTTTTCCGGGAGAACCCGCTTAAGCTCCTCTGAATCCATATTACCCCGCACCGCCTTTATCTCCCCCAGCCGCTTTAAGCCATCAAGTACACCCTTAGCCACAAAATCTCCGGTATGAACTATCAGGTCTACCTTGGCCAGGGTAACCAATATGCGGTCAGGAATTTCAGCAAATGAAGTTATGTGAGTATCAGAGAGTACCCCTATTCTCATATCACCTCCTCAAAGGCAGAGGCGTAAGCCTCATAGGTTCTGGAGTCAAAGAGGACAAACACCACCCCTTTTAGCGAGGTGACCTGCTCTCTAAGAAATGAAACTACGGCGGCAGTCGCTACCCTTGCCGCCTCAGCCAGTGGATAGCCGTAGGCACCAGTGCTTATTGAGGGAAAGGAGATACTGGTTAGATTATGGGCTGCTGCCAGTTTCAGGCTCTGCCTATAGGCACTTTCCAGTAGAGATGCCTCGCCTTTCTTTCCACCCTGCCAGATAGGACCAACGGTGTGAATCACATGCTTTGCCACCAGATTACCTCCAGTGGTGATGACCGCCTTACCGGTAGGTAAGCGTCCTTGACTGGCCACAATCTGCTTGCACTCCTCCAGGATAGCCGGACCTCCGGCGCGATGAATAGCACCATCAACACCACCCCCACCTATCAGCCCGGCGTTGGCCGCATTAACTATGGCATCTGTAGCCTGCTTGGTGATATCCCCCTGGATTATGGATAACCTTGCCTGGTTAATTATAACTTCCCTAGCTTGCTTCTCCATTTCGTTACTCTTTCCCCATTATATAGTTGACATGGTTAGGAGTCTAGTTTTAGACCAAGTTGCACCAGGGCCTTAGATTTGCTAAACTAGCTTGAATTTATGGGCCGTTAGCTCAGTTGGTAGAGCACCTGACTTTTAATCAGGTGGTCACAGGTTCGAGACCTGTACGGCCTACAACCCCCTTAGAGATTCAAGCGCATAAAAAAGCTACCGCTGGTTTTATCCAGCGGTAGCTTTAAATTCATAAAACTGGCCAACTAGGCATGAGTGACAGCATAAACGGCAGCATAAATGGTAAAGGCGATAATAGTTATCAGGATGATACAAGCGAGAATCACGGCCAGTCGCGTCCGTTTTGTCTTGTAACCCAGATAATCACCGAACAACATCGCTACCGCCGCCGCGACTATTATCACAAGATACTTAACAGCTGTTTCTAATTCCATAGGTCACCTATCCGCGCTCAGCGAATATAAAGGAACAGGGCCATCAAGGTATCTTTTAATCACCCCATCATCGGTGAGGCGGTTAAGGGCGTGCTCGGTGTACCATTTATAGCCGTTCAAAGCATGAATAATGGCCAGCCGACTGAATCGGGTACGAGGATGCCGTCCCAAAAAGAGAAGTACCTCCTGACAACCCTGGTCGTCAGTATACCCCCCAATTACTTCGTGCAACGTCTCTCTAGTAGCAATTTGAGAAGCAATCATCTTTTTTTTACCCTCCTTGTCAAGTATAGTCTAAAACCAAGGTTAAGACCGTTGTCCGGGGAGGACACGCCGGTACCGCAGGAAAGCGGGAATCCCCAGCTCCTCCTCGCTTTTCATTCCCTTAAGGACTTTCGTCATTCGCTTCTCCCAAGACACGCCAGCAAGAGCATCGTTGGAAGCAAAGCCGGTAGCGATAAGGGTCAGTCTGACATCATTGCCCATGTTCGGGTCAAGGACGACCCCAAAGATGACAATCGCCTCTGGGTCAACCGCCTGTTTGATAACCTCAGCAGCATCATTAACCTCGTATAGGGTAAGGCTGCTGCCACCAGCAACATTGAATAACACCCCCTTTGCCCCTTCCATAGATACATCCAGAAGCGGGCTAGACAAAGCCTCTTTGGCGGCCTCCCTTGCCCGGTTTGTCCCGGAACCCCGACCGATAGACATCCATGCCGGACCAGCGCCCTTCATCACCGTTCGGATATCGGCAAAGTCAAGGTTAATGAGCCCGGGGACAGTGACCACCTCAGCGATTGCCTGCACCGCCTGGCAGAGAATATCATCAGCCATCCTGAAGGCGCCATCAACGCCTACCTTCTGGTCACAGAGCTCAAACAAACGGTCGTTAGGGATAATAATCAGGGTGTCCACTTTATCAATCAGATCCATAATCCCTTTCTCAGCAACCTCATTGCGGTGATTTCCCTCAAAGTCAAACGGGCAGGTGACGACGGCAATAGTGAGAGCACCAGTCAGCTTGACAGCTTGAGCTACTACTGACGCTGAGCCGGTGCCAGTACCACCTCCCATACCGGCGGTGATAAACGCCATATCGGCTCCGGCAACCGCCTGCTTAATCTGCTCCAGGCTCTCCTCGGCAGCCTTCCGCCCTACTAAATGGTCACCACCAGCACCTAGACCGCGGGTGGACTGCTCACCGAGTTGGATGCGCACCGCCGCTTCAGTCACCGCTAGATGCTGGGCATCAGTATTCATGGCAATAAATTCAACGCCACGGATCTGCTCCCGAACCATTCGGGTGATGGCGTTGCAACCAGCCCCACCCAGACCAATAACCTTAATATTTGCTCCACTTGGGACATAACTTGCTTTTGACATTTTCTCTTTCTCCTTTCACTGGTTTTTAACCAAAGAGCCGGAAAACTCCGGAAAAGACATGGCCAGCTCCGGCCTTAGGTCGCCAGCTTTGTGATCTTGCGTTCCTTCTCTTCCATAAGAGAAGACCAACACTAGTGGCATAGGCTGGGTCATGCAGGCTATCCGAGACACCATATAGGCTGAGGGGAACACCAATCCTTACCGGGAGTCGGGTTACCCTGCTTCCCAGTTCCGCAATCCCAAGAAGGTTGGCGCTACCCCCGGTGAGCACCAGCCCTGAAGGTGGGGCCTTGAAATAGTCGCTTTGCTGCAGCTGCAGTATCACCAGCCGCAGAAGCTCCTCAACCCGAACGCGGATAATCTCGGAAAGGTCCTGGTAGGAGATATTATGCCCGTTTTCGGCAATGGTTTTATCGGGTGTTTTCCTACCCTTCTCAGTGACTGGGGTTACATCGCCATACCTCTTCTTCATCTCCTCGGCGAGTTCAAAAGGAACCCCCAGACCAATAGAAACATCCCGAGTGATCTGATAACCGGCTACAGGCAGGACAGCGGTAAAGCAGACGCTGTTATCCTTAAACATGGCAAGGTCGGTGGTGCCACCGCCAATATCAGCAAGAAGGACACCATTTTGCTTTTCCTCGTCTATAAGGACAGCCTCGGCACTAGCCAGCGGCTCTAGAATAACATCCTCAATCTCAACACCAATACTACGAATGCACCTGGTTAGGGTCTGGATTGAGGCTACGGCTGCGGTAATGATGTGTGCCTCAACATCAAGGCGGAAGCCATGCATGCCGACCGGGTTCTTCACCCCTTCCTGACCATCAACGGCGTAAGTGCGAGGAATGACGTGAAGCAGCTCTCGGTCACTCGGAACCTTAATGCTACGAACCGCCTCATCAACGCGTCTTAAGTCCTTAGGATGCACTATCTTGTCGCCCCGGCTAATGCTAACGACCCCCCGGTTATTTACCGAGGCGACATGCCTGCCGGTAACGCCAATAAAGGCTGATTCCAGTTTGTGGCCTGCGACGTGCTCAGCTTCTCTTACTGAGTCTAGGATTGATTGCTTGGCTTCATTGAAATTAACCACCAAGCCATTTTGTAGCCCCTGGGTCGGGGCTATACCTACACCAAGGATTCGGGGTAGGTCATCGCCATCCACATCAGCCATGACGGTGCATACTTTAGTTGAGCCAACATCTATCGCCGCAATCTTAGTCTTTTTCATTTTCCCTCCTTTCTAGGACCAAACACATTATCCTTTTTGATCTCGGTTCGGATCTCGGTAGCGGATGTTCCACTTATGACACAGAGCATTAACGCAGCTCCTTATCTCGGGGTTGGTTGGTCGATTAAGGTCTGCCAGAAAACCATGGAGTAGTTCTCCGCCACTCATTCCCGGAGTCGGGTCTTCCGGCCCGGGCAGGTTGACATAGATTATCTCAGTCAACAGCTTCTGGAACTCTATTGCCGTACCCAATGGAAATCACCCTCCTTTTCCTTTAATGTATACTGCATATCCTATATGTGTGCTGAAGCATGCGTCAACTTTTGTCTTTGTCAATCCTCGCGTGTCCTTTTAAATTCCATTTAATTCCATTTCCAATTAAAACTAATTCCAAACTACAATTTTAGCACTGGAATTAGGGAGGGGAAAATGGGTTACTAAATGGAATTCTATCCCGCATCCTAGGGAATGGTAAGCTTCAGGCATAGAAATTCCACTTGATAAACAGCTAAAAACAAGCTGCCTCTTGAAATTCCAATTCCATTCCAATATAATTAATGAGCGGGGTAATTAACATGGTTGATGATAAAGGACGAAAACGTTTACCGCCCTATGTCTCTTATCGCACTTTCCTGAACTTTACTGAGCGATTGGAACAGGGAATGCCCGCCCGGATTGACCGGAGCTACTGGAGTGATAGGTTAGCCGGTAGCACCGGCACCCAGCTTATGGCAGCACTGCGCTTCCTTGGCCTTATTGATACCGACGGCATACCAACAAGCCAATTAAGGCTGCTTATTTCCGCCAGGGGTGATAAAAGGGCAGAGCTTCTCCGACAGATAGCTACTGAATCGTATAACTTTGCTTTAGGGGGGACGTTTGATTTCCACCTTGCTACCTATGCGCAGCTAGAAGAAGTCTTTCATCGTAATTTTGAGCTAGCCGATGATGTCAACCGCAAGTGCATCAAGTTTTTTGTCGCCCTAGCCAACAATGCTGGAATACCTTTATCGCCCTTCATAACCAAACGGTTGAGAACACTGACCACCAGTGCTGGAACTAAAGCCAAAAGAAAAAGTGCCAAACCAGATCAGAATTCAGTAATTTCACATGAAATCGCCGACGAGCTGGCGACAAAATTCCCCACCTTTGACCCAAGCTGGTCTGATGAGGTCAAGCTAAAGTGGTTTGATGCCTTTGACAAATTGCTAACGCGAAGCTTAGTTAAAGGTAAGAAATAGTCAGCCTAGGCGAGTTTCTGCAGGTATTCCATCACCTCAGCAACAACAAAGATTGAGCCAGTGGCACAAATGAGGTCTTCGGGTTTTGCCCTAGCTAATGCCAGGTCTACGGCTGAGGTAACATCCCCTACCACCTCCGGGGTTATCCCCCGCTTTGAAAATTCAGCGGCAAGCCGGGCTGACTCCAGAGCCCGGGGGTGATGGGTGCAGGTAACAATAACTATACTGGAAAGAGGTACAAGCTCAGCAACTATCCCGGCGACATCCTTATCCGAGGAAACCCCCAAGATAAGGACCGCCCGGTCAAAATCAAAATACTCTCTAAGAGCCTCAGCTAGCCTCTTTGCTGAGTAAGCGTTATGGGCACAATCGACGATAAACCATGGCTTCTGCTTTAGAACCTGAAGCCGTCCTGGCCAGTGCACCTGCGCCAGTCCCGAAGCAATGCTCTCCACCGAAACCACCACTCCCCACTCAGCCAAAATCTCCACTACCGCCACCGCTGTCGCCGCATTCTCTAACTGATACTCACCGAGTAAGGGAAGACTAAGGTTATATTTGCCTTTTATCCCGTTTAGTTTAAACGACTGTCCCTCACTGCTAAAGGCTTCCCTCCTCCAGGTGATATCACTGCCTACCTTGACCAGCTTTACCCCCCGCTCCCGGCACACCCCTTCTATCACCGCCATTGCCTCTGGAAACTGGGGGGAAGATACCATAATGCTCCCCGGCTTGATAATACCAGCCTTCTCCGTGGCTATCTGAGTAAGAGTATTGCCCAGAACCTCAGTATGGTCAAAACTTATGGAGGTGATGACAGAGACTCCAGGTTTAACCACATTGGTGGCATCAAGACGTCCCCCCATCCCCGTCTCCAGCACCTGAAAATCCACCCCCTTCTCCTTGAAATAGGCAAAAGTCAAGGCGGTGAGTAGTTCAAAGGTGGTAAGCTGACCAAAAGCGCCAAACTTATTCACAACCTCAACCTCAGGCTTCAAAACATCCACTAAGCGGGCAAATTCATCCTCGGTAATAGGCGCCCCATCCACTTGTATCCTCTCGGTGAAGGCGTGAAGGTGGGGGGAGGTATAAAGCCCAGTTTTGTAGCCAGCTCTGGTCAGGATTGAGGCAATCATAGCCGCGGTGCTTCCCTTACCCTTGGTGCCAGCCACCTGAATCGGTATTGCCCCCACTTCAGGATTGCCCAATCTTTCCAGCAGCATCTCCATACGTCTTAAATCAAAGACGACCGCCGAGCGTGGGGCCCGCTCATAATCAGCGAAGCTCAAGACATAATCCAATGCCGCCGGGTAGTTCATAAGCATTATCGGTAAAGGTATGGGTTACGCACTAAAAGATAAGAGCCAGAAACTTTATGTTAACTTCATCCCCTATTATGTCAACCTCGGTCCCTATCATGCCTGGGACTTGGCTGCCGCCGGCGGAAGGTCTTGGCCAGCCAAACATGCTGACTGCTGACAGAGAAGCCCATCGTCCTAAAGAAGGCAATCGCTGCCTCATTTTCAGCTTCAGTATCAGCAATGACCATCCTCACCCCATCCTTCAGCAGTCTCTTCTCCAGCTCTCTATATAGACGGAGCCCGAGGTTAGTTCTCTGGAAAGCCTCACCCACCCCTATCCAGCTCAGGTAGCCGTACTTCTTCCATGCCGTGCCTTCCTTCTCAATAGTAGTCGCCAGTATGAAGCCGACAATTTTGCCATTTGCCTCAGTCTCAGCCACCAGGCAGTAATCCGGGTCTGAACTGAAATACTCGGTTACCTCGTAAGGGTCCCAGGTTCGGTAGAGAATTGGGAACTCCTCGCTGCTAAAGAGCCTCTCGCCCAAGCGATACACAGAGCTGATATCATCTATCTCCATCTGCCTGATAATTGCCTTAGCCTTTCCCCTATTCCCCAACGGCACAATTCCCCCTTCTAACCGGTGACTTTAAGTATGCCAACCATGCCTAGTCCCTGAATAATCATGTTGACGGCAATGGCGGCAAGTAACAGGCTGAATACCCTTGACCATGCCTTAAGCCCACCCTCACCTATGAATCTAACAATCTGGTTGCTGGCGAGGAAGATAACCCAGGCTATAAGTAGATTTAGGGCGAAAGAGAGTAGAACCATATATAATGAGTATTGAGTTGCCAGTAGCAACAGGGTAGTTATCGTCGCCGGCCCCACGGTTAGCGGTGTACCGACAGGGACAACAGCGACCATTTCTTCCTTGATTAGCTCTACCATTCGCCCTGTGGTCATGTACTTAATGGAAAGCACCAGCAGGATAATGCCACCAGCAATGGCAAAGGAGCCTACTCTAATGCCCATAACATTTAGAATAAATTGACCAAGGAACAGAAAGGCAAGACCGACAATGGTAGCAGTTATGGTAGCGACATGGACCATCTTGCGCCGCTCAGGTGGGGACATCCCCTCACTCAATGAAATAATAAAAGGCAGGTTCCCCACGGCATCAATAACAATAAACAAGGGGACAAAGGTCAATACAAAAGATTGCAGCCAGTCGTGCATTATTTACTTCCTTGGCTGAGTTACCCTCCAGATGATCTCATCTCAGCCGCTTCTGAAGAATTAGTTTATCATCCCCTGGGGCATAGAAGTCGGGAATGCGGCAGACTACCTCATAGCCCTGGTGGTGATGAAAACGCCTTGTCTTTTCGTATTCTACCTTGGATGATGTCTCAATAATAGCCAGCCTGCCTTGAGCCTTCTTTATCTCATCTTCGGCAAACGCCATGAGAACACCGCCTACGCCTCGGCTTTGCTCCTCCCTAGAGACAGCCACCCAGTATATGTCCCACGTTCCCTCAGTCAATGGCGCTGGCCCATAACAAATATAGCCGACCGCAAGCTGTTTAACCTCGGCCACAACGATGTGATAACCTGACTGGTGTGAATTCTGCAGGTAGCTGTCAATGACCTCCTCAGCCACTACGACCTCAGACGGCTTGAATTCGGGCGTAGCCGCCAACATCTTAATTATAGCTGGTTTATCCCCTTGTGTCATCGAGCGAATTTTGGTTGTCATCCCTAGTTTTTCTCCAAAGCGCGCAACGCAATCTTAGCGATAAACTCGGTGTAGCCCATCCCGGCGGCTTCAGCCTGGCAGACAGCACCAGAGCCGGGGGATATATCGGGGTTGGGGTTCACCTCTATTATGTTAAGTTGCCCTCCCCTGCCCAACCGCATGTCTACCCTAGCATAGCCCCGACCACAGAGGAGTTGGAAAACTGCTAGCGCCGTCTCGGCAATGTATTCACGGTTCGGGGCTTGCGCCGGACAGATTATCTTGAGGCCCTGGTAATAGAGGCTATCTGGCTCCCATTTGGCGGCAAAGGTTTGAATCCTGGGCATCCCCGGAGGCAACAAGTAGGTTATCTCGGAAACGGCAAGAACGGTGGCCGGTGAGTTCCCCAAGACAGTAGCATTAAACTCCCGCCCATCAATGAACTCCTCTACCAGCGCCTCACCATAGAAGCTGCTTACCAGTCCCACCTGCTTTTCCAGCGAGGTGAACTCATACACCACGCTTTCCGCTGATAGCCCATGACTGGCATCTTCACTACACGGTTTGACAATACAGGGATAACTCAAATGAAATGCAGACAAGGTTTCCGGACCTAGTAGCTGGTAGCCAGGCGTGCTAAAGCCTGATTCTTCCAAAACCGCCTTGGTCTTAGCCTTGTCCAGGGCTAGCGCCAGTGCTGCCGCTTTACAACCGGTGTACGGTATACCCAGCTCTGACGCAATCTCCGGCACCAGGGCTTCTGTCTCGGGGTAACCACAGAAACCTTCGAAGAGATTGAACACCAGGTCTACCGCCAGACTTTCAAGCTCCTTTTTCGTTCGCTCAAGAGGCGGCACGAGGGGAACCTCAACCACATCATAGCCTGACTTAAGCAGAGCCTGATGCACTGCCTTCACCGCCTCAAGGACGCTGTCCACCGCCCCCTTCTCCCCCCTAAGGTCATAGCGGCTGGGAAGAGGTTTATTGTAAACAATGGCTACCCTTGAACGCACAACGGATACCTTTCCAGGGCAGCGCCAAGTATCGCCCTGATTAGGGCTTCATAGTTCCAGCCCTGCCTTATCGCTATAATAACCAGGTCGCTGTAGTCACCAAGCCCGGGTAATGGGTTTACCTCAAGAAAGTAGGGTATGCCCTCTGGGCTAACCCTAAAATCAAGCCGGGCGAAGTCCCGGCACCCCAGAACCTGGAAGGCACGCAGGCTAGACTCAGTGATTCTGTCCAAGGTATTCTTTTCCAGCCGGGCAGGGCATTCGTAGTTAACTAGGTTTTCCCAGTCCCGCTTTACTTCAAGGGAGTAGACAAAGTGCTCATCCCCCTTCTTGGGGATGAGCCGCATTATCCCCAATATCCTGGGTGGGAGATTGCCTATTATGCCAACAGTAACCTCCTCCCCGGCAATATACTCCTCCACCAGCACCGGCTGGCGGTAACATTCCAGCACCCCGGCCACAATCTCAGGTGCCTGTTTTGGACTGTGCACCAGTGAACTACGCCGGATGCCCTTACTTGTACCCTCATACGCCGGCTTGATGATGGCAGGGAAGGAGAATCCGTCCCAGGATATTGCATCGAGCTCCTTCTTATCACTTATTAGCCGCCAGTTTGGGGTATAGACACCACCACCAACCGCTATCTTTTTAGTCAGTGGTTTATCAAGGCAGATTGCCAGGCACTGAGGGTCGGAGCCGGTATAAGGTATATTTAGCATCTCCAGAACTGAAGGCACCTGGGCCTCACGGCTGCGGTAGGTACCCCGCCCCTCAGCAATGTTAAAGACTATGTCAACATTCTGGCTGAGAATGTTGTTGAGAAACTCTCTGCCCCCCCCCAGCCTGACTACCGAGTTTCCCTCCGCCTCAAAGGCTGCGGCTATAAGTTCTACCGTCTGCGGGGAATCGTATTCCTCAAGGGCGTCCTCCGGGCCGGCTTCCTCCAAGCCTACTTCTTGTTTAAGGTCATACGACAACCCTATCCGCATCTCGAACTCCTGGAATTAGGGAGGCGACTGCTTTATTCTCCGAGCTTCTCGGATTCCTGTAGCGAAAGAGGCGACCCTCATAATTCCTCAGCGTCAGTCCTTCCTTCGTTTGCGATAGCACATAGTTTGGCTGAATGGGTACCTTACCACCACCCTGGGAGAGGTCTATTACGAAGGTAGGTACTGCCAGCCCTGAGGTATACCCGCGTAACCCCTCAATTATCTTTATGCCAACATCTACGGGGGTGCGCAGGTGCTCCGTCCCCCGCACCTCGTCACACTGGAATAGATAATAAGGGCGCACCTTGATTTTAAGCAGCCCGTGACAAAGCTCCCTCTGCGCCTCCACAGTATCGTTTACCCCACGCAGAAGGACAGACTGGTTGTTTACTGGAACCCCGCTCCGTAGCAGGCGGTTGCAGGCTTCAGCAGCTTCTGGAGTAATCTCGCGGCGGTGATTGAAGTGGGTATTAAGCCATATTGGTCCATATCGGGATAACATGGCGCATAATTCGCCATCTATCCGCTGTGGCAACACCACCGGGAACCTGGTGCCGATACGGATAATCTCCACATGCTCTATGCGCCTAATTCTGGAGATAACGCCCTCTAGACGGCGGGTGGAGAGTGTCAGGGGGTCACCACCAGAGATAATGACATCCCTGATAGTCTTGTGCTGGCGTATGTACTCCAGCATGGCGTCAATCTCACTTTGGCTGCGCACCCACCCCCCATTTCGCCATTCCCGCTTACGAGTGCAGTGACGGCAAAATATGGGACAGATATCGGTAAGCACCATTAGCACCCTGTCCGGATAGCGGTGAACCAGTCCGGGGACAACCGAGTCCTTTTTCTCCTCAAGAGGATCCTCAAGATCGGTACTAGCCAGGGTTATCTCTTTAAAGGAAGGTACTACCTGTTTCCTGATGGGGTCGTCCTTATCATCGGGATTGATTAGAGAGAGATAATAAGGAGTTACTGACAAGGGGTATTTAAGGGTTACTAGCTTGAGTTGTACCTGTTCTGCGGGTGATAACGGAATGAACTTGGCCAGTTCATCGATAGTGGTAATTCTGTTACGAAAATGCCACCTCCAGTCATTCCAATCTTCCTCTGGGATATGAGCGAAAAACCTGTCTCTGGTGGTGGCGCTTTTACTCGGAGGTTCTTCCTCCACACTTCGAGCCCAACTCGGAGGTTCTTCAGCATCGCTGCTTTTGATACCTTCAGCGAAAGGCTCGGCTCTCACCATACCTGGTGAGCGATCTTTGATGACTAACGATGTTCTCACCTTATTGTTTTCCTCCTCGTTTTAGTCTATTAATTTGATTATACAGAATTCACCGAAATTGTCAAGCGATTTTTGTTACTGGCGCTGGTTTTGCTATAATAGTATAGTAAGAGGTGATATATGTGGCTTAAAACCAGGATGTTCTTATTAGTTGCAATTCTTTTCGGCATCCTCTATGGCGTAATCACTGGCATAGGTATCTGGGCGGGAGCGGGAAATGTGGTATGGTACATTATTTTAGCGTTTGTCTTCCTCGGCCTCCAATACCTGATCAGCCCGTCCTTAGTCAGCCTGATGATGAGGATAAAGTGGGTCTCAGAAAAGGAAGAACCGGAGTTGCACCAAATGGTTGCTGAGCTGGCGGAGACGGCGCACCTTCCCAAGCCCAAGGTTGGCATCTCCCAGATCAACCTGCCAAACGCCTTCGCCTTCGGCCGGTCGCAGGGTGATGGGCGAGTCTGCGTTACCAAGGGCATACTTAATCTATTAAATAAGGATGAACTCAAAGCTGTCCTCGGGCATGAGATGTCTCATATCAAGCACCGTGATATGGCCATCATCACCCTGCTTTCAGCGATACCGCTGATATTGTACTGGGTGGCATGGAGCACGATGTGGGGAGGAGCCTCAGGTAGTCGCCGGGATGGAGGTAATTATGCGGCCTTAATTGGGTTCGGTGCCTTTCTCCTCTACTTCATTACCAACCTCCTCGTGCTCTATGGCTCAAGGATACGTGAGTATTATGCCGACCTGGGTAGTGTACAACTGGGAAGTAAGCCCCATCACCTCGCCTCGGCACTATATAAACTGGTCTACGGAAATGCCCGCCAAAAGAATAGTGATGAGCTAAAGCGGGTTGAGGGAATCAAGGCTTTCTTTGTCAATGACCCGTCTCGGGCATGGTATGAGATTAGAGAGCTATCCGAGATTGACCGGGACATGAGCGGTAGTGTCGATTATGATGAGCTAATGGCACTGCGCCAGAAGAAGGTGCAGCTGAATGCTGCGGCTAAATTGATGGAGGTTTTTAGCACCCACCCTAATATGCTGCAAAGGATAAAGCACCTATCCACACTTATTGTTTGACCAGATATTTCTCCGGGTTCTGGTCAAAAGCTCTCTTGCAGCCCACAGCACAGAAGTAATACTTCTTGCCCTTGTATTCAGAGGTGGCTGCTGCCTTTTTTTCATCCACCTTCATCTTGCACACCGGGTCAATCGCCATTGCAACACCCCCTTGACTGGTTATTTCTGCGGCTTAAACTGCCTTAGCCGCAGCGAGTTAAGCACCACGGTGATGGAGCTAGCCGCCATGGCCGCCGCCGCTAGAATTGGATTCAGGAAGCCATATTTGCCCAGAATAAAGTGGAGCCCCGAGGGTACACCGCTCTTCCCAAAGGCAAGATAGAGCACCCCGGCGGCTACAGGAATAAGGGCAGTATTATAGGCAAAAGCCCAGAAGAGGTTCTGCCTAATTGCCCTAATGGTGCGCTTGCTCAGTGATATAGCAGTCACAATCCCCATCAAATCGCCACTGATGAGGATAATGTCTCCAGTTTCCATGGCCACATCGGTACCGGTGCCAATGGCAATACCGACATCAGCCTGAGCCAGGGCTGGGGCATCATTTATTCCGTCCCCCACCATCGCCACCACCCTTCCCTCATCCTGTAGCTTTTTGACCTCTTGAGCCTTATACTCTGGAAGCACCTCGGCGAGTACCCGATCAATACCCACCTCCCCAGCAATAGCCTCAGCAGTGCGCCAGTTGTCTCCGGTAAGCATCGCCACCTCAACACCCATTTTGTGTAGCTCCCGCACCGCCGCTTTGGCATTAGGCTTAATGGTATCAGCCAGGGCGATAATTCCCACCACTTTTTTATCTATGCCCAGAAACATCACCGTCTTGCCCTTTGCCCGCAGGCGCTCCGCTTCTTCCTCCAGCCCATTGAGGGAAAGACTCCTTTCCTCCATCAACCTGAGATTGCCCAGCAGAAGCTTTCTTTTTTCAACTAAAGCCTCAATGCCGCGTCCGGGGATAGCCTTAAATTTTGAAGCTGGCGACAATCCAAGCTTCCTCTTCAGGGCAGCCTTGACCATAGCCTCGCCAAGAGGGTGCTCGGAGCCATGTTCCGCCGAGGCCGCCAGCTGTAGCACCTCCTCTTTTGACCATGGGGGTGAAGTAATGATATCGGTTACCTTAGGCCGACCCCGGGTCAGGGTGCCCGTCTTATCCAGGAGGACGGTAGTTATCTGGTGAGACCTTTCCAGAGCACCTGCGCTCCGGAGCAGAATGCCATGCTCAGCGCCTTTGCCGGTGCCAACCATAATTGCCGTTGGGGTTGCCAGCCCCAGGGCGCAGGGACAGGCAATAATAAGCACAGCAATAAAATTAAGCAGGGCAAAGGTAAGCGAGGGGGCTGGCCCGATAAAGAACCAGATGATAAAGGTAACGATGGCAATGCTAATCACTATCGGCACAAAGTAGCTGGCGATGACATCAGCCAGGCGCTGAATCGGCGCCTTGCTTCCCTGGGCTTCCTCCACCAGCCGAATAATCTGAGCTAAGGTGGTATCCTTGCCTACCTTGGTTGCCTCAAATTGAAAGCTGCCGGTCTTATTAATCGTGCCGCCGATGACCTCGTCACCAACCTTTTTCTCTACCGGGATGCTCTCGCCGGTAATCATAGACTCATCAATGCTGGAATACCCCTGGCGGACTACGCCGTCCACAGGCACCCGCTCCCCGGGGCGGACCAGGATAAGGTCGCCAAGCTGAACATCATCAACCAGAACTTCCCTTTCTTCGCCGTCACGGATAACCAGGGCGGTCTTCGGCTTAAGACCGATAAGCTTCTTTATTGCCTCCGAGGTCTGCCCCCTAGCCCTTGCCTCCAGGAAGCGCCCGAGAAGAATCAGGGTAATAATCATGGCGGAGGTATCGAAATATAGGTTGGGCTCAATGCTGCCAATGGTAAAAAGAGCCGGGAAGAGAACGGCAACCATACTATAAAAATAGGCGGCTGAGGTACCGGTGGCAATCAGGGTATTCATATCAGCCGTCCTGTGTCTTAAGGCACCCCAAGCCCCCTGATAGAACCGCCAGCCGGCCCAAAACTGCACCGGCGTCGCCAGTGCCCAGAGTAGATATGGCTTCCCCACAAATTCGGGAGCCCACATTAGAGCCATAATTGATGCGGCAAGGATAGCAGCTACGATAAACCGGTTCCTCATACCCCGGAGTTCTCGCCGGACAGCAGTAGTGACGTCCTCCAACGTCTGCGCCTCCAGCCCCAGTTTGTAACCGGCGTTTTCCACCGCCTGACGCAGGTCAGCAATATCCGTCCCCTCAACATATTCCACGGTAGTCTTCTCTGAAGCCAGATTAACGTTGGCGGAAACTACACCCGGCACACTAGTAAGAGCCTGCTCAACCCGGGCCACGCAGGAGGCACAGGTCATTCCCGCTACTGGAAATATGGACTTCTTGAGTGCTGCTCCATAGCCAAGCTGTGAGATAGTGTTCTTAATTCTGGCGAGGTTCACCTTTGATGGGTCATATTCTATAGAAGCCTTCTCCGCAGCGAAGTTCAGGCTCGCTTTTTCCACCCCCGGTATTTCCGCCAGACCCTTTTCAATGGTGGCAGCACAGGTGGTGCACGTCATGCCAGTGATATGAAGGTTAACCCTCTCTAGCTTCTTAGCCATTCTCTTTCTCCATCCTCACCCCCTCTTTATCCCCCTCTCCTTTTAAAGGAGAGGGGGAAGAGATTTTAGAGAGGGGGCGAAGCCCCCTCTCTTCTATACTCCCCCTTCCCTTCAATAAGATAATAAGGGAAGGGGGTCAGGGGGATAGGTTACGAGATAAGCTTGAACATTTTTCTGGGTGCGCCGCAGATAGGACATTTTTGTGGTGCTTCACCCACAACTGTATTGCCGCAGACTTGGCAAACGTAAATCGGCTGCTCATTGATAGCCTCGCCCTTTTCCAGCTTACTGAGAGCGGCCTCAAAAAGACGGTAATGAACCCGCTCCACCTTATTGGCTAGGTAAAAACTGCCCCTGGCTTTATCGGCGCTTTCTGCCTCAGCCTGCTTTATAAAGGTGGGGTACATTTCCATGAACTCGTAATTCTCCCCACTCTTTGCCGCCATCAGGTTTTCCTTGGTCGACTTTACTCCCTGCATAACCTTCAGGTGATTTCCAGCATGTACTGTCTCGGCATCAGCTGTGGCGCGAAACAGCCTGGCTATCTGTTTATATCCTTCCTGCTCCGCCTTCTCGGCAAAGAATAGATACTTGCGATTAGCCTGGCTTTCTCCGGCAAAGGCAGCCTGTAAGTTTTCATTAGTTGTACCCATAATCTGCTCCCTTCTACCCAAGATTATTTGCTCCTTTATGAGCATCTCCACTAGTTATTTTAGACCCTAATGATAGCATACATCAATAAGTTAGCCTTTTTCTACTAAGATAGGGTATAATCCTGACAAGAGGGGATTTTGCCATGGTAAAAAGGATTATCACTCTACCTGATGCCCCTAAGCTCCCGTTCTCCCCAGCAATAAGAGCCGGCGATTATATCTTTGTCTCGGGTCAGCTTGGACACGTTGATGCCCAAGGCAGGGAAACCAAGGGGATAGAGGCGCAGGTTAAGCAATGCTTAGAGAACATGAAGAGGGTGTTGGCAGCGGCTGGCTCATCTCTGGACGATGTGGTAAAGGTGACTGTCTTTCTTCGCCACGAGAAGGATTTTCCCAAAATGAACGAGGTATATCAGGGCTACTTCACCAAAGACCGCCCCACCCGCTCAACGGTAATAGCTGGCTTGGCTTTACCAAGCATGCTCATTGAAATAGAGTGTATCGCTTACTCCCCGACTAAATAAAACTAATAGACGTCCAGACATTTATCTATTTCCTTGTTTGAAAATATAAAACTGACAGTGTATAATACTGCAGTAAGCCCAGAGACATAAAAGCCACGGAGGTTAAGAATGGAGGCTATAGAAGTACTGAGAAAGTCTGACATCTTCCACTACCTAGAGGAGGGTGAGCTTAAGCTAGTGGAAAAGATGTGCACTCCCCAGGTATTTGAAGCGGGAACAATTATATGCAAGCAGGACAAGGAAGAGAACAGTGTATATGTTATTGAAGATGGGCTGGTATCCATCATCCTTGAGCTAGGGCCAACGGATAAGCGACAAATCCAGACCGCCGCCAATTTTGAATGCTTCGGCTGGTCAGCGACGATACCACCATTCCGTTGCGCTGCCACGGCAAAAACCCTGGAGAGAACAAAGGTGCTTGCCTTCAAAGGGATGGAACTGCGTAATTTAATCTTCACCAACCCCAAGCTTTGCGCTGAGGTTGCCGGCGGGGTAGCCTACGTGATTTCAGAAAGGCTGCGGTCGGCGTTTAGCCAGTTGATGGGTGTGACCTACCAGGATTAACCACAGTTATCGTGAACAGCTAGCCTCTATAGAATCCGGTTTTAGGCTTAATCGATTATCATTATATCTGCGTGGAAAAAGAAGCTGGAGCTAGAAAAGGAGTTTATTAGTGAAAAAAGGGTCCGACCAAGAAATGAAATCGACCACGGAACGGGCAGAAACAATTACCTCCATGATGGAGGAAAAACGGGTATTCAAACCGTCAAAAGAGAGCAAACAAAAGGCATATATTAAAAGCCTCGCTGAGTATAAGCGGATTTATCAGAGGTCTATTGAGGACCCTGAGGGCTTCTGGGGGGAGCTGGCAGAGCAAATTGATTGGTATAAGAAGTGGGACAGGGTGCTGGTGGAGAACTTTAAGGAAGCTCAGCACGAGTGGTTTGTTGGTGGTAAGCTCAACGTCAGCTATAACTGCGTGGACCGGCACCTCAAGACATGGAGAAAAAATAAAGCGGCTCTAGTCTGGGAGGGGGACACCGGCGAGAGCAAGACCCTCACCTACCAGCAACTGTATCACGAGGTATGCCGGTTTGCCAATGTGCTAAAGAAGCACGGGGTTAAGAAAGGCGACCGTGTTACTATCTACCTGCCGATGATTCTTGAGCTCCCAATTGCTATGCTCGCCTGTGCCCGAATTGGCGCTATCCATAGTGTTGTTTTTGGTGGCTTCAGCGTTGATGCCTTGCGGGACAGGATACTGAACTGTGGGGCTAAGGTGCTTATCTGTTCCGATGGCTACTACCGCAGTGGTCGTGTTATCCGCAGCAAGGACAATGCTGACCAGGCTCTTGACTCCTGCCCTGAGGTAAAAAATGTGATTGTCGTCAGGAGGGCAAATATCGGGGTAAATATGCAGCACGGCCGTGACTACTGGTGGCATGACGAAATAACCGCCGAGGATATCAAGCCCTACTGCGAGCCGGAGGTGATGGATGCTGAAGACCCGCTGTTTATCCTCTATACCAGTGGCAGTACCGGGAAGCCAAAGGGGGTCCTCCACACCCAGGCTGGTTATCTCCTGTTTACTTACCAGACATTTAAGTGGGTATTTGATGTCAAAGAAGAGGATACCTTCTGGTGCACGGCCGATATTGGCTGGGTGACGGGGCACAGCTATATTGTCTATGGGCCACTATCCTTGGGGGCAACAAGCCTCATGTTTGAAGGTGTCCCCACCTACCCCCACCCCGACAGGTTCTGGGATATTGTCGAGAAGTACCAGGTTAATATCTTCTATACTGCTCCCACTGCCCTTCGCTCCCTGATGAGGGAAGGGGAGGAATGGCCCAATAAGCATGACCTAAGCTCACTACGCATCCTTGGTTCAGTTGGTGAGCCGATTAACCCTGAAGCCTGGATGTGGTATTACACTACAATCGGTAAGAGCAAATGCCCCATCGTTGATACCTGGTGGCAGACGGAGACCGGTGGCATTCTGATTACTCCCCTGCCCGGGGCTATCCCGCTTAAACCAGGGTCAGCGACACTGCCCTTCCCCGGCATTGAGCCAGCAGTATTCCGGGAGGATGGCTCTACCGCCGATGTCAACGAGGGCGGCTACCTGGTGATTAAAAGACCATGGCCCGGTTTGATGCGGCGGGTCTATGGTGAGCCAGAGAGGTTTAAGAAAACCTACTTTCTCCAGTTCCCCGGCGTATATAGCGCTGGAGACAGCGCCAGGAGAGATGAAGACAGCTATTTCTGGTTCATGGGACGAATAGACGATGTTATCAAGGTATCTGGCCATCGTATTGGCACGGCTGAAGTGGAAAGCGCTCTGGTATCCCACCCCTCAGTAGCTGAAGCCGCAGTTGTGGGCACGCCTCACGAAATCAAGGGATGGAGCATATATGCCTTTGTTACTCTGAAAACCAATGTCACGAAGTCCGATGACCTGAAGAAAGAACTTGTCGCTCACGTCCGCAAGGAGATCGGACCCATAGCCACTCCAGATAAGATTCAGTTCGCTGATAGTCTACCCAAAACTAGGAGTGGCAAGATTATGCGACGGATACTAACCAAGATTGCCGGCGGCGATATCCAAAACCTGGGTGATACCAGCACTTTGGCTGACCCATCGGTAGTTGATACCCTGGTCAAGGAGAGACAGTAGCCTTATCCTTGTCTCCCCCAAGCGAAGTCTACAAGCTTGAGTGCCATCATTTTCGCCAATCTCTCGCCATCCTCGTTTGGTGCGAAGACGTGAATAGCATATTCAGTCCCTCGGGAGGCGTGGAATAAGACAACCCAGTTATCCCCCTCTCTCCTCACTATCCAATGCCCCGGTGCTGAATCCCCCGGAGGGGTGCTGCCAGCATCCCATTCATAGCCAACCTGTGGCTCATCAAAGCCTAACTCTCGCGCTGTTTTGGCTTGCTCCATTATATGTTGGCAACTACCTCTCTAGCACCGTTACTATTTATATTATAAACCATGTTTTAATTTTTTTAACGCTTTTTTATGTTAACTTATCAAAACAAAAAGGCTGGATATCCCTTCCTCTAGAACATCCAGCCTTGTCCTAAATCCTTAAGACTATGATACTCTAGCTACAGACTTAGCCCTGCCCTATCCTGAACATCTTGGTGCCGCAAACCGGGCACTCACCCTGGGTTGCCGGTCTACCATTCTTCATCTTTATTACCTTAGCGTTCTTAATCTCCCTCTTGGTTCGACATTTGACACAATAGGCCTGCATCATGCACCCCCTTTTTTTGAGTATGATAATAAACTACTTTTACCCCAATGTCAATATGTTGATAGATATAAACTTGAGGACAAAGCGATATAGTACCTTTGTTAACCAGAGTAATCCTCTCTGGTATCAATATCACTGATGACACCCTCGGAGTCAACGGCAACCTCAAGGACATCGTCAGGGTGGCGTTTAATTATCTCTCTGCCTCCGATATCACCTCTTAGCTCAAGCAGCTCCGGTCTATATTTGATGGTAAAGATGACCGGGTTTCCCCTCTTACCCTGATAGGTTGGGACAGCAATGCCTTTATCATGGTTATAAAATTCGGCTATTAACCGGTTAATGGTCTGGCTGTCCACCAAGGGCTGGTCGCCAAGGGCAAGCATAACCGCTTGAGCCTGGCTATCAATCAGATTCAGCCCAGCTATTATAGAGGAGCTCATCCCCTGCTGGTAACCTGGGTTTACCCCTATCTTGACCGGTCTAGCAGCTATAGCCTTTGCTACCTCCTCAGCCCTATAGCCCAGCACCACGACAACCTCACTTACTGCTGAACTCAGCAGGTTATCAACGGCTTGCTCCAAAATAGTACTCTGACTAAAAGGCATTAGTTGCTTTGGCTTGCCCATGCGCTTTGATTCGCCGGCAGCCAAAAGTATTGCTGATAGCATTGGCTGAATTATATGCCAGCTTTGCTAGCAACACAATAGATAGCCAAGCTTGACATGACCTCGCTAGCAAGTTACAATTTAAAAAAGCCTAGAACAGGTCTTAGAGAGCCGGGCTGGGCTTCAGCAGCGGGACTTGAACCCGTGGGACTAGGCACCACGGGTTTTTTACTTAAACAAGAGTGGGATGACCAAAAAATGAGAAACGCAAAGAAAAGGACGGCGATTGTAACTAGCCAAAATAATGCCGCCAAACTTATGCTCATAGTCGTAGTTGGGCTAATAGCGCTCAAGGTAGTGGTGGCAGTCATCACCGGGAGCATCAGCATTCTGGCTCAGGCAGTGGATAGCTCCCTTGATTTGCTGGCTGTCGTCATTACCTTCATTGCGGTTAGAATAGCCACCAAGCCTGCTGATAGGGAGCATCCCTTTGGTCATGGCAAGGTGGATAATATTGCCGCTACTGCGCAGGCACTGCTGATTTTTGCTGCCGGTGGCTTGATAATTTATTCAGCAATACACAAGATAATAGTGGGGGCAACGGTGGAACTGGCTGAGGCTGGGATAGCGGTAATGCTGGTTTCAATGATAGTCAGCATTTTTCTTTCACGCCACTTGCTCAAGGTATCTCGGGCTACTGGCTCAATCGCGTTAGAGGCGAATTCCCGCAATATTGCCGCCGACGTCTACTCTACAGCCTCAGTAATGGCCGGGCTGTTGGTAGTTCGTTTTACCGGACTGAAAATTCTGGACCCTATTATTGCCATGGCAGTAGCTGCGCTAATCCTGAAATCGGGCTATGATGTGCTAAGAAAGTCGTTTGGTGGGCTGATTGATGTTAAACTTCCTCAGGCGGAGGAGGACGCAATAAGGTTTTGTATTATGGAGCACGACTACCAGCTGGTCGCCTTTCACAACCTGCGTACGCGCAAGGCAGGGAGCTATCGCTACATTGACCTGCACCTGGTGATGCCAAAGAATGCCAGCGTGGAAGAAGCCCACCGCACGTG
Organism: uncultured delta proteobacterium; assembly: GCA_963739245.1. Lineage (GTDB taxonomy): Bacteria > Chloroflexota > Dehalococcoidia > Dehalococcoidales > BS750m-G39 > CAVTZP01. The sequence continues at coordinate 38,400 of CAVTZP010000009.1, forward strand.
CGACCATCTGGAACGAGATATAAGGAATAGATTACCTAAAGCTCACGTTACTATTCACGTTGAGCCATGCGCTACTGAGTGTAAGCAGTGCTCCGTTTCCTGCACCCTAAAAGATAGTGGTGACTAGAGATTATGGTAGAGATACTGCAAAGCAAGAATTCGGCTACTAGATTCCAAATACTGGTTGAAATTGCCACTTCTGGCCCCAGTATCCAGCAGAAGAACATCGCGGCTAAGCTTGGTATCACGCCACAAGCAATATCAGCCTATATTCATCAATTAGTAACAGAGGACCTGGTTGTCTCAACCGGCCGCTCTCACTACAGAGTAAGCACCAAAGGAGTTAACTGGATGCTCAAGGTACTGAGGGAACTCCGGGGCTATGCTTCGGTGGTGGAACAGGCAGTTACAAATATTACCGTCTGCGCGGCCATAGCTGAGAGCGATATAAGTCAAGGGCAGGCTGTCGGGCTTAAGATGAAGAACGGTTTACTGTTTGCTACCAGCCAGATGAGCGGTGGTGCCAGAGGTATTGCCGTATCAAGCGTAAGTGAAGGTGAGGATGTGGCTGTCGCTAATATTGAAGGACTGGTAAAGCTGACCAGGGACAAGGTAACTATCTTACAGGTGCCTAGCATCCAAAAGGGTGGGTCAAGGCAGGTTGACCTGGAACTGCTGCGCGCCCAGATTGCCACTAGTCAGCCGGTTGGAGCTATTGGCATCGAGGCTTTGACCTCGCTAAGACGAGTGGCTCTTGAGCCTCGCTACCTTTATGGCGTTACCGAAGCCGCCATTGAAGCTGCCCAGTGCGGCTTATCCTTTATTATCGTTTGCACCGATGATGCTATCCCCGAACTGATTAAGAAATTGCAAGAGGAAGGTCTGAATTACAAACTTGTAGACCTGCGGCTTAAGAAATAGCACGGCATAACCCCTTTTTGACCCCTATCTCCAAAATCAAGCCCCACCATTATTGACAGGCAATATCGGCATTTGTATACTATCAAGCAGACTTGTTTTTAATCAGGTCGGGTTGTGTAATATGCCACCAACTGGGGTAATCATCCTGTGCCACGGCAGTCGTGGTGAGCGAGGTAGCGTAGAAGTGGCCGAGACCCTGAGGAGGGTTAGTGACGGGGTAAAGCCCCTATTACCCCCGGGGATAGAGGTTATCGGGGCAGCACTCCAATTTAATCAACCCACTCTGGAAGAAGCTGTGGCGTCTTTGGCAGCACGGGGTGTGGAGCGGATAGTAATAATGCCCTACTTCCTCTTCTCGGGGCGACACATCACTGAACACCTCCCCAAGCTTATTAAGAGGCTTGAAAGCCGATATCCAGAAGTGCAATTCATCACCACGAATACCCTCGGTAATGATGAACTTTTAATAGCTCGCGTGGCAAAACGAATACAGGAAGCCACTCCGGAGCTTTCGCTGAACTCCCCTGAAGATATTGAGCGGCAAAGTATGGATACAGTCGGAAGCCTACTACCACCCCTGAATTGTTCCTACGAGGAGCGTCAAGTTATAAAGCGTACCGTTCATGCCAGCGGAGACCCTCAGCTTGCCCCCCTGATAAGGTTTAGCCCATCAGCAATCTCCAGTGGCCTCAGCGCCATAGCCAAAGGCAGCCCTATTTTTACCGACGTTCGGATGGTGGCTGTCGGCATCAATAGACATCTGGCTGAAGCCTGCCGGTGTTTTGTTTCCTGTGCCATGGATGAAAACAAAGGGCTGGAACCGAATACTACCCGGGCGGCAGCGGCAATGCGCCATTTGGGAACAAGGCTTAACGATGCCATAGTCGCCATCGGCAATGCCCCCACCGCACTCCTGGCTTTGCTTGACCTTATTGACCATAAAGAAATCAGGCCGGCTCTGGTGGTGGGGATGCCAGTTGGTTTTGTACAAGCTAAGGAATCCAAGGACGAGCTTATGAAACGCGATATTCCTTACATTATTATAGTAGGAACCCGCGGTGGCAGTGCCATGGCAGCGGCTACAGTTAATGCTCTATTAAAAATTGCGGTGGAAAGGAAGGGGCGTGGTGGGGATGGCTAGAGAAAAGGACAAACCTTTGCGCTCAGGCTATACCACCGGAGCCTGTGCCGCTGCCGCGGCGCAAGCAGCTACCATTGCCCTGCTCAATCAAGAGGTAGTCAATCAGGTCCAGGTTGCTCTTGCCGGTGCCCAGGTTAATTTTAAGATTAAGCAATGTGTCTTTGACCACACTCAGGCATCGTGCTCGGTAATAAAGGACGCCGGTGATGACCCGGATATTACCAACGGGGCTGAAATTTGTGTCACTGTGTCTTGGAAAGACAAGCCGGGAATCGAAATCAGAGGTGGGAAAGGAGTCGGGGTAGTTACCAAGCCCGGGCTGGAAATACCGGTTGGCCTGGCGGCAATTAACCCCGTGCCCCGACAGATGATAGAAAGCTCGATTATGAAAGTTACGCAAAACAAACTGGACGGCAAAGGCATTGAGATAATAATCTCAGTGCCCGGGGGTGAGAAACTGGCCCAGAAAACGTTGAACCCCCGTCTGGGAATAGTCGGTGGCATCTCAATTCTGGGTACTACCGGCATTGTCATCCCCTATTCGGTTAATGCTTACAAGGCTTGCATCTCTCAGGCGCTGGATGTAGCCGTGGCCGGTGGCTGCCGGCAAATAGTACTGACCACAGGCAGACGAAGCGAGAGGTTCGCCCAGAGTGAGCTGGCACTGGCTGAGGAGTGCTTCGTTCAGGCCGGGGACTTCATCGGCTATGCCCTGGAGGAATGTGTTCGGAAGGGACTGGCTAAAGCAACTATCTGGGGTATGACGGGTAAGCTCAGCAAGCTTGCCGCCGGGCACATGTATACCAACGTCAGTGATTCTAAAGTGGACATCGGCTTCCTGACTGGAGTGGCGGCAAGCTGCGGGCTACCAGATGAAATGGTCAAAGCTCTGTGCACTGCCGTTACCGCTAATCACCTCCGCAGAATGCTACCCCCGGAACATACCAGAAAGTTTTGCGACCAACTCTGCCTACTGGCGGCAGAAAAGTGCCGGGGAGAAGCTGGGGGAAAACTTGAGGTGGAGTGTATCATGACCGGCTATGACGGCATTATTCTGGGGAGGGCTAATGCCAAAACATAAGGTCCATATTATAGGAGTGGCACCCGACGGGGCTTCCAGCTTGACCTCCCAAGCCCGCCGCCTGGTGGACCGGGCAGAGATAGTTTTTGGCGGCAAGCGGTTGCTTGCCCTGTTCCCCTCTCTAACTGGGGAGAGGATTACCATTGCCAACAACCTAATTAAAGTAACTAATTTGATTAAGAGGAATCTGGGGCAGAAACGAATGCTTGTTCTGGCCTCGGGTGACCCCAACTTCTACGGGATAGCCAGCTATCTAACCGGTAAACTGGGAAAGAATGTGGTTGAGATAATACCCAACGTAAGTGCCATGCAACTGGCTTTTGCCCGCACTAAGGAAAGCTGGGAGGACGCCGTGTTTGTCAGCGTCCATTCCCGACCAATAGAGGATATTGTCGAGACGGTGCGCTTAAACCATAAGATTGGCATATTCACCGATGATGAGCATACCCCGGCGGCTATCGCCAGGGTGTTACTGGAACACGGTGTTGATGGCTACCGGGCTTATGTCTGCCAAAACCTTGGTCAAGAGGATGAGAAGGTTGTTAAAACAGACTTGCCCGGATTATGTAAAATGAAGTTCTCCCCTCTCAACATCCTGATTCTGCTCAGGGAAAAGTCTGAAACGAGGCCTCAACAAATACTGGGGATTCCTGAAGCAAGCTTCCACCGCCGTCGGGACGGGCTTATCACCAAGCAGGAGGTCAGGGCGGTAAGCTTGTCCAAGCTGCACCTCACCGACGAGAGTGTGCTTTGGGATATTGGTGCCGGCTCGGGAGCGGTCTCCATCGAAGCCTCTTTTCTCGCCAGAAAGGGCCGTATCTACGCTATAGAAAAGAACGATAAAGATGTGGCCATAATCAAGAAAAACCTCCGGAGGTTTTGTGTCCCCAATGTTGAAGTGGTTCACACCTCTGCCCCGGATAACCTGGGCAAGTTGCCCCCTCCCAACGCCGTCTTTATCGGGGGTAGCGGGGGGAGAATGGAAGAAATATTAGACTTCGTTAGCCACAAATTAAGGCCAGGCGGGCGCATTGTCATCAACATTGTTGCCCTTGAGAACCTGAGTGCTGCAGTTAACGCTCTCAAGGCGAGAGGCTTTGTAACTGACGTTAACCTGGTCAATATAGCCCGCAGCACCAGTGTCATAGAGCTTACCCGATTTGAAGCGTTAAATCCGGTATTCGTGGTTACGGCTGGTAGGAAAAATGAGTAATAAAAAACCAAGAATCGGACGCCTCTATGGCGTAGGGGTAGGGCCGGGTGACCCCGAACTCATGACGTTGAAGGCGTATAATGTCCTGTCCCGTGTGCCCGTTATCTTCGTGCCACTGAAAGACAAAAAAAGCCGGAGCTACGCAAGAACCATTGTTGCCAATCTGATAAAAAGGCCGGAACAAAAGGTTGTTGAGCTGGTTTTTCCAATGCTGAGAGGTAAGGAGCAATTGGCTGATTACTGGCATCAAGCCACCAATACTATCTGGCGCTATCTCAAGAACGGAGAGGACTGCGCTTTCGTTAATGTCGGTGACCCCCTCCTTTACGGGACTTTTGTTCATATATTAGAGACACTACAAAAGAGTCACCCGGAGATAGAAATTGAGGTTATCCCCGGGATTTCGTCGATTAACGCCGCTGCCGCCAGGGCTATAGTTCCTCTTGCCAGCAACGATGAGCGCATCGCCATAATATCAGGCAACGGTGAGGATAAGGTCATTAGAGAGACACTTAAAAATTTCGATACGATAGTTTTTATGAAGATGAATACCGTGTTTGATAAGCTCCTCACTATTCTTGAGGAGCTGAACTTGACTGAGAAATGCGTTTATGTCAGGAGGTGTACGACTCAGGATGAGGAGATAATTCGGGACATCAGCCAGTTAAAAGGAGAAAAGGTTGATTACTTCTCCCTCCTGATAGTACGGAAATAGCATGGCGGTTCAAGTATATTTTATCGGTGCTGGCCCCGGTGACCCTAAACTTCTTACTATCAGGGCAAAGAACATCATCGAAAAGGCAGACGTTATTATCTACGCTGACTCGCTGGTAAATCCGGAGGTGTGTAGTTTTGCTCCGGAGAGGGCTGAGATTTATAGAAGCGCATCACTCACTTTAGAGGAAATAACTGAGATTATAGTAAATGCGGTCAAGCAGGGGAAGGTTGTTGCCCGGCTGCAAAGCGGTGACCCGAGTCTATATGGAGCTATACAGGAACAGATGGCAGCCCTGGATGAGAAGGGGATAGCCTATGAGATTATCCCCGGTGTAAGCTCCCTGTTTGCTGCTGCCGCTGCCTTAAAAACAGAGCTTACCGTACCCGAGCTTTCCCAGACGGTTATCATCACCCGACAGGAAGGAAAAACACCAGTCCCGGCGTCAGAGAACCTGAAGAGCCTGGCTCAGCACCAAGCCAGCATGGCGATTTTTCTAAGTGCATCCATGATAGAGAAGGTTGTTGCCGAGCTGCTTGCCGGGGGCTATCCCCCCGAAACCCCGGCCGCTGTAGTCTATCGGGCAACGTGGCAAGACGAGCTTGTGCTGCGAACTACCTTGAATAACCTGGTGGAGCAGGTGAAAGCATCGGGCATCAGGAAACAGGCATTAATACTGGTGGGCGCTTTTTTAGACTCAAAGAAAAAGCACCGGCGCTCCAAGCTCTATAACCGAGGTTTTGAAAAGTGAAAGGCGATAGTACTGCGAGAAAGGATATAGCAATTGTGGCCATAACCGAGAAGGGGGTGGCATTGGGTCAGCACCTAAAACGGCTGCTTCCCGGCAGCCACCTTTACCTGCCAGCGAAATTTGCTTTTGAGCCGAAGCCGGGTGAGTACACCTTTTCCTCTCCGGCGAGAGAGGTAGTCAGGGAGGTTTTCCGCCGCTACCGGCATCTGGTGCTTATCATGGCAGTAGGCATCGCCGTTCGATTGGTCGCCTCGGAACTCAGGGACAAGCATAAGGACCCCGGGGTAGTAGTGGTTGACGATGCTGGCTCATTCAGCGTGAGTCTACTATCAGGACACGAGGGGGGGGCCAACCAGCTAGCCAGGGAAGTAGCCTCTCTTATTAGTGCCCAACCAGTGGTCACCACTGCCTCAGAAGTAAGCGAGACAATCCCTCCCCAAAGCCTAGTGGTTGGCATCGGCTGCAACCGAGGGACAAAGGCTCCTGAGATAGAAAAGGCCGTCAGCCAGGTCTTCTCCGAGCGTGGGCTTTCCATTAAGAGTATCCGGAGTATAGCCACCATAGATATTAAGAAAAACGAGCGTGGGCTTCTTGAGTTTGCCCGAAAATACCGCCTGCCTATAAAGTACTTTGATAAAGAAACTCTATCTAAGGTGAAGTTCCCCTCCCGCCCCTCACCGACAGTGCTAAGGCATGTGGGAACGCCAGCGGTGTGTGAGTCGGCGGCGCTACTGAGCAGCGGCAGCAACTCTCTCCTTGTCCCCAAGGTGAGCTTTAACCGCGCCGTGACCATCGCCGTTGCCCGCTTTGCCACTAGAGGGGAAGCTTTCCCTGGTCGGCATCGGCCCCGGCGACCCGGAGCACATGACCTTCAAAGCCCGAGAAGCTATCAATCAGAGTGAGGTGGTCGTTGGATACAAGAGCTATATCAAGCTAATTGAGCCTTATCTCGGCCAGAAAGAGGTTATCGCTACCGGCATGGGGGCGGAGGTAGAGCGGGCGAAGATGGCGATTAACCTAGCGAAGAAGGGCAGGAGCGTGTCTCTCATCTCCAGCGGCGATACTGGCATTTACGGCATGGCTGGGCTGGTAGGTGAAATCCTTAGCGAGCAACCAGGGGATAAGCTTGATATAGAAGTAATACCCGGCGTACCTCTACTGGTAGCCAGCGCTGCCCTGCTCGGTGCTCCCATAAGCGGTGACTTTGTCAGCATCAGTCTCAGCGATTACCTCGTCCCCTGGCCGGAGATTGTCCTGAGGCTGGAGCTGGCGGCGCAGGGGAATTTTGTTATCGTCCTCTATAATCCCAGGAGCCAAAGGCGCAAGCGCCAAGTAGCCCAAGCCAGAAAAATCATCCTGCAATATCGCCCGCCATCGACCCCGGTAGGTATTGCCACCAATGCCTACCGGCAGGAGCAGGAGGTAATCGTCACTGATTTGGAGCACATGCTGGACTACGAAATTGGCATGAATACCACCATCATTGTTGGCAATTCAACCACCTTTACCCTTGACGGCTGGATGGTGACCCCCAGGGGCTACCGGACGAAATACGACCTGAGTCGGGAGCAACCATGAGAGCAGTAGTTATCGCTGGTACCACCAGCGGCGTCGGCAAGACAACGGTAGCTACCGGTCTGATGGGTGCTCTGCGCCAACGCGGTTTGAAGGTGCAACCCTTCAAGACCGGACCAGACTATATTGACCCCACCTATCATACCTGGGTAACCGGCGAAGCCTCTCGTAATCTGGACACCTGGCTTCTGTCTCGTGACAGCGTGCTGGAACTATTCACGCGAGCAACGCAGGGGAAGGATATCGCCGTCGTTGAGGGAGTCATGGGCCTTTATGACGGGCACTCATCACTGAATGAAGAGGGCAGCACCGCCGAGCTGGCCAAGCTCCTCGGGGCGCCGGTAATACTGGTAGTGGATAGCCGAAAGGGAGCACGTAGCCTGGCGGCTATGGTTACCGGCTATCAGGCTTTTGACCCCGCTCTTAACCTGGGCGGTGTTATCCTCAACGGCATCGGCAGTGATGAGCACCTCAGATTGTGCCGGGAAACCATCGAGCATTACACTGAAATTGCTGTGCTGGGGTATCTGCCCCGACGCGATAGCCTCTCCCTACCGGAAAGACATTTGGGCTTGATCCCCACCGTGGAGGGGCCAGCCGGCAAAGAATTCCTGGAGCTTCTGGTGGCACAGTGCCAGGCTACACTTAATGTCCCTCGGATTTTGCAGTTGTCAGAGCAAGCAGTGTCCCCCGAAGCTGAGCCCACATTATTCCCAGCAACGCCTAAGCCCGCCACAGCGAGGATTGCCGTGGCGAAAGATAGAGCCTTCAGTTTCTATTATCAAGACAGTCTCGACCTTCTGGAAGCATGGGGGGCTGAGCTTGTGCCCTTCAGCCCCCTCGAAGATACCAAGTTACCTCAAGACATTGGCGGTCTCTATATCGGGGGCGGTTTCCCCGAGCTCTACGCTGCCGAGTTGGCAGAAAATAAGTCTATCAGGCAGGCGATAAAGGCCGCGGCGGGAGGGGGGATGCCGGTCTATGCCGAGTGCGGGGGGCTGATGTACCTCGGCAGGAGCGTTGGAGACTTTGAAGGCAACGAATACCCGATGGTCGGAGCCGTCCCTGTTTCCTCCCGGATTGATAGCCCGCGTCTCAGTCTGGGCTACCGGACAGTCCAGGCTCTGGGTGATGGCCCCATCCTGCGCCAGGGAGAGATCGCTCGCGGCCATGAGTTTCATTGGTCAGTACTGGAGAAAGACGCTGACACTCCTAATGCATATAGTGTTATTGATAAAGGCGAACGCCGGGAAGGATTCCATAAAAAGAACCTTCTTGCTTCCTATATCCATCTTCATCTGGGCAGTTTGCCTCACATGGCGTCACGTTTTGTAGAGAACTGCCGACAATTTCGCCAGGAGCTATTATGAAGGGAAGGGTTATCATGGTACAGGGGACGGCGTCCCACGTGGGCAAGAGCGTGCTGGTGACAGCTCTGTGCCGCATCTTCAGGAATGACGGCTTCAAAGTAGCGCCGTTCAAGGCGCAGAACATGTCCCTGAATTCTTATGTCACTCCTGACGGAGGAGAAATCGGCCGGGCGCAGGCAGTACAAGCCGAAGCCGCCGGGGTCAAACCCAGTGTGGAAATGAACCCCGTCCTGCTAAAGCCGGAAGCCGATAGCCGCTCTCAGGTGGTAGTGCTGGGCCGCCCGCAAATGTCAACAACAGCGGCAGAGTATTATCAGCTGAAGGCTCAGTTGTGGCCGGTGGTGACCGGGGCACTTCATAGGCTCCGCTCCCAGTATGAAGTCATCGTTATTGAGGGTGCCGGCAGTCCTGCCGAGGTAAACCTGGCAGATGGAGACATAGTGAACATGAAGATTGCTCGATACTGCCGAGCTCCAGTGTTACTGGTTGGCGACATTGACCGCGGTGGTGTCTTTGCCTCTCTGCTGGGTACCCTCTGGCTGCTAAGACCCAGAGACTTAAGCCTCATCAAGGCTCTGGTCATAAATAAGTTCCGGGGAGACCCGGCACTACTTGAACCAGGACTGGGTTTTCTGGAAAAGAAGGCTGGTATTCCCATAGCCGGCGTAATCCCCTATTTTCACGATATCCATATTGCCCAGGAAGACTCGGTAACACTGGAACAGCTAAAGCCCCGGCAAAGCCCGGCTCAAATAGATATTGCCGTAATCAGGATGCCCCATATCTCCAACTTTGACGATTTCGACCCGCTGGACAAAGAGAATGGTGTCAGGGTGCGCTATGTAAATTCAATTGGGAATCTGAACCACCCTGACCTAATTATTCTTCCCGGGAGCAAGACCACAGTAGCCGACCTGGATTGGCTAAAGGAGAGTGGGCTGGCTCACCGCGTTACTGAGCTCCACCACCAGGGAGTTTGCATCATTGGTATCTGCGGCGGCTACCAGATGCTGGGTAGATATATTAATGACCCTGACCATGTGGAGTCACCGGTTCAGCAAAGCCAGGGCCTGGGTCTCTTATCGATAACCACTGCCTTCCTGCCGACCAAGGAGACTCACCAGATAAAGGGCAATGTCGTCGCCGACCGTGGGCTCCTCGCCGAAGCCCGGGGCGTCGGTTTTGAAGGCTACGAGATTCATATGGGCAGGACAGAAAGTGATGAAGGCAGTACTGCCTTTCGCATACGGGAGCGCTCCACTAAGCCCTGTGACGCCCGCGACGGATGCCTGGATACAAGCGGGCGCGTTCTGGGGACATACATTCACGGGCTGTTCCACAACCAAGAACTCAGGAGAGGGATACTGCAGCAGATTGCTCGCTTAAAAGGACGCTCACTTATCTTCAATGGTGATGACCGCCAGCGGGACGGCGAGTATGACAAGCTGGCTAATCTGGTTCGTGATAGTCTCAATATGGACATTGTTTACTCCATCGCCGGACTAAGGAAAGGGAAATGAGCAAAGAATCTAACCAGGGTCTTGCCTACTACCCGATGTTTCTTAAGATTAGGGGGAAGAAGTGTGTGGTGGTCGGTGGGGGACAGGTTGCCCTGCGCAAGGTGAGGGCACTTCTTGAGCATGGGGCTAGTGTTGAAGTAATCAGCCCTGACCCCTGCCCGGAACTAAATAAGCTAGCGGAGAGCGGGGAGGTAAAAGTGCTCCGAAGACACTATCAGGCCGGTGATTTACAAGGAGCACTTATCGCCATCGCTGCCACCGATAATAGCGATATTAATCAGCAGGTAGTGAAAGAGGCTAAAGGCAAAGCGGTTCTGGTCAATGTGGCCGATGACCCAGAGAATTCTGATTTCATTGTCCCCTCGTATATGCGCCGGGGAGATATGACTATCGCTGTCTCTACCACCGGCAGAAGTCCGGCTCTCGCTAGAAAAATCCGAACCCGACTGGAGAAAGAACTCGGCGATGAGTATGCTTCTCTGGTTCGTCTGATTGGTGAGGTGCGCGCTGAGGTAAAACGGCAGGGAATCAAAGTCAGCGGTGACGACTGGCAGGAAGCCATTGACCTGGATTTAATGCTTGGGTTGTTAAAGAGAGGCGATGAGAAAAAAGCTAAGGCTGTCCTGCTTGACAAAGTTATGAGGACAAGTAGATGAGAATTAGCCTAGTCGGCATAGATCACCAGACAGCGCCAATTGCTATCCGGGAGAAGGTGGCAATCAGCACCAAGAGACTCGATGACGCCTTGCCCATGCTTCGCGCCTACACATCCCAAGGTATAATCCTTTCCACCTGTAACCGTACTGAAGTCTATACCATTGATAGTGACACTCGCCGTGCCGAGAGGTCGAGCCTGGATTTTCTGAAGGCATATGTAAATATCCCCGATGTTGATTTGCTCCAACATGTTTACTGCTCCACTGATAAGGCGGCAATGGAGCACCTCTTCCGCGTGGCTTGTGGTCTTGAATCGATGATAGTTGGCGAATTTGAGGTTCTGGGTCAGGTAGGACATGCCCTGGAGGTAGCAGAAAGGGCGGGGATGGTTAATCTGCCACTGCGTTATATCTTCCAGAGCGCCATCCGAACCGGAAGGCGCGTTCGTGAGGAAACGGGAATCAGTAGAAATGCCCTTTCCGTCAGCTCGGTAGCCGTGGATCTGGCCGCCGGGATTGTTGGTGACCTTAACCGAGGCAAGATGCTTGTCATCGGTGCCGGTGAAGCTGGAAGGCTGGTAGCCAAAGCCGCCAAAGATAGAGGGATATCCCACATTGTAGTTGTTGGTCGGACTCAGGAGAGGGCTTCAGCCCTGGCAAGCCAGCTGGGTGGTACTCCAGTCACCCCGGGTAATCTGGGAGAGGAATTACTCACTACTAATATAGTTGTTACCTGTGCCGGGGCGCCACACCGGATTCTGAGTGTTGGTCAGGCAAAGCGGGCGATGGAAAAGCGGACGCTTCCCCTGGTAATAATAGATATCGCCGTACCCCGAAATGTGGAGCCAGCGGTGGGTCAGATTAGAAACGTCTTCCTCTATAACATAGATGACCTCACCGGACTTTCCAATGTAAACCGTAAACAGCGAGAGGACGAAATCCAGAAGGCCACTCAAATTATAGATGATGAACTGGGCAAGTTTGCTTTATGGTGGCAAGAGTTTAAGGTCAGGCCGCTTGTTCGTGCCATAATGAGCCAGGCGGAAGAAATACGCCGCTCCCATTTTCACCGCACCATGAGAAAACTGCCCCACCTAACTGAAGAAGAGCAATATAGTCTGGAAATGATGACCAAAGCCATCGTCAGCAAGATACTGAAGAACCCGATTCAGTACCTGAAAATAAACGGAAGCAAAAACTATGCCGAGATGGTGAAGGAAATCTTCCGGCTGGACGGGGAGAAGTGAGGATGAGACGGAAGCTCACTGTTGGTTCCCGCGGTAGCAGGCTCGCCCGGCTCCAGACCGAATCAGTAGTCGCCAGAATCAGAGAGGCGAATCCTCATCTTGAGGTAAGCCTTACGGAAATAGTTACTACGGGTGACCGAAACCACCGCCGTCGGCTTGACAGTATTGGTACCGCCATATTTGTCAAGGAACTGGAAGAGGCCCTGCTTGACGGCAGGATTGACTTAGCCGTGCATAGCCTGAAAGATGCGCCTACTGAGGTCCCCTTGGGACTATGTCTCCTGGCAGTAACCGAGAGGCTGGATTCCAGAGACGCCCTCGTAGCTAAAGCAAGGCTCAACGAACTGACTGCCGGCTCCAAGATAGGCACCAGTAGTCTACGGCGCACCGTTCAGCTAATGAGCTACCGCCCTGATTTGCTGGCACGCCCGATAAGGGGGAATATTGATACTCGCCTACGCAAGGTTCTCTCCGGCGAATTTGACGGGGTGATAGTGGCGGCAGCAGCACTACTCCGCCTGGGATGGGAGGAGAGAATAACTGAATACCTGCCGCTGGAGCATTTCTTGCCCGCGGTGGGGCAGGGGGCTCTAGTTGTCGAGGCACGAGTCGATGATGTGGACATTGCAACTCTTGTTTCGCCCCTAAACCATCTTCCTACCTGGCAGAGTATAACCGCCGAGCGTGCCTTTCTGCGTGCCGTGGGTGGTGGCTGCCGGGCGCCGGTAGCAGCCTTAGGGACAATTAATGGCAATACCCTTAAGCTTGAGGGCATGGTAGCGAGTATAAGCGGGCGAAAGGTGCTGCGCGCCACAGTGGAAGGCAGCGCCACGTCCGCCGAGGAGATAGGAGCGAAACTGGCAGAGAGGATGCTGGGGATGGGAGCGGTTAAGATTATCGCTGAGGCAAGGAGCCATGAAAACGGGTAAGGTCTATCTGGTTGGGGCTGGCCCCGGTGATTTGGGGTTGATTACACAGAAGGGGCTTCGCTGTCTGGCCAAGGCTGAGGTCGTCATCTACGACCGCCTCCTTGACGAGCGACTTCTCAAGGTGGTTTCGCCCAAAACGGAAAGAGTCTACGTCGGCAAGGCGGCAGGAGCACACACCAGGTCGCAGAGCGAGATAAACCGACTACTGGTAGAAAAAGCCAGAGAGGGCAAGACCGTGGTGCGGCTTAAAGGCGGTGACCCGTTTATTTTCGGCCGTGGCGGAGAGGAAGCAGAAGCACTGGCAGAAAACCACATCCCCTTTGAAATAATACCGGGGGTTACTTCGTCGGTAGCAGTCCCTGCCTATGCTGGCATTCCACTTACCCATCGCCGACTGGCATCATCCTTCGCTGTAATCACCGGTCATGAAGCCTCAAGGGCAAGCTCAAGCATCAACTGGAAAAAATTGGCTACCGCTGTGGATACCCTGGTCTTCCTCATGGGCATGAAGAACCTGCCCGAGATAGTAGCTAAGCTGATTGAGCATGGCCGCTCTCCAGACACTCCGGTGGCCGTAATCAAAGAAGGCACTACGCCAGAGCAAGAAACAGTGGTCGGGAGTCTCGGCGATATTGTCGCTAAGGCTAAAGAACACCACCTCACTCCCCCGGCAGTCATCGTCGTTGGTGAAGTGGTCAGGCTGAGAGAGAAACTACGCTGGTTTGATAACCGCCCCCTCTTCGGCAAGCGTATCCTGGTTACCAGAGCTCGCCATCAGGCAAGCGCTTTGAGCCAGCTTCTCTCCGAGCGGGGTGCCCAGCCTGTTGAGCTGCCAGTTATCTCCATCCAGCCCGTTCCTGATGCCGGAGAGTTAGAGCGTGCTATCTCTAACTTAGACCAATATCAGTGGATAGTCTTTACCAGTGTCAACGGTGTTGAGGCATTCTTTCAGCGACTATATGACCTGAATCTAGATGCTCGTGCCCTTGGCGAGCTGAAAGTAGGCGCTATCGGGCCGGCGACGGCTCAGGCTCTGAGGGCAAGAGGTATAAATCCGGATTACGTCCCTGAGGTTTACTCCAGCAAAGGGCTGATTGCCGGGCTTAGCAGTTGGGATATTGTCGGAAAGCGTTTGTTGCTTCCCAGAGCCGATATCGCCGATAAGAAGTTGACGAACGGACTTACGGAGCTTGGTGCTGAGGTGCATGAAATAGCCGTCTACCGGACGGTGCCACAGCCCAAAATCATCGCTCAAGCCAAACGGGTGCTTTTGTCGGGGCAAATTGATGTTATTACCTTCACCAGCTCGTCAACAGTCTCTAATCTGGTAGCGGTGTTTAATAAGGAACTGCCAGCAATAAATAGGGCCAAGGTCGCCTGTATTGGTCCAAAAACAGCTGAGACGGCGGTCAAGGTTGGACTGAAGGTGGATATCGCTGCCCGTGAGCACACCATCCCCGGGCTGGTGGCGGCTATAGAAGACTACTTTAAGAAGGAGGTGTAGATGATGGGCTTTCCTCAATTACGGTTACGTCGTCTGCGCCGGACGGAAGGGTTAAGAGCATTAGTCCGCGAAAACCGGGTTGATGTCGGTGACCTTATCTATCCGATGTTTGTCGTCGAGGGTAAGGGCATCAAACAGGAGGTCGCTTCCATGCCAGGTATCTTTCGCCTTTCCCCAGACCAGTTGGACGCCGAGATAGAAGAAGTAGCCAGACTCGGCATTCCCGCCGTCCTCCTCTTCGGCATACCTGAGCACAAGGATGAGGTTGGTTCATCGGCTTATGACCCAGCAGGAGTGGTTCAACAGGCAGTAAAAAAAATAAAGAAGCTGGCACCTCAGCTTCTGGTGATAACCGATGTCTGTCTCTGCGAATACACCAGCCACGGGCACTGCGGCATAGTGGTTGGTGACCAGGTTGATAACGACCGGACGCTGCCTCTTCTAGCCAAGACAGCCCTGTCTCATGCTGAAGCCGGTGCCGATATCGTCGCCCCCTCTGACATGATGGATGGCAGGGTGAAGGCTATTCGAGAAATGCTGGATGCTAATGGATTTCAGCATATTCCCATCCTCTCTTATGCCGCCAAGTACGCCTCGGCATTTTACGACCCGTTCCGTGAGGCGGCGGAGTCGGCACCACAGTTCGGCGACCGCCGTTCTTACCAGATGGACTACCACAATGTGCGGGAGGCACTAAGAGAAATAGAGCAGGACATCAACGAGGGTGCCGATATCATCATGATTAAGCCGGCTCTGGCTTATCTGGATGTAATACGGCAGGCGCGTAATACCTTCAACTACCCTCTGGCGGCTTATAATGTCAGCGGTGAGTATGCCATGGTGAAGGCAGCGGCTAACCAGGGCTGGCTTGACGAACGAAAAGTGGTGTTTGAAATTCTCACCGCGATTAAGCGGGCGGGCGCCGATATTATCATTACCTACCATGCCAAAGACTTTGCCACCTGGGTGGCTGCAGAGAGATAAAGCCATGAAAGAACCGAGGCGTTCCCGAGAACTTTTTCTTGAAGCTCAACACTACCTGCCCGGCGGGGTTGATAGCCCGGTCCGCGCCTTCAAGGCGGTCGGCGGCAACCCACCGTTCATTGTCAGAGCCAAGGGGTCAAGACTCTATGATGCTGATGGTAACGAGTATATTGATTATGTCAACTCCTGGGGGGCTTTGATTCTGGGACATGCCCACCCGCAGGTAGTAGCAGCAATAAAAAGGGCGGCGGAGCATGGCACCAGCTTTGGTGCTCCCACCGAACTGGAAATCATCTTAGCCAAGATGATTTCCGAGGCTATCCCGTCTATTGAGATGCTCCGTTTTGTGAACTCGGGCACAGAAGCCGCCATGTCAGCACTACGCCTGGCTCGAGCCTTCACCGGCAGGGCTAAAATTATAAAGTTCGCCGGCGGTTATCACGGTCATGCCGATGGCTTACTGGTTAAAGGTGGCTCAGGTCTGGCAACCCTGGGCATACCGGACTCGGCCGGTGTGCCGTCAGGCTATGCCGAGAATACGCTGGTAGCACCCTATAATAATGTAGATGCAGTGAGGCAAATTTTTAAGCACTATCCCAAACAGATTGCGGCTATAATCGTCGAGCCTATAGCCGCCAACATGGGGGTAGTGTTACCCCAGGCTGGTTTTTTACAGGGGTTGCGCCAATTGACCCAGGAATTCGGCGCCCTGCTTATTTTTGATGAGGTCATAACCGGTTTTCGTGTTGCCTACGGCGGAGCCCAGACCATCTACGGCGTCACCCCTGACCTGACCTGTCTGGGGAAGATTATTGGCGGGGGATTACCGGTAGGAGTCTACGGTGGTAGACGCGAGATTATGCAGATGGTGGCTCCAGTTGGCCCGGTTTATCAGGCGGGAACGCTGTCCGGGAATCCTCTAGCCATGACCGCAGGTATTGAAACACTCAAGATATTGCAACAGCCAGGGACTTACAAGCAGTTAGAAACGAAATCAGCACTTCTTGAGGAAGGTATTACCGACGGCTGCCGCCAGGGCTGGCATTGATTTCTACATATCACGCATGGCGTCACTGCTTACTGTGTTCTTCTCTAAGACTGCGGTAAACGATTATGAATCGGCAACTCAGGCGGATACGGCATCCTTTGCTCGATTCTTCCAGCGGCTGCTCTCCGAGGGCGTTTATTGGCCACCTTCACCGTTTGAAGCGGCTTTTGTCTCCCTTTCTCATAGCGATGAGGACATTCGGCTGACGAACGAGATAATAGAAAAGGCATTGAATCAGCGCTAGCCTTCAGTTTAACCCTTAAGAGACAAAAGCCACCGCGTGGCATATCATCTGCCGAAACGCCTGACTCCCGACAGGTAGAAATAATAACCCACCCTTGAACATAATCTATTGCAATTTTTCACTTGTCGTGTTAAACTTCAAAGCTTGGCAGCGTTTGAATATCGGCTTGAGGTGATGGTTATTATGCTACCTCGCTCTTATCGTGACTTTTTGAAGAATGTAAAGCTCTATAACGGCTCAGGATAAATAGATTGGAGAGGCTGAGAAGGCTAATGTGCTTCCCAGCCTCTCTTTTTTAGAAGGGAGGTGCCAGACAAGGTCAATATATCAACGCTAGCGGACTAAAGAACGCAATATAAGTCAAGGAGGTAAACGAGCATGGCTAAAGAACTCGTTAGCGCATTAGCTGATTTGAAAGAAAAAGAGGCTATTAAGATTGTCGAAGAGAGGCTGAACGCCAAGGAAGACCCACTCAAAATTCTGGACGATGCCAAGCGTGGCATGGAAATCGTGGGCAAGCGCTTTGCCGAGAGCGAGTATTTCATACCTGACCTGGTGTACTCCGGTGAAATACTGAAGGCAATAACCGAAATGGTCAAGCCGAAGATGAGCAAGGCAGCGGAGGTCAAGCGTCTGGGCAAGGTTGTTTTTGGCACTGTTGCCGGGGATATACATGACATCGGCAAGGACATTGTCGTCTTTATGCTTGATGTTAACGGTTTTGAGGTCTATGACCTGGGCGTGGATGTCCCGGCGCAGAAGTTTGTGGAAAAGATAAAGGAAAGTGGTGCCCCTATTGTTGGCTTAAGCGGGTTTTTGACACTGGCCTTTGACTCAATGAAGCAAACGATAGACGCCATGAAAGCCGCTGGTCTGAGAGACAAGGTAAAGGTCATGATTGGCGGTGGTCAGATTACTGAAGAAGTAAGAAAGTATACCGGCGCTGATGCCTATGGTAAAGATGCCATGGCCGGGGTAGCCTTTGCCAAGAAGTGGATAGGTGTCGGCTAAAAATCATCAGATAATTTACTGGAGGTAATAAAAATGGAGAAGAAAGAGATGTCGCCAGAGGAAAAGCAGGAGGTGCTATTTCAAAGGTGGCTTTCGCCGAAAGACCCTCAGGGGAATGACCTCAAGTTCCAAAGCCCCAAAACCGAGAAGGCATATAAGGAAAGTATAACCAGGATAAAAGACGCTATTCAAATGAAGAAATTGCCGGACAGGGTGCCGGCCTTTGTACTTGCTAGCTTTTTCCCCGTTTATCATGCCGGGTTTACCCCTCGAGATGTGATGTATGACTACGACAAATGCGCCGCGGCATTCAAGAAATTCTTGCTGGAATTTGAGCCGGATGGGAACCTTGGCGCGGCTTGTGCCTGGCCCGGGAAAGTTCTTTGATATTCTTGACTACAAGTTATATTCCTGGCCGGGTCACGGGGTTGCGCCTGAGCAGTCGTACCAGTGCAACGAAGGCGAATACATGAAGGCGGATGAATATGACGCCCTGATTGATGACCCGTCCAATTTCTTCAGTAATACCTACCTGCCACGCGTATTCGGCGCGCTGCAGCCCTTCCAGATGCTCCCCACCCTCACCGGCATACTCGAAATGTACGGGGTTGCCTTTAATTTCATACCCTTTGGTCTGCCCCCCGTTCAAGCCGCCTATAAGGCCCTTTTTGAGGCTGGCGCTGAAGTCCTGAAATGGGCGGGAGCTATGGGTGCCTGGAATGGCGAGATGACCGCATCAGGATTCCCGAACATAGTCGGCGGATTTACCAAGGCACCCTTTGATGTAATTGGCGACACCCTCAGGGGAACCAAAGGGATAATGCTGGATATGTACCGCCAGCCCGATAAGCTCCTCAAAGCCATGGACAGGCTGACCCCGTTAATGATTAAGATGGGTGTAGGCTCGGCACAGATGTTCGGACATCCGCTAATATTCATGCCCCTACATAAAGCCGCTGACGGCTTCCTCTCCGATGAGCAATTCAAGAAATTCTACTGGCCTACCTTTAGAAAGGTCATGATGGGCTTAATTGCCGAGGGAGTCGTACCAATGCCGGCGGCTGAGGGGCATTGGGACACGCGTCTAGAGGTCCTCTCCGACTTGCCTAAGGGTAAGACCCTATGGATGATAGACCAGAGCGATATGGCTAAAGCCAAGAAAACACTCGGCAAGGTTGCTTGCCTGTTCGGCAACGTGCCCTCCGCCTTGTTGGGTCTAGGCACACCACAAGAAGTGAAAGACTATGTAAAGAAACTCATTGATGTCGCCGGCAAAGGCGGTGGTTTTATCGTGAGCAATGGGGCATTCTTTGACCATGCCAAGCCGGAGAATATCCATGCCATGGTTGACACCACCAGGGAATACGGCGTATATAAATAGATGCTTAACGGGCCGAGATAGCAATAGTGGAGGAGAGGCGCCAGTAGCCAGACCCCGAGGGAGATAGATATGCCCGTAATTCGTGATATCCCCCTGAGCTTGAAGACCAAGGAGGTGCTGCGCCGGGAGGGATTCAGAGAATATTCTAGAGTCAGGCCTGAGATAAAAAACTTAATTCTTGAACTACTAGCCAGTGTCAAGAAGGCTCATCTCGTGGCGCCGGCTGTAGCCTATGAGATCTACCCTATAACCGGGATGAGCCAGGGGCAGTTGTCCCTTAAGGATAACATGGTAGTGCACAGCCCGCTGTTACCCTCGCTCCTGCCCGGGGCTAAGGAGCTTGCTGCTGTGGTCTGCACCATTGGCCCTAAGCTGGAAAAACAGGTAACAAACTACTTTAACCAGGGTGAGCCGTTGCGAGGTGTTCTTTTGGATGGCATTGGGAGCGCCGCCGTGGACTCACTAAGTCAAGAAGCTTGTAAATTTATAGCCGGTGAGGCATTATCCCACGGCTATCAGGCAAGCAGCCCCATCAGCCCGGGTATGCCCGGCCTAGCGATTACCGAGCAGCGGCAGTTGCTTAAAATGGTACCGGCACGGGAAATCGGCGTGAGCCTGACCTCTGCGGGAATAATGGTTCCCCGCAAATCAGTCTCCATGGTCATTGGCGTAGGGTCACAAATGCCAACATGGACACGAGCTGAAGTCTGCGCTCGCTGCCGCCTCAAGAAAACCTGTCCCTATAGAATCGCAGATGGAGAAACAGAATAAAACCAAAACCAGAAAGAGCATGACCGCTTGCACCGTTGAATTTGAGCCGGTGGGGCGGAGAGGAAAGTGTCAAAAGAATGAGTCTCTTCTAGCTTGTGCCCGCCGGCTCGGTGTGGGTATCAGTAGCATATGCGGGGGCAAGGGAACATGCCACACCTGCGTGGTGCAAGTTGTAAGTGGAACAGTTTCAAAACCAACGTCTAACGAACTGGCAGCTTTTTCGCCTCAAGAACTGAAGGGCGGCTGGCGGCTCGCCTGTCAGGCTTTTCCTACCAGTGACTGCAAATTAATGGTACCACCTGAATCGATGACCACCCCACAGCGGGTTCAGGTGGAGGGACTGGAGATAAAAGCCCACCCTGAGCCATCGGTTCAAGTCTACCGTTTGCAACTAGCCCCTCCATCCCTGTCGGCACCGAAGGCAGATGCTGACCGCTTGCTGGAGGCGCTAAACCAGCAACACCAGTTACACTGCCGCCGGGTTGATATCAACGCCCTGCGTGTCCTTTCTGACCAGCTGCGGTCGTGGAACTGGGAGTGCCAGACTATAGTCCGCAATGACGAGGTGATAGCCCTTGTTCCCCTGACAAGCCACCACTTGGGGTTAGCCATAGACCTGGGCACCACCAAGATTGCTGGTTATCTGGTTAATCTCAGCGACGGCCGGACTTTAGCCGCCAAAGGGATTATGAATCCCCAGATCAGCTACGGGGAGGACATCATCAGCCGTATTACTAATGCCATACACTCGCCGGATGCGGGTGTGCAGCTACAGAAGCTAGCGGCTGAAGCCATCAACCAGCTGAGCACTGACCTGTGTGCTGAGGCTAGCGTCAAGACCGAGGAAATTATTGAGGCAGTAGTCGTCGGCAATACCGCCATGCATCACCTATTTCTCGGTTTACCGGTAAGGCAACTCGCGCTCTCCCCCTTTGTCCCCGCCGTCAGCCAGGCTCTGGATGTTAAGGCCGGTGACCTGGGCTTACGTATTGCTCCAGGGGCTTATGTACACCTGCTGCCTAACATCGCCGGTTTCGTTGGTGCCGACCACGTCGCGATGTTGCTGGCAACCGAGGCCTTGCGGGCTAAAGGACCAATAGTGGCTCTGGACATCGGGACTAATACCGAGGTTTCCCTAGTAAATAATGGGAAGGTCATAGCCACCTCCTGCGCCTCCGGTCCTGCCTTCGAAGGTGGTCACATCAAGTATGGTATGCGGGCGGCCACCGGAGCCATCGAACGCTTACGAATAGCCGGTGACAGCATCCAGTACCAGACTATTGACCAGGCACCACCCGTTGGTATTTGCGGGTCGGGCATACTTGATGCCCTGTCCCAGCTTTATCTGGCTAAAGTCATTGATGAAGGCGGCAGGATAACTAAGAGCCACCCCCGTGTTCGCACCTACAAGGGGCAACACGAGTTTGTGTTAGTTAGCAAGGAGGAACGAGGCGGGCAGCCCGCCATCACTATAACTCAGCACGATGTAAGAGAATTACAACTAGCCAAGGCAGCCATTCGCACCGGTATCCAGGTACTTCTGGAAACAAACGGCGGCTCTGAAGACGAAATTAAGCAGGTGATTATTGCCGGAGCCTTTGGCACCTACATCGACATGGCCAGTGCCGTGGCAATTGGTATGTTGCCACCACTGCCCCTAAACCGCTTCCGGCAGGTAGGAAACGCTGCCGGCATGGGAGCCAAGCTGGCTCTGATTTCCCTTAGCCAGCGCTCTGAAGCCCAGGCTGTTGCCTCAAGAATCAAATATATTGAACTGGCCAGCGCGCCTAACTTTAACCAGACCTTCATGCAGGCGAGTTACTTAGGGCGATATAAAATTATAGGAGGTAAGAGGGAGGTAATTGATTGATGGAGACCCGAGTGTCAAGCCCCACCAAAGAAGTAATCATTGGTGATGGCCAGCCCACAGTGCTTATCGGCGAGCGTATCAATCCCGCCGGTAAGAAAAAACTTCAAGAGGCTCTGAGGACAGGCAACCTGGAGATTGTCCGTAAGGAAGCCCTGGCTCAAGCTGAGGCTGGGGCGGACATCCTTGATGTCAACGTGGGTACATTCGGTGTCGATGAGGTAATCCTGCTCCCCCAGGCAGTGCAGGCAGTGATCGACACCGTAGATATACCTCTATGCCTTGACAGTGCTAACCCTGAGGCTTTGGAAGCAGCCCTCAAAATCTACAAGGGTAAGCCGCTCATTAACTCGGTTAGTGGCGAAGAGCACTCCCTGGCCAAGGTTCTACCTCTGGTTAAGGAGTATGGAGCCGCCGTCGTTGGTCTGCTACAAGACGACGAGGGTATCCCCAAGAATGCCGAGCGGAGGGTAAGCATTGCCAGAAAGATAGTGGAACGGGCTGAGGCAACTGGTATCCCCCGCCAGGACATTGTCATTGATTGCCTGGCCTTCGCCGTGGGAGCTGATACCAGCTCTGGGCCAGCAGTCATAGAAGCCATTCGGAGGATTAAAGCCGAACTGGGAGTGAACATGACACTGGGAGCCAGCAATGTCTCTTTTGGCTTGCCTGATCGCGACTTACTGAATAATGCCTTCGTAGTTATAGCTATTGCCGCCGGTGCCACCTGTCTCATTGTGGACGCCGCCAAGATACGACCCATTGTTCTAGCTGCCGACCTTGTGCTGGCTAAAGATAATCGCGCCCGGCGTTACATCGAAGCTTACCGACAGCGCCAGAGACTACAGAAATCGGAAGAATGAGGAGGTAATGGGCTATGTCAAAACGCCTTTTACTAAAGGAACTATCGCGGTATAAGATTGGCACATGGGCGGATATAATCTATAGAAATGCGCTCCTGTATCCCAACCAGGAAGCATTCGTCTATGGAAAGACAAGGATAACCTTCTCCGAGTTTAATACTAGAGTAAACAAGCTGATACATGCCTTACATGATATGGGTGTGAAAAAGGGGGACGTGCTTGGCATTCTATCCTGGAGCTGTCTAGGGTTTGTCGAGGTATACGGGGCATCGATGAAGGGGGGATTCATTGCCTCACCTTTTAATCCCAGGTTACAAGCCAAAGAGCTGGAATATATTATTAACTATTCGGAAGCCAACACCATTTTTGTCGGGCCTGAGTTAGTGGAAGTGGCCAATGCCCTAAGGCCACGCCTCTCTAAGGTTAAGAATTTTATCTCTCTGGAGAGTCCCGCCCCGGAGATGATAGCCCATGATGACTTATTTGCATCACATTCCGGAGAAGAGCCTGATGTTCAGGTAGATGAGGACGACCCCATCTGCATAATTTATACCAGCGGCACTACTGGTGTGCCCCGTGGTGCCCTATATACTCAACGGCGCTTCATGGAAGACACTAAGACTCTAGTTATAGATATGGGACTGCAACCCGGAGACAAGCGGGTTCAGATAACACCCCTCTTCCACATTGCCGGGAATACTCATTTCCGCTCTTCCCTATACACTGCGGGATGCAATATTATCCTAAAATTCTTTGACGCCGCAGCTGCGCTAAAAATTATCCAGGATGAGCGGGCTACCCATATGGACTTTGTACCCACCCACCTCGTAGCAATGCTTAACCTGCCTGACCTCAAGAAGTATGATATCAGCTCGATAAAGTTCCTGTGGTATGGCGCCTCACCCATGCCTTTAGAGGTATTAAAGAAAGGGATGAAGGTTTTCGGCCCTATCATCGCCCAAGGGTACGGGCAGAGCGAAAGTGGGCCGGCTATCTCTCACCTGTCAAAAGAAGACCACAATGTTCTAGATAGACCTGAGGAAGAACAGAAGAAACTCATGTCGGCGGGCAGGCCAGATATCGGGGTGCAGGTCAGAATTGTGGATGATGACGGTAACGATGTCTTGCCTGGTGTAGTAGGCGAGATAACAGTACGGAGCAAGCAAATCATGGTTGAATATTGGCATAAGCCAGAGGAAACACGGGCTAACGTTGTTAACGGCTGGCTCTATACCGGGGATATGGGCTATTATGATGATGAGGGCTATATCTACATTGTAGACCGGAAAAAGGACATGATTATTTCCGGCGGGGAGAACATCTATCCCAGGGAAGTAGAGGAGATTCTCTACCGGCATCCCGCGGTTATGGAGGCGACGGTAATTGGCATCCCTGACCCATACTGGGTGGAAAGGGTTCACGCCATAGTGGTGACAAAGAAGGGCGCAAGCACTACCGCCGAGGAGATTATTGCCTTCTGCAAAAAGCATATAGCCGGCTATAAGACACCAAAGTCCGTGGAGTTCGTTGACTCCCTGCCCAAGAACCCTGCCGGAAAGATTTTGAAGCGTGAGATTCGTGAAAAGTACTGGAAAAAATAACCAAACAAACGCTACCCTATTGACAAAGTTTGAGCGGTTATGTATACTCTCACGAGAACAAGGAGTCACCAGATGCCTTGGATAATATATTGCTGGCAAGAAAGGTTTTCGGCAGCACAAAACATATCCTACAAGTTAACTAAGCTAGCAATTCTATATTATAAGGAAGAGGAGGGGTGAGTTATGTAAAGATAATTGTCTTCCCGTAAGGAGGTAAAATCCTAAGAAGGAGGAACAAGTGAACAAAAAGGTATTGTTTGGTTTAATAGCATTAGTACTAGTAGTACTAGTAGTATTGCCTTTGTGCTCTGCTTGTGCCCCAAAGGTGCCAGCCAAAGATAAAATCGTTATTGGCATGGCAAGACCTCTCTCCGGCGGTCTGGCTATTATTGGAGACTCGGGATTCAAACCAATCTATGAGACATTTGTTCCCGAGGTCAATGCCGCGGGCGGGGTATTTATCGCGGAGCTTGGCAAGAAACTGCCCCTAGAGACACTCATATATGATGATAAGAGTGACGTGGGCACGATGACGAGGCTGACGGAAAAGCTGATTCTAGAGGACAAGGTTGACTTCCTGTGGCCCGCCTGTGGTACCTCTTTTATCTTTGGTCAAGCCCCTATAGCCAATAAGTATAACTATCTACTATTGACCGCCGAGGGTGGTGCCACAACTATCAAGGACTCACTTTATAGCCTACCCTACACGTTCGTCAGCTTGAGTTTTTCCGACTGGTACCAGCTGCCGGTTTGGGCTGACATGCTTGCCGCAGCCGGCGCGAAGACGGCATATGTAACCTACATTGCCGACCTCCATGGCATAGAGTACTCCGGCGTAGCGGGTGCAGAATTCGCCAGGGTGGGAATTAAAATCCTTGGCAACGTGAGCCTTCCACCCACCCTTAAGGACTTCGCGCCCGTAATACTGGATGCTTCGGCGTCTGGTGCCGATGTCTTTTGCTGTTTTGCCTATCCCGACCAGGTCATGCCGGTTACCGGGACGGCAATAGGGCTTGGCTATAACCCCAAGGCCATGATAATGGGCCCTGGAGGCAACTTCGGGTTCTATCACACAACGTTTGGCCCGGCGACAGAGGGAGTATGTGCTTTTTCTACCTGGAACCGGAAACAATCCGCCGGAATGAATGCATTAGCTGATAAAATCTACACCGGCAAGCCCGAAGAAGCCCAGGACTGGTGGGGACATAGCCTCTATTGGGGTGCGTTTGAATATTGGAAGCAGGCTGTGGAGAAGGCTGGAACCCTTGACCAGACCGCAATAAGGAATGTATTCGCTACGGAGCATTTCAATACGGTTCTGGGAGATACTTACTTCACGGTATTCGGTGAGGGCGGCGGACTTATGGCCAAGGAATCTCATAAAGGGGAGATTGGTCAGTGGCAAAATGGGATATTTGAAGTCGTAGGCGGAGGTCCATGGGCTAACACCAAGACTACCGCAGACTTTGTATACCCCAAGCCGCCGTTCCCGAAGTAAGCTATCGAGTTTAGGAGTTTAGGAGTTTAGCGGTAAATAGTAAGCAGGCTGTCCAGAAAGGTCTATTCGCGAGGGTGATAATCACCCGCGTATGTTGTGTCTCTCTGGGCAGCCTGCAAAGTATCAATTGTTAAAGAAAGATAGGAAGCTATCATTATGGTTGTGTCAATCCTGAACATAGTGATTACCGGTTTGCTGATGGGCGGCGTCTATGCCCTGATTGCTATGGGGCTCAGCCTGCAGTATGGTGTTGCCCGGGTGCTGAACGTGTCTCATGGCGAATTTATTATGCTCGGCGCTTTCCTCACCTGGTTTCTGTATGCAGCCTTTGGGCTTAACCCGCTGGTTTCCCTGATTCTTGTCGGTCCTTTTATGTTCGCAATCGGTTTTCTACTCTACCGGACTTTGTTCACCCGCCTTAGAATCTCGTCACCGTCACAGGCTGCCTTTGAGGGCAGCTCTTTGTTAGCCACTTTTGGTCTCCTCTTCATCATCCAGAATATAGCCTTATTAATATGGGGCGGTGACATGAGGGGGTACTCTTTTTTAAACTTTGGGATCCATTTTGTGGGAACGGTATTTGCCGCCAATCGGCTGTTAGCCCTTGTGTTTGTTCTTGTAATAGGTATAGCCTTTTATATCTTTTTAGCCCGTACCCGCATGGGGAAAGCGATTCGGGCCGCAGCTCAAGACCCATCGACCGCGGGGCTCATGGGGGTAAACATTAAGCTGGTGCTGGCTTTATGCTTTGGCCTTGGTGCTTTAATGGCTGGTTTTGCCGGCTTACTTGTAAGCATGTGCTACCCTATTTACGCAACTATGGGTTTCGAGTATACCATAATCGCCCTCATCGTAGTCGTCTTGGGCGGCCTGGGCAGTATCCCGGGCAGTTTTATCGGGGGTTTTATACTTGGTCTTATTGGCAGCATAGTGAGCTTTTGGCAGCCCGCTTTAGCAATGGCTGCTTATTATGTGCTCTTCATGCTCATGCTCCTGGTGAGACCGACAGGCATTTTAGGAAAGTAGAGAGATGGATAGTTTAAGGGTTATTTCTAAAAGGTCGCTTGTACCGGGGGTACTTCTTCTAATCTTTATCCTGTTAGCTGCTTTCCCCTTCTATGGCTCGCCTTATAATGCCATACTACTGGCCGCCATCTTGATGTATGTCGTCATCACGGTGAGCTGGGCTATGTTTTCCGGTCCTACCGGTTACATCTCACTGGCGCCAGCAGCATTTTTTGGGGTCGGCATATATACCGCAGCCATACTGGGGAAAGCATTGCCCCTGCTTGCGGTTGTCGTTGCTGGTGGTCTCGTCAGCTTCATTCTTGCCCTTCTCGTTGGCACCGTAACCCTGAGGCTGAGAAGCGTATATTTTACTATCTTCACTTTCGGACTCGTTGTGCTCATCCAGGAGCTTCTCCTGTTTTGGGAGATTACTATAACGGGCACGCGTGGCCGATTCGTTGTCCTAGAAAGTAACAACACTATTTATTACGTTATGCTCGGCATTTTTGTGGCGTTGATGCTTACCACCTACTTTATTAGACGCTCTAGACTTGGCTTAGCCATGCAGAGCATCGGTGAAAATGAGGAAGCGGCGGCTCACATAGGCATTAATGTAACTTGGGTGAAGGTTATTACCTTTGCCATCAGCGCTATTTTCATGGGGGCAACCGGGGCAATCATGGCGACAAGATGGACATATGTTGACCCATACGTCGCCTTTAATCCGCTCTTTTCTTTTCTGCCGGTTTTGATGGCTATCTTTGGCGGTATGGGGCAAATTTATGGTCCGGTAATAGGCGCAGCTATCTTTGCCTACCTGGAAGAATTGCTACTAACCAAGTTTCCCTATTACTATATGCTCACTTTCGGCATTATATTACTGGTCGTTATCTTATACCTGCCTAATGGACTGGTAGGCTTGATACAAAAGCGGTGGAAAGGAGGCTTGGCAAAGCAAAGTGCGGATACTTGAAGGTAAAGGGGTGACCAAGAACTTTGGCGGGTTAGCCGCAGTGTCACGCGTTGACTTTAATGTGGACCAAGGTGAGGTCGTTGGTCTGATTGGCCCCAATGGAGCTGGTAAAACAACGCTGTTTAATTTAATATCGGGGGCTCTTCCTCTTAAATCCGGGGAGATAAGATTTAAGAATGAAAGGATTACTGGCTTAAAGCCACATCAAATCTGCCGGAAGGGACTAGCAAGAACTTTTCAATCAGTTAAAATTTTCGGCAATATGCCAGTTCTTCAAAATGTATTGCTGGGCGCGTTTTTCGGGTCACCAACCGGTATGTCATCAGCCGAAGCCGCCAAGGAAGCTGCAAAGTTATTAGAGTTTGTCGGGCTGTCAGCAGTGAAAATGCACCCGGCTAAAGACTTGACCCTGGGTAACCAGAAGCGGCTTGAAGTAGCCCGAGCGTTAGCCACCAAGCCAGAACTCCTGCTGCTTGATGAGCTGATGGCAGGGTTAAACTCCACTGAGATAGCCGAGGCTATGGAGTTGGTAACCAGAATTCGGGATAAAGGGATTACCATTTTTATGATCGAGCATGTCATGAAAGCAATTATGAGCGTATGTGACCGAATCATTGTTCTCCATCATGGTGAGAAGATTGCTGATGGAACGCCAGAGAAGATTGCCACCAACAAAACAGTTGTTGAAGTATACTTAGGAGAGTAGGCTTATGCTGGAAATTGAGAACATAAATACCTTTTATGGCAAGGTTCATGCCTTATGGGACGTTTCTTTAAAAATCGATGCCAAAGAAATAGTCGCTTTGATTGGTGCCAACGGAGCCGGTAAAACTACACTGCTTAATACCATCTCCGGTCTGCTACATCCAGCTTCAGGTAATGTGGAGTTCCTTGGTGGGCGGATAGATGGGCTAGCGCCTCACTCCATTGTAGAACTAGGTATCTCTCATATACCAGAGAGTAGAAAACTTTTTGCCGACATGACCGTGCATGAAAACTTAGAGATGGGTGCATATCCTCGCCCAGCGTGGAAACAGAAACAAGAGACGCTTGAAGAGGTTTATCAACTTTTCCCCAGATTAAAAGAACGAGAGGGGCAATTAGCCCGGACATTAAGCGGTGGCGAACAGCAAATGCTGGCTATGGGTCGGGGTTTAATGTCAAAGCCAAAACTGTGCATGTTTGATGAGCCATCGTATGGTCTGGCACCGAATTTAGTTTCGGAAGTTTTCCAGATTATAAAGTCCCTCCGCGAGCAGGGGATTACCGTTCTCCTCGTTGAGCAAAATGTTCGGAATACCCTGGAGATAGCGGACCGGGCCTACGTGCTGGAAAATGGGCGAATGTGCTTGGAAGGGACCTGTAGCCAACTCCTTAAAAGTGACCATGTAAGGAAAGCCTATTTAGGTATTTAGGACGGTAGCTTAGATTTGTCCTGCTTCCCAAGCTGAGCTATCACCCTCCGCTCATTGAGGTTTGACTAGGTCTCAACAGTAAAACTGCCTGCCAAGCCCTCCAAGTCTACATCGTAGACGCCAGGCTTATCCCTGAGGACTATGAAGGCTACCTTCTGGCTCTGCCCCGGGCCAAGGGTTATTTCTTTAACCGCTTCAACAATATCTCTTACCTTCAATACCACGCTAAAGCTACCCGTCTTAGAACCAGTATTGGTTACCTCGGCAAAGATATTAACAATCCCACCTGGTTTGACCCGGTGAGGGATAATCTTCAGGTCCCTGACGGGAGAGAGGGACGGGGCAGGCTCCCGAGGTTCTTTAACTACAGCCGGTGCAGGCTCTGAAGGCTTCTCAAAGGCATCAGCAGCGAAGGTCACCACTACCGTGTGGTCGGTGCTAACCTCCGAGATGACGTAGGGATTGGTAATACTCACCGCTTTGCCGTTGTCGGTGATACTGGCAATGTGATATCCCGTATCAGGGGTGATAGTTATGGTAGCGTTGGTACCGGAATTCACCATCTGCGTAACTGGACTCACCGAGCCATAGTCTCCAGAGACTGCGGCATTGATAGTGAAGGTATTAATGGCGAAGGTCACCACAACCGTGTGGTCGGCAGCTAACCTCCGAGATGACGTAGGGATTGGTAATACTCACCGCTTTGCCGTTGTCGGTGATACCGGCAATGTGATATCCCGTATCAGGGGTGATAGTTATGACAGCGCTGGCACCGGAATTCACCATCTGGGCGGCGGGATTCGCCAAGCCATGGCCCCCAGAGACTGCGGCATTGATAGTGAAGGTAGCAATGGCGAAGCTGGCAGATATGGTATGGTCAGCAATAACGTTGGTGAAGGGGTAGCTGGTTACCGCTCCGACTGGGGAGCCATCCACCAGCACATCGACAATATGGTAGCCGGTATTGGGGGTAATGGTGAAAGCCTGATTGGCACCAGAGTTAACCGTTACCGCGCCGGAAGGTGATATCGAGCCACCAGACCCAGCACTGGCGGTTATGGTGAAGGTATCAATGGCGAATGTCACCACTACCGTGTGATTGGTAGTAACCTCCGAGATGACATAGGGATTGATAATGCTCACCGCATTGTCGTTGTCAGTGATACTGGCAATGTGATATCCCTTGCGAGGAGTGAAGGTTATGGTAGCGCTGGTACCAGAATTCACCGTCTGTGAGACCGGATTCGCTGAGCCACGGCCTCCAGAGACTGAGGCGTTGACGGTAACTACAGTCGGGGTAAGCTCCGAAGGCTCATCAGCTAAATGTTCTTCAACCATAGCTAGAACAGGCTCCTCATCTTTAGTGGTAGGTTGTGGGCGTTTTCTTACAAGGGTGCCCGCTAAGGCGACTATTGCCGCCATAGCCTTCACGAAACGAGAGGGGACTGGGGCAGACTCCCGAAGTTCTTTAGCTGCAGGTGGGATTGTCTCTAAAGGCTCCCCAGCCTACAACAGCGGGCTGCCGGCGTTTTCTTGCAATGGTGAGGGCTAAGGCGACTAACACCACAGTCGCCATGACTGATATTGACCACGGTGTTAACCATTTAAACCCAGCTGGTGAGAGCGCTACCACCACAAAACTACCCTGCAAACCACCGATTTCTACCTGATAACTGCCAGAGGCATCCGGGGTCACAGTAAAGCTTACCTCTTGGCTTTGCCCAGAAGCGAGCTCTACTACCTGACTTGCTTCCGGCAAACCCCCCATATTCATTATTAGCGTGTACTCACCACTCATCCCCCCAGTATTGTCGACCTGGGCACTAATGATAACATTCTCCCCGACTCCAACTTGACTTGGGCTAATATCTAGGTTGCGTACTTCAAAGTTAGCCGGTGACGTGGGGGGTAGCTTGGCCAGGACGGCAAAAGGTGTGAAGTGGCTTACCTGAGCAGCTGCTGTGCCAGCCCCAGCGACAAAGCCACTGGGGGCGTCCAGGGGTACCCAACCCAACTCCGCATCATAATAGGCAATAAATACAGCCACGGCATTCTCAGGTACTGTTTCGGGATTATAATTAATTTCCAGGGTGGCTGCGGGGGTGAAATTGACTGACTCTGACGCTCCACCATCAGTATAGGCAACAAAATCGTAAATCTGGCTAATTATTACCATACCCTCAGGTGGGAGTAGTGGTTCATTAGTTACTGTCAATACCAACCTTGTGGGCACCTTTTTGTCACTAGAGACCAACTTAGTGCCCTTACCAAGCTCTAGCGTCAACCCGTTCTTTAAGGAGATAACCATACCTGATTCGACAATGACGCCATTATTTGTGACTTCCAGTGTGCTAATCCTGCCCAGCATGTCTACTCTTAACAGGTTGTGGGTGGTGGGGTTATCCCCCCCCCCCCACCACCACCACCGCCGCCACCAGCCGGGTTAATGAAAAAGCTAGCGGCCATTGTTGCCGTGCCAATACCATCACTTACCTGAACGGTGAAGCTGGAAGTGCCAGGTGCGGTTGGTGTACCCGAGATGACACCAGTTGTAGCATTAAGCAATAGACCAGCAGGCAAAGAGCCTGATATTGACCAGGTATAGGTGCTACTGCCACCACCAGCCGTCAGGGTTTGTGAATAGGGAGCACCAACACTGCCATTAGGCAGTGAAGTGATGGTAATGATAAGTGCTGGATTAATCGTAATTGACAGACCATTTGTTGCTGTGCTAATACCATCACCTACCTCAACGGTGAAGCTGGAAGTGCCCACTGCGGTTGGTGTACCCGAGATGACACCGGTCGCACCATCAAGCGATAGACCAGCAGGCAAAGAGCCTGATATTGACCAGATGTAGGTGCCACCACTGCCACCACTAGCCGTCAGGGTCTGTGAGTAGGCAGCACCAACATCAGCATTAGGCAGTGAAGCGATGGTAACGGTAAGTACGGTGTCATTATCGCTATTGGTCACCGAGACATCACTGACAGTCATACCGCTATAGCCGGGGTCAGTGGAGGTAGCAGCGGTAGTGACAATAGTATAGGCAACGGGGCCATCAACAATAAAATCGTCAACACCGGTTACAGTAACCGTCTGCGGCGTGCTCCAGTTTCCCGTGGTAAAGGTGACGCTTGCCGGTAACACTGTCCCCTCAGTAGTATCAGAGCTACTCAGCCCTATGGTGACATCAGCCGTGGGCAGAGTGTTTAGCACGATGGTGAAGTTAGCTGTGCCTCCGGCTTCGGTGGTGACCAGACCCAAGGTGGGAGTAACCGTTATGCCCGCAGTTTCATTATCACTGTTGGTCACACTGACGTCGCTGGCATCAAATCCGCTATAGTTTGAGTCGGTGGAGACAGCCGGAGCAGTAACAATAGTATAGGCAACGGGGCCATCAACAATAAAATCATCAACACCAGTTACAGTAACCGTCTGCGGGGTGCTCCAGTTTCCCGTGGTAAAGATGACACTCGCCGGTAACACTGTACCTTCAGCAGTATCAGAACTCGTTAACCCGATGGTGACATCAGCCGTGGGCAGAGTATCAAGCACAATAGTGAAGTTAGCTGTGCCTCCGGCTTCGGTAGTAAACAGGCCTGAAGTGGGAGTAACCGTTATGCCGGGGGTGTCATTATCGCTATTGGTCACCGAGACATCACTGACAGTCATACCGCTATAGTTTGAGTCAGCAGAGACGGCCGGAGCAGTGACTATAGTATAGGCAACGGGGCCGTCAACAATAAAATCGTCAACCCCGGTTACAGTAACCGTCTGCGGCGTGCCCCAGTTTCCCGTGGTAAAGATGACGCTTGCCGGTAACACTGTCCCCTCAGCGGTATTAGAACTCGTTAGCCCGATGGTAACACTAGCCGTAGGCAGGGTGTTTAGCACGATGGTGAAGTTAGCTGTGCCTCCGGCTTCGGTAGTAAACAGGCCTGAAGTGGGAGTAACCGTTATGCCGGGGGTGTCATTATCGCTATTGGTCACCGAGACATCACTGACAGTCATACCGCTATAGTTTGAGTCAGCAGAGACGGCCGGAGCAGTAACAATAGTGTAAGCAATAGGACCGTCGGCTACGAGATCGTCAACTCCAGTTACAGTAACCGTCTGAGGGGTATCCCAATTCACTGTGGTAAAGGTGACACTCGCCGGTAACACTGTACCTTCAGCAGTATCAGAACTCGTTAACCCGATGCTAACATCAGCCGTGGGCAGAGTATCAAGCACGATAGTGAAGTTAGCTGTGCCTCCGGCTTCGGTAGTGAACAGGCCTGCGGTGGGAGCAACTGTGATGCCCACAGTATCATTATCAGTATTGGTTACGCTGACATCAGCGGCATCAAATCCGCTATAGCTTGGGTCAGCGGAGGTGGCAGCCGCAGTGACTATAGTATAGGCAACGGGGCCATCGGCTACGAAATCATCAACCCCGGTTACAGTGACAAGCTGCGGTGTGCTCCAGTTGGCTGTCGTAAAGGTGACGCTTGCCGGTGATACCGTGCCCTCAGTAAGGTCAGAGCTCGTTAGCCCGATGCTAACATCAGCCGTAGGCAGGGTATCAAGCACGATGGTGAAGGTGGCTGTACCACCAGACTCGGTGGTGTTCCCGGAGATAAGACTAACCGTTATGCCCACAGTATCATTATCACTGTTAGTTACGCTGACATCGCTGGCATCAAACCCGCTATAGCTGAGGTCAGTAGAGGTAGCAGCCGCAGTAACTATGGTATAAGCAATGGGGCCATCGGCTACGAAATCATCAACACCGGTTACAGTGACAAGCTGCGGTGTGCTCCAGTTGGCTGTCGTAAAGGTGACGCTTGCCGGTGATACCGTGCCCTCAGTAAGGTCGGAACTCGTTAACCCTATGGTGACATCAGCCGTAGGCAGGGTATCAAGCACGATGGTGAAGGTGGCTATGCCTCCAGCCTCGGTGGTGACCAGACCTGCGGTGGGAGCAACTGTGATGCCCACAGTATCATTATCACTGTTAGTTACGCTGACATCGCTGGCATCAAATCCGCTATAGTTTGAGTCTGTGGAGACGGCCGGAGCAGTAACAATAGTATAAGCAATGGGGCCATCAACAATAAAATCATCAACACCGGTTACAGTGACAAGCTGCGGGGTGCTCCAGTTAGCTGTCGTAAAGGTGACACTCGCCGGTGACACTGTCCCCTCAGTGGTATCAGGGCTCGTTAACCCTATGGTGACATCAGCTGTAGGCAGAGTATTAAGCACGATGGTGAAGTTAGCTATGCCTCCAGCCTCGGTGGTGACCAAGCCCGCGGTGGGACTAACTGTTATGCCCACAGTATCATTATCACTGTTAGTTACGCTAACATCGCTGGCATCAAATCCACTATAGCTGAGGTCAGTAGAGGTAGCAGCCGCAGTAACTATGGTATAAGCAATGGAGCCGTCGGCTACAAGATCATCAACCCCGGTTACAGTGACAAGCTG
Organism: uncultured delta proteobacterium; assembly: GCA_963739245.1. Classification (GTDB taxonomy): domain Bacteria; phylum Chloroflexota; class Dehalococcoidia; order Dehalococcoidales; family BS750m-G39; genus CAVTZP01. The sequence goes on from CAVTZP010000009.1 coordinate 73,159, forward strand.
CGGTGTGCTCCAGTTGGCTGTCGTAAAGGTGACACTCGCCGGTGACACTGTCCCCTCAGTAAGGTCAGAACTCGTTAGCCCGATGGTAACATCAGCTGTAGGCAGGGTATCAAGCACGATGGTGAAGTTAGCTATGCCTCCAGCCTCGGTAGTGACCAGACCTGCGGTGGGAGTAACCGTTATGCCCACAGTATCATTATCACTATTGGTCACGCTAACATCAGCGGCATCTCGACCGCTATAGCTTGGGTCAGCGGAGGTGGCAGCCGCAGTGACTATGGTATAGGCAATGGGGCCGTCAACAATAAAATCATTAACACCGGTTACAGTAACCGTCTGCAGCGTGCTCCAGTTCAGCGCGGTGAAGATGACACTCGCCGGTAACACTGTCCCCTCAGTAAGGTCAGAACTCGTTAGCCCTATGGTGACATCAGCCACAGGCTGAGAGTTAAGCCGGATGGTGAATTGGGCTATGCCTCCAGCCTCAGTGGTGACCAGACCCGAGGTGGGGGTAACTATTATGCCTGCGGTGTCGTTATCAGTGTTGGTTACGCTGACATCGCTGACAATCCTACCGCTATAGCTGGGGTCGGTGGAGGTAGCAGCGGCGGTGATGATGGAATAGGCAATAGAACCGTCAACAACGTCGTCATTAACTCCAGTTACAGTAACCGTCTGCAGCGTGCTCCAGTTGGCTGTGGTAAAGGTGACGCTTGCCGGTGAGACTGTCCCCTCGGAAGTATCAGAGCTCGTTAGCCCTATGGTTACATTAGCCGTAGGCGGAGAGGTTAATACGATGGTGAATTGGGCTATACCTCCAGCCTCGGTAGTGACCAGACCCGAGGTGGGGGTAACGGTTACACCGGGAGGATAATAGGTAAAGGTGCCGGCGCTGGTAGCTGTGCCACCAGGGGTGGTTACTGAAACCGTGCCCGTGGTGCCACCGGCTACCACCGCTGTAATCTGAGTAGCTAAATCCACGGTGAAGCTGGAGGCAGTGGTGCCGCCAAACTTGACCGCCGTGGCGCCAGTGAAATTGGTGCCGGTGATGGTCACCGAAGTGCCAGTGCCGCCTGAGGTCGGCGTAAATGAGCTAATCGTGGGGGGTTGCGGTACCTCGCTCCCCACACCTACCGTTGGTTCTGGAGAGACATATTTACCAATAAAACAATAATCAATCTTGAGTTGGTCGGCACTTTTCTGGTTTGAGAGCATAACATACATTGGCCCTGTTGGGATAACGTTGGTATCGGTCACAGTGAGTTTGAGTTGGTCATCTCTATGATACTTGACCTCGCCCGATTTTGCTTTTATCTCATAGCGATACCAGCCGCTAGTAGTCCACGTGTCAGACGTCTCAGTCCAGTTATCACTTCCACCATGTTTATAGGTGTCATAAGCTTGTATGTTGGTGGAAGTCTGCCTAGAAAATATATTTGCGGTGCCGTCTCCGTCGGTGTCATACCACTGCTCAAGTCCTACCGCGCTACTATCGTTTGCAGTGGGGGTATTTGGCTTCTGTGCCTTGACTATAAAGCGGTAAGGTATAGAATATGCATTTATAGAATATATGCCTTTATATGTACCGCTGCTGTGTGATATAGTTACCACGGAACTGGAGACTGATGCTGTTACGTAGGTGTCTAGAGTCCACTTCCCCGTATCCAGGGTTGTTCCAGGGAAATCGTCAAAGAAGACAAAGGTATTAGCGCCGCTACTCGTAGAAGAGGCAGCGGCGTTGCCGTAGTACATATAAATCGTCTTGCTACTTGACGCTGATATTACGTCGGGCACCTCCACCCAAATTTTGCTATCTCCGGTATTACTCCAAGTCTCAATCCAGTAATCTATCAGCGTAGTGCCATCGGTATTGGTGAACCTGATATCTGAGCCATCCGTCTTTACGTGGGTATAGGGGTTACCCATAGTGGCGGTAGTCAAAGTGACCAGAACCTGATAGCTAAGTGTCGTCGCTGCAGTGGTTGTAGTAATGGTAATTGCTCTAGAATAGCCCCAGTTTGAGTCATACCATCCGGCGGCGTGGGCTGTCCCACCACCAACACCAGTAAAAACTAACACCAGCCCTACCAGCAACGAGAGCAAATAATAAACTCTTTTCATTGGTCTCTTTGAACCCCTACCCTTCAGATAGCTATTCAACCTAATCACCCACGCTTTAATACTAAAGTAATAGTACTAAAGTAAGGTAAATATTCAGGTAAAAATGGTAAACGGCAAGGTAAACGTTTGGTAAATAAATGGTAAATATTTGGAGAGAAATAATAGCAGAGGCTAGCTAGGCAGATGACGGCTTAAGAAACTTATAACCCACACCTCGCTCACTGAGCAGGAGTTGAGGGTTAGCCGGGTCTACTTCCAGCTTATTGCGCAGGCGCTGGACATAAACCTTGAGGTACTCCGGGGCATCGGTATACTCTTCCCCCCACACCTTCTCCAGCAGCGCCCGGTGGGTAAGCACATTGCCTTCATTCAGTACCAGATAATGGAGCAGCTCATATTCGGTAGGTGTCAGGCTTACCGTCTGTCCATTGGCGGTCACGGTTCGGGAGGCAAAATCAATACTCAGTCCCGGGCTATCGAAGGGCTTCTCTTCAACTTTAAATTCTCCCACGTGAGCCCGGCGGAGGACAGCCTGTACTCGCGCCAGAAGCTCCATGTGGCTAAAGGGCTTAACAATATAATCATCAGCCCCCAGTTCCAGCCCTCTTACCTTATCTATCTCATCGCCTCTTACCGTAACGATGATAATTGGCACATTAGAGAAGGAACGAATACTCTTAAGTACTTCAAGACCATCCATATCGGGCAAACCGAGGTCGAGGAAAATGATATCCGGGGACTCGGTCTCAGCCAGGGTTAATCCCTTGCCTCCCTCTGGAGTGGATATTATTTTAACCTCCGGCCAGCGTAGCTCAAAACACAAGGAGAAGGTCTCAACAATATCCGGAGCATCCTCAATTACCAAAACCTTTAACATGGCTCTCGCCTAGACAAATTATTATCCCACCCTCTGGTTACTGGTTGGCACGCCCTCTTCCTCCGGCTCAGCAACAGCTAAGGAAAAGGAGAATGTGCTACCCTTCCCTAACTCACTCTCCACCCACATCCTGCCCCCGTGCAATTCTATCAATTGTTTGCTCAAGGCAAGCCCTAAACCTAGGCCAGGGAAACGCTGCCTATCTGCCTCGACCCGATAGTAGGGGGTGAATAATCGCGCCCGGTCTTCCTCGGAAATGCCAGGACCATTATCCTTTACCTCAACCACAACCTCACTGCCTTCTTTTCTCAGCCTAAGTTTTATTTCGCCGCTTTCCCCAGAGAATTTAATAGCGTTGGTCAAAAGGTTAAGCAGCACCTGCTCCAAACGCTGCTTATCGGCGTTGACCATAGGTACTGAAGGCGGTATATCCAGAGTCAAGGCTTGGTGTTTCCAGGTGGCGACAGGCAACAGTTCCTTAACAGCGTTCCGCAGTAGCGGCCGCATATCTAAGAGCTCAAAATGCAGTTTAAAGCCCAAACTTTCCATCTTAGCCATGTCTAGCAGCTCAGACAGCCTCGCCTCAAGCTTCTCGGTAGCACTGAGTATGTTTTCCGTCAGTCTTATCCCCCGGCTTTGTCCCTCAGTCTTAAGCTCTTCAAGCAATAACCCCCCTGAGGCAACAATGGAGGTAAGGGGTGTTTTAAGTTCGTGGGCCAGGGCATTAATAAACTGCAGTCTCTCTCCCCTCTCCTTCTCCAGCTTGATACGCTCTTCCTTCTCCTGCTCATGAAGCTTCCGCAGCCCTTCCTCTACTCGCTTGTGCTCGGTATCTAATGCTTCCAGCTCGACAATCCGCTGGCGCATCTTTACCAATTTGCCGATAAGCTCTTCTCGTGTCTTGTCAATATCATCCATCGTGCTATTATACAATTAGTTTAATGCCAAATGTCAAGGATACTGCTTCCTGCTCATCTATCATGCCCTATGTCAAGAACAGCGCCCTCTTAAACAGTAGGCAATACGGCAAATTATAGGCTCAATTCTTCCGATAAATCCCATACGCAAATGCCCTTTTAATATCAAAAAGTGTCAAATTTGTATGGGGGGACTTGACAAACGAGGGAAAGGGTGCTAGTATGGTATACGGCAACCGATTACCGCTAGCCGTAAGTGAAAGGATGTGCGTCTAGATGAAGAGAATCTACATTAAGGAACCGATGTGCATTGGCTGCCGCCTCTGTGAGGTGTACTGCCAGGCGGAGCACTCACGCTCGAAGGATTTAATAAAGGCATTCAAAAGGGAATCTCCTCAACCATTGCCCCGTGTATCAATTGAGGAGAGGAAACCGATAGCTTTTTCCGTCCGCTGCCAGCATTGTGATGAGCCGCCATGCGTTTATGCTTGCCTTAGCGGAGCACTCCAGAGGGATACGGGGAGCGGCGTCGTGACGGTGGATGAAGAAAGGTGCATCGGTTGCTGGACTTGCCTATTAGTCTGCCCGTTTGGTGCTATCAGGCAGGATATAAACCGGGGAATAATCGCCAAATGCGACCTCTGCAATGGAAAGGATGAACCGGCGTGTGTCACTAATTGCCCTAATGAGGCGCTGGTGTATTTAGAGAACGGGGCTAGTGCTCCGTAATAAAAGGAGGTAGCTATGTCATACAATTGGGGCCCACATTACATCGTTCCTTCCGAGGTATTAAAAAAGTATTCCGGCAATGTTATGTTAAGAGAGGAGTTTGACGAAGACCTGCTGAGTAAGGAGCTGGGAGAATTGAGTCTCGCTGGACCTATCACCAGGGTGACCAACCCCTGGTACTATCGCCAGAAGAATACGGATACATGGATTAGGATCGGGGAGTCTGAGGATAGAAAGGGGAAATTCCCGGTGAGATGGGACACCACGAGATTGGGAAATGGTCAATACGAAATACTGGGACTAATGCATGTCTTTGTCAGAAAGGGCGTTGAGGAAAGGGCTATCGCCAAGGAAAACATAGTGGAGGTTACCGTCGAGAACTAAGCCGCTTTAAGCGCACAAAGGAAAGGACTCAGGATGATTGCCATAATTGACTATGGTGCCGGTAATTTACGCAGCGTGGTTAATGCTATCACCAGGCTGGGCTACCAGCCGAGGATAACCAGCCAGCCGGATGAGGTACTTAGTGCTGAGGCGGTTATTCTGCCCGGTGTTGGTGCTGCCGCTGATACCATGGCCAACCTCAAGAGATTGAAGTTGGCTAACCCGATTAGGCAGCTTGCCACCGAGGGCCGACCCTTCTTGGGTGTTTGTATTGGGCTGCAGATTCTGTTTACCAGCACCGAAGAAGGTGGCGGGCACGAGTGTCTGGGTATTATTCCCGGGCGAGTGCGCCGGCTTCCTTCCGGGTTAAAGATACCGCACATGGGATGGAACCAGGTAAAGCAGACGATTCCCCACCCCATATTTGATGGGATAGCGGACGAAGCCAACTTTTACTTCGTTCACAGCTATTATGCAGAGCCGGAGGATAAGTCGCTGGTGGCTGGTGAGACTGAATATGGCATTAGGCTATGCAGTGCCATTGCCAGAGGGAACTTGGTAGCAACCCAGTTTCACCCGGAAAAGAGCGGGGGAATAGGACTTAAGCTCTATGACAATTTCATAAAGCTGGCTCTGGCAGCAAAGGGGAAGAGATAATGGCGAAGATGGAGAAGGTAAAATACCTGATTATAGGAAACTCGGCGGGGGGCATCGGGGCGGCTGAAGCCATTCGCGAGGTGGATAGAGCGGGGAGGATTACCATAATCTCCGATGAGCCTTACCCCGCCTATTCCCGACCGCTCATTTCAGAGTATCTCGCCGGTAGGTGTCCCCTTGAGAAGATGTTGTTCCGGCCAATTGACTTCTACGAGAAGAACCAAATCCAGGCTATCCTGGGTCAGAAGGTAGAGCAAGTCGATATTGGTGAACGTACCGTCAGGCTGGAGAACGGTAGAACAATAGCCTGGGAAAAGCTGCTTCTGGCCACTGGTGGTGTGCCCATTGTCCCTCAGATAGACGGTATTGACCGGGGTGGGGTCTTTACCTTTAGCACGCTTGATGATGCCAAGGCTATTGAACAGTATTTCAGCCAGCGGGTAGGGCGGGCAGCAGTCGTTGGCGGCGGTCTCATCGGCGTAAGTGTGGCTGAGGCGCTGGTAAGACAAGGGATTAAGGTTGCCATAGTGGAGATGAAGGAGCGGATTTTAAATACTATCCTGGATAAAGAAACATCGGCTCTCGCTGAAGAAAGGCTGAAACAGGCTGGGGTGGAAATCATAACTGGCCACACTGTGGCTGCGGTCAGCAGCTACTATTTTGCCGGGGAGGTAACTGGAGTCACCCTAGATGATAGTAGACCGATACCCTGCGAGCTGGTGATAGTAGCCATTGGCGTTCAGCCACGCACTGAGCTGTTAGCTGGCACCGGGATAGAAATAAACCGTGGCATAGTCGTTGACCGCTATATGGCTACTTCTTCGACTAATGTATATGCCTGTGGTGATGCCGCTGAGGCTTATGACTTCATCTACGGTGAGAATCGGCTCACCCCTATCTGGCCTAATGCCTACGTCGGGGGAAGGGTAGCCGGATTCAACATGGCTGGCGTTCCGACCGAATATCCTGGAGGTACCGCGATGAATTCTTTGAAGTACTTCGGGCTGGCTATTGTCTCTGCCGGCATCGTCGACCCGCCAGATAGTAGCTACGAAGTGCTCACTAAAAGGCGTGAGCATAGCTACAAGAAGGTTATTCTAAAAGACGGACTTGTGGTGGGCATGGTCTTTGCTGGCGATATAGAGAAATCGGGCATCGTCTTTAGTTTGATGAAGGATAAGGTAAATGTAGATAGTTTCAAGCAAGCGCTGGTGGCTGATGACTTTGGGCTGGTCTCCCTGCCTGAAGAGATATGGCGACCACGCCTGGAAGTGCCGCCTTCGCTATTAGCCTCCTCAGTAACCTCCGTTGAGCAGCCTGAGGAGATAACAATAGGAGAGTAGGGATTATTTTAAGGAGCTAAGTCCATGAGAGATATTAACCAAAAGCAAAATCCGCACCGGGACGATAAGGTCATTGCCGCCTGCTCCATCTTTGGGGTAATGGATACCTCAGCAATGGGTTCTCCGGGGAGGGTATCATCACGGCGATTGCCAATATGCATGACCGCGGCAACGGCCTGGGTGGGGGATTTGCTATTTATGGATTATATCCAGAATATGCCGACCTCTACGCCCTCCACATAATGT